>NZ_CP021404.1:0-1200000 GCF_002504165.1 Pacificitalea manganoxidans
CAACCGCGGGCAACCGGAACCTGACAGGCCAAAAAGAAGCGTGAAGCGGGAAAGATAAAAAGATGACGAACGAGACCTGGGGACATGTGCGGGAGGATCTTCGCAAGGCTGTTGGCGCCAACAGCTACAAGGCCTGGATCGAGCCGCTGCGCTTCAAGGATCTCGAAAACCGCGTCGCCCGTTTCTATGTGCCGACCACGTTCATGGGGAACTGGGTGTCGCGCCACTACGCCGACAAGATCCTGCAAAGCCTGATCGAGAACGGCC
This sequence comes from Pacificitalea manganoxidans, assembly GCF_002504165.1. Classification (GTDB taxonomy): domain Bacteria; phylum Pseudomonadota; class Alphaproteobacteria; order Rhodobacterales; family Rhodobacteraceae; genus Pacificitalea; species Pacificitalea manganoxidans. The sequence continues at coordinate 268 of NZ_CP021404.1, forward strand.
TGAAGGCCGATCGCATCGAATTCATGCTGGCCAGCGAAGCCGCAAACAGCGCGACCCCGCCAGCGCCGACCGCTGCTGCCGCCGCCGCTTCGCATGAGACCGCTTCTGCTTCCGGCACAACGACCGCTGACAAGCCCGCCGCGTCCCGCAGCGCGCAGGCCGGTGTCGCGCTGTCAGATGCCGCCCGTGCCAGTGCCCCGCGCCGCTTTGACCTTGCCGGTGGTTCCGATGCCGGGGCCGAAGATGCGGGCACCGGCGGTCCGCTGGATGCGCGCTACACCTTTGACAGCTTCGTCGTGGGGAAACCCAACCAGCTGGCCCATACCGCCGCGTATCGGATCGCCTCGGGCGGGCCGGTGACGTTCAACCCGCTGTTTCTGTATGGCGGCGTGGGTCTGGGCAAAACACACCTGATGCACGCGATCGCGTGGCACCTGCAGACCCATCGCCCGGACCTGAAGGTTCTGTATCTGTCGGCTGAGCAGTTCATGTATCGGTTCATCCGCGCGCTGCGCGAGAACGGCACGATGGAATTCAAAAGCCTGTTCCGCTCCGTCGACGTGCTGATGGTCGATGACGTTCAGTTCATCGCCGGTAAGGACAGCACGCAGGAAGAGTTCTTCCACACGTTCAACGCGCTGATCGATCAGAACAAGCAGATCGTCATCTCCGCCGACCGCGCGCCGGGCGAGATCAAGAAACTGGAAGACCGGATCGCCAGCCGCCTGCAATGCGGGCTGGTCGTGGACCTGCACCCCACCGATTACGAATTGCGACTGGGCATCCTGCAAACCAAGCTGGACCAGCATTTGCAGCATTACCCGGATGTGCGCATCGCCGACGGGGTTCTGGAATTCCTCGCCCATCGCATCACCACCAACATCCGGGTGCTGGAAGGGGCGCTGACGCGGCTGTTCGCCTTTGCCTCGCTGGTCGGGAAGACGGTGACACTGGATCTGACCCAGGATTGCCTGTCCGACATCCTCCGCAATTCGGAGCGCAAGGTGACGGTGGAAGAAATCCAGCGCGCCGTGTCCGAGCATTACAATATCCGCCTGTCGGATCTGGTCGGCCCGCGCCGCCACCGCACCGTCGCGCGTCCGCGTCAGGTGGCGATGTGGCTGTCCAAGCAGCTGACCCCGCGGTCGCTGCCCGAGATCGGCCGCCGGTTCGGCGGGCGCGACCACACCACGGTGATGCATGCGGTCAAGCGCATCGAGGAGCTGAAGGGCGCCGATAGCCAGATCGCCGAAGATCTGGACCTGCTGCGCCGCACGCTGGAGATGTGAGCCCCGCCCTATCCGCCCTGCCCGTTTCCCGCGCGTCATTGGCGCGGCCCCGGTGATCGGAGGAGAACGGACGCGGCGCGGCATGGCGGCAACGGAAGAATACAGCGGTATGGCGGGCGCTTGACGCTGCTTTCCATCCGCGAAACTGTCAAAAATAACTTGTGCGCGACCGGCAGGCGGGTAGGTTTCCGCTCCCGGGGGATATTGGAGCCGACAGCATGAAGATCAGCATCGAACGCGGCACGCTTCTAAAGGCCGTCTCGCAGGCGCAGTCGGTCGTGGAGCGGCGCAACACCATTCCGATCCTTGCCAATGTGCTGATCGAGGCCGAGGGCGAGACCGTCAGCTTCCGTGCCACCGACCTTGATATCGAGGTGGTCGACAAGACGCTGGCGCAAGTCGAACGCGCGGGCGCGATCACCGTGTCGGCGGTGACCCTGCACGAGATCGTGCGCAAGCTGCCCGATGGCGCGTTGGTCCGGCTGACCAATGATGGCGTGTCCGACCGGCTGCTGGTGGAAGCGGGGCGGTCGAGCTTCTCGCTGACCACGCTGCCGCGCGAGGATTTCCCGGTCATGGCGACCTCGGAATATGCCGCGAATTTCGTAGCCCCCGCCAAGGTGCTGCGCCGGCTGTTCGACAAATCAAAATTCGCCATCTCGACCGAAGAGACGCGCTACTACCTGAACGGCGTCTACCTGCATGTGTCCGAAGGCGAAGACGGGCGGGTTCTGCGCTGCGTCGCGACCGATGGTCACCGGCTAGCCCGGATCGACGCGCCCCTGCCCGACGGCGCGGAAAACATGCCCGGTGTGATCGTGCCGCGCAAAACCGTGGGCGAGTTGCGCAAGCTGCTCGATGACGACGATATCGAAATTGCGGTGTCGGTGTCCGATACCAAGGTGCGTTTCGCCACGCCTGAGATCACCCTGACGTCGAAGGTCATCGACGGCACCTTCCCCGACTACACGCGCGTGATCCCGATGGGCAACACCCGCAAGCTGGAAGTGGACGCCGCCGAATTCGCCAAAGCGGTGGATCGCGTCGCCACCGTCAGTTCCGAGCGCTCCCGCGCGGTGAAGCTGTCGCTCGACGAGGATCGGCTGATCCTGTCGGTCAACGCGCCCGACAGCGGTGCCGCCGAAGAAGAACTGGCCGTGGCCTATGGCGACGAGAAGCTGGAGATCGGCTTTAACGCGAAATACCTGCTGGAAATCGCAAGTCAGGTGGACCGGGAAAATGCCGTGTTCATGTTCAACTCTTCCGGCGATCCGACCCTGATGCGCGAAGGCTCCGACACATCGGCGGTCTATGTCGTCATGCCGATGCGCGTTTGACCCGACACGGCGCTGACAGGGTGCCTGCCTTTGGCGGGCGAATTCATCATATATCAAGGCGGGGGCGCGCATGGCGGCCCTGAATGACATGGCCCGCAGCGCAGCGGCTCCGCGCGGTCTGCGGATCGTCGCGCTGCGGCTGACGCATTTCCGGTCGCATCGGGTGGCGGAACTGGCGCTGGACGGGCGGCCCGTCGCGCTGCATGGCGCCAACGGGTCGGGAAAGACCAATCTTCTGGAAGCGGTGTCACTGTTGTCGCCGGGGCGCGGGCTTCGCCGTGCCGCGCCCGGCGAGATCGCGCGCCGCCCCCACGCGCCGGGTTGGAAAGTGCGCGCGACGCTGGAGGTGCCCGGCACCGCCCATGAAATCGAAACATGGGCCGAAGCAGGCCAGAGCCGCAGCGTGCAGATCGACGGCAAAGCCGCACCACAGGTGGCGCTGGGGCGGATCGCGCGCGTGGTGTGGCTGGTGCCTGCGATGGACCGGCTGTGGATCGAGGCCGCCGAGGGGCGGCGGCGGTTTATAGACCGGATCACGCTGAGCTTTCTTCCCGACCACGCCGAAGCGGTGCTGAGCTACGAAAAGGCCATGCGCGAGCGCAATCGGCTGCTGAAGGATATGGTGCGCGACGCCGGTTGGTATAGCGCGCTGGAAGGGCAGATGGCGCAGGCGGGCGCGCGCATCACGGCTGGCCGCCGGTCGGCACTTACCCGGATCGCGGACGCGCAGGCCGCCGCCGAGACGAGCTTCCCCGCGGCTGAACTGAGCCTGACCGGCCCCGAAGGCGCGCCGCTTCCCGAAACGGCGGATGAATTGGAAACCGCGCTGTCAGAAGGCCGCCGCGCCGATCTGGCCGCCGGTCGCACGCTGACGGGGCCGCACCGGGCGGATCTGGCCGCGATCTACACCGCCAAGGGGATTGAGGCACGGCATTGTTCGACCGGAGAGCAGAAGGCGCTGTTGCTGTCGCTGATCCTTGCCAATGCGCGCGCGCTGGCCGCCGATACGGGCGCGGCGCCGCTCCTTTTGCTTGATGAGGTCGCAGCGCATCTGGACGCGGCGCGCCGGGCGGCGCTTTATGACGAGGTCTGCGCCTTGGGCGCGCAGGCATGGCTGACCGGCACCGGGGCGGAACTGTTCGCCGAACTGGGCGCGCGCGCCCAGCATCTGACCGTCAGCGACCGAGACGGAGAAAGCCACATGGAGGAACCGCAATGATCCCGCAGCGCGTCACCCTGATTACCCTCGGCACCGCTGACCTGAGCCGCGCCAAGGCATTTTACGGCAGGCTTGGCTGGCAGCCGGTGCAGGAACAGGAGGGCGTCGCGTTCTATCAGTTGAACGGCATGGGGCTGGGGCTGTTCGGGCAAGACGCGCTTGCCGCGGACCAAGGACGTCCGGGCGCGAAGCTGGGCACCGGCGCCATGACGCTGGCGCAGAATTTCGTCACCCGTGCGGAGGTCGATGCGGCCTATGCTGCCGCGCTCGAGGCCGGGGGCACCGGGCTAAAGGCGCCGGAGGCCGTGTTCTGGGGCGGGTATTCGGGCTATTGGGCCGATCTGGATGGCCATGTCTGGGAAGTGGCGATGAACCCGTTCTGGCCCTTGGGCAGTGACGGATCGCTGACGCTGCCGCCACAGGACGCACCCGCCGCCACACCCGAGCCGGAATAAGGAGCCGTCGTTCGTGACCATCACCGCATCCGAGCTTGGGCTCTACGCATTCGCGCTTTTCGTTCTGTTCATGACGCCCGGCCCGGTCTGGGCCGCGATCACCGCGCGGGCCCTGAGCGGCGGCTTCCATGCCGCGTGGCCGCTGGCCCTTGGCGTGGTGATCGGGGATGCCCTGTGGCCGCTGGCGGCGATTTTCGGGCTGAGCTGGATCACCTCGGTTTATGCCGGGTTCATGGAGCTTCTGCGTTGGGTCGCCGTTGCGATGTTCATCGGTATGGGGCTGCTGATCCTGCGCCGCGCCGACACACCCATCGGTGAAACCGGCGCTCTGACCCGCCCCGGCATGCTGGCGGGCTTCATGGCCGGGATCGTGGTGATCCTCGCCAATCCAAAGGCGATCCTGTTCTACATGGGCATTTTGCCCGGATTTTTCGATCTGAACGCGGTGGGCACGGCGGATATCGTCGCGATCTGCCTGATTTCGCTGGCCGTGCCATTTATCGGCAACCTGATTTTTGCCGCCTCGGTCGACCGGGCGCGGCGCTTTCTGGCCTCCGGACGGGCGGTGCGGCGGGCCAATATCATCGCCGGATCGCTGATGCTGCTGGTTGGGGCCGCAATCGCGCTCGGGTGATACCAAATATGGGGGTCGTCGCGTGACATTCCCCCCAGAGACAGTTATAAAATCGGAAAATATCCGAAGGAAGGGCTGCATGTCCGAGACCCCCCAGACGCCGGAGGAATACGGCGCCGATTCCATCAAAGTTCTCAGAGGCCTAGAAGCGGTTCGCAAGCGCCCGGGCATGTATATCGGCGACACCGATGACGGCTCCGGTCTGCATCATATGGTCTACGAGGTCGTGGATAACGGCATCGACGAAGCGCTGGCGGGTCATGCCGATGCGGTGACCGTCACCGTGCACGCGGATTCCAGCGTATCGGTCAGCGACAACGGCCGGGGCATTCCCGTGGGCATCCACGAGGAAGAGGGCGTTTCCGCGGCCGAGGTCATCATGACCCAGCTGCATGCGGGCGGCAAATTCGACCAGAACTCCTATAAGGTTTCGGGCGGTCTGCACGGCGTGGGCGTGTCGGTGGTCAACGCGCTCAGCGATTGGCTGGAGCTGCGGATCTGGCGCGACGGCAAGGAACATCACGCCCGGTTCGAACGGGGCGAGACGGTCAAACATCTGGAGGTCATGGGCGACGCGAACGGGCGCAAGGGCACCGAGGTGCGGTTCCTTGGGTCGACGGATACGTTCTCGAACCTCGATTACCACTTCGACACGCTGGAAAAGCGTCTGCGCGAACTGGCCTTCCTCAACAGTGGCGTGCGCATCATCCTGCGGGACGAGCGCCCGACGGAGCCGTTGCAGACCGAACTCTACTACGAGGGCGGCGTCCGCGAATTCGTGCGCTATCTCGACCGGTCGAAATCCGGGATGATCCCCGATCCGATCTTTATGACCGGGGAACGCGACGGGATCTCCGTCGAAGTCGCGATGTGGTGGAACGACAGCTACCATGAAAATGTGCTGCCCTTTACCAACAACATCCCGCAGCGCGACGGCGGCACGCATATGGCGGGCTTCCGTGGCGCGCTGACGCGGACGATCAACAACTACGCGCAATCCTCTGGCATCGCCAAGAAGGAAAAGATCTCCTTTACCGGCGACGACGCCCGCGAAGGGCTGACCTGCGTTTTGTCGGTAAAAGTGCCCGATCCGAAATTCTCGTCCCAGACCAAGGAGAAGCTCGTTTCCTCCGAAGTGCGGCCTGCGGTCGAGGGGCTGGTCAACGAAAAGCTGGCGGAATGGTTCGAAGAGCATCCCGGCGAGGCGCGGCAGATCGTCAGCAAGATCGTCGAGGCCGCGCAGGCCCGCGAAGCCGCCCGCAAGGCGCGCGAACTGACCCGCCGCAAATCCGCGATGGATGTGAACTTCCTCGCCGGCAAGCTCAAGGACTGTTCCGAGAAAGACCCCTCGAAGACCGAAGTCTTCCTTGTCGAGGGGGACAGCGCCGGCGGCTCCGCGCAGACCGGGCGGGATCGTGGCACACAGGCCATCCTGCCCCTGCGCGGCAAGATCCTGAACGTCGAGCGGGCGCGCTTTGACCGGATGCTGAACTCGCAGGAGATCGGCAACCTTGTGATGGCGCTTGGCACTGGCATTGGCCGCGACGAGTTCGACATCAAGAAGCTGCGCTACCACAAGATCGTCATCATGACCGATGCCGACGTGGACGGCGCGCATATCCGCACGCTGTTGCTGACCTTCTTCTTCCGTCAGATGCCGGAACTGATCGAAGGCGGGTATCTCTACATCGCGCAGCCGCCGCTTTACAAAGTCGCGCGCGGCAAGTCCGAGGTCTATCTGAAGGACCAGTCCGCTCTGGAGGATTACCTGATCCAGCAGGGCGCCGATGGGGCTGCGCTACGTCTCAGCACCGGCGAGGAGATCGTCAGTCAGGATCTGGTGCGGGTGATCGAAGAGGCCCGTCAGGTGCGCGGCGCGATCAGCACATTCCCGACCCATTATCCGACCCATATTCTGGAGCAGGCCGCGATTGCCGGTGCCTTTGTCGAGGGCGCGGTGGAGCGGGATCTGCAGGGCGTGGCCACCACCGTGGCGGAACGTCTGGACCTAATCGCGCTGGAATACGAACGCGGCTGGACGGGCCGCCAGACGCAGGACAAGGGCATGCGCCTGACCCGTGCGGTGCGCGGTGTCGACGAGGTGCGCACGCTCGACGGTCCCATCCTGCGCGGCGCCGAGGCCCGTCGATTGGGCGGCTTCACCAACAGCCTCCGCGAAGTCTATGCTGAGCCCGCCACCCTGATCCGCAAGGATAAGGTGCTGCCAATTCACGGCCCGCTGGAACTGCTCGACGCGGTTCTGACGGAGGGTGAGAAGGGTCTGAGCCTCCAGCGCTACAAGGGTCTGGGCGAGATGAATCCCGGTCAGCTGTGGGAAACCACCCTCGACCCCGACGCGCGCACGCTGCTGCAGGTCCGCATCGAGGACGTGGCGGAGGCCGACGATATCTTTACCAAGCTCATGGGCGACGTCGTCGAACCGCGCCGGGACTTCATCCAGTCCAACGCGCTGAACGTCGAGAATCTGGACGTCTGAGGCGGTGTAAACACCCACCCACGCCGTTGCGCAGCCATTACGGGGCAGATGATCGGATCATCTGCCCCGTTTTTTTGTCTGCTTTACTGCTGCACATGGGTGGGGAAGATGCGACCGTCGCTGTCGACTTCGCTGCGATTGGCATAGGCGATCAGAACGCCGGGCGGGGCGCCGCGATCGGTGGCGGTTTCCACGGCGGCGGGGTCGCGGGTGATGCGGGTGTGGTGCTGGCGGCTCCATTCGAAATGGAGCGCCTTCATCCTGTCGATCTGCGCCGCGAACCGGGGATCGCCGCCAAGGTCCACGATCTCGTCGGGGTCAGTCTCCAAATCGTAGAGCAGCGGGCGCATCTGTTCGACGTGAACGTATTTCCACCGCCCGTCGAAGATCATCACCAGACGCGCATCCGCTTGATCGATGCCATTGACGCGGCGGGCGGGGCGTGTGGCGTAGTCATATTCCGACACACAGAAATCCCGCCACGGCGCCGGGGTGCCATGCAGGATCGGGCGCAGGGACCGGCCCTCCAGAATATGGGGTTTGGCAGGCGCATCGAAAGCATCGAGGAATGTCGGGGCCAAGTCGATCGCTTCGACAAGGGCGTCGCTGGCGGTGCCTCGGGTCGCGTCCGCCTGCTGGCGCGGATCGTAGATCAACAACGGAACGCGGGCCGAGCAATCGTAGAACAGGTCTTTCTCCCCCATCCAGTGATCGCCCATATTGTCGCCATGGTCGGCGCAGAACACGATCATCGTGTCGTCCATGCGCCCCGTTTCCCGCAGGAAGGCAAACAGCCTGCCCAGTTGATCATCCAGTTCCTTGATCAGGCCCATATAGACCGGACCGACCGTGTCGCGGATCTCATCGCGAGAGAAGTTTCGGCTGATCCGGGATTTTAACCATTCGCGCAGCAGCGGGTGGTCTGTGTCCTGCTCCGCCGGATGCCGGTTGACCGGAGGCAGATCATCTGCCGAATACATGTCGTTATAGGGGGCGGGGGCCATATAGGGCCAGTGCGGCTTGATATAGCTCAGATGGCAGAGCCACGGTTGATCGCCCTGCGCGGCGATATAATCGATGCCGCAAGTGGTCAGCCACGCCGTTTCGGAATGATCGCGGGACACCCGTGCCGGGTAGGCGGAGTTTTCCAGCATCCAGCCCGAAACCAGATCACCATCGGGCGTGACGCCGGTGTTGGCCCATTCTTCCCACAGGTTATCGCCCTCCATTCCGTGCCGACGCAGATAGGCCTCATACGCCGCGCTTTTGCGTCCGGGATGGGCGGTGGGGTTTTCGCCGTCGTCGCGCAGAACAACCTCAAAGCCGCATTCGCTCATCAGCGCGCCGATCGTTCCGGTAGGATCGATGCCCAGCCGTTTCATCCCGGCGGTGTCGGGGGTCATATGGGTCTTGCCGACGAGGGAGTATTTCACCCCGTGATCGCGCAAATGCTCGCCCAGCGTCGGCTCCCCCACCCTGAGCGGCGCGCCATTGAGCGTGGAGCCGTGGCTGCGCACATAGCGCCCGGTATAGTAGCTCATCCGGCTGGGGCCGCAGATCGGGGATTGCACATAGGCCTTGTTGAAGCGCACGCCCTGCGACGCCAACCAATCAAGGTTCGGCGTCTCCATGTGGGTCGCGCCGTAGCAGCTTAGATAATCCCAGCGGAGTTGATCCGCCATGATCCACAACACGTTCATTATACTGGCCTTTGGCAGTCGGAGCGAAGCGGCAGGCCTGTCCCTGTCAGCGGCAGAATGCGGGGCACGAGCCATAAAGTAAAATGCGGATTCTTCCGGTCGCCCCATAGGTTTTCTATATCTGGAGCCTGTCGCCGGGCGGCATGGTCACGCGCGGGCCGCAGCGATGTCCTGTCGGATGGTCCGGGTGAGATAGGCATCAAGCCGCTTGATGAAATCCACGACCTCCGGGCGGTCGCGGTTGGTGGTTGTCGACCAGAGACCAATATTGCGCGGCGGCAGGTCCACATTCAGCCCGACCGGAGCCACGCGAAAGCGGTTCTGAAACGTGCCGGTCATACGGAAGGGCAGCATGCTACAGGATTTTGTTTTCTCCAACATGCGGAAGGTCATGGTGACATCGCCCGTGATCTCCGTCGCGGGCGTCACCATCGGCAGGCCCAGCCGGTCCAGCGTTTCGCGCGTGATGTCGAACAGGCCGGAAATCGCACCGACCGAAATCCAGTGATAATCGGCCAATTCCTGAGGCGAGACATTGGTTCGCCCCGCCAGAGGATCATCCTCCCCGACAAAGATCGACAGATGCTCGCGAAACAGGTTTTCGCGATGCAGACCGTCATCCTTGCGGTCCAGATCATAGGGAATGATCGCGACGTCCAGTTCATTGTTCTTCAGCCGCTTGGCCAGACGGGCCGCGACCTCGCAATGCATCTTGAGGCTGTAGGAGGGCGGCGCCTCGATGGTTTCCGCGATGAAATCCCCCATGATCGTCGCGGCCAGCATCGGCCCGACGCCCACGCGCAATTCGCCCGACAGACCGCTGCGCCATTCCTGCACGACAGTTTGCGCCTGTTCCGAACTGCGCAGGATCGCGCGGCCCTCGGCGGCGAGACGGGCCCCGATATCGGTTGCGGTAACGCCGTGCCGCCCCCGGCGCAGGACGGCACCGCCCGCGCGATCCTCAATGATCTTTACGGTGCGCGACAGGGTCGGCTGGGTGACATTGAGCTTGCGCGCGGCTTTCGTGACCGAGCCAAGCTCCACAATGATTGCCAGTTGGAGAAGATGCTTGGGGTCCATGAGATATAGATAACCTGTATGCCACATACGGAAATCCGAATTTTACATCATACCTCGCGCACTTCAATGATCGTGCATGGCCCAGTGGCCAGCCCGCAGCACAAAGCGCCTACCCCGCCCGCGCACGGCCAGACCCCGCACCCCGTCTCGGTGGCCAGCCGGATGCAGATCACGCGCAGGCGGGTGCAGAAATGGACATACGGCACATGCTCAAACTTTATCATTACTGGAGTTCAACCTGCTCGCGCCGGGTGCGGATCACCCTCGCGGAAAAGCAGATCGACTGGACCAGCCACCATGTCGATATTCACCGCAAGAAGGAGCAGCTGGAGGAGTGGTATAAGCAGATCAACCCCAACAGCTACGTTCCCGCGCTGGATCATGACGGGCGCATCCTGATCGAGTCGCTGGTCATCATGCAGTATCTCGATGAGGTCTATGACACCGGAACCTCGCTGGTCCCTGACGATGCCTACCGCCGTGGCATGATGCGGATCTGGATGGATCGGTTTGAATATGCGGTGCACAAAGCCGTCAACGCATTGTCGCACAGCCGGTCCCATAGCGATAAGTTCGTGGGCGTGTCCCATGATGAGCTAAAGGCGCTGTGGATGAAGGTCGGCAACCCTGAGAAGCGCCGCATCCTGCTGCACCGGCTGGAATACGGCGTTTCGGAAGCAGAGGAGGCCAGCGCCATCGAACGCATCGAAAACGTGCTCGACATGATGGAGGCGCAATTGGCGCAAACGCCGTGGCTATGCGGGGATACGCTGACGCTGGCGGATATCGCGATGGCGCCCTATCCGGAACGATTCGAGGCCAACAAGCTCGACATGTTGACCGATTTTTCGAAGCGTCCGCATTACGGCAACTGGGTCGCAAAGATTCAGTCCCTGCCCTCCTACAAGGAGGCCTATGCCTTTCCAAACCCCGACGCGGCCTGACAGCCCCACTCGCCGATACCGAGGAGGATAGGCCAAGACGGGACAAGCCGCGCCGATGCCTTGGGGACACAGCCGATGCGACCGGATCGCGCGGCACCGATCATCCGGGGCGAATTGACGACCAGACAAGAACGACACGGCCAAGCGCCGGTCAGTACGGAGGAGAACCATGCCCATGAAAATGACACTCTTGATGGCATCGCTGTCTCTCGCTGTTTCGACAGCGGCGGCACAGGCGAATACACGGCTATTGGTCAATTGCTTCTTTGGATCCGGCCATCAGGTCTGCACCGATGTTATCCCGGCGTGGATCGAAGAGGTCGAGACCGTGACCGACGGACGGGTCACCGCGCGCATCCTGCCCAAATCCGTCGCCCCGCCGCCCGAACAGCTTGCTGCTGTAGAACGGGGGCTGGCCGATGTGGCGGTGCAGTTCAACGGCCTGATCCAGAACCGGATTCAGGGTCCGATCGTGGCGATGCAGCCCTTTGTCGGGGTCTATGACGCCGAGAAGATGAGCGTGGCGCTGTGGGAAACCAACCGCGAGTTCTTCCCCGACGAGTTCGACAGCGTGCATCTGCTGTCGCAGTTCGTGATTTCGCCGGGGCGGCTATACAGCCAGACCGACACGCCGATCAATTCGCTCGAAGAACTGGCCTCGCGCAAGATCTGGGCCCTGCCCGGACCGCTGGCCGAGATCACCAAGAAGCTGAAAGCCGGTGTGGTATCGACCCCTGCCGTGCAGTCGAACGAAATCATCTCGCGCGGGGTTGTGGACGGGTTTCTGGGCGTCGACGCGGATGCGCTCAAGTCGTTTCAGTTGATGCCCTACGCAAAATCGAACACCCATTTTGCCAAGCCGATCTACACCACGTCCTTTTCGATGTTCATCAACCCCAACACATGGGCGGAAATCTCGGCCGAGGATCAGGCTGCGATCGAGGAGATCAGTGGCGCAAAGCTCGCCGCCGCGTTTGGCCGCGCATGGGATGCCTCCAGCGCCCGCGCCGAGGCGGAATATGCCGATGTGGGCATCGAGGTGATCGAGGCAGACCCGGCCTTTGAAGCGGCGCTGGTGGAGGCGTCGGCCTTCGTCACCGAAAAATGGCTGACCGATGCCGCCGCCGCTGGCATCGATGCCGAAGCCGCGCTGGAGTTCTACAAATCCCGGCTGGCGGAATAAGCGCACAGGCAGCCCCAGTTCAGACGGGTCCACCACCGGTGGGCCCGTTTTTTTTTGTCGCCGGTCGGTGACGGGCAGGCTAGCTCAGGGCCACCACTGGCCCCCCGGCCGCATCCGCATCTGCCCGGTCATGGGTGACGAGAAGCGCGGGAATGCCGCTGCTGCGGATGGTCGCCAGTGCGAACGCACGAATTTCATGACGCCGCTCAGGATCGAGCGCGGAGAAGGGCTCATCCAGCAGCACGGCGCAGGGACGGGCCAACAGGGTCCGCATCAGCGCAGCACGGGCGCGTTGGCCGCCCGACAGGGTCGCCGGATCGCGTGCGCCCATTCCCGTCAGCCCGGCCATGTCCAGCGCTTCGGTCACCGCAGCCTGCCGCGCGGCACGCCCGCGGACCGACGGATGCAGCCCGAAGGCGAGGTTGTCCGCCAGCGACAGATGCGGGAACATCACCGCCTGCTGGAACATCACCCCGATACAGCGCCGTTCGGCTGGTAACTCGGTGACATCGCGCCCATCGAGCAGCACTCTGCCCTGCATACGGAAATTGGCCGACAGATGGCCCCCGACAGCATCCAGCAGCGTCGATTTCCCGACGCCCGACGCGCCGGTCAGCGTGGCAATCGTGCCCGGCGGAATGGACAGATCGATCTGGGGGAACAGCGCGGCTCCGTCCGGGCGCAGAACCGTCACGCGGGTCAGGTCCAAGCTCATCAGGTGCCCCCTTTCAGGCCAAGCCGGTTACGATAAAGCAGCGCCGGCCCGATTAGCGCGATAAGGTAGACGACCCACGGCAGGCCTGCTTGCAGCGTGGCATGCACTGCCGCGACACGACGATCCGAACCCGAAGAAAGCGCCACCGCCTCGGTCGTCAGGGTCGCGATCCGCCCGCCTCCCAGAAACAGCGTCGGCAGATATTGCGCAATCGACACCGCAAACCCCAGCGCCACCGCCAGCGCCAAAGGCGCCAGCAGCACCGGCAGCTTGACGCGCCAGAGCCTCCGCCACGGGCCGACCCCAAGGGCCGCCGCCGTGCGATCAAGCTGCGGATCGAGCGCAACCCACGGCCCGGCCAGCGCGATCAGGACATAGGGAAATACAAATAGCAGATGGCCCCAGACAACCGCCACAAACGGGGCGATATCCGTCCGCAGCAGCAGCCCTGACAGACCGATCAGAACCGACAGTTGCGGCAGGATTAGCGGCAAGGCCACCGCAGCGCGCATCCACCCTGCCAGCCCACGCCGCCCCGCGCGATCCCCGCCTTCGAGCCAACCGATGGCCAGAGCCACCGCCAGCACGGAGGAGGTAACAGCGATGCAAAGCGCATTTTGTGCCGCATGCGCCCAACCGGACCGTGTCATCCATGTCGCAGCAGTCAGCCGATCCGGCCAGAGATCAGGCCAGCGCCACGAGAACGAAATCGACCATACCGCAAGCGCCGCTGCCGTCAGTGCCGCGAGCATCAGCAGCCCCGCAAGCGCCGCAACAGGCAGGGCAAAGCCCCGGTCCAGCGCCTGACACCGCGCGCCCCGTCGCAGCATGAACCGTCCCATCCGCCCGCAGGCCCACGCACCGCCCCACAGAAGCACCGTCGCCACTGCCGTCAGGGCCAGTTGTGCCAACGCCCCGGCGGAGGCGGGCAGCATCGCGTGAAGATCAGGATCGGTGACCAGACGCGCTACCATCACCGACAGGGTGGGCGGGTTCGACGGACCGAGGATCAGCGCCATGTCCACGACCGAGACTGAATAGGCCAGCACGATCAGCACCGGCAACCGGATCAGCGGCCATAGTTGCGGCACCAGCACCCACAGCCAGACCGAAGCCCGCCCATAGCCCAATGCACGCCCTGCCGCCATCTGTGCACCAAGCGGGATTTGGGACAACGCCGCCAGAAGGATCGCGATCAGGAACGGCGCTTCCTTCAGCACCAGCCCAAGGATCAGCGCCAGCCCCCAAGCATCCCCCACCGTGGCGAGATCTGGGGGGCGATCCCAGCCGATGAGCGGTGCCAGCCCCCGCGCGATCCACCCGGAAGGCGCAATGACAAAGGCCAGCCCGATCGCCAGCGCCGCGTGGGGCACGGCCAGCAGCGGCGCCAGCACCCGGCGCAGCCCTGCGGCGCGGTGCTGCGACGCCGCCACGGCACCAAGCGCTAGGACCAAAGACAACACCGTCGCGCCAAGCCCCGTCCAAAGCGACAGCACCACCGCGCGCCAGAACCCCGGCTCTGCCAGCAACGCGGCCCATGCGCTTAGGTCCGGACCCTGCCTGCCAAGAATGGGCAGATGTCCGAAGCTGGCCATCACGCTATGCGCCAACCCCAAAACGACGGGCAGCACGATCATCAGGGTGATGACCGTGCCGCTGATCCTGCGCATGCCTGTCACTTTGTGTAGCGCGCTTTCCATGCGTCGGTGAGGCGCGTGGCCCAGTCCGGATGCGGCTCGGGCAGCGACGCCCCCAGATCGCTACGATCCGGTAAGGCCGGGGCCGTGGGCAGGGCATCGAACGCTGCCTTCCCGGCCTCATCGAGTCGCGCGGGGTCCAGCACCGCGAACGATCCCAGCACCTCGATATTCTGCATGCGCGCTTGGGTGTCGGGCGCAAGCAGGGCGTTGGCCACGACCTTGGCCCCGTCGACATGGGCTGCGTTTTTGGGAATCGCGACGAAACTCACATTGCCGATGCTTCCCCCGGCGGGGACATGCACGCGCACCGTTTCAGGTAGTAGACCATCCTCGATCCCGGCAGCGGCAGAGGCCGGATCGAACGACATGCTGACATCGACCTCGCCATCGTTCAGCAACTGGTGCTGCACGGATTCATTGGCGGGAAAGGAGCCCCCCTGCCGCCACAGATGCGGACGCAACGCATCATACCACTGCCACAGCGGCGCCGTTGCCGTGGCGAAGCTTTCCTCCGTCGGCGGCACAGACAGGTCGACATCTTCGGGGGCTAGTTCGATCAACGCTTGCTTTAGAAACGTCGCGCCCATGAAATTCGCCGGGTCTGGGTGTGTCACCCGCCCCGGGTGGGCGGCGGCCCACTCGACAAATCCCGCCATATCGGCAGGCGGCGGATCGATCCGGGCGCTGTCATAGGTGAAGACAAAGCGTGCCAGCCGCCACGGGCTGGCCAGACCTTCGACCGGCACGGTGAAATCAGTGCTGTTGGCGGAGCCTTCGGACAGGTCGAGATACTGCGCATTGGGCAGGTCCGCCACGAAAGGCCCGTGCAGAAGTCCTTGCTGCTTCATCGCCAGAAAGTTCGGCCCGTTGAGCCAGATCATATCGACGGAACCGTTGTCCTCCCGCCCGGCGGCATGTTCGGCCAGCACCCGCGCGACAGCATCGGCAGTATCGGCAAGCCGGACATGGCGCAGGGTTACGCCCTCTTCGACCAGCACCTCCTCCCCCACGGAGGCGATGAAATCATTCGTGCGCTGATCGCCGCCCCAAGCATGGAAATAGACCGTTTGCCCTGCTGCCCGGCCCTGCACATCCGACCAATCCTCGGCCATGGCGGGGGTGATGCTCAGTCCAGCGACCAATGCGGCGAGGTGGGTTTTCATAAGGCGCTCCGTCATGTCGAGTTCAGCGAAAGGCAGTCCAGCCTTGGTGCCAGCGCAGGACCGTCGTGACCGCGCATGCGGCGGCAAAGACCCATGCCAAGGTCGCGAAATGACCAGGGAACAGGCACATCGCCACGAATAGCACGATCGTCTCGAACCCTTCGGTCAGGCCTCCCAGATAGTAGATACCCTTTTGCGGAAACGCGACCGCCGTCTGCCCCCGCTGCGCCGCGACCGCCGCAAACGCCAGAAACGATGAGCCGGTCCCGACGAAGGCCGCAATCAACACCGCAGCTGGCAGGCCGTTGACCCCTGGATTGTGCAGCGCGAACCCAACCGGCACGAGCGCGTAGAACACGAAGTCCAACGCAATATCGAGAAACGCGCCGCGCTCGGTCGGGCCGTTCAGCCGCGCCACCGCGCCATCCAGCCCGTCCATCAACCGGTTAATGGCGATAAAGAGCAGCGCCAGAGGCCATAGACCAAAGGCAAGCGCCGCCACCGCCATGAGCCCGATCAGAAATCCAACAACGCTGATTGCGTCCGCTGTGACCCCCCATCCTGCAAGCAGTTGCGCAGGCGGCCGCATCGCCGCGCGTTGCAGGGGCTGTATCCGCGCGTCGATCATGCGTGACCCCCAAGCGCTGACGGCTGTGGCTGCACGCGCGCGCCTGCGGGCCGGGATAGCACAAGGTTGGGTCTGATGGTCTGATCCTCCGCGTCACCGCCCGACGATCCGAAGGCGCAGCGCGCGGGCGGTCTGTTATCATGCCGCACCCGCAGGCATGGCGCTATCCCGATCCTGCGGAAGTTGCGGTCCGAGCGGGGCACAGGGGACAGAGGTCGAAGCGACGGCAGCACGCGCATCCGTAGACTGGCTCTCATGATCCATACTCTCCTTCGCCCCATATGCCTGACTGCCAGATCATCGCCTAAGCAGGCTGGCCTAGATAGGCCGGTAGAAGGTTGAATTGTTACCCAGAAGGCGCTGGCGAGAGTTCACATCCCAGTGTTTTTCGTTAAACGCTCGATCATTGGAGACGCGTTTCGCAGCCAATCACCGCGGACGCGCCCCTATGTCCTCCCAACGCGCAGGGAATACCTCTGCTGCAATCTGCTTTCTTAGGAGCATCCATGACTATCGAACGGATCGAACCCGGCGCCCGCATGAGCCAAGCGGTCGTGCATAATGGCACCGTCTACCTTGCCGGTCAGGTTGGCACAGGCGCCGACATTACCGAACAAAGCAAGTCCGCCTTGGCCGAAGTTGACCGGCTCCTCGCGGCTGTGGGCTCGGACAAATCGCGGATCCTGTCCACGACAGTCTGGGTCTCCGATATGGCGCTGTTTGCAGATATGAACGCCGTCTGGGACGCATGGGTCGATCCCGCCAACCCGCCGGCCCGCGCGACCGGCGAAGCCAAGCTCGCGACACCAGACTACCTTGTCGAGTTCATCGTAACGGCTGCGGTCGGCTGATGCGCTCCGGAGCTGCATGACGCAATGCGGCTCCGGTTATCTCGCCTACGGAACAAGAGCGCTGCCTGCGTCGCGCCTGATCGGATGGTAGAAATTTGCAGATCCCCAAACGCGCCTAGCGCCCATTGGGCGCTTTGATCGGATCGATTGTTTTGATTATTGGTTGCGGGGACAGGATTTGAACCTGTGACCTTCAGGTTATGAGCCTGACGAGCTACCGGGCTGCTCCACCCCGCGGTGTTGAGGGATCGTATTAGAGAGATTATTTTATCTGGCTTCTTTCTAGGTTTGGCGATGACCTACTCTCCCACGTCTTAAGACGCAGTACCATTGGCGCGACGGCACTTAACTGCCGAGTTCGGGATGGGATCGGGTGTTTTGCTCGTGCTATGATCACCAAACCGAGGAAGAAGTCAGAGTGTCCAAGTCAAGTATTTAGTGTGGTGTATGACTTTTGATATCAGTTCATGATCAGGATTTTTTCCTGTCTTTTACTGGATCAAATCAAGCCTATCGGACAATTAGTACCGGTCAACTGAACGCATTGCTGCGCTTACATCTCCGGCCTATCGACGAGGTGGTCTACCTCGGTCCTCAGGGATACCTTGTTTTGAGGGGGGCTTCCCGCTTAGATGCCTTCAGCGGTTATCCTTTCCGATCATAGCTACCCTGCACTGCGGCTGGCGCCACAACAGGTCCACCAGTGGATCGTTCACCCCGGTCCTCTCGTACTAGGGGCAACTCCTCTCAAGTATCCTACACCCACGGCAGATAGGGACCGAACTGTCTCACGACGTTCTAAACCCAGCTCACGTACCTCTTTAAACGGCGAACAGCCGTACCCTTGGGACCTGCTCCAGCCCCAGGATGAGATGAGCCGACATCGAGGTGCCAAACGGTGCCGTCGATATGGACTCTTGGGCACCATCAGCCTGTTATCCCCGGCGTACCTTTTATCCGTTGAGCGATGGCCCTTCCACTCGGGACCACCGGATCACTATGGCCGTCTTTCGACTCTGCTCGACTTGTCAGTCTTGCAGTCAGGCTGGCTTCTGCCATTGCACTCAACGAGCGATTTCCGACCGCTCTGAGCCAACCTTCGCGCGCCTCCGTTACGCTTTGGGAGGCGACCGCCCCAGTCAAACTACCCGCCACACAGGGTCCCGGATCCGGATAACGGACCGCGGTTAGACATCAAGCGAGCGAAGGGTGGTATCTCAAGGATGGCTCCACGAAGACTGGCGTCTCCGTATCAAAGCCTACCACCTATCCTGCACATCGCTGACCTAATGCCAGTGTGAAGCTGTAGTAAAGGTGCACGGGGTCTTTCCGTCTAACCGCGGGAAGCCTGCATCTTGACAGGCAATTCAATTTCGCTGAGTCGATGTTGGAGACAGCGGGGAAGTCGTTACGCCATTCGTGCAGGTCGGAACTTACCCGACAAGGAATTTCGCTACCTTAGGACCGTTATAGTTACGGCCGCCGTTTACCGGGGCTTCAATTCAAGGCTCTCACCTCTCCTTTTAACCTTCCGGCACCGGGCAGGCGTCAGACCCTATACGTCGTCTTGCGACTTCGCAGAGCCCTGTGTTTTTAGTAAACAGTCGCCACCCCCTGGTTTGTGCCCCCCGCCAAGACTTGCGTCCTAACGGGGCCTCCTTCTCGCGAACTTACGGAGGTATTTTGCCGAGTTCCTTCAACATCGTTCTCTCAAGCGCCTTGGTATGCTCTACCAGTCCACCTGTGTCGGTTTAGGGTACGGTCTGATGGAGGGCTATTTCCAGGAACCTCTAAGCAGCCCATTCAATCCGATAAGGATGAACTACCTTCGAGATCCGTCACATCCTCCTGGCCTAGGAATATTAACCTAGTTCCCATCGGCTACGCATTTCTGCCTCGCCTTAGGGGCCGGCTTACCCTGCTCAGATTAGCTTTAAGCAGGAACCCTTGGACTTTCGGCGACAGGGTCTCTCACCCTGTTTGTCGCTACTCATGTCATCATTCTCGCTAGTGATCTCTCCACCGGTTGGCTCACGCCCCGGCTTCACAGAAAACTCCGAGCCTCCAATACTCCCGAAGGAGACAAGGAGGCGTGGAGTTATATCACACTACGCTCCGCTACCACTGCATACGCAGTCCTAAGCTTCGGCTCATGGCTTGAGCCCCGTTACATCTTCGCCGCAGGACAACTTATCTAGACCAGTGAGCTGTTACGCTATCTTTAAAGGATGGCTGCTTCTAAGCCAACCTCCTGGTTGTTTTGGTCGTCCCACCTGCTTTCCCACTTAGCCATGAATTGGGGGCCTTAGCTGTAGGTCAGGGTTGTTTCCCTCTCCACGACGGACGTTAGCACCCGCCGTGTGTCTGCCATCTAGTACTCCTCGGTATTCGGAGTTTGGTTAGGATCAGTAAGCCTGTGGGGCCCCATTACCCATCCAGTGCTCTACCCCCGAGGGTATTCGGATGACGCTCTACCTAAATAGATTTCGCGGAGAACCAGCTATCTCCGAGTTTGATTGGCCTTTCACCCCTAGGCACAACTCATCCCGACCTTTTTCAACAGGTGTGGGTTCGGACCTCCAGTAAGTGTTACCTTACCTTCATCCTGGTCATGCCTAGATCACTCGGTTTCGGGTCTGATCCCACATACTCAACGCCCTATTAAGACTCGCTTTCGCTGCGCCTACACCTATCGGCTTAAGCTTGCATGTGAGACCAAGTCGATGACCCATTATACAAAAGGTACGCCGTCAGGGCTCAAGGCCCCTCCGACTGCTTGTAGGCGTCCGGTTTCAGAAACTGTTTCACTCCCCTCGTCGGGGTGCTTTTCACCTTTCCCTCACGGTACTGGTTCGCTATCGGTCAGTAAGGAGTACTTAGCCTTCGAGGGTGGTCCCCCGATGTTCAGACAGGATTTCACGTGTCCCGCCCTACTTAATACGTCAAATCGAGCTTCCCATACGGGGCTGTCACCCACTATGGCTGACCTTTCCAGGTCATTCTGGTCACTCTCATTGCTCGGCTGGTCCCCGTTCGCTCGCCGCTACTAGGGGAGTATCTGTTGATTTCCTTTCCTCCGGGTACTTAGATGTTTCAGTTCCCCGGGTTTGCTCTTATAACCCTATGTATTCAGGTTAAAAGTACCTGGTTCAGCCGCCTATTGATAACCGAAGTTAACAATAGATGACTGTCAGGTGGGTTGCCCCATTCGGAGATCTGAGGGTCAAAGCCTATTCTCGGCTCGCCTCAGCTTATCGCAGAGTATCACGTCCTTCATCGCCTCTTACTGCCAAGGCATCCACCAAACGCCCTTCTCGCGCTTGATTTGATCCAGAAAAAGACAGGCTTTTTCCTGACCCCGTGCCTTTTGTGTGCCACGGGGCTTGAGATCAAAAGTCATACTTTCCCGCCCTCCACGCTGGTTCACATGGAGGACATTTTGGTTAGTGTACTTGACTTGGACAAAATTGCATTGCTGGTCAGAACCGAAGTTCCGCCAGCCGGTCATCCCTCACTCGGGCGACCAGCAATTCTGATGTTAATCTCTCTATACGATGTCAATCGTCCGATTGGACGGGAAAGCGTGAACCGCTTTCCGATCTAATCGAACTCTCTGACTGCTATTTGGTAATACAGGATGATGGTGGGTCGAGGAGGACTTGAACCTCCGACCTCACGCTTATCAGGCGTGCGCTCTAACCACCTGAGCTACCGACCCATCTGGTGGAGCGTATCGGGATCGAACCGATGACCCCCTGCTTGCAAAGCAGGTGCTCTCCCAGCTGAGCTAACGCCCCGGTGACCGTTCCACATTGCGTGTGGAACCCTGTTCTGAAGAGATATGAGGACGGCCTGGTCCGGTATATGACCATATAGGTCTGCTAAGTGTTCCACGAATGATGCAAGCATCATTGCCAGGAACATCCTTAGAAAGGAGGTGATCCAGCCGCAGGTTCCCCTACGGCTACCTTGTTACGACTTCACCCCAGTCGCTGATCCTACCGTGGTTGGCTGCCTCCTGCGAACAGGTTGGCGCACCACCTTCGGGTAGAACCAACTCCCATGGTGTGACGGGCGGTGTGTACAAGGCCCGGGAACGTATTCACCGCGTCATGCTGTTACGCGATTACTAGCGATTCCGACTTCATGGGGTCGAGTTGCAGACCCCAATCCGAACTGAGACAGTTTTTGGGGATTAACCCATTGTCACTGCCATTGTAGCACGTGTGTAGCCCAACCCGTAAGGGCCATGAGGACTTGACGTCATCCACACCTTCCTCCCGCTTATCACGGGCAGTTCCTTTAGAGTGCCCAGCCGAACTGCTGGCAACTAAAGGTGTGGGTTGCGCTCGTTGCCGGACTTAACCGAACATCTCACGACACGAGCTGACGACAGCCATGCAGCACCTGTCACTGATCCAACTAAATGAAGGAAACGATCTCTCGTAACCGCGATCAGGATGTCAAGGGTTGGTAAGGTTCTGCGCGTTGCTTCGAATTAAACCACATGCTCCACCGCTTGTGCGGGCCCCCGTCAATTCCTTTGAGTTTTAATCTTGCGACCGTACTCCCCAGGCGGAATGCTTAATCCGTTAGGTGTGTCACCGAATAGCATGCTACCCGACGACTGGCATTCATCGTTTACGGTGTGGACTACCAGGGTATCTAATCCTGTTTGCTCCCCACACTTTCGCACCTCAGCGTCAGTATCGAGCCAGTGAGCCGCCTTCGCCACTGGTGTTCCTCCGAATATCTACGAATTTCACCTCTACACTCGGAATTCCACTCACCTCTCTCGAACTCAAGACTAACAGTATCAAAGGCAGTTCCAAGGTTGAGCCCTGGGATTTCACCTCTGACTTATTAGTCCGCCTACGTGCGCTTTACGCCCAGTAATTCCGAACAACGCTAACCCCCTCCGTATTACCGCGGCTGCTGGCACGGAGTTAGCCGGGGTTTCTTTACCTGCTACCGTCATTATCTTCACAGGCGAAAGAGCTTTACGACCCTAAGGCCTTCATCACTCACGCGGCATGGCTAGATCAGGCTTGCGCCCATTGTCTAAGATTCCCCACTGCTGCCTCCCGTAGGAGTCTGGGCCGTGTCTCAGTCCCAGTGTTGCTGATCATCCTCTCAAACCAGCTACTGATCGTAGACTTGGTAGGCCATTACCCCACCAACTATCTAATCAGACGCGGGCCGATCCTTCACCGATAAATCTTTCCCCCGAAGGGCGTATACGGTATTAAACCCAGTTTCCCGGGACTATTCCGTAGTGAAGGGCACGTTCCCACGCGTTACTAACCCGTCCGCCGCTAGATCCGAAGATCTCGCTCGACTTGCATGTGTTAGGCCTGCCGCCAGCGTTCGTTCTGAGCCAGGATCAAACTCTCAAGTTGAAAGCCACTTGCGTAGCTATCCTTGACGTTCGAACCTCTGCACATCAGTCCCTGCCAATTAAGACAAGAACCATCTTACCGTCTTGTGCTTCAGTACCAAAGGTACAGAAACCGCAAAGACAGTGAAGCTGACACTCTATCATCGGCCGAAGCCTAAGAGCGTGATACACAGACGTTGATCCATCGAATGAACCAAACCGCCCGCATATCTCTTCAGATACCAGCAATGTCAAAGAGCCAGAGACAATATCAACCGAGATGCGCCCTAACTTGAACGGCGCGCCCCGCCTCAACTGTCTCTATTTTTCCGCCTCGTCTGCGACCGTCCGTTTCCGTCTCAGCCGCCCCGTCTGGCGTCCCGTTGTGCGCCTCAGCGCCGCCGGTGAGGGGCTATCTACGGATACCCGACCAACCTCGCAACCCCTTTCTGATCGGAAAATCAAAAAATCCGCCAGAAAGTTACAAAGCAAAGAGATATCAATAGCTTACAATCTCAAGAAATTGCAGCCTGATGCCAGGGTTCGAGGCCCGTTTTGGACCTTCCCCAAGGGCATATAAGGGCAAAATCGGGAATCTCCACATGAATCAGCCGAGTCACTGGCCCAAAGCGACTCGAGTCACCTTGAGATTCCCTTGAGTGACCTTAAGGCAGGCCCAAAATCGGGCCGGAATCGGGGAATCGCGGGGGCAAAATGGGCCTCGCAGGAATCGCATCTGCGGAATCGCTCGGATCTGGGGTGCGCGGGCAAATCAGATCCCCTCTCTATATAGAGGCTCTATGGAGAGGGGTGTGCGCCGCTCCCCTGACCGGTCGTTTGCGCCCCCGCTGCCAACCGCCCCGCGGCCCTCCCGCCCCCCTCCTCCGGAAACGACAAAGCCGCGCTCGAGGGCGCGGCTTTGTCTTAGGCTATATAGAGATTGGCGAGGCTCGCAGATTACTCGACCTGCGGCGGCGCGGCGGGGGTGCGTGCCCCGGCCCGGCGCCAGCGCTCCAGCTCGGCATGCTGGTCCAGCGCGTAGGGCTCATAGGCCTTATAGTAGATCGTCAGGTTGAAAAGCCGCTCAAGTAGCCGCCCGTCATTCTTACGACGGTATTCCAGATCGGCTGCGGCCAGTTCGGCGCGGATCGCATCGCGGCGGCCATAGCGCAGGGAATGGTTGAGCAGACCGGGATCGCCGACGAGCGGCCCCCCATTGCGCGCAACCCGGCGCGGATCGCCACCCAGCGCCGCGACTGCGTCGGCATCGGGCGTCGGATCGACAAGGTTGCCACCGCCCGGCGTGGGCGTCGGCAGCGCGGCATAGGTTTCCGGCTGCTGAATGGGTTTGTTGGGAAGGATCGCGAATTCGTCCGGTGTGCGCTGCGACCGATTAATGTTCATCAGTTCGGGATCGCGATCACCGCAGGCCGCCAGCGTCAGGGCGACCAGCGCGCAGGCGATCATGTTCCGCCCCGTAGCCGATTGCATCCTTGCCTCCATTGCCCCGTCCTCTCGTTTTGCTCTCTTTACCGTATCGTTCCCGACACGTCACGCAGCCTTTTTGCTGCCGCCCCAAACCAGCAGGCCGATCGCCCCTGCAAAGATAAAGATATCGGCGACATTAAAGATGTAGGGATTGTTGATCCCGCAGCAGGACATGTTGAGAAAGTCCAGAACGCCGCGATGGAACACCCGATCGACCGCGTTGCCCAACGCCCCGCCCAAGACCAACCCGGCCGAGGCGAATTCCGCCGTGCGGGTAAAGCTGCGCTTTGCCCAGATCACCAGCGCCACGCAGATCGCAAGCGCCAGCGCAAACAGCGCCCAGCGGGTGATGTCGGGATGCCCGTGGAGCAGCCCGAAATTGATGCCGGTGTTCAGCCCCTTGCGGAAGGTCACCAGCGGCGGCAGCAATTCGTAGCTTTGGCCCGGCTGTAGGGCCAGCCCGTAGATCACCCCGTATTTGGTGATCTGGTCCAGCACAAAGGCCAGCGCCGCTGTGATCCAAAGCAGCCGCATGTCAGTGCCGGAAATGGCGCATGCCGGTGAACACCATGGCGAGGCCAGCCTCGTCCGCTGCGGCGATCACCTCATTGTCGCGCATCGAGCCGCCGGGCTGGATCACGCAGGTCGCTCCGGCAGCCGCCGCCTCCAGCAGGCCATCGGGGAACGGGAAAAACGCATCCGACGCAACCGCACTGCCTTGGGTCAGCGGCGCATCGAGGCCAAGGGCCTCCGCCATCCGCTCGGCCTTCTTGGCGGCGATCAGCGCGCTGTCGACCCGGCTCATCTGGCCCGCGCCCACGCCAACCGTGGCCTGATCCTTCACATAGACGATGGCGTTGGATTTGACGTGCTTGGCCACCTTCCACGCGAACAGCAGATCGCGCATCTGGTCCTCGGTCGGGGCCTTCTTGGTCACCACCTTCAGATCGTCGATGCCGACAAAGCCCGCGTCTTTGTCCTGCACCAGCAGCCCGCCCGCGACCTGCCGCACCGTGTGACCGCCCGCCAGCACATCGGGCAGGCCGTCGGTCGTCAGCAGGCGCAGGTTCTTTTTGGCGGCAAAGACCTCGCGCGCGGCGTCGGTCGCGCCCGGCGCGATCACCACCTCGGTAAAGATGCCGGTGATCTCGCGCGCGGTTTCTTCGTCCAGCTCACGGTTGAATGCGACGATCCCGCCAAAGGCCGAGGTGCGGTCGCAATCGAACGCGGCACGATAGGCGTCGATCAGGCTCCCGCCCCGCGCCACGCCGCAGGGGTTGGCGTGCTTGATGATCGCGCAGGCGGCAGTCTCGGCCGGGTCGAATTCGGCCACCAGTTCGAACGCCGCGTCGGTGTCGTTGATGTTGTTGTAGCTTAGTTCCTTGCCCTGCCACTGGCGGGCGGTGGCGACGCCGGGGCGCGCGCTGCCATCGGTATAGAAGGCCGCCGCCTGATGCGGGTTTTCGCCGTAACGCAGGCTTTGCTTCAGCGTCCCGGCAAAGCTGCGGCGGCGCGGCGTGTCCAGATCCAGCGCCTGCGCCATCCATGTGGACACGGCGGTGTCATAGGCGGCGGTGCGGGCATAGGCGATCTGCGCCAGCCGCTGCCGGAAGGCATAGGTCGTCTGCCCGTCCTGCGCATCGAGCTCGGCGAGCAGCGCGTCGTAATCCTCGACATCCGTGACAACGCTGACAAAGGCGTGGTTCTTGGACGCCGCGCGGATCATCGCCGGGCCGCCAATGTCGATATTCTCGATGCAGGTGTCGTAATCCGCGCCCTTGGCGACGGTTTCCTCGAACGGGTAGAGGTTCACCACCAGCAGGTCGATCGGGCCGATGCCGTGTTCGTCCATCGCCGCGACATGGGCCGCGTCATCGCGCAGCGCCAGCAGGCCGCCATGCACCTTGGGATGCAGCGTCTTGACTCGCCCGTCCATCATTTCGGGGAAGCCGGTAACCTCGGAGACATCCTTTACCGTCAGGCCCGCGTCGCGCAGGGCGCGGGCGGTGCCGCCGGTCGACAGCAATTCGACGCCGCGCGCATCCAGCGCCCGGCCCAGATCGATCAGCCCGTCCTTGTCGGAAACGGAAAGCAGCGCGCGCTTCAGCGGTTGAAGATCGGTGGTCATCGGCGAAGGGTCCTCATGCGGTCAATCGAAAGCCATATCGTCATCGTCCCCGCGTGCCAGGTCGCGGATGCCCTGCGGGGTATCCTGAGCCTTGCCCAAGGTCCAGCCGATCTGACAGGCATAATCCAGAACCCGCCCCGAAAGCACCAGCTGCCGGGTTGCGCGGGGCTTCAGCCGTCCGGGCTCCAGGTAGACCGAAGGCTCGACACTCAGCACGGCGGTCCCGTCATGGCGGAAACGCCAGACTTCGCCGGACCGCAGCGCCAGCGTCACCCCATGCCCGCCGTTCAGGTCGGGATCGTCGTCGATGCTCGGCTCCACGTCGGGATGCAGATGGAACCGGATGCGAAAGGCGATACCGCGCAAAGCGCCTTCCGCCACCACCCGCTCGAACCGGCGGCGGTGCTGTTCCGTCATCGCGCCCAGCGTATCCTCGCCCGCTATCTCGCGCCCGTCGCGCGCCAGCACCAATTTACGCATATGGGTCAGCCCGTGGGTCGCGACCCAGCCGTCATGCCCGGTCAGCAGGCTGCGCGCAGCGCCCGCTGCACCCGCCTGCACCCGCACATCCCGCGGGGTTTCTGCCAGCAGATCCGCCGCCGGCAGGCCCGCCGGGGCGTCGCCATCATGTTCGCGCGCGAACCGCGAGGACGACACGCCGTCGACGCATAATGTCGAATGGCTGGGCGTGGCCCGTCCGGCCCGGCGCCAGGTTTCGCCAAAGGACGCGCCCGAGCCGCAATTGACGATCAGCGGCCTGCGCGCGGAGGTCATTTCAAAAGCGAGGGTCGAAGCATGGCCGGTGCGGGCCGCCGCGCCCTGCGGCGGCGGTGCGGCATCGACCAGCACCGAACAGCGCCCCGCCGACAGCCGCGCAAACCCCATCGCCAGCGTCAGCGGCTCGCGCCCTTCCGCCGGGGCGCGTTGCGCCGCGCGCACGCCCGACGCGGCCAGTGCATGATCCAGCCAACCCTCCGCCCCGCGCCCGCCCCCGTGGAACCGCGCCAAGCCGCCATCCACATGGCGTAGCGCCCGCAGCGTCGGCGCGATCCGCGCGCAGGCGGCGCGCAGCGGCTCCGGCACCGGCTGCCCGGCACTGCCCAGCGCCTGCCCCACCCATGTCAGCAGGGTAAAGATGTCCAGCAGGTCTTCGGGATTGCGCGAGGCCAGCGCGCCATCGGCATCGATCTGATCGTCACATTCGCGGATCAGCGCCCGCACCGCCCGCCCCGCGTGCCGTTCCTGTCCCGTGACCGCAAGCCCGGCGAACAGCAGCCCCGACAGCGCCTCCACCCGCGGCAGGCCCGGCGTCGCCCCGCGCCAGCGCCGCGATAAATAGGTTGTCTGCGCCGCCAAAGCGCCAAAGAACTGCCCGCGCGCCGCCGCGTCCCGCCCAGCCAATAGAAAAGTGCCGTGATGGACCCACCGCGTCAGCCGCCGCCCCGTCAGCGCAGGCGTCCAGCCCGGTCCGCGCCCGGTGCCGAACCGCGCGATCCAGTCCCACGTCCAATCCTGCGCGCGCGTCCGGGCGCGGATGTCGCCCAGCGCCGCCAGATCGTCGAGCCACAAAAACCCATGCAGCGCCTGTTCGAACCCCGGCGCGGGCATCTCCAGATCCCAGATCGCGGTATCGGGCGCATCGACAAGATGCCCCGCGAACAGAAAGCTGCCCGCCGTCAGGTGCCTGCCGCGCCGGGGGCTGCCGATGCTGCGTGGTTCGGGGCGGGACGCGAACTCCGCCGTTCCGCGCGGCACCGTGGCGGCGGCCAGCCGTGCATGCACCCGGTCCATCACGCGCCCGCGCCGCGCCGTCCAGGTTTCGGTATCGCCATCGCGTGCCATGCTGTTCCTTGCCGGAGCATCCGGTTGCGCAGCCTAGCGGCGCCCCGGCCGCAAGTCACCTGTTCCCGCGCTGCGCCGCACCGGGTTTGGCGCGGGGGCTGGCTACCCGCGGCGCAACGCCACCATATAGAATCCATCGACGCCACCCAGATCCGCCCAATGATCGGGACGGGTGCGGATCGCGCCATTGTCCTGCGCCCAGCCTTCGGGCAGCGACTGCGCCATATCCTCGGGCAGCGGGCAGGCGGACAGGTCGGGATGACGCTCTAACGCGGCGGCCAGCTGCGCTTCGCCTTCCGCCTTCAGGATGGAGCAGGTGCAAAACACCAAGACCCCGCCCGGTGCCAGCCAGCCCAGCGCCCGGTCGAGCAGTTCGGCCTGCAACGCCACAAGCGGTTTGATCTCGGTCCCGTCCTTGGCCTGCGGCAGATCGGGGTGACGGCGGATGGTGCCGGTCGCGGTGCAGGGCGCATCGAGCAGGATCGCATCGAACGGCGCATCCGGGCTCCAGTCCAGCGCATCGGCGGCGATCAGATCGACCTCCTTCATCCCGGTGCGGGACAGGTTGTCGCGCAGACGCTCCAGCCGCGTCTCGGAAATATCGAGCGCGGTGACGTCGGCCCCCGTCGCCGCCAGTTGCATGGTCTTGCCGCCCGGTGCAGCGCAGAGATCCAGAACCCGCTTGCCCGGCGCAGCGCCCGTCAACCGTGCGGGCAGCGCGGCGGCGGCATCCTGCACCCACCAGTCGCCTGCCTCGAACCCCGGCAGCGCAGACACCTGCCCCGGCGCCTCGATGCGGATCGACCCGGTCGGCAGCAACAGCCCACCCAGCTTTTCGGCCAGCGCGGCGGCGTCCCGTTGAAACTTCGGCGTCACATCGAGCGGCGCACCACGTTCATGCGCGGCCTCCATCCGGGCCACGGCGGCATTGCCCCAGTCGGCACCGACCCGCCCGCGCAGCCAGTTCGGCAGGCGCTGCGGCTGTGCCGCGCTCCATGCCGCGCGGCCTTCGTCTTCGGTGACCTTGCGCAGCACGGCGTTCACCATCCCCGAGGCCGAGGGCCGCCGTTTCTTGGCCAGCGCCACGGCGGTGTTCACCACGCCATGCGGCGCCGCGCCTTCGCCAAGGATCTCGGTCACGGCCAGCCGCAGCAGGGCGCGGATTTCGGCATGGGGGCGGCGCTGCATGAACGGCTTTAACGCCGCATCCGCCCGCGCCATCTGCCGCAGCGTGGCCAAAGCCAACCGCTGCGCCCGCGCCCGCACGGCGGGGGGATGCGACAGCACATGGTCATGCACCAGCATTTCGGCCATGGTCATTTGCTCGTCCTGCACACCCTCGATCATGTCGAGCGCAAGCGCGCGCGGCGCAAGGCCGGGATCGTCGGAACGGGCACCCTTTTTCGGGGTTTGGGCCATGGGTATCTCCTGACTGGCGGGACGGGACCAAGCGCGCGCACTTGTCTCGTTGCGCGCAGCCCGTATATCAGAAGCCACCATCCGACAAGCGAGCCGGCACATCCGACCGGCCCGAGAAGGGATTGCGATGACCGCTGACACCCCGCAGAAGCCCGATCTGCCCCCCGCCGCGCTCCGCGCGCTGGCCGAGGCCGAAGAGCGCCGCGCCAACGCCGCCGCGCTGGACCTGCCGCCCGAACTGGGCGGTCGCGAAGGCCCGGAGCCTGTGCGCTACGGCGATTATGAGAAAAAGGGCCTCGCCGTCGATTTCTGACCCGAAGGCAGGACCGGTGGACCCGCTGCGACAGTCTGCGCGGGGCTGCCTATAGGCGACGCCGCGCAATTTGGCGGCTGCCCGTCGCAACGTGCGAGCGGCCCGCACGGCGCGCTGAGTTGCGACGCCGCAGCCGAACTCACGGTGCCCTTACAGCCCCAGCACGTCCAGCATGTCATAATGTCCCGGCGCCTTGCCCACGCCCCAGAGCGCGGCCTTCAGCGCGCCGCGCGCGAACAGGGTGCGGTCGCTGGCTTTGTGGCTCAGGATGATACGCTCCCCCTCCCCGGCAAAGATCACCTCGTGATCGCCGATCACGTCGCCGCCCCGGATCGCGGAAAAGCCGATGCTGCCCGTCTCCCGTGCCCCGGTGATGCCGTCGCGCGCGGCCACATACAGATCGTCGAGCGGATGTCCCCGCCCCTCCGCCGCCGCTTCGCCCAGCATCAACGCGGTGCCCGAAGGTGCGTCGACCTTGTGACGGTGGTGGGTTTCGACGATTTCGATGTCGAAGCTTTCGTCGAGCGCCTGCGCCACCTTGCGCGTCAGTTGCATCAGAAGGTTCACGCCAAGGCTCATGTTCCCCGCACGCACCACCACGCCCCGGTCGGTCACCGCGTCAATCGCGGCGATGTCGTCCGGCGTCAGCCCGGTGGTGCCGATGACATGCACCACGCCTGCCTGCGCCGCGATCGGGGCAAGTGCGACGGTCGCGGCGGGGGTCGTGAAGTCGATCACCGCCTGCGCCCCGGCCAGCGCGGCGTCCGCGTCCTCTGTGACCACCACGCCCAGCGCCGCGCCGCCCGCAGCCTCGCCCGCGTCCTGTCCGATCCAGTCACTGCCGGGCCGCTCCACCGCGCCTACAAGCCGCATCGCAGGGCTGGCGACCACGGCCGCCGTCAGCATCCGGCCCATGCGGCCCGACGCGCCCATGATCACAATACCGGGGGTGGTGCTGTCGTCTGCGCGGGTGTCGGTCATGGGGTCTCTCGCTTCTGTCACGGTGGCGTAGGGCCGGCAGCGGCCTGCCGATGCTCTACCGCCTCGTCGGGTCAAGCGCAAAGCCTCGCTTGCGCGAAGCGCCGCGCGTGCGTATCTGGCAGGTATGGCAAAGAACAAGTTCTCCCCCGGCGCAGGCCCCACGCAACGACAGCTGAAGGTCGCCGAGATCATCCGGCGCACCCTGTCCAGCGTGCTGGCCCGTGGTGACGTGCATGACCCCGACCTGAACCGGATTTCGATCACGGTGGGCGAGGTGCGGACCTCTTCGGATCTGAAAGTGGCGACGGCCTATGTGCAGCCGCTGGGCGGGCGCGAGCCGGAACTGGCACTCGACGCGCTGCGCCGCAACCGGCACGAAATCCGCCGTCAGGTGGCGCGTGGGCTGACGTTGAAATTCTCGCCCGAGATCCGGTTCGAACTGGATGAAACCTTCGATCTGCTCGATGACACCCGTCGCATCTTCTCTCAGCCGAAAGTGCAGCAGGATCTCGTCGCCGCCGACGAAGACGATGACGAGGCGCCCGGCGACACCCCCATCGGGACCGACGATGATCGTTAAGCACCTGTTGATCGGCTTGCTGGGTCTGCTGGGCGGCACGCTGCTGTCGGGTTCCGAATTGCGCGCCGATCACAACTGCGCCTCCCAGACCCATGACGGGCTTAGCTACACGGTCTGCACCGCCGTTCTGGGCGAAGACGACCTGCGCGTGTTTCACCGCGATCCCGAAGGCCGCCCGTTTGGCAGCTTTGCCGCGCTGGACGCCCGGCTGGCCGAGCGCGGCGAACAGCTGGGCTTTGCGATGAACGCGGGCATGTATCATCCCGACCGCTCCGCCGTGGGGCTGCTGGTCGATGAGGGCGAAGAGCAAGCGCGGCTGATCACCAATCCCGGCCCCGGCAATTTCGGGATGCAGCCCAACGGGGTGTTCTGCCTGACCGAAGACCGGGCGCTTGTGGTTGAAACGCTGGCCTTTGACGCCGATCCGCCATCCTGCCGGTTTGCCACCCAATCGGGTCCGATGCTGGTGATCGACGGGGCGCTGCACCCCCGGTTTTTGGTGGACAGCGACAGCCGCTTTATCCGCAATGGCGTCGGCGTCGCGCCCGATGGGCAGACGGTCTATTTCGTGATCTCCGACCAGCGTGTCAGCTTCCACGAATTCGGGCGCTTCTTCCGCGATGCGTTGGGCACGCCCAATGCGCTGTTCCTCGATGGCAAAGTGTCGAAACTGCACGCGCCGGATCTGGGCCGCTCCGATGGCGGGTTTCCGATGGGGCCGATCGTGGGCACGGTGCATACGCGCTAAGCCGCGCCGATCACGCCCCGGACGCACCGCGCCCGGTTGACCCGCAAGGCCGCAATCGCTAGCACCGCGCCCCTGAACACGAGCACCGCATTCCGCATTGCCCCGACAGGACAGGAGAGCCTCATGGGACGCCGCAAGGGCCGCGCCATTTCTGGCTGGATCATCATCGACAAACCCGCCGGCCCGACCTCCACCGCTGTGGTGAACAAGGTGCGCTGGGCGCTGAATGCCGCCAAGGCTGGCCATGCCGGCACGCTTGACCCCGCCGCCACCGGCGTTCTCGCCGTGGCCTTGGGCGAGGCCACGAAAACCGTGCCCTACATCACTGACGCGCTGAAATGCTACCGCTTCACCGTGCGGCTGGGTCAGGCCACCAATACCGACGATGCCGAGGGCGAGGTGATCGACACCTCGGACAGCCGCCCCACCGATGACGACATCATTGCCGCCCTGCCCGCCTTCCGCGGGGAGATCATGCAGGTGCCGCCGAAATTCTCCGCCGTGAAGATCGACGGCGAGCGCGCCTATGCGCTGGCCCGCGACGATGAGGAATTCGAGATCGCCGCGCGCCCGCTCTGGGTCGAAAGCCTCGATTTGATCGAGCGCCCGGATGCCGACACCGTCGTGCTGGAAATGGTCTGCGGCAAGGGCGGCTATGTCCGCTCCATCGCGCGGGATCTGGGGCAGGCTCTGGGCTGCCTTGGCCATGTCGTCACCCTGCGCCGCACATGGTCCGGCCCGTTCGACGCGGATAACGGCATTTCGATGGAGCAGGTCGAGGAACTGGCCCACACCCCCGCGCTCGACGACTATCTGCAACCGCTGGAAATCGGGCTGGCCGATCTGGAGCAAGCGCGCTGCGCCGCCGGCGCCGCGACCCGGCTCAAGAACGGCAATCCCGCGTCGGTGATCTGCCCCCATGCGGAATTCGGCGAAACGGTCTGGGCGTCTGATAACGGACAGCCGGTCGCGATCGGCACCTATATGGGCGGAGAACTGCACCCCACGCGGGTCTTCAACCTCTGATCCGATGATCCGCCGCACCTACACCGCCCCCGATGGCACGGAAAGCGAGGCGCTCTATTCCGACTGCGACCGCTACCGCTATGCGCTGACACGGATATGGCAGGCGCAGGGGAAGCGGTTGCTGATCGTGATGCTGAACCCGTCCAAGGCCACCGAACGCCATAACGACCCCGCAATCGAACGCTGCGAACGCCGCGCGCGGGCGCTGGGATATGGCGGGGTTCGGGTCTGCAACCTGTTTGCATGGCGGGAAACGGACCCGCGCGCTTTGAAACGCGCCACGGCCCCTGTCGGCCCGGAATGCGACGCGGTGCTGAGCGACGCAGCGATCTGGTCAGATGACATCCTATGTGGCTGGGGCGTGCATGGGGCTCATATGGATCGCGGCGCGCAGGTGGCCCGTCAGCTGGCCGCGACGGGCAAGCCTCTACTAAATCTTGGGTTGTCGAAGGCCGGTCATCCGCGACACCCTCTATATATAGCTTATGCGCAGCAGCCGGTGGTGTGGGAATCGGACCAAAACAAGGCGGAAGAGTCCTTTGACATGCCTTGTCAGCAGCCTGAACCGGCCACATTCGACGATTAACCCTGTCATCAGGAAGGCTCATCCCGGCCGGGAATCAACGGCACGAGGCAGGGTTGTTAGGACAATGTGCAGGAAGTTGCGCATATCCTGTCACCGGGTGGAGCCATGGATGGCCGGTAACGGTTGCTGAGACGCGGGGAACACGATGTTCATGCTGCTGGGACTTATGGGTGCGGTGCTTGTCGGCTCCGCCGTCATGCTTCAGACCGATGTGCTGGAGGACGAAGACATCCCCGAGGAGGACGACTCCGGCGGTGATGACTACGGCAATATGTTCGACCAGATCCCGACGGATGACGACGGGTTCGACCTGACCGACAGCACCGAAGGCGACAATACCGACGCCGCGCCCTTCGACGATTTTCTCGGCGATGACAGCGACGACACCGCCACGGACGACGCCGCCGAGGACGCCACCCGCGCCGCGAGCGCCGATTTCGACCGGCTTTACGGTGACGATCCCGATGATGATTTCCTCGCGGATTTTCTGGCTGACGATCTCGACGACGATGAGGGTCAGGGGCTCGATTTCGTCGATGACACCGCCGAAGACCCTGCCGACGACGATGACGACACGACGGGCGATGACACCATCGCCGTGCTCGCCGCCGCCGAGGCCGCGCCCGAAACCGGCGATGACACCCTCGCCGCGGACATGGATGACGACGCGCCCACGGATGACGGCGCCGATGTGATCTGGCTCGACAACGCCGACCTTGCCGCCGGGAGCGATCCGTTCTTCGACCTCGACGATTGGCTGGACGATGAAAACGAAACCGAAATCACCGGCTACAACCCCGAGCAGGACAAGATCGTCGTGATCTGGGACGACAGCGACGATGGCGAAGTGCCCGAATTGCGGATCGAGCCGGTCGAAGGCACCGATGATGTGCAGTTGGTCGTGGGCGGCACCGCTGTATCCACCGTGATCGGTGGCGCGGGGCTTACCGCCGACGATGTCGATCTTGTGCCCGAAAGCATGGCGGAAGCCTGATCGCGCCCTTCTCCCCCTGCAACATCCCCCACGCCTGCGCCGCACCCGATCCGGGTGCGGTTCGCGTTTGGCCCGCGCGTGCCGCAAATCTGTCAGGCCCGACCGGGCCCAGACGCCGCGCCCAAGCCCGCACCTGCACCCTGCGAATCGCGCCTGATTTGCCGCCAAAATCCCAGCCCTGTCACGGCGCGCACGTCAAACACCCCGTGGATTGAGGCTTTCTTTTTGAAGCGAGATTGCCTATATGCCGGCATCCGTTCCGCGAAAGCGGCGGACACTCCATGGGCCCTGCTGGACGACATCCCGGCTTGCGCCATCCACCCTTTTGACAAGGAGACCCCGATGTCGATCACTGTCGAAGACAAAGCCCGCGTGATGAAAGACTTCGCGACCAAAGAAGGCGACACCGGTTCGCCCGAAGTTCAGGTTGCGATCCTCAGCTCGCGCATCGCTACGCTGACCGAGCATTTCAAGACCCACAAGAAGGACAACCACTCCCGTCGTGGCCTTCTGAAGCTGGTGGCTCAGCGCCGCAAGCTGCTGGACTACCTGAAAGCCAAGGATGAGGCCCGTTATCAGGATCTCATCGGCCGCCTCGGCCTGCGTCGCTAAGGATTGCTGACCGCGCCCCCTCGGGGCGCGGTTTTCATATGCGGACCAAGGGGTTCGCACCCTAGTCGCCGACCGGGCCCGCCCGGCGGCAGGGATCGAACCGAGGGCCACGGGACGCGCCGCGCGCAGCCCCGTACGCAACCGGCTCGAGGGGATACGCCCCGACGGCCAAGATTGGAAACGAGATGTTCAACACGACCACAAAATCCATGCAGTGGGGCGAAGAGACCCTGACGCTTGAAACGGGCAAGGTTGCCCGCCAGGCCGACGGCTCCGTCATCGCCACGCTCGGCGAAACCTCGGTGATGGCCAACGTGACCTTCGCCAAGGCGCCGAAGCCGGGTCAGGATTTCTTCCCCCTGACCGTGCACTACAACGAAAAATACTACGCCGCGGGTAAAGTGCCCGGCGGCTTCTTCAAGCGCGAAGGCCGTCCGACCGAGAAAGAGACGCTGACCTCGCGCCTCATCGACCGTCCGATTCGCCCGCTGTTCGCCCCCGGCTTCAAAAACGAAGTTCTGGTGATCTGCACCGTGCTGAGCCATGACCTCGTCAACGATCCTGACATCGTGGCGATGATCGCGGCCTCTGCTGCGCTGACGCTGTCCGGCGCGCCCTTCATGGGCCCGATCGCCGGCTGCCGCGTGGGCTACGAGGATGGCGAATACATCCTGAACCCCGAAGTGTCCGATATGGACCAGCTGCGCATGAACCCCGACCAGCGCCTCGACCTTGTCGTCGCAGGCACCAAGGACGCGGTCATGATGGTCGAATCCGAAGCCTACGAGCTTTCGGAAGCCGAAATGCTGGGCGCCGTGACCTTTGCGCATGAGCAGATCCAGCCCGTCATCGACCTGATCATCGATCTGGCCGAAGACGCCGCGAAAGAGCCGTTTGACTACACGCCGCCGGATTACTCCGCGCTGTATGAGAAGGTGAAAGCCGCCGGCGAAGAGCAAATGCGCGCCGCATTCGCCATCCGCGACAAGCAGGAACGCACCACCGCGATTTCCGCTGCGCGCGATGCCGTCATGGCGACCCTCTCCGAAGACGATCTGGCCGATGCCAACCTCGGTTCGGCATTCAAGAAGCTGGAAAGCTCGATCCTGCGTGGCGCCATCATCAAGGGCGGCGCCCGCATCGATGGTCGCGACACCACCACCGTGCGCCAGATCAGCAGCCAAGTGGGCCTGCTGCCCCGGACCCACGGCTCGGCACTGTTCACCCGTGGTGAAACTCAGGGCCTCGTCGTGACCACTCTGGGCACCGGCGATGATGAGCAGATCATCGACGCCCTGCACGGCAACTACCGTTCGAACTTCATGTTGCACTACAACTTCCCGCCCTACTCGGTCGGCGAAGTCGGGCGCTTCGGCCCTCCGGGGCGTCGTGAAATCGGCCACGGGAAACTCGCATGGCGCGCGCTGCAGGCTGTCCTGCCCGCTCCGACCGATTTCCCCTACACGATCCGCGTCGTGTCCGAGATCACCGAATCGAACGGCTCCTCCTCGATGGCGTCGGTTTGCGGCGGCTCGCTGGCGATGATGGATGCGGGCGTTCCGCTGAAAGCGCCGGTGGCTGGTGTTGCCATGGGTCTGATCCTCGAAGAGGACGGCTCCTACGCGATCCTGACCGACATCCTTGGCGACGAGGATCACCTCGGCGACATGGACTTCAAGGTTGCTGGCACCGAAAACGGCATCACGTCGCTGCAGATGGACATCAAGGTCGCAGGCATCACGCCCGAGATCATGGAAAAAGCTCTGGCTCAGGCGAAAGACGGCCGGATGCACATTCTGGGTGAGATGAGCAAAGCGCTCACCGCAGGCCGGACCGAATTCTCGGCCCACGCCCCGCGCATCGAAACCATGACTGTGCCCACCGACAAGATCCGTGAAGTGATCGGCTCGGGCGGCAAGGTCATCCGCGAGATCGTGGAAACCTCCGGCGCCAAGGTCGACATCAACGATGACGGTGTCATCAAGATCGCGTCCGCCAATGCCGAGAACATCCAGAAGGCCTATGACATGATCTATTCGATCGTGGCAGAGCCCGAGGAAGGCAAGGTTTACACCGGCAAGGTCGTGAAGATCGTCGATTTCGGCGCCTTCGTGAACTTCTTCGGCAAGCGTGACGGCCTTGTGCATGTCAGCCAGATCGAAAACCGCCGCCTGAACCATCCCTCGGATGTTCTGAAGGAAGGCCAAGAAGTGAAGGTCAAGCTGCTGGGCTTTGACGATCGCGGCAAGGTTCGCCTGTCGATGAAAGTCGTTGATCAAGAGACCGGCGAAGAGATCGCCCGCGAAGAAACCGCCGAATAAGGCAGTTCGCACAGTTTCAGAAAACGGCCCTCGCAGACCTGCGGGGGCCGTTTTTTTATGCGTGGACTACAGCGTGACCAATGCATGAATGCCGCTGGCGGTCGTGCCTGTGGCTAAAACCCGCCGCGCCGCGACCGGCAGAACCGTCATGTCCGGCACCGTGACCACCCGGCTTGCCCCTCGCAATGTCACCAGCGCCACCGCTCCGCCGGTTTCGACATAGAGCGCGGATGCCGTATCGATCAGGTCCACCCCGTCATCCGGCGTCACCGGCACGATATCACTTGCAGGACCGTCGAGCGGCAGGGCACGATTTTGGAAGGGATTGGTCATCTGACACCTCGATGGATCGGTTGAAACGCGGGCCAAGGGATAGCCTGAAACGCATTAACCATCCGCAAAGCCTCCGTGCGCCGCCCGAACCCAACAGGATTTGACAAGCAGATTAAGACGCGCAGCCAACGGGTTAGGTGTTGCGCCACGCTCCGATCACGCAGCGCTGATTGAACCAAACGGCGTTTATCCGCGTTTGACTGCCGAACACGAAAAACGAGGGAGCCGAAATCATGCTCGTCAAGTCGCTCAACCGCCGGACCTTCATGACCGGCACCGCCGCTGTCGCCGCTACCGCCATTGCGACGCCCGCCCTGTCCCATTCCGCCCCGCAGCAATTTCAGGTGCCAGAGCAGTTCAAGGCGCAGATCGTGCGCGTGAACAGCGACCTGCCGGCAAACCAGATCTTTATCAAGATGCCGACCTACCACCTGTATTACACCCTCGGGGATGGCACCGCCGTGCGCTACGGCGTGGCGCTGGGGAAAGAGGGGCTGAAA
This sequence comes from Pacificitalea manganoxidans, assembly GCF_002504165.1. Classification (GTDB taxonomy): domain Bacteria; phylum Pseudomonadota; class Alphaproteobacteria; order Rhodobacterales; family Rhodobacteraceae; genus Pacificitalea; species Pacificitalea manganoxidans. Next base: position 38,911 of record NZ_CP021404.1, read on the forward strand.
TTTCGCGGCACCGCCACCGTCGAACGCAAGGTCGAATGGCCCAGCTGGACGCCCACGCAGGACATGATCGCGCGCGATCCGTCCTATGCCAAATACGAAAACGGCATGCCCGGCGGTCCGACCAACCCGCTCGGCGCGCGGGCGCTTTACCTTTACGATGCCAACGGGCGCGACACGTTGTTCCGTATTCACGGCACAACCGATCCGTCCTCGATCGGCAAATCCGTCTCGAACGGCTGCATCCGTATGTATAACAGCCACGTCAAAGACCTCTATGATCGCGTGCAACTGGGCACGCGCGTCACCGCCACGGGTTGATCGTGCAGCATTTATGACCAAAGGCCGGCCGCCGCGCCGGCCTTTTTTCTTGCGCGCCCGTTCTGCGCAGGCTCGCCCCTTTCCCCTGTCGCCGCCGCGCGGTAGCGTCCGGGCAAATGCAGTATAGGAGCCGCCAATGACCATCGAAGCCCGCCTGTCCGAGCTTGGCATCACCCTGTCCACCCCCGCAGCCCCGGCTGCGAATTACGTGCCCTTCGTCCGGTCGGGCAATCTTGTCCATGTCTCGGGTCAGATCAGCCAGACCAAAGACGGCATGATCAAAGGCAAGGTTGGCGCGGACCTTAGCGTCGAGGAAGGTGCCGCGGCGGCCAAACGCTGTGCGATCAGCCTGTTGGAACAGGTGAAAGCCGCCTGCGACGGTGATCTGGAGCGTCTGGTGCGGGTTGTGAAGCTTACCGGTTTCGTCAACTCGACCCCCGATTTCGGCCAGCAATCCACCGTCATCAACGGCGCATCGGATTTCTTGGTCGAGGCACTGGGTGACAAGGGCCGCCACGCCCGGTCCGCCGTCAGCGCCGCTGCGCTGCCCTTCGGCGTCGCGGTCGAGATCGAAGGCATCTTCGAAATCGCATGACCCGCGTCATCCCGCTTCCTGATGCGTTTCTCGCCCGGCCTATCGCCCATCGCGGTCTGCATGATCGTGGCGCGGGCCGGGTAGAAAATGCGCCCGCCTCCTTTGCTGCGGCGATTGAGGCGGGGTACGGCATCGAGCTTGATCTGCAACTGTCCGCCGATAACGTGGCGATGGTGTTTCATGACGCGCAGTTGGATCGGCTGACGGCCGAAACCGGCCCCGTGGCGGAACGCACCGCCGATGCGCTGACCCAGATCGCGCTGACCGACAGTCCCGACACCATTCCGACACTGGCGCAGGTTCTGGCTCAGGTCGCCGGGCAGGTGCCGTTGCTGATCGAGTTAAAGGATCAGGACGGCGCATTCGGCCCTGATATCGGCGCGCTGGAACAGGCGACCGCCGATGCGCTGCGCGGCTATGTTGGGCCGGTCGCGGTGATGTCGTTCAATCCGCATTCCGTCACGGCGATGGCGCAGCTTCTGCCCGATGTGCCGCGGGGTTTGACCACCTGTGCCTTTCAGGGGGACGAGGCCGAAAACCTGCCCCCCGCGCGCCTGTCGCATCTGCGGCGCATCGCGGCCTATGAGGGCTCAGGCTCCAGCTTCGTGTCTCATGACAGCCGTGACCTGAACGCGCGCGCGGTGTCACGACTACGCGATGAAGGTCAGCCAATCCTGTGCTGGACGGTCAGATCCGAGGCAGAAGCCCGCGCTGTGGCCGGACTTGCCGATAATATCACCTTCGAGGGGTTCCGCCCGGCTTGACGGACGCGGCCCGCACCCCACCCTAAGGCGCCGCATGACCGAGACACGCATCGAAATTCAGACCCTCGCCAGCCTGTCGGGAATCGACGCGGCGGAGTGGGACGCCTGCGCCGCCCCCGAGGCCGCAGATGGCGGACGCCCGCGCGATCCGTTCACCACGCATCGCTTTCTGTCGGCGCTGGAGGATAGCGGCTCGGTCGGGTGGGGCACTGGCTGGCAGCCGACCTACCTGCTGGCCCGCGCGGATGACCAACTCATCGCCGCCGCGCCGCTCTATGCGAAATCGCACAGTCAGGGCGAATATATCTTCGATCACAGCTGGGCCCACGCCTATGAGCGCGCAGGCGGCACGTATTACCCAAAGCTGCAAATCGCTGTGCCCTTTACCCCCGCCACCGGTCGGAGGTTCCTGTGCCGTCCGGGGTTCGAGGAATTAGGCATTGCCGCGCTGACCCAAGGTGCCGTGCAGATCGCCAGCGACAATCATATCAGTTCGCTGCACGTCACCTTTTGCACGACAGAGGAGGCCGCCGCGGGCGATGCGCTTGGCCTGATGCACCGCAAGACCCAGCAATTTCACTGGCATAACGACAGCTACGCGGATTTTGACGGATTTCTGGGGTCGCTGTCCTCGCGCAAGCGTAAGGCGATCCGCAAGGAACGGCGCGTAGCGCAGGACTTCGGCGGCACGATCGTCACGCTCACTGGCGATCAGATCGAGCCTGAACATTGGGACGCGTTCTGGGACTTCTATCAGGACACCGGCGCCCGCAAATGGGGCATGCCCTATCTGACACGGGCGTTTTTCGACATTCCGCAGGAGCGCCTGCGCGACGACATGGCCTTGATGCTGGCATGTCGCGAAGGCACCCCCGTCGCCGGGGCGCTAAATTTTATCGGGCGCGACGCGCTTTATGGTCGGTATTGGGGCGCGGTCGAGGATCACCCCTGCCTGCATTTTGAACTGTGCTATTACCAAGCCATTGATTTCGCCATCGCCCACGGGCTGAAGCAGGTCGAGGCCGGTGCACAGGGCGAGCATAAGCTGGCGCGCGGCTACCTGCCCACCACCACCCATTCGCTGCACTGGGTCGGCGATCCCGGCTTCCGTGCTGCCATCGCGGAATATCTGGAGGCCGAAGCCGACGCGGTGGCCCATGAAATCGAGGTGCTGACCAGCTACGGCCCGTTCCGCAAGACCGGCACCGAAGACATCTGAAGGCATATCATGAGCAAAACCCTGTCTGATACCGATCTGACCACCGCGCTGGCCGACCTGACCGGCTGGGCACAGGACGGCCGCGCCATTCACCGCAGCTTCAAGTTTGCCGATTTCCCCGCCGCGTGGGGCTTCATGACCCGCGTCGCGCTGATGGCCGAGAAGGCCGACCACCACCCGGATTGGTCTAACAGCTACAATAGGGTAGAGGTCGCGCTGACAAGTCACGACGCTGGCGGGGTGACCGAACGGGACATCGCGCTGGCCAAGAAAATCAACGCTGCGCTGGAGAGTTGACGCATGGACGAATTTCTAAGCACCGAGATCGCCGCCGGAACGACGGTTGGCGATATTCTGAGTGTCCAATTCCTCGTCGGGATCGGGGCCAACCTTTTGACCGCGATCATCATTCTGATCGCTGCATTCCTCGTGTCCAGCTTTGTGAAGCGCCGGATCGAGGGCTTGGCCATGCGCTACAAGCGGCTCGACGACACGTTGTTCTCGTTCCTCGCCAATATCGCCAAATACGTCATTCTGACCTTTGCCTTCATCTTTGTGCTGAACCGGTTCGGGGTGCAGACCGCATCGCTGGTGGCGTTGGTCGGTGCCGCCGGTCTGGCCATCGGCCTTGCCTTGCAGGGCGTGCTGTCGGGCGTGGCCGCGGGCGTGATGCTGGTGATGTTCCGCCCGATCAAGAAGGGCGATTTCATCATCGTGTCCGGTGTCATGGGCACGGTGAAGGATATCTCGATCTTCACCACCGAAATCGCCACGCTGGACAATGTGCAGGTGACGATGCCCAATTCCGATATCTGGGGCCAGCCGATCACCAATTATTCGGTCTATGACACTCGCCGGGCGGAATGGACCTTCGGTGTCAGCTACGATTCCAACCTTGCGACGGCGGAGCAGGTCATTCGCGACACGATCATGGCCGATCCCCGGTCGCGGACCGAGCCTGCGCCCTTCATTCAGGTCAACAACCTCAATGACAGCTCGGTCGATTTCCTTGTGCGCGTCTGGGTCGCCGCGTCGGATTATTTCCAGTTTCAGGCCGATATGAAGCGCAAGGTGAAAGAGGCACTGGATGACAACGGCGTGGGAATTCCGTTCCCCACGCGCACGTTGGTCTACGATGGCGGCGTGGCCCCCAGCCCCGCCACCGATGCGCCTACTGCCAACACCGCGTCTACCAACGGCGCACAGGCCTAAGGTTCAGCCGGTGGGCGACAGATCGGGCAGCCGGTCGCCCACCGCTTCGCGCCAATGGCGGCGGCACAGGGACACATAGGTTTCATTGCCGCCGATCTGCACCTGATCGCCCGAGGTCGAGACCTGACCATCGGCATCGCGGCGGATCACCATCGTCGCCTTGCGTCCGCAATGGCAGATCGTCCGCACTTCGCGCATCTCATCCGCCAATGTCAGCAGCGCCGCGGAGCCGGGGAACAACTGCCCCAGAAAATCCACCCGCAGCCCATAGCACATGACCGGCACGTTCAGGTCATCGACCACGCGCGCCAGTTGCCAGACCTGCGCTTCGGTCAGGAATTGCGCCTCATCCACGAAAACGCAGGCGCAGGGGCCTTCGGCCAGTCGCGCCTCGATCCGGGCGAACAGGTCGTCGCCTTCGCGAAACACGTCAGACGGGGCGCCGATCCCGATCCGGCTGCCAATCCGGCCTTCGCCCGCGCGGGTATCCAATGCGGCGGTCAGCAGATAGGTCTGCATCCCCCGTTCGATATAGTTATGCGACGCTTGCAGCAGGATCGTGCTCTTGCCGGCGTTCATGGTCGAATAATGGAAATAGAGCTTGGCCATGCGGGTGAAATAGCCGGACCCGCGCCACGGGCGCAAGCGTGGGACGCGTCCCGTCAGCGGATGCGCGCGACCACATAATCGGCAAGATCGATCAGCAGATCCCGCATCGGATCGGCGGGCAGGCGGCGCATGGCCTCCTTGGCGGTTTCCGCCCAGCCGGTCGCCGCATCGCGGGTGGCATCCAACGCCCCGTGCCGCGTCAGCAGATCGGTCGCGCGGTCCAGATCGCCGTCGCGCTGGTCGCCCTTTTCGATGGTGCGCACCCAGAACGCCCGTTCATCGGCATCGGCGGCAGCCACAGCCTTGATGATCGGCAGGGTCAGCTTGCGCTCGCGGAAATCGTCGCCGACATTTTTGCCAGTCGCGCCCACATCGCCCTGCCAGTCCAGCAGATCGTCGACCATCTGAAAGCTGATCCCCAACGCATCGCCGTAGATGCGCAGCGCCTCGACCGTATCCGCAGGCTGTTCGGCAATGACACCGCCCACTTCGGTCGCGGCGGAAAACAGCGCGGCGGTCTTGCCGCGAATGACCTTCAGATAGACGCCCTCGTCCGTTTTCAGGTCATTGGCGGCGGTCAGTTGCAGCACCTCGCCCTCCGCGATTGTCGCGGCGGCGTTGGACAGGATGTCGAGCACGCGCAGATTGCCCGGCTCCACCATCAACTGAAACGCGCGGGCAAACAGGTAATCGCCCACCAGAACCGAGGATTTGTTATCCCACAGCAGGTTCGCCGTGGGGCGCCCGCGCCGCTGGCCGCTTTCGTCTACGACGTCATCATGCAGCAAGGTCGCGGTGTGGATGAATTCCACCGTTGCGGCCAGATGCACGTGAAACGGGCCGTCATAGCCGCACAGCCGCGCAGAGGCGAGCGTCAGCATCGGGCGCAGCCGCTTGCCGCCTGCTTCGATCAGATGGGCAGAGACTTCGGGAATGCGAGGCGCATGCTCAGACGCCATCCGCGCGCGGATCAGGCTGTTCACCGCATCCAGATCGCCAGCCAGAACCTCGGCCAGGCGCTCATGCGGTTTCACGACGGCATCATCCAGGCCCATCACACTCTCGTCTGTCTACTCGACAAAGGACCGTAACAGCCCTTAAGTCTGGGTCATGAAGGAACTTCTGCGCGCCAACGACCCGACTGTGATCGCCTTTGCACAGGCCCTCCTCGCCGGCGAGGATATAGAGTGTTTCGAGATGGACGTCCATATGAGCATCCTGGACGGCAGCTTGGGCATACTGCCGCGGCGGTTGATGGTTGCGGATGACGATCTGATCGCTGCCCGGGCCGCCATGCGCGCCAACGGCATCGACGTCACCACTGACCGGGACTGACCCCATTGCCAAACGCGGAAGACCATAGCGCCGGACCGAACCCGGAGGGCGATGCGTCCGCAATGTTTCACGTGACACCTTCCAGTTGCGATAAATTCCTGAGCGGTCGGATCCGTCTGTGGCAGCCTGCGCGCGGCTACCGCGCGGGGGTCGATCCGGTGTTTCTGGCCGCAGCCTGCCCTGCGCGCCCCGGTGACACGGTGCTGGAGCTGGGCTGTGGCGTCGGCGCGGCAAGCCTGTGTCTGGGCGCGCGGGTGGCGGGGCTGCATCTGACGGGTGTGGAACGCCACGCGCCCACCGCTGCGCTGGCCCGCCGCAACGCGCAGGAAAACCGGCGCGCGGACACCCCCGAAATGGACGTGATCGAGGCCGATCTGGCGGACCTGCCTGCGCCTCTGCGGGCGCGCAGTTTCGATCACGTCATCGCCAATCCTCCCTATTTCGACCGCAGCCGGGGCTCCCGCGCCGAGGGGGCCGCGCGGGAGGCCGCGATGGGCGAAGACACCCCGCTGGCAACGTGGCTTGAATGTGCCGCGCGGCGATTGCGTCCGCGGGGCTGGTTGACGCTGATCCATCATCCGACCCGCCTGCCCGACATCCTCAGCGCGCTTCCTGATCGGCTGGGCAGTGTCGAAATTCTGCCGCTTGCGCCCCGGACGGGCCGTGAGGCCAGCCTCGTCTTGATCCGCGCACGCAAGGGTGGGGGTGCCGCGCCGCGTCTGCACTTTCCAGTGATCTTGCACGAGGGCGCGCAGCATTTGGCTGATGGCGAAGACTATTCCCGGCAAATCAGCGCCGTATTGCGCGATGCGGCGCCGATGCCCGGGCTTGCCCCTTAACTTCGCCTTAGGGAAATTCATATCTCTTGAGCATGACACTGCGGCAACCGTTTCGTGACACGACTCAAAAAACGTGCTGCACTGGTGTCATGGCGAACCAGTAGGAGAGAAAGATGACCGTGAGTGCCCATATTCAGCAGCTCCGCAGGAAACATCAGTCCCTCGCGGCGGAGGTGGAGGCCGCGCAGCGTTCCCCTTCGGCAGATCCATTGACCATCGCCGACATGAAGAAGCAGAAGCTCAAGATCAAGGAGGAGATCAGCAGGCTTAGCATGGCCTGACCTCCTGAATCGCCGCTCGGGGCGGACGCGTCACCCGAAACGGCACACGGCACGAGTTACGGTCGGGGAGGTCGGCACCCGCGTGCACCGGCGCCTGCCTTCCCGGTCTTATATTATACGATCACGGGCCGCCCGCCCGAAGCCTGCATATTCAGCAGGTCGGAGTCTGACCCTCCACGGGCCGCGCCCCATACGGTTTCATATCAAAAAGAAAGGGACCGGTTCTGCCGGTCCCTTTGCTTTTGTCTTGATCGGCTCTCGGCTGCGCTCACCGTAGGCCATTTACTATCCTAGCGGTTCGGCGCGGGCGGTGACCCTGCTGGCGCTGCATCTGGCCGGTGGTCCCGCACGACATTCCGCGCGAAAGACCACCCGCCTGTCATGCTCCCCGCTCAGACGAAGAACTGCCCACCATTGGCGGTAATGGTCGATCCGGTGATAAACCCCGCGTCGTCGGAGGCGAGGAACACCACGCAGCGCGCGATCTCCTCCGGCTCGCCCAACCGGCCCACCGGGATCTGGGGGACGATCTTTTCGTTCAGAACCTTTTCAGGAATGGCGCGGACCATTTCGGTGCCGATATAGCCCGGACAGATCGCGTTGACCGTGATCCCGGCGCGCGCACCTTCTTGCGCCAAGGCCTTGGTAAAGCCCAGATCCCCGGCCTTAGCAGCGGAATAGTTGGCTTGGCCTGCCTGACCCTTCTGCCCGTTGATCGAGGAGATGTTGATGACCCGGCCAAATTTCCGGTCCCGCATCCCCGACCACACCGGGTGGGTCATGTTGAAAACGCCCGACAGATTGGTGTCGATGACCTCTTTCCACTGTTCCGGCGTCATCTTGTGGAACATGGAATCGCGGGTGATCCCGGCATTGTTGACCAAGACGTCAATCGGGCCAATATCCGCTTCGACCTGCGCGATGCCCTCTTTACAGGCATCGTAATCCGCGACCGACCATTTGTAGGTCTTGATCCCGGTTTCGCTGGTGAACGCGGCGGCGGCCTCGTCATTGCCGCCATAGGTGGCTGCGACCTGATAGCCCGCCTCCTGCAGCGCCTTCGAGATTGCAGCGCCGATACCCCGGCTGCCACCGGTAACCAATGCGACCTTACTCATGATGCTCTCCTCCGAAGTCGTGCAATTACATTAAAGGTTAGCGCCATAAATTCGCAACATTATTTCTTATGCCCGCGATAATTTACCCCCCGCAGCCTGTTCGGCGCTGGGTCGGCGCGGGCACGGGCCGGGGTGATAGGCCCCCGCCCGTGCGATTTAGCTTACGGACGCTCGACGCAGAGCGCGACGCCCATCCCACCACCGATACACAGCGTGGCAAGACCTTTCTTGGCGTTGCGGCGCTTCATTTCAAACAGCAGCGTGTTCAGCACGCGGCAGCCGGATGCGCCAATCGGGTGACCAATGGCAATCGCACCGCCGTTGACGTTCACGATGGCCGGATCCCAGCCCATTTCCTTATTCACGGCACAAGCCTGCGCGGCGAATGCTTCGTTCGCTTCGACAAGATCCAGATCGGACACCGACCAACCGGCCTTATCCAGCGCCTTGCGGCTGGCATGGATCGGGCCGACGCCCATGATCGCGGGGTCCAGACCAGCGGTGGCGTAGGACGCAATGCGGGCCAGCGGCTCGATCCCGCGCTTTTCGGCGTCATCGGCGCTCATCAGGAGGACCGCCGCAGCACCGTCATTGATGCCCGATGCGTTGGCCGCCGTGACAGAGCCGTCACGGGTGAAGGCCGGACGCAGTTTCTGCATCGATTCGATGTTGGCGCCGTGACGAATGTATTCATCGGCATCGACGACCGTTTCCCCCTTCCGGGTTTTGACGGTGTAGGACACGATCTCATCCGCGAAACGACCGGCCTTCTGCGCCTCTTCGGCCTTGTTCTGGGACGCGACGGCGAATTCGTCCTGCGTGTCGCGGCTGATCTGCCACTTCTCGGCGACGTTCTCGGCGGTCTGACCCATGTGATAGCCGTTGAAGGCGTCCCACAGGCCATCGCGGATCATCGTGTCGATATAGGACATGTCGCCCATCTTGTGGCCCTGACGCAGGTTGGCGCAATGGGGGCTCATCGACATGTTTTCCTGCCCGCCTGCGGCCACGATCGATGCATCGCCCAGCTGGATATGCTGTGCGCCCAGCGCCACGGCGCGCAGACCGGAGCCACATACCTGATTGATACCCCAAGCTGCGGATTCCTGCGGCAGACCGGCAAGAATATGTGCCTGACGCGCGGGGTTCTGACCCTGACCGGCGGTCAGAACCTGCCCGAGAATCGTCTCGGACACTTCGGATTTGTCGATCCCCGCACGCTCCACGATTGCTTCGAGCACGCGCGCGCCCAGATCATGAGCCGGCGTGTTGGCAAACGAGCCAAGAAAGCTACCGACGGCGGTTCGGCCGGCGGAGGCGATGACGACATTGGTCATGGAAAGTCCTTTCCCCAAAACAAGGCGGTAGGCCTACGGCCCCGGTCATCCTCGCCCGAAACCACCCCCGCCGATTTCCCCATCCGTGGTAAGGGGCGGATGCGTGTTTCGCAACGGAAACCATGCGCGGTCAGCGAGAAGCGGCACAGCCGCGTTCGCCCGAAGCCCGCGGTTTCGCGGGCCTAGTCGCGGCTCACCCGCGCGCCATGGCGGCGACCTTGTCATGGCAGGGGCAGGTGACGATGTGGTCATTTACGAGCCCCGTCGCCTCCATGAACGCATACACGATGGTCGGACCGCAAAAGCGGAAGCCCCGGCGCTTCAGATCCTTTGAAATCTCTTGCGACAGCGGCGTCTGCGGCGGCACTTCGGCCTGTGTGGGGTAGCGGTTCTGGATCGGCGCGCCACCCACACGATCCCACAGATAGCGGTCAAAGCCGCCCGCCTCCTCCATCGCGATCCATGCGCGGGCGTTGCCGATGGCGGCCTCGATCTTACCCCTGTGGCGCACGATCCCTGGATCGGCAAGACACCGGGCCACCTCGGCATCGCCCCAACTGGCAATGCGCACGGGATCGAACCCGTCGAAGGCCGCGCGAAAATTGTCGCGTTTGCGCAGGATGGTCAGCCACGACAGCCCGGCCTGAAACCCGTCAAGCACCAGCTTTTCCCACAGCGCGCGGCTGTCATATTCGGGCACGCCCCATTCGTGGTCGTGATAGTCAAGATAGAGCGGATCGGCGGTCACCCAGCCGCAGCGCGCGCCGATATCCCCAGTTTTATTGATGCTGTCCGCCATGCGCACCCCCTGTCACGACAGGCGTTGCTTGGCCCTGCCCAGTCCGAGGCTTAGCGCTCTGGCAATAAAAATAAAACGAATTTGAATTGTTTACCCGATCTTAGCCCCGTGCGGCGCACAACGGCATAAGCCCATGGAGTGCGCATGACGAAATATAAACATGACAAGCAGTTCGGACAGGCGGGCCTTTCCATGCAGTCCACCCGCGCCCGGCAAGCCGCGGATGATGCGGATGCTGGCAGGGCGGCGGAGGGGGTCTTTGTTGATCGCAATCACCATGACGACTGGTTGCGCGAAACGATTCTGAGCGGGTTGGACAGCCCGCTGTCCTCGGCTTGCGCGCTACAGGAACGCGATACGCTCAGCGCCGTGCGCAGGGCGCTCGACAACAACGATGCCACGCTGGCTTTCCAACCCGTGGTCGATGCGCGCCACGCGCCCCGCGTCGCGTTCTACGAAGGGCTGATCCGGCTGAACGACGGCAGCGGGCGCATTATTCCCGCGCGGGAGTTCATTCATACCTGCGAAACATCGGAACTGGGACGGTTGATAGATTGCCGGGCGCTCGAACTGGGGCTCAGGGCGCTTCAGCAAAATCCGTCGGTTCGGCTTTCCATCAATATGTCTGCCCGCTCCATCGGCTATCCGTGCTGGACCGAAACGCTGGAACGCGGGCTTGCCGCCGACCCTTCTGTGGGAGAGCGGCTGATCATCGAGATCACCGAAGCCTCCGCCATGATCATGCCCGACATCACCTGTGTGTTCATGGAACGGATGCAGACGCGCGGCATTTCCTTTGCCCTCGATGATTTCGGCGCAGGCTACACCTCGTTCCGGTATCTGAAGGACTTCTATTTCGACATCATCAAGATCGACGGTCAGTTCATCAATGGCATTCACCGCGACCCGGACAACCGGGTGCTGACAGAGGCGCTGATTTCCATCGCGCGGCATTTCGACATGTTCACCGTCGCGGAATCGGTGGAGCGGGGCGAAGATGCCGCGCTGCTGCTGGCGATGGGTATCGATTGCATGCAGGGGCATTATTTCGGCGCGCCAAGCTCGATCCCGCCGTGGACCCGCGTGCCCCGCTAGGCCGGCTGCTTAAAGTTACGGACATGACCGCAGACCGCGGCGCAGGGTCTGACGCGCGTCCATTGGCATTGGCCGCCCCCGTGGAATTCGCCCGGTCGGGGCGTATCGCGCATTCACCAACCCTCTGAAACCGTTAGAACTCTGCCGGCTCAACTTAAAAGCCACATTTCGTTCTCTGTCTGCCCCCGCCCGCATGGGTTTTTCTGGACCGGGCCGGGGCGGGTCGGTATCTTCGGCCTCAAACGGGGCGAGAACGATCCCGGATCTTGAGGCGGACAGTTGAAACGATGACGTTTCCCAAGCGGTTTTCAGAACTGCCAGCTTATGCATTTCCGCGCCTGCGCGCGTTGCTTGCCGGGATCGAACCCGGTGGCCCGGTGATCGATATGACCATCGGCGAGCCGCGTCATGCCATGCCGGATTTCGTCGCCGAGGTGATGGCCGCGGCGGTGCCGACCCTTGCAAAATACCCCAAGAACGAAGGCACCGAGGATCTGCTCACGGCGATCTCGGGCTGGATCGACCGGCGCTATGGCGTCACCCTCGGGCCGGACCGGCTGATGGCGCTGAATGGCACCCGCGAGGGCCTGTTCAACGCCGCCATCGCGCTGTGCCCCGAAACGGTGAACGGTCAACAGCCCGCGATCCTGATGCCGAACCCGTTCTATCAGGTCTATGCCGTCGCCGCGCTGACCGCCGGGGCGGAGCCGATCTATGTCCCGGCCACGGCCGAGACGGGATTCCTGCCGGATTTCGCGTCCATTCCTGCCGAAACGCTGGACCGGACCGCCATCGTCTATCTGTGTTCCCCGGCCAATCCACAGGGCGCTGTCGCCAGCCGCGACTATTGGCGCGACCTGCTGGCTTTGGCCGAACGGCATGATTTCCGCATCTTTTCGGATGATTGCTATTCGGAAATCTGGCGTGACACGCCGCCCCCTGGCGGACTGGAAATGGCGCAGGAGACCGGCGCCGATCCTGAGCGTGTGGTGGTGTTCAACTCCCTGTCGAAACGCTCCAACCTGCCCGGCCTGCGCGCCGGGTTCGTGGCCGCGGGGCCGCAATCCATGCAACGCCTGCGCCAACTGCGCGCCTATTCCGGTGCCCCCTTGGCGACGCCGTTGCAGGCCGTGGCGGCGCGCGCATGGGCGGACGAGGCGCATGTGCAGGACAGCCTTGCGCTTTATCATCGGAAATTCGCGCTTGCGGAGGAGGTGCTGGGCGGCATGCCCGGATACGCCGCCCCCGAGGCCGGGTTTTTCCTGTGGATCGGCACGTCCGGGCGCGATGCGGAGGATCTGGCCTCCCGACTGTGGCGTGAGACAGGCGTGAAGGTGCTGCCCGGCAACTACTTCAGCCGCAGCGTGAACGGCACCGACCCCGGCGCGGGGTATCTGAGAGCGGCGATGGTCGCGCATGAAGACGACCTGCGGGAGGGGCTGATGCGCCTGCGCTCCTGCATGGAAGGGTAAGGACAGGCAATGGCATTTCAGGCACGACAGCGCGATCCGCTTCTCGACAGCAGCATGCAGGCCGCCATCGAACGACGTGGCAAGGAACTGATCGGCATCGCCCTGATCGGGCTGGGCCTGACCATTGCCGCGATGCTGGGCTCCTACGTTCCCGAAGACCCCTCATGGCTTTCGGCGACCGACGAGCCGGTGCAGAATCTGCTGGGCCGCTTCGGCGCGTCCATCGCCTCGCCCCTGTTCGTCATCGTCGGGTTCGGCAGCTGGGGTCTCGCGGCGCTATGTATGGCGTGGGGCCTTCGGTTTATGTTCCACACCGGAGAAGAGCGCGCGATTTCAAGGCTGATCTTTGCGCCAATCGGCATCGCCTGTGCGTCCGTCTATGCCTCCACCATCGTGCCAAGTTCCGGCTGGACCCACAGCTTTGGCTTGGGCGGGCTGTTCGGGGATACGGTTCTGGGCGCGCTGGTCAGCGTGCTGCCGATCACGGCAAGTTTCGGGGTCAAGCTGTTGGCGATCCCCGTCGGGCTTGCCACGCTGGCCATCGCACTGTTTGTGCTGGGCTGCACCGGCACCGAAATGCGCCGCTTTGTGCGGTTCGTCGTCGTGGGCGTGATCATGGGCTATGACGCGCTGATGACCCTGTTCGGACGGGGCGCGCGCAATACCGCCGTGGCCGCCCGCACCATGGCCGAAAACCGCGCCCGCCGCCGGTCCGAGACGGTGCATCATGACCCCGACGACGCCGTGTTCGACGATGACGACCACGATGATCCCCAGATGGCCGAGCCGCGCGCCGGCCTGCTGGCGTCGATGTCGTCCATTGTGCGCCGCGCGCCGGAGCCGGACCTGCAGCCCGAACTGTTCGACACCGAACTGGAAGACCCCCACGCGCTGATCGAAGCGCCGAGCGAGGACCGGATCAAGGCGCGCATCGCCGATGTGATCAAGGCCCGGATGCGGCAGGCCCCCGCCCGCAAGATCAGCGATCCCGCCGCCCTGCCCGGTGCCCTGCGCCCCGAACCGCCGGTCCGCCGCTATCGTGGCCCCGCGCCGCTGCTGGTCAAAAGCCCGACCGCCGTGCGCTCCGCCCCGATGGCCCAGATCGAAGATCCCGAGGATCAGTATCACGCCCCCATCAGTCGCCGGGCGGAGCCGCATCCGCAGGCGCGGGTGCAGACGGGCCGCACCGTGCCCCCCTCCCCTGCCGCGCCGGTGGCCATGCCTGCGCCGGATATGGACATGGACGGTTACGACGCCCGCGATGCCGATCCCGAAGGCTACACCCCCGTGGCCTATGATGATTTCGACAGCGACTATGACGCCAGCTATGGCAGCGCCGAAGGCTACGGCGAGGGCATGGTTGCCGACAGCGCCGCGCCGCAGCCGGTGCCGGGACAGGCCACCCTGCCCCCCTCCCCTGCCGGGCAGATGTCGCAATCCGCGCCGCTGACCGCCCCGCGTGTGGAACGGGGCGCTGTCGATGCGCCGCGCAGTGTTGTGCAGCATCCGCCGCGCAAGACCGTCGCGCCCTCCCGCCGCGCGCAGGCCGAAGCGCAGCCCGATCTGCAATTCGAGGAACCGGCGGAGGCCTACGAAGTGCCGCCCCTCGCTCTGCTCACCAATCCCGGCAGCATCGAACGGCATCACCTGTCCGACGAGGCGCTGGAAGAAAACGCGCGCATGCTGGAAAACGTGCTCGACGACTATGGCGTGAAGGGCGAAATCGTCTCGGTCCGGCCCGGCCCCGTGGTCACCATGTATGAGCTAGAGCCCGCACCGGGCTTGAAAGCCTCGCGCGTGATCGGGCTGGCCGATGATATCGCCCGGTCGATGTCGGCGCTGTCGGCGCGGGTGTCCACCGTGCCGGGCCGCTCCGTCATCGGGATCGAATTGCCCAACAGCAACCGCGAGAAGGTGGTGCTGCGCGAAATCCTGTCGTCGCGCGAATTCGACGATGTGAACACCCGCCTGCCGCTGGCGCTGGGTAAGGATATCGGCGGTGATCCCATCGTCGCGAACCTCGCCAAGATGCCGCATTTGCTGATCGCGGGGACGACTGGTTCGGGTAAATCCGTGGCCATCAACACCATGATCCTGTCGCTGCTCTACCGGCTCAGCCCGGAGGAATGCCGCCTGATCATGATCGACCCCAAGATGCTGGAACTCAGCGTCTATGACGGCATCCCGCATCTGCTTTCGCCCGTTGTGACCGACCCGAAGAAGGCCGTCGTGGCCCTGAAATGGGTCGTAGGCGAGATGGAAGAACGCTACCGCAAGATGTCCAAGATGGGCGTGCGCAACATCGAAGGCTATAATGGCCGGGTGCGCGACGCGCAGGCCAAGGGGGAAATGTTCTCGCGCACCGTGCAGACCGGGTTTGACGACGAGACCGGCGAACCCGTTTTCGAGACCGAACAGTTCGCGCCCGAATTGCTGCCCTTCATCGTGGTGGTGGTCGACGAGATGGCCGATCTGATGATGGTGGCCGGTAAGGAAATCGAAGCCTGCATCCAGCGTCTGGCGCAGATGGCGCGGGCCTCGGGGATTCACCTGATCATGGCGACGCAGCGGCCTTCGGTCGATGTCATCACCGGCACGATCAAGGCGAACTTCCCCACGCGGATCTCTTTCCAAGTGACGTCCAAGATCGACAGCCGCACGATTCTGGGCGAGATGGGCGCCGAGCAGCTTCTGGGCATGGGCGACATGCTTTACATGGCCGGGGGCAGCCGCATCACCCGCGTCCACGGGCCGTTCGTGTCCGACGAAGAGGTCGAGGAAATCGTCAACCACCTGAAGGCCTATGGCCCGCCCGATTACATCGGCGGCGTGGTCGAGGGTCCGTCGGACGACAAATCCAGCGATATCGACGCGGTGCTGGGCCTCAACACCGGCGGCAACACCGATGGGGAAGATGCGCTTTACGATCAGGCGGTCGCGATCGTGATCAAGGATCGCAAATGCTCCACCTCCTACATCCAGCGGAAACTGGCGATCGGCTATAACAAGGCCGCGCGGCTGGTCGAGCAGATGGAAGATCAGGGCGTGGTCAGTGCCTCCAACCATGTGGGCAAGCGCGAAGTGCTGGTGCCGGAGCAAGGCTGATCCGGCGCGCGCCCCCTCCCCTACCGGGGCGGGGGGCAAGTTTTCGGCCTTGGGCGGGCGCAACACGAAGTGATCGCCTGCCCCCGCGTCGCGCGGCGGCGGGGACTTCCGGGACGGCAGGCTTCGCTGTAGGTTGCGGGCATGAGCGCACCCAAATTCATCCATCTCCGCCTGCACACTGAATATTCGCTGCTGGAAGGTGCGATCCGTACCAAAAAGCTGCCCGGCCTTTGCGCCGATATGGGCATGCCGGCGGTCGCGGTGACCGACACCAACAACATGTTCGCGGCGCTGGAATTTTCGGTGGGCGCGACCGGGGCCGGGGTGCAGCCGATCATCGGCTGCCAGCTGGATCTGACCTACGAGACGCCCGAGCCGGGGGCGAAGCCGCTGCCCCCCGCGCCTGTCGTGCTGCTGGCGCAGGACCAGACCGGCTATGACAATCTGCTAAAGCTCAATTCCTGCCTCTACCTGAAAGGTGACGGGCAGGAGCCGCATGTGCTGCCCGAGGAACTGGAGGCATTGTCCGCCGGGTTGATCTGCCTGACCGGCGGCCCGGACGGCCCGCTGGGCCGGTTGATGCGCGCCGGGCACCGCGACCGTGCCGACGCGCTGCTGGACCGGCTGGCGGCGGCGTTCCCCGACAGGCTCTATGTCGAGTTGCAGCGCCATCCCGGCGATGCGGGTCTGCCCGAAGCCGAGAAGCTGACCGAGCGGGGCCATGTCGAAATGGCCTATGCCAAGGCTCTGCCGCTGGTGGCCACCAATGACGTCTATTTTCCCAAGCCCGACATGTATGAGGCGCATGATGCGCTGATCTGCATCGCCGAGGGCGCCTATGTCGATCAGTCCGCGCCGCGCCGCCGCCTGACGCCGCAGCATTATCTGAAAACCCCCGAAGAGATGGCGACGCTCTTTGCCGATCTGCCGGAGGCGATTGAAAACACCGTCGAGATCGCCCGCCGCTGCGCCGTGAAATCCGAGCGCCGCGATCCGATCCTGCCGAAATTCGCCGATGACGAGGTGGACGAACTGCGGCGCCAAGCGCAGGCGGGTCTGGCCGCGCGGCTTGCCGTGATCCCCCATGCCGCCCCCGTCGAGGATTACGAGAAGCGGCTGGAATTCGAACTGGGCATCATCGAGGGCATGGGCTTTCCCGGCTACTTCCTGATCGTGGCCGACTTCATCAAATGGGCCAAGGATCACGACATTCCGGTCGGGCCGGGGCGGGGCTCGGGCGCGGGCTCGCTCGTGGCCTATGCGCTGACCATCACCGATCTGGACCCGCTGCGCTACTCGCTGCTGTTCGAGCGGTTCCTGAATCCCGAACGTGTGTCGATGCCTGACTTCGACATCGACTTCTGCATGGATCGCCGCGAGGAGGTGATCCGCTATGTGCAGGAAAAATATGGCCGCGAGAAGGTCGGGCAGATCATCACCTTTGGCGCGCTGCTGTCGAAAGCGGCGGTGCGCGACGTGGGTCGAGTGTTGCAGATGCCCTACGGGCAGGTGGACCGCCTGTCGAAGATGATCCCGGTCGAGGGCGTCAAACCTGTCTCGATCACCCAAGCCCTGCAGCAGGAGGAACGCCTGCGCGCCGAGGCCCGCGCGGAGGAGGTCGTCGACCGGCTTCTGACTTATGGCCAGCAGGTCGAGGGGCTGTTGCGCAACGCCTCGACACATGCGGCGGGCGTGGTGATCGGGGATCGGCCTCTCGACGCGCTGGTGCCGCTATACCAAGATCCGCGCTCGGACATGCCCGCGACGCAGTTCAACATGAAATGGGTCGAACAGGCCGGGCTGGTGAAGTTCGACTTCCTCGGCCTGAAAACCCTGACGGTGATCCAGAACGCCATCGATCTGATCCACGCGGGCGGGCGTGATCTGCATGTCGGGGCCGATGGGGTCGAACTATACGAACCCGCGCCGGGGGCGGAGAACGATATCGGGCATATCCCGCTCGACGACGAGCGCACCTACAAGCTTTACGCCAGCGCCAAGACCGTCGCCGTGTTTCAGGTGGAATCCACCGGCATGATGGACGCGCTGCGCCGGATGAAGCCGACCTGCATCGAGGATATCGTGGCGCTGGTGGCGCTCTACCGTCCCGGCCCGATGGAGAATATCCCGGTCTATTGCGAGGTGAAGAACGGCACTCGCAAACGCGCCTCGGTGCATCCGCTGATCGACCACATCCTTGAGGAAACCCAAGGCATCATCGTCTATCAGGAACAGGTGATGCAGATCGCGCAGGTCATGGCGGGCTACAGCCTTGGCGGCGCCGACCTGCTGCGCCGCGCGATGGGCAAGAAGATCAAGGAGGCGATGGACGCCGAACGCCCGAAATTCGAATCCGGCGCGGCGGCCAATGGCGTGGATGCCAAGAAGGCCAGCGAGGTTTTCGACCTGCTGGAGAAATTCGCCAATTACGGCTTCAACAAATCCCACGCCGCCGCCTATGCCGTGGTCAGCTACCAGACCGCATGGCTGAAGGCGAACCATCCCGTCGAGTTCATGGCCGGGGTGATGAACTGCGATATCCACCTGACCGACAAACTTTCGGTCTATGCCGAAGAGGTCCGGCGCGGGCTGGATATTGAAATCGTCCCGCCCTGCGTGAACCGCTCGCAGGTGACGTTCAGCGTCGACAAACAGCGGCTGGTCTATGGGTTGGCGGCGCTGAAGAACGTGGGCGCCGAAGCGATGCAACTGATCGTCCGCGCGCGGGAGGCCGAGCAGCGCCCCTTCGCGACCCTGTTCGATGTCGCGCGCCGCGTGGACCTGAAAAAGGTGGGCAAACGTCCGCTGGAAATGCTTGCCCGCGCCGGGGCGTTCGATGAGTTGGACAGCAACCGGCGGCGCGTGTTCGAAAGTCTCGATCCGCTGGTGTCCTATTCCGCCGCGATCCACGAACAGCGCGCCAGCAATCAGGTGTCGCTGTTCGGCGAGGCGGGCGATGACCTGCCGGAGCCGCGCCTGTCCACCTCCAACGACTGGCTGCCGAACGAGCGGCTGGCGGAGGAACACAAAGCCATCGGCTTCTACCTGTCGGGTCATCCGCTGGATGATTACATGTCCGCGCTGCGCCGCCAGAAAGTGCTGACACTGGCCGAGGTGCACGAGCAGGTGCGCCGCGCCCCGGCGGTGGTCAAGATCGCAGGCTCCGTCGCCGCCAAGCAGGAACGCAAATCCGCGCGCGGCAACCGCTTTGCCTTCTGTCAGCTGTCGGATCCGACCGGGCTATACGAGGTCACGGTGTTTTCCGAAACGCTGGAGGCCGCGCGGGAGCATCTGGAGCCCGGCACCAATGTGGTGCTGACGGTCGAGGCGACGATGGAGAGCGATCAGCTAAAGCTGCTGGCGAAATCGGCGGTGCCGATCGATCAGGTGGCCGAGCAGGGCGGCGCTGCCGAAATCCGCATCTATATCGATCAGATCGATGCCATCGGCCCGGTCAGCACCCTGCTGCACAAGGTCCGCGACGAAGCGAAAGGTCAGCGGTTTTCCGCTGTGAGCATAGGCTTGCTTGCCAACGACCTCGCCGGGGAGCCGGTGGTTGCGCTGCCGCAGCGCTTCCCCGTAAATCCGCAGATCAAGAGCGCCCTCAAATCGCTGGGAGGCGTCGTCGCGGTCGAGGATATCTGACGCCATGCACCTGCCCATCCCCGTTTTGCGCATCGGCGCAGCCCTGATGCTGATCGCCGCGCTTGCCGCCTGCACCGAACCCGGCGTGACCCGGCGCGGCGCGGGCCCCGCCAGCAGCACATTGGACGCCGCGGCGGGCGTGGAATTCGGCGAGGTCGCCCGCATCTGTGGCGTGCCGGAGCGTGGCTTGGGCAGCAAATATGCGGTGTCCGGGGACTACACGCTATATGACAGCCAGCCGGGTACGGCGGGTCCGCGCACCTTGTTCCTGACCGGGTTCGACGATGGCTGCGTCCGCGCGGTGAGCGGCACCTTGGCGATGTTCGGCTCGCTCCAGCTATACGATATGCTGATGCATGGCGCGGGCGGCGCGCATGTGCCGCAGGGCGCGACCGGCGTGGCCTTCAACCAGTTGCGGCAGCGGACATGCCGGGGCGAATGCAGCAGCAGCGATTTTGACCGCATGGCCCGCAAGACGGCGATCCTGAGCGTCTACCCCCGCGCAGGCAGTTCCCAGAACATGGAACTGCTGCTGCATAACGGCGATCTGGTGGCCAAGTCGGTGAACTGATCCGCCATATGGCGGCGCCCGGTGTCAGTAGTGCGGCGGGCGTTCGTCGCCCAGCAACACACCGCCGGATGCCTCCGACTCCTGCTCTGCCGCCCGTTCCATCAGCCGCGCAACGCGGCGGGTCAGCAGGTCAATCTGCTGTTCTTGCCGTGCCACCACATCCGACAAATCATCGACACTGCGGGTCAGATGCGCGAGCGTCTCTTCGATCCGGTCCTGATCCATCGCGTCTCTCCTTGTTGGTTGCCGCCTTGATATAGGGGGGCGAGCGGCGCGCGGGAAGCGGCGAACTTGCGGGCTCCGCGGCCTTCGGATATGCCGCGCGCAGACGCATGACCCCAAGGGACAGACCCATATGGCCAAGGATCGCAAGCCCCGCCGCCCCAGGGCCGAAACCCCGAAAGGGTTTCGCGACTATTTCGGCGCAGAGGTGACAGAACGCACCGCGATGCTCGCACAGATCGCGGAGGTTTATCATCGCTACGGGTTCGACCCGCTGGAAAGCTCCGGGGTCGAGACCGTCGAAGCGCTGGGCAAGTTCCTGCCCGACGTGGATCGGCCCAATGAGGGTGTGTTCGCGTGGCAGGACGACGATGCCGGTTGGGTCGCGCTGCGCTATGATCTGACCGCACCGCTGGCCCGTGTCGCCGCGCAATATCGCAACGATCTGCCCAGCCCCTATCGTCGCTATGCGATGGGTCCGGTCTGGCGCAACGAAAAGCCCGGGCCCGGTCGGTTCCGCCAGTTCTATCAATGCGATGCCGATACGGTCGGCGCGCCGTCGGTCGCGGCGGATGCGGAAATCTGCGCGATGCTGTCCGATACGCTGGAGGCCGTGGGCATTCCGCGCGGCGACTATCTGGTGCGCGTCAACAACCGCAAGGTTCTCAACGGGGTGATGGAGGTCGCGGGCGTGCTCGACCCCGCCGATCCCGACCGCTTCGCCGACGAGCGCGGCATCGTCCTGCGCGCGATCGACAAACTCGACCGGCTGGGTCCGGCGGGCGTGCGCGCCTTGCTGGGCGCCGGGCGCGAAGATCAGAGCGGCGATTTCACCAAGGGGGCCGGTCTGGCCGACGAACAGGCCGATGTGGTCATGGGCTTCATGGAGGCCAAGCGGGACAGCGGTGCCGCCACGGTGGCGCGCCTGCGCGAACTGGTCGGTGACAGTAAGACGGGCACCGAAGGTGTGGACGAGCTGGAAACCATCGCCGATCTGCTGGCGGCGCAGGGCTACGGCCCCGACCGCGTGGAAATCGATCCGTCAGTCGTGCGCGGGCTTGGGTATTACACCGGCCCAGTGTTCGAGGCCGAACTGACCTTCGAGATCACCGATGAAAAAGGCCGCCCGCGGCAGTTCGGCTCGGTCGCAGGTGGCGGACGCTACGACGATCTGGTCAAGCGCTTTACCGGGCAGGCCGTGCCCGCCACCGGCGTGTCGATCGGGGTGGACCGGCTGCTGGCCGCGCTGCGCGCCAAGGGCCGCACCAGTGGCGAAACGCAAGGCCCGGTCATCGTCACCGTGATGGATCGCAACCGCATGGCCGATTATCAGGCGATGGCGGGGGAATTGCGTCAGGCCGGCATCCGTGCCGAGGTCTATCTGGGCAATCCCAAGAATTTCGGCAATCAGTTGAAATACGCCGATAAACGCGCCTCCCCCGTGGCCGTGATCCAAGGCGAGGATGAGGCCGCGCGCGGCGTCGTGCAGATCAAGGATCTGGTTCTGGGCGCAAAGATCGCCGAAAACGCCAGCCTTGAGGAATGGAAGAGCCAGCCCGCGCAGCGCGAGATCCCGCGCGCCGATCTGGTCACTGAAATTCGCGCGATGCTGGACCGGGAAGAAGGCTGACCCATGCCGAGCAAAGCGCAAATCCGCGCCGAGGCCGCCCGGCTGATGGCGTTGTTCGAGGCGCAGGGCGCCGCGCCGGTCGAAGCTGACATTCTGCAACCGGCAGGCACGCTGCTGGACCTTTATGGCGAGGATATTCGCGCGCGCGCCTTCGTTACCTCGGACCCGCTGCGCGGCGAGATGATGCTGCGCCCGGATTTCACCGTGCCGGTCGTGCAGATGCATATGAAAGGCGGCGCGGAGCCTGCGCGCTATACCTATGCAGGTGAGGTATTCCGCCGTCAGGAAGAAGACGACGGGCGACCCCGCGAATACATTCAGGTGGGCTACGAGATCTTTGACCGGGTCGATCCGGCGCAGGCGGATGCCGAGGTCTTTGCCCGCATTTCCGACGCGCTTGCCCCTCTAAACCTGCGGGTGGCGATTGGCGATATCGGCATTCTGCGCGCCGCTGTGAACGGGCTTGGCACCACCGAGCCGCGCCGCGCAGCCCTGCTGCGGCACCTGTGGCGCCCGCGCCGGTTTCGGGCGCTGCTCGACCGGTTCGGCGGCGTCGCTCCCCTGCCCGCCCCGCGCCGCGATCTGCTGTCCCGGCTGGACAAGGAGGGCGTCGATGCGGTGATGGCCGCAGCCCAGCCACAGATTGGCCTGCGCGGCGCTGGCGAGATTTCCGAACGTCTGAACCGGCTCGCCGAAGATGCCGCCACCGCCCCGATTGACCCCGCCGCCGTCGCGCTGATCGACGATATTCTGGATGTCCGCGAGACCCCGGAATTCGCGCTGGAGCGTCTGCGCGACATCGCCGTGGACCTGCCTAGCATCACGCAGGCGTTGGAGGGTCTGGAGCAACGGCTGGAGGCGTTGGCCCGGCGCGGCGTCGCGCTGGATACGCTGGATTTCGAAGCCAGCTACGGCCGCACCGCGCTGGAATATTACGACGGGTTCGTTTTCGGCTTCTACGCCGAAGGACGCCCCGATCTACCCCCCGTCGCCACGGGCGGGCGGTACGACGCGCTGACCCGTGTGCTGGGGCAAGGCTCGGAAATTCCCGCCGTCGGCGGCGTTATCCGGCCCGGACTTCTGCTGGAATTGGGAGGCGCCGCGTGACCCTCAAGCTTGGCGTGCCGTCCAAGGGGCGGCTGATGGAGAAGACGTTCGACTGGTTCGGCGCGCGCGGCATGACCCTGTCGCGCACCGGCGGCGAACGCGAATATGCGGCGGCGGTCGATGGCATCGCGGGCGTCGAACTGGTGCTGCTGTCAGCAGGTGAAATTCCCCGCGAACTGGCTGCAGGACGCATCCATCTGGGCGTGACCGGCACCGACCTTGTGCGTGAAAAGATCGGCGACTGGCGCAGCCGCGTGGCCGAGATCTCGGAAATGGGGTTCGGATTTGCGGATCTTGTGATCGCGGTTCCGCATTGCTGGGCGGATGTGCGTATCCTTGACGATCTGGATGCCGCCGCGGCTGCATTCCGGGTCGAACACGGGCACCGCCTGCGCATCGCGACCAAATACCACCGGCTGGTGCGCACCTTCCTGCGGGATTACGGCGTTGCCGATTATCAACTGGTCGACAGTCAGGGCGCCACCGAAGGCACGGTCAAGAACGAGACCGCCGAGGCCATCGCCGACATCACATCCTCCGGGGAAACGCTGCGCGCCAATCACCTGCGGGTGCTGGAGGACGGGCTGATCCTGCGCAGTCAGGCAACTCTGTTCAAGAGCCACGCCGCCGATTGGTCCGACGGGGCCAAGCAGATCCTGCGCGAACTGGAACAGCGGCTCGGGGACTGACCTTGGGTGGCTGACCCCGGCTGCTTCTGCGCCATCGCCATTTAACGCACGCCGATTTCCGCAAGGGCCGCCGACAGTCCGGGCGGCAATGCCTCCTCCTGCGCGCGGCCGTCAGGCAAATCGCGCGGCGCATCGGCTGGTTTCAGGTAGCGCCAGCCTTGGAATGGGCGGCGCGTCACGGCCTCGGTGCGGTGAATTTCCGGATCGAGCACGATGCCGCAACGCCGAATGCCATCCTGTCCCGTCACCTCATCCAGCCGCAGGATCGTCTGCCGACACAGGATCACGCCCCGGATCACCCAATAAAGCGACCCGCCCGCCAGCAACGCTTGCTCCTGCTTGGGCCACATACGGGTAACGTGGCGGGGCAATGCATCCCCCCCGGCCTTGCGCGCCTGTGCCGCGCGCTGTCGCTGCCACCCGGCCAGATCGTCGATCGTGTCTGCCCCAACGCAGAGTTTGACGAGATTGATGTGGCTCACAGGCGATACCTCGGAATTTTTCAGCGGGTAAGGTCCAGCAGATATGGGACACGATATCCCGGTTCAAGGCGCGGGCGATCATTCGTGGGTGAGGGCGTCGCGCGTGGCGATGGCCGGACCGTTTCGCGGTCAACGCCGGGAATTCCGCCAAGGCCAATGGCTGCGCAGCGGTCGCGCGCGCGGGGCCATCTGGCGCAGTGCGTGTGCAGAAGGTGCGCTGAACCCCTCCTGTCCCGCCCCGCGACGGGCGGTACGTCAGGCCCCCCGCGTGGGGGGCCTGACGCTGTTTGATCCTCAGACCTGCGGCAGTCTCCATGCCTCGCGGTCGATATCGAGGTCAGTGTAGTTTGCCGGATCGAGCACCGGACGCTCCACCCCTTCCTTCAGCTGACGGCGGAAATCGCGCAGCAGGCGCATCGCCACCGGGAACAGCATCATGATGACGAGCAGGTTCACCAGCGCCAAAATCCCCATCATCGGATCGGAGAAGAAGAACACCGCCGTCGCCGCCGGAGCCGTCGCGCCCAGGAACACGATCGCAATGATCGCCACCCGCAGGCCAAGGATACCCATGCTGCTGCGGGTCAGGACCGTCATCGCGTTCTCGCCCAGATAGTAGTTGTAGATGATGGACGAGAAGGAGAAGAGCAGGATCGCCCCGGTCAGGAAATACTGCACCCATTCCCCAAGGTGGGACACCATGCTTTGCTGGGTCAGCGCCACACCGTCGATGCCTTCGGCGCCGGGGACATAGACATCGCCCAGCAGGATCACGAATGCGGTGCACGAGCAGATGATGATCGTGTCGATAAAGACGGAAAACGACTGCGTGATGCCCTGACTGATCGGGTGGCGCACTTCGGCGGTCGCCGCGACGTTGGGGGCGGAGCCAAGCCCGGCCTCGTTCGAGAATAGACCCCGACGCAGGCCCTGCGCGATGGCCGCGCCCATGCCGCCGCCCACGGCTTCTTGCAGGCCAAAGGCGTTGCTGACGATGTCATATAGCACGCCCGGCAGGCTGGTGATGTTGATCAGGATCACGATCACCGCCATCAGCAGATAGCCAATCGCCATGATCGGCACGACCACATCGGCAACCTTGGCGATCCGCTGGATGCCGCCAAAGATGATGAGGCCGGAAATCGCCGCCAGCACCAGCCCGGTCCACAGCCGGTCGATGCCGAGGCTGTCTTGGACCGCGCCTGCGACCGTGTTGCCCTGAAATGCGTTAAAGCCCAGACCGAAAGCCGCGATCAGACACACGGCATAGACCACGGCCAGCCAGCGGTATTCGTTACCCAGACCATGCAGGATCGCCGCTGCCGGACCGCCGCGATATTCGCTTTCGCCGACCTTGCGCTTAAACAGCTGCGCCAACGAACATTCGACAAGGCTGGTCGCCATGCCGACAAGCGCGATGGCCCACATCCAGAACACCGCCCCCGGTCCACCCAGCGTGATCGCCACGGCGACACCTGCGATATTGCCGCCGCCGACACGCCCGCCGACCGACACGAGCAGGGCCGCACGCGCCGAAATCGCATTCGGATCGCCGGAGTTATTGTCATTCGACAGAACGCGGAACATGCGTTTGAAGAATTGAAACTGCACGAAACCGGTCGCAATGGTGATGAACACACCAAAAATGACCAGAATGGGGATAAGCGACCATCCCCATGTCAGGTCGCCGATCTTGCCGAAAAGTAACTCTAGAAATTCCATGAATCGTCCCCGTCTGTCTTTGCTATTGGGCCGTGTGTGGCCAGTGGCCCGTCAGCGACAATCAGGCGCAAGCCTCCGATATATCCCTGAAAGGACGGTCGGGAGCTGACGTCTGGGCGTCACATCACGGCGGGCATGGCGGTCGTGGCGGTCGTGGTTGTCTGTCCAATAACAGTAATGCACAGGTTTCGCACCTGCCGACGAGGCGTAAACGGGCGCGCCCTGCATTTTCCCACATCTCACCACAGACGGGGTTTCAACCGGAAATTGGCGCGGACGCCGCGAAGGAAACGCTTAATCCGCGTCTCGCAATAGCCATGTGGCAATGTCCGACAGGCTCTGTTCCGCCTCGGGCAAAATATCAGGCCATAGAACCCACAGGTGGAAAAGATCCCGTACCAGATCAAGTTTCAGCTCCACCCCGGCCAAGCCTGCCGCGCGCGCCAGCAGCAGGGTGTCGTCCAGAAGGCACTCCGCCGTGCTGGCCGTCAGATAGAGCGGCGGCAGCGCGGCCAGATCCGCCAAAACCGGCGACAGGGCCGGATCGTCAGCGGGCCGGTCTCCGAACGCCATCGCCGCCAAGGCCGCGTCGGTGTCGTGATCGTTCATCAGGTCCGTGGCACTGTTGCGGTGACGGGTTTCGCTCAGCCCGCTGCGGTCGGTATTGGGGGAAATCAGTGCCAGCCGCTGCACCAGATCGGGGCGCTCAAGCGCGACTTGTAGCGCCAAATGCCCGCCTGCACTGTCCCCGACCACCGGCGAGGGGCCCAAAGCCTCCAGAACCGCCAGCGCGTCATGCCGCATAGAGGGCCACGGATGATCCGGGCTCAGGCGGTAATCGGGCACAAACACCTGCCAGCCGGTCAATTCCGCCAGCCGCCGCGCCGGACGCCCATGGGTGTCGGACCCGCCAAAGACATAGCCGCCCCCATGCAGCCAGACGATCACCCGTGCACCGCGCCCGATCATCCGCCCCGCGACGCCGCCCAGCACCTTGGGTCGGGCAACTGGCTGCGGTCCGACCAGACGCCGAAACCCGGCGCGCCGCTGATCTGGCGTGCCGGCGATCTCGATCTGCCTGATCCAGTTTTCGAGATCGGCGCGGGAAGCAATATCTTGATAATTCATGCGTGTTAACGAGCGGCGGCGGCCTCTGTTCCCGCGTCGCACGGTGCCGTGCGGGTGGGGGGCGCTGGATCAGGCCGTGCCCGCCTCCGCCGCCAGACCGCTGCGGTAATCCGGATGGATCAGTTGCACACCCAGCTCGCGCTTGATCCGGTCGTTACGCACCTTCTTGGATTCCGCGTAGAAGCTGCGCGCCATCGGGCTCATATCCGCCTCGTCGAAATCGACCGCAGGCGGCAGGGGCAGGTTCAGCAATTTTGCGGCATGGGCGATGACATCCTGCGGCGGCGCGGGATCGTCGTCACACAGGTTATAGACCCGGCCCGGCGCAGGCTGCGCCATCGAGGCGGCCAGCACCTGCGCAATGTCGTCGACATGAATGCGGGAAAACACCTGCCCGGGCTTAATGATCCGGCGCGCCCGCCCCGCCCGCAACTTGGCAAAGGGGCCGCGACCCGGACCATAGATCCCGGCAAGCCGGAAGATATGCAGCGGCAGGCCGGTGTCACGCCATGCGGTCTCGGCAGCGACGCGCATCTGCCCGCGTTCGGTGGAGGGCGCCAGCGGCGTGTCCTCATCCACCCAGCCCCCGCCGTGATCGCCGTACACGCCGGTCGTGGACAGATACCCCACCCAAACGGGGCGCGCCTCGCGCAGTTGCGCCCCGATGCCGGTCAGAAACGGATCGCCATCGGGGCCCGGCCCGGCATTGGCCAGAATATGGGTCGCGGCGGCGATGTCCTTAGACAGGTCGGTGCCGGGCCAGATCCGCGGCTCGATGCCCTCATCCTCCAGCACAGCGGCTTTCTCCGCCGAGCGGGTCGTGCCGATGATCCGCCAGCCGCGAGGCAGCAGCAGGCGGGCCAATGCATGGGCCGAATATCCGTGCCCGAGGGAGAGAAGCGTGCCGGTCATGGGCTGACTATGCCGCCGCTGAGCGCGGCGGCACGCGCTCAGTCGCGCAGCAGTTCGTTGATGCCGGTCTTCGAGCGGGTCTTGGCGTCCACCCGCTTCACGATGACGGCGCAGTAAAGGTTGATGCCGTTTTTCGACGGCATCGAGCCGGACACGACCACCGAATAGGGCGGCACTTCGCCATACATCACTTCGCCGGTTTCGCGATCCACGATCTTGGTGGACTGGCCGATATAGACACCCATGCCCAGCACGGAGCCTTCGCGCACGATCACGCCCTCGACCACTTCGGAGCGCGCGCCGATGAAGCAGTTGTCTTCGATGATCGTCGGATCGGCCTGCAGCGGCTCCAGCACGCCGCCGATACCCACGCCGCCCGACAGGTGCACGCCCTTGCCAATCTGCGCGCAGGAGCCGACGGTCGCCCAGGTATCGACCATCGTACCGCTGTCGACATAGGCGCCGAGGTTCACGAAAGACGGCATCAGAACGGTGCCTGGCGCGATATAAGCCGATTTGCGCACGACGCAGTTCGGCACGGCGCGGAAGCCTGCGGTTTTCCAGTCCTCAGCCGTCCAGCCCTTGAACTTGCTGTCGACCTTGTCCCACCAGCCGGAGCCCTGCGGACCGCCGGACTGCTCTTCCATGTCCTTGATGCGGAAGCCCAGAAGGACCGCTTTCTTGGCCCACTGGTTCACCGTCCAGTTGCCATCTTCGCCCTTCTCGGCGACGCGCAGCTTGCCGCTGTCGAGCGCGTCGAGCGTGGCGACGATGGCATCGCGCGTCTCGCCGGTGGTCTGGGGCGTGATGGTGTCGCGCGCCTCCCAGGCGGTTTCGATCGCGGCTTCGAGCTGGGCGTTGGACATGGGGCGCTCCCGGTTCTGTCTGGTCTCGGTTCGCAGGAGGCTATAGACGCTTGGAGGAACACGCGCAATCTCAGGGGAGCGAAGGCCGATATGAGCGACGAGCGGCAAAGTGGATTTCGGGACGCCGAACAGGACATCCGGACGGCAAGCGACATTCCCGACACCCCCCAGACCCGCGCGCCGGCCTATCGTCTGGCCTTTGCCGACGAAGATTTCCTGCTGCGCGACGAACTGCGCCCGGTGCGGTTGCAGCTGGAACTGCTGAAACCCGAAATGATGATGGCCGAAAAGGGCATTGAAAGCACCATCGTGCTGTTCGGCGGCGCGCGCATTCCCCGTCCGGCGGATGCCGCGAACGCCCGCACCGATACGCTGCGCGGGTTGGCGGCATTTTATGACGAGGCGCGCAGCTTTGCCCGCCTGATGACCGAACGCAGCCTGAAAACCGGCGGCACCCGCGACGTGATCGTGACCGGCGGCGGACCGGGCGTGATGGAGGCGGGCAATCGCGGGGCGCTCGATGCGGGTGGCCATTCCATCGGGCTCAACATCGTGCTGCCGTTTGAACAGGCCCCGAACGAATATGTGACGCCGGGCCTGTGCTTCAACTTCCACTACTTCGCGATCCGCAAGATGCATTTCCTGATGCGGGCGAATGTGGTCGCGGTGTTCCCCGGCGGTTTCGGCACGCTGGACGAGTTCTTTGAAACGCTGACCCTGATTCAGACCGGGCGGATGCGCAAAGTGCCGATCCTGTTGTTCGGGCGCGCGTTCTGGGAAAGCATCCTGAACTTCGACGCGCTGGCCGAGGCCGGAACCATCAGCGAGGCCGATCTGGACCTGTTCCGTTTCGTCGAGACAGCCGAAGAGGCCATCGCAGCGATCGACAGCTGGGAAGGCGCAGGCGAGCGGCGGCAGGACATTCCCGGTCGCTGATCGCAGGCCGCCGCGATTGCGCGTTATCTATTGCGCGCCGCCGACACCCACCACGTTGGCCGTCTGAGCGTTACCGCACCCTTACGCACGGGCTCACCGCGCCCTGCCGATTGAAGCGCCCCGGCTTATCCGGCGCGCTCGGCGGGGCCGATCAACCCGCCCTGTTCAGCGGCACCGCGCGAGACTGTGGCCAGTCGTGCGGAGCGGAGCGCGACCCAGTCGGCGAAACTGATCCCGAACCGGCAGGTCAGCGCGGTTTCATCCCGCATGATATCGGCAAGCGCGGCAACGACGGACTGCGTCTGCGCCTCCAGCACCATCACCCGCCCTTCGCGCAATGTCAGGCGATAGCCTTTCGCGTGGAGGCCGGCCTGCACCTCCCCCCATCCCTGCGCGCGCGCCAGCAGATCACCCAGCCTGTGGCGTAACGGTTCCGTCGGTGGTGCGGCCTCGGCCCGGCGGCGCGCGGCGTCGATCCGCCCGGCACCGCGCCGGTCCAGATCGGCGCGGATGGCGCTGGCAATCAGGGCATCGACAGATGTGGCCTCCGCCCGCGCGATATGGGTCAGCGCACTGAGGATGACGGGACGAAGGGCGATGCTGATATGTTCCATGCCCGCAGTTAGACATGATTCCATTTCGGCTTGGTTAATGCGCCCGCTGCATCAGACCGCAGGTTCACGCGGCGGCGTGGCCGATTTCCTGCGCGCCGGTGCAGGCATGGGTGGCCTGCTCCAGCTCCAGCGTGGCGTGGCTGACGCCCATGTCCGCCAACCGGTCGCGCAGACGCTGCTTGATCTGCGCTGCTTCGGACCAACGGCTGTCTTCGACCACCACATGCACCTGCACGGCGGTTTCGCGTTCTTCCATCTGCCACAGATGCAGATGGTGCAGATCGCAGACGCCGTCGACCTCCCGCAGGGCCGTCAGCACCTCGGCGCTGTCCATATCGGGCGGCGCGCCCAGCATCAGCACCCGGATCACCCCGCCAATTTCGGTAAAGGCATGCCACAGGATGTAGCCCGCGATCAGAAGCGTCACCAACGGATCGATGATCTGCCAGTCATACAGGATCACGAACGTGCCCGCGACGATCACCGCGACGGAGCCCATCGCATCCGCCACGTTATGGAGAAACGCCGCGCGGATATTCATGCTTTCCTTGGACATGGCATAGGTCAGCGCCACGGTCACCAGATCCACGACCAGCGCGATTGCCGCGACGATCACCACGGTCCAGCCCGCGATGGGCTGCGGATCGAACAGCCGCGCCACACCTTCGTAGATCAGGTAAAGCCCAATCACGATCAGCGTCGTGTAATTGACCAGCGCAGCGACGGTTTCCGCCCGCGCATAGCCGAATGTCATCTGCGCGTCTGCCGGGCGTCGGGCGATCTTGCGCGCCGCGAAGGCGATGATGAGCGACATCGCGTCCGACAGGTTGTGAATTGCATCGGCGATCAGGGCGAGAGAGCCCGACAGGATGCCGCCCACGATCTGCGCGACGGTCAGCAGCAGGTTGACGCCCACGGCTGCGGCCACTTTCCGGTCGCCTGCTTCCGGGTCGATATGATGGTGGCCGTGGCCCCCGTGGGAATGCGAATGGCTCTGAGAGTGCCCGTGCCCCTTATGCGCGGCCCCATCGGCAGAAGACCCATGATCGTGCGGCATGTCCGAACTCCTCGATTTGGCCAAAGGCTACGCCTGGCACGTCCGCGTCACACCGGGGCTCCCGCGCTGGTGCGACTTTCGGCCTCGACCGCCGCGATCTGATTGTCATGCTGGCGCGCCGCACGGGCCGCCGCGACCAGCGCGCGGAAGATCGCCCGTTGGCGGCGCGCGTAGAACAGATGCTCCGGATGCCACTGCACACCGATGGCGAACGGATCGCGCACCCGCTCGATCGCCTGCACCATGCCGCCGGTATCCCGCGCGGCAATGCGCAACCCATCGCCCAGCCGGTCCACCGCCTGACTG
Organism: Pacificitalea manganoxidans; assembly: GCF_002504165.1. Classification (GTDB taxonomy): domain Bacteria; phylum Pseudomonadota; class Alphaproteobacteria; order Rhodobacterales; family Rhodobacteraceae; genus Pacificitalea; species Pacificitalea manganoxidans. Next base: position 70,896 of record NZ_CP021404.1, read on the forward strand.
TGCAGTGCGTTGACCTTCATCGGCTCCGTCCCGACCAGATCCACCAGTCGCGTTCCCGGCTCGATACGCACATCCTTCCGCGGGAGGATCGTCTTGTAATGCTGGCTGTCGGGGTGGGAGCCATAAGCATCCTGATCGAGCGTGCCGCCAAGCGCCACATTGATCATCTGGCTGCCCCGGCAAATGCCCAGCACCGGTGTCATGGTGGCGCGGGCTTCTTCCACCAGACGCCGCTCCAACGCGTCGCGTTCGGGATCAAGCCGCGCGGCGGAGACGAGCTTACCGCCATAAACCTCAGGGGAAATGTCGTCGCCGCCGCCGATGATGATACCGTCGACCTCGTGCACATCCGCAGGCCGCCCGGCCCCCCAGCGCACGGCACGCCCCCCGGCCAGCCAGACATTCAGCGCAACCAGTGGGAAAATCCGCCAGCCCGACCGGTGCGACGTGGTGACCCCGATAACCGGACGTTTCATGCTGCCGACCCCGCGGCATCGTCCCGATCCGTCATCAGCCCGTGTTCGGCCAGAATATCCCCGCACCGCGTCGCCCAAGCCCTGCGGGACAGGGTGACGGCGCCATGTTCGTCCTTCCAGCCGTCGATGAGCCGACGCAGCAGATCGGTATCTGCGGCGACCCGCTCTACGATTACCCAGCGCTGCCATTCGTCGGCCAGCGACCAGTCGGGTTCGTCGATGCGGCTTTCGGGCAGGCGGAAATGAAACGCCGGACGCGGCGAAAGCTTGTGGCTTTTCATCCTGTCCCGCACCGTCTGCTCATCAAAGGTGGCAAAGACCGGCAGCATATCGAGCCCGTAATTCCGATCCGGCGCGTGATCCAGATAGGCGTCCTGCACATCGGCGCGGCTGGCGTCGGGTCCAAGGTCGCAGAGCGCCCGCACCAGCCGTGTCGGATAGGGATCGGTAAAGGGCAGCACGGCGCGGGATTGGTCGATGGGCCGCGCGCGGCGCATCCAGCTTTCGATCAGGGCGTAGGCCAGCAACGGACGGCAGATATCAGCATCGGCGTCGGAGGCGGTCTGGATATTGTAATGCAGGCCGAACCCGTTCAGCAGCCCGGCCTTGGTCCCCTCCGCGCCCGCCTCGCGCAGCGCATCGCACAGGCGGGACAGCTGCGGCAGATCCGAGACGGGGATCGGTTCGGTGACGATTTCCACAGGGATCAGGTCGCGGCCCAGCGTTTCGGTGGCCGTGCGCACGGCCTCGTGCCGGGACTTGCGCCATGTCGAATCAAGATAGATTTCCAGCTTGCCCAAGGCGCTGTCCGACACCGTGCGCGTCGCATCGCCTTCGTCATGCACCGTCCCGCCCAGCAGATCGGCGGCAATCGCCGCAGCGTGAGATTCATCAAGCCCGCCGAACTCGATCTCCACGCCGACACGGCGCGGCGATCCGTCGGAGGCATCGGGCTGGGGCAAAGGGGCGAATTCGGCGGTCATCGGCGGCGTCTCCTGTCATTGCAGGATGAACGCCGCCTCGCCCGTCGTGTTCCGCCTCACGCGGCGGGATCAGGCCGTGCCGGTCTCTGCCGCGATCTGCGCACGGCTTTTGCGCTGGCGTTCGGTCGCGGATTTCAACTGCCCGCAGGCGGCCATGATATCCTCGCCGCGCGGTGTGCGGATCGGGCTGGCATACCCGGCCTTATAGACGATGTCGGCAAAGCTTTTGATCCGCGCGGTATCCGACCGTTTGTAGGGCGCGCCGGGCCATTCGTTGAACGGGATCAGGTTGATCTTGGCGGGAATGCCTTTGATCAGGTTCACCAGACGGCGCGCATCGGCATCGCTGTCGTTGACGTCCTTGAGCATCACATATTCAAACGTGATCCGCTCCGAATTGGTCAGACGGGGATAGGCCCGCAGCGCGTCCAGCAGTTCCGAGATATTCCAGCGCTTGTTGATCGGCACCAGCGTATTGCGGACCTCATCGGTGGTGGCGTGGAACGACACCGCCAGCAGACAGCCGATTTCCTCGGCGCAGCGCGCGATTTCGGGCACGACGCCAGACGTGGACAGCGTGATGCGGCGGCGCGACAGGCTGATGCCCTCGCCATCCATCGCGATTTTCATCGCGTCGCGCACGGCGTCGAAATTATAAAGCGGCTCGCCCATGCCCATCAGCACGATGTTCGACAGCAGGCGGGTTTCATCCTTGGGCGCTTTGCCCGGCTTCGGCCATTCGCCCAGATCGTCGCGCGCCAGCATCACCTGACCGATGATCTCCCCGGCGGTCAGGTTGCGCACCAGCCGCTGGGTGCCGGTATGACAGAACGAACAGGTCAGCGTGCAGCCGACCTGACTGGAAATGCACAGCGTGCCGCGGCCTTCCTCGGGGATGTAGACGGTTTCGACCTCATGCCCCCCGGCGATGCGCACCAGATATTTGCGCGTGCCATCGGCGGAAACCTGACGGCTGACAACCTCGGGCAGCGCGATGGTAAAGGTTTCGGCCAGCAGGGCGCGGTAATCCTTGGCCAGATTGGTCATCTGGTCGAAATCGCGCACGCCCTTCTGGTAGATCCACTGCCAGACCTGACGCACACGCATCTTGGCCTGCTTTTCCGGCGTGCCCGCAGCGATCAGCGCCTCATGCAGTTGCGCACGCGTCAGACCGACCAGATTGATCGGACCGCCTTCGGGCAGCTTGCGCGGCAGCGTCAGCACATCCTGCGTCACCGGCACGGCAGGCGCGGGACGGGGCCGCAGCGCAGGCGCGTCCTCGGGGGCGGCAGACGTGTCAGCCGGGATCGGATCGGCGGAGGTCGAAGCAGTCTCGGGGCCGGACATGAGCGGTCTCCTTCGGGAAAACTGTCGGAGATATAAGCGTTTTGACTTGGTTTCGGGAGTCCCTGTCGGGCCAATCCCTGAAAAGCGAAAAGGCCGTCGGTGTTCCGACGGCCTCCAGCTATGCATCGATCCGCGTGGATCGGCGCGTCTCGATCAGCCCTGACGGGCTTTGAAACGGCGCTGGGTCTTGTTGATCACATAGACGCGGCCCTTGCGGCGCACGACCCGGCAATCACGGTGCCGGTTCTTCAGCGACCGGAGCGAGTTCCTGACTTTCATCTGGTCTCTCCTTCTGCGCGGCGCTGGGCGCCTCTGGGTTTCAACCTGCCCCGATCCGGCGGATCGGGACGCTCTATTCATGGTGGGCGATACTGGGATCGAACCAGTGACCCCTTCGATGTCAACGAAGTGCTCTACCGCTGAGCTAATCGCCCTATGACCAATTCGGTTCCGACCTGCGTGCCCTCCCCCCGAAAGAGAAAGGACGCGGGCTGTCTCCGCGTCGGTGCGGTGCCGTATAAAAGGAAGCGCACCGGGGATCAAGGGCTTTTGGCGCGGTTCTTTCTGTTGCAATAATCAGGTTCCGAGGAGTGCCGATGACACAGATCGCATACCGGCTGCTGAGCCCTGCCACCCGCAACACGAGCGTCGTGTTTTCCTCGCCGCATAGCGGGCGGGTATACCCCGAACCCCTTATGGACAAGACCATTCTGGACGAGCTGTCGATCAGATCCTCCGAGGATGCCTTTGTCGATGACCTGTTTGGTCATGCCCCCGATGTCGGCGCGCCGCTGCTGGCCGCCGTCTGGCCGCGCGCATGGCTGGACCTGAACCGCGCAGCCGACGAACTGGATCCTGCGGTGATCGAAGGGGTGCGCAGCCTTGCCCACAACCCGCGCGTCAGCTCCGGCTTGGGGGTGATTCCCCGCGTGGTGTCGAACGGGCGCGCGATTTATAACGGTAAGCTGACGTTGACAGAGGCCCGCGCCCGCATCACCGAAGGCTGGTATCCCTACCACCGCGCCCTGCAAAGCCTGCTGGACGAAAGCCGCCGCCTGTTCGGCGAGGCGATCCTGATCGACTGTCATTCCATGCCGCATGAGGCGATCGAAGCGGTCAGCCCCTCGGGCCGCCGCCGCCCCGAAGTTGTGCTGGGCGATAGATTCGGCGCCGCCGCGACGCAGGAACTGGTGGAACGGGTGGAGGCGATCTTTACCGCCGCCGGGCTGCATGTGGCCCGCAACGCGCCCTTTGCCGGGGCCTATATCACCCAGAATTACGGCCGCCCGTCGCGGCGCCAGCATGCCATCCAGATCGAAATCGACCGGGGCCTCTATCTGGACGAGCGCAATGTGACACCGGGACCGAATTTCGAGACGTTCCGCGACCTGATGCGCGACGTGACCAAACAGATCGCGGCCTTGGGGCGCCCGGGGGCGGAGGCGATGCCCCTCGCGGCGGAGTAACCTCAGCGCGTCAGGATGCGGCGGGTGATGATCCAGACCAGCGCCATGACGGCAATGGATACGATCATGCCAAGCGTGGGCACGCCCACCTCGTCCATCCCGCCCGGCTCGGTGAAAAGCGCAAGCCCGGTCAACTGGTCGCCCATGCTTACGACCAGCAATCCAAACACGTTATTGCCCAGATGAAGACCCATCGCGGCGCCGAGGCTGCCGGTCTGTTCGCTCAGATCCGCCGCCACCAGCCCGAACACCAGTGCCGACAACAGGATCAGCGGCAGGTTCGCGCCCGCCTCCGGCGTCCAGTGCAACAGCGCAAAGATCACCGTTGGCAGACCCATCCAGATCGCGCGCGCGCGGAACCGCGCGGCCAGTTGCTGCTGCAGGTAGCCCCGAAACAGAAGCTCCTCCGCCCCGGTCTGCAAAAGCACCAGCGGCAGGGCCAGCGGCAGCAGCATCACCCAGCGCGCCAGTGGCAGGTTTGGCTGCGGCGGCTCCAACCATGCGCCAAATGCCACCAGCAGGGCGTAGATCGGCACCAACACCGCCAGCGCCACGCGGAACCCGCGCCACCAGTCCCGCCACGGCCCGAACAAGGATGCGGGATCGCGGAAATGCAGCGCGGCGGCGGCCAGCATCGGCCCGACGAACATCCCGACGAAGGTCGCCAGCACCAGCAGCGTCTGCCCCGGCGTGGCCGCCTGCGCCAATCCCATCAGATAGCCCGGCGCGGCGAGCGGCCCCAGCACAGCGAACGCGCCGCCCACCAGCAGCGCCAGAAACCCCAGATAGGTGAACGCGATCACCCCCAGCCCCAGCAGCAGACGCCAGAGCTGCGGATAGGCTCGCGCCTCGGTCAGGGCATGTTCGAATTCAGGTGCGCGCATGGTCGAGCCTTCGCAGAAACGGTTGGCGCAAGGTAGGTCCGCGCGTGGCGCTGTGCAATCCGGTGACGCCCGGACTGCGCCCCGGACTGCGCCCGCCCCGCCCCGCACCCCCCGGCACAGGGCCCGCAATCGCGCTTGTGATCGAAACCACGCGGGTTTATCCCTTCGGCCCAAGCCGATTGCGGGCCAGCCGAATGAGGGGGAGTCACCATGCTCAAGCGCCAGTTCAATAAATCCAACCTTCCCAGCCGCCATGTGACCGAGGGCCCCGAGCGGGCACCGCACCGGTCCTACCTCTATGCGATGGGCCTGTCGGACGCCGAAATTCACCAGCCGCTGGTCGGTGTGGCAACCTGCTGGAACGAAGCCGCGCCCTGCAACATCGCGCTGAACCGTCAGGCACAGTCGGTGAAGATGGGCGTGAAAGCCGCCTCTGGCACGCCGCGCGAATTCACCACGATCACCGTGACCGACGGCATCGCGATGGGCCATGAGGGCATGCGCTCCTCGCTGGCGTCCCGCGAAGCGATTGCGGACTCGGTCGAACTGACCATGCGCGGCCACTGCTACGACGCCATCGTCGGGCTGGCTGGCTGTGACAAATCCCTGCCCGGCATGATGATGGCGATGGTGCGTCTGAACGTGCCGTCGGTCTTCATCTATGGCGGTTCGATTCTGCCGGGTCGGCTGAACGGCAAGGATGTCGTCGTTCAGGACGTGTTCGAAGCGGTGGGCAAACATCAGGCCGGCGAAATGTCGGATGCCGAGCTTGAGATCATCGAACGCATCGCCTGCCCCTCCGCCGGGGCCTGTGGCGGCCAGTATACTGCCAACACCATGGCCTGCGTGTCCGAGGCGATCGGTCTGGCGCTGATGAACTCCTCCGGTGCGCCCGCGCCCTATGAAAGCCGCGATGCCTATGGCGAGGCGTCCGGCGTGGCGGTGATGAACCTGATCGAGCGCAACATCCGCGCCCGCGACATCGTCACCCGCAAAAGCCTTGAGAACGCCGCGCGCATCGTCGCTTGCACCGGTGGCTCGACCAATGCCGGTCTGCACCTGCCCGCCATCGCGCATGAGGCCGGGATCGATTTCGATCTGCTCGACGTCTGCGACATCTTCCGCGACACGCCCTATTTCGTAAACCTGAAGCCGGGCGGCGAGTATGTCGCCAAGGATCTGTTCGAAGCGGGCGGCGTGCCGGTCGTCCTGCGCGAACTGCGCAAGGCCGGGCTGATCCACGACGATTGCATGACCGCATCCGGCAAGGAAATCGGCGAAGAGCTGGATATCATCACCCGCGAAATCGACGGCAAGGTAATCCACGCGGTCGAAACGCCGCTGTCGAAAACCGGCGGTGTCGTCGGCCTGCAGGGCAATCTCGCCCCCGAAGGCGCGATCGTGAAGGTCGCGGGCATGACGGCCGAGGATCAGGTTTTCACCGGTCCGGCCCGCGTGTTCGAATGCGAAGAAGAGGCCTTTGCCTCTGTGCAGAAGCGCGAATACGAGGAAGGCGAAGTCATCGTCATCCGCAACGAAGGCCCCGCAGGCGGCCCCGGCATGCGCGAGATGCTGTCGACCACCGCCGCGCTGTCCGGTCAGGGCATGGGCAAAAAGGTGGCGCTGATCACCGATGGCCGGTTCTCCGGCGCGACCCGTGGCTTCTGCGTCGGCCATGTCGGCCCCGAAGCGGCCCATGGCGGCCCGATCGCGCTGCTGCGCAATGGCGACATGATCACGATCAACGCCGTCTCCGGCGAAATCAGCGTAGATCTGTCGGACGAGGAACTCGACCGTCGTCGTCAGGACTGGAAAGGCCCGCGCAAGACGAACTACATGAGCGGCGCTCTTTACAAATACGCGCAGCTGGTCGGCGGCGCGCGCAAGGGCGCGGTCACCCATCCCGGCGCCGAAGCGGAGACGCATGTCTACATGGACCTGTGATCTGAAATCCCGTCTCCGTGGCGTGGTGGCGACCAGCCTTCTGGGGCTGGCGCTGGCAGGCTGTGGCGACGGGTTCGACCCGGTGGGCCGGGCAGGCGGCAGCAGCCTGACCGCCGGGTTCGATACGCTTGCCCCGGTTCCAACGGTGCGGCTCGATGCGGGGCATATCACCCTGCGCGGGCCGGACGGGTTTTGCGTCGATCACGTCGCGAGCCACGCCGATTTCGTGCTCTTCGGCAATTGCGCGGCCTTGGGCGGCAAGGGCCGCATGGTTGCGCCGGGCGTCATCCTGACGGCGTCGGTGCGCGCCGCGGGACCGGCGGCCTCTGCCACACCCGAAGGGTTGCAGCAATTCTTCCTCAGCGATGCGGGCCGCGCCAGCCTTGCCAATGACAACACAGCCAGCCGGATCACGCTGCGCGACAGCGGCATTGCCCGCAACGCGCTGTGGCTGCGGTTGAGTGACGCGTCGCTGCCCCACAGCCTGTCGCCCGATCTGTGGCGCGCGATCTTCGTGCTGCGCGGGCATCTGGTCTCGGCGACGGTGCTGTCGGCGCATGACGCCCCGCTGGACAGCCGCGCGGGTCAGGCGCTGATGACCGAATTCGTCGCGCAGATCCGGCAGGCCACCGGCCCCGTGGCCCGCCGCGCGACGGGTTGAACGGGATGGCACGGATCATGCGCAGGGTGACCGATTTCATCGACCGCACGCGGCACGCCCGCACGCTGCGCCGCTGGCAGCGGGCGCAGGACATGCTGGCGCATCTGTCACCGGGCCGGTTGCGGGTGCTGCGCACGCAGGCGCGCGATCTGCGCCGCCTGACCCAGACGGTGATTGCCCGCGCCGACGCGCGCCTGATCCGCCCCCGCCCCGGCAGCGACACCATCGCGCGTCCGCTGGGCTGCGACTGGACCTGCCGCCCGGCGCTTTGGTCCGGCGAAGTGTTTCCCGGCGGGTTCGCCGCCGTGCAAAGCCGCCAGACCATCGGCCCGGACGTGACCCTGTTTCACGATTGCGCCACGCCCGAACTATCGATCCGCCAGATCCGCAACACCGACATTGATGACCGGGCCCCGATGGGCGCGCGGCTGGATGTGTTCGGCTTTGACGGCTCCTTCCTGTCGTTGGTGGTGGACCTGCCCGACAGCGCTGTCCATGGCCTGCGCAGAACGCATATCATCCGGCTCGCCATGCGGGTGGAGACCGACCGCCCGGTCAAGATCTTTACCCGGTTAAACGTGAAACACGGCCCCAACAGCGAACAACTCGTCCGCGAATTGCCGATGGACGCCGCCGATATGGAGGTCGAATTCGATCTCGCCTATTCCGACCTGAACGAAAAGCGGGCGGAGCGTATGTGGCTCGACATCATTTTCGACGATCCCGCCATGAGCTGCATCATTCTGCGCGACCTTGCCCTGACCCGCCGCCCGCGCGCGGAGATCTGACCCGCCCCTCGCGCCCCTGTCTTCTGCTGCCTGATCCGAGGATGCCCGATGTCCGATGCCGCCACGCCGACCCTGACCAAGACCCGCATCCTGCACGGCACATGGGAAGGCGTTCTGCGCGCGCCCGGCCTGACCGACACGCCCACGCTGGAGGTCATGCATCTGGACACGCCGCTGGATGCGCCGCAGATCACCCCGGTAGAGCCCGGCACATGGCATGTGGCGGTGGCCATTCCCGCGCAGGTGCTGGCCGACGGTGTCCAGACCTTTGTGATCCGGGACCGCGAAACCGGTGCCAAGCTGGCCAGCTTTGCCATCGTGACCGGGCAGCCGCTGGAGGACGACCTGCGCGCCGAGATCAGCCTGCTGCGCGCGGAACTCGACATGTTAAAGGGCGCGTTCCGGCGGCATTGCCGCAACACCGGGGACTGACCGCTCTGACGCCGCGTTTCGCGTGACAGGGGGCCAGGCGCGGGACAGTCTGACCGCTCAGGGAGGCCGCTCATGTCCGATTATCCGCATCTTTTCGCCCCGCTCGATCTGGGCCACGTCACGCTGCCCAACCGGGTGCTCATGGGCTCCATGCATACCGGGCTGGAAGAAACCGGCGATTGGGACCGGGTCGCTGCGTTTTATGGGGCGCGGGCCGCAGGCGGCGTCGGGCTGATGGTTACCGGCGGAATGGCCCCCAACCGCGAAGGCGGCGTGTTCCCCGGCGCGGCGGGGCTGTTTTCGCCCACCGATATCGCCAATCATCGCCGCGTCACCGATCGGGTCCATGCCGAAGGCGGGCGCATCGCGATGCAGATCCTTCATGCCGGGCGCTATGCCTATTCGCCCGAATGCGTCGCGCCATCGCCGATCAAATCGCCAATCTCCCCCTTCCCGCCACGCGAACTGGACGCCGACGGCATCGAAAAGCAGATCGCCGATATCGTCACCGCCGCCGCCCGTGCCCGCGAGGCAGGTTATGACGGGGTGGAGGTGATGGGGTCGGAGGGATATTTCCTCAACCAGTTCCTCGCCACCCACACCAACAAGCGGCTGGATCGCTGGGGCGGCAGCTACGAGAACCGGATGCGTCTGCCGCTGGAGGTCATGACCCGCGTGCGCGAGGCCGTCGGCCCGGATTTCATCGTCATCTACCGGCTGTCGATGATCGATCTGATCCCCGGCGGCTCCACCTGGGACGAGGTCGTGACTCTGGCGCGGGCGATGGAGACCGCAGGCGCGTCGATCCTGAACACCGGCATCGGCTGGCATGAGGCCCGCGTGCCCACCATCGCCACATCGGTGCCGCGCGGCGCCTTCGCTTGGGTCACGCGGAAACTGATGGGCGAGGTCTCGATCCCGGTCATCACATCGAACCGCATCAACACCCCCGACGTGGCGGAACAGGTGCTGGCCGACGGCTGCGCCGACATGGTGTCGATGGCGCGTCCGTTTCTGGCCGATCCCGATTTCGTCGCCAAGGCCCGCGCCGGGCGTCCGCGCGACATCGCGCCCTGCATCGCCTGCAATCAGGCCTGCCTCGACCACACATTTTCTGGCAAGCTGACGACCTGTCTGGTCAATCCGCGCGCCTGTCATGAGACCGAATTGACCTATCCGCCCACCGTCACGCCGCGCCAGATCGCCGTGATCGGCGCAGGCCCCGCAGGCATGACCGCCGCGATGGTCGCCGCCGGGCGGGGCCATGAGGTCACCCTGTGGGAACGCGACACCCGGCTGGGGGGGCAGCTCAACATGGCGCGCAAGGTGCCCGGCAAGGAGGAGTTCCACGGGCTTGTCGATTGGTTCACGACCATGTTGGATCACCCGCGCATCACCCTGAAACTGGGCACCGAAGCAACGGTCGATGACCTGCGGGAGTTTGACGAGGTGATCGTGGCGACCGGCGTCCGCCCCCGCGATCCGCAGATCCCCGGCCAGGAAACGGCGCTGGGATATATCGACGTGCTCCGCGACGAGGCGGAGGTGGGCGACAGCGTGGCGATCGTCGGTGCGGGGGGCATCGGCTTTGACACCGCGCGCTATCTGGCCGGTCCGTCCGAAACCACCGATCTGGGCGAATGGCTGCATCATTGGGGTGTCGCCGATCCCGACGATCATCGCGGCGGGCTGGCCCCCGACGGTCCTGCCCCCGATCCTGCGCCCCGTCAGATCACGCTATTGCAGCGCAAGCCGGGCCGCCCGGGCAAAGGGCTGGGCAAAACCACGGGCTGGATTCACCGCGCCGAGCTGAAGCTGCGCGGCGTCGCGATGCAGGGGGGCATGCGCTATGCCGGGATCACGCCTGCGGGGCTGGAGGTCGAAACCGAAGCGGGCGCGCAACTGATCCCTGCCGATACGGTGATCCTCTGCGCCGGACAGGAAAGCGAACGCGGTCTGGCGGACGCGCTGGAAGCAGAGGGCATCGCCTTCCACGTCATCGGCGGGGCGGACCTTGCCGCCGAACTCGACGCCAAACGCGCCATCGACCAAGGTGCCCGCCTCGCCGCCCGGCTGTAACCTGACTATCTGCAAGACACCGCACCCCGCGCCGGTTCGGCGTGGGGTTTTTGCGTGCGGATACCGGTGATGCGGAGGGCAGCCCGGTCGCGGAGATCGTAGAATTAATCAGTAAAAATTACCAAAATCTGTATAGTTGCCGCGTCGCTTAGAACCCTTCAGACCTAATCTTTACCTCTATTGACAGATTTACAGGTCAATTATACTAATTAGAACAGATTAGGGAGGATGCCGGCATTGAGCCATATGAGTCTGTGACTCGTATGCGGCTGCCGTGCCGGTGCTTCAACCTCAGATCCAGCCCGCCACAACCGGCGCCCGCACCGCCGGGGCGGCGTTCCCATAATCATGGCTTCACGGAGCCACATGACAGGAAAAGACCATGAGCGACTACGTTTTACCCGCTGAGACACGCGACAAGCTGAAACAGGTGTCCACTGCATCCGTGGCCACTGCGCTGTATAAGCGGGGCCTGCGCAATCAGTTCGTGCAGGGCGTCGTCGCGGTGGAGCGCAAGCCGATCACCATGGTCGGTCAGGCCTTCACCCTGCGCTACATCCCGGCCCGCGAGGACCGCAATCCGCTGACCGTGTTCCGCGAGCGTGACCACAAACAGCGTGTCGCCGTGGAAACCTGCCCCGAAGGGCACGTTCTGGTCATGGATGCGCGGAAAGACAGCCGCGCCGCCACCGCAGGCTCCATCCTTGTCACCCGGCTTGCCCAGCGTGGTGCGGCTGGCGTGGTCTCCGATGGCGGCGTGCGCGACGCGGTCGGGATCGGCAAACTGGACATGCCCGCCTATTTCGCGTGCTCCTCCGCCCCGACGAACCTGACCCTTCACGAAGCCATCGACATCAACGTGCCGATTTCCTGCGGCGATGCGCCGGTCTTCCCCGGCGACGTGATGCTGGGCGATGGCGATGGCGTGATGGTCATCCCCGCCCATCTGGCCGACGAAATCGCCGAGGAATGCACCGGCATGGAGGCCTATGAGGACTTTGTGCTGGAACAGGTGAACGAAGGCGCGGGCATCATCGGCCTCTATCCCGCGACCGATGAACAGAACCTCGAAAAATTCGCCGCATGGCGCAAACGGACAGGACGATAACATGACCTTTACCCCCCACGGACACCATCTGATCGGCGGCAAACAGGTCAGCGGTGAGGAGCGGTTCCGCTCCGCCCCGGCCACCGGTGACGCATTTGAATTCTCGGCAGGCTCGCCGGATCTGGTGGCGCAGGCCTGCGCCGCCGCCGATGCCGCATTTGCCGGGTTCGCCGCCACCTCGCGCGAGGAGCGCGCCCGCCTGCTCGACACCATCGCCGACGAAATCGACGCCCGTGGCGCCGAGATCACCGAAATCGGCTGCGCCGAGACCGGCCTGCCCGAAGCACGCCTGCAAGGGGAACGGGGCCGCACCACCGGCCAGTTGCGCCTGTTCGCGGCCCATATCCGCGACGGCGATTACCTTGACCGCCGCCACGACCCGGCCCTGCCCGAACGGCAGCCGATGCCGCGCCCGGACCTGCGCATGATGCAGCGTCCCGTGGGGCCGATTGCCGTGTTTGGTGCATCGAACTTCCCGCTCGCCTTTTCGACCGCCGGGGGCGACACCGCCGCCGCGCTGGCCGCGGGCTGTCCGGTTGTGGTGAAAGGCCACGGCGCGCATCCCGGCACGGGCGAAGTGGTGGGCGATGCCATCGTCGCCGCCTTGGCCAAGCTGGACATGGATGCGGGGATCTTCAGCCTCGTCCAAGGCGGCAGCCGCGCCGTCGGCGAAGCGCTGGTGACCGATCCGCGCATCAAGGCCGTGGGCTTTACCGGCTCCCTCGGGGGCGGGCGCGCGCTCTATGATCTTTGTGCCAGGCGGCCGGAGCCGATCCCCTTCTTCGGCGAACTGGGCAGCGTCAATCCGATGTTCGTCCTGCCCAAGGCCGTGGCAAGCCGTGCTGCCGATCTGGGCGCAGGCTGGGCGGCGAGCCTTGCCATGGGCGTGGGGCAGTTCTGCACCAATCCCGGCATTGCCATCGTCATCGACGGACCCGACGCGGATGCGTTTGTCGCCGCCGCGACAGAAGGTCTGCGGCAGGTAGCGGCGCAGCCGATGCTGACCGACGGCATGGCCGACGCATACCGCACCGGAGCCCGCCGCGTGGCCGAAGGCGCCGGAGTGAAATCCCTGCTGACCAGCGCCTGCGAGGGCCGCAGCGCCGCGCCGTATCTCTTCGAGGTTACGGCAGGCGACTGGCTGCATAACGAAACCCTGTCCGAAGAGGTCTTTGGCTCACTGGGTCTGGTGATCCGGGTCAGCGACGCGGCGGAAATGCTGCAAGTCGCTCAAAGCTTCAAAGGTCAGCTGACGGCCACGTTGCAGATGGATGACGGCGACATCGAGCTTGCCCGCGATCTGCTGCCGGTGCTGGAACGCATGGCGGGCCGGGTTCTGGCCAACGGCTTCCCCACCGGGGTCGAGGTCTGCGACGCAATGGTGCATGGCGGCCCCTACCCGGCGAGCACCAATTTCGGCGCGACCTCTGTCGGCACGCTGTCCATCCGCCGGTTCCTGCGCCCCGTGTGCTATCAGAACCTGCCGGAAGCCCTGCTGCCTGCGGATCTGACATCTCTCTGAGCGCAGCCGCGATTTACAACCGAACCCCGCCACCGCACCTGTCGCGGCTGGCGGGGTTCGCATTTTCGCAGGAATATCAGGGGCTCGGCCCTCAGAACGGCCCAGTTTCGAGGGAGATCTGAGCCCCCAACCTGACTAGATTTGTATGTAATATGAACAGATGTTGAGCAATATCTGCCATTTTGGTAAATGTTTGCTAAATATTCTGTTGATTTGTAAAAAGTAATTCAGTAGCCTGATTTTGGTCCTGCGGAGAGGTCGGTCATCGCTGACGGTTCTGGGGACGGACCGATAATATAGGGGAGGGTGTTATCAGTCGCATCCGGGGCCTGGGCTTGCCTTGCTTCGGAATGCACGCGGACATGACGGGCATTGCCCGGCCTGCCGCCTACGCGCCCGGCTGCTGCCACGGCGCGCCCGCAAGGCCCGGATCACAAACCCGACTTTGCGCGCCCCCTTTTGAGACGACGAAGACGCCGCTACCGGCGAGCCGCTCGCGGCGTCAGGCCCGAAGGGTCGTTCTACTTGCCAGGATCATCTGGATGACAACATCTGTAAGGAGGAACAGGTCTATGTTTTCTAAAGGCTTGAAAAGCACAATCGCGCTGGCACTGGGTGCCTGCATCATGGGCACCTCGGTGGCCGCTGCGGAATTCCCGACCCGCGACATCCGGCTGATCGTTCCGTGGCCCGCAGGCGGCGGCGCCGATGCGATCTCGCGCAAGATCAGCAACATCGCCGAGCAGGAACTGCCGAAGTCCATCTATGTGGAAAACATCGCTGGCGCCGTGACCGCCACCGGCCTGATCCAGATGACCAGCTCCCGCCCCGATGGCCACACCGTCGGCGTTCTGACCTATGACAGCGTCATCACCCTGCCGCGCGGCCAGATGGTGCCGGGCTATTCGCTCGACAACATGACCCCCATCGCCCGCATCACCAGCGAAGCCGATGCGATCGTCGTGTCGAAGCATTCCGGCATCAACACGTTCGAAGAGCTGGTCGAGAAGGCGAAAGCCAACCCCGGTCAGGTCCGCGTCGGCGTGGCACCCAAAGGCTCCGGTCCGTATCTGTCCGCCAGCCAACTGGAAAAGCTGCTCGATGTTGATTTCAACGTCATCACCTATGCCGGCTCCTCCAGCGCCGAAGCCGAAGCGCTGCTGTCGGGTGAACTCGACGCTGCGATCTCCAGCCTTGGCGACTTCAGCGGCATCATCGAATCCGGCGATGCGAAGGGCGTGGTCGAACTGACCTCCGTTCAGAACATGACCTACACCGATGTGCCGACCATCAGCGACAAAGGGTATGACCTGCAAACCGGCAGCTTCATCATCCTTGCCGCCCCGGCCAACACCCCCGACGAAGCGATCACCACGCTCGAGACCGCGTTCAAAACGGCCTATGACAGCGAGGAATTCCAGTCGTGGCTGCAGCAGGTCGGCGTCACCGCTGACTGGCTCGGCTCGGACGAGGTCGTCGATTGGATGGGCGAGCTTCAGGAGAAGACGTTCAGCCTGATGGACGAGCTGGACCTGTAAACCCGAACCTCCCGCATGTTCCCGGTCACGCACCGGGGGCATGGTCCCGCGGGCGCAAGCCCGCGGGCTTAACGGTTGCAGCGCCGCGCCCCGTGCGGGCCTACTGAGGCCCCGGCACCGCCCTGCCCCATCACACCCAGCTTGCGGAGAATATGATGCTCATGAACCGGCAACTGTTATTTCTCTATGTCACCCTTGCAGTGTCTGTCGGATATCTGGTTTCGGCAATGAGCCTCGGCGCGCCGACAGATGGGGGCCGCGTGACGCCCTCGTTCTTCCCGATCCTCGTGGGCGCCGCCGCAATCGTGTTCTGCGCCGTGCTGATCGTGCAGCAACTCCGCGCCACGCCGGGCCCGGACCGCGCCGCCGAGCCGCCGCGCTACACCCATCTGTGGATCGTCGCGGCGATCTTCGTCTACATCGCGATCTTCAAGACCGTGGGCTACTTCATCTCCTCCGGTCTCTTCGTCTTTGCGCTGATCGTGCTGTTTTCCTCCTTCGAGAAGCTGATCCAGAAGGCCCTGATTTCGGTGGTCGTCGTCTTGGCCGGCTATGTCATGTTCCAATACCTGTTCGGGGTCCGGCTCCCGACACCGTGGGGTTAACCGATGGATTTCATTCTGCTTGTCTTCAGCAGCTTTGCCCTGCTGGCTGATCCGGTCATCCTGACATATGTCATTCTGGGCTTTGTGATCGGCACCATTTTCGCCGCGATCCCCGGTCTGACCGCGACGCTGGCGATGGCCCTGCTGCTGCCGCTGACCTATACGCTGAACGTCGAAACCGCCCTGATGGCCTGTGCCAGCATCTACATGGCGGGTATGTGCGGCGGCTCCATCACGGCCACCACGATCAACATCCCCGGCGCGCCGTCGTCGATGATGACCGCGCTGGATGGCTATCCGATGCAACAACAGGGCAAGGGCGCTCTTGCACTGGGCCATGCCGCGCTTGGCTCCATGTTCGGTGGGGCGCTCGGGGCCATCCTGCTGATCGCTCTCGCGCCCTTCGTGGCCGAAGTGTCGCTGCTGGTGAAAACCACGGGTAAGTTCTCGCTGCTCGCATTCGCCATCATCGTCGTGGTCATCGCCCAGCGGGGCAAGATCGCGCAGGCCGGTCTGGCTGCTTGTATCGGGCTGATGCTGGCCACCGTCGGCCTAGACGCGATGGAGCCGATCACCCGCTTTACCTACGGCAACAGCAACCTGACCGCCGGGATCGATCTGATGCCCGTCATCATCGGCACCTTCGCCATTGCCGAAGTGCTGATACAGGCCTGTTCCAACCGCGACATCAGCGCCGCAGCCGCCGCCGCGGAGAAGGTCAAGATCCGTCGCCGGGATTTCCTGCCGCCGATTTCCGATATCCGCCGCATCGGTCTGGGCTGCTACATCAAGTCCAGCCTGATCGGCTACTTCGTCGGCACCCTGCCCGGCGCGGGTGGCTCGATGGGGTCGTTTCTGGCCTATACCGAAGCGATGCGCACCTCGTCCGAGCCGGAGAGCTTCGGCAAGGGCAACCCGCAGGGCATCGCCGCCTCTGAAAGCGCGAATAACGCGGTGTGTGGCGGGGCCATGGTGCCGATGCTGACCTTCGGCATTCCGGGCGATCCGATCACGGCGATCATGCTGGGTGTTCTGGTGATCAACGGCATCCAGCCGGGGCCGCAGCTTATGTCAGATCAGGCGGGCCTGATCGCACCGATGCTGGCCGCGCTTCTGTTCAGCGCCGTGGTGCTCATTCCGCTGACGCTGTATCTGATCGGGCCGTATTTCATCAAGATCGTGTCGATCCGCAAGGACGTGCTCTATGCGGTGATTTCCCTTCTGGCCGTGGTCGGCAGCTATGTCGCGACCTACTCCACGTTCCAGATGTTCATGGCGCTTGGCATGGGGGTTCTGGCCTTCTACCTGCGGCGCAATGGATTGCCGGTCATCACCATGCTGCTGGGCTATATCCTTGGTCCCAACCTTGAAGAATTCCTGCGGCGGTCGCTGGCCCTGTCGAACGGCAATCCCATGACGTTCTTCACCAATCTTGACAGCCTGTTCTTCATCGTGCTGACGATGGTCTTCGTCTACTTCCTCGTGATCCGGAAGCCGGCTGAGAAGCCTGTCCGCATCAAGGGCGAGTAACAGGCCCCTGCTGGTCCCCGCGCGTCTTCGGGCGGGTGGGGGCCTGCCGCCCCGGGCATGGCGTTTTGCGGAATTTGGTGCGGCATCATGACCTTGGGTCGTTACAACAGGTCGCCAGTCGCCTATAAGGACCATCCGAAGCTGGCCACGAAGAACAAAAGGAAATGACCTTGTCAGAGACCCGGCGCCCCTCCTTGGCGGATCAAGTCTACGATCAGTTGCTGGCAAAGATTCTCGACGAGGAATACCCCGTTCACAGCCGATTGCCCGCCGAAGAGGTGCTGGCCCAAAGTTTCGGCGTGTCCCGTCCCATTGTCCGCACGGCCCTGTCGCGGCTCCGCGACGACGGCATCGTGCAATCGCGCCGAGGCTCCGGCAGCTATGTTCTGCGCCGCCCCGACCGGCAGCTTATCAGCTTTGTGCCGCTGGAATCGCTTTCGGATGTTCAGCGCTGCTATGAATTTCGAATCGATGTCGAAGGCGCGGCTGCCGCTTGGGCCGCACGCCGCCGCGACAATGACGACCTTGCCGCGATGGAGAACGCGTTCACCGTTCTCGAAGAGGCCTATCAGCAAAATGCGCTTGGCGTCGAAGCGGACCAGATGTTCCACCTTGCCGTGGCGCGGGCGTCCAAGAACCCGTTTTTCTCGTCCGTGCTGGCCTCTCTGGGGCAGCAGATCGCCTTCGGGGTGAAGCTGTCGCGCTCCCTGACCATGCTGGACGTGCCGGTGCGACAGGATCTGGTTCTGGCGGAACATCGCGCCGTGCTGGAGGCCATCACCCTCAAGCAGCCAGAGGTCGCGGGCGCGTCGATGCGCCATCACATCACCGCCGCCAAGGACCGGATGTTCGTCGGAACGCAGGAGTCGTAGCGCCCTCTGCCGCCGCACGGCGCGCCTGAAACCACCCATAAACAATCCCGTCTACACCCTCGGGCCGCTCAATTGTCCGGCCCGCTCCGCAATCCTGCCTGATTTCGGCTTCACAACAGTGACCAAGATCGAGAGCTATTGTTGAGGAGTGAGTATGGACCGCCTGACCGAGATGGAAGCCTTTGCCACCGTGGTGGACCAAGGCGGCTTCACCGATGCGGCCAAGAAAATGGGGATTTCCAAATCCGCCGTATCCAAACATGTCTCCTCGCTCGAAGCACGGCTTGGGGCGCGGCTACTCAACCGCACCACGCGGCGGGTCTCGCCCACCGAAATCGGGCTTGTCTATTATGACCGCGCAAGGCGGGTTCTGAACGACGCGGGCGAGGCCGACGCCATCGTCACCTCCATGCAATCCGCGCCTTCGGGGCTGCTGCGTATCTCGGTCGCGACGGATTTCGGGGTCAACCACCTGTCGCCGGTGCTGGGGGATTTTCTACAGGAATTCCCGGACATTACGGTCAACATGGTGCTGAACAACCGCTTTGTTGAACTGATCTCCGAAGGGTTCGATATGGCGATCCGCATCGGGGAGCTGGAGGACAGCACCCTGCGGGCGCGCAAGCTGACCGAAACCACCAGACGGATGATCGCCTCGCCGGACTATTTCCGCCGCTATGGCAGGCCCACCCGGATCGACGATCTGAACGAGCACAAGCTGCTGCATTATTCCAACCAGTCCTCCGGCAATGTCTGGAAGCTGACCGCGCCCTCTGGCGAAAAACGGCAGATCCGCACCGCGGGCTGGCTTACCGTCAATGACGGGCAGAGCCTGCTCAACGCCGCGATTTCGGGGCTGGGCATCGCCTATCTGCCCAGCTTCCTTTATGGCAGCGCGCTGAAAAAAGGCTTGGTCGAGGAAGCGATCCCCGACCTGCCGGTGGAGCCGCTGGGCATCTACGCCGTCTACCCGCCGGGGCGGTTCACTCAGCCCAAGGTGCGCGCTTTCATCGACTTCCTCGTCGAAAGCTTCGCGGAGAAAGACCTGCTTTGGTAGCGCCTGCGCACGCGCCGCATTTGCCTGAGCAGCACCGCCAAGACCCCTGATCCCAGCGCCCCGCCCATTGGCGGGCTGCGCTGGTTTTAGCTGAAATAGTCCTTCAGGATGCGGGCATAGACCGATTTCAGGGCCGGGATCTGATCCACCGGGACGCGTTCGTCCACCTGATGCATCGATTTCCCGACAAGCCCGAATTCCACCACCGGGCAGTGATCCTTGACGAAGCGCGCGTCCGACGTGCCGCCCGATGTCGACAACACCGGCGCCCGGCCTGTCACAGCCCGGACCGCGCCCGCGACGAGATCGGACAGCGCGCCGGGCGGCGTCAGAAACGCCTCGCCGGACAGCCGGGTTTCGACAGCGATCTCGACCCCGGTGTCAGCGGCGATCTCGGCGGCAGCCGTTTCCATCCACGCCGTAAGCGACGCGCCGCTGTGCAGATCGTTGAACCGCACGTTCATCACGGCCTGGCAACTGGCCGGGACGACATTCGTCGCCGGATTGCCGATATCGATGGTCGTGACCTGCAAGGTGGAGGGATCGAAATGGTCGGTGCCCTCATCCAGCGGCGCGGCGGTCAGCCGGTGCAGCAGCGACACCATCGCATGGGCCGGGTTTCGTGCCCGGTGCGGATAGGCGACATGACCCTGCACGCCCGTCGCCGTGAAGAACCCGCTGATCGAGCCGCGGCGCCCGATCTTCATCATGTCGCCCAGATCCTCGGGGCAGGTTGGCTCCCCCACCAGACAGGCGCTCATTGCCTCGCCTTCAGCCGCCATCCAATCGAGCAACGCCACGGTGCCATCGCGGGCCGGGCCCTCTTCGTCCCCGGTGATCGCCAGAATGATCGCGCCATCGGGGGGCGTGTCGCGCACAAAATCGACAGCGGCGGCGGCAAAGGCCGCAACGCCGGATTTCATGTCTGTCGCGCCGCGGCCCCACAGCATCCCGTCACGGATCTCCGCGCCGAAAGGATCGACAGTCCACGCCGCCGCATCGCCCACCGGCACCACATCCGTATGCCCGTTGAAGCCGAAACTGCGCGCGTGGCCCTTTGCGCCCCAGCGGGCAAACAGGTTCGGCGTGCCGTTGCGATCAACGCGGGTGCAGGTGAACCCCGCGTCGGTCAGCATCTGCTCCAGCAGTTGCAACGCGCCGCCCTCCTCCGGCGTGACGGAGGCACAGCGCACCAAAGCGGCGGTCAGGGCAACGGGGTCGACGGGCTCATGCGACATGGGGGTCCTTTCGGGTCAGGCGTCATCCTCGGCCAGAAACGCGTCGCGCTCCTTGGCGGCAAAGAACGGCGTCATCTCTGCCACGATGACCGAATTCTCGTCCATCGCCTGCTGCATCAGCGCGCGTTCCTCGTCTGAAATCTCGTGCCCCATCTGCTCCCGCTCCGACAGGGTGCCGTAGCCGGTCACGTCCAGCGGGGCCATATCGGCCTGCTTCAGAATGGCGACGGTTTCGCGCACGGCTTCGGCCTCGTCCCGCCCCGACGCAAAGCAGAGCAGCCCAGCGCCGATGGCGTTCTTGGGCAAACCATCGCCGGATTTGCGGCCCAGCTCCACCAACAGGGTAAAGACATCAGGGGCGGATTTCTTCGAGGGCATGACGGGCTCCTGCACTGGGGTCCGTCGCGTGTTGCGGTTTTCGCCCCACGGGTCAAGGGGGCGCAGGGGCGGCACGTTCAAACGATTTGTTAACCAAACCCCAGCTAACTGGATGCAGTCAGCGTTCAGGAGCCGTCAATGCGTGTGCCGCCGCCCGTTCCCGCCCTGCCCCACCCGCCCGGTCCCGTGCCGCTGCGGGGCACTGTGGCCTGGGGTGTGGGCGCGGGGCATCTGGCGCTGGCTGCGGTGCATCTGGGCCTTGGCTCCGCGCCTTGGCCGCTAATCGCGCTGATTGTGATTTCGCTCACCGGCTGTGCCGCCCTCCTGCGGGATCGGATCTGGCCCGGTGATGCGGTGCTGTTTTATGGCGGGCTCTATGGCGGCACGCTTGCGCTGATCATCAAGGCGGCGCTGGGTCAGCCGCTACAGGACAACCTCGGCCATGCCGATGCCGCCGCGACCCTGCTGCTGATAGGTCATCTGGGGCTCTGGGCGGCGGTGCGGCTGGCGGGGATGCTGGCCGCGCGTATGCCCGCCCCACCGATGACCCTGCGGCTGGCCGATCCGGCGCTGTTGCAGCGTGCCTTTCTGCCGCTGCTGGCTGTCGGCATGGCGGCGGCGCTGGCGCATGTGCTGCTGCGGCCCCGGCTGGTCAACGGCATGATCGAGCAGGGCGCGGGCTTTGGCGGGTTTGGCACGCTTTCGGTGCTGCTGGTGATGGCCCTTGCCGCTGGCACGACGCTCGCCGCCGGGCGTCACGGACCCCGCGCGCGGTTCTGGCTGCTGGCCGCGCTTCTGCTGATGCTGGGCATGACGGTGGTCGCCAACACCAAGAAAGAGCTGGGCGAAGCGTTGATCGTGCTGGCTATGGGCGCCATCGCCCTGCGCCTGCAGCCCACCCCCGCCCGGCTGCTGGGCACGGTGGCGGCGGGGGCGGTGCTGTTGCTCTATGTCGGGCCGGTGGTGCATATCATGCGCGCCGATTTTCTGGATCTGGGGCTGGACGGGCGCATTGCGGCGGCGTGGTCGATCCTTGTCGATGCCGGGTTCGATCCCCGCGCGCTTCGGGCCGAGGATGCGCGCATCGCGGCAAGCTTCTCCTACGCCTATCGCGAGGGCGGCAGCTACATCTATCCGGTCAGCGCCAATCTGGACCGGTTCGCCCTGATCCTGCCGGTGGACCAAGTGCTGCGCGGCGTGGCCCAAAGCCATGTGATCGGGCCCGCCCCCTTCCTACGGGAGGTGGCGGAAGGGGTGCTGCCCTCTCTCCTGATCGCCAAAAGCGCGGCCACCGGCGCCGATCTCATCGCGTGGGAGTACGGCATCCGCATCCACGGCAATGCAGCCCGTCCCGTTCTGGGGCTGGCGGCCAGCGCATTGGCGATCGGTGGACCGACGGCGGTGCTGCCGCTGGTCTTCGCCGTGATGCTGCCGGTCGTGCTGTTGCTGAATATCGGATTTGGCGATCTGCGGCGCGGACTGGCCGGATACACCGCCTGCTGCATCACTTGGATCCTCGCGGAAACCACGCTCGACGCGGCGCTGGTCTTTGCCCTGCGGCACGCGGTGCTGGCCTGGCTTGCCTGCTGGCTGGTGAGCCGCGTCTTTGCCCTCGCACCGGACCCGCACCGATGAGCCTGCGCCGGAACATACTGGCCCAAGGCGGCGGACAGGCCGGGCTCCTGACCGTGCAATTGGTAAGCGTGCCCCTGCTGATCGCCGCTTGGGGCATCGACGGGTTCGGCACATGGGCCATGCTCACGGCGCTCGCCGGGCTGCTGGCGCTATCGGATCTGGGCTTCACCTTCGCCGTAAAAAACGACCTTGCGCTGCGGCTTGCACGGGGGGACCGCGCCGGCGCGCGCGCCAGCTACCAAAGCGTGCTGGTGCTGCTGCTGGGCAGCTGTGCCGTGCTAGCGCTGCTGATTGCGGGCGGGGTGCTTATGGCGTGGCACATCGGTTGGCTGGCGCGGCTGTCACAGGGGGGCGAGGTCGCTGCCGCCATCGCGTGGCTGGCGGCGACCGCCGGTTTGAGCCAGTTCTTTCTGTTGGGCTGCGCGGGGTTGCGCGGCATCGGTCGCCCGGCGGAGGAGATTACGGCCGCCGCTACCGCCCGCATTGCCGAGGGCATGGCTGTCGTCACCGTCGCGCTTCTGGGTCACGGCATCGCAAGCGCGGCGGCGGCGGCCTGTCTGATGCGAGCCGTGGCCTGCGGGGTGCTGTGGTGGCGCCTGCGGCGCCTCGCCCCGTGGCTGCGCAGTGGATTGCGCAGCGGGGTGCCCGAGGCGCGGCGCGACCGCTTGCGGCTGCTGGCCTCTCCCGCGCTGTCCTATCTGCTGATCCCGCTGGCACAGGCCGGTCTGCTGCATGCTCCGCCTCTGCTGCTGGGGCTGATGAGCGGGCCGACGGGGGTCGCGCTCTATGCGGTGACGCGGACCGTGGCGCGGGCGGGCACCACCGCCGCGACGCTGGTGAACCACGCGCTTGTCCCCGAATACAGCTACGCGTTCGGGGCCGGACGGGCGCAGAGGGTCGCCGCCCTGATCCGTCTGCACCAGACCCTGATCGGCATGGGCGCGCTTGCCTATGCCGCGATCCTCGCCGCGCTGGGCCTGATGCTGATCCACTGGTTTTCCGGCGGCAGCGTCACCGCGCAGTCCGCGCTGCTGGCCGCAATTGGCCTGTCCGTTCTGCTGGAAATGGGGTGGACCGCCTGTCTGGCGCCGCGCGCGGCCCGCAATGCCCATCGCCGGATCGCGCTTTCGGCGCCGCTGGGCGCGGCTGTCGGGCTTGGCGCTGGCGTCGCGCTGGCCGGCGTGATCGCGCCACCCGTGGCGCTGGGTTGCGGGGTCGCTCTGGCGCACGGGCTTATCTGCGGCGCGGCGCTCAGCGCCCCCGCCCATACCCTACCACATGGAAGGCTGATCTAATGCGGATTTTGCGGGTCATTCACAGTGTCCACCCCGATCAAGGCGGCCCGGTCGAGGGGCTGCTACGCTCCGCCGCGTATCACGCGAAAGCCGGGCACCAGACCGAAGTCGTCAGCCTAGATGCCGGACCCGTCCGAGGGTTCCCGCTGCCCCTGCATCCGCTGGGACCGGGGCTGGGGCGATATGGCTACACCCCGCGCCCGGCCCAGTGGATCACCGCGCATGCCGACCGCTTCGACGCCTGCGTCATTCATGGGCTCTGGAACCATGCCGTGATCGGCGGCGGGCGCGCGGCGCGGGCCAGCGGCCTGCCCTATGTCGTGTTTACCCATGGGATGCTCGACCCGTGGTTTCGCCGTGCCGCGCCGCTGCGCCATCTGGCCAAGCAGGTGATCTGGTGGGCGGCACAGGCGGAGGTGATGGAGGGCGCGGCACGGGTTCTTTTTACCTCCGAAGGAGAGGCTCGCGCCGCGCGCGCCGCCTTTGCGCAGACCCCGATCCGGCCTCATGTCCTGCCCTATGGCGCCGCGCGCCCGTCCCAGCGCGAACGGGCAGAGGGGCCGCTGGCCTTTGCCGCGCGGGTGCAGATGCCCAATCGGCCCTACCTGCTGTTCATGTCACGATTTCACCCCAAAAAGGGGCTCGACCTGCTGATCCCGGCCTTTGCCCAAAGCGCGGCGCGGCATCCGGGCCTGCAACTGGTGCTGGCGGGGCCGGACCCTGACGGCATGACGCCCTCCCTGCGCAAACTTGCCCAGCATAGCGGGATCAGACGGCGGGTGTATTTCCCCGGTCCGCTGAGCGGCGCAAGCAAATGGGGGGCATTGATGGGGGCAGATGCGCTTTGCCTGCCGTCCCATGGCGAGAATTTCGGCATCGTGCTGGCCGAGGCGATGGCCTGCGCGACGCCGGTTCTGACCACCCATGCCGTCAACATCGCCCCCCGCATCGCGGAGGCCGGCGCGGGATTGATCGAACAGGACGATGCCAGCGGGATCACACGGCTGCTGCACCGCTGGGGCGCACTGGACCCACCCCGGCGCGCGCAGATGTCCGCAGCGGCCAAGCGCTTGCACGCAAGCGATTTTACCGTCGAGCGTGCCGCGCAGGCCTTGGCCCAGGTGCTGACCGACATCCGCGAGGAGGCGCATCAATGGCAAATGGCCTGACCGGCGGCAACGTCGCCCGTGGTGCGGCCAGCTTTAGCCTGAGCAACCGGCTAGAGCGGGCCCTGTTTCAGGTCGCGTGGGTCTTGCTGGCCGCGTGGACGCCCGCGCCGCTGCACCGTTGGCGCATCGCGGTGCTGCGGCTGTTTGGCGCGCAAGTGGCGTGGAACGCGCGTCTGCATGGATCGGTGCGGATCTGGCGGCCCGCGACCCTGAGCATCGGGGCCGAGGCGCTGATCGGGCGTGGCGCGTGGCTCTACTCGATGGACCGAATCGACATTGGCGCGGGGGCGGTGGTGTCGCAACGCGCGCATCTGTGCACCGGGTCGCACCGGCTCGACGATCCGGAATTTCGCCTGATCACCGCGCCGATCCGGGTGGCGCCGCGCGCGTGGATCGCGGCAGAGGCGTTCGTCGGTCCCGGTGTCAGTGTGGGGCACGGCGCGGTGGTGGCTGCCCGTGCCGTCACGATGCGAAATGTGCCGCCATGGCAAATCGTTGCCGGAAACCCGGCCCGCCAGATCGGCCAGCGCGACCTGCGCAGCCCGCCCGGCGCAACCGCGCGCCACGGGCCGGCCTGGGGGCAGGAGGACAGCGATGCGCGCGCTGAGGCCGGGGTATATTAAC
Source organism: Pacificitalea manganoxidans (assembly GCF_002504165.1). Taxonomy (GTDB): domain Bacteria; phylum Pseudomonadota; class Alphaproteobacteria; order Rhodobacterales; family Rhodobacteraceae; genus Pacificitalea; species Pacificitalea manganoxidans. The sequence continues at coordinate 96,527 of NZ_CP021404.1, forward strand.
CAATGGGCACGATGCTCTCTGTCTGAAACGCCCGGCCTTATCGCCGGTGCGCCGAACAGAAGAGAGGTCATCATGCTGGGACTTGGGATCGGAATTGGTGCCGCGGCCATCGGCGGGGGTCTGCGGCAAAGGACGTGGGCCTTGGCCAATCGGCCCGTGACCGTGTGGGGTGACAGCCTGTCTGCCGGGGCGGGGGCCAGCGGCGCACGGCTGGCCTTCCCGGCGCAGGCGGCCGCCCTGCCAAGAGCGGCGCGCGACATAGATAATCGCGGCGTCGGGGGCCAAACATCGACCCAGATCGCGGCACGGCAGGGCGGTGTTCCGATCACCGTCACGGTGCCCGACGGCGCGATTCCGGCGCGGATCGACCAAAATTGGGACTTCACCGAGGGGTTACAGGGCTGGGGTCCGCGCCGCGCTGTGGCGCCCTATGCGGAGGTGGCCGTGGACGGGGACGCCCTGCGGCTGACCACCGTCGGCACGGCGCAATCGGGCGCGCAGCTGTGGCTGGGCGCAACCCTGCCCAGCGGCACCGTGGTCACGGTGGAGTTTGATCTAGAGATCGATGCGCCATGGCTGGAGGTTGGTCTGGTCAATGCCGAAAGCGCGGCGCAGGCCTCGGGCGGGTGGGCCGCGACGACCGGCTTCTCTCAAGGCGGACATAAGGTGCTGAACTTTACCGTGGGCGACGCGGCGGAGCCGCAGGCCACCGCCCTGCTGTTCATGGCGCACACGCAGATCGGCAGCTACCGCATTCGCAATCTGCGCGTGGTGTCCGACAGCCCCGTCGCCCTGAGCGGGCAAAGCGTGGATGTGCTGATGGAAAGCGGCGCGCCAGCGGGCGAGATGCCCGCGCAGATCGGTGACGCGGCGGGGATCGTGCGCACCGATGCAGGCGGCAACTGGAGCTTTACCCGGACCTCTGCCGGGGCCGAGGTTGCGTGCCCCGGCACGGTCACGGTCATCCCCGACAGCGCGGGCGATACCGGCACGCGGACGCTGTGGATCTGGGCGGGGCGCAACAACCATACGGACCCCGAGGTCGTGAAATCCGACATTGCCGCGATGGTTGCTCATGCCGGGCACGGGCATGTTCTGGTCGGGTCCGTGCTGACCAGCGCGGTGGATTCGGCGCCCGCGCGACAGGGGATATTGCAGCTGAATTCCGATCTGAGCGCGATCTATGACGACCGGTTCGTGGATCTGATGGCCGCATTGCAGGCGGCCTCAGACGGGGGCGCGGAGGATAGCGCCGATGTGGCCGATGATCTGGTGCCGCGCTCCCTGCGCAGCGACGCGGTGCATCTGAACGATGCGGGCTACGGCGTCGTGGCGCTGGCGTTTTCGGAGGCCCGGTATTGAGCGTTGCGGCGGGTCAGGCGGCCCAGCTCTTCGTGCCAGCGGGCAAGGATGGTGTCGGCGTGCCATCTGTCCCGCGCGGCCCGGCGTCCCGCGCTGCCCAGCGTCGCCCGGCGATCCGGGTCTTGCAGCAGCAGATCGAGTTCGACGACCAGGGCGGTGGTATCTCCGGGGGGCACAACGACACCGCAGCCCGCGACCTCGGCCGCGAGGGCGGTGCCAGGCGCGGCGGTGGCAAGGACCGGACGCCCGGAGGCCAGCATGTTGGTTAGTTTCGACGGCAGAACGAGGTCAGCGGCATCGGCGATCTGCGGCAGCAAGTGCACGGTGGCAAGGCCGAGCAACGCGCCAAGCCGATCCCGCGGCTGCAGGGGCGCCACGCGCAGGTTCGGGTGATCGCGGGCGGCCTGTTCAAGCATCGGGCGCATGGGTCCGTCGCCACAGATCAGCAGCGTCAGATCTCGGCGATGGCGCAAACGATGGGCCAGGTCTGGGATCGCCTCCAGCCCCTGTTTGCGGCCCAGCGCCCCGGAATACAGCAGCACATGCGGGGTGGTGATGCCCAAGGCGCGGCGCAGGGCGGTCATCTGCGCAGTGGTCGGCGGGGGCATTGGTTCTGCCCAATTGCGCAATTCCTGGATGCGGTGGGGCGCGACCCCTTTGGCGGCGACGCGGGCGCACATCTGGGTGGAAATCGTGCTGACCCTATCGAAGCGGCGCAACACCCAGCGTTCGATGCGGGTCGCAAGCGGGGCCGGACCGATAAGCCCGGTTGCGCGCGCCGCATCGAGTTCGAGATCCTGCAGATGCAGCCATGCGGGCGCCCCCGCAAGCCGCGCTGCCAACCAGCCCAGCGGTGCGGATACCAGCGCCGGGGCGATTACCACCACACGGTCGGGAGGGTGGCGCAGGGCCTGCGCGATCATCACCGGCGCGGCGGTGAGCGCGAAACTGGCCTGATGCACCAGCCGCCGCAGCCCTGTCGGGCGCCGGGGGATGTAATGCGGGCAATGGGTGACCCGCAGGTTCGCGGCAGGGGTGCGCGTGACATACCGCGCGCGGGGCCAGCCCGTGGGCCGCGCCCATGCGGGGAAATAGGGGGTGGCGGTGACGACATGCACGCTGTGCCCGTGCCGCGCCAGATAGCTGGCAAGCCGGGTGGTATAGGGCGCGGTCGAGATCGGCTCCGGCGCGAAGTTGAGCCCCAAAATCAGGGTTCGCGTGACGGGACGTGCAGGCGACAGCGGAAGCGGACGCGGAGGCGATTGCGGAACGGTCATCTGGCGGGCTCCTGTAGCTGCCCGCCAGCGTCGCGTGAATTGGTTAAGGGGGCCTTAACCGTGAGCCGTCAGCTTGCGTAGTCGGAGCCTTCGGCATCAAGGATCAGGCGCAGTTCCTTCAGGTGGCGGTCGGCCATTTCGGGGTAGTCGTCGAGCTCCTGCGCGGTCTTTTCCGCGATCTCATCGGACAGGTGTCGCAGCGGCTGGCCGGTTTGCAGCGCCCGGATATAGGTTTCCGCCGCGCGTTCGAAATAGAACAACCGGGTGAAGGTTTCGGCGACGGTGCGGCCCACGACCATGACGCCGTGATTGCCCATTACCAGCACCTGAACCTTTGGGTCGGCCAGCAGCGCGGCGCAGCGTGCGCCCTCCTCCTCGAACGCCAAGCCGCCATATTGGTCGTCAACGGCATGACGCCCGAAAAACATCGCGGTGTTTTGGTCGATCGCAGGCAGGCGGCTGTCGGCTAGGCTGGCGAGAACCGTCGCGTGGATCGAATGGACATGCATCGCGCATCGGGCATGCGGACAGGCGCGATGGATTGCGCCATGCAGGCCCCACGCGGTGGGATCGGGCGCGTTCGGCCCCTCCATCGCCGCCGGGTCGTTGGCGTCCAGTTCGATCAGGTCTGAGGCCCGGATGCGGGCGAAATGCATCTGATTGGGGTTCATCAGGAACCGGGTGCCATCGCCGTTGATCGCGAGCGAGAAATGATTGGCGACGGCCTCGTGCAGATCGAGCCGGGCGGTCCAGCGGAAGGCCGCAGCCAGATCGACGCGGGCGGGCCAGTTGGCGATATTGGGCAACGAGGAAAACAGCGGCGGGCTCATGGTGGCTCCGGATCAAGGGGGATGCGGGGTCAGAGTAGCGCGTGCCGCCCGCCTGCGCATCCGAAATGCACGCAAGCCTGCCGCCTGAACGGGCGGTTGCTGCTCCATCGGTCGCGACCCGGCGGAATGCGGTGCGGCGGGTCTTGTGGCCGGCTATCGGGTCGTGTCAGCTTGCACCATGGAGATCCTGAAGACATGGGCGCAATCCGCCCCCCGACTTGTCGCCGTGGCCGCGGGCCGCGCCCCTGCCGACACGGTCATCCGCGGCGGCATTTGGGTGAATGTTCAGACCCGCGAGACGCTTGAAAACCAAGACATCGCCATTGCCGATGGGCGGTTCGCCTATTGCGGGCCGGATGCGTCCCATTGCATCGGCCCGGACACGCAGGTGATCGAGGCGCAGGGGCGCTACATGATCCCCGGCCTGTGCGACGCGCATATGCATGTCGAAAGCGGGATGCTGACGCCTGCCGAATTTGCGCGCGCGGTGATCCCGCATGGCACCACATCGATGTTCACCGATCCGCATGAGATCGCCAATGTTCTTGGCTTACGCGGCGTGCGACTGATGCATGACGAGGCGCTGTTGCAGCCGGTGAACATGTGGACGCAGATGCCGTCCTGCGCACCGTCGGCGCCGGGATTGGAAACCACAGGCCATGAGATCACCCCCGACGATGTCGCGGAGGCGATGGATTGGCCCGGCATCATCGGTTTGGGGGAGATGATGAATTTCCCCGGCGTGGTGAATGGCGACGCCAAGATGCTGGCGGAAATCGCGGCCACACAGGCGGCGGGCAAGACGGTGGGCGGGCATTACGCGAGCCCCGACCTTGGCCCCGCGTTCCACGCCTATGCGGCGGGGGGCCCGGCGGATGACCATGAGGGCACGCAGGAGGCCGACGCCATCGCCCGCGTGCGCCAAGGCATGCGCGCCATGCTGCGGCTTGGCTCCGCGTGGTATGACGTGGAAAGCCAGATCACGGCGATCACCGAAAAGGGGCTCGACCCGCGCAATTTCATCCTGTGCACCGATGATTGCCATTCCGGCACGTTGATCCATGACGGGCATATGAACCGCGTTGTGCGGCACGCCATCGATTGCGGCTGCGATCCGCTGATCGCGTTGCAGATGGCAACGATCAACACCGCCACGCATTTCGGACTGGAGCGGGAGATCGGCTCCATCGCGCCGGGGCGGCGGGCGGATGTGATCCTGACCTCGGACCTGCGCGCGCTGCCGATCGAGATGGTGATCGCGCGCGGCGTGGTGGTGGCCGAGGGTGGCGAGATCCAGGTGGATTGCCCGCATTTGGACTGGCCCGACGACGCCCGCGCCACCGTGCATCTGGGCCGTGATCTGACCGCGCAGGATTTCGAAATCGCCGCGCCCGATGGGGCGGAGAGCGCGCGGGTGAAGGTCATCGGCGTGGTGGAGAACCAAGCGCCGACCCGCGCGCTGTCCGCCGACCTGCCGGTGCGGGAGGGGCTGATCGAGGGGGCGGGCGACACCTGCCAGATCGCGCTGGTCGAACGGCATCGTGGCACCGGCGGGGTGACCAATGCCTTTGTTTCGGGGTTCGGCTATACCGGGCGGATGGCGCTGGCCTCGACCGTGGCGCATGACAGCCACCACATGATTGTCGTTGGCACCGACCGGGCGATGATGGCCGCCGCCGCGAACCGGCTGGGCGAGGTGGGCGGCGGTGTGACGCTGTGGGCCGAGGGCGAGGAACGCGCCTTGGTCGAATTGCCCATCGCCGGGCTGATGTCCGACAGCCCCGCCGCCGAGGTCGCCGCCCGCGCGCAGGCGCTGGGACAGGCGATGGCCGCGTCCGGCTGCACGCTCAACAACGCCTATATGCAGCATTCGCTGCTCGCGCTCGTGGTGATCCCCGAGCTTCGTATTTCAGACCTCGGGCTGGTGGATGTCACCCGGTTCGAACTGACCGACCTGATCGAGACCAATTCCTGATGAATACCAGCGACCACATTACCCCGATCCTTTCGCCGGAAGTGCCCGCGCATGAGCAATTCACCGATCCTGCCGCCGCCGTGGCGCGGCTGATCGAGCTTTACGATCATGCGGTGAATTTCCTGTGCGAAGGCTTCACCGCCGCCGTGACCGGGCCACAACCGGCGCAGCGGTATCGCGCCTATTACCCGGAAATCCGGTTCACCACGACCAGCTTTGCCAAGGCCGACAGCCGTCTGGCCTTTGGCCATGTGGCGGTGCCGGGCACCTATTCCACCACCGTCACCCGGCCGCGCCTGTTCGAGAATTACCTGACCCAGCAGATCGGCCTGCTGATGAAGAACCACGGGCTGCCGGTGATGATCGGCGCGTCTTCGACGCCGATGCCGGTGCATTTTGCCGTGGCCAATGACAGCGGCGTCACCGTCCCGCAGGAAGGCACGCTGACCTATCAGCTGCGCGACGTGTTCGACGTGCCCGATCTGGCGATCACCAATGACGCGATCGTCAATGATTTTGGCTATCTGCATGATGACGGGTCGGGGCCGCTGGCGCCGTTTACCGCGCAGCGGATCGATTATTCTCTGGCACGGCTAAGCCACTATACCGCCACCGATCCAAGCCATTTCCAGAACCACGTGCTGTTCACCAACTACCAGTTCTATGTCGAGGAATTCGAGGTCTACGCGCGGCAGATGCTGGCCGATCCCGACAGCGGCTACACCGCGTTTGTCGGTCCCGGCAATGTCGAGATCACCGATGCCGACACGCCCATGCCCACACCGGCAAAGCTGCCGCAAATGCCGACCTACCACCTGAAGCACAAAGATTCCGGCGGCATCACGCTGGTCAATATCGGGGTGGGTCCGTCGAATGCGAAGACCGCGACCGACCACATCGCCGTGCTGCGCCCACATGCGTGGCTGATGGTCGGCCACTGCGCCGGGCTGCGCAATTCGCAAAGCCTTGGGGATTTTGTGCTGGCCCATGCCTATCTGCGCGAAGATCACGTTCTGGATGACGACCTGCCGGTCTGGACCCCGATCCCGGCGCTGGCGGAAATCCAGATCGCGTTGGAGGACGCGGTGGAGCAGATCACCAAGCTGGAAGGCTATGAGCTAAAGCGGATCATGCGCACCGGCACCGTCGCCACCATCGACAACCGCAACTGGGAGTTGCGCGACCAGTCCGGCCCGGTCAAACGGCTGAGCCAGTCGCGCGCCGTGGCACTGGATATGGAAAGCGCGACGATCGCGGCCAATGGCTTCCGCTTCCGCGTGCCGTATGGGACGTTGCTCTGTGTGTCCGACAAGCCGCTGCATGGGGAGCTGAAGCTGCCCGGCATGGCGTCGGAATTCTACAAAACGCAGGTGGCGCGGCATCTGTTGATCGGGGTGCGCGCGATGGAGCTTTTGCGGGGGATGCCGCTGGAACGGCTGCATTCGCGCAAGCTGCGCAGCTTCGAGGAAACCGCGTTCCTTTAATCTGCATCGCCCTCGGGCGGCAGCGCCAGCAGCGCCGCCCGGTCGGGGTGCAGATCCGCGCGTAGCCACGCGACGCGCAGGGTTTTCAGCCGCGCGCCCAGCGCGCGCCCGGTTTCAGGCAGGTCGGCGGCAGTGATGGGAAACTCCGCCGCCGCACCGCGCGCGACATCCGCCGCGAAGGGCGCGACGGGCTGTTCCAGCAGCGCCCCGCGCAGGGTCAACGCATGCCCCGCATCTTCCGCGCCCAGCAGATAGCCCAGCGCCGCCGGGCCATGGGTGCCGGTGGCCGCATCGCGCAGTGCGGTGAGCCGTTTGGCCTGCGCCCGCGACAGGCGCAGGCGTTGGGCGGCGTCGTCCCCGCTTAAACCCGCCAGCCGCGCGATAGGATCGGCGGGCAGGTGATGTTCAGCCTCCAGATGCACCAATGGTGCCAGCGCGCGCGGATCGGCACCGGGCAGGATCACCCGCAGCACCCCGGCCTGCGCCATCGCCGCCACGGCGGGGGCGGGATCGGGGGCTGACAACAATTTGCGCAATTCCGCGCCGATGCGTTCCGCCGATATACGCGCGAGCCCCTCCGCCCCGGCGGCACAGGCAGCGAGGCCCTCGGCATCCATCCCGCGCGCCGGATCGCCATACCACGCGGTAAACCGGAAGAAGCGCAGGATCCGCAGGTAGTCTTCTGCCACGCGGGCGGCAGGGTCGCCGACGAACCGCACCCGCCGGGCCAGCAGATCCGGCAACCCGCCCAGCGGGTCATGCACCTGCCCGCGCGCATCGGCATAAAGCGCGTTCATCGTGAAATCACGGCGCGCGGCGTCTTCGGCCACATCGTTCGAAAAGGCGACGGTGGCATGGCGGCCATCGGTTTCGACATCTCGACGGAACGTCGTGATTTCGACCGACTCGCCCGCTGCCAGAACGGTGACCGTGCCGTGGTCTATCCCGGTGGGGATCGCGCGCAGGCCCGCCGCCTGCGCCAGCGCGATCACCCGCTCCGGCGTGGCGTCGGTGGCCAGATCGAGATCCGACACCGGCGCGCCGATCAGCGCGTTGCGCACGCAGCCGCCCACGAACAGCGCGCTGTGGCCCGCCTCCTCCAGCATGGCGCATACCCGCTGCGCGGGGGCCGCGCGCAGCCAGCGCGCCGAAATCCGCCCCACGCCCGTCATGCGCCCATCCGATCAGCGAGAGCCCGCAGCATCCGCGCGGTCGCGCCCCAAACGTAATAGGGCCCCCACGGGACGGTGTAATAGGCCCGCCAATCCCCGCGCCAGCGACGCCGTTCAATGCGGTAGCTGTCAGGGTCGAGCAGATGGGCCAGCGGCACGGTAAACACCTCCGCCACCTCGCCCAGCTCGGGACGCGGGGCAAAGGCCCCAGCCACCAGCCCGATCACCGGCGTCACGGTAAACCCGGTGACGGTTTCATGCGGCGGCAAGGTCCCCAGCAGATCGACGCGGGCGCGCGGCAGACCGATTTCCTCTTCGGCCTCGCGCAGCGCGGCGTCGGTCACGTCACGGTCCACCTGAGGCTCCAGCTTCCCACCGGGGAAAGCCACCTGACCGGGATGATGTTTCAAACGGGGGGAGCGTTTGGTCAGCCAAACATGGGGCTGCGGTGCATCGGAGATCGCGATCAGCACGCCCGCATGGCGCAGCTTGCGTCCCTCCGACAGGACCGTGTCAGGGTTCAGATCATAGTCCGAACTGGGCCGGCCGGGCGCATCGATCGCCCGGCACAGCCTGTCTTTCAGATCAGGATTGACCGTCATCGGAGGCATCACCATCCGCGCCGTCATCCACCGGCTTCTCGGCCTCGAACCCCAGCGTCTTGGGGTCAAATTCGTAATGCGCACCGCAGAACTGGCAATCCGCCGTCACGATGCCTTCGTCCGTGGTCATCGTGCGGATGTCCTTGGCCGAATAGATCGACAGCGACTGCCGCACCCGATCCGCCGAACAGGTGCAGCCGAATTTCACCGGCTGTGCATCGTAGACGCGCGGGGCTTCTTCGTGGAACAGACGCACCAGCAGATCCGTCGGCTGCACATAGGGGCCGATCAGTTCGAGATCATCGACAGTGTCGAGCAGGATATTGGCGCGCGCCCAGTTTTCGCCCTCGTCGCCTTCCAGCATATCCTCCGGCTGCAACAGACCTTCGTCACCCGTGGCTTCGGCCTGCGCCATCAGAGGGCTGGCCTTGGGCATGGTCTGAAGCATCACGCCGCCCGCGCGCCAGCGCTCCGGCTCACCGGGGCTTTGGCTGCGGCCATGGCTGATGGCGAACCGCGTCGGCAACTGTTCGGACTGCGCGAAATAGGTTTCCGCACAGGCCGCGAGAGACCCGCCTGCGATGGGGGTGATGCCCTGATAGGGCTGCATGCCTTTGCCCTGATCAATGAGGATCGCGAAATACCCGCGCCCGATCAAATCGAACGGCGCGCCGGACAGGTCCGCTTCCTTGTCATAGCTGGCATAGGCGCGCACGCGGGCGGGCTCGCCTTCGTCGGTGGGGCCGTAGTAATCCGTCGCGATCAAGCGGGCCGGCCCGTCGCCGCGCACCTGCAACGACAGCTTCCAGCGCAGCTTGATCGTCTGGCCGATCAGCGCGGTCAGCACCGCCATTTCGGAGACAAGCTCCTCGATCGCGGGGGGATAATCATGTTGCGCCAGCACCTGATCGAGCACACCGTCAAGCCGTGCGACACGACCCCGGATGTCCGAGCGGTCAAGCTGAAAGGGCAGGACGGTGTCGTCCCAAGCGATTTTCGATCCGATAGTCATGGGGTTTCCTTGCGTGCCGAGGCTTGGCATATCGCAGGGATATATGAAGGGCAAAGGGGGATTTCCATGCTACGGCGCTACGGCGATCCGGTTCGACCGGGTCAACGCTACACCTTCCGTCCCGGCATCTATGCCCTGATCCATCGCGGTGACGAGGTGTTGCTGACCTTTCAGGCGCAGCCGCGCGCGGAATTCCAGTTCCCCGGCGGCGGCATCGACCCCGGCGAACATGTCCGCCCCGCCCTGCACCGCGAAGTGCTGGAAGAAACCGGCTGGCGCATCGCCCCCGAACGCAGATTGGGCGCGTTCCGGCGCTTTACCTACATGCCCGATTACGGGATCTGGGCCGAAAAGATCTGTCACATCTGGCTGGCGCGCGCGATCCGTCCGCTGCACCCGCCGACGGAGCCCGATCACACAGCGGTCTGGCTTCCGGCGCGGGAGGCGCTTTCGCTGCTCGATAACGCGGGAGAAGCGGCATTTCTGGCGGCGTGGCTGTCGCGCTAAGCCTTCGGTCCCCCGTCATATTCCAGCAGAACGGCGGAGATATCATCCGGAAACTCCGCCCCGCCCGCATGGCGCGTCAGATCAGCGGTCAGCGCCTCCAAGAAGCGTGGCCCCCGTTCCGCATGGTTGCGGCGCATCAGCCCCATAAGCCCGGATTCGTCCAGCAGCCTGTCGTGATGGTCCGGGCATTCCGTCACCCCGTCGGAGGTCAGCAGCAAACGGTCGCCGGGGGCCAGCGTGGCTTCGAACCCGTCATACTGCGCATCCGCCAGCAGCCCGACGGGCAAACCACCCTTGCCGATCCGGTCCAGCCTGCCGTCCTGCCGCTGTATTAGGGGATGCGGATGCCCGGCCTGCACCCCCCGCAGCCGCCCGGTGGCCAGATCGGCCTCGACATAGAGCAGCGTGCAGTAATGTTCGGTTTCAACCTCCCGCAGCAGGAGGGCGTTCAGGCGGGCTGCGACCTCCGCCGGGGGGAAGCCTTCGGGCGCCGGCGTGTCGGTCCGCAGGGCGATATTGCCCTCCACCGCGCTGCCGGAGAAATGCGCAGCGATCCGGGCCGTCATTAGCGCCGAGGTCACGCCATGCCCCGACACATCAATCGCAAATAGCCCGATGAGATCGTCACGGATCGGGAAGAACCCCACCAGATCGCCGCCGATATGCCCCGCCGGACGCAGCAGTAGCGACACCTGCCCTCGTGCGAAGCGGCGAAACGGCTCCTTCAGCAGGCTTTGCTGAAGTTTGCGCGCCTCCTGCAAATCCCGTTCCAGCGCGTCATAAAGAAGGCTGATCCGATCGAGCGTATTGCCGATCAGTTCATTCTTGACGATCAGTTCGCGTTCCATCCGCAGGATGCGTTCACCCGCGTTCAGCCGCGCGCGCAGTTCCGGCAGGTTCACCGGCTTGGTCAGAAAATCATCGGCCCCGGCATCGAGCCCCTGCGCCACCTCCCCCGCGCCGCGCTTGGAGGTCAGAAGGATGAAATACCCGTAGCTGTCCCGCGACATCTGTCTGAACCGGCGGCAGAATTCCGGGCCGCTCATGCCCGGCATGATCCAGTCCGATATGACCAGGTCCGGCGGATCACGGCCACACACGGCCAGCGCCTCGGCCGCGGAACGGGCCTGCTGCACGCGGTAGCCCCAGCGTTCGAGGGCCGTCGACAGAATGCGCAATTGCAGCAGGCTGTCATCGACCACCAGAACGCGCGGCGCGGCACGGTCCGCCGGGGCGGCGCGGGGAGGATCGGTGAGGGTCGGCTGGGTCAAGGGCACCTCGGCGGACGAAACGCTACCGGGGTGGTGTGGCACGAAGGAGTTTAAAACCGGGTGAACGCGGCCCCTTAAAATTTCGCGCCTCCCCATGCAATCCAAGGTTGCTGTCAATCTGCTGTTAATACCGCGCGATATAGTTTGGTTCGCAACCTAAAGCGCCACTATGGGACAGGAGACGGGCATGAAGGACTTGATCGGCGGCAGCACCCTGGGCGCAACGGGTATCGAGGCGATGGACGGCATGACCCCCGCCAATCTGCCCTGCGCGGAGACCGCACCGGATGACAGCATCAGCCGCGACAGGCTGCGACAGCTGGCCAATGAAATAGGGCCTCGCGACTTTGCCGAAACGGCCGATCTGTTTTTGATGGAGGTCGAGGTCGCGCTTGACGCGCTGAGCACGGTCACGGCCCCCAATCTCTTGATCGATGAGCTGCATTTCCTGAAAGGTTGCGCGCTGAACCTTGGCATGACCGGCATGGCGGCGACCTGCCGCGAAACCATCGCCGCCGTGCGCATGGGTGATCGGCTGGACCTGCCGCGGATCAAAGCCTGCTACCGGGCCAGCAGATCCCGGTTTCTGGCAGAAACCTGCGAAGACTTCGCTGCCTGAGGGACTGCCCCCGGCGGCGGCGTGACCTGCGCGGTCAGATCACGAAGCTCGCCATCGTTTCATCGCCGCTGATATCGGTATAGGTGAACCCGGCGGCATCCAGCGCGGCGAACAACCGGGTAAAGTTCTCGGCGCGCGTCGTTTCGATCCCCAACAGGACCGAGCCGAAATTGCGGGCGGATTTCTTGAGATACTCAAACCGCGCAATGTCGTCTTCGGGGCCCAGCAGATTAAGGAAATCTTTCAGCGCGCCAGGCCGCTGCGGCATACGCAGGATGAGGTATTTCTTGGTGCCCGCATGACGCAGCGCGCGTTCCTTGACCTCTGGCAGCCGCTCGAAATCGAAATTGCCGCCGGAGGTGATGCAGACCACCCGCTTACCGGCGATCTGATCGCGCAGATCGGCCAGCGCATCGATCGCCATCGCACCTGCGGGCTCCAGCACGATGCCTTCGATATTCAGCATCTCGATGATCGTGGTGCAGATGCGGTTTTCGGCGGCGGCAAGCACATGGGCCGGGTCGATGCCGCGCAGCGTCTCGAACGGCAAGGCGCCAATGCGCGCCACCGCCGCCCCGTCGACGAAGCTGTCCACCCGCGGCAGGGTCACCGGCTCCCCGGCGCGGACCGCTGCGGCAAGGCTCGCGCCGCCTGCCGGTTCGACATAGCGCAGCGCGCAGTTCGGGGCCTCGGCGCGCAGCATCTGGGTGATCCCCGCCGACAGACCGCCCCCGCCCACGGGCAGCACGATCATCTCGGGCGCGCCGATTTCATCGAGGATCTCCACCCCGACAGAGGCCTGCCCCTCGATGACGTCGGCATCGTCGAAGGGCGCCAGAAACCGTCCGCCCTTCTCGGCGCAATAGGCCTGCGCAGAGGCGAGCGTGTCATCGAAATAGTCGCCGGTCATGACGATCTCGATCATCTCGCCGCCGAATGTCCGGGTCTTGTGGATTTTTTGCTGCGGGGTCGTGACGGGCATGAAGATCACACCGCGCACGCCGAAATGACGGCAGGCAAAGGCCACCCCCTGCGCATGATTTCCGGCACTGGCACAGACAAACACCGGCGGCTCCCCGCCATCCAGCGCCTTGCGCATCGCATTGACCGCGCCGCGCAGCTTATACGAGCGGACGGGCGTCAGGTCTTCGCGTTTCAGCCAGATATCGGCGCCGAATTTCTCGGACAGGAAATCGTTGCGTCCCAGCGGCGTGGCCGGAAACAGATCGCGCAGGGCCAGCGTGGCCTCGCGGGCGGCTTGGGAAAAATCGCTCATGACCGCCTCCTAGCAATGCGGACGGGGGCTTACCACGGGAAAGCGTCTTGTTCGGCACCCGAAAGCCTTATAGACCCCGCGATCGAGACCTGAAACCGACGGAGCGCCCTCATGTCCCAGCCTAAAAAGGTGGTTCTCGCCTATTCCGGCGGCCTCGACACCTCGATCATCCTGAAGTGGTTGCAGACCGAATACGACTGCGAAGTGGTGACCTTCACCGCCGATCTGGGTCAGGGCGAGGAGCTGGAGCCCGCGCGCAAGAAGGCCGAGATGCTCGGCATCAAGTCCGAGAACATCTTTATCGACGATCTGCGCGAAGAATTCGTGCGGGATTTCGTGTTCCCGATGTTCCGCGCCAACGCGGTTTACGAAGGGCTTTACCTGCTGGGCACCTCAATCGCGCGTCCGCTGATTTCCAAGCGGCTGATCGAGATCGCCGAACAGACCGGCGCCGATGCCGTGGCCCATGGCGCCACCGGCAAAGGCAACGATCAGGTTCGGTTCGAACTGTCGGCCTATGCGCTCAACCCCGAAATCAAGGTGATCGCGCCGTGGCGGGAATGGGATCTGTCGAGCCGCACCAAGCTGCTGGAATTCGCCGAAGCGCATCAGATTCCGATCGCCAAGGACAAGCGCGGCGAAGCGCCGTTCTCCGTCGATGCGAACCTGCTGCACACCTCCTCCGAGGGGAAGGTGCTGGAAAATCCCGCCGACGAGGCGCCCGATTACGTCTACCAGCGCACGGTGCATCCCGAGGATGCCCCGAACGAGCCGGAATTTGTCGAGATCCGTTTCGAGAAGGGCGACGCCGTCGCCATCAACGGCACGGATATGTCCCCCGCCGAGATCCTGACCAAGCTCAACGAGCTGGGCGGCAAGCACGGCTGCGGGCGGCTTGACCTTGTCGAAGGGCGTTTCGTGGGCATGAAATCCCGCGGCGTCTATGAAACCCCCGGCGGCACGCTGCTGCTGGAGGCGCATCGCGGCATCGAATCGATCACGCTCGACCGGGGCGCGGCACATCTGAAGGATGAGCTGATGCCGAAATACGCCGAGCTGATTTATAACGGCTTCTGGTTCAGCCCGGAGCGCGAGATGCTTCAGGCGCTGATCGACAAGAGCCAAGAGCATGTCAGCGGCACCGTGCGGCTGAAGCTTTACAAAGGGCTGGCCCGCACCGTGGCCCGTTGGTCGGAAAACTCGCTGTATTCCGAGGCACATGTGACCTTCGAAGAGGATGCAGGCGCCTACGATCAGAAGGACGCGGCAGGCTTCATCAAGCTGAACGCCCTGCGCCTGCGCCTGCTCGCCGCCCGGAACCGCCGCAACGGGTGAGGCTGACGCGCGCGGGGGCGGACCTTTGCGCATTCAGCCATCTGACAAGGCCTAAGGCCGTGAACGCCAGCCCGTCCCCACGGGCTGGCGTTTTGCCATCCGTCGCTGACGTTGCGGACTGTTGCGCCGGAGGCTCCCGTCGGCATTCGGACTGATACCCCCCCCCATTCACCCGCATCCCCCGGACGGAGCGCAACGCTCTCGCGCCTGTCCAGCCTCGCACAGCGCAACCGCCCGCGAACAAGGCCGAAGGCCGCGCGGGCGAGCGCCTGCCCGTTCCCCGTTCTTTCGTTACTGCACCATCCCAAGGGCAGGCTGGCGGTGCGGCTAGGACGGCAACGTCCCGCAGCCGCGGAACTTAGCGCGCCCGGTCCGGCGGGCCGGCGCTTGGCCATCTTGCGCGGATCTTGGAGCGGGGAGGTTTTTGGCTGGCATAAAGCACACCCGCTCAACCGTTACGGCGCCATCCCACGGGCAGGCTGTCCGGCAACCGCAAAGCGGCGAGGCTCTTGGCTGACACGAGGCACAGCCGCTCAACCTCCGGTGCCCCCCTTGGAGGGCTTGCGTCATCTCCCCACCCTGCCCCCACGAAAAAAGCGGCCCCTAGGGGGCCGCTTCAGGAGGCCGGTGTGCCGGCTTTCGCTATGGTCGGATCACTCGACGGTGATCGTTTTCATGACCAGATTGCCATCGGGCTTGATCGGGCCGTCTTCGGTGGCGCCGAGCGTGTATTCAAAGATGCCGGTGGAATTGCCGCCTGCTTCGGAATGCACCATCAGCATCAGCATGTCGCCAGCGGCGACCTCTTCGGTCAGGATCGCGGCGACATCGGTGTTTTCACCCATGCGCAGCGGAGCGTGACCCACGACGGGGCCCGGTTTGCCTTCGGAGTCGGTGCGGTGCACGACCAGCCAGCCGTTTTCGCCAGCGGTGACCATCTCGGCGGACACGACACCGTTTTCAACGGTCTGGTTGGAGGCTTCGACCATCGGGGTCATGCTGTGCGCGGCGGCAAAGGCCGAACCTGCGGTAATGGCGGTGAGGGCGGCGGCGGTGAGAATGCGTTTCATCGGTTGTCGTTCCCTATTAGTGGATGGCCGAATGATCGGCCCATGCGCTAATCACGGAATGCCCCGCGACAAAGTTTCACCTGCCGCCAAATTATATTTTTGCGGGTTACGCAGGCCGGTTGAGGAAAGTCTCCACCTCCGCCCGGTCCGGCATCACATCCGCCGTGCCCCGGCGTGTCACCTGTAGTGCACCGGCGGCCAGCGCGGCGCGCAGGGCCAGATCCTCGGACAGCCCGGCATCGAGCGCGGCGGCAAGCGTGCCGATGAAACAGTCGCCCGCCCCGGTCGTATCGACGACAGGCACGGTATAGGCCGCAGCGGTCATCGGGTCGCGACCGCGCATCAGCCATTCCGCCCCATCCCCGCCACGGGTGACGACGACACTATCTACATCGACCCGCTCGATCGGCAGGCCGGTGGCCTCCGCCAGTTGCGCGGCTTCGACCTGATTGAGCACCAGCATCGAGACATAGGGCAACACGGCCTCAACCGCGGCGGCGTCGAAGGGCGCGGCGGAATAGACGACCCGCATGCCTTTCTCATGACCGATCCGCGCGGCGTCGACCTGACAGTCGGTTTCGTTTTGCAGCAGCAGCGTGTCCGCGGCGGTCGCGTCGGCCAGCGCGGTGGCGATGGCTTCGGCGCTTTGCATCATGTTGGTGCCACCGTCGAGAACGATGGAGTTTTCACCCGACGCATCGACATTGATGATCGCGTGTCCGGTATGCGCGGCTTCGACCACGCGGATGCCGGTGACGTTGATGCCCAAGCCGCGCATCCGGTCGACGATCGCGCCGCCATCGCTGCCCACCGCGCCCAGATGCCGGACCTCGGCGCCAAAGCGGGCGGCTGCGGCGGATTGGTTTGCCCCTTTGCCGCCCAGCCCGACGCTGTGCGACAGCGAGGCCAGCGTTTCACCAGGCTGCGGCAGATGCGGCAGCGCATAGACGCGGTCGATATTGATCGAGCCGAGGTTGTAGATCGTCACAGCGGGTCCTTCCGCGGCAGATCAGCCGATATTGCAGGCCGAAATCGCCGCCATGTTGAGAATGTCATTCACGGTCGAGCCGGTAGAGATGATCTGCACCGGCTTATCCACGCCGGTCAGGATCGGCCCGATGACGGTGGCGCCGCCCAGTTCCTGCAACAGCTTGGTCGAGATCGACGCCGAATGCCGCGCAGGCACCACCAGCACATTGGCCGGGCCGGTCAGACGACAGAAGGGATAGTGCTTCATCTGATCAGGGTTCAGCGCGACGTCGACGGTCATTTCGCCGTCATATTCGAAATCGACATGACGTTTGTCGAGCGCGTCAGAGGCAAGATGCATCTTGGTCGCGCGTTCCGACACCGGATAGCCAAAGGTCGAGAAGCTGGCAAAGGCCACACGCGGCACCAACCCCAGCCCGCGCGCCACCGACGCTGCGCGTTCGGCGATATCGGCAAGGTCTTCTTCGTCGGGCCATTCATGCACCAGCGTATCGGCGATCAGGACAATACGACCCCGGATTAGCACGGCGGTCACCCCCACCGCGCCGTCATGGGGCTGCGCGTCAAAGACGTGGTTGATCTGTTCCAGCACATGCGCGGATTTGCGGGTGGCCCCGGTGACCAGACCGTCGCCATGCCCATGCGCCAGCATCAGCGCGGAAAACACATGCCGGTCGCGCGCGGCAAGGCGGTGAATGTCCTTCTGATCGTAGCCCTTCCGCTGCAACCGCTTGTAAAGGAAATCCTTGTAGGTCTCGAGATGGCGGGTGTTGGCGGCGTTGACGACCTCCAGTTCCCGGATCGCATCGGACAGGCCATTGGCGGTGAGCAGTTCGCGCACATCCGCCTCGCGCCCGACGACCAGCGCCTTGCCCAGCCCGGCCCGCTGGTAGGCGATTGCCGCGCGCAGCACGCGGATGTCGTCGCCTTCGGCAAAGATCATGCGCGCCTGAGCGGCCTTTGCGCGGGCGTTGATGGCGCGCAGCACCGTGGCGGTGGGGTCCATCCGCGCGCGCAGGGATTGCTCATACCCTGCCAGATCGACAATCGGGCGGCGGGCGGCGCCGGTATCCATGCCCGCCTGCGCGACCTTGGGCGGCACGCGGTAGATCAGCCGCGGATCGAACGGCGCGGGGATGATGTAATCACGCCCGAAGGTCAGCTTACGGCCATAGGCCAGCGCGACCTCGTCCGGCACATCCTCGCGCGCCAGTTCGGCCAGCGCTTCGGCGCAGGCGATCTTCATTTCGTCGTTGATCGCGCGGGCATGGATGTCGAGCGCCCCGCGGAACAGATAGGGAAAGCCCAGAACGTTGTTGACCTGATTGGGATAGTCCGAGCGGCCAGTGGCAACGATGGCATCGGCACGGACCTCATGCGCCTCCTCCGGGGTGATTTCCGGATCGGGATTGGCCATGGCGAAGATCACCGGATCCTCGGCCATGCTGGCGACCATATCCTGCGTCACCGCGCCTTTCACCGACACGCCGAGGAACACGTCCGCCCCTTTCATCGCGTCTTCCAGTGTGCGGGCCTCCGTGACGACGGCATGGGCCGATTTCCACTGGTTCATGCCCTCTTGGCGGCCTTGGTAGATCACGCCCTTGGTGTCGCACATGATGCAGTTTTCGTTGCGCGCGCCCATGGTCTTGATGAGTTCGAGGCAGGCGATCCCGGCGGCGCCGGCGCCGTTCAGGACGATCTTGCAATCTTCCAGCTTCTTGCCGGACAGGTGCAGCGCGTTGATGAGGCCCGCGGCGCAGATTACGGCGGTGCCGTGCTGGTCGTCATGGAACACCGGAATGTCCATGATCTCCTTCAGGCGCTGTTCGATGATGAAGCATTCGGGCGCCTTGATATCCTCAAGGTTGATCCCGCCAAAGGTCGGCCCCATCAGCCGCACGGCATTGATGAATTCGTCCGGGTCTTCGGTGTCCAGTTCGATATCGATGGAGTTCACATCGGCAAAGCGCTTGAACAGCACCGATTTGCCTTCCATCACCGGTTTTGACGCCAGCGCGCCCAGATTGCCCAGCCCAAGGATCGCGGTGCCGTTTGAAATCACCGCCACCGTGTTGCCCTTGGTGGTGTAGTCATAGGCGGTTTCGGGGTTTTCGGCGATCGCCTCCACGGGCACTGCCACACCGGGGCTGTAGGCCAGCGACAGGTCGCGCTGGGTGGTCATCGGCTTGGTCGCCTGAATCTCCCATTTCCCCGGCGGGTCCATGTGATAGGTCAGCGCCTCTTCGCGGGTGATGTTGCGCTTGCTTGCCATTGCCGATCCTCCTGAAAGCCCGATGCTCATACCGAGCCAGCGCCGCTGCGGCAACAGTCGGGAAATCGGCTTTCACCATGAGGATGCGGGCTTTAGGATCGCGCAAAGGCAGATCGAGGGGCTTCCAGTGAGCGTGCAGACCAGCGGCGTAACGCCGATGATGGCCCAGTATATGGAGATCAAGGCCGCGCATCCCGGCGCGCTGCTGTTCTACCGTATGGGCGATTTCTACGAGATGTTCTTTGACGACGCGGTGGCGGCGGCGGCGGCGCTCGACATTGCGTTGACCAAACGGGGCAAGCATCAGGGCGATGAAATCCCCATGTGCGGGGTGCCGGTCCATGCCGCCGAAGGCTATCTGCTGACGCTGATCCGCAAAGGCTTCCGCGTTGCCGTCTGCGAGCAGCTCGAAGACCCCGCCGAGGCCAAAAAGCGCGGCTCCAAATCCGTGGTAAAACGGGATGTGGTGCGGCTGGTCACCCCCGGCACCCTGACCGAAGACAGCCTGCTGGAAGCGCGGCGGCATAATTACCTCGCCGCCTATGCAAGCCTGCGGGACGCCGGCGCGCTGGCTTGGGTCGATATTTCGACCGGGGAATTGCGCGTGACGCCCTGCCCGCTGGTGCGGCTGGGGCCGGAACTGGCCCGGCTTGCCCCGCGCGAAATCCTGCTGTCGGACATGGCCGAGGGGGAACTGGAGGAAATCTGCACCGATAGTGGCGCGGCGATCACCCCGCTGGCGCGGTCGAGCTTTGACAGCACCGGCGCGGCGGAGCGGCTGAAATCCGCGTTCGGGGTCGGGGCGCTGGACGGGTTCGGCAGCTTCGAGCGGGCCGAACTTTCGGCGATGGGCGCGCTGGTCAGCTATCTGGACCTGACGCAGAAGGGCAAGATCCCGCTGCTGCGCGCGCCGGTGCGCGAAAGCGGCGCGCAGGTGGTGCAGATCGATGCCGCCACCCGCCGCAATCTGGAACTGACCTCCAGCCTGTCGGGCGGGCGCGACGGATCTTTGCTGGCCGCCATCGACCGCACCGTGACGGCAGGCGGCGGGCGGCTGCTGGAACGGCGCATTTCCGCGCCATCGCGGGATCTGGCGGTGATCGGCGACAGGCTGGCAGCGGTGCGTGCGCTGACCCATCACACCGGGCTGGCCGAACGGCTGCGCGATGCGCTGCGCCGGGTGCCGGACATGGACCGGGCGCTGTCGCGACTGGCGCTGGAGCGCGGCGGGCCGCGCGATCTGGCGGCGATCCGGGGCGGGCTGACACAGGCCTTGGCCCTGGACGACGTGCTGAGCAGCCATGAGTTGCCCGCTTTGCTGGCCGATCTGCGCCGCGATCTGATCGGCCATGATGCGCTGACCGATCTGCTGGACGCGGCGCTGGTGGCCGAGCCGCCGCTGCTGACCCGCGATGGCGGGTTTATCGCGCCAGGTCATGATACCGATCTGGACGAGGCCCGCACCCTGCGCGACGAGGGCCGGGGCGTCATCGCCGCGATGCAGGCCGAATATGCCGAAGACACCGGCATCACCGCGCTGAAGGTCAAGCATAACAACGTGCTGGGCTATTTCATCGAATGCACCGCAACCCACGCGCAGAAGATGCTGTCACCGCCGCTGTCGGACCGCTTCATTCACCGGCAGACAACGGCCAATGCCGTGCGCTTTACCACCGTCGCCCTGTCGGAGATGGAAACCAAAATCCTAAACGCGGGCGGCCGTGCGCTGGAGATCGAAAAGCGGCTATTCGAGACGCTGCGCGCGGCCGTGCTGGAGGCCGCTGACCGGATCGGCGCAGCCGCGCGGGCGCTGGCCGAACTGGACCTGACCGCTGCCTTTGCCGATCTGGCGCGGGGCGAAAACTGGACCGAGCCGCGCGTCGATGACAGCCGGGTGTTCGAAATCGAAGGTGGGCGTCACCCTGTCGTCGAACGCGCCCTGCGGCGCGAGGGCGGCGCGCCCTTCATCGCGAATGACTGCCGCCTGTCAGACGGCGGCGACGGCGCGCATATCCGCCTGCTGACCGGCCCCAACATGGGCGGTAAATCCACTTGGCTGCGGCAGAACGCGCTGATCGCCTTGCTGGCGCAGGCAGGCAGTTTTGTGCCCGCGCGCAGCGCCCATATCGGCGCGGTGTCGAGCCTGTTCAGCCGGGTCGGGGCCTCGGACGATCTGGCGCGGGGGCGCTCGACCTTCATGGTGGAGATGGTGGAGACCGCCGCGATCCTCAATCAAGCCGATGACCGCGCGCTGGTGATCCTTGACGAAATCGGACGTGGCACCGCCACCTATGACGGGCTGTCCATCGCGTGGGCCGTGCTGGAATACCTGCACGAGCACAACCGCTGCCGGGCGCTGTTCGCCACGCATTACCACGAGATGACGGCGATGGCCGCGCGGCTGTCGGGTGTCGGCAATGCCACGGTCGCCGTGCGCGAATGGGAGGGGGAGGTGATCTTTCTCCATGAGGTGCGCGACGGCGCGGCGGATCGCTCCTACGGGGTGCAGGTGGCGCGGTTGGCCGGGCTGCCCGGTCCGGTGATCGACCGCGCGCGGGTGGTGCTGGATGCGCTGGAAAAAGGCGAGCGCGAAGGCGGGCGTGCGCAGAAGGCCGTGATCGACGACCTGCCGCTTTTCGCCGCCGCACCGCCCCCTGCCCCTGTCGCGGCGCCCGATCCGGCGGCACAGGCCCTCAACACACGGCTGGAGGAGGTCATGCCGGATGAGCTGACGCCGCGTGCGGCGCTGGACCTGATTTATGAATTGAAAGCACTGGTCCGCCGCAAGGACTGACCCACGCGCAAAGTGTGCGCCTCAGACCGGGCAAAGCGTCCCGGCGCTGAGCGTCGCGATTTGTCCCTGCGCATCCCGCGCGGCGCGGACCCCTGCGGGCACGGGGCCAGTTGCCCCCACCGCGACCCCATCGGTCAGCGCGACATCGCCGCTGGTTTCCGACCAGCCAAGGAAATCGTCGGTCTGGAAATGCAGCGCCAGTCCGCCCCAGCCGATGATGTGGCAGGCGTTGCTCCCCGCGCGCCTGTCGGGTGCCGCGCCCAGCAGCCCGGTCACGGCGGTGACAACGCCCGCTTCGGTGCGGGAAAAGGAGATCACCTGACCGCTGCCCGCCACGGCCAGCCCATCCGCCGCCAGCCGCAACCGTGTCGGCCCGTCCAGCGCGGCGGGGCGAGGGCCCGTTTCAGGCGCGGCGGCGCAGCCCGCCAGCAGCAGGGCAACCGCCAGCCACTTCATTTCGGGGAGCGCTTTGCCAAGATCCGCTGCAAGGTGCGGCGATGCATGTTCAGCCGCCGCGCGGTTTCCGACACGTTGCGGTCGCACAGCTCATAGACCCGCTGGATATGTTCCCACCGCACCCGGTCCGCCGACATCGGATTGTCGGGCGGGGGCGGCAATTCATCGCTGCGGGCGAGCAACGCATTGGTCACGTCATTGGCGTCGGCAGGTTTGGAGAGGTAATCGATAGCGCCGATCTTGACCGCAGCGACGGCGGTCGCGATGGCGCCATATCCGGTCAGCACGACGATCCGACTTTCGGGACGTTTTTCGCGCAGGGTTTCCACCACGTCGAGCCCGTTGCCATCCTCCAGCCGCAGGTCGACGACCGCATAGGCGGGCGGACGCGCGGTGGCGATCGCCTTGCCAGCAGCGACGGAGCCGGCCATTTCCGGCTCGAACCCGCGTTTTTCCATCGCACGGGTCAGACGCCGCAGGAACGGCTCATCATCGTCGACCAACAGCAGCGAGCGGTCTTCGCCGATATCCTTGGGATCGAAATCAGGCACGGCCATCTTCCCCTGTGTCTGCGTCCCGGCCAACAGCGGCCCGGATCGGGTGAGGGTATCTGTCCCCCCATACGCGGTCAATCGAACGGCGGATCACGCGCCCAACCGGCACGCGGCGCGCGACGCGACCGCCTCGGCCGGTTCTTCGCGGCGGAAATAGTCCAGAACCTTACCGCCTTCGGTCACCAGATAGGTGAAGGTCGAATGCCCGACGAGGTAATACTCGTCTTCCGGTTCCGCAGGCACGGACGCATAGGCCCGGAACGCCTGCACCGTGTCGCGGATCTGCTCGGGCGTGCCGGTCAGGCCGATCATGTCCTCGCTCACATTGGCGGCGAATTCACCAACCACGTCGGGCGTGTCGCGGGCCGGATCGACAGAGACAAAGATCGGCGTGACCTCCACCCCGTCATCGGCCAGCATCTCGGCCGCGGTGGCGTTGCGCACGGTATCGACCGGGCAGACATCCGGGCAGAAAGTATAGCCGAAATACAAAAGCGCCGGCCCATCCAGCAGATCGGCCTCGGTCACCGTATTGCCCTGCGCATCGGTCAGCGAAAACGCCCCACCCATCGCGTCGAACCCGCCAGCCACAGCGCCGCCGCCGCAATCCACCTCGCGCGGCCAGAATGCGTAGACGCCGGTTCCCACCAGCACCACGCCCAGCGCAATGGCCGACGTAATGGCGAAAGTCTTGGTCATGTCGCTCTCCTGCAATCTGTCGCGCGATTGCTGCCCTGCCGCGCGCAGGGTATCAAGGGGACCATCCGTCACAGAGGATGCCGCGCGATGGCCGAACAGATCCAGTCCGTATTCGACCAGTTCGCGCGCAGCAACCTGATCCGCCTGCGCACCCTGATCGTGCTGCGCTGGATCGCCATTGCCGGGCAGATCGGCGCGATTTTCGTGGCGATCCGGTTCTACGACCTGCAACTGGAACTGGGGCTGTGTTACCTTGCCATCGGCGCGGCGGTGATCTCCAATCTCGTGTCGGTGTTCATCTACCCCGAAAACAAACGCCTGTCAGATACCGAAGCGGCGCTGGCGCTGTTGTTCGATGTTGGCCAGCTTTCGGTTCTGGTGTTCCTGACCGGCGGGCTGAACAACCCCTTTGCGCTGCTGATCCTTGCGCCCGTGACCATCGCCGCCTCCACCCTGCGGCTGCGCTCGATGATCCTGCTGTCCGGGGCGGCGATCGGCTTTGTCACTGTGGTTCTGTTCGTCTTTGTGCCGCTGCGCACCGACGATGGGCTGATGCTGGCAATGCCGGATGTGTTTCGCTTTGGCTTTTGGGTCGCGATCGTGATCGGCATCGCGTTTCTTGCGGGCTATGCGCGGCGGGTGTCGAAAGAACGTCAAAGCATGTCCGAGGCGTTGCTGGCCACGCAGATGGCGCTGGCGCGGGAGCAGAAGCTGACCGATCTGGGCGGGGTTGTCGCCGCCGCCGCGCATGAGCTGGGCACACCGCTGGCGACGATCAAGCTGGTCAGTTCCGAACTGATCGAAGAACTGGACGGCAACGAGACCCTGCGCGACGATGCCGTGCTGATCCGCGAACAGGCCGACCGCTGCCGCGATATCCTGCATTCGATGGGGCGCGCCGGGAAAGATGACCTGCATATGCGCCGCGCGCCGCTCGACAGTGTGCTGCGCGAAGCCGCCGAGCCGCATGGCACCCGGGGCAAGACGGTGATCTTTGACGTAGCCCCCGCACCCGCCGCACCGGCCCGCCAGCCTAATATTTTCCGCAGGCCCGAGATCATCCACGGCCTGCGCAACATGATCCAGAACGCTGTCGATTTCGCCGATGCGACAGTCTGGGTCGAGGCCCGCTGGACGGCCTCCACGATCACCATTCGCATCGCCGATGATGGCGCGGGCTATCCGCCCGATGTGATCGGCCGCATCGGCGACCCTTTCGTGCGCAACCGGCGGCGCGCTGACGCGGAGCGCGACAAACGCCCTGAATACGAGGGCATGGGGCTCGGGCTGTTCATCGCCAAGACGCTGCTGGAGCGGTCCGGGGCGACACTGACATTCGCCAATGGAAGCAATCCGTTCCTTAGCCCAGATGAGCGCCCTGACCGGCGTGGCGCGATTGTCGAGGCCGTTTGGCCCCGCAGCGCGCTGGCCGGATCCGAAGACCCCGCCGACCGGGCCTTGGGCGCGAATGAACCGATTGACGCGTAACGCGCGTAACGCCCGATTAACCGCAATTTAACCGCCACTGCCACAAGGTGACCGGACCGATCTGTCAGGGATTCGTCTACACGGGGTGCCTTGCATGGAATTTGTCGCGCCGGTTCTGGCCCAGCTTTCCCAGTTGCCCGATTTCAGCATGCCGGGCTCGGCGTTGCTGCTGGCGCTGTGTCTGGTGGCGACCGCGATCCTGACGGCTGGGGGCGGGTTGCTGCTGCTGACCCAGTTTGCCCCCCGTCTTCGCGTGGACTGGCCTGCGGTGGATACCGACAATGGCGAACTGGTGTTCCTGTTTGACGAAACCCGCCTGCGTGATGCCAGCAGCGCGGGCCGCGCCCTGTTGGCGCTGGGACCGGACAGGCTCCCCCCGTGGCCCCGGCTTATGCATATCCTGTCCGCACGGTTTCCTGATCTGGAACAGAAACTTGGCGGACTTGCCGCCGTGACCCGCCTGACCTGTCGCGCGGGGGACGACGATCCGGGCGAATTGCATGCGCAATGGTGTCATGGGCTGGTGCGGCTGGAACTTGTCGATCGACCCGCCGCGCTTGGCTCACCGCCCACCGACAGCGGACCGGACAGTTTTACCCGGCAGGCGCTGCAGGAACGGCTCGACGCGCTCAGCCGCACGCTAGATGCCGCGCCGATGCCTGTTTGGCGCGAAACAGCGGCGGGACGGGTGATCTGGGCGAACCGCAGCTATCTGAACCTGACCGGCGCGCAGGAGGGAGGCGATGATCTGCCTCAGCTGTTCGAGGCCCTGCCCCGACCGCCGCGCGAGGTCGCGAACGAAAACGGGAAGAGCGGACCAGATCTGATCCGCCGCGCGCCTGCCCGCGCGGAGGCCATCGCAAACGGCGAAACCCCGCCGGGCGAACGGCTCTGGTTCGAATGTCACAGCAAATGGCAGGACGACACCGTGCTGACCTATGCCCTGCCCGCGCAACAAATCGTTCGGGCGGAGGCCAGCCTGCGCGAATTTGTCCAGACGCTGACGAAAACCTTTGCCCAGCTCACCACCGGGCTTGCGATATTCGACCGTCACCGGCGGCTTGCGGTTTTTAACCCCGCATTGACCGATCTATCGGCTCTGCCGCCGCAGTTTCTGTCCGCCCGCCCGACCCTGACCGCATTCCTCGATTCCCTGCGCGAAGCCCAGCGCATGCCGGAACCCCGCGACTATCGGTCATGGCGCAGCGCCATTGCGGCGCTGGAACAGGACGCGGAGGAAGGCACCTATCAGGAAACATGGAGCCTGCCGGGCGGTCAGACGCTAAAAGTGACAGGCCGCCCCCATCCCGATGGCGCGTTGGCGTTTTTGTTCGAGGATATCACATCCGAGATCGCTCTCACCCGCCGCTTCCGGTCGGAGTTGGAACTGGGCCAATCCATTGCCGATAGCCTTGATGAGGCGATCGTCGTCTTTTCCCGCACGGGTCTGGTCCTCATGTCGAACGAAGCGCATGCGCGGCTCTGGGACCAAGACCCCGGTGCGATGCTGGCCGAAATTGGCGCGACCGAGGTCATTGCGCACTGGCAATCCCGCTGTCGTCCCAGCCCGGTCTGGGGCGAACTGCGCGATTTCCTTCAGGCCGAAACCGAGCGCGCGGAGTGGGACGGCGAATTGCGAATGCGCGATGGCACCGCTCTGGTTTGCCGCTTCGTGCCTATTGCGGGCGGCGCGACGCTTGTCACCTTCCAGCAGGCCGAGCGCCTATCGACGCGGAAGGTCTGGGCCACGTTGCCCGCCCGCACGGGGTAACCCACGAGGCCAATACGGCACGTAGGCCGGTGGATGCCTGACCTGCGCATGCCAACGCCTGACCGGCGCATGCCTATAAACGCACGCCCTGTCGACGCTGACTAAATCAGCGCTGGCTCACTCGGCGCTAGCTGTATCAGCGCGTTCTGCCCGCGGGCTGCTATACCGCCATCGCCCCACAGTCTCCGGGCTGGTGGGGTCTCCGGGGTCGTGATGGACAGCGACGCTGGCCTCTATCGCAGGCGTGGCATCGATGTCTCCCGCCCTACGCCGCGCACGGGGCGTGACGGATGGCTGGGGCGCTTCTGCCACCCGCGGGTCGCAGCCCTCGGTTTCTGGCCAAGCCCCCTGACAGGGCGCGCCATCCACAGCACATTATAGGTGTCCGCTCTGCAGTCACCGCGTGTGGAAGGGCAGCCTCCCGCGCGCATCACAACGGTCACCGGACTTCTGGAAGGCGCTGTTCATGAAGGCTCCCCGCCCGCGCCCATCACAACCTCGCCGCTCCAGCAGATAACACATGGTGCAGCCAAGCCGCGCCCCGCGTGAAACCGCCTCTTGGATATTGCAGCGCGCGGGCCGAGGCTCCACATTCACCGCCATGTCGCGCAATCCATCCTCCTACCCGGTCCAGACACCGGGCCCCATGGCCCCCGATGCGTCCACTGGCCCGCACCCGCGCGGGGCCGATACCGATGGCGCGGTGACCGTGGACCTTCTGCTGCCGGGACCGCAGGCGACGGAACGGATGGGGCAGACGCTGGCAGGCGTTGCGCAACCGGGCGACTGCATTTTGCTGGAAGGCCCGATCGGGGCCGGCAAAAGCGCCTTTGCCCGCGCCTTTATCCAGTCCCGCATGGCCAAACATGATCGGGTCGAAGACGTGCCCTCCCCGACCTTCACACTGGTACAGGTCTATGATCTGCCTGATGGCGAGGTCTGGCACGCCGATCTTTACCGCCTGACCCATCCCGACGAAGCGCTGGAGCTTGGCCTCGATGAGGCGATGGAAACCGCGATCTGCCTTATCGAATGGCCCGACCGGCTGGGCTCTGCCGCCCCGGCTGGTGCCATCCGGATCGCGCTTGCGTCGCCCGACGGGACAGGTACACCCGCCGACGAACAGAACCCCGACAGCCGGGTTGCGCATATCACGCTGCCCTCCCCGGCGCGCGCCGCCCTGACAGACGCCATCCGGAGGCTTTTGCCATGATCCACCCGCCCCCGCAGACCCAGCGGCGCGATGTCAAAGCGTTCCTCGACCGGCTTGGCTGGGGCGGAGCCGAAATCGCGACCCTTGCCGGTGACGCCTCGAACCGCCGCTATGATCGGTTGACCCACCCCGAAACCGATGCCCGCGCGGTGCTGATGGACGCCCCGCCGCAGAAGGGCGAAGATGTCGGTCCGTTCCTGAACGTCGCCGCCTACCTCACCGCGCTGGGGCTGAGTGCGCCCCGCATACTGGGCGAGGATCGCGAACAGGGGTATCTGCTGCTGGAGGATCTGGGCGACGATCTTTTTGCCCGGCTGCTGCGGTTGGAGCCAGAGGCGGAGGAGACGCTCTATCACGCTGCCGCCGACGTATTGCTCACCCTTGGCCGCAACGCCCCGCCCGCCGGGCTTCCGCCGCTCGATGCCAGCGGCATGGCGCGGCTCGCGGCGCTGGCCTGGACCTGGTATGCGCCCGGCATCACCGAAGACCCCGGCACCGGCCCCGATCCTGAACCGATGCTGGCCGCGCTGACCCCGATCTTGCAAGATGTCATGGAGGATGGCAGCGCGCGGGTTCTGGCGCAGCGCGATTTCCATGCCGAAAACCTCATCTGGCTGCCGGAGCGGGACGGCGCGGCGCGTGTCGGCCTGCTTGATTTTCAGGACGCCGTAGCCGGGCACCCAGCCTATGATCTGGTGTCGCTGCTGGAAGACGCCCGCCGCGATGTGCGGGCCGACACGGTGACCCGTGTCAAAGATCGCTTCATCCACCTGTCAGGCAGTGACGCGGCCGCGTTCGAATTGGCCTATGCCGCGCTTGGCGCTCAACGCAATCTGCGTATCCTCGGCGTTTTTGCGCGGCTCTCGCTGCATTTCGCGAAACCGCATTATGTGGATCTGATCCCTCGGGTCTGGGGCCATCTGCACACCGATCTTGCGCATCCGCGTCTGGCCGGTCTGCGCGATCTGGTGCTGCGCGATCTGCCGGAACCGACCCCGAAACGACTTCAACGATTGAAAGACCGATGCGGCACGATCCCGACGCTTTGATGATCTTTGCCGCCGGGTTTGGCACCCGGATGGGCCCGTTGACCGCCACGCGGCCAAAACCGTTGATCGAGGTCGCGGGCCGCACCCTGCTGGACCGTGCCTTGGCGATGGGCGCACAGGCTGGCGTCGCGCGCACGGTTGTGAACACCCATTACCTGCGCGAACAGGTCGCCGCGCATCTGGCTGACCGTCCTGAAATCGCGATCAGCGCGGAGGCGGAGATCCTTGAAACCGGCGGTGGGCTAAAGGCGGCGCTGCCCTTGCTGGGCCCGAGCCCGGTGATGACCCTGAACCCGGATGCGGTATGGACCGGGCCGAACCCGCTGGCTGCCCTGCGCGCCGCATGGGACCCGGCGCGGATGGATGCGCTGCTGATGCTGGTGCCTGCCTCGGCCGCACGCGGCTATCGCGGTCAGGGGGATTTCACCCGCGCGCCAGACGGACGGCTGAGCCGCGGCCCCGGACATGTCTATTCCGGTGCGCAGATCGTAAAAACCGAAGGTCTAAGCGCGATTGCAGAGGCCAATTTTTCGTTGAACCTGCTGTGGGACCGGATGCTGCCCGAAGGCCGCGTGCACGGGCTGATCCATCCCGGCGGCTGGTGCGATGTGGGGCGGCCAGAGGGCGTAACCCTTGCCGAAACCATGCTGGCGGACGTCGCCCATGTTTGAGCCGGGCACGGGCCCACGGCTGTTCGGGTTGGCACCGGGGATCGATTTTCCCGCCGCGCTGGTGCGGGGTCTGGAACAGCGGATGATCCACGCGGCCCCCGAGGATTGGGCCCGCGTCACGATCTACGTCAACACCGCCCGAATGCGCCGCCGCCTGCGCGAGATTTTCGATGCCGGACCTGCGCGGCTTTTGCCCCGGATCAAGCTGATCACCGATCTGGGCGAAACGCTCGACAGCGATGCGGTTCCGCCCAGTGACAGCGGTCTGCGGCTTCGGCTGGAACTGGCGCGGCTGGTCGGGCAGCTTCTGGACCTGCAACCGGACCTTGCGCCGCGGGCCGCGATGTTCGATCTGGCCGATGGGCTGGCTGCGTTGATGGACGAGATGCAGGGCGAGGGCGTCGCGGCAGAGGTGCTGGAAACCCTCGACGTGTCGTCGCATTCCGCGCATTGGGGCCGCAGTCTGCAAATCCTGCGCATCATCGCCGATTTCATCGAAACCCGTGGCGATGCCCCGGCAGGTGCAGAGGCACGGCGACGCCGGTTGGCGGAGGCGCTGATCGCATTGTGGCAGATCGCGCCGCCCCGTGACCCGGTGCTGATCGTCGGGTCGACCGGCTCGCGCGGGACGACGCGGCTGCTGATGGAGGCGGTGGCCCGCCTGCCGCAGGGGGCCTTGGTGCTGCCCGGCTATGATTTCGGCCAACCGGAGGAGGTCTGGGACCGGCTGGATGAGGCATTGACCGGCGAAGACCACCCCCAATTCCGGTTCGCGCGTTTGTTGCAGGGGCTCGACATGCGCCCCGGCGATGTCACCCCGTGGAGTGACGACGCAGAGCCCGACGCCGCCCGCAATGCCATGATATCGCTGGCATTGCGCCCCGCGCCGATCACTGACCAATGGATGACGGAAGCGCCGCATCTGCAGGGCATCGCCAGCTTGGCCGATCACCTGACCCTGATCGAGGCGCCCGACAGCCGGTCCGAGGCCGAAGCGATCGCCCTGCGGCTGCGGCAAGCGGTCGAAGACGGGCAGCGCGCCGCGCTTATCACTCCCGACCGGGTGCTGACCCGGCAGGTGGCCGCCGCGCTCGACCGGTGGAGCCTGATCCCCGATGACAGCGCCGGTCAGCCACTGCACCTGTCCCCGCCGGGACGGCTGCTGCGGCAGGTCGCGGAACTGTGCGGCGCGCGGGTGGAATTGCCCGAGCTTCTCGCACTGCTGAAACATCCGCTGACCGCCTCTACCCCCGGCTTGCGCGGCCCGCATTTGCGCCGGGTGCGGGAGATGGAATTGCGGCTGCGGCGATACGCCATCGGCTTCCCGGCGCGCGAGGATCTGCTGTCGGCGCGCGACGCCGATGATCCCGATGCCCGTGCTTGGGCGGATTGGCTGGGCGCGCTGCTGGCCGATTTGCCCGCCTGCACCGGCATGGCCCCGCTGGCCGACCGGATCACGACGCATCTGGCCCTGACCGAACGGCTCGCCGCTGGCCCCGTGATGGCCCACGACCAAGGCATGGCAGGGGAGCTTTGGGAAGAAGCGGCAGGCGACGCCGCGCAACAGGCTATGCGCGCGCTGGAGCGCGAAGCAGGCGTGACGCTTGATCTGTCAAACAGAGACTATTCCGCCTTGATCGGCACGCTTCTGAGCGCTGAAACGGTCCGTCAAAGTGTCACCGGCCATCCCGATCTGATGATCTGGGGCACGCTGGAGGCGCGGGTGCAGGGGGCCGATCTGGTGATCCTCGGCGGGCTTAATGATGGGATCTGGCCGCAGCTGCCGCCGCCCGATCCGTGGCTGAATCGCCCGATGCGGCAGGAAGCCGGGTTGCTTCTGCCGGAGCGGCGGATCGGTCTCTCGGCGCATGATTTCCAACAGGCCGCAGGCGCGCCGGAGGTGGTGCTGAGCCGCGCCCTGCGCGACAGCGAGGCAGAGGCCGTGCCTTCGCGGTGGCTGAACCGTATCGTTAACCTGCTGGGCGGGATCGGCGAGGCTGGCCCCGCCGCGCTGGCTGAAATGCGGGCGCGCGGGACGGCGTTGGTGCAGCAGGCACAGGCGTTGAACCGTGCTGACGCCCCCGTGCCCCCTGCCCGCCGCCCCTCGCCCCGCCCGCCGGTGGCGGCACGGCCCGACCGGATTTCCGTGACTGGCGTCAAAACGCTGATCCGCGATCCTTATGCGATCTATGCGCGTCAGATCTTGGGGCTGTCGCCGCTTGCGCCGCTGCGCCCGGTGCCCGATCCCGGCACGCGGGGTGACGCGCTGCACCGGTTGATGGAGGGGTTCGCTCGCGTGGCGACCGATGGCGCGGATGCCGACACGCTGCGCGCTTGGCTCGATGCCGCGCTGGACCCGCCTTTCCCTGAAATCGGGGACTGGCCTTCGGTGGCAGAGGCATGGGCCGCCCGGCTGGAACGCATCGCCGCGACGCTGATCGCACAGGAACTGGAGCGCGAGGCGGAGGAAAAGCTGATCTGGACCGAAGCGAAGGCCGAAATCGCGCTTCCGGGGCTCGACATGACCCTGTCGGCCCGCCCCGACCGGATCGACCGGCTGGCGGATGGCGTGGCGATCTACGACTACAAATCCGGTCAACTTCCCAGCCAGAAGATGGTCGAAAATTTTGACAAACAGTTGCCTTTGCAGGCTGCGATGGTGCGGCGCGGGGCCTTCCCCGGGCTACCACGCGACGTGTCGAAAACCGCCTATATCGGCATCGGCTCCTCCGTCGGCGAAAGTGGCATCCGGCTGACCAGCAAGGAAGGCGACGATCTGGTGGCAGAGGCGTGGGACGGGCTGATCGCGCTGCTGGGCAAATATCGCCGCCGCACACAGGGCTACACCGCCCGGCGCGCGATGCAGACCACGGCGGCCATGTCGGATTACGATCACCTGTCGCGCTTTGGCGAATGGGATTTCACCGATACGCCCACCCCCGAGGAGGTCGGCGAATGATCTTCAACGACGCCACCCTGCGCCAGATTCAGGCCGCCGACCCTGCCAGTTCCACATGGCTGTCGGCCAATGCCGGGTCGGGCAAGACCCGCGTGCTGACCGACCGCGTCGCACGCTTGTTGCTGCATGACGTGGCGCCGCAAAACGTGCTGTGCCTGACCTACACCAAGGCCGCCGCCAGCGAGATGCAGAACCGCCTGTTCAAGCGGCTGGGCAAATGGGCGACCCTGCCCGATGACAAACTGCGCGACGAACTGGCACAACTGGGCGAGCCGGAGACCGATCTGGGGGCCGAGGTGCTGCGCAAGGCCCGCCGCCTGTTCGCCCGCGCGATCGAAACGCCCGGCGGGCTGAAGGTGCAGACGATCCACAGCTTCTGCGCCAGCCTGCTGCGGCGGTTCCCGCTGGAGGCCGGGGTGCCGCCTGGCTTTACCGAAATCGATGACCGCACCCGCGCGCAATTGATGCGCGAGGTGTTGGACGGCGTGGCCACAGCCCATCGCGACATCTATCGCGCGATAGTGCGCCAGATCGGCGGCAACGACATCAATGCGCTTTGCGCAGCCCTATCGACCCACCGCGCCGCCCTGCCCGACCAGCCCAGCCGCGCCCATGCGATGGCGCTGTTCGATCTGCCCGAAGATGCCAATGACGATGCGCTGCTGGCGCTGCTGGACACGCCCGACCTGCACCGTCTGTTCGCCGACTGCGCAGAGGTGCTGGCAGGCCAAAGCAAAACCCAAAAGGATTTGGCTCAGGTGCTGCGCGCCTGCGCTGGCACCGACCTGTCCCGCCGCGCGCGCTATGATCTGCTGATCCCCGCGTTCTTTACCGCCGCAGGCACACCACGCAAATCCCTGCTGACCAAGGGTTCGGTCGCCGCGCTTGGCGATGCGGCCGACGATTTGCTGACGATTACCGACGATCTCGACCATCTGCGCGCGCAACTGACCGCGCTGAAGGCGGCGGAAAAGACATTGGTGCTGCACCGTTTCGCCGCGGTCTGGTTGCCCGCGTTTCGGCGGGCGAAGGACGCGCGCGGTTGGCTCGATTTCGATGACCTTATCGAGAAAAGCCGCGATCTGCTGGTGCGTCCCGGCATCGCGGAGTGGGTGCTGTTCAAGCTCGACGGCGGGATCGACCACATCCTCGTGGACGAGGCGCAGGACACCAGCCCGCTGCAATGGCAGGTGATCGATCTGCTGGCCGGGGAATTCACCGCGGGCGAAGGCACCCGTGGCGCGCGGGAGCGGACGATTTTTGTCGTCGGCGACAAAAAGCAATCGATCTACTCGTTCCAGGGGGCGGACCCCGACGGGTTCGACCGGATGCGCGCCAGCTTTGCCGAGCGGCTGATGCAGGTGCAGGCGGCGCTGGTGGAATTGCAGTTGGAATACAGTTTCCGTTCCGCCACGCCTGTTCTGCGCGCGGTGGATGGCGTGTTCGCGCAATCCGAGGGGCTGGGCGAAGTGTCGGGCCATCTGGCGTTTCACGCGGACATGCCCGGCCGGGTCGATCTGTGGCCGCTGGTCGAACCGATGGAGGCCGCGCCCGAAGGCCACTGGACCGACCCCGTCGACGCGGTGAGCGAAACCCACGAAACGGTGCGTCTGGCGCAGGCGATTGCTGCCGAAATCGCCCGGATGAAGCGGGAGGAAACGCTACAGCATGACGGCGGACGCCGCCCGGTCAGCGAAGGCGACGTGCTGATCCTTGTGCAGCGGCGCTCGGACCTGTTTCACGAAATCATCCGCGCGCTAAAGACCGCAGGTCTGCAGGTGGCAGGGGCCGACCGGCTGAAGATCGGCGGGGAACTGGCGGTGCGCGATCTGCTGTCGCTGCTGCATTTTCTGGCCACGCCGGAGGATTCGCTCGCCTTGGCAGAGGTGCTGCGCTCGCCGCTGATGGGCTGGTCCGAGGACCGGCTATACCGGATCGCGCATGGCCGGGGGCAGCGCTACCTGTGGGCCGTGCTGCGCGAGCGTGGCGATGCCGACACCGTGCCGATGCTTCAGGATCTGTTGGCAAATACCGATTTCCGCCGCCCCTATGAATTGCTGCACCGGGTGCTGCTGCGCCATGATGGGCGGCGGCGGTTGACCGCGCGGCTGGGCGAAGAAGCCACCGACGGGATCGACGCGCTGCTGTCACAGGCGCTGGCCTATGAGCAAACGCAGATCCCAAGCCTGACCGGCTTTCTCGATTGGATCGACAGCACCGAAACCGAAATAAAGCGTCAGCCCGACAGCGCCGGCGACCGCATCCGCGTGATGACGGTGCATGGCGCCAAGGGTCTGGAAGCGCCGATCGTGTTCCTCCCCGATAGCGCCGACCGGCGCGCCATGCTGCGCGGCACGGTGATCGGCGATGAGGCGGCCGTGCTGCCGCTGCTGTCCGGGGGCGAAGCTCCGCCGCGCGTCGAGGCGTTGAAAAACGCCCAACTGGCCGCACAGGAGGCGGAGCGGGAGCGGCTGCTTTATGTGGCGATGACGCGGGCCGAGCAGTGGTTGATCGTCTGCGCCGCCGGGAAGGTTTCCGACGACAGCCCCGCGTGGCACGCCAAGGTCGAAGCGGGCTTGCGCGGGGAAAACGCGGCAACCCATCAATTCGCCGTGGGCGAGGGTCTGCGCCTGCAACCGATTGACTGGCCCACAGTCACACCCGTGCCGCTGGGCGAGGCGCGCCCCGCCCCCAGCGCTGTCGCCCTGCCTGCGTGGATCGATACGCATGTGGAGCCGCCAGAACGCCCCAACGCGGCGCTCAGCCCGTCAGACCTTGGCGGGGCGAAGGCGCTTTTCGGGACCGTGCCGAGGCTGGAGTTCGTCGACGAGGCCACCGCGCTGCGGCTTGGCACCGTGCTGCATCTGCTGCTGGAACATCTGGCCGGGGTCGCGCCCGAGGACCGGCAGCGTGTGGCGCCCATGATCATCACGAATTCACGTGAAACAGTGACGGACGCTGAAATGGCCGCCGTGCTGGCCGAGGTGGAACAGGTGCTGGACGCCCCTGCCCTGCGCCCGCTCTTCGCCCCCGATGCGCTGGCGGAGGTGGAGATTACCGCCACCCTGCCCGATCTGGACCATGCCCGCATCCACGGCACCATCGACCGGCTGATCGTCACGCCAGAGCGTGTGCTGGCGGTGGACTTCAAATCGAACCGCGTCGTGCCCGACCGGCCCGAGGATACGCCCGAGGGCCTGCTGCGGCAGATGGGGGCCTATGCCGCCGCCCTGAAACAGGTCTACCCGGACCGGCAGGTCGATATCGCGCTTCTATGGACCCGCGACGCCCGGTTGATGGAGGTGCCATGCGACTTGGCTATGGCGGCCATGCGCCGGGCCGCTCCTTGACGCCACCGGGGGGCGTGCATAGGTTCCTGCTCCAACGCGATAGCTAGAAATACCAGACGCCAAGGAGTGCGCAGATGGCCACCGTTCCCGTCACCGACGACACGTTCGACACCGAAGTCAAAGCCGCCGACATCCCCGTGATCGTGGATTTCTGGGCCGAGTGGTGTGGCCCGTGCAAACAGATCGGCCCCGCTCTGGAAGAACTGTCCGAAGAGTATGAGGGCAAGGTCAAGATCGTGAAGGTCAATGTCGACGAGAACCCGAACTCCCCCGCGCAGATGGGCGTTCGTGGCATCCCGGCCCTGTTCATGTTCAAGGACGGCGAAGTCGTGTCGAACAAGATCGGCGCCGCACCGAAGGCCGCTTTGAAGAGCTGGATCGACGAAAGCGTCTGATCGCGATCCCATCAGGTGATTTGAAAGCGGGCCTTCGGGTCTGCTTTTTTATTGGACGGTCAGGTGAACAGGCGCTTCTGCACCTCCATCACCCCCTCCAGCCGCCGCTGTTCGGCAAGCGAACGTGCCTCGCGCGCGGCGGGCAGGTTGGCCCAATCCGTTAGCAGCCGCACGCGGCACAGAAAATCCAGAACTGGTCGTGACATTGGCAGGGCATAGGCGTTGAGAAACGCGCTCATGTCCTCATCCGGCAGCAGCGCGCCCTTGGGCGTGTCGACCCCGTGACGACAGGCGATATCGACCAGCAGCCGCGCCACATCCAGCGCAGCGGTGCCATGCCGGGCCGGCGACATATCGATCCCGGCGATGCCCTGCGCGCCTACCAACAGATTGCGCAGATGCAGATCGCCGTGCAGATCGACAGTGGTAACCTGTTCGCCGCGCACGTCCTGATCCAGCGCGCGCAGTTGGCGCAGGGTGGTGAGAAACCTGCCGCGCCACGCGACCTCCCGCAGCCCGGCACGGAGACCATCCCGCACCCGGTCCAGCCGCGCACGCGCGGGTTTTGGCCAGAACGGACGTTCTGCCATGTCTCCTGCGCGATGAAACGCGCCGAGCCACGCCCCCGCCTGCGCCAGCCGTTCGCGCCGTGCGGCGGTGTCTGCCCCGATCAGGTCGAGCCGCTGGGTCAGTTGCAGCCCCTCGAACATCTCCATCACGCACGTCTGGTTATCCGGCGACGCGGCCAGAATCGCAGGCAGGTGCACTCCGGGCGCTGCGCGGGCTGAAAACAGGCTCTGACGGGCGGTATAGTCCCTGATCCGCGCCTCGGACCGGG
Organism: Pacificitalea manganoxidans; assembly: GCF_002504165.1. GTDB lineage: Bacteria > Pseudomonadota > Alphaproteobacteria > Rhodobacterales > Rhodobacteraceae > Pacificitalea > Pacificitalea manganoxidans. The sequence continues at coordinate 133,821 of NZ_CP021404.1, forward strand.
CCGCATCGCGCGGGCGCTCCTCATGCTTCAGCACCAAGGGATCGCAGTAGGGTCGCGCCATCCGCAAGACGATGCGCGACACCCGGTCGTCATCGCGCAGCGACAGGATTTCGGGCTGCCAACCAGCAGGGTCAGGCAGGCCGATGGCCCCGGCCAGATCCGGCCAGCGGGACATTGCCGCCGCGGTGAGTGAGCTATCTTCGCGCGTCATTTCATATGGATAGGCGGCAGGCGACCATACGGCAAGCACAGCGTTCCGGGGGCCGTCGCTTGCCCCGCCGGGGTCGAGTGTCCATATACCCGGCAAGACGAGACAAGAGGCGAATTATGGACAACGATAGCTTTCCCGGCTGGCACGGGACCACGATCATCGGCGTGCGCAAGGGCGACCGCGTCGTCATCGCCGGCGATGGACAGGTCAGTCTGGGCCAAACCGTGATCAAAGGCTCGGCCCGCAAAGTGCGGCGCCTGAAACCCGGTGGTCATGAGGTCGTGGCAGGGTTTGCCGGCTCCACCGCGGACGCGTTTGCCCTGCTGGAACGGCTGGAAAGCAAACTGGAGGCAACGCCGGGCCAATTGCAGCGGGCCAGTGTCGAACTGGCCAAGGACTGGCGCACCGACAAATATCTGCAAAAGCTGGAAGCGATGCTGATCGTGACCGATGGGCGCGAGCTTTACATCATCACCGGCGCGGGCGACGTGCTGGAGCCGGAACACGGCATCGCGGCGATCGGTTCGGGTGGGAACTACGCGCTGGCCGCCGCACGCGGCATGGCGGAAAATTCGGATCTGGATGCCGAGCAGATCGCCCGCCGCGCGATGGCCATCGCCGCCGATATCTGTGTCTATACCAACGGAAACCTGACGGTCGAGACGATCGACGCGGCCTGATCCGCGCCCGATGCCCTCCCGCAGCAGCCCAACAGAAAGCCTGACTTTATGACCGATCTCACCCCCCGCGAAATCGTCTCGGAACTGGACCGTTTCATCATCGGCCAGCGGGACGCGAAGCGTGCCGTTTCCGTGGCCCTGCGCAACCGCTGGCGGCGCAAGCAGCTTAGCGCCGACCTGCGTGATGAGGTATACCCCAAGAACATCCTGATGATCGGCCCCACGGGTGTCGGCAAGACCGAGATCAGCCGCCGCTTGGCCAAGCTGGCGCATGCGCCCTTCATCAAGGTCGAGGCGACCAAGTTCACCGAAGTGGGCTATGTCGGTCGTGATGTGGAGCAGATCATCCGCGATCTGGTCGATGCGTCCATTGCCATGACCCGCGACCGTATGCGCGACGATGTAAAGGCCCGCGCCCATCAGGCTGCCGAAGACCGGGTGATCGAGGCCATCGCGGGCAAAGACGCCCGTGCCCAGACCAAGGAAATGTTCCGCGATAAGCTAAAGCGCGGCGAGCTGGACGAGACCGAGATCGAGCTTGAGGTCGCGGACACCTCCAACCCGATGTCGGGCATGGAAATCCCCGGCCAGCCCGGCGCGAATATGGGCATGATGAATCTGGGCGATATCTTTGGCAAAGCGTTCAATCGCACGGTGCGCAAGAAGCTGAAGGTCCGCGACAGCTACGACCTGCTGATCAGCGAAGAAGCCGACAAGCTGCTGGATGACGAGACGGTCAACAAGGTGGCACTGGAATCGGTGCAGGAAAACGGCATCGTGTTCATCGACGAGATCGACAAGGTCTGCGCCCGCTCGGACGCGCGCGGCGGCGAGGTCAGCCGCGAGGGTGTGCAGCGCGATCTGCTGCCCCTGATCGAAGGCACCACCGTCTCCACCAAACATGGCCCGGTGAAGACCGATCATATCCTGTTCATCGCGTCGGGGGCGTTCCATATCGCCAAGCCGTCCGACCTGCTGCCCGAATTGCAGGGGCGTCTGCCGATTCGCGTGGAATTGCGTCCGCTGACCGAAGAGGATTTCGTGCGCATCCTGACCGAAACCGACAATGCGCTGACCCGCCAATACACCGCGCTGATGAATACCGAGGAGGTCACCGTGACCTTTACCGAGGAGGGCATCGCCGCCTTGGCCCGGATCGCGGCAGAGGTGAACAGCTCGGTCGAGAATATCGGCGCGCGGCGGCTCTATACCGTTATGGAGCGGGTGTTCGAGGAGCTGAGCTTCACCGCGCCGGACCGTGCGGGGGACGCGATCGAGGTCAACGCCGATTTCGTGGAAACGAACCTTGGCGAACTGTCCCGGTCGACGGATCTAAGCCGTTACGTTCTGTAAGCCTAACGGTTGCGGCGCAGGTAGACGTAATACGCCCCTGCGCCGCCGTGCCGGATATGTGCCTGCGTGACCTGAAGCACCAGCGGCGCAAGCGGCGCCATGCGCAGCCATTGCGGCACCTGATGCTTTAGCGCGCCGGTGCGTGTGGGAATGGGGCCGTCGCCGCTGCCGGGGCGGCCCTTCCCGGTGATCACCAGAACCAGCCGCTTGCCCTGCGCGTGCGCATCCAGAATGAATCCGGTCAGCCGGGGATGCGCCTGCGCCAATGTCAGCCCATGCAGATCGATACGGGCCTCTGGCGTGACCTTGCCGCGCTTTAGCTTGCCGAACCGTTTGGCATCCATGCGCAGCGGCGCGGCGTTTACACGTTCGCCTATGGGCCGGACCAGATCATGCGGGGCAGGGCGGGTCTGCGATTTTTCCCCTAGCGTGAACGCCTGTAGGAAGCTCTCGGTCTCCCGGTCCATTGCGGTTTGAGGCGCGGTCGGCGCGGGCTTGGGGGGCTCGGACGGCTGCACGGGCAGGGTGGCGTTGCGCCGCGTCGGATGCAGGGGATCGGTGCTGCGGGCGACACGGTTCCACAGATCACGCTCATCAGGGCGCAGGTCACGAGGCTTGCGCGGCACCGGATCAGGCCCCGCGACGTCGGCGCAGCGGCATTAGATGCACGGGGGTTTTCAACGCACCGGCCCGCAGACCAGCCTCCGTCCCGCTGCCATGAAACAGATCCGCGCGGTGCACTCCCTTGATAGCACTGCCGCTGTCCTGTGCGATCACCAGACGGGGCGCATGACCCTGTGCCACCATCCAGATCGGGCGGCCAAGCGTCATATGCACCGGGTCCACCGCGATGGAGCGCATCGGCGTCACGGGCACGCCCATCGCGCCCAACGGCCCACTTTCCGCCGGAAGGTCGAGCGGAGCGAAAAAGACATAGGACGGGTTTTCATGCATCAGCGCACGTCCCGGCTCCGGGTTGGCGTGGATCCACTGCCGCACGGCATCGGCGCTGATCCGGGTTTCCTCCAGCACGCCGCGCGCGATGAGCGTCTGTCCGATGGAGCGATACGGATGGCCGTTGCGCCCGGCAAACCCCAGCCGCAGCACCGTGCCGTCGGAAAACCGGACCCGGCCCGATCCCTGCACCTGCAGAAAAAACAGATCGACCATATGGGGCAACCAGCACAGCACCGGCGCGGCCCCGTCCAGCGCGCCCGCTTCAATCGCGGCACGGTCGGGCAGGGGACCGTCGCCCGCAGGCAGACCCAGAACAGGCACCTCGAACCCGTCGCCACGCTCCCGCGCACCGTCGAGTTCAGGCTCGTAATAGCCGGTCAGCAGGCCCGCTTCGGCAGAGAAGGGCGCCGGCTGAAACTGTGCCTCGAAGAACGCGCGGGGATCATCGGCCTTGCGCGCGACCTCGGCCATCGCGGGATCGAACTGATCCGCAGACAGCACAAACGCGGCAAGCGCCGCGGCATGGTCGTCACTGTCCCAGCCGGGAAGGGTGGTCAGGGGCCCACCGGCCCCGATGGCGCTCATTCGCCGGTGGCGACGAGCTGCCAGTTGGGATCGCCGCTGCCCATGGTCCGGGCAAAGGTCCAAATGTCACGCTGCTTCTTGATCGTCTTGGCGTCGCCTTCGATCACCTCGCCCGCGGCGTTGCGCACGACAGAGGTCAATTCCCCGGTCAGGCGCACGGTGATTTCGGCCAGATTGGTGTCACGGTCAAACCGTGCATCGATCAGTTGCAGTTCGCGCACGCCGATGAAATTCGCCTCGACAGTCAAGCCGGCTTCCTCGCGCTGCTGCACGACACCGTCCATCGCCTCGTAAACCTCGGCACCGACAAAGGCGCGGATCGACTCCAGATCGCCGTTCTCAAACGCCATGAGGATCATCTCATACGCCCCACGCGCACCGCCAAGGAACTCGGACACGCCGAAGCCCGGCTCGACCATTTTCATCCCGGCAAGCGCCTTGGCGCTGTCGGAGCCATCGGGGACGTGATCGGCGATGTCGCGATCCGGACCGCCTTCGATCACCTCGAAGTCATGCTTGCGCCGGGACAGAGGCTCCGCAGTGTCCTGCTTGGGGACCGGAGGCTTCTCGTAACCTTCGCGGGTGCCCAGAACCGAGCGAAGGCGCAGGATCAGGAAAATAGCTACACCGGCCAATACCAGAAGTTGAATGACGGCATAGCTCATGCGTGAAACCCTTGCGTTGCGTATAGGTGGACGGGGTTGGTTCCCGCGCACACCGCACATATGTATGCGACGGTCGGGTGCAAGTCCACCGAACCCGGTCGATATCAGGTAACGGCGCGGCAAGCGACGCTCCGGGAAAAAGGATGACATGCGGCTATTTCTACTGTTCCTCATCGTGCCCTTGATCGAAATCGCGCTTTTTGTGCAGGTTGGCGGTCTGATTGGCCTGTGGCCTACCCTCGCAATCGTGATCCTGACGGCGATTTTGGGCACGGCATTGGTGAAGCAACAGGGCCGGTCCGAACTTGCGCGGCTGCGCGGCTCCTTTTCCGATCTGCGCGACCCGACCGAGCCGCTGGCCAATGGCGCAATGATCCTGTTTTCCGGCGCGCTGTTGCTGACCCCGGGCTTTTTCACCGATGCGGTTGGCTTTGCGCTTCTGGTCCCCGGCGTGCGCCGCCGCGTGTTTGACCTGATCCGCCGCAATATCAGCATTCAACGCTTCGAGATGGGCGGCACTGCACAGAGCGGTGGCCCGCATCCCGGTGGCCCGCAGCGAGCGCGGCCGGGGCAGGTGGACGTCATCGATGGCGACTACCAAGAGGTCGATCCGCCAGAGATCAAGCCGCGTGACCCCGATGCCCCGCCCTCTGGCTGGTCCCGGCATTGAGGCCGCTTCGCCGCTCTGCTAAGCCAAGTCCAAGCAATTTTCAGGGAGTTCCCAATGGCTGAGACCGAAACCAACGGCGCCGCGACCGATCAGGCCACGCCGCAACAGCCCAAGATGCAAATCCTCGGGCAGTTCATCCGCGACATGTCGTTTGAAAACATCGTCGTGCAGAAGGGCGTGCAGGGCGAAGTGCAGCCCGACATTCAGGTTCAGGTGAACCTCGACGCCAAGAAGCGTCAGGCCGATGGCCAGTTCGAAGTCATCACCAAATTCAAGATCGAAAGCCGGTCAAAGACCGACAATGCCCCGCTGTTCCTGCTGGAACTGGAATACGGCGGCATCTTTGCGATCTCCGGCGTCCCGGAAGAGCAACTGCACCCCTATCTGCTGATCGAATGCCCGCGCATGCTGTTCCCGTATGTGCGCCGCATCGTGTCCGACGTGACCCGTGACGGTGGCTTCCCGCCGCTGAACCTCGAAAACGTCGACTTCCTCGCGATCTACCGTCAGGAAATCGCCCGCCGCGCCGAGGCGCAGCAGGCCGCGGTCAACTAAGCAATCCGCATTACCGACAGAAAAAGCGGGCCAAATTGGCCCGTTTTTTTGTGCCTGAAGCTCGGATTTAGGCGAAATCCGCCCCGGTCAGCGCACCTTTCGCCAGCAGATGCCGCATCACATGCGCCACCGATAAGGCATCGTCGAGAGCGTCGTGACCCCGCAGTTCCGGGTGGTCCAGACCATAATAGGCCGACAGGCGATTGCTGGGCGTCTTTTTGATATCCTCATACGGCATCCCCGCCCGCAACAGCAGCCCGGCGGCATTGCCAAAGCGGGTGACCGGAATCGGCGGCGCGATCCCTTCGACATAGCAACTGATGGCAACCATGTTGAATTCGTCCTTCCCCCATGACCACAGCCGCGCGCCCTGCGCGAAATCGTCAGCCTTGGCCAGAGCATCGGCCAGCGGCAGACCATCCTCGGTGATCGTGTCTTCCTCGATCCCGGTCAGCCGGATGAACAGGGGGTCGAGGCTGACTCGCGCGCCGTCGCGCCCACGCGGAATGACATGGCAGCGCAGAGTATCGAGGATCGGAAACGTGTCGCTCAGCCCGACCTTTACCAAACCGATCTGCGCGATGACGGGGTCGGGGTCATGGGGCCCGCACCAAAATCGGTGCGGCGCGCCCTCGGCGGTCAGAAATTCGCAGTCGTAGATGACGGTGTGATCCATCTGGTCCCCCTGTGCGGATACAGGGGCGAGGCTACGCCCGGACCAAAGGCGGGTCTAGTCGCGCTTGGTCACGTCGAATTTCAGCCAAAGCGCGCTTTCGCCCATCGCCTCGACAAAGGCCGCATGTGCCAGTTTCTCTGCGTCGGTGATGCGCGGCGGCAGCGGCGTAGGCCGGGGTTTCGGGCGCCAATCCTCGACGATCTCCGCCCCGCCCCGACGATTGCCACCGCTGGCCAGTGCAAAGTCGGGCTGCCGACCGCCGGTCAATTCCAGATAGACTTCGGCGAGGATCTCACTGTCGAGCAACGCGCCGTGCTTTTCCCGTGCGGAGTTGTCGATATTGAACCTGCGGCACAGCGCATCCAGCGACGCGGGCGAGCCGGGGAAGCGTTTGCGCGCGATGGCCAGCGTGTCGAGCGCCTGCTTCATCGGCAAACGCGGCTTACCCGCCCATTCCAGTTCGGCATTCAGGAATTTCATGTCGAAGCTGGCGTTATGGATGACCAGCACCGCATCGCCGACGAAATCCAGAAACTCCTGCGCGATCGCCTTGAATAGCGGCTTATCGGCAAGAAACTCCTCGCTGATGCCATGCACGTCGAAGGCTTCCTTCGGCATGTCGCGCTGCGGGTTGATATATTGGTGATAGACCCGGCCCGTGGGCACATGGTTCCACAGCTCGACACCGCCGATCTCAACCAGCCGGTGGCCCTCATAGGGGTCGAGACCCGTGGTCTCCGTATCCATCACGATCTCACGCATGGCGATCCTTTTCGACCATCCGCAGCACCTTGTCCACGCCTGCCGCGGCGGTCTCCATCGTGGTGGTGTCGATCACCACATCGGCGCGGGCGCGTTTCTCCGCATCAGGTAGCTGCGCCTTAACTATCGCGCGGAACCGCTGCGCGGTCATGCCCGGACGCGCCATCACACGGGCTTCCTGCTCCGCCGCGCTGGTGGAAACGACGACAACCAGGTCCATCTCCGCATCGCTGCCCGTTTCGAACAACAAGGGGATGTCGAGCAGCAGGACCGGGTCGGGGGTCACCTCGATAAACCGGGCCCGGTCTGCGGCGACGAGAGGGTGCACGACCTGTTCGATCTGACGTAACGCCGCGGGGTTTGCGGCGATATGCGCCTTCAGCCGGTCGCGGCTGACGCCACTTGCGCCGATCGCGTCGGGGAAGAGCGCGCCAATGCCCTGCACCGCCGCGCCGTCTGGGGCGTAGAGCCGATGCACTGCCGCATCCGCATCCCAGACCGGCACACCGCGCGCGGCAAACATCGCCGCTGTCGTCGATTTGCCCATCCCGATGGAGCCGGTAAGCCCGATCAGCACCGCCATCAGCCGCCCAGCACTGCCAGCCGCAGATCCTCGTCCACCTCGGGGCGCTGGCCGAACCAGCGCTCAAAACCGGGCGTGCCTTGATGCAGCAGCATGCCCAACCCATCGACGGTGCGGCAGCCCCGCAGCGCCGCCTGTTCAAGGAAATGCGTCCGCAGCGGCGTATAGACGAGATCGGTGACCACCGCGTCGCGCTCCAGCTTGTCATACGGCAGGCGCAGGGGCTGGTTGCCGTCCATTCCCAGCGCGGTGGTGTTCACCACGGTCGCGGCACCGGGGAACATGTCCCCGGTCATGTTCCAGTCGTAGACGGTGATCTTGGGGCCAAATTCAGCCCGCAGCCCTTCGGCCCGGGGACGGGACCGGTTCGACAACCGAATATCAGTCACGCCGAGATCGATCAGCGCCGCGATCACCGCGCGGGAGGCACCGCCCGCCCCGATCACCGCCGCGCCACCATCGCTGGGCTGCCAATCCGGGGCGTATTGCCGGAGATTGGCGACGAAGCCATAGCCATCGGTGTTATCGGCGTGGATCTTGCCGTCCTCCCGGAAAATCAGCGTATTCGCCGCCCCGATAAGGGCCGCCCGGTCCGAGGACAGATCGGCCAGCGCGAGCACCGCTTCTTTATGGGGGATCGTGACGTTCAGGCCGATGAACCCCATCGCGGGCAAGGTCCGCAGGACGCGCTCCAGATCCTCATGCCGAATGTTCATGGGGATATAGTGGCCCTGGATTCCATAGCGTTTCAGCCAATGCCCGTGCAGCCGTGGCGACAACGAATGTTCGATCGGCTGCCCGATGACGCCGGCCAGTGGAATCCGTTTGCTCATGTGTCGATCTCTCCCCTCAACGCAAGCCAGGACAGCAGCTCCAGCAGCGGCAGACCCAGCACGTTGAAATAATCTCCATCGACGCGGGAAAACAACCGCACGCCTTCTTCCTCCAGCTTGTAGCCCCCGACGGAGTGACGGATGCTGTGCCAGTTCCGCGCAAGGTAGTCCCGCAAGTATCCCTGCGAGATCGGTCGCATGGACAGGCGCACCTGTCCCACATGGCGCCAAATCGGCTTACCGCCTTCATAAACCACCGCGGCGGACAGAAGCCTGTGAGTTTTTCCCTGCATCGCGGTCAGCTGTTCCAACGCCTCGGCTTCGGACCGGGGTTTACCCAGGGCGCGGCGCTCGAATTCAAGGATCTGATCGCCACCCAGAACCAGCCTGTCGGGGTGCTTTGCGGCGACGCGCGCCGCTTTCATTTCGGCCAGCGCATCAGCCATATCTCGCGGCGGCATCTCCTCCGCTTCCATCGCCGCGCGCAAATTTTCTTCGTCCACGCGGGGGCGGACCACCTCGAACGGCACGCAGGCTTGGGTCAGCAAAGCGGCCCGGGTGGCGGAGCCGGACGCGAGGATCAGAGGGGCAGGCATGTGGATAACCTCAGGGACAGGTCGGGTATGGAACGCAGAATTATCTGTGGACCAACCTACCCTTGATGACCAGACGGGGATAACTCACAGGTTCTGCACCAGACCGGTCCATTCTGTCCCTCGTGGAGGAAAAAATCCGGTAAGCTGTGGATAACCTGTCAAGCCACGAGTCTTACCTTGGCTTCCTCACATGGTTATCCACAGGTGTAAAAAACGCCTAAGTAATTGATTTCCAATATCTGAATTAGAACGGGCCACGCAAAACCCACATGAGTTTTCCACCGTTGACGGGAATCTGCGGGAATCTGCGGACAAATCGCTAATCCACGTTTTCCACAGGCCCTACATCAACCCCTATCCTTTTTAAAAAAAAGATTCTTTAAGTGGTGTGCATCAACCGAAGGCCCCCATGACCAATCTCTTTGCTGATCTTTACCCTTGGACGAAATCTCTCCACATCATCGCGGTCGTCGCGTGGATGGCTGGATTGTTCTATCTGCCTCGGCTTTTCGTCTATCACGCAGAGCAGGCGCAGCCGGGCTCCGACAGGGACTCGATGCTTCAGGAAATGGAGAGGAAGCTTCTCAAGGCGATCATGAACCCGGCAATGATCGCGACGTGGATCTTTGGCCTGTGTCTCATTGCGACGCCGGGCGTTGTGGATTGGAGCGCCGTCTGGCCCTGGACCAAAGCGGCGTCCGTGCTGGGGATGACTTGGTTTCACATGTGGCTCGGAAAACGCCGCAAGGAATTCGTCGCGGGAACCAACACGCGGGCAGGGCGCACATACCGCATGATGAACGAGCTTCCGACGCTGCTGCTGGTGGTCATCGTGATTTCGGTCGTCGCACGGCCATTCTGAACCAGATCGCACTCCACGGTCCGCTCCGTGGCTCTCAGGGGCTGTTCGGATTCCCATGATTCCGCGAATCCGACGGTGATTGACTCCGCGGCGCTTGACGCTTATGTCCGCTAACCGTGGCGGTCCCGTCACGTGCTCCCATTGCCATATGACCCAGTCCCGCCGCATCTCGTGGTGCGAACGCGGCAGCCTTTCCCGGATTCGTTATTCATGACCCAAGAACAACTCTCGCTCTCTGACCTGAAGGCCAAGAGCCCGGCCGACCTTTTGTCCATGGCCGAAGAGCTGGAGATCGACAACGCGTCGACCATGCGCAAGGGCGACATGATGTTCCAGATCCTCAAGGAGAGGGCGGAAGAGGGCTGGGAGATTTCCGGTGATGGCGTGCTGGAGGTGATGCAGGACGGTTTCGGCTTCCTCCGCTCGCCCGAGGCGAACTATCTGCCCGGTCCCGACGACATTTACCTGTCGCCCGAGATGATCCGGCAGCACGGTCTGCGCACCGGCGATACCGTGGCTGGTGTGATCTGCGCCCCGCGCGAGGTGGAACGCTATTTTGGCATGACCAAGGTCACGCAGATCAACTTCGAGGAGCCTGAGAAGGCGCGCCACAAGATCAACTTCGACAATCTGACGCCGCTCTATCCCGATGAGCGGCTGACGATGGAGCTGGAAGACCCGACGACCACGCGCGATCGTTCCGCGCGGATCATCGATCTGGTCTCGCCCATCGGGAAAGGCCAGCGCTCGCTGATCGTCGCGCCGCCGCGCACCGGTAAGACGGTGCTGTTGCAGAATATCGCCAATTCCATCGAGAAGAACCACCCCGAGTGCTACCTCATCGTCCTGCTCATCGACGAGCGGCCCGAGGAAGTCACCGACATGCAGCGCAGCGTGAAGGGGGAGGTCATCTCCTCCACCTTTGATGAACCTGCCACCCGTCACGTCGCCGTTTCCGAAATGGTGATCGAGAAGGCGAAACGTTTGGTCGAGCATAAGCGCGACGTTGTGATCCTGCTCGATTCGATCACCCGACTGGGCCGCGCGTTCAACACAGTGGTGCCGTCCTCCGGCAAGGTGCTGACCGGTGGTGTCGACGCGAACGCGCTGCAACGCCCCAAGCGCTTCTTCGGGGCGGCCCGGAACATCGAGGAAGGTGGGTCGCTCACCATCATCGCAACCGCCCTGATCGACACCGGGTCACGCATGGATGAAGTGATCTTCGAAGAGTTCAAAGGCACCGGTAACTCCGAAATCGTGCTTGACCGTAAGGTCGCCGATAAGCGCGTGTTCCCGGCGATGGACATCCTCAAATCCGGCACCCGGAAAGAGGAACTGCTGGTCGAGAAATCGGATCTGCAAAAGACCTTCGTTCTGCGGCGTATCCTGAACCCGATGGGCACGACGGATGCGATCGAGTTCCTGATCGGGAAGCTCAAGCAGACGAAATCGAATTCCGAATTCTTCGATTCTATGAACACTTAACAAGCGTTATCAACGGGTTAGACCGATGGACACGATTTTTGCCCTCGCCACCGCCCAAGGGAGGGCAGGGGTCGGTATCGTGCGGCTTTCTGGCCCTGATGCCCATGCGGTGGCTGCGCGTTATGCTGGGCCGTTACCAGACACCCGTCGTGCCGTCCGCCGCCCGCTCCGCGATGAACGCGGCGATGTGCTCGATGACATCCTGCTGCTGACCTTCGGCGCCGGGGCGAGCTTCACCGGTGAAGATGTCGCTGAGTTTCATCTGCACGGGTCCATCGCGATCACCAATGCGGTGCTGGCCCTCCTCGCCCGGACCGAAGGGTGCAGGCTTGCCGAAGCCGGAGAATTTACGCGACGCGCACTCGAAAACGGCTGCATGGATCTGGTCGAGGTCGAAGGCCTCGCCGATCTGATCGACGCGGAAACCGACGCGCAACGCCGTCAGGCCATGCAAGTCTATTCCGGCGGGCTAAGTTCGCGAACCGAAGGCTGGCGCGACAATCTGATCCGCGCGGCAGCCTTGGTCGAAGCGACGATTGATTTCGCGGATGAAGAGATCCCGGAAAACGTTTTCCCCGAAGTCGAGGATATCGTCGCACGCCTGACGACTGAGTTCCAACGCGAAGCCGCGGGTGTGGCGCAGGCGGAACGTCTTCGCTCAGGATTCGAAGTCGCTTTAATCGGCCCGCCCAATGCCGGGAAATCCACGCTTCTGAACGCCATCGCTCGCCGAGACGTTGCTATCACGTCGGACATCGCCGGGACGACCAGGGACGTTCTGGAATTGCGGACTGATATCAATGGTTTGCCGGTTACCTTCCTAGACACCGCAGGTATTCGTGAAACGGATGATACGGTGGAAAGCATTGGCGTGAGCCGCGCTCGACAGCGTGCGGAGGCGGCGGACCTTCGTATCTTCCTCGAACCGATAGCGGATCTAGAGGCGCGCGGCGATGACATCCGGCTCCTTGCTAAGTCCGATATTCGGACTGGCGACGGCTTTCCAATCTCGGCCAAAACCGGCGCAGGTGTGGCGGCGTTGTTGGACAAGGTCGGACAAATCCTGCAAGGAAGGTTGCAGCACGTGGGCGCAGCGACTCATCTGAGACATCAGATCGCGCTTTCGACGGCGGCAGAGTACCTTTTGGCCGCGCAAGAAGACTTGGTGGATGCGGAACTGAGGGCTGAACTTGCCGCACAGAATATCCGCGGAGCGATCTCGGTGCTTGATACATTGGTAGGTCGCATTGGTGTCGAAGATCTGCTAGGAGAGATCTTCTCCAGTTTTTGCATCGGTAAATGAGGAATGTTTCACGTGAAACATCTGGACTTTGACGTAGTGGTGATCGGCGGCGGTCACGCAGGTGCCGATGCAGCACATGCGGCTGCTCGTATGGGCGCGCGCACAGCGCTTGTTACGATGTCCGCGGGTGACCTGGGAGTCATGTCCTGCAACCCAGCCATTGGCGGTCTGGGCAAGGGACACCTTGTCCGGGAGATCGATGCGCTGGACGGGCTGATGGGGCGCGTCGCGGATTACGCAGGTATTCAATTCCGGCTGCTTAATCGTAAGAAAGGCCCCGCTGTTCAAGGACCGCGTGCGCAGGCGGATCGCAAACGTTACCGCGAAATGATGCAAGCCGAAATCGCCGCGACCGAGAACCTGAGGCTTGTTGAAGGAGAGGTCGCGGATCTCATTTATCAGGACGGCCGCATCGGCGGTGTTGTCTTGGCAGACGGGTCCGAAATCCGGTCGACTGCGACGATCCTGACGACGGGGACATTCCTGCGCGGTGTCATCCATATCGGGGACGTGAGCCGCCCTGGCGGCCGAATGGGTAATCCCGCCTCGGTCCGGCTGGCAGAAAGGCTCGACAGTTTCGAGTTGCCATTAGGGCGGCTAAAGACCGGCACGCCCCCGCGTCTGAATGGTAAAACAATTGACTGGTCACGGCTGGACTCGCAGCCGGGCGATGATGCGCCGGTGCTGTTCTCGTTCCTGTCCGAGGGCGCCCCTGTGGCCCCGCAGATCTCCTGCGGAATTACGCACACCAATCAGCAAACACATGACATTATCCAAGCGAACCTTTCGCGGTCTGCCATGTATGGCGGGCATATCTCCGGTGTGGGTCCGCGTTACTGTCCGTCTATCGAGGATAAGGTCGTGCGGTTCGCCGATAAGACGTCGCATCAGATCTTCCTCGAACCCGAAGGCTTGGATGACGATACGATCTATCCGAACGGCATTTCGACGTCGCTGCCTGTCGATGTGCAGACCGCCTATGTTCGGTCTATCGTCGGATTGGAGAGTGTCGAAATCCTACAGCCCGGCTATGCGATCGAATATGATTACATCGATCCCCGCGCGCTTGATGCAAGTTTGCAGGTGCGCGACGTGCCGGGGCTGTATCTCGCTGGGCAGATCAACGGGACCACGGGCTATGAAGAAGCAGCGGCGCAGGGGCTGGTCGCTGGCCTGAACGCCGCACGCGATGCTTTGGGGCAAGAGCGTCACTATTTCAGCCGAACAGACTCTTATATCGGCGTGATGGTCGATGATCTCATCACCCACGGCGTGACCGAACCCTATCGCATGTTCACTTCTCGCGCTGAATTCCGTCTGTCGCTGCGGGCCGATAACGCGGACCAACGGCTGACAGGGCAGGCGATTGCTCTGGGGCTGGTTGGCGCGCAACGGCAGGTTGCGTTCGAGCGCAAGATGGAGCAGCTCGACCATGCTGCCGACCTGCTTCAAAACCAGTTCGTAAGTTCGCGCGAGTTAGCTGAAGCCGGTGTTAGGGTGAACGCCGATGGGCCAAAGCGCGATCTGTATTCCGCACTGGCGCTTCCCGGCGCCGAATTGGATGCGATTGCAGCGCTTTCATCCGACTTAGATGCGATTGAACCCGATACGCTCGTTCAGCTGGCTCGCGACGCGCTCTACCGAAATTACGTCGCTCGGCAAGAGAAGGATGTCGCTAATCTACGGCGCGATGAGGAACTGGTTATTCCAGCGGACTTTGATTTCTCGGATATCTCGGGTCTTTCAAATGAGCTTAAGGCGAAACTTGCAGCGGTCAGACCGGCATCTCTTGCGCAAGCGGCGCGCATTGGCGGGATGACCCCGGCGGCTCTGACGCTTTTGCTCTCGTGCATCCGGAAGTCTGAAAGCCGGGCGTCCGCATGACGAGTGCTCAGTTTGGCGATCGGAATGTTTCACGTGAAACATTGGAGCGGTTGGAAATCTACGCGGCGCTGCTGGAGAAATGGAACAAGTCCATCAACCTCGTAGCGCCGTCTACTATCCCGGATCTGTGGACACGGCATTTCGCCGATTCAGCGCAGGTCTTTGACCTCGCACCGGGATCTGGCCGCTGGATTGATTTAGGCACAGGTGGCGGATTTCCCGGACTTATCTGCGCAATCCTCGCTGCGGAACACGCGCCTGATCTGAGTTTTGCTTTTGTTGAATCGGACCGGCGAAAGTGCGAGTTCTTACGAACGGTCATCCGCGAGACCGGTGTGCAGGCTGACGTTAGCGCGAGCCGGATCGAACAGGCGAAAATCGAGCCGGGTGACATCATCTCCGCCCGCGCTTTGGCCTCACTTGATAAGCTTCTGAGCCTGTCTCTGCCGCTCATGAAGGCAAATGCCGTCTGTCTCTTCCCCAAGGGCGCGAATTATCAGGGTGAGGTTGACGCTTCGCTTGAATCTTGGTCGTTTTCCCTTCAGAAAACTCCCAGCATTACCGACCCGAATGCGGTCATTCTCTCACTTGGAGACATCGCGCGTGCTTGATCCCTCCCGGCCTGAATCCGCGAAAATCGTCGCGATTGTTAACCAGAAGGGCGGGGTGGGGAAGACCACGACAGCGATCAACCTCGCCGCCGCTCTTGTCGAACTTGGGCATAACGTGCTGCTGGTCGATCTGGACCCTCAGGGAAATGCGTCGACAGGTCTGGGGGCAGATGCCGCCAGACGGCAGGCGACGACCTATGACCTTTTGATCGACGATGCGCCTGTCGAATCCGTTGTTGTCCGGACCGAGATTGACGGTCTGTTCCTTGCGCCTGCGACAACGGATCTCAGCTCCGCCGATATCGAACTTGTCTCGAATGAAAAACGGAGCTTCCTGCTGCATGACGCGCTGCGCGCACCGGGGATCGACCGTTACGAACTCGACTACATCCTGATCGACTGTCCGCCGTCGCTGAACCTGCTGACGGTTAATGCGATGGTCGCGGCGCATTCGGTTCTGGTCCCGCTGCAGTCGGAATTCTTTGCACTGGAAGGGCTGTCGCAATTGATGCTGACGCTGCGCGAAATCCGAGCCTCCGCCAATCCGGACCTCAGGGTCGAGGGCGTTGTCCTGACGATGTTCGATGGTCGCAACAACCTCTCGCAACAGGTTGAGGTCGATGCACGCGACGCATTGGGCGAGTTGGTGTTCCAGACCCGTGTGCCGCGCAACGTGCGGATCAGTGAGGCGCCGTCGTTTTCGCAGCCGGTGCTGACCTACGACACCGCGTCTAAGGGCAGCACAGCTTATCGGGCCTTGGCGCGGGAGATGCTGGAGCGGGCTGGCGTTAAGCTGGAGCAGGAGACTTAAATGACTGATAATAAAAAGAAAACAAGAGGACTGGGCCGCGGTTTGTCGGCTCTGATGGCAGATGTATCACTTGATGAGCGGCCCGACGCGCCGCAGGCAGAACCGATGAAGGCAGAGCGCAATCTGCCGGTCGAAACGATCGAGCCGAACCCCGATCAGCCGCGCAGGGACTTCAGCGAAGATTCGCTGCGCGAACTCGCCGCCTCAATCCGCGAGAAGGGCATCATCCAGCCGCTGATCGTTCGCGCGAACCCGCGTGGCAAGATCGCGTGGGAAATCGTCGCGGGGGAACGCCGCTGGCGGGCCGCGCAGCTGGCACAGCTGCACGAAGTGCCGGTCATCGTGCGCGAATTCACCGACACCGAGGTGTTGGAAGTCGCGATCATCGAAAACATCCAGCGCGCGGATCTGAACGCGGTCGAAGAAGCCTTGGGCTACCGGCAGTTGATTGATCGCTTTGGTCATACACAGGAGCAACTGGCCAAGGCGCTGTCTAAAAGTCGTAGTCACATCGCCAACCTGATGCGCCTGCTGAACCTGCCCGAAGACGTGCAATTGCTGCTGCGGCGCAACGAACTGTCGGCGGGGCACGCGCGGGCGCTGATCACGGCGGATAACCCGTCAGAACTGGCGCAGATCGTGGTGTCCAAGCGGCTGTCGGTTCGCGAAACCGAAGCCTTGGTGAAGCGGATGGGCGATCCCCGTCCTGCCAAACCGCGTCAGCCGCGCCGGGAAAAGGATGCCGATACGCGCGCGTTGGAGTCTGACCTGTCCGCCAATCTGGGGCTAAAGGTCAGCATCGATCACGCGGAGCAGGGCGACGGTAAACTGGTAATCAATTACCGCGATCTGGAAGATCTGGACGCGCTGTGCCGGTTGCTGTCCGCTTCCCCTCTGGACGTGACCAGATAAACACCATCACGCAGCTTAGGGTCACGGCCTGGATGGCGATAAGCTTCCAGGCCAGCCCAAGCGCGAGGGACGTCCCAAACACCAGCGCAACAGACGCCGTGGCCATTACCTTGGCCCGGCGTGAAATGGCGCCGTTTTCCTGCCAGTCGAGGATCGGCGGCCCAAGCCGCGGATGGGTGATGAGCCAGCGATGGAGCCGCTCGGATCCTTGGGCAAAGCAGAACGCGGCAAGCAGCAGGAACGGCACTGTCGGCAACAGCGGTAGAACGATGCCGATTGTGCCAAGCAGCAGCGCGGCCAAGCCAAAGATGATCCAGAGTGCACGCATGGGGTGGTGATCCTGCCCGCGCCGGAATGGCGGGTCAGTGCGATAGTAGCCCCCGCAGGATGCCGTTCAATAGCGGGCGGCCCTGTGCGGTGGCAGCAATCTGATCGCCATCGCGGCGCAGCAGGCCATCGGCGATGTAGTCGTCAAGGGGTCGGGCGGGCAGGGGGGCACCTGCCATGTCGCGATAGCGGCGCAAATCGCTCCCTTCGGTCAGGCGCAGGCTCATCAGCAGGTATTCGGTCGCCTGATCGGGACCGGAAAGCGGCTCTCTCGGAAGTTCCGCATGCCCGTCGCGTTCTACAGCATCGATCCATGCGCCCGGTTGGCGGGGGGCTTCGGTCGCCAAGCGCTGCCCGTTCAGGGTCATTCGTCCATGGGCGCCCGGACCAATCCCCGCATAGTCCCCATAGCGCCAATAGAGACTGTTATGACGGGATTCTGCGCCCTCGCGAGCGTGGTTCGAGACCTCATACCCAGCCATACCTGCGGCTGTCGTCAGTTCCTGGGTGATCTCCCACAGATCGGCGGCGCTATCCTCATCCGGGATGCCCCGCAGGCGCCCGGCAGCGTAGCGGTCACCAAAGGCAGTGCCATCTTCGATGGTCAGTTGGTAGAGCGACAGATGATCGACCGCCATAGACAGCGCTTCGGCCAATTCGGCGCGCCACTGGGCGGCTGTCTGGTTCTGGCGGGCATAGATCAGGTCGAATGACACGCGATCAAACGTGCTGCGGGCGATATCGAAGGCGGCGCGCGCCTCGGCCACTGAATGCATGCGCCCCAACTGACGCAAATCAGCGTCATTCAGGGCCTGAACTCCCATGGAGACACGGTTCACCCCGGCCTCGCGATAGCCCCGGAACCGGCCCGTTTCGACAGATGTCGGGTTGGCCTCTAGCGTGACTTCCCAGTCATTGGCCTGCGGCCACGTGCGGCGCACGGCGTCCATGATCTCGGCCACCGTGTCCGGGGCCATCAGGCTCGGCGTGCCACCACCAAAGAACACAGAGCCCAGAATGCGATCCGGGGTTTCGGCGCCGATGCGCTCGATCTCCGACACATAGGCACGGGCCCAGCGTTTCTGATCGATGGACGCAGTGACGTGACTGTTAAAGTCGCAATAGGGACATTTCGCCTGACAGAACGGCCAGTGCAGGTAGAGACCGAAGCCGCCGTGGCGCCAGTCTTCCATCTGATCGCGATCAGCGGTCAAAACACCCTGCAACCAGCTTGGCAAAGGCATCTGCCCGGTGGCTCATGGCATGTTTATGCGCGGGGTCCATCTCACCGAATGTTTCCTGCTCGCCTTCCGGCAGGAACATCGGATCAAAGCCAAAACCACCTTCGCCGCGGATCGGCCAGACAAGGTGCCCGCCGACAATGCCCTCGAACAGTTCGTCATGACCGTCCGGCCACGCAAGACACAACGTGCAGCGGAACTGCGCGCTGTGCGGCGCGGAGGCACCGCTGGCTGCGACCAGATCATTCACCTTGGTCATCGCCATCATGAAATCGCGACCATTGCCCGTTTCGGCCCAGTCGGCGGTATAGACACCGGGCTGGCCGTTCAGCGCATCGACCATCAGGCCGCTGTCATCGGCCAGGGCGGGCAGGCCACTGGCCTGCGCGGCGGCGTGGGCCTTGATCCGGGCATTGCCGGCAAAGGTATCTTCGGTTTCCTCCGGCTCCTCATAGCCCAGCTCCGCGACGGAGGAGACGGCGATGCCGAAGGGCTCCAGCAATGCGCCGATTTCGCGGATCTTGCCCGCGTTGTGCGACGCGATGATCAGGCGGTCCCCGTCGAACTGGCGCATCAGGCGACCGCCGCGTTCTGTGCGGCGACCAGTTCGGCCACGCCCGCTTCGGCAAGGTCCAGAAGCTCGTTGAACTGCTGACGCGAGAAGGTCGCGCCCTCGGCACTCGCCTGAAGCTCGATCAGCTTGCCCGATCCGGTCATCACGAAATTACCGTCGGTGCCGGCCTCGCTGTCTTCGGCATAGTCCAGATCGACGACCGTTTGCCCGGCATAGATGCCGCAGCTGACCGCAGCGACATTCTCCATCATCGGGTCCGAGGTGATGAGCCCGGCCTTCATCAACTTTGCGATCGCCAGTTTCAGTGCGACCCAGCCGCCGGTGATCGAGGCACAGCGCGTGCCGCCGTCGGCCTGAATCACGTCGCAATCCACGACGATCTGGCGTTCGCCCAGAGCAACGCGGTCGATCCCGGCGCGTAGGGAGCGCCCGATCAGGCGCTGAATCTCCTGAGTGCGTCCGCTCTGGCCGTTCTTGGCCTCCCGGCGCATACGGGTGTGGGTGGCGCGGGGCAGCATGCCGTATTCGGCGGTGACCCAGCCCAGCCCGCTGTTTTTCAGAAAGGGCGGAACGCGTTCATCGATGGTTGCGGTGCACAGGACATGGGTGTCACCACATTTGATCAGGCAGGAGCCTTCGGCGTGGCGGGTCACGCCGGTTTCGATTGAAATCGGCCGCATTTCGCTTACGTTTCTGCCGGATGGGCGCATCGGAGGTCTCCTTTTTCTGCCCTTCCTCTAGGCCCGCAGAGCGCCCCGATGCAAGCCGGAAGGCACCCTATAGCGAACAGGTATCCGTGTAGAATGAGCGACGGCAGCAAGCTCCTTGACGAAATGAACGACCGCAGCCGCGAGGTTTTTCGCCGCGTGGTGGAGGGTTACCTTGCCACGGGCGATCCGGTCGGCTCGCGCACTCTGACACGCACCATGACCGAGAAGGTTTCGGCGGCGACGATCCGCAACGTGATGCAGGATCTCGAATATATGGGTCTGTTAGGCAGTCCGCATGTGTCGGCCGGGCGGGTGCCCACCCATACCGGGCTGCGGATGTTCGTGGACGGTTTGTTGGAGGTGCGCGATCTCGACGCGATGGACCGCGAGAAGATCGACGCAACACTGGGCGGCAGCGATCCCGACATCCCCGCCGTGCTTAACAGGGTCGGATCGGCCCTGTCTGGCACGACGCAGGTGGCGAGCCTCGTTCTGGCGCCAAAGCATGAAGCGCCGGTCAAGCATATCGAGTTTGTGCAGCTGGGGCCAGAACGGGCGCTGGTGGTTCTGGTATTCGCTGACGGACATGTCGAAAACCGCGTGTTTGTGCCTGCCGCGGGTCAAACGCCCTCCTCGATGCGGGAGGCTGCGAACTTCCTCAACGCCTTGGCGGAGGGGCGCACGCTGAGCGAGCTTCGTGGGGTCATTTCCGCCGAGATCCGCAAGCGGCGTCGGGAACTGGGCACCTTGGCGCAGGCGATGGTCGAACAGGGGCTGGCCGTCTGGCAGGATGAGGGCGAAACCTATGAACGGCTTATCGTGCGGGGCCGGTCGAATCTGTTGGCGGGAACCGAAGCGGACGAGTTGGAGCGCATCAAGACGCTGTTCGACGACCTTGAACGAAAACGTGATATCGCCGAATTCCTCGAAGCAGCCGATGAGGGCGAGGGCGTGCGCATTTTCATAGGCTCCGAGAACAAACTCTTTTCACTTTCGGGTTCCTCTTTGGTGGTCTCTCCATATATGAACGCTGACCGAAAGATCGTTGGCGCAGTCGGGGTGATAGGACCGACGCGCCTGAACTACGGCCGGATCGTGCCCATCGTGGACTACACGGCACAACTGGTGGGCAAATTGATCGCGGGCCGCGGGAAATAAGGTGAAAGATGGCTGAACCGAAAAAAGATATGGATCTGGACCAGGACGCCGCCGACTATCTCGGCGAGGAGGGGCTTTCGCTGGACGAACTGGCAGCCCAGGAGCCTGACACGGATCAAGACGCTGAACTGGAGGCACTGCGCGCCGAGCGTGACGAGCTGAAGGATCGCTTCATGCGTGCGCTGGCCGATGCCGAAAACGCCCGCAAGCGGTCCGATCGTGACCGCCGCGAGGCGGAGCAGTATGGCGGCTCCAAGCTGAGCCGCGACATGCTGCCGGTCTATGACAACCTGCGCCGGGCGCTCGACGCCGCGACGGAGGAACAGCGCACGGTGTCGAAGGCCCTGATCGAAGGGATCGAGCTGACGATGCGCGAACTGCTGAGCGTGTTCGGCAAGCACGGCATTGAGCCGATCGTGCCGGAAGTCGGAGATAAATTCGACCCGCAGCATCATCAGGCGATGTTCGAAGCGCCGGTGCCCGACACCAAAGCGGGCGACATCATTCAGGTGATGGCCGAAGGCTTCATGCTGCATGACCGTTTGCTGCGTCCGGCGCAGGTGGGCGTATCTTCCACCCCGGCCTGAACGGCACATGACCGATAAGATCAAAGGCCCGCGCAAGCGGGCCTTTTTCGTGGGCAGACGGGCGAGCCGGGTCTAGGCGCGCGCTTGGTCCAGCCGGGCGATGCCCAGCGTATCGAGCACTTTCGCCTCGATATGTTCGGCGTTCATCGCAGCCACGTCATACATGGCGCGGGGGCTGGCCTGATCGATAAAGATATCGGGCAGCACCATGGAGCGAAATTTCAAACCCGCATCGAACACGCCTTCGTCCGACAGCAATTGCGCGACATGCGAGCCGAAGCCGCCAACGGCGCCTTCCTCGATGGTGATCAGCGCTTCGTGGTCGGCGGCGAGTTGCAGGATCATCTCCCGATCCAGCGGCTTGGCGAACCGTGCATCGGCGATGGTGGGGGTGATGCCACGACGGGTCAGTGCCTCGGCGGCCTTGCGGACCTCTTCCAACCGCGTGCCAAAGGACAGTAGCGCCACGCGCTTCCCCTCTGCCACGATCCGGCCCTTGCCAATCTCCAGCGGCGTGCCGCGCTCGGGCATCTCCACGCCAACACCTTCGCCGCGCGGGAAGCGGAAGGCGATAGGGCCGTCATCATGGGCCGCGGCGGTGGCGACCATATGCATCAACTCCGCCTCATCGGCGGCGGCCATCACCACCATACCCGGCAGATTGGCCAGAAACGCCACATCGAACGCGCCTGCATGGGTCGCGCCGTCGGCCCCCACCAGCCCGGCCCGGTCGATGGCAAAGCGCACGGGCAGGCGCTGGATCGCCACGTCATGGACGATCTGGTCGTAGCCGCGCTGGAGGAACGTCGAGTAGAGCGCGCAGAAGGGGCGCAGCCCGCCCGCGGCCTGTCCGGCAGCGAACGTCACCGCGTGCTGTTCGGCGATCCCCACATCAAAACACCGGTCGGCAAAGCGTTCGGCGAATTGTTTCAGCCCGGTGCCATCGGGCATGGCGGCGGTGATGGCGGTGATCGTGCGGTCGCGCTCCGCCTCTGCGATCAGGCTGCGCGAGAAGACCGAGGTGTAGGACGGCGCGTTGGAGGCGGCTTTCTTCTGCTTGCCGGTCACCACGTCGAATTTCGAGACGCCGTGCCCCTTGTCGCTGGCGCTTTCGGCGGGGGCGTAGCCTTTGCCCTTGCGGGTGATGGCATGGATCAGGATCGGCCCTTCGGCACGGGATTTCACCATGCGCAGGATTGCCAGAAGCTGCTCCATATCGTGCCCGTCGATGGGGCCGAGATAGCTGATGCCCAACTCCTCAAATAGCGTGCCCCCGACAGTCAGCGATTTCAGCATGTCGCGCGCACGCTTGGCGCCCTGCTGGAGCGGCGGCGGCAGCAGGCTGACCGCGCCCTTGGCCACCGCTTTCAATTCCTGAAACGGTGCCCCGGCATAAAGCCGCGACAGATAGGCCGACATTGCACCCGTTGGCGGGGCAATCGACATTTCGTTGTCGTTGAGGATGATGATCAGACGCTTGCCCAGATGACCCGCATTGTTCATCGCCTCATAGGCCATGCCCGCGCTCATCGCGCCATCCCCGATCACCGCGATGGCATCGCCCAGCCCATGCTCCGGCATGCCGCCCAGATCGCGCGCGGTGGCAAAGCCAAGCGCGGCGGAGATGGAGGTGGAGCTATGCGCAGCGCCAAACGGGTCATAGGGGCTTTCGGACCGTTTCGTAAAACCTGACAGTCCGTTTTCCTGACGCAGGGTGCGGATGCGGTCGCGGCGTCCGGTCAGGATCTTATGCGGATAGCACTGGTGCGACACGTCCCAGATCAGACGGTCGCGCGGGGTCTCGAACACCGCGTGCAGCGCGACGGTCAGTTCCACAACGCCAAGCCCCGCCCCCAAATGGCCGCCGGTTTCGCTGACGGCGCTAATGGTTTCGGCGCGCAATTCGTCGGCCACTTGGATCAGATCCCGGTCACCCAGACGGCGCAGGTCGGCGGGGCTGGCGATCTGGTCCAGCAGCGGCGTGTCAGGTCTGGTCATGCGTCCTCCCGAGGCGCGCGTGTAAACTGGGCCGAAGGACGCGCCATCTGCCGCGCTCTACCGGTCCCGTGCGATAGCGAAGCGGGCGGCCTCCTTCAAGACCTGCGCCCGGTCCCCGTAGGGGTCAAGCGCCGCTTCCGCCTGCGTCACCAATTCGGCGGCGCGGGCGCGGGCCCCGTCCAGCCCAAGCAGCGATACGAACGTGGCCTTCCCGGCATCGGCATCCTTGCGCAGGCGCTTGCCGGTTTTGTCCGCGCAGCCCTCCACGTCCAAGATGTCGTCCGCGATCTGGAAAGCAAGGCCAAGCGCGGCAGCATAGCTGCGCAGCGGTGTGGCATCGGTACCGGCCAGCACCGCTCCCGCGCAGGCCGCCCACCCGATCAGCGCGCCGGTCTTGCCCGCCTGCAACGCGGTGATCTGGTCCAGATCCAGCGGCGCGGCGGCCGTTTCGGCCGCGATGTCTAGCGCTTGCCCCAGCACCATGCCCCCGGCACCTGCCGCCTGCGCCATGTCATGGCTGAGCGCGACGGCGCGCGCGGGCGGCAGGGCCGGATCGGCCAGCAGGCCAAAGGCCAGCGTCTGAAGCGCGTCGCCCGCCAAAATGGCCGTCGCCTCATCCCATTTGACATGCACGGTGGGGCGACCCCGGCGCAGGTCGTCATCGTCCATCGCGGGCAGGTCGTCATGGATCAGGGAATAGGCATGAACCGCCTCGATGGCGCAGGCGGGCAGGATGGCCTGATCTTCGGGGATGTCATGCAGGCGGGCGCTTTCCATCACCAGAAACCCGCGCAGCCCCTTGCCGCCCTGACAGGCGTGATCCATCGCGGCGACCACGGGCAGATCGCCGTATCGGGCGATTTCAGCGCGCAGGCGCGTCTCGACGCGGGCGGCGTCGGCCTTCAGCCGGGCGGCGAACATCTCAATTGCCGTCGAGCGGGACCGTCCCGGTGGGCGCGCCGGTGTCATCGGTGGTGATGGCGGCGACCTTTTCCTCGGCGTCCTTGAGCTTGGCCTCGCAATGTTTGCGCAGGACCGCGCCGCGTTCATAGAGCTTGATCGACTGCTCCAGCGGCACGTCGCCCTTTTCGAGGTGGTCCACGACGCGGGTGAGTTCGCTCATCGCGTCCTCAAAGCTCATCTCCGCCACTGGCTGATCGGTCATCGGTCTGCTCCGTCCGTGTTGTGCTGCGAGGGGCAGGGCAGCCCCCGGTCGCGCGGATCATAGCGGCGTTCCGGGGGCGATGCCACAGCCCCGAATGCCGAGATCAGGTATAGGCGACGGCCAGCAGGATAAGCCCGAGGATCACGCGATAAATCACATATGGCGTAAACGAGACCGAGCGCAGCAACCGCATCATCAGCGTCAACGCCAGCAGCGCCGCGACAAAGGCGAATGCCGCGCCGATCCCCGCGGCGCGCCACATGTCGGGATTGCCGGTCTGCGCGACCTCCAGCCCCAGCAGTGTGCCCGAGGCGATGATCGTCGGGATCGACATCAGCATCGACAGCCGTGCCGCATCTTCCCGCGCATAGCCGAGCAGGCGCCCGCCCGTGATGGTGATGCCGGAGCGGGAGGTGCCGGGGATCAGCGCCACCGCCTGCCACAGCCCCATGATGATACCGTGGCGGAGGGTCCAGTCGCCCGTGCTGCGCGTTTCAGCGCCGCGCTGGTCCGCCCAGTAAAGCACAATCCCGAAGATAAGCATCGTCCAGCCGATCACGGCCACGCTGCGCAGCGCATCGTCGAGCCCGGTGAGTTTCAACACCAGCCCGGCCAGCACCACGGGCACCGTTGCGATGATCAGCAGCAGCGCCAGCTTTGCGCCCGGCGTATCGGCGCGCCCCCGCACCAGCCGCCCCAGTCCCACCAGCGCAGCGGCGACGTCGCGCCAGAAATAGAGGATCACCGCCAGCAGCGTGCCCACATGCACGGCCACGTCGATAGCCTGCCCCTGATCCGCCATGCCGGTAAGATTCGGCAAGAGAATCAGGTGGCCGGAGGATGAAACGGGCAGGAACTCGGTTATGCCTTGGATCACCGCGACCAGCAGCAGATGGAAGAGCGTCATGGAAGGGGGCCTTTCGCAGGATGTGGTATTTTCCTAAGTAACTGTTATCGCTGTTATTCTGCAAAACTAAGTAAATATTTCTTACCTTTTGTGTCGCGTATTTCGGCTTATTGGGGGTGCCTGGCCAATAAAAACCTCTTGATAGGTCAGCATCAGTTACTTTATTTCCTCCGCGACCCCGTCTAATAGAGGGTCGTCAGTATTCGCCACAAGGACGGGGTTCGCTCTATGGCCAAGCAGCCGATGCTGAAGTTCACGAAGGTCGAGAAGGAGATGCCCTCGAAGCGCTCCGCCGGGGACCGCGCGCAGGACTTCAACGAGATCTATGCCGAATTCGCCGATGAGAAGGCGGCCGAACAGTCGAGCCGGTGCAGCCAGTGTGGTGTGCCCTATTGCCAGTCGCATTGCCCGCTCCATAACAACATTCCCGACTGGCTGCGCCTGACCGCGACCGGCCGTCTGGAAGAAGCCTACGAGATCAGTCAGGCGACCAACACCTTCCCTGAGATCTGTGGGCGCATTTGTCCGCAGGATCGCCTGTGCGAAGGCAACTGCGTGATCGAACAGTCGGGCCACGGCACCGTGACCATCGGCTCGGTCGAGAAATACATCACCGATACCGCGTGGGAAAAAGGCTGGGTTAAGCCCATCGCCCCGGCGATCGAGCGTGCCGAAAGCGTCGCGATCATCGGTGCCGGTCCGGGTGGTCTGGCTGCCGCCGACCGGCTGCGCCGCGCGGGTGTGCAGGTCACTGTCTACGACCGTTACGACCGTGGCGGCGGGTTGCTGACCTATGGCATTCCCGGCTTCAAGCTGGAGAAAGACGTGGTCATGCGCCGCATCGCCCAGCTGGAACAGGGCGGTGTTGAGTTCGTGCTGAACTGCAATGTAGGCGAAGACCTGTCCTTCTCCGCGATCCGGGGTAAGCATGACGCGGTGGTCATCGCCACGGGCGTCTACAAGACCCGCGATCTGCAAGGCCCCGGTTCGGGTGCCGACGGCATCGTGCGCGCGATCGATTACCTGACCGCCTCCAACCGCGTGTCCTTTGGCGATGATGTGCCGGAATATGACAGCGGTGAGTTGAACGCCAAGGGCAAGCGCGTCGTCGTCATCGGCGGTGGTGACACCGCGATGGACTGCGTGCGCACCGCGATCCGTCAGGGCGCGACCAGCGTGAAGTGTCTGTATCGCCGCGACCGCGCCAACATGCCCGGCTCCCAGCGCGAAGTGCAGAACGCCGAGGAAGAAGGTGTCGAGTTCGTTTGGCTTTCCGCGCCGAAGGGTTTCCACGGCGATGCCGTCGAAGGCGTGATGGTCCAGCAGATGCGTCTGGGTGCGCCCGATGCATCTGGCCGCCAGTCGCCCGAGGTGATCGAGGGCGCGGATTACGTCGAAGACGCCGATCTGGTCATCAAGGCGCTTGGTTTCGAGCCCGAAGACCTGCCGACGCTCTGGGGCGAAGATGCCCTGGAAGTGACCCGCTGGGGCACCGTGAAGGCCGATTTCCGCACCCATGAGACCAGCCTGCCGGGCGTTTACGCGGTGGGCGATATCGTCCGCGGCGCGAGCCTTGTCGTCTGGGCGATCCGCGATGGCCGCGAGGCCGCCGATGCGGTGCTGGAACAGCTTTCGACCGCTGACATGGTTGCCGCAGAATAAGCCTGACCTGTCTGCATGACCTGTGGCGGTGGCCGGACCCGGCCCCGCCTGTGACCCGACCTGACACCGGATTTTCGCTGATGCCCCTGCGCACCGCCCTCTCCACCCTGATCCTGACCGCCGGCCTTGCGCTGTCGGCGGGGGACGTGCGTGCGCAGTCGGCGGATGCGCTGGTTCCCGAGGGCTGCTCCGCGATCCTGACGGTGCAATACAAACAATGCGGCGTATCGCTGTTCTGGCGCTGCGACGGGGCCCCCAAGGGCACGACATGGGAAGCCTTCTTTGACGCCGAAGGGCTGTATTCCATATCGCTCACCGACCCCGGTTATCAGTGGATCGACCTGCAATCCTTTGCCGATGGGAGCCGCGAGACGCTTCAGGACGCACCAGCGGACCGTATCGACATCCGCGCGTTGCTGGAAACCGGCAGCGACAGCTACGCCTTTGCCATGCGAGAGTTGAGCGACGCAGGCAGCCGGACCATCCGCTACGCGGGGCACGATGCGCTGACCGATGAGACCCGCGTCATCGACGGCGAAACCCTGCGCGTGCTGGAATTCGACATTCGGTCGGAATCCGAGAGCGGGCAAGAGATCTATCGCGGCGAGGGCATCCAGTTCGTGCTGGAGGATGAGCGCCTGTTTCTGACCGGCGTCGAAACCTACCATCAGGACGGCGACAGCCTGACCGATGACTATTCCCCGGTGGAGATCATCCGCCCCGGCGCGTCCGGTTTCGGCGCGACCACACCGATTTACGAATGCGGCGAGATCCTTTCGGGGGTCACCCCTGATCCCGCCGATCCCGACAGGACGGGCAGGGCCTGACGCCCCGCCTCCCGCATCAGCCCCGGCCTGAGCCCGCCCGAAGCGGCCAGCCAACCGGATCCGAGTGAAAGGAAACGCCATGACCAAATATGACGCCGCCTGGGTCGCCGCCGAAGAGGCGAAGCGCAAATGGATGGAAGAAAATGGCCTTTATTCCGAAACCGAGGAGCACAGCTCCTGCGGGGTCGGGCTCGTCGTCTCGATCGACGGCAAGCCGTCGCGCAAGGTCGTGGAAAACGGCATCAACGCGCTGAAGGCGATCTGGCACCGCGGTGCTGTCGATGCCGACGGCAAGACCGGTGACGGCGCGGGTATCCATGTTCAGATCCCGGTGCCTTTCTTCTACGATCAGATCCGCCGCACCGGCCATGAGCCCCGTCAGGACCGCCTGATTGCCGTGGGGCAGATCTTCCTGCCGCGGACCGATTTTTCGGCGCAGGAAGCCTGCCGCACGATCGTCGAGACCGAAGTGCTGCGGATGGGCTACTATATTTACGGCTGGCGCCATGTGCCGGTGAATGTCGCCTGTCTGGGCGAAAAAGCCTCCGCCACCCGGCCGGAAATCGAGCAGATCCTGATTTCGAACACCAAAGGCGTGGACGAAGAAACGTTCGAGCGCGAGCTTTACGTCATCCGCCGCCGGATTGAGAAAGCCGCGATCCGTCAGGTCGGCTTCTACGTCTGTTCGCTGTCGTGCCGCTCGATGATCTACAAGGGCATGATGCTGGCCGAGCAGGTCGCCGATTTCTATCCCGACCTGCAGGACGAACGGTTCGAGAGCGCGTTTGCGATCTATCACCAGCGCTATTCGACCAACACCTTCCCGCAGTGGTGGCTGGCGCAGCCGTTCCGCATGTTGGCCCATAATGGCGAGATCAACACGCTGAAGGGCAACCTGAACTGGATGAAGAGCCACGAGATCCGCATGGCCTCGTCGGTGTTTGGGGACAATGCCGAAGACATCAAGCCGATCGTGCCGCAATCGGCGTCCGACAGTGCCGCGCTCGACGCGGTGTTCGAGGTGCTGGTGCGTGCCGGTCGCTCCGCGCCGATGGCCAAGACGATGCTGGTGCCGGAAAGCTGGTCCAAACAGGCGACCGAGCTGCCCGAGGCATGGCGCGACATGTATTCCTACTGCAACTCCGTGATGGAGCCGTGGGACGGCCCCGCTGCGCTGGCGATGACCGATGGCCGCTGGGTCTGTGGCGGTCTGGACCGCAACGGCCTGCGCCCGATGCGCTATGTTGTGACCGGGGACAACCTGCTGATCGCGGGTTCCGAGGTGGGCATGGTCCCGACCGATGAGGCCACGGTGCGCGAAAAAGGCGCGCTTGGTCCGGGGCAGATGATCGCCGTCGACATGCAGAACGGACAGCTGTTCCATGATGTCGAGATCAAGAACAAGCTGGCCGAGGCGCAGCCCTTCGGTGAGTGGGTCGGCAAGATCAACGAACTGGACGAGTCCCTGAACGCGGTGACCGAAAAGGCGCTGTTTTCGGGCGATGATCTGCGGCAGCGGCAGGTCGCTGCGGGCTATTCCATCGAAGAGCTGGAACAGATCCTTGCGCCGATGGCCGAGGACGGCAAGGAAACGCTGGCCTCGATGGGGGATGACACCCCCTCTGCCGTTTTGTCTGAGAAATACCGCCCGCTGAGCCACTTCTTCCGCCAGAACTTCAGCCAGGTGACGAACCCGCCGATCGACTCGCTGCGCGAATTCCGCGTGATGAGCCTGAAGACCCGGTTCGGCAACCTCAAGAACGTGCTCGACGAGGACAGCAGCCAGACCGAGATCCTCGTGCTCGACAGCCCGTTCGTGGGCAACGCGCAGTTCGACGAAATGGTGCGCCACTTCAACGCGCCGATGACGGAAATCGACTGCACCTTTCCCGCCGATGGCGGGCCGACGGCGCTGGCAGACAACCTGACCCGCATCCGCGAGGAAGCGGAGGATGCGGTGCGCGCCGGTGGTGGGCATATCGTGCTGACCGATCAGCATCAGGGCGCAGATCGCGTGCCGATGCCGATGATCCTTGCGACCTCGGCCGTGCATAGCTGGCTGACCCGCAAAGGCCTGCGCACGTTCTGCTCCGTCGGGGTGCGGTCCGCCGAATGTATCGATCCGCACTATTTCGCGGTGCTGATCGGCTGTGGCGCGACGGTGGTGAACCCCTATCTGGCCGAGGACAGCCTCGCCGACCGGATCGAGCGCGGCCTGCTCGACGGCTCGCTGACCGACGCGGTGCAGAAATATCGCGAAGCGGTGGATCAGGGCCTGCTGAAGATCATGGCCAAGATGGGGATTTCGGTGATCTCCTCCTATCGTGGCGGTCTGAATTTCGAAGCCGTGGGCCTGTCCCGTGCGATGGTGGCCGAATATTTCCCCGGCATGACCAGCCGCATCAGCGGCATCGGTGTGTCCGGCATTCAGCGCAAGGTCGAAGACGTGCATGCGCGCGGCTGGCGGTCCGGGGCAAATGTTCTGCCCATCGGCGGCTTCTACAAGGCTCGCAAGCAGGGCGAGACCCACGCGTGGGAAGCGACCTCGATGCACATGCTTCAGGCGGCGTGTAACCGTGCCAGCCATGAGTTGTGGAAACAGTATTCCGCCAAGATGCGGTCCAACCCGCCGATCCATCTGCGCGATCTGCTGGACATCAAGCCGCTGGGCGGGTCGATCCCGATCGAAGAGGTGGAAAGCATCACCTCGATCCGCAAGCGTTTCGTCACGCCGGGGATGAGCCTTGGCGCGCTGTCGCCGGAGGCGCATAAGACCCTCAATGTCGCCATGAACCGCATCGGTGCGAAATCCGACAGCGGCGAGGGCGGCGAAGATCCGGCGCATTTCGTGCCGGAGGCCAATGGCGACAACCCCAGCGCCAAGATCAAGCAGGTCGCATCTGGCCGGTTCGGCGTCACTGCCGAATACCTCAACCAGTGCGAAGAGCTTGAGATCAAGGTCGCGCAGGGCGCCAAGCCGGGCGAGGGCGGTCAGCTTCCGGGCATGAAGGTCACCGACCTGATCGCGCGGCTGCGCCATTCGACCAAGGGCGTCACGCTGATCTCGCCGCCGCCGCATCACGACATCTACTCGATCGAGGATCTGGCGCAGCTGATCTACGATCTGAAGCAGATCAACCCGCGCTGCAAGGTGACGGTGAAGCTGGTCGCCTCCTCCGGCGTGGGCACGATCGCGGCGGGTGTGGCCAAGGCGAAGGCTGACGTGATCCTGATTTCGGGCCATAACGGCGGCACCGGCGCATCGCCCGCGACCTCGATCAAATATGCGGGTCTGCCGTGGGAGATGGGTCTGAGCGAGGCGCATCAGGTTCTGGCGATGAACAACCTGCGTGAGCGGGTGACGCTGCGCACCGATGGTGGTCTGCGGACCGGTCGTGACATTGTCATGGCCGCGATGATGGGCGCCGAGGAATACGGCATCGGCACCGCCGCCCTGATCGCGATGGGCTGCATCATGGTGCGTCAGTGCCAGTCGAACACCTGTCCGGTGGGCGTCTGCACGCAGGACGACGCGCTGCGGGCGAAGTTCACCGGCAATGCCGACAAGGTCGTGAACCTCATCACCTTCTACGCGCAGGAAGTGCGGGAAATCCTCGCCTCCATCGGCGCGCGGTCGCTCGATGAGGTGATCGGCCGCGCCGATCTGCTGACGCAGGTGAGCCGGGGCAACGCGCATCTCGACGATCTTGACCTGAACCCGCTGCTGGTGACGGTCACGGGCGCAGAGAAGATCGTCTATGACCGCAACAAGCCGCGCAATGCCGTGCTCGACACGCTGGATGCCGAAATCGTGGAGGATGCCGCGCGCTTCCTCGACGAAGGCGAAAAGATGCAGCTGAGTTACGCGGTGCAGAACACGCTGCGGACCATCGGCACGCGCACGTCGAGCCATATCGTCAAGCGCTTCGGCATGCGCAACAACCTTCAGCCCGATCACCTGACGATCAAGCTCACCGGCTCCGCCGGGCAGTCGCTCGGGGCCTTCGGCGCGCCGGGGTTGAAGCTGGAAGTGTCGGGCGATGCCAACGACTATGTCGGCAAGGGCCTGTCGGGCGCGACCGTTGTGGTGCGCCCGCCGATGAACTCGCCGCTTGTCGCGCATGAGAACACGATCATCGGCAACACCGTGCTTTATGGCGCGACTGATGGCTATCTGTTCGCGGCAGGCCGCGCGGGGGAGCGTTTCGCGGTGCGGAACTCCGGTGCGAAAGTGGTGATCGAGGGCTGTGGCTCCAACGGGTGTGAATACATGACCGGCGGCGTTGCGGTGATCCTCGGCTCGATCGGGCCGAATTTCGGTGCCGGGATGACCGGGGGCATGGCCTATCTCTACGACCCCGAAGGTCAGGCCGCAGACATGATGAACATGGAAACGCTGGTCACCTGCCCGGTCACCGTGGATCATTGGGAAGCCCAGCTGCGCGATCTGGTGGAGCGTCACGCGCAGGAAACGGGCAGCCGCCGGGCTGCCGACATCCTGCAGCATTGGGACACCGAGAAGGCCCATTTCGTCCAGATCTGCCCGAAGGAGATGCTGGCCCATATCCCGCATCCGCTGTCGCAGGAGAAGGACGCGATCCCGGCGGAGTGATCGCCGATCCCAACACCATTGCGAAAGGGCCGCGTCATGCGGCCCTTTTTGCATTTCGCGGGGCGGAAGATGGGGCCGAGAGCCGCGCGCTTCGATGTGGCCCTGCAGTCTGTGGCAATCCACAGGATGTCCAGAAGGTCAGCTAACGCATCACCGACCCGCGCGGGACGACGATGTGGCATGGCTTTGCCGAGGCGGGAAAAATCCTGAACCTGCCCCTGCGTCAGACGCTTTCATGCGGTCCCCACAGCCAGTAGAGTGCCCCCGTGGCACGGGCAGCAAAATCCAGACGATCCACCGGCAGCGGGCGGAAATCGACAGCGCGCGGCAAGCGTGGCGGCAAACCTGTGCGGGCCATCCTGCGCCGGGTCGCGCCGTGGCTGCTGGCGCCGGTCGTTTTGGTGTTTTTGCTGATCCTTCTGTTCAGCTTTGCCAACCCGCCGACCACCCACACGATGTGGCGAGAAGCGCGCCGTCTGGGCGAGGTGGAACAGCAATGGGTCGGCATCAACGCCGTCGCGCCGGTCATGCTTCGCTCCGTCGTGGCGGCTGAGGACGCCAATTTCTGCGAACACTGGGGCTTTGACATGGCCGCGATCCGCAATGCGCTGGATAACAACGCGCGGTTCGGGGGCTCGACCATCAGCCAGCAAACCGTAAAGAACGTGTTTCTGTGGCAGGATCGGTCATGGCTGCGCAAGGCGATGGAAGGCGTGATTACCCCGGTCGTGGAAACCGTCTGGTCCAAGCGCCGCATTCTGGAAGTATACCTGAACGTGGCCGAATTCGGCGAAGGCGTGTTTGGCATCGAAGCCGCCGCATGGCGTCATTTCCGGGTGGCACCTGCCAATCTGTCCGCACAGCAAGCCGCGCTGCTTGCCGCGGTTCTGCCCAACCCCAAAGAGCGCTCGGCGTCGAACCCGTCGGCCTATGTGCGGCGGCGGGCCGCGCGGATCGCCGATGGGGCCGCGACAATCCGCAAAGACGGGCGCGCATCCTGTTTCGAGGATTGAAAATCCTCTGTTGCTTGGGCAAGAGGTGTGAACCTCACTCACCCTGTCGCGTTGGATCTACATGAATCGTCTCTTCCATGTCCCGCTGTCGCCGTTCTGCCGCAAGGTCCGCCTCGTGCTGGCCGAGAAAAAGATCGAGGTGGAGTTGGTCGAGGAACGCTATTGGGAGCAGGACGCCGATTTCCTGCGCCGCAACCCTGCGGGCAAGGTGCCGGTGCTGAAGCTGAACGGCATGTTCCTCGCTGAAAGTCAGGCGATCTGCGAATATCTCGATGAAGTGGAGCCAACCCCGCCGCTGATGCCGCGCAACCCCGAAGAACGCTACGAAGTGCGCCGCCTGTGTGGTTGGTTCGACGACAAGTTCCACAACGAGGTTACGCGCAACCTGCTGTATGAACGGGTCAACAAGAAGATCACCGGGCAGGGCTACCCCGAAAGCCGCAACGTGAAAGCAGGCTCCCGCGCGGTGAAGGTGCATCTCGACTACCTGCACTGGCTGCTGGATCAGCGGCGCTGGCTGGCGGGGGATGCGATGACGCTTGCCGATTTCGCCGCCGCCGCGCATCTCTCGGCGCTGGATTACATCAGCGACGTCGATTGGAACCGCAGCGCAAACGTCAAGGACTGGTATGCCAAGATCAAGTCGCGACCGGCCTTCCGCAACATCCTCGCCGACCAAGTCCCCGGCTTCCCGCCGCCCGGGCACTACGCCGATCTCGACTTCTGATCTGAAGGACGCGATCGCGGCGCAGGCGCAGGCCGAGGGGTTTTCGGCGATGGGCGTCTGCCGCCCCGACGCGCTGCCGCACCTGCCCGAGCGGCTGCGCCATTTCCTTGACGAAGGGCGGCACGGGCAGATGGCATGGATGGCGGAGCGCAGCCACTGGCGCGAAAACCCCGCCGCGCTCTGGCCCGAAGCGCGCTCGGTCATCATGCTGGCCGAAAGCTACACGCCCGACGAAGATCCGCTTGCCGTGCTGGATCATCCCGATGCGGCGGCGATTTCGGTCTATGCACGGGGCAAGGATTACCACGATCTGGTCAAGAAACGGCTCAAACGCCTCGCGCGGTGGCTGATCGCCGAGGCGGGCGGCGAGGTGAAGGTGTTTGTCGATACCGCGCCCGTGCCCGAAAAACCGCTGGCCGAGGCTGCCGGTCTGGGTTGGCAGGGCAAGCATACCAATCTGGTCAGCCGCGATCTGGGCAACTGGGTGTTTCTGGGTGCAGTGTTCACCACCTTGGAATTGCCTCTGGACGAGCCGGGCCGGGATAGCTGCGGATCGTGTCGCCGCTGTCTGGACGCCTGCCCGACAGACGCCTTTCCCGCGCCCTATCAGCTCGACGCGCGGCGGTGCATTTCCTATCTGACTATCGAACACAAAGGCCCGGTGGACGAGGCGCTGCGCCCGGCGCTTGGCAACCGGATCTACGGCTGTGACGATTGTCTGGCGGTCTGCCCGTGGAACAAGTTTGCGGTCGAGGCTAGCGACATCCGCTACGCCGCGCGGGCGGGCACCATCGCGCCGCCCTTGGCGGAACTGGCTGTGCTGGACGATGCCGGGTTTCGCGAACGGTTTTCCGGCAGTCCGATCAAGCGGATCGGGCGGGATCGTTTCGTGCGCAATGTGCTTTACGCGGTGGGAAATTCCGGCCTGCCGCAGCTACGCCCGGTGGCGCAGTCCCTGACCGACGATCCCGATCCCGCAGTCGCCGATGCCGCCCGCTGGGCGGTGGACCGGCTGCCGGGCTAGGTCTGCGCCCGGACGGGCCGGGCGCAGGTTTTCTATCAAAGCTCGGCCAGCATCGCTTCGCCGCCCGACACTTCGCAGGTGCCGGGGCTCTCCTCGCGGTGCAGAACCTTGACCACGCCATCCTCGACCAGCATCGCGTAGCGGGCGGAGCGGTTGATCAGCCCGGCGGGCGGGGCGCTGAAATCCATGCCGATTTCGGTGGTAAAGGTGCTTTCCGGGTCACCCAGCATGGCAATACCTGCCGCACCGGCGCCGGTGGACTCGCTCCATGCCTTCATCACGAAGGGGTCGTTGACGGAGATGCAGACCACTTCGTCCACGCCCTTGGCGGTGATCTGGTCATGGGTGCGGATGAAGCTTGGCACATGGGCGGTGGTGCAGGTGCCAGTGAACGCGCCGGGCAGGGCGAAGATCACGACCTTGCGGCCCTTGGTCAGGCTGTCGAGGGAGACCTGCTCCGGCCCGGCATCGCCCATGCGGACAAGCGTGGCATCGGGCAGCGTGTCACCAACGGAAATGGTCATTGCAGTCATCCTGTGGTTTGTGTCTGTTTCGGGCCGGACGATAGGCCGCGACAGACGGCATGACCAGAAGGAGTTCGACATGGGCGGGATCATCGTGATCGGGGGCGGTCAGGCTGGATGTTCGCTGGTGGCGAAACTGCGGGCGGAGGGTCATGACGGGCCGATCACCCTGCTCTGCGAAGAGCCGGTGCCCCCCTATCAGCGTCCGCCTCTGTCCAAGAAATACCTGCTGGGCGACATGCCCGAAGAGCGGCTCTATCTGCGGCCCGGAAGCTGGTATGCCGAACATGACATTACCCTGCGACTGGGCGCACAGGTCGAGGCGATCGACCCTGCCGCGCGCACCGTCACCGTGGCGGGCGAAGCGCTGTCCTATGATCAGTTGGCGCTGACCACCGGCGCGCGTCCGCACCGGCTGCCTGCGGCCATCGGGGGCGATCTGGGCGGGGTCTACGGCGTGCGCACTCTGGCCGATGTCGATGCGATGGCGCATGAGTTCGCGCCGGGCAAGCGCGTGCTGATTGTCGGGGGGGGCTATATCGGGCTGGAGGCCGCCGCCGTCGCCGCCGCGCGCGGCATGTTCGTAACCTTGGTCGAGATGGCGGACCGTATCCTGAAACGTGTCGCGGCGCCGGTAACGTCAGACTTTTTCCGGGCGCTTCACCTCGCCCACGGGGTAACCCTGCGCGAGGCTACGGGGTTGGAGCGTCTGACCGGAGATGGCCATGTCAGCGGCGCGGTTCTGGCCGGGGGCGATACGCTCGACGTCGATCTGGTCGTGGTCGGTGTGGGCATCGCGCCGGACGTAACACTGGCTGAGGCGGCGGGCCTGCGCATCGACAACGGCATCGCGACGGACCTGCGGGGCCAGACGTCAGACCCTGCGATCTGGGCCGCGGGGGATTGCGCCTCCTTCCCGCGCGATGGCGCTCAGATCAGGCTCGAATCCGTGCAAAACGCGATTGATCAGGCGGAGCTTGTGGCCTGCAATATGCTGGGGCAGGAGCGTGATTACGACCCGAAACCGTGGTTCTGGTCAGACCAATACGACGTCAAATTGCAGATCGCCGGGCTGAACACCTGCTATGACCGCGTCATCGTGCGCGCGGGCGAAAAGGACGGAACGGTGTCGCATTGGTATTACACGGGGGATCGGTTGATAGCGGTGGACGCGATGAACGATCCGCGCGCCTACATGGTGGGCAAGCGGCTGATCGAGGCGGGCACCAGCCCTGCGCCGGAGCGGGTGGGCGACCCCGCCACGGGCCTGATGGACCTGATGCGCGGCTGATGCGGATCATCGGCGGTAAATTTCGTGGCCTTGCACTGGCCTCTGTCGGCAAAGGCGACGCGGCTGCGCATTTGCGCCCCACCACTGACCGGGTGCGCGAAAGCCTGTTCAACATCCTGATGTCGCGTCAGGCGGGGATACACGACGCGCGGGTGCTGGACCTCTTCGCGGGCACCGGCGCATTGGGTCTGGAAGCGCTAAGCCGCGGCGCGGCGCAGGTCACCTTCGTCGATGATGGGCGCAAGGCCGGTGCGCTTCTGCGCGAGAACGTAACGAAATGCCGGGCGGACGGCGAAACGACGCTGATCCGCCGCGATGCAACCCGGCTGGGGCCAAATCCGGCGGCGGCGTTCGATCTGATCTTCCTCGACCCGCCTTATGGCAAGGGACTTGGCGCGCGGGCGCTGGCGGCCGCGCAGACAGGGGGCTGGATCGCACCCGGTGCGCTGGTGGTCTGGGAGGAAAGCAGCCCCCAGACGCCGCCTGAAGGGTTTGTCCTGCTGGACCGGCGGCATTGGGGCGACACGCATCTGACGCTGATTACCGCGCCGCATTAGGCCCTACACCGCAGATTAGAGCCTATTTTGCGGCATCACCCCATGTCGGATGAAACAGCCCGGCAGGGGATTGGGTAAAGATCTCGCAGCCATCTGCCGTGACGCCGATGGAATGTTCGAACTGCGCGGATAGGGATTTATCCCGCGTGACCGC
Organism: Pacificitalea manganoxidans; assembly: GCF_002504165.1. GTDB lineage: Bacteria > Pseudomonadota > Alphaproteobacteria > Rhodobacterales > Rhodobacteraceae > Pacificitalea > Pacificitalea manganoxidans. Next base: position 171,873 of record NZ_CP021404.1, read on the forward strand.
GGTCCAGTCGTCAGCCAGCACCTTCGTCTCGGGACGGCCCAGATTGACCATCGGCTCGATGGTGAAGAACATGCCTTCTTCCAGTTTCGGACCGCTGCCCGGACGCCCGTAATGCAGCACGTTGGGCGGCGCGTGGAACACCCGGCCCAGCCCGTGCCCGCAGAAGTCACGCACCACAGACATACGGTGGCTTTCGACAAAGCTCTGAATGGCGTGACCGATATCGCCGAACGTATTGCCCGGCTTCACCGCTGCGATGCCGCGCATCAGGGCATCGTGGGTCACGTCGATCAAGCGCTCCGCCTTGCGGCCCAGTTTGCCCGCAACATACATGCGCGAGGTGTCGCCATACCAACCATCAAGGATCACGGTCACGTCGATGTTGAGGATATCGCCATCCTTCAGCGTCTTGGCGCCGGGAATGCCGTGACAGACGACATGATTGACCGAAATGCAGCTGGCGTGCTGATAGCCCTTATAGCCAATCGTCGCCGAGGTGCTGTCGGAGGCGTCGATCATGCGGGTGATCTCGGCATCGATATCGGCGGTGCTGCGTCCCGGTTCGATCATCGGGGCGACGTGATCGAGGATCTCGGCCGCCAGTTTCCCGGCCGCGTGCATGCCGGCGAAATCGGCGGGCTCATAAATCCGAATGCCGTCGCGCGTGAGGCGTCCGCTTTTTCCGTCCAAGGGTCTGATCCTGTTTTCCAAGCGTTCGATGCTACAAATAAGGCGGGATAGCGCGAATGACCAGCCGTGCGGCGCGGCGAAAGCCTAGCTTTGCGCGCGGGCGGGGGCCTGCTCCACCGGCAGCGGCCCGGCAAGTGTAATGCCGGTGGGATCGATCCGGGTGCCGTGGCAGAGCATCTCGACCCCTGCCGCGCGGGCGGCCTCAAACGCACGGGCATAGGCTGGGTCCAGATCCTCGGCCATGCGCAGCCGGGCACAGTCATCGCGCTGAACGACATACAGCATCACGGCGCGGTGCCCTTCGGCCACCATCTGTGTCAAATCGGCAAGGTGCCGCGCCCCGCGTGCCGTGACGCAATCAGGGAATTCGGCACAGTCCCCATTGCGGCGCAACGTGACGCTTTTGACCTCCACATAGGCATCCGGCAGGTCGGGGCCGGACAGCAGGAAATCGACGCGGCTGCGCGCGCCATAGCGGGCTTCGGGGCGAATATGTGCATAGGCCGACAGGGTCGGGATCGTGCGCGCGGCCAGCGCCTCTGCCACAACCCGGTTGGTCAGGCCGGTGTCGATCCCGGCACAATGCCCGCCGGGCAGTTCCACCAACCGCCAGCCATAGGGCAGCTTGCGCTTCGGGTCGGGGGTGGGGGCGATCCAGATCCGCGCGCCCGGCTCTGCCAGTCCCAGCATCGCACCGGGGTTCGGGCAATGCACGGTCACCTCCTGTCCCGCATCAGGGCCGGTTTCGGGGATTACATCCGCCAGAAACCGCTTGTAGCGGCGCAGCAGCCGAGCCGGGATCAACGGGGTTGGAAAGCGCATGGCGCGGGGCCTATACCTTGAACCACAGGTCGACAAGCGCAGGACAGGATGCCGATGCCCAACCCCACCGCCGCGATGCTCGTGATCGGCGACGAGATCCTTTCAGGTCGGACCCGTGATTCCAACCTGCACCACCTTGCCCGCGCGCTGACCGACCACGGAATCGCGCTGAAAGAGGCGCGCGTGGTGTCCGACGATCATGACGCGATCGTTGCCGCGGTTCAGGCGCTCAGCGCGCGCTGGGATCATGTGTTTACCTCTGGCGGGATCGGGCCGACGCATGACGACATCACCGCCGATGCGGTCGCCGCCGCGATGGGTGCTGCGATCGATGTGCGCGAGGATGCCCGCGCCCTGATGGCCGCGCATTACGCCCGCACCGGGTCCGAGCTGAACGAAGCCCGGCTGCGCATGGCCCGCATTCCCGATGGCGCGGTGCTGATCGAAAACCCGGTCTCTGTCGCGCCGGGCTTCAGCATCGGCAACGTGCATGTGATGGCGGGCGTGCCTTCGGTGTTCGAAGCGATGGTGGCGGGCGTTTTGGCGGCACTGCAGGGGGGCGATCCGCTCTTGTCGCTAAGCTTGCAGGTCCAGCGGCCCGAAGGCGATATCGCCGGGCCGTTGCGGGACTTGGCCGCGCGCTATCCTGATCTCGACTTCGGATCTTATCCCTATAACCGCAATGGCGTCTCCGGTGCGAATGTCGTGGTGCGGGGCACTGATGGGCCGCGCGTCAATGCCGCGATGGCGGAGCTTGCCGCGCTGTTCCCCGAGGGCGTGGCGTGAGCGGCACCCCTCCAAGGACGGCGGATCTGTTCGACGCGGTGGAATTGACATGGCCTGCCGCGCGCCTGCACAGGGCCGGTCCGTGGCTCATCCGCGAAGGTCAGGGCGGCGGCAAACGGGTGTCCGCGGCAAGCCTGCTGGGGGACACCCCTGACATCGCGCAGATGGAGACCGAACAGGCAGCGTTGGACCAGGCGCCTCTGGTGATGATCCGCGCAGGGCAGGAGGCTCTCGATACGGCCTTGGCGGAGGCAGGCTATGCCCGTGTTGATCCGGTAATGGTTCTGGTCGCGCCCGCGCGGGATATGTGCGCCGATCTGCCGCCCGACACAGGCTTCACCGTGGATTGGCCGCCTCTCGCCGCGCAGGTGGAGATCTGGGAGGAGGGCGGCATCGGTCCTGCGCGGATCGCCGTCATGGACCGCTGCATGTTGCCGCGCACCACCCTGTTGGGCCGGGTCAGGGACAAACCTGCGGCGACGGCCTATGTGGCGCTGCACGAGGACATCGCCATGCTTCACGCGCTGGAGGTCCGTGCGCCTTATCGACGTGCGGGGCTAGGTCGGCAGATGATGCAGGCCGCCGCAGGCTGGGCCATGGCGCAGGGGGCGCAATGGATGGCGGTTCTGGTCGTTGAGCAGAATGTGGCAGCACAAGGGCTGTATCAGCGGTTGGGGATGCGACCTGCGGGCCACTATCATTACCGAATCCGCAAATGACCGGGCGTTGTGCGCCGCGGTTGCCACAATTTTAACACATTTCATGTCATGCATGAGAGGCCCGGCCTTCGGTTGATCTGATCCGGGGCAGCGGGGGCCGCGTATCGATGGGCATGGGCGGCAGCTCGCCTATGTCACCGGCCAAGAACAGCGGCGGAGTGGAAACCATGGGGGCGGAGGCGTATCTAACGGCGCAGACATGAACAAAGCCTCTATTCTCCCCCTTGCGGTGCTGATGGCACTGCCCTGGCCGGTGCTGGCGGCCGCGCAATCGGTGCAGGCGGCTGCCGTGACGGCCACCGCGCCGCGCGCGATGGTGCTGGACCTGCCCACCAATGCCCGCCGCACTGCTGCGCAGGAAACCGATCTTGGCAGCTACAAGGTGCCGATTTCGCGCTACGAACAGGGACGCATCCAATCCGTCTGGGCCGAGGGTGAAGTGCATCGGCAAGCCTGGCAGATTCAGGCCCCGGGGCTTACCACCCTGCAAATCCTTGCGCCGTTGCGCACCCAATTGGCCGACGCCGGGTTCGATACGATTTTCGAATGCGAGGCCCGCGATTGCGGCGGGTTCGATTTTCGCTACGCGACAGATGTGCTGCCCGAACCGGACATGCATGTCGATCTGGGCGATTTCCGGTTTATCTCCGCGCATCGGATGGGCAGCGACCGACCGGAATATATCACGCTGCTGGTCAGCCGCTCCGCCGGGCGCGGCTTTGTCCAGATGATCCGTGTGGGGCCGCATATCCCCGGCGATACCGTGCTGACCGCGTCGACAAAATCCCCCATGCAGGGGCCACCTCAGGCGACGCCCGTCGCCACGCCGCAGGACGCCGCCGTTCGGCCAGCGCAGGAGGGTCAGACCCCCACGCTGACCGCCCGGCTGGAGGCGCAAGGCCGCGCGGTTCTTGAAGATCTCGACTTCACACCCGGTTCCGCCACTTTGGGGCAGGGGCCGTTCCCGACGCTTGCCAGCCTTGCCAGCTACCTGAAAACGCATCCTGATCGCAGTGTCACGCTGGTGGGCCATACCGATGCCGAAGGCTCCCTTGCCGCCAATATCGCCCTGTCGAAAAATCGGGCGGGCGCGGTGCGCCAGCGGCTTGCCGATTTGGGCGTGCCCAGTGGCCAGATCACGGCGGACGGGGTGGGGTATCTTTCGCCCCTCACCTCGAACCTGACGGCGGAAGGACGCAGCCGCAATCGCCGGGTCGAAGCGATCCTCGACACGGTGCAGTAACCGCGCGGCGGGCGTGGCTGCCGACGCGATTACACGGCAGCCGTGACTGCGCGACGGAACGACGCGATTGCCCATGACACCCACGGGGGTGCGTGCTACGTCCAGTTCTATGTCTCAGCTTCCGACCAAGGCCGAAATTCTCGGCTGGATCTCCGATCATCCCACCCAGACCTCGAAACGCGATATCGCGAAGGCTTTCGGGATCAAGGGCGCGTCTCGTATCGACCTCAAGCGCATCCTGAAGGAGCTGGAGGACGAAGGGCATCTTGAAAAGCGGCGCAAGACCTATCGCGATCCGGATCGGCTGCCGCCGGTGTCGGTGCTGCAAATGCTGGCCCCAGACGATGACGGCGATCTGTTCGCAAAACCGCTGGAATGGCACGGTGACGGCCCCGCGCCGCGTGTTCTGTGGGTCGCGCGCGAAGCTGATCCTGCGCTGGGCGCGGGGGATCGCGTTCTGGGCCGTCTGGTCGAGGTCAAAGGCGAAGATTATCAATACGAAGGTCGCCTGATCCGCAAGATCGGTCACAACCCGAAACGGGTGCTGGGGCTGTATCGGGCCGGAACCGAGGGTGGCCGCATCGTGCCCATCGACAAGGGCAGCGACAGTGAATGGCACGTTCCCGCGGGCAACACGCACGGCGCGCAGGATGGCGAATTGGTCGAGGCCGAACAGGCTAGCCCCCGGTCCCGCATGGGCCTGCCGGTGGCGCGGATCACGGACAGGCTCGGTGATCCCGGCGCGCCGCGAGCGGTATCGCTGATCGCCATCCACCAGCACGGCATTCCGGACGCCTTTCCCGATGCGGTGATCGAAGCGGCTGACAAGGCCCGCCCCGCCGGGATGAAGGGGCGCGAGGATCTGCGCGATCTGCCGCTGGTCACCATTGATCCCTCGGACGCGCGGGATCACGACGACGCCTGTTTTGCCCATGCCGATGACGATCCCAAAAATCCGGGCGGTCATATCGTCTGGGTCGCGATCGCCGATGTCGCACATTACGTCACGCCCGGATCGCCGCTGGATCGGGAGGCCCGCAAGCGCGGCAACTCCACCTATTTCCCCGACCGCGTCGTGCCGATGCTGCCCGACCGGCTGTCCGGGGATCTGTGTTCCCTGCACGAAGGCGTGCCACGCGCCTGTATCGCCGTGCGGATGCAGCTGGATGCCGGCGGCGAGCTGATCGGCTATCAGTTCAAACGCGGGCTGATGCGGTCACAGGCCTCTTTGCACTACGAAGAGGTACAGGCCGCGATGGACGGCCAGCCCTCGGACCGCACCGCGCCGCTGATGGAGGACGTGATCCGCCCGCTTTACGCGGCCTATCATGCGGCCCGCGCTGCCCGTGAAAAACGCCAGCCGCTAGATCTGGATCTGCCGGAGCGGCGGATCGAATTGGCCGATGACGGCACTGTCACATCGGTCAATTTCAAGGATCGGCTGGATGCCCACCGATTGATCGAGGAATTCATGATCCTCGCCAATGTCGCGGCGGGCAAGACACTGGTGGCAAAGCGCCGTCCGCTGTTGTTCCGTGTTCACGAAGAGCCGAGCCCGGAGAAGCTCGACGCGCTGCGCGAGACGGCTCAGGCCTCTGGCTTGACGCTGGCCAAGGGGCAGGTGCTGCATACCTCGCATCTGAACCGTTTGCTGAATGCCGCTGCAGGCACGGAAATGGCGGAGCTTATCAACCTGTCGACGCTCCGCTCGATGACGCAGGCCTATTATAGCCCCGAAAATTTCGGGCATTTCGGGCTCGCTCTGGGGACTTACGCGCATTTCACCTCGCCCATCCGGCGTTACGCCGACCTAATCGTGCACCGGGCGCTCATCACCGCGCATGGCTGGGGCAAGGACGGGCTATCGCCGGACGAGATCGAGATTCTGGACGAAACGGCCAAACATATCTCGGAGACCGAGCGCCGTTCGATGACGGCGGAACGGGACACCACCGACCGCTACCTTGCGTCCTATCTGTCCGAACGGGTCGGCAACGAATTCGAAGGCCGGATCAGCGGTATCGCGCGGTTCGGCGTGTTTGTGAAGCTTGACGGCACCGGCGCCGACGGGTTGGTGCCGATGCGGGCGCTGGGCCGGGAATATTTCCATCACGACCCGGAAACACAGACCCTTATGGGGGCGGATACGGGGCGTGTGATCTCGCTCGGGCAGCGGGTGACGGTGCGCTTGGCAGAGGCGGTTCCGGTGACCGGCGGTCTGCTGCTGGACCTGCTTGCCATCGAGGATCAGCAGGTCGCTGGCGGGGCATCGGCGCGACGCGGCGGACCCAAGCGTTTCGGCGGTAAGGGCAAGCCGCGCGGCGGCGGTGCCGGTCAGCGCAAACCGGCGAAATCCCGCGCCAAAGCTGCGAAAACCAAGCGCAAGGTGATCCGCAAGCGGCGCGATAGCTGATCCGGGGCAGGCGGGGATTCCCGCCCGCGCCACGGAACGAATCCCCGACCCGGGGCATTGCCTCTTGAACGGCGACAAACCGCCAGCCCAACGCGGGATTGCTTCTCGGGTCGGGACGACGCGGTTATGATTTCGCCCAATCAACAGGTGAGCAGAACCAAATGCGCAAGCGTTTTACGGGAATAGTCATATCTGCCGCGATGCTCCCCTCCGCGGGGTTTTCGACGGCGTTTGCGGTCGAATCGTCAGTGCGCCCGGAGCCGCGACCCGCCGTGCGCGCCCTCTCCGCTCCCGTGGGCGAGCCGACCGAGATCCGCGTGTCCAACGCCGAATTCGCGCGCTGGATCGAAGGCTTCCGCCGCCGGGCACGGGCGCAGGGTATTTCCGATGCGGTATTTACCCGTGCGTTCGCGGGCATTCAGTATGACACCGACGTCATTCGCCGCGACCGCAATCAGGCGGAGTTCACCAAGGCGATTTGGGAATATCTCGACAGTGCGGTTTCGCAGACGCGGATTAACAATGGCCGTGCCGCAATGCGCCAACATGCGCGTGTGCTGGGCGAGATCGAAGCCCGTTACGGCGTGCCTGCGTCTGTCGTGACCGCGGTCTGGGGGCTGGAAAGCGCCTACGGCACGTTCCGTGGCTCCAACGACATCGTCGAATCCTTGGCGACGCTGGCCTTTGACGGGCGGCGCGGCGCGTTTTTCGAAGAGCAGCTGATCGCGGCGCTGAAAATCCTGCAAAACGGCGATGTCGCCCCCCGTAACATGACAGGCAGCTGGGCTGGTGCGATGGGGCATACGCAGTTTATTCCAACGTCATATCTGGATTACGCGGTCGATTTTCGCGGGGATGGGCGGCGCGATATCTGGTCTGATGATCCGACCGATGCGCTCGCCTCCACCGCCGCCTATCTGGCCCGGCATGGCTGGGTAAAGGGCCAGCCATGGGGGATGGAGGTGCGTCTGCCGCAGGGCTTTGACTACGAACAGACGGGCGACGGGGTAAAGAAATCTGTCGCGCAATGGACACGGCTGGGGGTGCGCGATGCCGCAGGGCGTCAGGTGCCCAATCATGGCCAGGCATCGATCCTGATCCCCGGTGGGGCCCGTGGCGCGGCGTTCATGACGTTCAAGAATTTCAACGTGATCGAGCGCTACAACGCGGCCGACGCCTATGTCATCGGGGTGGGGCACCTGTCGGATCGGCTGATGGGGGGGGCGGCGATTCAAGCGGACTGGCCGCGCGGCGACAGGGCGCTGAAACTGGCGGAGCGTAAGGAGCTGCAACAGCGCCTGACCCGCGCCGGATTTTCAACCGGTGGTGTCGACGGGAAGATCGGGCCGAACACGCAAAAGGCAGTGCGCGCGTTTCAACGCTCGGTCGGCATGGTGCCCGATGGTTATGCGTCGCTGGAAGTGCTCAGGCGGCTGCGCTGAGCCCGCCGCCCGGCAAGGCGACGGAGGGAATTACTGTGCCAGAGCGATATCTTCGGCGAAGCGGAAACTTTCGAGCGCATAGCCGCCATAGGTGTTGCGAAACTGCTCCCGGCTGGTCACGGGCATCAGTTTTTGCCGCACGGTCGAAATACCCACGACCACATTGTCGCTGTCTGGTCGCATGAAGCCGACATGGCGGAAGAAGAACCGCTCCCCGGTCACATTGGTGAACGAGCCGTAGATCTGCACGGCATCGTTGTCACCCAACCGAGTGTTGCCGAATCCGTGGATGCGCGCATCGGCGTAGCGCTTTTGCAGCGCCGGGAAGGTGTGAAGCACCAGCAGGTTGGCCATCGCCATGCCCCGCCGGTCATCCTCCATCACCGCGACACGGGCATTGGTAAAGCGCAGGGACTCCACGAACTGCCCCTGCGGCGTAAAGAAATCCACCTGACTGAGCGCGCCGGGCGTGTCTTCGGAAATGCGCAGCGCGATGGACTCGCTTTCCGGCAGGTCGATGCTGAACGGGCTTGGCACCGATTTTTCGGTGCGGGCGGCCAGCCCCGCATCGACCGACATATGCTGTGTTTCCAACAGGCCGGTAGCGGCGGCGAATAGAGGGCGCATGGGGGAGGAGACCCCGTTGCCTTGTGCGGTTACAGGAAGCGGCAGGAGCATGAAGGCAAGTCCTGCGGCGAGAAGACGGGTAGGTCCTGTTCGTTTCTGCATCACTTTATGTATCTCATGCTCTCCAAGGTCATCCCCGACAGGCTATGCCCAAAGTCGTCAACAGACGGCAAAGGCATCGAACGGAGGGCGATCTGGCTGAGCGTATAGATGCTGTCACGGCGGTCAGGATGGGGGATGCCCACCAGCCGCCACTGCATCGGCCCGTAGTCGGGATGCGTGTAGCCCCCGAAAATTTCCACCGCCTCGTAAGGTCCGACCCGGGTTTTTCGGATCCCGGATTTCTGCCCGTCAGGAAACTCCTTCAACAGTATAGGCACGACATTGAAATTCAAGAGGGTGGCAAAACGCTCCAGCCGCGCCTCGGTTCCCGAAAAAGGCAGGGTGGCTGAAAAAAAGCCGATATTTTCGACAAACGCTCCATCCGGCATCGTAAAAATGACACGCGCCAGCGTATTTTTCGGGGATTTCGCCAATCTCGCCCCCCATGTGCCGTCGCGATCGGTAGGCACCACGAGTTGGAACGGAGGGGCGGGCGACACGGCGCCCGTGGCATCGTTCCGCGTTCCATCAATGCGCAGTGCGCGCCCCGCCACGCGGGCGGAGATCACTTTATGATCTAGTGGCGCGATCGTTTCCGCGCTGGCGACCGGACCTGCGGCGGGCAGGACGAAGGCCAGCATGAAAGCAAGTGCGGCGCTGCGGGAGGCGGGCATGGGCTGTCCGATAGTCAGGGCCCTCATGGACCAATGTCGGGTCAGACTAGACGACGGTCGCCGCGCGAATCCAGCGTTGCGTCGCGCAAGCCGGGTCACGGGCGGGGACGCGCCGGTCGGCCAAGATCACAGGCCAGATGCGCAAAGGGCACGCGGCGGGGCGAACCTGTGCGCGGGCTGTTGCCTCCGGGCCCCGCGCGGTGATTAATCCCTGCAAGCCACGAGGAGAGCCGCGATGACGCCCACTGCCCGACAACGCATCTGGGGCTGGTTCTTCTTTGACTGGGCAAGCCAGCCTTACAACACGCTGCTGCTGACCTTCGTGTTCGGCCCCTATGTGAAAGAGGTGCTGGGCGATGGCACCACCGCGCAATCGGTCTGGGCGACGGGGATCGGTCTGGCCGGTATCGTGATCGCGATCTGCGCGCCGATCTTTGGCGGTATGGCCGACACTTCCGGCAACCGGATGCCGTGGATCTGGGCGTTTTCCGCGCTCTACGTCATAGGCGCTGGTATGCTGTGGTTCGCGCAGCCGCAGGATTTCGACCTTTACCGCACGTTGTTCTTCTTTGCCTTAGGGCTGGTGGGGATGGAATTCGCGACGATCTTCACAAACTCCATGTTGCCGGATCTTGGCCCGCGCGAGCAGATCGGGCGGATCAGCGGCAATGGCTGGGCGTTTGGCTATGTGGGCGGGCTGATCGCGCTGGCGCTGATGCTGGCGCTGTTCGCGCAGGGCCCGGATGGAAAGACCTTCATTGGTCTGGACCCGGCGCTGGGGCTCGATCCGGACACGCGCGAAGGCACCCGATTCGTCGGGCCGCTCACCGCCATCTGGTTCATGGTGTTCATGATCCCGTTTTTCGTCTTCGTGCGGGAGCCGCGCCGCCGGGACCGTCCGCGCGGCAGCGTCCGCACCGCGTTGCGCGACCTAGGCACTGCCCTGCGCGAACTGCCGCAACGACCCAGCCTTGCTGCTTATCTTGCCTCCTCGATGTTTTACCGCGACGCGCTGAACGCGATCTATGGCGTGGGCGGGGTCTATGCCGCCGGGGTGCTAGGCTGGTCCGTGGTCGACAGCGGCACGTTCGGTATCCTTGCGATCATCACGGGGGCAGTTTTCGCGTGGCTTGGGGGGCATGCCGATACGCGGTTTGGGCCCAAGCCGGCCATTGCGACCTGTGTCTGGCTGCTGACCGGGGTGTCGGTCTGCCTTGTCTTCATCAGCCGGGACAGTCTGTTTGGCATCCCTCTGCCCGCTGGGTCCAACCTGCCCGATATTTTGTTCTACGGATTGGGCGCGGTCATCGGTGCGGCGGGCGGGGTGCTGCAATCTGCCAGCCGGACGATGATGGTGCGACAGGCCAATCCCGCACGCATGACGCAGAGCTTTGGCCTCTACGCGCTGGCCGGCAAAGCCACCTCGTTCGTCGCGCCCTTGTTGATCGGGTTGGTGACATGGATGAGCGGATCTCAGCAGATCGGCGTGACACCGCTGATCGTGCTCTTCCTCATCGGCCTGTTCCTGCTACGCTATGTGAAAAGCAATGTTGAGGGAGCAGAGAAATGGTCGTCAGAATCCTCGCCTGTGCCGCGCTGATGCTCGGGCTGGCCGGTCCCGCCATCGCGCAGACCAAGGCCAATCAGCTGTTTGGCGCGCAGCGCAGCGCCTCCCCCCATCAGGCCGAGCCCATCGGTGAATATGCCAAGGGCTGCGCGGCGGGCAATGTGCAACTGCCCGAAACCGGCCCGACATGGCAGGCGATGCGGCTCAGCCGGAATCGCAACTGGGCGCAGCCGGAAATGATCGCGTTTGTGCAGCGGCTCAGCCAAGAGGCAACGCGCTGGGGCTGGCAGGGGCTGTATGTCGGGGATATGTCGCAGCCCCGTGGCGGCCCGATGACATCGGGCCATGCCAGCCATCAGATCGGGCTAGATGCCGATATCTGGATGCTGCCCGCGACCAACCTGAGGCTTAGCCGTGCCGACCGCGAACGGATCAGTTCGCTCAATGTGCGCTCCGCCGATCAGCGCAGCGTCAACGCAAACTTCACCCGCGCACATTACGAGATCATCAAGGCCGCCGCTAAGGATTCTGCGGTGGACAGGATCTTTGTCACCCCGCCGGTGAAGGTCGAATTCTGTAAATACGCGCGGCGGTCGGATACATCATGGCTGCAAAAGATCCGCCCCCTTTACGGGCACAACACTCATTTCCACGTCCGGCTGAAATGCCCGCGTGGCAGCCGTCTGTGCGAAACGCAACGTCCCACGGTGAACGAGCTGTCGAAGGGCGGCAATGGCTGCGACGAGACGCTGAATTGGTGGGTGACCGATTACCTGAACCCGCCGAAATCGACCGGGGCGCCCGCCAAACCGGCCCCACGGAAACGGGGCGCGCGCGATTACGTCATGGCCGATCTACCGGCGCAGTGCGACACGGTGCTTCGGGCCAACTGATCCTGCGACTTCTGCCGATCTTCCTGCTGGCCGCCTGTATGCCGGGCGGCCCTCTGGGCAGTGCCGAGATCGGCGCGGCTGCTGGCAGCGTGCCTTTCAGCGGATCGGATGAGGATTTCGGCGGCTGGTCAGGGCTGGAAGTATCCCCCGATGGGGAGCGCTTCACCACGCTTGGGGATCGTGGCTCCATCGGCAGCGGCAGGCTGACCCGAACGGCGGGTGGCACGCTGACCGGGACCGCCGGGTTCACGCATAACCGCCTGCGCGACACGACGGGCGCTGTTACCGGGCCTGATGGTATGGATGCCGAAGGACTGGCGCTGCGCGATGATGGGCGCATCTACGTCTCGTTCGAAGGCGACGCGCGGATCTGGACCTATGCCGATGCAGATGGCCCTGCCGCGTGGATGCCGCGCACACCTGGCTACGACAGCTTGCAAAATAACAGCGGGTTGGAGGCATTGGCCATCGATGCGCAGGGGCGGCTTTACACCCTGCCGGAACGCTCCAGTAGCCTGTATGCGCCATTCCCCGTCTGGCGCTATTCCGGAGGGGACGATTGGGATGAGGTCGCGCGCCTGCGCCGTGATGGTCTGTGGATGCCCGTCGGCGCGGATTTCGGACCGGAGGGGCAGTTCTACCTGTTGGAGCGCAGCTTCAACGGGTTCGGCTTTGCATCCCGTATCCGACGGTTTCCTGCCGATTTCTCCGAGACCGGGGGCGAGATCCTGTATGAAAGCAGTCGCCTGACTCATGGCAATCTCGAAGGGCTGGCGATCTGGCGCGACGGGTCGGGCACCCTGCGCGCGGTCATGATGACCGACAATAATTTCCGCCCCTATCAACGCAGCGAGATCGTCGAAGTCACGCTGCGTGACTGAAATATGCCTTGCGTGAGGCCGGGGGTGCCGTTTAGACAGCCGCGTCCCGCAGGGTGCGGGAACAAGTCGCCGCTACCTTGTCTAAAAAACGGGCATCAAAAATGACTCGCAAATATTTCATTGGCGTTATCGCCATGGCCGCCATTGTCGTGGCCTCCAATATCCTCGTGCAACATCTGCTGGGCGACTGGCTGACATGGGGCGCGATCACCTATCCGTTCGCCTTCCTTGTCACCGATGTCATGAACCGGATTTACGGCCCCGGCCCCGCGCGTAAGGTCGTCTTGGCGGGCTTTGTCGTGGGGGTTCTGTGCTCGCTGATCGGCACCCAGATCATGGTCGAATTTGAGCCGGGCGTGACCGGTCCTGCCGTTACCTTGCGCGTTGCAATCGGCTCCGGCACCGCGTTTATTCTGGCGCAACTTGTTGATATCGCGGTGTTTGATCGCATGCGCGGGGGCAAGTGGTGGCGGGCGCCGCTGGCGTCCAGCATCATCGGTTCGGCCTTGGACACGGCCGTGTTTTTCTCCATCGCCTTCGCGGCTGCGTTCAACTGGATCGAACCGGGGTCTGTGCCCGGCTGGGCGCAGGAGGGGGTGCCGCTGCTGGGCACCGGCCCAATCGTGCCACTGTGGATGTCGCTCGCGCTGGCCGACTGGATGGTAAAGCTGTCGCTGGCGATGATCGCGCTGGTGCCGTTCCGTCTGATCGTCAGCCGGGTGCCAGGCAATCGCACGGAAATGGCTTGACAGATCGCACAGGCGTGCCAACCTCCTAGATAACAGCAACAAGGAAAGGAGGTGGTCCAGTGTCTAAAGAGATGTTGGAGAATTACGTCGGGTCCAAGTCGGGGGTCGCAAAATAGCACCACCGGGGCGGATCAAGACCCGTCTCCTTTCCATTCTCGCGAAGGGTCGCCCACCGGGCGGCCCTTCTTTCTTTGACGCGACCGATTGTTACGCATGCTGCACATCACCGATCAAATCGCCCTTCAGGACTGGGAACTGACCGAGATTTTCACCCGCGCCTCCGGGCCGGGCGGGCAGAACGTCAACAAGGTCTCGACCGCTGTCGAACTTCGGTTCGAGGCGCAATCCTCCCCATCCCTGCCGCCTGTGGTAAAGCAGCGGCTGCGGCGGCTGGCCGGACGCCGCTGGACGTCAGATGGGGCGGTGGTGATTTTTGTGCAGGACACACGCAGTCAGGCGCGCAACCGTGAAATTGCGCGGGAACGGTTGGCGGAACTGGTCGAAAAGGCCACGCATCAACCCAAACGCCGCATCGCGACGCGCCCCACGCTTGGCTCCAAAAAACGCCGGTTGAAGGCCAAAAAGGTCCGAGGAGAGGTCAAATCCCTGCGTGGCAAGGTCGACCCCGGCCCCTGAGCCGCGATTGATGGACATACGCGCGCCGAAAGGCCTGCGCTTAGACGACGACATCCTGCCGTGTTTGATCGCCCACGCCGAACACGCGCTTGTAACGGGCGATCTCGTCAGCCGGGCCCATCGCCTTGTTGGGATTGTCGGACAGCTTCACGGTGGGGCGGCCATCGGCGCGCACGGCTTTGCACACCAGCGAGAAGGGCGCCAGTTGATCGTCCTTGACCAAGCCGCGGAAATCGTTGGTCAGCAGCGTACCCCAGCCGAAACTGACACGCACCCGCCCTGAAAATTGTCGGTGCAGATCGATGATCTTCTGTTCATCCAGCCCGTCAGAGAAAATCACGAGCTTATCACGCGGATCTTCGCCCCGGCTTTCCCACCATGCGATTGCGTTTTCCGCGCCGGTGGCCGGGTCGCCGCTGTCGATGCGGATGCCGGTCCAGCCTTCCAGCCATTCCGGCGCATTGTCCAGAAAACCCTTCGTGCCATAGGTGTCAGGCAGGATGATGCGCAGATTGCCGTCATGCTCTTCGTGCCAATCGGCCAGAACCTGATAGGGCGCGCGGGCCAGCGCGGCGTCATCTTCGGCCAAGGCGGCATAGACCATCGGCAATTCATGCGCGTTGGTGCCGATGGCCTCGATATCGCGCCGCATGGCGATGAGGCAATTCGACGTGCCGGTGAAGCTGTCACCCAGCCCCTCCATCATCGCCTGTACGCACCAATCCTGCCAGAGATAGCTGTGGCGTCGGCGGGTGCCGAAATCTGCGATCTTGAGCCCCTCGACGCCGCGCAGGGTTTCGATCTTTTCCCACAGCCGGGTCATCGCGCGGGCGTAAAGCACCTGAAGCTCGAACTTGCCCATCCGCCCCAGCACAGCGCGACCGCGCAGTTCCATTAGGACGGCAAGCGCGGGGATCTCCCATAGCATCACCTCGGGCCAGCTGCCTTCGAAGGTCAGTTCATACTGGCCGTCGCGCTTTTCCAGATGGTAGGGCGGCAGGCGAAGCTGCTCGAACCACTCCATGAAATCGGGGCGGAACATCTGACGTTTGCCGTAGAAGGTATTGCCGCGCAGCCATGTGCTTTCACCGCGCGTCAGCGACAGGGAGCGGATGTGGTCAAGCTGCTCGCGCAGTTCGCCCTCATCGACCAGTTCGGCAAGCCGGACGGATTTGCTGCGATTGATGAGCGAGAACGTGACCTGCGTGTCGCGCCGATTGCGAAACACCGACTGACACATCAGCAGCTTGTAGAAATCGGTATCGATCAGCGAGCGGACGATCGGGTCGATCTTCCACTGGCGATTCCAGACGCGGTTCGCGATGTCGACCATGTGCCGCCGGGGCCTCTCAGTTGCGCAGTTGCGCCGCAGGCTAGGCGGGTTTGCGGCGGAGGGAAAGACCGGGTGGGGTTAGCGCTCTGTCAGGGTGACGCCCGCCGCGCGCATCGCGGTTAATGCCGCCTCCATCGAGCCATTAAGGTCGATGCCCCGGCAGGCATCTAGGGCCACCTCTGTCTCGAACCCCAGCCTTACCGCGTCCAGCGCCGAAAACTGCACGCAGAAATCGGTGGCAAGCCCGGCCAGCGTCACGGTCGTGATGCCACGCGTCCGCAGCCAGCCGTCCAGCCCCGTGGGGGTGGAGCGGTCATTCTCAAAGAAGGCCGAATAGCTATCGATCGCAGGGTTCGTGCCTTTGCGCAGGATCAGATCGGCGGGGTCGGTGCGTAGGCCGGGATGGAACGCCGCGCCTGTGCTGCCCTGCACGCAATGATCGGGCCACAGAACCTGTTCGCCATAGGGCAGGGTGATCGTCTCCATCGGCGCCTTGCCTTCGTGGCTGGAGGCAAAGCTGCCATGCCCCGCAGGGTGCCAGTCCTGTGTCAGCACGACGGTCCCGGTCTCTGCCATCATCGCGTTGATGCGGGGCACCACGCTATCGCCTTCGGCAACGGCCAGCGCACCGCCGGGGCAGAAGTCATTCTGGACATCGATCACGATCAAGGCTCGGGTCATGGCGGTCTCCTTTGGTCCCACAGGGGTAGGCAGGGCCGGGGGCGGGGTCAATCGGCAGGCTGGTATCCGGCGCGCGGCTCGCCTATCTGACGGGCATGATTACCGTTGCCGCCCTCTATCATTTCGCCCGTCTGCCTGATCCGGCAGCACTGCGTGACCCGCTGCTGACGCTTTGTGCCGATGCGGGGTTGCGCGGCTCGCTTTTGCTTGCGCCCGAGGGGGTCAACGGCACCGTCGCCGGACCGCGTGCGGGCATTGACCGGCTGATTGCCCATCTGCGCGCGATCCCCGGCTTCGCTGAGCTGGAATGGAAAGAGAGTCACGCCGACACCATGCCCTTTGGCCGGATGAAAGTGCGGCTGAAGCGTGAGATCGTTACGATGGGGCAGCCCGACGTCGACCCCACCGCCGCCGTCGGGCACTATGTCGAGGCGGATCAGTGGAATGCCCTGATCGACGCGCCGGATGTCGTGGTGATCGACACCCGGAATGACTACGAGGTCGGCATCGGCAGCTTCGAAGGCGCGATTGATCCCGGCACCCGCAGCTTTGGCGAGTTTCCGGCGTGGTGGGAGGCCAATGCCCACCGGTTCCACAACAAGCGCGTGGCGATGTTCTGCACCGGCGGTATCCGTTGCGAGAAATCCACCAACTACCTGATCGGGCAGGGGGTCGAGGACGTCTATCACCTGAAGGGTGGCATTCTGAAATATCTTGAGCAGGTGCCGGAACAGGACAGCCGCTGGAATGGCGCGTGTTTCGTGTTCGATGATCGCGTGTCCGTCACACATGGACTGGCCGTGGGGCCGCATCTGCTGTGCCATGCCTGCCGTCGTCCGCTGGTGCCCGAGGATCGCGCCCGGGCGGAATGGGAGGAGGGCGTATCCTGCCACCATTGCATCGCTGAGACGACCGAGGCCGATAAATCCCGGTTCCGCGAGCGTCAAAAGCAGATCGCCCTCGCCCGCGCGCGGGGCGAGGCGCATCTTGGGCAAGGCTGACCCCCGTTTAATTTGACTTACGAATTTAATTACCCGATCAAGGACGAAACTTGAGGGAGGTAATATGTTTCTAGGTCTCGATCTGGGCACGTCGGGTCTGCGTGCGGTGCTGGTTTCCGAAGATCAGGATGTCATCGGCGCATCCGAACAGCCATTGGAAACCGCCCATCCCAAGGCCGGCTGGTCCGAGCAGGATCCCGACACATGGCTGCGCGCCATGCATGCCGCCGCCGCCGAGCTGAAGGACGCACACCCGAAATCATGGGCCGCGCTGCGCGGCATCGGTATTTCGGGCCATATGCATGGCGCGACGATGCTGGACGCTGATGGCGCCGTGCTGCGGCCCTGTATCCTGTGGAACGACACCCGCGCCCATGCCGAAGCTGCCGATCTGGATGCCGCCGCGCAGGTGCGCGCGCTGTCCGGCAACATCGTGTTTCCGGGCTTCACCGCGCCCAAGCTGATCTGGACTGCCACGCATGAACCCGATGTGTTCGCCCGCGTGGCCAAGGTGGTGCAGCCGAAGGATTACCTGACCTATGCGCTGACCGGGCGCATCGTGTCGGAGATGTCCGACGCGGCGGGCACGTCATGGCTCGATACCGGCGCGCGCGACTGGTCCGACCGACTGCTGGAGGCGGGCGGCATGCGCCGCGACCAGATGCCCGATCTGGTCGAAGGCTCCGCCCCTGCCGGGACATTGCAGGGGGACATCGCCGCGCGCTGGGGTGTTTCGGACGCAGTCGTCGTGGTCGGCGGTGGCGGCGATAATGCCGCTGCTGCCTGCGGTGTGGGCGCCATGCGCGAAGGCGACGGGTTCGTGTCGCTCGGCACTTCGGGCGTGCTGCTGGCCGCGCGCGACAGTTACGCGCCCAAGCCGGAAAGCGCGGTGCATACCTTCTGCCATGCCATTCCGGGCACATGGTATCAGATGGGCGTGATCCTTGCCGCGACCGACAGCCTGAACTGGCTGCTGCGGCTGTTGAACATGCAACCTTCGGATCTTGCCGGACTGCTGGGGGATCATATCGGCGATCCGGGCCGCATCCGGTTCCTGCCTTACCTGTCGGGGGAGCGGACGCCGCATAACGACAGCACGATCCGCGGGGCGATGGTCGGGCTTGAGATCGGCGCCGGTCCTAAGGATCTAATCCATGCGGTGATGGAGGGTGTGGGCTTTGCCCTGCGCGACAATCTCGAGGCGCTGCGCTCCACCGGCGCGTCGCTGGACCGGGTTCTGGCGATTGGCGGCGGCGCGCGCTCCGACTACTGGGTGCAGCTGCTGGCCACCATTCTGAACCTGCCGGTGGACCTGCCGGCCAAGGGCGAATTCGGCGCGGCGCTGGGGGCCGCGCGGCTGGCGATCTGCGGCGTCACGGATGCCGACCCGGCAGACGTGATGACCAAGCCCGAAATCGCCCGCACGGTCGAGCCGATCGCAGCGCAGGTCGAAGCTTACGAAAGCGCATACCAGCATTATCGCAGGCTCTATCCCGCCATCAAAGGCGCGGCGGAGGGCTGAGCCTCGGCTCTCTGCGGCGCATTCGGGGAGGAACGCGTGGGACGGATCGGCCCTATCATCATTGCGGTGTTCGCCGGGGCCAGCGCGCTTACTGCGGCGGAGTTGCCCGCGCCGGATGCGCTGTTCCCGGCGCAGGACATGGCGCAGGTGCGGCTGGGGCAATTGTTGTTCTACGATCCGATCCTGTCGGGCAGCGGCGAGGTGTCCTGCGCCACCTGCCACCACCCTCGGTTCGGCACGTCGGACGGGCTGTCGCTGGGCTTGGGCGATGGTGCGACGGGGCTCGGCCCCGAGCGCGTGATCGACCCGGACAACCTGCCGGAGGAGCGGGTGCCGCGCAATGCGCCCGCACTGTTTAACCTCGGCGCCGCTGAATTCACCCGAATGTTCCATGACGGACGGCTGGAGGCCGACCCGGACCGCCCCGGTGGTATCCGCACGCCACTGGGGGAGGATATGGCCCTAGGCTTTGCCTCTGTCCTGTCGGCGCAGTCTATGTTCCCGGTGCTCGCCCCCGACGAGATGGCAGGCCATTACGGCGAAAGCGATGTATCACGCGCCGTGCGGATGGGCCTGCTGTCGAGCGAGGGCGGCGCGTGGGATATCATTTCGGCCAGAATCGAATCTATCCCGCCGTATAGAGCCGCTTTCGACGCGATCCTCGGGCAGGACGCGGACATTCACTTCACCGATATATCTGACGCAATCGCGGCCTTCATCGCGCATGAGTGGCGCGCGGATGACAGCGCGTTCGACCGGCATCTGCGGGGCGAGGCGCCGCTCACAGGTCCGGCGCTGGCCGGGATGGAGTTGTTCTACGGGGAGGCGGGATGCAGCACCTGCCATGCCGGCCAATTCCAGACCGATCATGCCTTTCACGCCATCGCGATGCCGCAGATCGGACCGGGGAAAAAGGGGCGGTTCGAAACGCATTACCGCGATACCGGGCGACTGCGCGTCACGGGCCGGGCAGAGGACGCCTATCGCTTTCGCACGCCGTCCCTGCGCAATGTGACGCTGACTGCGCCTTATGGGCATGACGGGGCCTATGCCACGCTGGAAGGTGTCGTGCGGCACCATCTGGACCCTATCGCCGCGTTGCGCGGCTACGACCCTGCGCAGGCGGTGCTGCCGGATCTGGCCGGTGCGGAGGATCTGCATGCCCTGCGGGACCCAGCCGAAACCGATGCCATCGCTGCCGCGAATGAATTGGCGCCGGTCACGCTTAGCGATGCGCAGGTGGCTGAGCTTATGGCCTTCCTCGCCGCGCTCACCGACGACGTAAGCCACCTTGGCGTGCCCCCCACGGTGCCGAGCGGCCTGCCTGTCGATCAGTAGGGCACTAGCGCCAGCGCTGTGCCGTCGCGTGTGACCTGAAGCAAGCGATCCGTGTCTGTTTCGGCCCAATCGCTGGTCCCGCCGTCGGGCCAGATCACCCGAAGCCTCACCTGCTGCGTGTCGCCCAGTCCAAAATGTTCGGGCAACAGGCTGCCGCCGCCATGCCCGCCCCCCACCGTCAGTTCGCGGGTGTAGCGGATGCCGTCTGCCTCGACCTCGATAAAGGCCCCGATGGCGTCCGGGTTGGGCGCAGGCTGCGTCAGGCGGAGTTGCAGCCAATGGCCAGGCGCGGGGCCGGTGTTTTCCCAGATTTCCATCGGCGCGCGCCGGTTGACGACGGCAAGGTCGAGCCGTCCGTCAAGGTTCAGATCCGCCAATGCCGCACCGCGCGCCCGGGCCACAGTGCCTATTCCCGCCGTCAGACCCTGCTCTGCAAAACTGCCATCAGGTTGTTGCAGCAGCAGGTTGTTGGGGTCTTCCATTGCGTTGCTGGGCATCTGGTCGACATTGCCCTTGGCCACGAAAATGTCGTCGTGCCCGTCATTTTGGACATCGCCGAAGGCAACGTGCCACCCGGTCGAAGGCCGCCCGTCATCGCCGAAATAGGGCCGATGCGCCGTCGTTCCCCGATCATAGGTCGCATCGCGATAGGCCGGGGCGCTGGCGCCGACGAGGCTCTGCAGTTTCTGATCGCCCATCGACGTCAGATA
Source organism: Pacificitalea manganoxidans (assembly GCF_002504165.1). Lineage (GTDB taxonomy): Bacteria > Pseudomonadota > Alphaproteobacteria > Rhodobacterales > Rhodobacteraceae > Pacificitalea > Pacificitalea manganoxidans. Next base: position 192,702 of record NZ_CP021404.1, read on the forward strand.
CACCTCGGCCAGCCCGTCCCCGTCGAGATCGCGGCTGGCAATGCCCATGCCCCAGATCACATAGCTTTCCCAGCCATCGGCACGGGTGAACAGCCGGGGGGCATCCTCCATCGCCCATAGCTGTTCCTCGCCGCCGCGCACATAGTAGTGCCGGTCATTGGAAATGCGCAGGTCGGCGCGGCCATGACGGCCCCAATCGGTGAATAGGATCGACAGCGCGCAATAGCCGGGTTCCAGAACCTGCGGTGCGGCGTAGCCTGTCGGGGTGGGGCGGTAGAGCCGGTTGCTGTCGCAGGCCCCAAACGGGCCCTTCGGGTCGTCGCGGTCGACATAATTGCCAATCGCCAGCGTCGGAAGCGCCGCGCCCTGTTCCCATGTCGCGGAGAACGCCGTGCTCCAACGGGCCTCGTCCGCCAGATGCAGATCGTCGAAGGGCGCAAACCCGCAGGCTCCGTCACCGCGCAGCAGCACGTTCGCACCCACGCGCAGCACCGCCAGATCCGTATGCCCGTCACTGTCGATGTCCAGCGGCCACGCCCCGGTCACACCTGTCAGGGCAAGCGATTGCGGTGTGTCAGGCTCAAATCTCAGCGCCGCGCCACGCGCAGCGGTGCGGTTGCGCAACAAGGTGGCCGAGCTGCTACCTCCGGCGGCGTAGAGTTCGGGCATCGCATCGCCATCGCAATCGAAAGCCGCGACGCCGCCCCCCACGAAATGCTCCCATCCGCCGGTATAGGCATGGGTGATGCCCGCGCTTCGATCCGCAAAAACAGGCACATCCGGCTGGGCCGCAGCCGCCCCCGCGCACGCGATCAGCAGCAGGGAAAGCCGCTCAGGCCGCATTGTCAGACATGTCGCGCAGGGCGATTTCCGCCACACGGTCGATTGCATAGGCCGCCGCGCCCTTGGCCCACATGTGGTTGCCCCATCGGTGAATCACCACTTCGGGCGGCGGCATATCGACCTGAATGATGCTGTCGCGCATCGCCTCCATGACCTGTTCGGCATAGAGGTAATCGAACTGCATCCGCTCCCCCGACAGGATGATGAGCTGAGGGTCGAAGATGTTGACAAGATTGGCCAGCCCCAGCGCAAAAATCCGTCCGGCACGGTCAACGATATCGGCGGCGCGCGCGTTTCCGGACAGCGCGGCATCGATCAGCGTTTTCATCCGGTGATCCTGCGCGCCCCATGTGGCAAAGGCGTCTTCGTGCCCCGCTTCGCGCAGCAGCGCGTAATCGGCCACATAGGCCTCAAGACAGCCGCGCTGACCGCACCGGCAGAGCGCCCCGTCCAGCTGGATCTTGGTGTGGCCGAATTCCGCACCACAGCCGCGCGCGCCGCGATAGATCTCGTTGCCCAGCACAATGCCCAGCCCGACGCCGCTTTCGATTGTGACGACGAGGAAGTCGCTGACCTCCCGCCCGTGGCCGAAGTATAGTTCGGCCATCGCGACCAGATTGGCGTCATTGTCCAGAAAGACCGGCGCAGAAAACCGTTCCTGAAGCAGCGCGCCCAACTGCACGTTGCGTCGGGTCAGATGCGGCGACCAATGCACCAGATTGGTGCTGGCCTCCACGGTGCCGGCAAGCCCGATGCCAATACCGGAGATCGTATCGGATGCGACCCCCACCTCGGTCGCGGCGGCTTCCAGCGCGGCATGCAGCACTTCGGCAAAGCCTTCGGGCGTGAAATCAGGTGCGGGCAGGGGGAAGGTATGCTCGCCGATCTGACTGCCTTCGAAATCCAGCAGGACGGTGGAGACCGTGCGCTCGGTCACCTTCATTCCGGCCACGATATGGGCGGCGGCCCGGATGCGCAGGTCCACGCGCGGGCGTCCGCGACGGGAGCCGGGCCCGGCTGCTTCGCGCGGAACCTCCTCGATCAATCCATCGCGGATCAGCTCGGCGGTGATGGTGGTGACGCTGGCCTGACTGATGCCGGTTCGCTGGGCCAGGTCGATACGCGCGATCTGACCGGCAAGCCGGATATTCGTAAGCAAACTGCGCCTGTTGGCATCTCTCTGGTCCAATTGCATGGCGCCTCCTCCCCCGCACCGATCTTCGGCAATAGATTAATTCAGACGCAAAATCAATTCGTAAGCGGCACCGGGCAGTCCGGTCTCGATGCTGCATTGCGGCGCTCTGACAGGCGGATCGCTAATTAATTTGCAATGTGAATTTAATATTGCTAGTGATTCTGCATACCCCAAGCAGGAGGCGCGGGGGAGTAGGGAGGATTACCATGAAGAAATTTACCGTTGCAGCTGCGACTCTGCTCAGCATGTCGGTGTCGAGCATGGCGCTCGCACAGGATGGCCTGACCGTCGGTGTCAGCTGGTCCAACTTTCAGGAAGAGCGTTGGAAGACCGACGAAGCGGCGATCAAGTCGGCGCTCGATGCGGCCGGTGCCGAATACGTCTCGTCCGACGCGCAAAGCTCCTCGGCCAAACAGCTGTCCGACGTGGAAAGCCTGATCGCCCAAGGCGTCGACGCCCTGATCATCCTCGCCCAAGACAGCCAAGCCATCGGCCCCGCCGTTCAACAGGCCGCCGACGAAGGCATCCCGGTCGTGGGCTACGACCGCCTGATCGACGATCCCCGCGCCTTCTACCTGACCTTCGACAACGTGGAAGTGGGCCGCATGCAGGCCCGCGCCGTGCTGGAGCAGGCCCCCGAAGGCAACTACGTCATGATCAAGGGTTCGCCCACCGATCCCAACGCGGACTTCCTCCGCGGTGGCCAGCAGGAAGTGCTGCAGGACGCCATCGACAGCGGCAAGATCACGATCGTGGGCGAGGCCTATACCGATGCGTGGCTGCCCGCCAACGCACAGCGCAACATGGAGCAGATCCTGACCGCGCAGGACAACGCCGTGGATGCTGTCGTGGCGTCGAACGATGGCACCGCCGGTGGCGCCGTGGCCGCGCTGACCGCGCAGGGCATGGACGGTATCCCGGTGTCGGGTCAGGACGGCGATCACGCCGCGCTGAACCGCGTCGCCAAAGGCACCCAGACCGTCAGCGTGTGGAAGGATGCCCGTGAACTGGGCAAACGCGCCGCTGAGATCGCGGTGAGCCTTGCCGATGGCACCGCCCCGATGGATGTCGAAGGCGCCGAGGCGTGGACCTCCCCCGCGGGCACCGAACTGACGGCTGTGTTTCTCGACCCGATCCCGGTCACGCAGGACAACCTGAACGTGGTCGTGGACGCGGGCTGGATCGAAAAAGACGCGCTGTGTCAGGGCGTCACGGACGGCCCCGCCGTCTGCAACTGATCCACGCCACACGGCATGTTTTAAGATCGGGCCGCCCTTCCTCGGAGCGGGGCGGCCTTTTTTGCACCCAAATTCCTGAAACCCTGGACCCGGAGGACCGTCATGGCTGAGCAGACCGCACCCGCCAGCACCCAGACGACCGCCAAGCCGACGCCGCGCCGCAACTTTGCGCAGGTGCTCGAACTCGATACCCGTCTTCTCGGGATGATCGGGGCGTTCATCCTGATGTGCATCGGCTTTGACCTGTTCACCGACGGGCGGTTCCTGACCGCGCGCAACATCTTCAACCTGACAATCCAGACCGTGTCCGTCGCGATCATGGCCACCGGCATGGTTTTCGTCATCGTGACCCGGCATATCGATCTGAGCGTCGGCTCGCTACTGGCGACCTGTTCCGCCGTGATGGCGATGACGCAGACACAGATCGTGCCGGACATGCTGGGCATGGGGCTGAACCACCCGCTGACATGGGTCATCGCGCTGGTTGTGGGGCTGATCGCCGGCGGGCTCATCGGGGCGTTTCAGGGATGGCTCATCGGCTATCTGTTGATCCCGTCCTTTATCGTGACGCTGGGCGGTTTGCTCGTCTGGCGCAACGTGGCGTGGTATCTGACCAGCGGCCAGACGATCGGCCCGCTCGACGCGAGTTTCATGCGGCTGGGCGGGATCAACGGCACGCTGGGTGTGACGTGGTCTTGGGTTGTGGCCGTGGTTTGTGCCGTGGCTGCCGTGGCTGCGTTGTGGAATGCGCGTCGCAACAAAATCCGGCATGATTTCCCGGTGAAACCGGTCTGGGCCGAAGCGCTGATGTCGCTATTCGCCGTGGCCGCGATCATGGGGTTCGTCGCGATCCTCGCGTCCTACGAAATCCCAAGCCGCCGGCTCGAACGCATGTTCGAAGCGCGTGGCGAGGTGATGCCCGAAGGCTTTACCACCGGCTACGGTCTGCCGCTGTCCGTGCTGATCCTGATCCTTGTCGCCGTGGCGATGACCATCGTGGCGCGGCGCACCCGGCTGGGGCGCTACATCTTTGCCACCGGCGGTAACCCGGATGCAGCCGAACTGTCGGGCATCAACACCCGGCTCCTGACGGTCAAGGTTTTTGCCATCATGGGCATGCTGGCGGCGCTCTCCGCCGCTGTGGCCTCCGCCCGTCTGACGAACCACGCCAATGACATCGGCACGCTCGACGAGCTGCGTGTGATCGCGGCGGCGGTGATCGGCGGCACGGCTCTATCCGGCGGGTTCGGCACGATCTATGGCGCCATTCTCGGCGCGCTGATCATGCAGTCGCTGCAATCGGGCATGGCCATGGTGGGCGTCGACGCGCCGTTCCAGAACATCGTCGTCGGCTCCGTGCTGGTGCTGGCTGTGCTCATCGACATCATCTATCGGAAGCGGGCGGGAGTGAAATGATGGCTGACACGCAACAGACACCCCTTGTCGAAATGCGCAACATTTCGATCGCCTTCGGCGGCGTGAAGGCCGTCGATCACGTCAGCGTCGATCTGATGCCCGGTGAGGTCGTGGGGCTTTTGGGCCATAACGGCGCTGGCAAATCGACCCTGATCAAGATCCTGTCGGGTGCCTATCAGGCTGATGAGGGCGAGATCTTTATCAACGGCGAAAAGGCGACGATCACCAACCCGCGGGATGCCCGGAAATACAACATCGAGACGATCTACCAGACCTTGGCGCTTGCCGATAATCTGGACGCGGCCTCGAACCTGTTTCTGGGTCGGGAACTGGTATCGCCGCTGGGCTTTGTCGACGATGACGCGATGGAGGCTGAGACGCGCAAGATCATGCAGCGCCTCAACCCCAATTTCACCAAGTTCGCAGCCCCGGTCAGCGCGCTGTCGGGTGGCCAGCGGCAATCCGTGGCAATTGCGCGGGCCGTCTATTTCAACGCCCGCATCCTGATCATGGACGAACCCACCGCCGCGCTTGGCCCGCATGAGACGCAGATGGTGTCGGAACTGATCCAGCAACTGAAAGCTGACGGTATCGGCATCTTCCTGATCTCGCATGACATCCACGACGTGATGCATCTGTGCGACCGCGCCTCGGTGATGAAGAACGGTGAACTGGTCGGCACGGTCGATGTGTCCGACGTGACCGACGATGATCTGCTGGGGATGATCATCCTCGGCAAACATCCGAAGAAGGCCGCCTGACAAGCGTTGCGGCGCCAAGCGGTGAGGATGAAACGCCAGCCCCTGTGGGCTGGCGTTTTTCGTAGGGACCGGCGCGCGACGGGGTGAGCGCATCCGCCCGCGAACAAGGCGAAGCCGCGCGGGCGAGCACTTCGGTTGGGATCAAGCGCACCCGCTCATCCGTCAGCGCCATTCCCCAGGCAGGCTGGTGTGGCAATTAAAATGTCCACGCCCGACAGCCTTCGAGCTACGCGCACCCGCCCGCGAACAAGGCCGAAGGCCGCGCGGGCGAGCGCCTGCCCGTCCCTGCGGGCTGGCGCTTTGCCATCTCACGCTGACCTCGGAGCGGAGAGGGATGTGGCTGGCATAAAGCACACCCGCTCAACCCATAGAGCGCCATCCCCCGGGCAGGCTCATGTTGCGCTCATTTGGTGGCAGGAGATGTCGCACTCCCCTCAACTCAGGTTTCACCGCCTGCTCAATACGGCAGCCCCACATAATTCTCCGCAAGCGCGGTCTGGGCGGCGGGGGATTGTTCCAGATAGGCGATCTCGGCCTCCTGCATGCGTTGCCCGAAATCGCCCTGATCGGGGAAGCTGTGCAGCGTGCTGGTCATCCACCACGAAAAGCGCGACGCTTTCCAGACACGGGCCAGGGCCTGCGTGCTGTAGGTCTCGACGCCTTCATCCCCGTCACCTGCGTAAAGCGCGATCAGCGCGCGGGACAGGTAATGCACATCCGACGCCGCGAGGTTCAGACCCTTGGCCCCGGTCGGCGGCACGATATGTGCGGCATCGCCCACCAGAAACAACCGGCCCCAGCGCATCGGCTCGGCGATGAAGCTGCGCAGCGGCGCGATGGATTTCTCGATGCTAGGTCCGGTGATCAGCTTATCGGCGGCTTCTTCGGGAATGCGGCGTTTCAGTTCGTCCCAGAACCGGTCGTCGGACCATGCTTCGACCTTATCGTCGACCGGCGCCTGAACGTAGTAGCGGCTCAGGTTCGCATTGCGCATGGAGCATAGGGCAAAGCCGCGCGGGTGGTTGGAATAGATCAGTTCATGATCGACAGGCGGCGTCCGTGACAGGATGCCAAGCCAGCCGAAAGGATAGACCTTTTCGAATTCCTGCCGCCGCTCCTGCGGGATGGTCTGGCGACTGACCCCGTGAAACCCGTCACACCCGGCGATCCAGTCGCAATCGATGCGATGTTCGGTGCCGTCTTTGGTGTAGGTCACCCAAGGCGCGTCGGACGTGGGCTCGTGAATGGTGACGCCCTCGGCCTCCTCGATGATCTTGCCGTCCATCGCATCGCGCGCGGCATAGAGATCCTGCGTCACCTCCGTCTGACCGTAGACGGTTACGGTGCGGTCGGTGAGCTTTTTGAAATCGATGCGGAAATCATGCCCGCGGGCTGAGATGCGCGTGCCGTTATGCACGAACCCCTCGGCATCGAGCCGCTCTCCCACGCCCGCCCGGCGCAGCAGATCGCACATGCCGGATTCCAGCACGCCCGCGCGGATACGCCCCAGAACATAGTCGCGGCTGCGCCGCTCCAGAACCACGGTGTCGATGCCCTGCAAATGCAGCAGTTGGCTGAGAAGAAGCCCCGAAGGGCCGCCGCCGATGATACAGACTTGAACGCGCATGATGTTCCTCCTTTACCGGTAGGTATCGCGCATCAGGCGACCCGTGCAGCTGGCGAAGCCGACAATAAATGGTATATATCGTGCATGACGCGCCGCACCGAGATCCCGGCCTTCGCGCTTTATGGGGAGCGCGCGGGCCTGCCCGACCTTTTGCATGTGGAAACGATCCGCGACCGGGCCGGGCCGCTGGATTGGGAAATCGCCATGCACAGGCATCCCTCATTGGTGCAGTTTCTCTGGCTAGACACAGGTGGCGGGGCGCTGCGGCTGGATGGGGGAACGCACGAGTTTGGCCCCGGCACCGCGATTTTCCTGCCGCGGCTCTGTCCGCATGGGTTCCGCTTCAGCCCCGGCGCGCAAGGTCTGGTCGTCACGCTGCCCGTTGCTGCGCTGACCGAGGCGATGGAACAGGCCGCCGCCGATCTGGTCGCACCGTGGTTGGGGGCAGCGGATGCGCAATTCACGGCGCTTATGCAGGAGATCGCGCGGGAACACGCAGCCCGCGACCCTTACCGGACAGAGGCGCTGCGCGCGCGGATCGTGCTGTTGGCGCTGTGGGCTATTCGGGCCAGCGGTGGCATCGCCGCGCGGCAGCCGCGCTCGGCCTACGGGGGGCTCGTCACCGCGTTTCTGGATTTGCTGGAGCGTGAATTCCGTGCGCAGAAGGAAACGGTGTTCTATGCCGCGGCGCTGCACCGCACAGCCTCGCATCTGACCCGCGCGTGTAAGGCCGTGACCGGCCAGACCGCATCGGCGCTGATCCGCGAGCGCGTGATGCTCGAAGCGCGCCGCGAACTGGCCTACACCGCCCGGCGGGTGGCGGAGATCGGTTATGATCTGGGCTACGAAGATCCCGCGCATTTCGCCAAGGCCTTCCGCGCCGCTACCGGCCATGCGCCGCGCGATTTCCGTGCGCAGGTTGCCCGCGGCTCCTAACCGATTGGCAATCTATAAGCGCTAGGCAGGGCCATCCGCTTTGCCAAGGAATGCCTGATGCGCGACACGGTTACCATTCTGCTGGCCCTCTATCAGGGGGAAACCTACCTGCCGGCACAGCTAAGCAGCCTGCTGCGATTGACCGGGCCTCGTTGGCGTTTGCTGGTCTCGGACGACGGGTCCGATGATGATGGGCCGGCCCTGCTACACCGGTTCGCGACGCGGGTGGGGCGCGATATCCGCCTAATTGACGGTCCGGGGCAGGGACATGCGGCCAATTTTATGCATTTACTTGGACAGGCGCCGCCGGGGCCTGTCGCTTTCTGCGATCAGGACGATGTGTGGTTTCCCGACAAACTTGACCGCGCAATGCGGGCGCTGGCTCCGCTAGGCGACCGGCCGGGCATGTATTGTGGCCGCAGCTGTGTCACCGCAGCGGATCTGAGCCCCACGCATCTGTCGCGGCTGCCGCGCCTGCCGCCAAGTTTCGGCAATGCGCTGGTGCAAAGCCTCGCGGGTGGCAACACCATCGTGCTGAATCGGGCCGGGGCTGATCTGCTGCGTCGATGCCTGCCCCGCACAGCCCCCGCGGCGCATGACTGGTGGGCGTATCAGGTGATGACCGGCTGCAACGGCAGTGTGCTTTATGATCCGCAGCCCGCGCTGGCCTATCGTCAGCACGGCGGCAACGCGGTGGGAGACAATCGCGCCCTCTCGGCGCGGGCCAAGCGGGGTCTGGCCCTGCTGACGGGTCGGTTCCGCGCGGATGTGGAGCGGCAGATGTTCGCGTTGAATGCCGCCCGCCCGTGGATGACCCCGGACGCGCGCGCCCAGATGGATCGTTTCATCGCCGGGCGGGCGAGCGGCGCGACGGGGTTCTGGCGGTCCGGCGCGCACCGTCAGGGGATGGGGGGCACGCTGGCTCTTGGCGTGGCGGCGGCGCTGGGTCGGATTTGAAAGGATTGCCCGGTTTGGGCCATGATTGCTTAAACGTTTCGAAAGGCTGAGCAGCGCAAGACAAGGTCGGTGATTATGCGAGGACTGACCTATGAAACCGACCGACCCGCTCTATGCGTCGCAATGGCATTTCGATCTGCTGGGCGATATCGAAACCATCTGGGATGACTATTCCGGCGCGGGGGTAAAGGTGGGTGTCTTCGACACCGGGACCGAGGCGGATCACCCCGACCTTGACGACAATTACGACGAAACCCTGCATTACGACGGGCGCTCGGGGCGGGGCCGGGATGATGGCCAGCCCAATGGAAGCGGCGACGGTCACGGCACGGCCTGCGCAGGCTTGATCGCTGCGGAAGCCAACGACATCGGCGGCGTCGGTGTGGCGTGGGGTGCAACCGTGGCAGGGGTTGATTACCTCAACCACCTGCAACACTACATCTCCTCCGACCGGGAAACCTACATCGACTCGGTCGAACACGCCGCGAACTTCGATGTCGTCAGCAATAGCTGGGGGGCTCTTGGAACCTATAGCTCCGCACAGGATATCGGTGACACCAACACCGGCGCGCAGATCACGCATAGGGCGTTCGTCCACGCAGCCGAAACCGGGCGGGACGGGCTTGGCACCCTGATTACCAAGGCGGCAGGCAACGACGCGCATAGCAGCTCCATTCAGGGATCGCACCGGACCTATGGCAATGCCCAGGGCGAGGGCTTGAACAACTCCGAGGTGGTGTTGGTCGTCGCCGCCACACAGAAAAGCGGCCTGCCGCAATCCTATTCCAACTGGGGGTCGAACGTGTCGATTACCGCGCCTGCGGCCTCTGTCACCACCGACATGACCGATGGCGGCTATTCCTACGGGGACCACACCACTGGTTTCGGCGGAACGTCCGCCGCGACCCCCGTGGTTGCCGGTGTGATCGGGCTGATGCTGGAGGCCGCGCCGGGTCTGGGCTGGCGCGATGTGCACGAAATCCTCGCGATTTCCGCCGCGCAGACCGGGTCCGACTTTGGCGACGGGCCTTCCGGCTATGAGATGGGCGCGTGGATGTCGAACGGGGCGACCACATGGAATGGTGGTGGGCTCAGCTTCAACATCAGCCACGGTTTCGGCATGGTCGATGCCTTTGCCGCCGTGCGGATGGCGGAAGTCTGGCAAACCATGCGCCCGGAGGCCGCGACCTCGGCCAATGACCGCACGGCGAGCGGCAGTTGGTCGGGCCGCAATGACACCATCCCCGACGGCGGTGTTCTGGATGCGGAAATTTCGGTGAGCCGCGACATTACCGTCGAGCATATCTTTGTCACCGTCTCCGTCGATCACGCCTATGACGGGGATCTGACGGTGGAGCTGATCGGTCCGGGCGGCGAGACTTATTTGCTGTTCGATCAGGAGCGGGGGCAGGTCGGCTTCGGTGGCGAATACACCTTTGCGGTGACCGGCGCGCGCGGCATGAGCAGCGCGGGCACTTGGACCGTCCGCCTGACCGATGCGCGCGGCGATGGCGCGGGCACCCTGCGCGACGCGGTGTTGAGTTTCCGGGGGGCCAGTGCTGATTCCGACAGCGTCCACACCATCACCGATGACTTTCTGGAACTGGCCGATGTGGAAACCGAGCGGCGCGTGCTGACCGATACCGATGGCGGCACTGACTGGCTGAACCTCGCGGCGCTGGCGGGCGATGTCGCGCTGGATTTGCGGGCAGGGGGCCAATTGCAGGTCGATGGGCAGAACTGGGCCGAGATCGGTGATGCCGCTGCGTTTGAAAATGTGGTCAGCGGCGATGGGGCCGACATGCTAACGGGCAATGATGGCGACAACCGCCTGCTGGGGATGCGCGGTGACGATGTGCTCAGCGGGGGCGCGGGCGCGGACCTGCTGGACGGCGGCGCCGGGCGGGATACAGCCAGCTATGCCGGCTCCAGCCGAGGGCTCCGCGCCGATCTGCTGCTGAACAGCGAAAATACGGGCGAGGCCGAAGGTGACCGGTATCGCGGGATCGAGGATCTGCTCGGCTCCGATCATGCCGATGACCTGCGCGGCAATGAGGGGGACAACACGCTCCGCGGCGGGGCTGGGGCTGATTTCATCATGGGTCGCGACGGGGATGACTGGCTCATCGGTAATTCCGGGCATGACATCCTTACCGGCAACGCGGGCGATGATCGGCTGCAAGGCTGTGTTGGCAATGACCGTCTGATCGGCGGCGATGGCGATGACACGCTAGAAGGCGGAAGCGGCAATGACAGCCTCATCGGTGGCAGCGGCAACAATTGCTACAGCGGCGGGGCGGGACGCGACGTGCTTTATGACGGGTCGGGCCGGGGTATGCTGTTCGGCGGGGCCGATGCGGACCGCCTGATTGCGGGCGGTGGCAATGACCGTTTGTGGGGGGATGGCGGCGCGGACCGGCTTAACGGCGGCAACGGCAATGACAGGCTGAACGGTGGCGCGGGCGCGGATTACCTTGTCGGGGGTAGCGGGCGCGATCAGTTCGTCTTCCAAAACGACATGGGTATGGACCGGGTTGCTGATTTCAATGACACGCAGGATCGGCTGATGTTCGACAGCGCATTGGTGGGCACTGTCAGCAGTGCCGAGGATCTGGTGTCACGATACGGGCAGCAGTCCGACGCGGGGTTCACATTTGACTTCGGCAGCGATGATCAACTGACCCTGCTGGGCTATCATGGCGATCCGACCGGGGCGATTTTGCTGGTCTGACAGGCGACGGGGTCAGGCGCCCTCAGGCTCCGGCTCCGTCCGCAGGTTGCGTTCATGGACCAAAATCGCCTCGTTCAGATTGGGGTAATAGGTCAGGTTTCCGCCCTCCAGCACGGCCCCTGCGGTGCAAAGCCGCTGAAGCATCGGCATCGAATGGCTGACCACGACCGCGCCGCTCGTCGACATGCGGTCGATAAGCACCGCCTCGCTTTTTTCGCGGAAAGCGGCATCGCCGACGGACACGACCTCATCCACCAGATAGGTGTCAAACCGGATACCCATTGAGACGGCAAAGGCCAGCCGGGCCTTCATCCCCGTCGAATAGGTGCGGACCGGGTGATGTATCTGGCGTCCCAAGGCCGCAAACCCCATAGCGAAGTCGAGCAGCTCGTCTGTGTCGACCCCGTAGATTCGCCCGACGAAGCGCACATTCTGCGCGCCGCTCAAATCAGGATGGAAGCTGCCCTGAAACCCCACCGGCCACGACACCTGCCCGGTGATCGAAATGCGCCCCCGATCGGGGCGCAGGCTTCCCGCAATCATGCGCAGGAGGGACGATTTGCCAGCGCCGTTGCGGCCCAGAAGTGCGATGCAGCGGTTGCCGGGTAAGTCGGCTGTGACGTCGCGCGCAACGACCGATCCATTCGGGTAACGCTTGCTGACCTGCTGAAACCGGATCACCGGCGGTCCCGCAGCGAATAGGCCACCAGCGCCAGTATCGACCAGATGCCGACAGACAAAGCGACAAGGATCAACAGGATCGAAACCCGCCGTGGGTAAAGCGGCGTTTCGGGCAGCGTGGGCGACATATAGGCGGCCAAGTAGCGGCTTTGCCGGCGGGCCTCCGCCACCGCCGTGTCAAAGCTCGCCCGGGCGGCAAGATAGGCGGTTTCCGAAAACTCGCGATCCACGCTTAACCGTTCATAGGTGCCGACCAGATCTGCGTAACCGCCTGCACTGTCCTGACCATCGGCAGCGGCGCCGATCTTGCGCCGCTCCTCCTCGATCCTCGCGTTTATCACGGCGATCTTCCGCTCTGCCTGTGCGATCCGGGGATCCCCGGCGCGGGTCGATCCTCGTAATAGGTCGAACTCGATCAGCGTTTCGGCTTGCTGTGCCTGCAATGAGGTCAGCAGCCCCATCTGCCCTTGGATATCGATGCCGGGATCGACGACCTGCGTGCGATTGCGAAAGGCGGTGACCGCCTCGCGCGCCTCTCTCAGCCGGGCGGTGGCATCGTCCAGATCCTGTTGCGCGTGGCGCGTGGTATCCGCCCGGGCGATGTCAGAGAGCCGGTTGATCATGCGGTTCGACGCCGCGAATATCGCCTGCGCGATCATCTGGGCATCGCCGGGGGTAAAGGCGCGCGCCTCGACCTCGATCAGCCCAGCGGTCGGATCATAGTCCACGCGCACCATCCGGGACCAATAGCGTGTCAGCGCCTCGATCCCGCCTGCGGGAGAAAGCGCGAAGATGGGGTCATCCGGCGCGCCGGCGAAGCGATGCCTAAGGCCGAGCTGTGAATCGATTTGGCGCACAAGCTCCTGACTTTGAATGTATTTATACAGGATATCCGTGTCCGAAGAACTTGCACCCGACAAATCGCCCAACCCGCCAAGGAAGGCAAAGGCAGGGCTTGCCTCCTCTGTTCTGACGGTAAAGCCGACGGTGGAGGCATACTGATCCGCGGCGCGGGTCCACAGATACCATGCCGCAAGCGCTGCGGGCAGCAGCACCAGCACTGCGAAGCTGCCCACAAGCGACCAGTGCCGCCAGCGCAATCGCGCGGCGCGCGCCGGGGCGGGCACCTCGATCAACCGCACCGCAGGAGCGGATTGCAGAGCATTGTTTTGGCGCCGTTGGATTGCCTGCCGCCGCCGCGCGCGGCGAAGGATGGCCGCGCTGTCCTCCTCAGGCGGGGGCGCGGTGAGAGAGGGAACGGCCCCGTCCCCGCCCGGTCCCTTCGTGGTCTCCACCGTTCTGACCATCGCCCTGCCTGCCACGTTCACGCCTCCGCCGGTTAACCGGATCACAACCAATCTGGAGGCAGTCTAGGCCGGAACCGATTACCGCCCCGTTACCGGAGCCTGCATGACCGTCACCACCCTCCCACCCAGTGTCCGCCCCGCCGCGCTATCCGCGCAGCCCCATGCGGCGCTGCGCACCATTCCGGCGCTGATGCTGCGGGAAATGTCGTCGACCTACGGTCGGTCGCCGGGAGGCTACCTGTGGGCGGTGTTGGAGCCTGTGGCGGCTATCGCATTGATGAGCATCGCCTTTTCCCTGATCCTTCGGGCGCCTGGGCTAGGAGGAAATTTTCCGTTCTTCTACGCATCAGGGTTCTTGCTGTTCAGCCTGTATATGATCGTGTCCGCGCAGGTCGCTGCGGCGCTGCGGTTCTCGCGCCCGCTGCTTGAATATCCGCGCGTGTCCTACCTGGACGCGGTGCTGGCGCGATTCCTTTTGAACACGATGACGCAGGTGTTGGTGCTCGTTCTGGTCGTCACAGGCATTGTCGCCGTGTTCGACCTCGCGCCGCGCATTGATGTCGCGCAGGTCGGGCTGGCCCTGATCCTCGCATCCGGGCTCGCTCTAGGCGTTGGTTGCGTAAACTGTTTCCTCATCACCTGTTTTCCCGTCTGGGAACGGGTCTGGGCCATTGTTAACCGGCCCATGTTTCTGGTCTCCGCCGTTTTGTTCCTGCCCGAAGACCTGTCGCCGCAGTATCGCGCGTGGCTGATGCTGAATCCGCTCTCGCACGTCACCAGCCTCGCCCGATCCGGGTTTTTCGCAAGCTACGATGCCGTTCACGCCAGCCCACTTTACGTGACGGGCTGGATCGTGGGTCTGCTGGTCGTTGGGCTTTTCCTGCTCGCCCTGCATCACAAGGACATTGTTTTCAAATGATCACGAGCTTTTCCGCCGCCCGGACCGACTCCGCCAAGCCGGGGTGGCGTCATCGGCTTACCGGCCTCCGGCACCGCGCAGCTTTGGCAACGCAGTTGATGCTCCCATGGGGGCGGGTGGGCGCCTACGCGCGGGAAATTGCCCGATCAGACCTGTTTGACCGGCATTTCTACCGAGGCACCAATCCACGGATGCACCCGCTCAGCCGTCTGTTTCCGGAGCGTCATTTCGTTCTAAAGGGGGAAGCGCTGGGCCTGCGACCAAACCCTGATTTCTGTCCTCGCGCCTATCTGCGCCACAATCCCGACTTGACGGCCAAGGTGCGGCATCCGTTTCAGCATTACATCCGCTACGGTCGGCACGAACAGCGGGTGACCAAGGATCTGCCGCCGCGGCATCAGACCGAACAGGTGCCACTGCCCGTGCTGCGGCCCCTCGCGCAGAAGCGCCGTTTCGCGATCGTCGTGCATCTCTATTACCACGATATGTGGGACGAGTTTGCCGATGCGATCAAGATGTCGGGGGTGGAGGCAGATATTTATGTCACCTATGTCCGCTTCGTAGAGGCTCGGACCGACCTGCCGGACAGGGTGCGCCGCGACTTCCCGCAGGCGGTGATTCATCAGGTGCCAAATCACGGGCGCGATATCTTTCCCTTTGTGCATTTGGTGAATTCCGGCGCGCTCGCAGGGTATGAGGCGGTGTGCAAAATCCATTCTAAAAAGTCCCCGCATCGCGATGACGGCGACGCATGGCGGCGGCATTTGGTGGAAGGCATCCTGTCGACCCAGACCGCCCCGCGTCTGCAACGCTTTCTCGACGATCCCGAGGCCGCGTTCTGGGTCGCCGATGGACAGGTGTTTTCCGGCGCGGATTGGTGGGGCAGCAATGCCGCCCGCGCGCGTGACCTTCTGCGGAGGGTCGAGCTTCCGATGGCGGAACAGGATCTAACCTTTCCCGCAGGCTCCATCTATTGGTTAAAGCCCCTGATGATCGACATGATCCGCGGTATGCGTCTGCGCGTGCATGATTTCGAGCCTGAACAGGCGCAGGTCGATGGCACGTCGGCCCATGCGATGGAGCGGGCATTGGGATATCTGGCCCAGACGGCGGGCCAGCGTTGCGTTCAGGCGACCGACCTAGATCGGCGTCGCACACCCGCGCCGCGCCACAGGCCGCGCTATGTTTCGGCGTTCTATCTGCCGCAGTTTCATCCGGTGCCGGAGAACGATGCATGGTGGGGCAAAGGCTTTACCGAATGGACCAATGTCGCACGGGCCGAGCCTGCCTTTGCCGGGCATAATCAGCCTGTTCTTCCCGGTGAACTTGGCCACTACGATCTGCGTTTGACCGAGGTGATGGCCGAGCAGGATGCCCTGCGCCGTCAGGCCGGGATCGATGCGTTCTGCGTCTATCATTACTGGTTCGATGGCCGCCGGATCCTAGAGACCCCGATTGATCAGCTTTGCGCCAGCGAGGTCGATTTTCCGTTTTACCTTTGTTGGGCCAACGAAAGCTGGCGCCGCAATTGGGACGGGCTCAGCGGTGAGGTTCTGCTGGATCAAAGCTATGGCGCCGGGTTTGCCGAGGCGCTTGCCCGGAACGTCGCGCCCTATATGCAAGACCGCCGCTATCAGCGGCCGGATGGCCAGCGTCCGCGCTTTGTCATCTACCGCCCGGATGACATGCCCGACCCGGCCCGCGCGGTCGCGAACATGCGCGCCACTTGGCGGGCGCTCGGCGTCGGGGAGGTCGAACTGGGCGCGGTCCGTTTTCACCTCGGGCGCGACGAGGCGGTCACCGAAGATCTTTTTGATTTTTGGATAGAAATGCCGCCCCACGGGCTGGTGGGGGAGTGCGATTATCTGGTCGGTGGCCCGGCGGCCCCAGATCCGCACATCCCTCTCGCGCCGGGGTTCAAAGGATTGATTTACGACTACAGCCGACTTGCCGAGACGGCTACGGACCCCGCCTATACTGCCACGCTGCCCGCTCAGACGATTGCCGGGGTAATGCCAAGCTGGGACAACACTGCGCGCCGCGGCTCTGGCGCGCATATCGCCCATGGGGCCACGCCCGCCAGCTTCTCACGCTGGCTTGACCGGATCGCGCAGCATCGGATCGAAGGCTCCTACCGGCAGGAGCTATTTGTGAATGCGTGGAATGAATGGGCCGAACGCGCGATGTTGGAGCCGACGGAGCGTTATGGGGATGCCAACATTCGGGCGCTCGCGGCGTTCCGGCAGGGTGGAGGGCCACGGTCATGACCTCGCGGATCGTCATTCATGTCGGTATGCATAAAACCGCGACCACCCATATTCAGGACACGTTCTATCATAATCGACGGCTGCTGCGGCAGCATGGGGTGACGGTGCCCCGCATTGGTGCCTGTCGCGGCCAGCACGGGCTGGCCAGCGCGTGGATCAACCTGCCGCCACCCTATGGGATCCGACATCCGCGACGCGCCTGGCAAACGCTGGCCCGCGCCCATGCAGCGCGAGCGGGCACGCTGTTTGTTTCATCCGAAGAACTGTCTCGGCTGTTCCCCGCGCGCGTCGACATGGCTGAATTGCGTGGGCTGATCTCTGCCTTCGACCGGGTCGAGTTGATCTGCGGGTTGCGCAGTCAGGGAAGCTTCCTGCAATCGGTCTATCAGCAGATTTCGGTTGAGCGGCACCCCGGCCCGCTGACGACCTTTGTGGACACCGCGCTGGAACGGGGCGTCGTCGATGGGCTCGCTCTCGACTACACTGCGCTGTATCGGCAGTTTCGCACCGGCTTCGCGGCGTCCGAAATCAGGCTCATCTGTTACGAGGATGCGGTGCGTCACCCCGGCGGGATCGTGGGCACATTTCTCGATATCCTAGGCGTGCCGCTGCGGGCCGATCAGCTTCAACCCTTTGCGCAAGGTCGATCCAACGTCTCGCCAATGCCGTTGGCAAATCTGGTCGCAAACCGCGTTTCAGCGCCCAATCCCGCGCGAAGGGATCTTGTGACGTTGGTTCAAGCACATCTGGAAGAAGGTCTGCCTGCCAAGCGGCGCACCACGCTGTTTACCCGGTCTGAGTTGCGCCGGATCGCGCGGCGGTTCGAAGCACCTAATGCCCAACTCAGCGCAATGGTGCAGGCGGTTCAGCCGGGCTTTGCCATTCAGCCAATGCGCCCGGCGGAACTGCTGTTTCGTGGACAGATGCCGGACACGATCTGGCCAGCCATCGCCGCCGACCTGTTCCGATCCGCCCCTGAAGGAGCAAACCTATGGCGCGGCTGATCCTGCATGTGGGCGCACATAAAACGGGCACCAGTTATCTGCAGCGGATATTGCATCTAAACCGCGATCTGCTGGGGGCGCATGGCGTGATCTATCCTGATCTGGGCCCCAACCCCGCCCACCACATTCTAACCACGCCGTGGATCGCTAACCCCGAAATCGCGCCGCATTGGTATGGCCCCGGCGGGCCGGAAGGCTTGTGGCAACGGATCATAGCCGATCTGGCTGACCGGGACGCGACCGTTATCTTGAGCGCGGAGCCGTTTTCGCGCATGGCCCCGCGGGCGGTCGATATGGTCGATCTTGCCGCGCGGTGTCGTCGTTTCGACGATGTGACCGTGGCGTATGTTGCTCGTAATCAGGTCGAGCTTGCGCAATCGATCTGGCTGCAGCGGGCTAAGACCGGAGGCGCGCCGCCGGTGGATCGGTTCGTAGCGCACTCGCTGGAGACCGGGCTGGCATCGGGCATTCCGCTGGATCACCACGCGGTCTATCAGCACCTGCGATGCGGGTTCGCGCATAGGGATATTCGGTTAGCGGATTATCATCAGTTGCGCACCGGTCCCGGTGGGCTGCTGGGGGGCTTCTGTCAGCTGACGGGGTTGGAGCTTCCGCTCGATGATTTGGCCCCATTACCTGCGGAGGCGGCGAATATTTCGCCCGATCCGCTTGCGACGTTGCTGGCCATGCGGTTGACCCACCCAGATCCGCCAAGCGCGGGGATGGTTGCCTGGGTCGGGCGCCGGTTGAGCCAGCGATACCCAAAGCAGCGGCGCTGCATATTCACCCAAGAAGAGATCGCGAGCCTCGTTCGGAAATTCAATGCCTCGAACCGGGCGGTGGAGGCGCTGTCTCACTCCGGCGACACGGCTTTTTCAGTGACTGCCGCGGAAAGCGGCGATTGGGTCACCCGCGATGCGCTGACATGGGAAATCTGGGCCGATCTTGCCCGGGGGGCCTATCATGCGGCCTGACCCGAAAAGCTCGGTTTTAGGCAAAACGGCACCGTTCGTCCCCCGTCCGCCGTAATCCTGCCCCGGCCCCGGCCCCGGCTGTTCCGACACTGAGCGGAACAGAAAGGTGGGGTGGTCCATGCGGCATGTGACGACGATCTGGCAGGAAGCGTTGCAAGGGTTTGGGCCTCAGGCCCGTATCCACGTTGATGCTGATGGGGCCCTGACGCTGTTCGATCCAACGTCGCAGCAGCGGTTCACAGCGGACTTGACCGGCACGCCGCTTGGCCCCGACAGCTTTGCGCGGGACTATAGCGCGGGCGGGCAGGGGCTTACGTCGGTTCAGGTCGGCGCCCGCGAAATGCGGCTGGATCATGCCTCCCTCGCAGATCTCGCTTCGGGTGTCAGCCAGACCCTTTATGACGCGCGAAGCGGCTATGGCGCCGATGCGGTCACTATTCTGGCGGTTGATGCCGGGGCGGAGCGTCTGGTGATTGCGAGCCTGCAAAATGGCTCCGGGCTAAGCGTGCTACGAGAGGTCGAGGGCGCATACGAACATGTCGGCACGGTCGCCGATAGCCCGACGACGCATCTCACCGCCATCTCCGCCCTGACTCATGTAGAAATCGGCGGGGCGCAGTATGTGTTCGCGGCCTCCGCCACCGAACATGGCGTCGCGGCGATGCGCCTGACCGCAGAGGGCACGCTGAACCCCGTCGATGCATTGGGCGCGGGAGGGTGGTTGCCGATTGCGCGCCCGACCGATCTGGATGTGGTGGAGGTCGCTGGCAGCAGCTACCTGATCGTGGCCGCCCAAGGCACCGGATCGCTCACGTCGCTGCGGATCGAGGCGGATGGCGTGCTGACGCCGGTCGATCACATCGTGGATGATCTGGCGACCCGGTTTGGCGGCGCGACGGCAATGGACTGGATCGTCGTAGACGGGCAGGCCTTCGGTGCGGTGGCGGGCGCGGATGGCGGGGTCACCTTGGTCCGGTTGTTGCCCGATGGTGGGTTTCATGTCGCCGCCGTTTTGGTCGACGATGCTGATATGGCGTTGCGCGGGGTGAGCCAGATCGCCTTGGCCGAAACACCTGTCGGGGTTCAGCTTCTCGTTTTGGGGGAAGGGGAGCTTGGCGTGACGCAAATCGCGCTCGACCTGACGGATATCGGCGTGACGCGGACCGGCGTGGATGCCTCCCGCGATGGCGGTGCGAGCAATGACGTGCTTATCGCGCGGGACGGGGGCGATACGGTTCTCGCCGGGGGCGGGGATGACATCATCGTGGATGGCAGCGGCCGTGATGACCTGACCGGGGGGGCGGGCGCCGATATTTTCGTGTTTCGCGATGATGGTGAATTCGACACGGTGCGGGATTTCGATCCTGCGGTGGACCGGATCGACCTGTCGCGGTTTTCACAGCTCTATCATCCCAGCCAGATCGAATACGAAACCAACGCTAACGGTCTGCGGCTGGTGATCGGTGACGAAAAAATCCGCCTGATCCATGTGGATCGGACGCCGATGACGGCGCAGGATGTGGCGCATGCGCTTGTTTTCAATGCCGATCGCAGCGCGCTCGATACGGTGACGCCCACGATTGTGACGGGCAGCGCGGGCAATGACAGCCTGACGGGCAGCAGCAAGCCCGACGCGATTTCAGCGGGCGCGGGCGATGACCTGATCGCGTGGAGCCACGGCGCGGATCTGATCGATGGCGGAACGGGCAAGGATCATCTGAGCTATGCCGGAGCGGAGGTCGGGCTGGCCCTGAACCTCAACCTGCAGACCGCGAATGGAGGATCGGGCGCCGGGGATCAGCTTATCTCCGTGGAGGTCATTACCGGCACGGATCATGCCGACACCATGACCGGCGATGGAGGCGCGAACGAGTTTCGCGGCGGCGCCGGGCAAGACAGGCTCTGGGGAGGGGCAGGCGATGACAGCCTGCGCGGCGGCGCCGGTGCGGACCTGTTGGATGGTGGCGAAGGCATGGATATCGCGGATTACACCGACAGTGACGCCGTGCAGGCGGATCTTCTTTTGCCGGGCTCAAACAGCGGCGCGGCGGAGGGCGACACCTATCGCAGTATCGAAGGTCTGAGAGGCACGGCCTTTGCCGATGATCTGCGGGGCGACGGGGCGGATAACCTGCTGATCGGCGGACAGGGGAATGATTTCCTCATGGGGCGGGGCGGGGCCGATACCCTGATCGGCAGCCACGGACATGACATCCTGTCGGGCGGTGGCGGCGGGGACATTCTGAACGGGGGGCGTGGCAATGATCGGTTGATCGGCGGCGGTGGCGATGATCGGCTGGTGGGCGATGACGGCGACGATACCCTGATCGGCACCGAGGGCGCGAATAGCTTGATCGGCGGTGCGGGCGCGGATGTGATTTACGACGGCGGCGGTAGCAGCACCTTGTCGGGTGGTGCGGGCCGTGACCGTCTGATCGGCAATGCGGGTCACGATCGGCTGTTTGGCGGCGACGACGCGGACATCCTGAATGGTGGCAACGGCAATGACCGATTGAGCGGCGAGGCCGGAGCGGATTACCTGCTGGGAGGCGGGGGCTGGGATATCTTCATTTTCTACGAGGACATGGGCCGCGACCAGATCGAGGATTTTGTGCTGGGCGAAGACCGTCTGTTTCTGTCGGCGGATCTGGTCGGTAGTGCAACGCTGGGCGCGGCGGTGATTGCCGCCCATGCGACCATCGTGGATGGATCGACCGTGCTGGATTTCGGCGGTGGCAATGCCGTAACGCTTCTAGGTTTGAGCGACCTGACCGGTCTGGAAGACGCCATTCTGATCGTCGCCTGACGCCGCGCCCGCCCACAGGGCGGAAGGTGGCGCAGCACCGTGCAGATCATCAACCACAGATCCCAGCGCAGACTGCGACGGGCCTGGTGAAGCCGGTCAATGCGAAGTTTGCGGGGCAGACATTGACGCAGATAAATCTGTTCCGTTTCGAGGGCGGAGGAACTGCGGGCCAGAAGACGCTCCTCCCAGCGATAGCATGTCAGCGTGGCGAGCCCGGTCAGCCCCGGACCATCGGCGAGCAGGCTGCGATAGTCATCTTGAAACAGGGTCACATGCTGCCGCAGGGGCGGACGCGGACCGATGAAACACATGTCTCCGCGCAGGATATTCCACAACTGAGGCAGCTCATCGAGACGGCTGCGGCGCAGCCAAAGCCCCAGCGGCGTCACCCGGCGAAGGGTGCCGCCCCCGCAGGGACCGGGCAGGGTGGCGCTGGGCTCCATCGTGCGGAACTTGATCAGCGAAAAGCCCTCATCGACACTGCGCATACGTTCCGACACGAATAGCAGCGGCCGTCCTTGTGTCGCCAGCAGCGCCAGCGCGACCAGCGCTGCAAGCGGGACGACCACAGGGATCAAAAGCAAGGCAAGGGTCAGGTCAAGAGATCGGCGCATCAGGCTCTCCAGCAGCTGCGCAGACCCTAGGAGCGACCTCTTACCATTCGGATAAGAGCAGGGCACGTTGGAGGCGACGCTGCGGCAGGTAGATCGAATTTGCGGTGCATGGTCCGCGCCGATGCCCTAACTTCGGTGCTGCGGGGCGTGTGGCATGTGCCGGATTCATTGGGGTTTGCGCCTCAGATCCTGCAGACAGGCCCGTTTTTGCGGGCAATCTATCGCCCATTGGCGCGTCGGCGGGCCAATCTCGGGGCGGGACCACACAAACAGCCTTGAATTCTTGACCTTTCGCCCCCTAAAAGTTGTGGGACGCCGCAACATGGCGTAGCATAGATCCCAATGAGCCCCAATGATGGGCCGTTACGAGGAGACGATACATGGCGAAACCGATGACCAAGACCCAGCTCGTGGCTGCCCTTGCCGAAGAGATGGACACCGACAAGAAAACCGCCGCTGGCGCGCTTGACGCGATCACCGGCATCATCACCAAAGAAGTTTCGGCCGGCGGCGCCGTGACCCTGCCCGGCATCGGCAAAATCTATTGCCGTGAGCGCCCCGAGCGGATGGTCCGCAACCCGGCAACCGGCGAGCAGATCAAGAAAGAGGCGGACAAGGTCGTCAAGATGACCATCGCCAAGGCGCTGAAAGACAGCGTGAACGGCTAAGATCCGCTGCGCCTTCGGGCGTGGAGATCCGGTTATGACGGGGCTGCCTTCGGGCGGCCCTTTTCATTTCAGGCCGGCGGGATGCTCGCATGCGCCAAACGTCGCTGATGCGATCACGGCGCAGCGAGCACGGGGGAACTGCGTGCCGTTGCGGCACGTTTTACCTGCAATGGAAAGCAGGAGGACTGACCCATGCTTGATCACGACCGCAATCATAATCTGATCGCCTCGACCGAAGTGAACGGCACCCGTGTCTACGGGCGCGACGGCACCCATGTCGGCGATATCGACCATCTCATCATCGACAAGAAATCCGGTAAGATCGTCTATGCGATCATGAGTTTCGGCGGATTTCTGGGGCTGGGTGAGGAATATCACCCGATCCCGTGGGCCGCGCTAAGCTATGATACCGGTAAGGCAGGTTTCGTGACCGACATCACCGAAGATCAATTGAAAAGCGCGCCGCCGCGCAATGACGATTGGTATCACGACCGCCGCTGGGAAGAGCAGACGCTCGCCCATTACGGGGTGCCGTTCTACTGGATTTGATCGCGTATCAGAGACAGGACATGAAAAGGGCCGGATCCTGCGATCCGGCCCTTTGCTATCCCCGCCTGCGGGGTGGGATCAGCGAAACTGAACGCGCGGGGCCTCGCCCACCTGTCCGCGATGCAGCAGCAGATGGTCCAAAATCACGCAGGCCATCATCGCCTCGGCCACCGGCACCGCGCGAATACCGACGCAGGGGTCGTGCCGTCCCTTGGTCACGATCTCGGTTTCTTCGCCGGCGCGGGTGATGGTGCGGCGTGGCGTCAGGATGGAGGAAGTCGGTTTCACCGCGAAGCGGACGACGACATCCTGCCCCGTGGAAATCCCGCCAAGAATGCCGCCCGCATGGTTTGAGTTATAGACCGGACCATCCGGGCCCATCGTGATTTCGTCCGCGTTAGCTTCGCCGGTCAAGGTCGCGACGTTCATGCCTTCGCCGATTTCCACGCCTTTCACCGCGTTGATGGACATCATCGCCGCGGCCAGATCCGTGTCGAGCTTTGCATAGATCGGCGCGCCCAGCCCGGCAGGGGTGCCGGAGGCCACAACCTCGATCGCGGCGCCAACGGAACTGCCGGATTTGCGCAGATCGTCCAGATAGATCGCCCAGTCCTCCGCGGCGACGGCATCGGGCACCCAGAACGGATTCTGCGCGATCTGGGCCAGATCGAACCGGCTGCGGTCGATGTGCTTCTCGCCCATCTGAACCATGTAGCCAGTAATCGTCAGATCAGGCACCAAGGCCGCTAGTGCCGCGCGCGCCACACCGCCCGCCGCGACCCGCGCCGCAGTTTCCCGTGCAGACGACCGGCCACCGCCGCGATAATCGCGAATGCCGTATTTCTGGTAATAGGTGATGTCCGCATGGCCGGGTCGAAATTTCTCGGCGATCTCGCCGTAATCCTTTGACCGCTGATCGGTGTTGCGGATCATTAGTTGAATCGGGGTGCCGGTGCTGAGCCCTTCGAACACACCCGAAAGGATTTCCACCTCGTCAGCCTCGCGCCGCTGCGTGGTGTATTTGTTCTGACCGGGCTTGCGCTTGTTCAGCCAGCCTTGCAGGGCCTCGGCTGAAATCGGCACGCCGGGAGGGCAGCCATCGACCGTCGCCCCAAGGGCCGGGCCGTGGCTTTCGCCCCATGTGGTGACGCGGAACAGGTGGCCGAAGGTGTTGATGCTCATGAGCGGTGCCTTTCGATCAGGGTCGCTCCCGCTTACCGTTCGGGCCGCGGCTTGCCAACCCGATCAGAAATTCAGCCCGGTGGATTGAAGCACGCCCCGGTCGCTGTCCAGCATCCGGCCTTGCTGACCCCCGCCGAGCGGAATGGTCAGGCCCAGTTCGATGCGGCGGCTGTCGGTATCGGTGGTGTCTTCGCGCAGGGTGCCGTAGCGCATCGACAGGATCGGATCGTCCGAATGGCCGAACGGCACGTCGAGCCCGATGCCATAATCGTAGAAATCCGCATCGCCGGAGTTCGTGTTGACGGTGTCCTTATGCGCGTAAAACAGCGCGGCAGCCCCGGTGGATAGTGTGTAGGTCAGATCGACACCGCGATTGGTGATGTGCCCGTCGTCATCGGAGATCGCGTTGCCCCGGCTTTCGCCGAAAAAGCCCGCTGCGCCAAAACCGATCATCGGGGCGTATTCCATCGCGACGCCCAGCGACCACAGAGTTCCCCCGCCGGGCTGGCGCGACAGCTGTGCATAGGGTCCGGCGATCAGATCCGGCGTGATCTCGCCAAAGCCGAACGCGCCCGCACCATAGCCGACGCCGTCACCATCGCCGTCCCGAAAATCGGCGCTGCCGTCAAAACGCAGACCGAAGCGCCCGTAACCGTGGGTCGTCAGCGCGTCGAGGCTGATGCTGTTCTGGCGTTCGTTCGGCAGGTCGATGGTGCCGTAGGAAATACCCACTTGCGACGTGTCCTGCGCCTGTGCGGCAGGGGCCAGCGGCGCGATAGAGAGCATCAGCGCCAGAACGGCAGGAACGGGGCGGACGGAGAATCGGATGGGGGCGGACATGGGGCAAACTTTCGGAACGTCACGGTGGGAGGTGATCACTCCTATGCGCAGGTCTGATTCGCGGGCAAGCTAGAACTGCACGGTGCCTTGTCAAAGCAAGCCAACCGTCTATGGTCTGCCACACCTCGGGGTGTCCCATCGGGACTGAGATGCGCCAATGCGGCGTAAACCCGTCGAACCTGAACCGGATGATACCGGCGGAGGGAAGGCAGCCGACACGGGTCGGCCCGCTCCGTCCGTTTTTGTGGAGGAGATACGATGCGCCCGCTGACCCCGACCCGTTTTGCCGCTGTGCCCCCCCTGTTCGCGCGTGGTGCTGCGGTGGCCTGTGCGACTGGTCTCGCCTTTGCCCTGCATACTGGCGCCGCCAGTGCGCAGGAGGCCGATCGTCCGGTCCTTACGCTATACACCTATGACAGCTTCGTTTCCGACTGGGGGCCGGGTCCGCTTGTCGAGGCCGCGTTCGAGGCGGAATGCGCCTGTGATCTGGAACTGATCGGTGCTGGCGATGGCGCGGCGCTGTTGGCCCGGCTGAAGATGGAGGGCCCCCGGACCGAGGCCGACATCGTGCTGGGGCTCGACACCAACCTGACCGCCAATGCCGCGGCAACCGGCCTGTTTGCGCCGCATGGGATGGGCGATCTGGCGCTGGATCTGCCGGTGGCATGGGATGATCCGATGTTCGTGCCCTTTGACTGGGGGTATTTCGCGTTCATCTATGACAACACCGAGCTCAGCGATGTGCCTACCAGCTTCGAAGAGCTTGCCGCCGCACCTGAGGATCTGAAGATCGTCATTCAGGATCCGCGCTCCTCGACCCCCGGCTTGGGGCTGTTGATGTGGGTGAAAGCGGCCTATGGCGAGCGCGCGCCGGACATCTGGGAGGCGCTTGCCCCGCATGTCCTGACGGTGACCAAGGGCTGGTCCGAAGCCTACGGCATGTTCACCGAAGGCGAGGCTGACATGGTGCTCAGCTACACCACTTCCCCGGCCTATCACCTGTTGGTCGAGCAGGATGAAACCAAATCCGCAGCGGCCTTTGACGAAGGCCATTACGTGCAGGTCGAAGTCGCCGGAAAGATCGCCTCGACCGATCAGCCGGAGCTGGCGGATCAGTTTCTGCAATTCATGCTGACGGAGGCGTTCCAGAGCGTGATTTTCGAAACCAACTGGATGTATCCCGCTGTCACGCCCGAAAGCGGCTTGCCCGCTGGTGCCGAAACGCTGGTGCAGCCTGAGCGCGCGCTGCTGCTGTCGGCGGATGAGGCCGAGGCCGCGCGGGACGACGCGCTCGACGAATGGCTGACCGCGCTTAGCCGTTGAGCACAAGCCCCACCCACGCCAATCGTGCCCCTGCCCGACGCCCCGCGCATGGGCTGACCGCGCTGGCGCTGCTGGCGGTGGCCGTCATCGTGGTGCTGACGCTGGGCACACTGGCAGCGGTCGCCCTGCGCGCCGAAGCGCCCGTGGCATTGCGTGCCTCCGACTGGGCCGCGATCCGCTTTACCCTCTGGCAGGCGGCGCTGTCGGCGGCGATTAGCGTCGTGCTGGCCATCCCCGTCGCGCGCGGTCTGGCGCGGCGCAGGTTCTGGGGGCGCGGGATGCTGATCACCGCGCTCGGGGCGCCGTTTCTATTGCCGGTTATCGTCGCCGCGATGGGGCTGATCGCGATCTTTGGGCGCAATGGCGCGGTCAACTCAGCCCTCGCCGCGCTCGGCCTACCCGAGATCGCCATCTATGGGCCTCAGGGCGTGATCCTTGCGCATGTGTTCCTGAACCTGCCCTTGGCCACCCGCCTGATCCTGCAGGGGTGGCTATCGATCCCGGCGGAAAGGTTCCGGCTGGCGGAATCGCTGGGGTGTGGTCCGCGTGATATCGCGC
Organism: Pacificitalea manganoxidans; assembly: GCF_002504165.1. Classification (GTDB taxonomy): domain Bacteria; phylum Pseudomonadota; class Alphaproteobacteria; order Rhodobacterales; family Rhodobacteraceae; genus Pacificitalea; species Pacificitalea manganoxidans. The sequence continues at coordinate 220,098 of NZ_CP021404.1, forward strand.
GCCTGCTGGAATGGCCGATGTTGCGCGCGGTGGTGCCCGGCGCGGCGGTCGTGATCTTTGCGGTGTGTTTGACCAGCTTTGCGGTGGTGCTGGCCTTGGGCGGCGGGCCGCGTGCCACCACGGTGGAACTGGCCATCTATCAGGCATTTCGATTCGATTTCGATCTGGGCAAGGCGGCGTTGCTGGGGCTGGTGCAATTTGCGCTGACCGCCGCTGCGGCTGTGCTGGCCTTTGGGCTGGTGCGCCCTGTGATGTTTGGCGGCGGCCTTGATCGGGTCGTGCCGCGCCGCGATGCGGATCACTGGACGCTTAAGTTCCAGGACGGGGTGGCGATCACACTGGCGGCCGCGTTTTTACTGCTGCCGATGGCGGTCATCGCGGTGGAGGGGGCACCGCGGCTGTTCAGCCTGCCTGCGCAGGTCTGGGCAGCGCTGGGGCGGTCGCTTTGGGTTGCGCTGCTGTCGACGGTGCTGTGCCTTGCGCTGGCGCTGCCTTTGGCGCTCGCCGCCGCGCGATGGCGGCATGGGCGCGCAGTGGAGGCCGTAGGCACATTGACCATCGCGGCATCACCACTGGTGATCGGCACCGGGCTGTTCATCCTGATTTTTCCTTTCGCGCGCCCTGCCGATCTGGCGCTGCCGATCACGGCGCTGGTCAACGCGGCGCTGAGCTTGCCGTTTGGCCTACGGGCGCTGGCCCCCGCCGCGCGGGATCTGGAGGCCGATTACGGGCGCCTGGCCGAAAGCCTCGGACTGCGGGGAATGGCGCGGCTGCGGCTGTTGACGTGGCCGCGTCTGCGCCGTCCGATCGGGTTTGCCGCTGGGCTGGCAGCGGCGCTGTCGATGGGGGATCTGGGAGTCATTGCGCTGTTCGCCGACCCTGACAACGCCACCTTGCCGTTGCAGATGTATCGCCTGATGGCGGCCTATCGCAGCGATGACAGCGCGGCGGCGGCACTGCTGCTGCTGCTGGCGAGCTTTGGGCTGTTTTGGATTTTTGATCGGGGAGGCCGCGCAGATGCTGGACCTTGATGGCGCGGTGATCGTCAACGGCGGCTTCACCGTCGATGCGCGGATGCAGGTGGCTCAGGGCGCGCAGGTGGCGGTGATCGGTCCGTCCGGTGCAGGCAAAAGCACCCTGCTTGCCGGGATCGCCGGGTTCGCACCGCTGAGCCACGGAGAAATTCGTTGGAACGGAGCCCGGATTGACAGCCTGAGCCCCGGCAACCGGCCGCTGAGCATGGTGTTTCAGGAGGGCAACCTGTTTCCGCATCTTAGCGTGGCGCAGAATATCGGCATGGGGCTGCGGCCCGATCTGCGGCTGTCGCGGGCGGAGAAGGCGCGGGTTGCAGCGGCGCTGGATCGGGTTGGGCTGGCGGAGACCGGCGCACGGCGTCCGGCCGCACTGTCAGGGGGGCAACAAAGCCGCGTTGCGCTGGCTCGGGTGCTGCTGCGCAATCGGCCCGTGTTGCTGCTGGACGAGCCTTTTGCGGCGCTTGGGCCCGCGCTGCGCCATGAGATGCTGGACCTTGTCGCGGAAATCGCGCGGGAGGACGCGCTGACCCTGCTGATGGTTACCCATGATCCGCGCGACGCGCGGCGGATCGCACCGCAGACGATTCTGGTGGCCGAAGGCGTCGCACATCCGCCCCGCGCGACCGACGCGCTGCTGGATGATCCGCCGGAGGTGCTGCGCGCCTATCTGGGCGCGGAGTGACGCCCACGAAAAAGGGCGCGGACCGAAGCCCGCGCCCTTAATTCAGAAAATCTGGCTGGATCACGCGCCGTGGGCGGGTTTCACCTTGCGCTTGATCGGTGCCCAGATGCGCTTGTTCGTGAGGTAGAGCAGCACCGCAAGCAAGCCGAGGAACAGCACAGCCGCAAAGCCGGTCTGTTTCCGCGCCATCATTTTGGGCTCTGCCGTCCACATCAGGAACGCGGCGACGTCGGTTGCGATGGCCTCGACATCATCTTCGTGGCCGTCCTGATAGGTCACGATGCCATCGGACAGCGGCGGTGCCATTGCGATCCAACCGCCGGGGAAGGCGGTGTTCTCGTAATAGGTGGTGCCAGCTTCGACCTTCTCTTCGCCGGTGTAGCCGGAGAGCAGCGCACGGATGTATTCCGGGCCGCCGATGCCTTTGACGAACTGGTTGATGCCGGTGCCATAGGGGCCGTGGAAGCCCGCACGCGCCTTTGCCATCAGGCTCAGGTCGGGTGCGTTCTCAAGGCTCGACGGCGGAAAATGATCCGACGGCTTGGCATTGCGGTAGTCGTCCAGCTCGGGGTCGAAGACCTCCCACTGATCGGCATAGGCGCGCACCTGATCCTCGGGCAGGCCAATGCCGCCCTCGTCCCCGATGCTGCGGATCGGCACGAACTTCAGCCCGTGACAGGCGGAGCAGACCTCGGTGTAGACCTGCAGCCCGCGCTGAAGCTGGAACTGATCGTAGGAGCCGAACGGACCTTCGAAGGAAAACGCGTGATCCTCGATATGGCCTTCGCTGCTCTCCGCCGCCCATGTGGCGCCGGCGCTGATGGTCAGGGCCCCGAGCGCGGCAAGGGCGAGTTTTCTGATGATCATGTCTGATCGTCCTTTCTGATTACTCGGCCGGGGTCGAAACGGTGGAGCCGTCCGACGCGCCGCTCTTGCCGTAATGGGCCACGAAGTCATCCTCGATGGTCGCGGGCCGGGCCTGCGGTTTCTCGATCACGCCCAGCAGGGGCAGAATGACGAGGAAGTAGGCGAACCAGTAGGCCGCACCGATCAGCGAGAAGGTCGCATACGGCTCTTCCGCGGGCATGGCGCCCAGCCACATCAGGGCGATGAAGTCGATGCATAACAGCAGGAACCACCACTTGAACATCGGGCGATAGCGGCCGGACCGCACCGAAGAGGTGTCGAGCCACGGCGCCAGCGCCATCACCGCGATGGCACCGAACATAGCCAGCACGCCGAAGAATTTCGCATCGACGAGACCGCCGGTGATCCAGCCCGCGAACTGCACGACCCACACTTCGGAGGTGAAGGCCCGCAGGATCGCGTAGAACGGCAGGAAATACCATTCGGGCACGATGTGCGACGGCGTCGAAAGCGGGTTCGCCTCGATATAGTTGTCGGGGTGGCCGAGGTAGTTCGGCATGAAGCCGACGACCGCGAAGAACACCAACAGCACCACGGCGAGCGCGAACAGGTCTTTCATCACGAAGTAGGGCCAGAACGGCAGGGTGTCTTTCTGCGCTTCTTCTTTCGAGCCACGGCGCACTTCGACCCCGGTGGGGTTGTTGTTGCCGGTGGTGTGGAACGCCCAGATATGGACGATCACGAGGCCCGCGATAACGAAGGGCAGCAGGTAGTGCAGGGAGAAGAAGCGGTTCAGCGTGGCGTTATCCACCGCCGGTCCGCCCAGCAGCCATGTCTGGATCGCCTCACCGATGAACGGAATGGCGCCAAATAGGCCCGTGATCACGGTCGCACCCCAGAAGGACATCTGACCCCAAGGCAGAACGTAGCCCATGAAGGCGGTGCCCATCATGCACAGGTAGATCAGCATGCCCACGATCCATGTGACCTCACGCGGGGCCTTGTAGGAGCCGTAGAAGAGGCCGCGGAAGATGTGGATATAGACCGCGATGAAGAACAGCGACGCGCCGTTCGCATGCAGGTAGCGCAGCATATGGCCGCCATTCACGTTGCGCATGATGTGCTCGACGCTGGCAAAGGCCAGATCGACATGCGGCGTGTAGTGCATCACCAGAACGATGCCGGTGACGATCTGAAGCGCCAGGCAGAAGGTGAGGATGATGCCCCAGATCCACAGCCAGTTCAGGTTCTTCGGCGTGGGAATCATCAGCGTATCGTAGAGCAGGCCAATGACCGGCAGTCGCCGGTTCAGCCATTTCTCGCCGCTGGTCCTGGGTTCGTAATGATCGTGGGGAATTCCGGACATGGTAGCGTGCCTCCCTTAGCCCAGGACGATGGTGGATTCGCCGTCGAAGGCGGCGACGGGAACCAGCAGGTTCTCGGGGGCCGGGCCGCGGCGGATGCGACCGGCTGTGTCGTAATGCGAGCCGTGGCAGGGGCAGAACCAGCCACCGAAATCACCGGCATTGCCCAGCGGCACGCAGCCCAGATGGGTGCAGACGCCGACCATCACGAGCCATTCCTCGGCCGCGTCGCCTTCGGCGCCGGCGGGAGTCAGGGCCCGGTTCGGGTCGGTTGCGGGCGCGGTGCCGTCAAGGTTGGCGTTGCGCGCGACCGGATCGGGAAGGCTCGACACGTCCACTTCGCGGGCGGCTTCGATTTCCTCGATGGTGCGGCGACGGATGAACACCGGCTTGCCCAGCCATTTGACCGTTACCTGCGTGCCGGGCTGCACGCCCGAGACATCGACGCGGATCGAGCTGAGCGCCTGCACGTCAGCGGACGGGTTCATCTGGTTGACCAACGGCCATACGGCTGCGCCCGTCGCCACGACAGCGGCCCCTGCCGTTGCGTAGTAGAGGAAATCGCGGCGCGTTTCGCCGTGGTGTTCTGCTTGAGACACGGGCAACTCCATTCTGCCGGGGCCTTTTCGGCCGGGTACGACGATGCCGCAGGCCGTGGCCCGCAGCATTTGGTGGCGTTCCTAGCGCCATGACCCCGCTCCGTCCAGCGGACAATGCGGCGCAGGGGGGGCGCGACGATTGCGCGCGTGTCCTCAGGATCACGTTTTCGCCGTATGCGGACGCACCCCCTGTCCCGAAAGCGGGCCTGTGATACAAGGGGTCCAGACCATCCGAGGACATTATCATGCGCCGCACCACGATTGCCGCACTTTCCCTTGCCGCCCTGACGTCGGTTGCCGCCACCGCGCCGGCCCGTGCCGAAATGAGCCTGAGCTTCTACGGCGGGCCGCAGACCGCGCCGCATAGCCGCGTGAAAGGCGATGACGGGGACGGCACCGAATTCAACTTCCTCTCCGAATGGGAAGGCAAGTCGTTCGAAGCGCCGCCGCATTACGGTGTTCGGGGTGTCTGGTGGCGCGATGAGAATCTGGGTTTCGGCGTCGATTTCAACCATGTGAAGGTCTACGCCTCTGACGACACCCGCGAAGACAACGGGTTCGAGAACCTCGAACTGACCGATGGTTTGAACATCCTGACCGCCAACGTGTTCTACCGCTGGCCGGGCCAGTTCGCGGGCGGGGCGCTGACGCCTTACGTCTCCGGCGGTTTGGGGATCGCGGTGCCGCATGTGGATGTCGAAATCAACGACAGCGAAACGTTCGGCTACCAAGTGACCGGCCCCGCCGTCGCGTGGATCGCCGGTGTGTCCTATGACCTCAATGACCGCTGGGCGGTGTTTGGGGAATACAAAGGCACGTTTTCGTCGAACGAGGCCGATCTGGACAATGGCGGCGAGTTGAAAACCGACATCGTCACCAATGCGCTGAATGTCGGTCTGACCCTGAAATTCTGATTTTGCGCGCTATTCGCGCCGCAATGAATAAGGCCCGGATGCTGCATCCGGGCCTTTTGCGTATCTGAGTGGCTCAATTAAACGGCGGGCGGCGCGGTGGCGATCATGCTGTCGCGTTCGGCCATGCGGGCATACCACTGCGCCAGTTGCGGAGCATGCTGCCGCCAGTTGCGGTCCGCGTTGCGCAGATCGAGATATCCCAGCGCACAGGCCAGCGCGATCTGTGCGGCGGTCAGCGGTCCGGCCAGATGTGACATCCAGCGGTCTTCGATCGCGTGGAGCGACCGCTCGACCTTGGACCACTGCCCCTCCACCCAATCGGGAAAACGGATATCTTCAGGGCGCAGGCGCCATTCATAGGCCATCAGCAGCGCGGCATCGAGCATACCATCGGCGATCGATTCCAGCGTCAGCACCTCCCAGATCCGCGCCTGCGGATAGAGCCGATCCCCCGACAGGCTGTCGAGATACCGGGTGATGACGCGGCTGTCGTGAATCGCGCGGCCGTCTTCGCGCAGTAGCACCGGCACCTTACCCAGCGGGTTGGTGGCTGTGGGGGCCTGACTGGAATCAAGCGGGGTGCCGCTGCCGGACAGCAGTTCCACCTGATCGAGCAGGCCGGTTTCGTGCAGCGTGACCATGACCTTGCGGACATAGGGCGATGTCGGGCTGAAATGCAGCTTCATCCTCAAGTCTCCTCCGGGGGTGTCGCGGCTACAGTAGCCATGCCCCAAGGGGATGCCAGCGGGAATCAGGCGGCGCGCGCGTCCCGAACGGCGGCGCGCAGGCGGTCGCCTTCGGACCCGGTGATCAGGGCCGGAACGATTTGGCCCACTGGCTGATCTTGGTCGAACAGGGCTTCGGTGAACTGGGCGGTGCGGCCCATGCGCGGATTTTCCATCAGCACGTCATGGGGCAGCCCCTGCTGCGCCGACAGATGCGCCGCAACCCGCGTGGTGCCTGCCGCGCGCAAACGTGCGGCCCGGTCCTTGATCGCGCGGCCATTCACCTGCGGCATCCGGGCGGCGGGCGTGCCAGGGCGGGGGGAGTATGGGAAGACATGCAGCCATGTCAGGTCGCATTCCTCCACTAGCTTCAGCGAATTGGCGAACATTGCCTCGGTCTCGGTCGGAAAGCCCGCAATGATGTCGGCGCCGAAGGTCATATCAGGCCGCAGGCGCCGGGCCTCCTCGCAGAAGCGGATGGCATCGTCGCGCAGGTGGCGGCGCTTCATCCGTTTCAGGATCATGTCGTCGCCCGCCTGCAGGCTCAGATGCAGATGCGGCATCAGACGCGGTTCGGTCGCGATGGCCTGCATCAGCGCGTCATCCGCCTCGATCGAGTCGATGGAACTGATCCGCAGGCGCGGCAGGTCAGGCACCAGTTTCAGAATGCGCAGCACCAGATCGCCGAGCCGCGGCGTCGCGGGCAGGTCCGCGCCCCAGCTTGTCAAATCGACGCCGGTCAGCACGATCTCGTTATAGCCCTGCTGCACCAGCCGCTTGATCTGATCGACCACCACGCCCGCCGGGACGGAGCGGGAATTGCCGCGCCCGAACGGAATGATGCAGAAGGTGCAGCGGTGGTCGCAGCCATTTTGCACCTGAACATAGGCGCGGGCGCGGGTGCCGAATCCGTCAATTAGATGACCCGCGGTTTCGGTGACGGACATGATGTCATCGACCTGCACACGTTCGGTCTCGCCAATGAAATCGGGGCCCATCGCCGCCCATGTTTCGGGCTGCATCTTCTCCGTATTGCCGATGACGCGGTCGACTTCGGGCATCGCGGCAAAGGTTTCGGGCTCGGTCTGCGCGGCGCAGCCGGTGACGATCAGCGTCGCCTGCGGATTGTCGCGGCGCAGCTTGCGGATTTCCTGCCGCGCCTTGCGCACGGCTTCCGCAGTAACGGCGCAGGTGTTGACCACGACGGCATTGCCGATCCCGGCCTGTTGGGCCAGATCCTTCATCGCCTCGGTCTCATAGGCATTCAGGCGGCAGCCCAATGTGGAGAAGATCGGCGGCGTCGTCATGACAGGGCCTTTACGAATTCGGGCGTCAGCGTAGCGGAGAAGACATGCGCGGTGGGTCCGGTCATCCAGACACCGTCCTCGCGCCAGTCGATATGGATCGTGCCACCGTCGAGGTCGATCGTGACGGCACGTCCCGTCAGCCCGCGCCGCGCCGCCGCCACAGCCGTCGCACAGGAGGAGGAGCCGGAGGCCAGCGTGATCCCGGTGCCGCGCTCCCATACCCGCATCCGCAGCCGGTCGGGGCCGGTCACCTGCGCGACCTGCACGTTTGTCCGTTCCGGAAAAAGCGGGTGGTGTTCATGTTCGGGGCCGAAGCGGGGCAGATCCACCGCTGTCACATCATCGACAAAGAACGTGCAATGCGGATTGCCCATGCCGGTGGCAACGGGATCCCCCGCGATGGGCAGATGCAGCGTGTCAGTGTCCTGCGCCAGCGGCACGGCATCCCAGTCCGTAAGCGGCGCGCCCATGTTGACGGAGGTCAACCCGCCGTCCGCGTCGCGGCAGGGCAGCTCGCCGCGCTCCGTCTCCAGAACCAGTTCGGAGGCGCCGGTTTCCTGCATCAAATGTCGGGCGATGCAGCGGGTGGCATTGCCGCATGCCGCAGAAAGCGAGCCGTCGGCATTATAGAACACCAGCCGCGCCGCGATGCCCGGCCGCGCGCCGGGATGAATCACCGCAAGCTGGTCGAAGCCCACACCACGGTGCCGGTCCGCCAGCCCCGCGATCAGGGCGGCCTGCGGCACCGGCAGCCCGTGCCGGCAATCGATCACCACGAAGTCGTTGCCCAGCCCATGCATCTTCATGAAAGGCAGGTCCGACCCGTGTGCGTTGGGGGAGGAGTCGTTGCGCATGGGGGGCCATATACGCGCCCCGGCAAATCATTTCCAGAGAGTTCGGATTTTACGCTTGACCCCCTCTGCCTGACCCCCTAGAGAGCGGGCCTCAAGTGGGCCGTTAGCTCAGTTGGTAGAGCAACTGACTTTTAATCAGTGGGTCGCAGGTTCGAATCCTGCACGGCTCACCACTTGTTTCCCCGATAACAGACCGTTGCAGTGGAAATCGCCTCCGGGCGCCCCCGTCGGGTGGCGCGCGGTTTGTGGCGTTCGCACTGCCGTTTTGGCGCCATCTGAGGGCGTGGTTTAACCCACCGCTTTCAGCACCCTCCGGACACAAAAATGCCGGGCAGGTTTCCCCGCCCGGCATTCGGTTTCAAGCTGCGCGATGCGCTTACATCTTGGCGCGTTCGCTTTGCAGGCCGCGGAAGATCGCCCAGCACATTACCAGCAACACAATGGTAAAGGGCAGGCCGGTCGAAATGACCATCGACTGCAACGAGGCAAGCCCGCCTGCCGACAGCAGCAACACGATTGCCACCGCCCCTTCGAACACGCACCAGAACACGCGCTGCGGAACCGGCGCGTCGACCTTGCCGCCTGCGGTGATCGTATCGATCACGAGCGAGCCGGAATCGGACGAGGTGACGAAGAACACGATCACCAGAATGATGCCGATGAACGACGTGATCGACGCCAGCGGCAGCGCATCGAGCATGCGGAACAGCTGGATCGGCAGATCGGCCTCCTGCGCGGCGGTGTAGCCGTCCTGAAGCACTTGCTGGATCGCGGTGCCGCCAAAGACGCTCATCCACAGCACGCAGACAAGGCTCGGGATCAGCAGGACGCAGACGATGAATTCCCGCACGGTGCGGCCACGGCTGACGCGCGCGATGAACATGCCGACGAAGGGCGACCACGAAATCCACCACGCCCAATAAAAGGCCGTCCAACCTTGGGAGAAGTTGACATCTTCGCGCCCCACAGGGTTCGACAGGGCGGGCAGGTATTGCGCATAGGCCCAAAGGCTGTCGACGAAGCCGGTAAGGATCGCCAGCGTCGGCCCCACGATCAGCACGAACAGCAGCAGCAGTGCCGCGAGCCCCATGTTGATTTCGGACAGGATTTTCACCCCACCGTCGAGCCCGCGCAGCACGGAGATCAGCGCAACCGCCGTAATCCCGGAGATCAGGATCACTTCGGCCGTTGGTCCCACGGGGATGCCGAACAGTTCGTTCAGACCGGCATTGGCCTGTGTCGCGCCAAAGCCCAGCGATGTGGCCAGACCGAACAGCGTTGCGAAGACCGCAAGGATGTCGATGACATGCCCGGTCCAGCCCCACACCCGATCACCGAAGATCGGGTAGAACGCGGACCGGATCGTCAGCGGCAGGCCCTTGTTGTAGCTGAACAGCGCCAGCGCAAGCGCCACGACCGCGTAGATCGCCCAAGGGTGAAGGCCCCAGTGGAAAATCGTGGCAGCCATGCCAAGGCGAACGGCCTCGGCCTCATCGCCCGATGCAGCCCCCAGAGGCGCCCAGTCGGTGCGCCCCCCGGTGGCGGCGAACAGGCCGCGCGCATCGCCCGGCACGTCCGCGTCCAGCGCAGCGGTGACGGCTGTGGCGTCGGGACGGGTGACGCCGGTGATCGCCTCGAACTGTTCCTGGCTTTGGATGCCCGGCGGCAGCGCGCCATCGGTCAGCGGCTCCCCGGTATAGGTTACCCCGTAGGAGGTGCCCCCCGATGCCGTGGAGAAGTGCGTCAGCGGCTCGGACACGCCATAGAACATCAGGCCGATGCCCATGCCTGCCGCGAACAGCATCGCGAACCAGCCGGGGTAGGTGTAATCAGGCGTGGCTTCGGTGCCGCCTAGCCGGACGGAGCCATACGGCGTCACGATCAACAGCAGGCAGAAGATGACGAATAGGTTCGCCGCGCCGAGGAAGAACCAGTCAAAGCCCTGCGTGACCGAGGCGAACAGCCAGTTGAACACGGACCCCGCCTGTTCAGGCAGTGCCAGCGTGTAGAACACGAACGCGACAACGGCGAGGCCCGAGATCAGAAAGACCGGGTTGTGAATGTCGAAGCCGAAAGGCCCAACGGAGCCTTCCAGATTGTCCTGACCGATATTGTAGTCGGTATCGATGATGGCGGCGGCGCCTTCGGGCTCCGGCAGGCCGTGATCGGTGGTTGTCGGATCGCTCATGCGGTGCCTCCGGTGCGACAATGCCGCGCCGCCGGGTGGGTCATCTTCATGTTCCCTCCTGTGCTCCGATCCGCGGGCGGGCGGTCGGACTCGTCTGAATTTTGATTGCGTCGGCCGCCTCTATCGGCGGAACCCTGCGCATGGATATAGAGCAACCTTCCCAATTGGGCAAACCGACGGGGCGGAGGCGGCTGCGCAAGTCCCTGTAAAACAAGGAGACGTCACGGCAGGCAGGGGTGTTTTGGGGGGTGTTGAGCGGGGATCACGCACCGGATCGGACAGGCGTCGGGGCAGGCGATCCCCGGCGACAAGACCGGGGTCAGTTCATCCGGATGGCTTTTTTGTCGATGGTCAGCATGTAGCCCTTGCGGGCGATGGTGCGGATCAGAAGTTCGCTCACCATTTGGTTGCCGAGCGCATCGCGCAGGCGCTTGATGCGCGTGGCTCCCGCGGCCTCGTCGCAATCGGCGCTGGCACGACCGGTGATTACGGCCTCGATTTCGGCCCCGTTCAGCACGTCTTCGTCCAGACGTGCTTCTGCCAGCACGGCCAGCGTCTCGATCGCGGCCTCGGTCAGCTTGAATTCCATGTTGTTAAGCGTGACCATCCGCTGTTCGCGCGAAATCACCAGCGAAGATACCTGAATACCCGCCCGCTCTATCTGTCCCAGCCTGCGGTTCAGGGCAACAATCATCACCAGAAAGACGAGCGCCGCGATCAGCAGCGCGGTGGCAAAGATCAGCAGCACGAACAACATCATCCGGTAGGAGCCCAGCACATCCGAAAACGCCGTGCCGGAGGCGGCGAGGATTTCCAGCAGGCGGATCTCGGCCTCGGCGGTAAGGCTGTCATTCTCGACAAAGATACGCTCGACACGCGCATTGAAAACGTTGCCATCCGGCAGCGTCAGGAACAGCGCAATCGCGGCAAAGGCCAGAATGCCGACGATGGCGGCGATACCGCCGCCGATCAGCAAATTGGCCCTGCGCCGGGTGTCAGTAGCGGAGGAAATTGGGTCCAGCACTCTTCTTTCTTTCCTCCAGCCCGTCCTCATCGAACACTGACAGAACATTCAGCAGCGTCCAGCCGTCGCGCGCCAGTCGCGGCTCCAGTTCGGCGCGTGCGGCCCGCTTATCACAGCGGGTGTCGTCTATTTCCGCAACGCCGTAATGCAGGCGCAGAGGCGTATCGCGCTTGGCCTTGTAATCGGCATAGCACGCCGCCGAGGCGGGCGAGGCCAGTGCCGCAAACGCGACCGCAATCATGAGGGAAAGGATGGGGCGTGTCATGCATCCACCTTGGGCCGTGCGCGCGCGATATTCAATAACCACGCGGGGTTTCGCAGGCTGCTATCGCTTATCACCGGGGCGATATTGCCTGTCTGGCGGGGCAGGCCGCATCACCGGGTCATACCGTCCGGTTCGCCGTGACATCCCAGCCCGATCTAATGCGGGCAGCCGAGAGGAGAGACCTATGTTCAAGCGCATTCTCAGACCCGTGACCGGTGCCGCTCTCGCTATCACCGTCGCGCTTACCGGATGGGGGGCAAGCACCGCGCCCGCCGCCGCGCTGACGACCGATGAGCTGATCCGCCTGATGGCCGGGGCGGCCATTGTCCAATCCGCCGAGCGGGCCCGTGACACCCGGCAGGACGACCGCCGCCATTGGCAGCAGACGGATCGTTACAACAATCGCGGCAATGACTATGGCCGCTGGGATCAAGATGGCCGCCGCCGCGATCATCCCGCAACGCCGTCGCGCAATCGCAAGGTGCTGCCCGCATCCTGCCGTATCGTGCTCGACACCCGGAACGGCACGCGCCGCTATTTCGCAGAGCGCTGCCTGCAACGGCAAACCGACCTGCGGTCGCTGCCGCGCGAGTGTCAGCGCTATGTCCGCCTGAACCGCGGCACGATCCGCGCCTATGAGCAGGGCTGCATGAAGGACCGCGGCTACAAGGTCAAAGGCTGACAGTTGAGGCAGGCAGGCGAGGTCCTCACGTCCTTGGGGTTCGTCTGTCAGCAGGGGCCGGCGCGTCATCCCACGCGGTGCCGGTCCAAGACTGGAGCGGGCAGGGCAACCTGTCCGCTCTTTTTTATGGCAGGGGCGGCGCGCGGCGGTGACGTGGCGCAGCTTTGCCAGCGCGCGTCATGGCGGCTTGCCTCCGGGCGGCGCGATCGGGCATCACCGGGACATGACCACCATTGTTCGACCGCTCCCCGATTTCACCTATGAAACTGCTGCCCGTGCTCGTGGGGCGCGCGTCATCGCCGGTGTGGATGAGGTGGGCCGCGGCCCTCTTGCCGGGCCCGTGACCGCCGCTGCCGTGGTGCTGGACCCGGATCGCATTCCCGCCGGGCTGAACGACAGCAAGAAGCTTACCCCCGCGCGGCGTGAAGCATTGGCTACGGAAATCGAGGCGGTGGCCATCTGCCGTGTCGTGCATCTGGATGTGGATGAAATCGAAACGCTGAACATCCTTGGCGCCTCGATGGAGGCAATGCGCCGCGCGCTGGCGCTGTTGCCAGTGCCGCCATGCCATGCGCTGATCGACGGAAACCGGCAGCCCGGAAACCTGTGTTGCCCGGCTGAGACGGTGGTGAAGGGCGACGGTCTGGTGCTGTCTATCGCCGCCGCGTCCATCGTCGCGAAGGTCGCGCGGGATCGCCTTATGGTTGAATTGGCGTTGCAATATCCGGGCTATGGTTGGGAATCCAACATGGGATATGGCGCGCCGGTGCATCTGGCGGCGCTCTCGCGCCTTGGTGTGACCCCACACCATAGACGTTCGTTCGCACCTGTGCGCAACATCTTGTATCAAGATAAATCACCAACCGACTGATTCAAAAAAGAAATTGACCGCGAATCGGGATTGACTCATCTTTTGTCCACAACATGAAGCGCCACAAAGTGCGCTCGGATGAGGCAGAAGTAATGAAAACGACTAAACCCGCGGGCCTGCCCGCCGGGCAGCATGTGCCGCTGCCGCTCAACCAGATTCTCGATGGTGATTGCATCGAGCGGATGCGCGCGCTCCCTGAAAACTCCGTCGACCTGATCTTTGCGGACCCGCCCTATAACCTGCAGTTGAAGGGCGCGTTGCATCGCCCCGACAACTCCATGGTCGACGCGGTGGATGACGAATGGGATCAGTTCGCAAGCTTCGCGGCCTATGACAAATTCACCCGCGAATGGCTGGCCGCAGCCCGCCGTATTCTGAAGCCCGACGGCGCGATCTGGGTGATTGGATCGTATCACAACATTTTCCGCGTCGGCGCTGCGTTGCAGGACGCGGGCTACTGGCTGCTCAATGATGTGGTGTGGCGCAAATCGAACCCGATGCCGAATTTCCGCGGCAAGCGGCTAACCAATGCCCATGAGACGATGATCTGGGCCAGCAAGTCCGACACCGCGAAATACACCTTCAACTACGAGGCGCTGAAATCGCTGAACGAAGGCGTGCAGATGCGCTCCGACTGGGTGCTGCCGATCTGCACCGGCCATGAACGCCTGAAAAACGCCAAGGGCGAGAAGGCGCATCCCACGCAGAAGCCCGAAAGCCTTCTGCACCGGGTGCTGATCGCTACGACCAATCCCGGCGATGTGGTGCTTGATCCGTTCTTTGGCACCGGCACCACCGGCGCTGTCGCCAAGATGCTGGGCCGCGATTTCATCGGGATCGAGCGGGAGGCCGAATACCGCGAGGTCGCCGCAGCCCGGATCGCCCGTGTCCGCAAATATGACAGCGATGCGCTGCGAGTTTCGACGTCCAAACGGGCGGAGCCGCGCGTGCCCTTCGGTCAGTTGGTCGAGCGCGGGATGCTGCGACCGGGCGAAATGCTGACCTCCCTCAATGGCAAACGCTCGGCCAAGGTGCGGGCCGATGGCACGCTGATCGCCGATGACGTGCGCGGCTCGATCCATCAGGTGGGCGCCGCGCTCGAAGGTGCGCCTTCCTGCAATGGCTGGACCTACTGGTGCTTCCGCCGCGACGGCCAGAGCGTCCCGATCGATGTGCTGCGCCAGCAGATCCGCGCAGAAATGGCCCGTCCGAGCGACGTCTGACCTTGCCCCTTCAGCGCGGCATCGGTGTGGTGCCGCGCTTGTAGGGCATCCAGTCCGTGATCTCCGGGTAGTAGCGTTTGCGCCAAGCGCGGACGCGCGGGTTCATCACCCGCCGCCATGCCGGAGGCACCATCGCCAGCGCCGTCATCACCGGATAACCATGGGGCAATTGCGGGGCCTCATCCTCGGGGTAGGTCTGTAGCAACGGAAACCGGCGCTGCGGCTTGTAATGGTGGTCGGAATGGCGTTGCAGGTTGATGAGCAGCCAGTTCGTCGCACGGTGGGCCGCGTTCCAGCTATGGCGTGGCTGAACGTGTTCGTATCGCCCATCGCCCAGATGCTTCCGCGTCAGCCCGTAATGTTCGACGTAGTTGGTCAGTTCCAGCTGCCAGATGGCGACGCCGGCCTGCAGCATGAACAGCCCGACCCCGGCCCAGCCACCGATCAGCGCGGCAAGCGTCAGAAACATGAATTGCAGCGCGGCGTAGCGCCAAAACGGGTTGCGCAGGCTGCGGGCGGACAGGCCGCGTCGCTCAAGAAGCGCCGCCTCTGCCCGCCACGCGGAGGGCGGGCAACGGGTCAGCACCCGGTAAAAATAGCGGTGGAAGCCTTCGTTATAGCGGGCCGTGACCGGGTCGCGCGGCGTGCCGACATAGCGGTGATGAACCAACAAATGTTCGCTGCGGAAATGGGAATAGAGCACACTGGCCAGCAGTAGATCGGCCAGCCAGCGCTCGACCCGGTTGGTCTGATGCATCAACTCGTGGGAATAGACGATGCCGATGGTGCCGGACACGACCCCCACGCCAAAGAACAGGCCAAAGGTCTCCCACCCGCCCAGATGTGTGGCGCGGGTGACATACCAGATCATGCCGTAAACCAGCGCCATTTGCAGCGGGAACCAGATCATCGTGATGGCGCGATACCAAAACAGCTCCGCCTCCGGGGTGTCTGGATCGGCATTGTCTTGGTTAAGCCCGGCCAGCGCATCGATCACCGAATAGAGCCCCCAAGCAAAGCCCGGCAGCAGCAGCACCCACCAGCCGCCCAGCCCGGCGGCGATCACGGCCAACGGCAGGAGCAGCACAGACATCCAGAACGGCAATGCGGCGCGAATACGGGTCAGCGTGGCGGCGCGGCTGGTCTTGTCGCTGATGGAGGCGCTGTCCCCGGCAGGCTTAGCGGCGGCGGGCGTCGCGGCGGGGGCGGGTTCATCGGTTCGGGTCATCGGCGGCCTCCCGGCAGCAGTGGCGGTGTGCCGACCTTAGAGCCGTGACGCGACCTGCTCAATCCGCCAAGGGGTCACGAGACCGTTGCGACCATACCGGCGCGGCAAGGTCATAGGCTTTGCGCATCACCGTTGGCAACGCCGCCGGGCTGAGCTTTGGCGCGATGTGCAGGCCGGCCGTGCCCTCGGCAGCGGTGTCTGCTGCCGCCGCATCAAGATCTGCGACCCAGATGGTCAGCCGCAGATGGAAATGGGTGAAGGTATGGCGCACCTCCCCCGGCAGTTGCTGCCACGCGCCGGGCAGCGGCGGGGTGGGCTGCGCGGGGCTTTCTGTCCAGTCGGTGCCGGGAAAGCCCAGCATCCCGCCCAGAAGACCCTGCGCAGGGCGCGTCTCCAACAGCCAGCCGTCCTCTGGCACGCGCCCGACATAAAGATGACCGTGACGCACGGGTTTCGGCTTCTTCGGGGTTTTGCGCGGCAGCAGCGCGGCAGTGCCGCGAGCGCGGGCCATACAGGGCTCCCGCCACGGGCAGATGCCGCAGGCCGGATTGCGCGGGGTGCAGATCGTAGCCCCTAAATCCATCATCGCCTGCGCATGATCGCCGGGGCGTTCATTCGGCGTCAGATCGGCTGCATGCGCGGTCAGTTCCGGTTTCGCGGCGGGCAGTGGGGTGTGGATATCGTGAAGCCGCGCGACGACACGCTCTACATTGCCATCGACCACGGTCTCTGCACGGTCAAAGGCAATCGCCGCGATTGCGGCGGAGGTATAGGGCCCGATGCCGGGCAGCGCGCGCAGGCCGGCCACATCCTCGGGGAACCGCCCATCATGGTCGTCCGTCACAACCCGCGCGCATTTCAGCAGGTTTCGGGCGCGGGCGTAGTAACCCAGCCCGGCCCAAGCAGCCATCACATCGGCATCGTCGGCGGCGGCGAGCGCGCCCACCGTGGGCCAGCGGGTGGTGAATTTGTGAAAATAGTCCTTAACCGCCGCGACGGTCGTTTGTTGCAGCATGACCTCGGACAGCCAGATGCGATAGGGATCGGGGCGGCGGTCGTCGCCGGGCGGTACCCGCCACGGCAGGGCACGGGCGTGGCGGTCGTACCAGCCAAGAAGGACGCGGCTTAGCGCGGCAGGGTCGGTCATGAACGTCACGCAATCTTTATGGTGCGGGGGCGGGCTTTGGGCTAGCCGCGGGATCACACCGGGATAGAATAGCCCGAGCAGAGGGAAAAGGAGCATCATGCCCCATCCAGGCGGATCCGGCCCCCGAAAGGGCGGCGCGCAAGGCGGCAAGGCGGGCGGTAAGACGACCGGCGGCACGGGCGCCCGTGCCGGTCAGGCCCCGCGTCGCTCGCGTGGGTTTCAGCGCACGTCGGTGCTGTTGAAAGACCGGATCAAGGGGGCCAGTCAGGCCCGTGGATTTGCCGTGACCCGCATCCTGACCCATTGGGCCGAGATTGTGGGCGAACAGACCGCCGCGCAATGCCGCCCGATTGATGTTAAATACGGGCGGAATGGCTTTGGCGCGACGTTGAGCGTTCTGACCACCGGCGCGATGGCCCCGATGCTGCAAATGCAGGAGCCGCAGATCCGCGATAAGATCAACGCCGTCTACGGGTATGCCGCGATTTCCAAGATCCGCATCACGCAAACCGCGCCCACCGGCTTTGCCGAAGGGCAGGCAGTGTTCGGCTCCACCCTCAAACGCACCGAGAAACCAGCCCCTCCGCCCGCCGTAAAGGTGGATGCCGCCCGGCTTTCGGACGGGGTCGAAAACGACGCATTGCGGCAGGCGCTTCAATCGCTTGCCGAACATGTGCTGACGCGAAACACCAATGCAGAATAGAGGTATGTCGATGATCCGTATGAAGAGCTTGGCCGCAGTGCCGCTGACCGTGATGGCGCTGTCCCTGCCGGGCATGGCGCTGGCGCAGGACAGCACTGCCGCCGACACCACCGCAGAGACGGCCACCGATCAGACCGGGACCGATACCGCCGCGACAGCAGAGCCGGTCGTCGACGAAAACGGGGTTATCGAGATGTCGATCGGGGCAGCCGATGCGCCGGTGACCATCGTAGAATACGCCTCCTTCACCTGTCCGCATTGTGCCAATTGGCACGATCAGGTGTGGTCCGACCTGAAGGCCGACTACATCGATACCGGCAAGGTCAAATTCGTGCTGCGCGAAGTCTATTTCGACCGTCCGGGCCTGTGGGCTGGCATGGTCGCACGCTGCGCCGGGCCGGACCGGTATTTCGGTGTGACCGATATGCTGTTTGACGAGCAAAGCGCCTGGACGTCGGGCGGGCAGCCCGCACAGATCGCCGAAGGGCTGCGCAAGATCGGCCTGAAGGCCGGGCTTGAGCCCGATCAGCTCGACGCGTGTTTGCAGGATGGCGAGAAGGCTCAGGCCTTGGTTGCGACCTTCGAAAGCACGACGCAGGCCGACGATATTTCGGCAACGCCTACGTTCCTCATCAACGGCGAAAAGTATTCCAACATGAACTACGCCGACATGAAGGAAATCATCGACGACGAACTGCCCGAGAACTGATCGCCATTGGCGCGACCGTTTTGGCGAATCGAAGCGCCGTCCCGGTTTGGGGCGGCGCTTTTGGTTTAGGGTGGCGTCACGCGTGTTCAGGCGCGGTTTCGACGACCACGGCCAGATCGCGGGGTGCTGTCGGATAGAGTGTCAGGCGGAGACTGCCGCTTTCCGACCGCCGGATCAGGGTGAACCCGTCAGAATCGGCGCGGATTTCACAACGGCCCGTTTCAAACAGACGCGGATTTGCGCGCCGCTCCGCCAGCAATTCGCGCAGCAGACGGGATTTCGCTCCGGCAAGACCGGTTTTCTGTGGCAGGCGCGCCATTTCGGCAAAATCGATGGGGCGGCGGTTATCCGGATCGGTGAGCGAAAACGCCGTGCCCTCGCAGCCGCGATAGATGTCTGGCACACCCGGCATCAGGCATTTCAGCGCCAGTTGACATAGCGACAGCGACTCCGCCCGTGCGACGATCCGGGTCAACGCCTCCGGTGGGGAGGTTTGCCAGCGCAGCATCAGATCGCGGGCCAGCGCCAGCACAGGCTCTTCGGCATCTTCGTCAGGATAGGGCCATGTGGTGATCTGCTTGGCCTCCCGCAGCGCCTTCACCATGTGCTCAGCCAGCCGTTCGGGCAGGTTTTCGCGATCAGGTTGCCACAGCGCGATGGCACATTGCACCAGATACCATAGCCGGTTGGGGGCCAATGGCGCGCCGTCGTCCTGATCCGCGACCTCCCCCCGTGGCAAGGTGGGCAGCGCGGCGGCGGCATCGGCGCGCAGGGCGCTGAATGCATCAGGCAGATGGCTTAACGCCACAAGCCGCATCCGCGCATCCTCGGACCGTTTCGTGTCATGAGAGGAGGTCAGCGTCAGCCCCCACGGCTGCCGGGCGAGACGCTCGGCGCAGTGGTCGGCGAAGCCTGCCGCATCCAACACCGGCTCATCGGGTTCGGCGCCGACCTCGTTCGCGGCAAGATAGGCCGTGTGACGAAATCCGGCGGTGTCCTCGTGACTTTTGGCGATCAGCGCGCCGGCGACCTGCTGGAACCGGACTCGCAGCGCATGATCGGCGTTACTGTCGCCTGTGGCGATATGTTCCGCCAGCCAGCGCAGCACGCCGTCGGTGCGGAGCCTGTCGGCGGCGCGGTCGGTCACGGCCTGCCACAGGGCGACGTCTTCGGCCCGGGGGTCGCCTGCAGTGAAATAGGTGCGGTAGCGCGGCATCTCCACCAGCAGCGCCTCCAGTGCCTCGCGCAGGGCTTCGGGACCGGCGTCCTGACTGGGCACATCCCGCAGCGCGGCTTCGGCCAGACTGATCAACTGATGCAGTTCGGCGGCCAGTTCCTGTGACAGGATCCACGGCTTCAATTCGGTCATCTGTCGGGCATAGGCATGGTCGCCGCCCGGTGCGACTTCGCCGGTCTCCGCCTGCCAGTCGGCGCGGATCTGATCCCAACCGTCCGCATCGGTCAGAAGCCGGGCAATGGCGCGCCCGGCCTCGTATCCGGTGGTGCCCGCGACGGGCCAGCTTTCGGGGATGCGCTCGTCACCGCTCAGGATCTTTTCAACCCAGATCGGGATGCCGGGTCCGACCCGCGCGGCCAGTTGATCCAGATAGGCCGCCGGATCGGCGAGCCCGTCCACATGATCCACCCGCAGGCCCTGCACTTCCCCTGCTGCGCAAAGCTCGAACACCAGACGGTGCATGTCTTCGAAGACGGCGCCATCTTCGACCCGCATGCCGATCAGAGAGGTCACGTTGAAAAACCGGCGATGGGCCAGCCTGTCGCGCTCCGTTTCCCACGGCACCAGACGCCAATGCTGGGCGTCATGCAGGGCGGCGAAATCGGTTGCGGCGTCATAGCCGGTCGCCGTGTCGTCGGGGCGCAGGGGCACGTCCAGCGGACCGACGCGCAGAACCGGCCCGTCTTCGGCACTGGCAATCGTGACCTCGCCCCCGTCGAGTTTCGTCTCAAACGTCGCGTCGAGCATCGGCAGATAAAGAGGCCCCGACCAATCGATATCGAAATGCCGGGCATAGGGGCTGTCGCTGCCGTGACGCAGCACGTCGCGCAGCCACGGGTTATCCAACACAAAGGCCAGATGGTTCGGCACAATATCGAGGATGATCGCCAGCCCTGCCGCCTGTGCCGCCCGTGCCAGCCGCGAAAACCCCTCGCGCCCACCGAGCGCGGGCTCGATCTGGTTCGGGTCGGTGATGTCATAGCCGTGGGTGGAGCCGGGCGCGGCGGTGAAGATCGGCGAGAGGTAGAGATGCGAGATCCCAAGTTCCCGCAGATAGGGGATCAGCGCCTCGACAGCGGCGAAGTCCATATCGCCCCGCATCTGGAGCCGGTAGCTGGCGATGGGAAAATCCTGCGTCGGCGCCGGGTGTGCGGGGGTCATGGTGTCTCCTCGATCCAGACGGTGATGGCGTGGGCGTCGGTGTTTGGGTCGCCCAAGGCAAAGCTGGGCGTGTCGGTCAGCGGCGCGAAGCGGCCCGGCGCACCTAGGGCGACCTGCATCGTCACCACCGCCGCTCCGAAATCGAAACGCGCCTGCACCGCGTGGGGGCCGCAGCGGATCACGTCCCGCACGGGGAACGGATTGGCCGCGACGAGCGGTGCGATGCGGGCGTGGCGCAACTGAAGCAGCTGCTGGGTCAAGCCGCGCCACGCCGCCTCATGGACCGGATCGCCACGATAGGGACGGGAACGCTCATAGGTCGCGGCATCCATCGGATCGGGGACGGGGCCGCCGAAACTTTCAAACTTGGCAAACTCGCGCGCGCGGCCATTTCGGGTCGCCTCGGCCAAGTCGCCTTTGAAATCGGCGAAAAACTGGAACGGCGCGGTTTCGCCGGCCTCCTCGCCCATGAACAGCATCGGGATGTAGGGTGACAGCAGCAGCAGCGCATGCGCCGCCCGGGCCGCATCCTCCCCCGCCAGCGTGATCAGCCGTTCCCCTTGGGCGCGGTTGCCGACCTGATCGTGGGTCTGGTTGGAATTGACGAAGGCCGTAACGGGCAGATGGTCCGAAGGCTCCCCCCGCGGATGGTCGAGCCCTTGGCGCGGCTGGCCCTGTTCCACCTGTCCTTCGGCCAAGGCGCGGGTCAGATCGCCGAGCGGATCAACGGCGAAGCTGGCGTAGTAACTTTCGCTTTCGCCTGTCAGCAGGCAATGCACGGCGTGGTGGTAATCGTCGTTCCATTCCGCATCGAACAGCCCGGCGTCGGGGGCACGGGGGGCGGCAAGGTTGCGTTCATCCTCAAGGATCAGATGCAGCGGACGATGAGTGGTGCGGGCGCGCAGGTCGCGTGCGACCTCTTCGAGAAACCCCGGCGTCCCGCCGCGGATCTGATGGGCCGCGTCGATGCGCAGCCCGTCCATATGGAACTCCTCGACCCACATCCGGGCGTTGGCGCGGAAGAAGGCGCGCACTTCGTCGCGGGCAAAGTCGATGCCTGCACCCCACGGGGTGCTGCGGTCCGCGTCGAAGAAGTCCGGTGCGATTTCATGCAGGTAGCCGCCATCGGGGCCGAAATGATTCCATACGACGTCTAGTATCACTGACAGCCCGGCGGCATGTGCGGCGGCCACCAGTGATTTTAGCGCGGCGGGGGGGCCATAGGCGGGATGCGGGGCGAAGGGCAGCACGCCGTCATAGCCCCAGCCTCGTTCACCTGAGAAATGGTTCACAGGCATGAGTTCAATCGCCGTGATGCCCAGCGCGGCCAATTCCGGCAGGCGCGCTTCGGCGGCGGCAAAGGTGCCTTCGGGCGTGAACAGACCCACATGCAATTCCAAAATGACCAGATCGGACAGCGCGTGGCCGCGCCAATAGTCCTCAGCCGCAGGCCAGTCATAGGCAGGATCGGTAAAGCGGGACGCGCCATGCACATCGGAAACCTGCGCACGGCTGGCCGGATCGGGGCGCACACGCCCGTCGATCACCATCGAATAGGGGTCACCTGCGCGGGCCTCGATCCTGCCGGCAAAACGGCCATCGCCCCCGGCAGTCAGCTTGACCGTGCGGCCTTGCATCTGGACTTCCGCCTGACGGGCGCCGGGCGCCCAAAGCCCCACATGCCACTGCCCATCGCCCAACGGATGCGCGCCCCAGATCGGGTCTGGCTCGGCGCCCGGATGTGGGGGCATGGCGTCACCCGCCAGTGGCGGGTCGGTGTCGGTGTGCATCGGGTTCCCCTCGGGCTCCGTT
Source organism: Pacificitalea manganoxidans (assembly GCF_002504165.1). Classification (GTDB taxonomy): domain Bacteria; phylum Pseudomonadota; class Alphaproteobacteria; order Rhodobacterales; family Rhodobacteraceae; genus Pacificitalea; species Pacificitalea manganoxidans. The sequence continues at coordinate 242,694 of NZ_CP021404.1, forward strand.
GAGCGGCGCGGGCGGATTGCGCCACCCCGTATTGTAACCGCGATGCAGGCGCTCAGTTCCAGTCGCAAATTGCGAAGTGTCGGAACAATACGGGTTTTCGCGCCTTGCCTCGCGGATACGCCCGGCCTTTGGGCGACTGGAACCTTCGGCAAGACAAGGAACGATCATGGATCTCGGAATCTCGGGCAAACTGGCCCTTCTCAGCGGTGCCTCCGGCGGAATCGGTTTAGAGGCTGCGCGCGTGCTCGCGGCGGATGGCGCGCGTGTGTTTCTCACCGATCTGGAGCAGGGCCCGCTTGACGATGCGGCCAGCGCGCTGGGCGATGCGGTGGCGGGGACGGCGGCCTGCGATCTCACCGATCAGGCGGCGGTGGACGCGCTGCGGGATAAAGTCGCCAGCCTTGGCGGCGCGGATATGCTGGTGCACGCCGCCGGGGTCACGGGCGCCAAAGGCGATCCGCTGGAGATGACCGATGATGACTGGATGGAGGCATGGCAGATCGATTTCATGTCTGCCGTGCGCATGTCCCGCGCTTTCGTCCCGTCGATGGTCGACAAAGGCTGGGGCCGCGTGGTGTTCGTCACTTCGGAAAATGCCGTGCAGCCCTATGCGGACGAAGCGGTCTATAACGCTGCCAAAGCGGCGTTGCTGAACTTCACCAAATGCGTGTCGCTGCCCTACGGACCAAAGGGCGTGCTGTTCAATACCGTGTCGCCCGCCTTCATCGAAACGCCGATGACCGACGGCATGATGGACAAGCGCGCCGATGAGTTGGGCGTGTCAAAGAAGGAAGCGATCGAAAGCTTCCTGAAGGAAGAGCGCCCGTTCCTGAGCCTGTCCCGCCGTGGCCAGCCGGAAGAGGTCGCCGGGGTTATCGCGCTTCTGTGCTCCGACCGGGCGAGTTTCGTCAACGGATCGGCCTATCGGGTGGATGGCGGCTCCGTCGGCGCGATGAATATCTAAGATCGGCGGGCCCGTGGCACAGTGCCACGAGCCCGCTCGCTTTACATCACGAAGGCAAAGCCATTCGGTCCGAGGGTCAGCGTGCCCCCGTTGATTTCGGCGGCCTGTGACGGACCGATTAGCCGCTCCCCTTCGGGCACAGGCGCGGTCAGCGTTTCCAGCGACAGGTTGAACAGGCAGTCGATCTGCGTTGTCCCGTCGCCCTCTGTGCCGCCCCGGACCAGATGCATCAGGGGCGGCTCGACATCATCGCAGAACTGCATGGGACCGTGATCTAACTGCGGTGTGTCGCGGCGAAACGCGATCATCTCGCGATAGAAGTCCAAAATCGACCCCGCCCCCATATTGGCCACCGCGCGCGCAGCCTGCGGCGGTTTCACCGGCAGCCACGGCGCCGCGTGGGTCGAGAACCCCGCATTGGCGGCGCTTTCATCCCAGACCATCGGTGTACGGCATCCGTCGCGGCCCGTGCTTTCCGGCCAGTATTTCAGCGCGATCGGGTCGGTCAGTTCGTCATAGGTCAGTTCGGTGTCGGTCTGCCCCAGTTCTTCGCCCTGATAGAGGCAGATCGTGCCTTCGAAGGACAGAAGCATGGCCGCAGCCAGCCGCGCGAGCCTGTCGTCGCCTGCGTCATATTCCGCCCAGCGGGACACATGGCGCACCACATCGTGGTTCGACATCGACCACATTGGCCACCCATCCGCCGCACCTTTCCAGAAGCCTTCGATGACCTCTCGGAAATGAGCGACGGTGAAGATGTCCGACAGCATGTCAAAGGAATACGCCATGTGCAGGCGGTCATCTCCGGCGGTGTATTCGCCCATCAACGGGATCGCGCAATCCAGATCGCCAACCTCGCCCACCAAGGTGCGGTCGGCATACTGATCGGTGATCTCGCGGATCACTTTCAGCCAGTCCACGTTCTCCGGACGGCTTTTGGAATATTTCTGCAACTGCATGTCATAGGGGTTCAGCGGCGGCCATTCGGCCTCGGGCGGCTTCCCCGGATTGTCGCGCAGCTTTTCGTCGTGGACGAAGTAGTTAACGGTATCGAGCCGGAAGCCATCCACCCCGCGATCCAGCCAGAAATGCAGGATCTTCTTCATCTCCTCGCGGACCGCTGGGTTGTGGTAGTTCAGGTCCGGCTGCTCCTTGAGGAAGCTGTGGTAGTAGTATTGACGCCGCCGCGGCTCCCACTCCCACGCATTGCCGGTCATCACCGAGAGCCAGTTGTTGGGGGGCGCGCCATCGGGCTGCGGATCGACCCAGACATACCAGTCGGATTTCGGATTATCGCGGGAGCTGCTACTTTCCTTGAACCACGGATGGTCGCTCGACGAGTGGTTCAGAACCTGATCGACCAGAACCTTCAGGCCGAGTTCATGGGCGCGGGCGATCAGCGCGTCGAAATCCGCAAGCGTGCCGAAGCACGGATCGATATCGGTGTAATCCGAAACGTCATATCCCATATCGCGCATCGGCGAGGTAAAGATCGGCGACAGCCAGATCGCATCCACCCCCAGCGCGGCGATATGATCGAGACGGCGGGTGATGCCCGGCAGGTCGCCGATGCCGTCCCCGTTATCGTCCTGATAACTGCGGGGGTATATCTGATACACCACCGCGCCCCGCCACCAATCCGGACCCGTTCGCATTCTGTTTCCTTCCGTCTTGCCTGTCTTCTGCCTCTACGATGGATCATGCGCTGCCGGATTGACCAGAAGTGCGGCCCAAAGGTGCCACACGGAGAATGACGCTGCGCCCGGGCTTATCAAACGCGAATGTGCGTTTTAGGCTCTGCCATCGGACAACCGGGACAGAATGATGAATAATCGAGCCGAGTTTCCCCTCTCCGAAATCGGGCGGCCCCCGTTGGAGCCTGCGGCCCTGTCCGCGCTCCTGCGCGAGGCACTGGCGCTGCGCGGGCTATCGCCCGAGCGGGCCGGGCCGACCGACTGGTATCGCGCTGCGGGCGATGCGCTCCGGCGGCATCTTGCACCGGGCTGGCAGCGGGCGGATGCGGCCCCCGGCAAGCGGGTTGCTTACCTGTCGATGGAATTTCTGATGGGGCGGATGCTGGGTGATCTGGCGCTGAACCTGTCGATGACGCAGGCGCTTGACGCGGCATTGGGCGAATTTGGCGTGTCGTTGGATACGGTGACGGCACAAGAGCCTGACGCCGCGTTGGGCAATGGCGGGCTGGGACGGCTGGCCGCGTGTTTTCTGGACAGTCTGTCCACCGTGAATTGCCCGGCGACCGGCTACGGCCTGCGCTACGAACATGGGCTTTTTGCCCAAGGTTGGGAGGCCGGGCGTCAGACCGAGCGACCGGAAACATGGCTCGACCAGCCGCAGCCGCTGATGGTCGAAGGGCGCGCGGCGGCGGTGCCGGTGGGCTTTGGCGGGCAGGTGACGGAGCGGGGCGGGCGCCGTGTCTGGCAGCCTGCGGAACGCCTGATCGCACGCGCGCATGACATGCCGGTCGCGGGCTGGGGCGGGGCGTGGGTCAACACCCTGCGCCTGTGGGAGCCTCGGGCGGTCGCCGGGTTCGACCTGCCGCGCTTCTCCGCCGGGGATCATGTCGCGGCGTCGGGCGGCGACAGTTTCGCGCGTGCACTGGGCCGTGTTCTCTACCCCGACGACACGACCCAAGCCGGGCAGGAATTGCGGCTGCGGCAGGAATATCTGCTCTGTGCCGCGTCGCTCGCCGATATCCTCGCGCGGGTGAAGGCCGCCGGTCATGCGCCGCTCGACATGGCCGCGCTCTGGGCGGTGCAGTTGAATGACACGCATCCCGCGCTGGCAGCGCCCGAACTGGTCCGCCTGCTGGTCGATGGCGAGGGGCTGAGCTTCGACGCCGCGATGGAGGTCACGCAGCAAAGCCTGAACTACACCAACCACACCCTAATGCCCGAAGCGCTGGAAAGCTGGTCGACATGGTCGATGGGGCGCCTGTTGCCGCGGCACATGGAAATCGTCGAACAGATCGACGACTGGCACGCCACCCGCCACCCACGCAGGCCCGCCTCTACCGCGCTGGTGGCGCAGGATCGGGTGCGCATGGGCAACTTGGCCTTTGTGGCCAGCGGGCGCGTCAACGGCGTCTCGGCGCTGCATACCGGCCTGATGCGGCGCACGGTGTTCGCGGATCTGGACCGGCTGCACCCGGACCGCATCGTCAACCAGACCAATGGCATTACGCCGCGCCGCTGGATCGCCAGCGCCAATCCGCCGCTCGCGGCCTTGCTGACCGATGCGCTAGGGGATGGCTGGCAAAGCGATCTGGAGCGGCTTTCGGGGCTGGAGGCGCATCTGGACGACGCTGGCTTCCTCGACCGGATCGGTGCGGTGAAGCAGACGGCCAAGGACCGCTGCGCGGGCTGGCTCGCCGGGCAGGGGCTGCGGGTTGATCCGCAGGCGATGTTCGATGTGCAGGTGAAGCGCATCCACGAATATAAACGTCAGTTGATGAACCTGCTGCATGCCGTCGCGCTGTGGCAGGATCTGCGGGAGGGGCGGGGCCCCGATCACCCGCGGGTGAAGGTGTTCGGCGGTAAGGCGGCACCGGGCTACGCGATGGCCAAATCCATCATTCGGCTGATCCATGACGTCGCGCAGGTGGTGAATGCCGATCCGCTGACCCGGGATCGTCTGCAAATCGTCTATCCCGCCAATTACAACGTCTCGATGGCCGAAGTGCTGATCCCCGCCGCCGATCTGTCCGAACAGATTTCGACCGCCGGGACGGAGGCCTCGGGCACTGGCAACATGAAGTTCGGGCTGAACGGAGCGCTGACCCTTGGCACGCTGGACGGGGCCAATGTGGAGATGCGCGAGCATGTAGGCGCAGAGAACTTCTTTCTGTTCGGGATGACTGCGGAGGAGGCGCTCGCCCGTGCCGCGGTGCCGGATCACGCCCGCAGCGCCATCGGGCAAAGCGCGGCCTTGCGCGATGTGTTGCAGTTGATCGCTGAGGGGCGGTTCAGCCCTGATGAGCCCGACCGCCACCATGCTATTGTGGACATGATGTGGAACCATGACCCCTATCTGTGCGCTTCGGATTACGAGAGTTACGCAACCGCGCAACGACAGGTCGAAGCTGCCTATGCCGATCCGGCGCGCTGGCGGCGGATGTCGGCACTGAACACGGCACGACTTGGATATTTCTCCTCCGACCGGACAATCCGGGGTTATATGGCGGAGATATGGGGCATCGCTCCGAATGGCTGATGCCGTTCGCAGCTGACGAGCCCGGCCTGCCCGGTGGCCCGCGGCGGGCGCGGGCGGAAAGGACGCATGACCACGCGCGACCACGAGTTTCCGCAGGCTGACGCCATCCGGGACGGCCGTTACGGCGCGCCCTTTGACATACTGGGACGACACCCGGCATCCGGGGGCGGCCATGTCGTGCGGGTGCTGATGCCCGGCGCGGAGCGTCTTTGGATCGTGGCGGAGGATGGCACGCGGTTCGAGGCCACCGGCCATGGCGGCGGGCTGTTCATGGCCCAAGGTGACATTCCGCAGCGCTACCATCTGCAGGCGCAGGGCTACGGTGCCGAATGGCAGGTCGAAGATCCCTACAGGTTCCCGCCCGTGCTGGGTGAGATGGACGAATATCTGATCTCCGAGGGCTCGCACCGCCGGTTGTGGGAGCGGCTTGGCGCGCGCCCGATCAACCATGATGGGGCCGACGGCACGGTGTTTGCGGTCTGGGCCCCGTCGGCGCAGCGGGTCGCCGTGGTCGGGGATTTCAATCACTGGGATCCGGCGCGTGGCGTGATGCGCAAGCGCGGTGCCACCGGCGTGTGGGAGATCTTCCTCCCCGGCATCGGCCCCGGCGCGGTTTATAAATACGATATTCTTGGCCCCGATGGCACGCAGTTGCCGCAGAAGGCCGATCCCGTCGGCTTCGGCTCCGAACATCCGCCCGCCACGGGCAGTGTCGTGCGTCGCCTGCCGCCGGTGCCCGAAGGCCGCGCCGCGCGGGCCGAGCGGCAATCGGTCGATGCGCCGATTTCCATCTATGAGGTGCATCTGGGCAGCTGGCGCAAGGTGGTCGAGGATGGCGACCGGCGCCTGTCCTATGACGAGCTTGCCCGCGATCTGGTGCACTACGTGAAGGAGATGGGGTTCACCCATATCGAATTGCTGCCGGTGTCTGAATTTCCCTTTGACGGCAGCTGGGGGTATCAGCCCGTAGGTCTGTTCGCGCCCACGGTGCGGCACGGCACCCCGCGCGAATTCGCGGCCTTTGTAGCCGCCGCGCAGGAGGCAGGGTTGGGTGTGCTTCTTGATTGGGTACCGGGCCATTTTCCGACCGATCCGCACGGGCTCGGGTGGTTCGACGGCACGCCGCTTTACCAATATGCCGACCCGCGCGAAGGGTTTCATCGCGATTGGAACACGCTGATCTACGATTACGCCCGCCGCGAGGTGAAGAACTACCTCGTGGCCAACGCGCTATACTGGCTGCTGCAATATGGGCTGGACGGCATTCGCGTCGATGCCGTGGCCTCGATGCTCTATCGCGACTATTCGCGCCCGCATGACGAATGGGTGCCCAATGTGCATGGCGGTCGTGAAAACCTAGAAGCGATCGAGATGCTACGCGAGGTCAACGCCGCCGCCTATGCCGAGGCGCCCGGCATCATGACCGTCGCGGAGGAAAGCACCAGCTTTCCGGGCGTGTCGCACCCGGTGCACGAGGGGGGACTGGGCTTTGGCTATAAATGGAACATGGGGTGGATGAATGACACGCTCGATTATTTCAAGCGTGACCCGATCCACCGCCGCCACCATCACCATCAGCTGACCTTCGGGCTGGTTTACGCATTTTCCGAAAACTTCATTCTGCCGATCAGCCATGACGAGGTGGTGCACGGCAAGGGTAGCATGCTGGGCAAGATGCCGGGCTCCGAAGCCGAGCAATTCGCCAATCTGCGCGCCTATTACGGCTTTATGTGGGGGCATCCCGGCAAGAAGCTGTTGTTCATGGGCTGCGAATTCGCCCAGCGGCGAGAATGGAACCACGACATCAGTTTGGACTGGCACTTGCTGGATCAGCCTGCCCCTGCGGGGGTTCAGCGGTTGGTGCGCGATCTGAACCACCTCTACCGCGACACGCCCGCACTGCATCGCGATGACAGCCGCGCGCAGGGGTTTGCGTGGCTGGTCGCGGACGATGCCGACCAGTCGGTGCTGGGCTTCCTCCGCCGGGCCGGAGACGCGCCCGAGGTCGCGGTGCTCAGCAATCTGACGCCGGTGGAGCGCACGGGGTATCGTGTGGGCCTGCCTGCGCCGGGCCGCTGGGAGGAGGTGTTGAACACCGATTCCGCGATCTATGGCGGGGGCAATCGCGGCAACCTCGGCGGGGTGGAGGCCGAGGCGGTCCCGTGGAACGGCTGGCCTGCATCCGCTGTCGTGACCTTGCCGCCGCTATCGGTGGTCTATTTCAAAAAGAGCAATGCCAGTAAAACCGTTGGGAGGACATCATGAAAGCCAAGGTAAACCAGAGACTTGCTTCGAAAAGCATGGCCTTCGTGTTGGCCGGGGGGCGCGGTAGCCGGTTGAAGGAGCTTACAGACCGGCGGGCCAAGCCTGCGGTCTATTTCGGGGGGAAAACGCGGATCATCGATTTCGCGCTGTCCAACGCCTATAATTCCGGCATCCGTAAGATGGCCGTTGCCACGCAATACAAGGCGCATTCGCTGATCCGCCACTTGCAGCGCGGCTGGACGTTTTTCCGCGCCGAACGGAACGAATATCTCGACATTCTGCCTGCCTCGCAGCGGGTTGATGAACATCGCTGGTATCTGGGCACCGCCGATGCCGTGACCCAGAACATCGATATCGTCGACAGCTATGACGTCGAATACGTTCTGATCCTTGCGGGCGACCATATCTACAAGATGGATTACGAGGTGATGATCCAGCAGCACGCGGAAAGCGGCGCGGATGTCACCGTGGGCTGCCTGACCGTACCACAGAAGGAGGCCAGCGCCTTTGGCGTGATGGCCGTGGACGAAAGCCGCAAGATCACCGACTTTCTGGAAAAGCCCGCGAACCCGCCGGAAATGCCGGGCAATCCCGGCATGTCGCTGGCCTCGATGGGGATCTACGTCTTCCGCTGGGACTATCTGCGGGCGCTTCTGCTGGCCGATGCGGAAAATCCTAAATCCAGCCACGATTTCGGCCATGACCTAATCCCCGATATCGTCGCTCGCGGTGGCGCGATGGCGCATCTGTTCGACGACAGCTGTGTCACCAGCGGCGAAAATGAAAAACCCTATTGGCGGGATGTGGGCACCATCGACAGCTTCCACTCCACCAATGTGGCGCTGACGGAATTCACGCCTGAGCTGGATATCTTTGATCAGTCTTGGCCGGTCTGGACCTATAGCGAGATCACGCCCCCCACCAAGTTCATCCATGATGAGGAAGGACGGCGCGGCTCTGCCATATCCTCGATGGTTGCGGGCGGATGCATTATCTCCGGAACGGAGGTCCGCGAGTCGCTGCTTTTTACCGGGTGTCGCACCCATTCCTACGCCGAATTGTTTCAAGTGGTGGCATTGCCGAACTCGGTGGTGAATCGTTCGGCGATCCTGAAACGGGTCGTGCTCGATCACGGGGTGGTGGTGCCCGAAGGTCTGGTGGTTGGCGAAGATCCCGAAGAAGATGCGAAATGGTTCCGGGTCAGCGAGGGCGGGGTGACATTGATCACCCAGCGCATGCTGGACCTGCGCGCGGACAAGCTGGGCTGACCCCCGCGCGCGGCATCCCGGCAGGCAATGGACGAAAGGAAGGCCCCACATCATGGCCGCGACGAAAACCGGGGTGCTGTCGGTCACCTCTGAAAGTGTGCCGCTGATCAAATCCGGCGGTCTGGCCGATGTGGCAGGCGCGCTGCCGGGGGCGCTGGCCGGGCAGGGGGTCAATATGCGTGTCCTGCTGCCGGCCTATCGCGGGCTGCTCAAACAGATCGGGCGCACGCGCACCGTTCTGGATCTGCCGGACTTGTTCGGCGGCAAGGGGCGCGTGGTGGCAGGTAGGGCCGGGGACATGCAGGTGCTGTTGCTGGACGCGCCGCATCTGTTTGACCGCACAGGGGGCCCGTATCTGGATGCCGATGGCCGTGACTTTCCCGATAATCCCGAGCGTTTCGCCGCGCTCAGTTGGGCCGCTGCTGAAATCGCGGCGAAGGGCCTGTCGGACGGGTGGACGCCATCGCTTGTCCATGCGCATGACTGGCAGGCGGCGCTGACGCCTGTTTACCTGCGGCTGCGCGGCATTGCTGTGCCGTCGGTCCTGACCATCCACAACATCGCATTTCAGGGGCTCGCCCCCTTCGAGAAGTTGCAGGCTTTGCGCCTGCCGCCAGAGCTGTGGGAGCGGGGCGATATTGAATATTGGGGCCAGATCGGTGTGCTGAAGGCCGGGCTGATCCATGCCGACCGGGTGACGACAGTGTCGCCGACCTATGCACTTGAACTGCGTCGCGATCAGTTTGGCATGGGGTTGCAGGGCGTCATCGCCGCGCGGCCCGATGGCATCTGCGGCTTGCTAAATGGCATCGATACCGACGTGTGGAACCCTGAAACGGACCCGGAGGTCGTCAGCTTTTCAACGCGTTCGCTGGCCGGGCGGGCCAAGAACCGTAAGCGGCTGGTGCAGGAATTCGGCCTGACCGATACCGGCGGCCCCATCGCAGCGGTAATCAGCCGCCTGACACGGCAGAAAGGGCTCGACCTGCTGCCCGAGGTCATCCCCGGTTTCCTCGCCCGGGGGGGCATGGTTGCGATCCTTGGCAATGGCGACGCCGATATTCAGGAGGCGCTGCGCAGTCTGGCCGCGCGTTTTCCTGGTAAGGTCGGGATATATCTGGGCTATGACGAGCCCCGCTCTCACCGGGTGTTTGCCGGGGCCGATTGCATTGTGATCCCGTCGCGGTTCGAGCCATGCGGCCTGACCCAACTATATGGCCTGCGCTACGGTGCGGTGCCGATGGTGGTGGCGACAGGCGGCTTGGCCGATACGGTCATCGCGGCCAATCCGGCGGCGCTGGACCGGCAGGTGGCGACCGGGATCGTGTTGCATCAGGCCGATACCGAAAGCCTTCGCGCAGGGTTCGACCAACTGCTGGACCTGCACGCGCAGCCAGAGACGTTCCGCCGGATTAGGCGCAACGGCATGGCCGCCGATTTCGGCTGGGCCCGGTCCGCGCAGGCCTATGCGGAGCTTTATCAAGACCTCGCGCCGGAGCTGGCCTCATGAGCCCACGCGGCGACGCAGCCCGTGGGGATCGGCCTCCTTCGAAGCTGCTGCACCACGGTCTGTCTGCGGGGCGTCCCGATCCGCTGGGCGCCACCTGGGATGGCGAAGGTGTCAATTTCGCGGTGTTCAGCGCCGAGGCGGAGCTGATCGAGTTATGTCTCTTTTCGCCTGATGGTCGGCATGAGATCGCCCGCATCCCGCTGCGCGAACGGGATGGCGATATCTGGCACGTCTATGTCGCCGGTCTGACCCCCGGCACCCGTTACGGGTTTCGCGCCCATGGCCGCTATGCGCCCGAACAGGGCCTGCGGTTCAATCCGCATAAGCTGTTGCTGGACCCCTATGCCAAAAAGCTCGCTGGGCGGTTTCGCTGGTCGGATGCGCTGCATGGCTACCGCGTCGGCCCGGCGCGGGCCGATCTGGGGTTCGACACCCGCGACAGTGCCTTTGCTATGCCGAAGGCGGTTGTGACCGATCCGGCCTTTGCGTGGGGGGATGATCGCCCGCCGCGCCACCGGCGCAGCCAATCCGTGCATTACGAAACCCATGTAAAGGGGATGACGGCGCAGCATCCCGGCATCGACCGGCGTCGTCGCGGCAGTTTTCTGGGAATGGCAAGCCAGCCGGTGCTGGATCACCTCAACAAACTGGGTGTGACGACGGTGCAGTTAATGCCTGCGCAGGCGCATCTCTCCGAGCGCTTTCTCGTCGAAAAGAAGCTATCCAATTACTGGGGCTACCAGACCATCGGTTTTTTCGCGCCGGACCCACGGTTTCTGACCCAAGGGGAGGTCTGGGAATTCCAGACCATGGTGAAGCGGCTGCATTCCGCCGGGATCGAGGTGCTCCTCGACGTGGTTTACAACCACACTGCCGAGGGTAACGAACTGGGCCCGACGCTTAGCTTCCGCGGGCTCGACAATCGTGCCTATTACCGGCTGGCGGAGAATCCGCGCTATTACATTGACGATACCGGCTGCGGCAACACGCTTAATACCGGGCATCCGGCGGTGCTGCGCATGGTGATGGACAGCCTGCGCTACTGGGTCGAGGTGATGCATGTGGATGGCTTCCGCTTCGATCTGGCGACCTCGCTCGCGCGCGGGCCGGAGGGGTTCGACGTCGATGGCGGGTTCGTTTCGGCCATTCGCCAAGATCCGGTGCTGCGCGAGGCCAAGCTGATCGCGGAGCCGTGGGATCTGGGCCCCGGCGGCTATCAGCTGGGCAGTTGGCCGCACCCGTTCATGGAATTGAACGACACCTATCGGGATAGCGTGCGGCGGTTCTGGCGGGGCGATGGCGAACTGATGCCGGAACTGGCGCGGCGGGTTCTGGCCTCGGCGGAGCGGTTCGATCATTCGGGCCGCGCCGCGACCGCTTCGGTCAATTTCCTGACCTCCCATGACGGTATGACGTTGGAAGATGTGGTCAGCTATTCGGCCAAGAACAACTGGGCCAATGGCGAGGAAAACCGCGACGGGCACGAGCCGAATTATTCCGATGGCATGGGCGCCGAGGGGCTGACCTCCAACCCGGAAATCCGCGCCGCGCGGGATCGGCGCAAGCGCAACATGCTGGCTACTCTTTTCCTAAGCCAAGGCACACCGATGCTGCTGGCCGGGGATGAGATCGGCAACAGCCAAGGCGGTAACAACAATGCGTATGCGCAGGACAATCCGATTGGCTGGGTGAACTGGGACCGGCCCGATACCGAGTTGATGGACTTCGTGTCCGAACTGATCTGGCTGCGGCAGGCGCATCCGGTGCTGCGCCAACGACTGTTCCTGCATTCGCGGCCCCGGGGAACGGATGGTATTCCGGACCTGTTCTGGCGCAAACCGGATGGATCGCCCCCGTCTGATGGGGATTGGCATGATCCGGAGTGGCGCGCGCTGTGCATCGAGATCCGCGCGGCGTCCACCACGCCCAGCTATTCCATGTCGGACGACGTGGTGTTTGTGGTGTTCAACCGGGGGGAGGCGGTCGACGTCACCCTGCCGCCGCCTCTGCCGGGAAGCGAATGGCGCTGGCTGCTTGATACTTCAGGGGGGGCAGTGCCGGGCACCGAAACCCGGGCAAGCGTCCGGGTTCCAGCGGATAGCGTTGCGGTTTTCGATCAAAGCGCCCGGCTCTGAGCCTGTTTCAGCCACCGATGGGAATGCCGCCATTGGGATGGAGCACTTGGCCCGTGATGTAGCTTGCATCTGCGCAGGCCAGAAACAGGTAGCATGGCGCCACCTCGGCCGGTTGTCCGGGCCGCCCCATCGGTGTGTCCGTGCCGAATGACTCCACCTCATCCGCAGGCATGGTTTCAGGGATGAGCGGGGTCCAGATGGGTCCGGGGGCGACGCCGTTCACACGGATGTCCTTGTCTGCCAGATTGGCAGCCAGCGACCGGATCAGCGCCAGTTCCGCACCTTTCGTCGCTGAATAATCCATCAATTGAGCATGCCCGCGATAGGCATTGACGGATGTGCTGCAGACGATGGCGCTGCCTTTGCGCAGATGCGGTAGGGCGGCCTGAATGGTCCAGACATATCCGAACGCATTGGTGCGAAATGTCTTTTCCAACTGATCCTGCGTGATGGCGGTGAAATCCGTTTCCACCGTCTGAACCGAGGCGTTGCACACCACGATGTCCAATTGTCCGTGATCGCGCAGCACCGCATCCACCAGCGCAAAGCAACTGTCGCGCTTATCCGCTTCGAGCTTTTCGATGGTGATTTCGGCGTTCTCGTCGCGGCGCAGCGTTTCGGCCAGCGCTTCGGCTTCGTCGCGGTCGGAATGGTAGGTCACGACAAGCCGGGCGCCTTCGCGGGCAAATAAACGCGCTGTTGCGGCGCCGATGCCGGATGAGCCGCCGGTGATCAGGGCAACCTTCCCCTGCAGGCGGCCAGAACCGGGGTAGCGGGGCATGTCGTCGGCGGGAGCATCGGGTTTCATAGGGCACTCTGTCTAATGAATGGGAGGCGCGGGACCGTGGTCCGCTCGGGGATTGTTTTGAGGCGAACGTGAAGGCAGGCGGTGCTGTTCCCTGCGAACCTCAGGCAAAGCCTCAGATGTCGGGCGGCAATCGCGCGCGGCGAGCAGGACCGTCGCCCGAGACGTGTCGGCGGTTTTCGGCACTATGGCGCGATGGGGCGGGAACCACCGCCGGTTGCAGGCGTTTTGATGCGTCACGCAGTGTCTCCATGCCGCGCGGCGTTCTTCAATCTGACCTCCCCCGCACCAGAGGCTTTGCCGATGACGTCTACACGCATGCCGCACCGACCCCGTTCGTCCGGGGGGCACTCCTGTCTCACCATTCTGCTGGCCGGCGGGCAGGGCAGTCGCCTGCACGAACTGACAGGGACGGATTGTAAACCTGCCGTTCCCTTCGGGCCGACGGGGCGGATCGTGGATTTCGTGGTGTCGAATGCCGCAATGGTGGGTCTGGGTCCGATGGTGGTCGCCACACAGTATCGCCCGGTGTCATTGACCGCGCATCTGATGCGCAATTGGGCGTCTGCCTTTGCCGATGGGCTGATCCTGCGCGACGGCCATTGCGTCGCGGGCAAGCAGGGATATCGCGGCACGGCGGACGCGGTCGCCGCCAACATGGCCGAGATTGATCGCACCGCGCCGGAGCATGTGCTGATCCTTGCGGGCGATCATGTGTTCGATATGGATTTCGGGCGAATGATGGCGGACCACATCGCCTCAGGGGCGGCTGCCACCGTGGCAGCAACGCCTGTCCCGGTAAGCGAGGCGCGAGGCTTTGGCATCCTTGACGCCGATGCGCAGGGACAGGTGACCCGCTTTGTCGAAAAACCTGCCAATCCCCCCGCGATGTTCGGTGATCCGCGTCGGTCGCTGGCTTCGATGGGGATATATGCCTTCCGTTGGGCTTGGCTGCGTGCGGCGCTGCGCGCCGAGTTGCAGCGGCCCGGCACCCGGTTCGATTTCGGGCATGACATCCTGCCCCGCGCCCTGCGCGACCGCGAATTGCGGCTGCACACCTTGCCGGATCGCCCCGATGGGCGCACAGGCTATTGGCGCGATGTCGGCACGCTGGACGCCTATCGCAAGGCACAGTTGGATTTCGTGGCCGCAACCCCGCCTATTCCGCTTCCCCAGATGCCGGGTGGCGGCATAGCTGGCCTGAATACAGTAATGTCTGGCTTTGCCGCACAGGCCGCTGCCGTGCACGGCACCGTGTTGATGCCGGGTGCCCGGATCGCCCGCGGCGCGCACGCCAAACACGCCATCCTCGGACCCGGTGTGGTGCTGCCTGCCGGAATCGTCATCGGCGAAGACCCGAACGAAGATCGTCGCTGGTTCCGCCGCACGGATGCAGGCACGGTGCTGGTAACGGTCGAAATGCTGAAACGTCGCGAAGACGCGGGAACCATGACCCGCGCTATATCAGGATACCGCAATTGAAAGATCTGAAACACGACCCGGCGACGCGCGCTTTCGACAGGTCGGCCTCCCGCTCGGATCAGCTTGGCGCCACGCCCGATGGCGAGGGCACCAATTTCGCGCTGTTCTCGGACCACGCGGAACGGGTGGAGCTATGCCTGTTCGACGAGACCGGCCAGAACGAGGTGCAGCGGCTTGACCTGCCTTTGATGGAGGGCGGTATCTGGCACGGCTATCTTCCCGGTGTGCAGCCCGGGCAGGCGTATGGCTACCGCGTGCATGGCCCTCATGATCCGGAGGCTGGCCACCGGTTCAACCCCAATAAGCTGCTTCTTGATCCCTACGCGCAGGAAATGCGCGGCTTTCTCAAATGGGACGACGCGCTGTTCGCCTACCCCGTGGGGGGTGATGATCGCGAGGTCGACACCCGCGACAGCGCGCCGTTCATGCCCAAGGCCGTCGTCGCCGACCCGGTTTATGATTGGGAGGCCGACGACGCGCTACGCCACAATTGGTCCGATACGGTGATCTACGAGGCGCATGTGAAAGGGCTGACGCAATGCCTGCCGGGCATCCCAGACGAGGATCGCGGCACGTTCCGAGGCCTGAGTTCCCCGGCGGTGATCGAACATCTGCATAAGATCGGCGTCACCACGATCGAGCTGCTTCCCATCCACGCCATGATCCAGGACCGGCATCTGGTGGAAAAGGGGCTGAGCAACTACTGGGGCTATAACACCATCGGCTTTTTCGCGCCGAACCGCACCTATCTGGCGGGCGAGCAGGTGCGCGAGGTCAAGGACGCGATCAAGCGGTTCCACGCCGCCGGTATCGAGGTGATCCTCGATGTGGTCTACAACCACACCGCCGAGGGCAACGAGCTGGGTCCGATGCTCAGCTTCAAGGGCATCGACAATGCCTCCTACTATGTGCTGTCGCCGGAAAACCCGCGCCATGCGTTCGACACCACCGGCACCGGCAACACGCTGAACGTGGCGCATCCGATGGTGCTGCGCATGGTGATGGACAGCCTGCGCTACTGGGTTGAGGTGATGCATGTGGATGGGTTCCGCTTTGACCTTGCTTCCACGCTGGGGCGGGAGCCTGACGGGTTCGAACGCGAAGGTGCCTTTTTCAACGCGCTGCGGCAGGACCCTGTGCTGGCGGGCGTCAAGCTAATCGCGGAGCCGTGGGACGTGGGCGATGGCGGCTATCAGGTCGGCGCCTTCCCATGGCCGTTCCGCGAGTGGAATGACAAATTTCGCGACGACACCCGGGCCTTCTGGCGCGGCGATGACGGGCAGGTGCCGCGTCTGTCACAGCGGTTGCTGGGGTCGCCCACGCAGTTCAACCACGCCCACCGCCCGGCGAACTCGTCGATCAATTTCGTCGCCGCGCATGATGGCTTCACCCTGTGGGATACGGTGTCCTACAACGACAAGCACAATGACTCGAATGGCGAGGACAACCGCGACGGCCATTCGCACAATATCTCCGACAATATGGGCGCCGAAGGGCCGACGGAGGATGGCTTTGTGCTGGCGGCGCGGGAACGGCGGGTCAAGGC
This sequence comes from Pacificitalea manganoxidans, assembly GCF_002504165.1. Taxonomy (GTDB): domain Bacteria; phylum Pseudomonadota; class Alphaproteobacteria; order Rhodobacterales; family Rhodobacteraceae; genus Pacificitalea; species Pacificitalea manganoxidans. The sequence continues at coordinate 258,899 of NZ_CP021404.1, forward strand.
GATGCTGGCCAGTCTGATGTTCTCGCACGGGGTGCCGATGGTGCTGGCGGGTGATGAGCTGGGCCAGACGCAGGACGGCAACAACAACGCCTATTGTCAGGACAACGCCCTGACATGGATCGACTGGGATGCCGCGCGGCCCGTCCTGACCGACGCGCTCAGCGCATTCGCCGCCGCGCGTCGGGATTTGCAGCCGCTGCTTGCGCCGCGTTTCTTTGCGGTTGGCCGAGCGGAGGAGGATCTGGAAGCAGATCGGGTGCATTCGGATTGGTGGCACCCTGCCGGGCATGAGATGGCCGAGGCTGATTGGCAGGATGCCGGGCTGCGCTGTTTCGGGCTGCGTCACGCGCGCAAAGGCGTGGGCATGGCGATGGTGCTGTGCAATGCGGGCGAGGACTGCGAAGTCGTCCTGCCCGGCGGCGACTGGCAGCAGATTTTGTGCAGCGCCCATGATCCGGTCGAGGCAGAGGCCGGACCGGTCAGCGGCACGATGCTGGTGCCTGCGCAATCCGTCGTGGTGCTGCGCGCCGCTGGCGAAGGCTAACGATAGGCGCCGGGCGGTCGGGGGTCAGTTCCCCTGACCGTAGCGCCGGTAACTCCATGTGCGCACCAGTTCGACCGAAGAGCGCGCAAGACTGCGATACCGCTCATCGCGCAGCCGATTGCGTTCGAAGTTCAACCGCGACAACGTCTCGCGCACCTGATTGGCCTGTTCGGCCACGTCGCTGTCCGTCGTGCGCCCTGTGATGCGGAATTGCGAGCCGACGATGGCCGGGGTGTTGCCGTAGCTCAGGGCAACGGGGTGCATGATGAGAAAGTTATCGAAGAATTCACCATCGCGGGTCCGGTTGCGCAGGACCACCTCGACCCCGCGTGCGCGGCTGAGGGCCGTCCGGATGGCCTCGCGCGCGGCTTCGTTGTCAGAGCCGTCGCATCCGTCCTGCAAAAACCTGCAATTGCGGCCTATCACATCGGCCGGGGCGTATCCGGTCATTTCCTGAAACCGCCCGTTTACCGCGACCAGCGGACAATCCGGCTGCGATGGGTCCGCGACCGTAAGCGCGACCGGAAGCCGGTCGATGGTCATTTGTACTCCGTCGATGGTCGCTTGTTCCAGCATGCGCGGCCCCTTTACGCATTGTTGTGTTTTCACCCGGCAGGGTAAGACTATCTACAACGTGGACCTGATTATAGAAATTGCGAGCGACGGAGCCTGATGACGCAGCAAGCAGACACCCAAGCCCGAAGTGCCGAGGGCCCCGTGATCGTAGGGGTCGGGGCGTCGGCCGGTGGGCTGGAGGCGTTTCAACAGCTATTGGCGGGGGTGCCGGAACAGCATGAGTTCGTGTTCATCCTCGTGCAGCACCTTGACCCCAATCACGAAAGCATGCTGTCGGACCTGCTGTCGAAAAATTCGCGCAGCCCGGTTGTGACGGCACAGGACGGGCAGTCTGTCGTGCCCGGTTCGGTCTATCTGATTCCCCCCAACAAGGCACTGACGCTGCAGGGCGGGAAGCTGCGGCTGGCCCCCTTCGACAGCCCGCGCGGGCAGCGACGGCCCATCGACATCTTGATGGCCTCTATCGCCCAAGAGGCCGGAGACCACGCTGTCGGTATCGTGCTGTCGGGCACGGGCAGCGACGGCAGCCGTGGCGCGCAGGCGATCAAGGAACATGGCGGGCTGATTCTGGCGCAGGACCCGAATCAGGCGAAGTATGACGGAATGCCCCGCGCGGTCATCGGCACCGGGGCGGTCGATCTGGTCCTGCCCACGGGCGAGATGATGTCGACGCTGGACGATTATTTTCAGCGGCGCAGCGGTTTGCATCCCGAAATCCTGTCGGATGCCGAATTTATCGACCGGGTCGCGCAGCATGTCCGCTACCGCACCGGCCATGATTTCCGCCATTACAAACGTGCCACGCTGCTGCGGCGGCTGGCGGTCCGGATGTCCGTTCTGGGGATCACAACACCCGACGCCTATCTGCGCGAACTGGTATCAAACAAGGACGAAGCCGCCCGCCTGTTCCGTGATTTGCTGATCAACGTCACAAGCTTCTTCCGCGACCCGGAGGCGTTCGACCGGCTGCGCAGTAAGGCACTGCCCCGCATCATCGAGGGGCGGGGCCGGGACGACGAATTGCGGATCTGGGTGCCGGGCTGTTCCACCGGGCAGGAAGCCTACACGATCGCCATGCTGGTGGCCCGCGAGGTGGAGCGCGACGACGTGCATCCGCGCGTGTCGATCTTTGCGACCGATATCGATGACGATGCGCTGGCCATTGCCCGGCGCGGCATCTACCCGAATTCGATCATAGACGAGGTGCCCGAAGATTTCCTGACGGAGTTCTTCATTTCGACGCCCGAGGGCTACGAGGTATCCTCCCGCTTGCGCGACATGGTGCGGTTTTCGAGCCAGAGCCTGATCAAAGACCCGCCGTTTTCCCGGCTCGATCTGGTGTCATGCCGGAACGTGACGATCTATTTCGACAGCTATCTGCAGGATCTGGCGATCCACGTTTTTCACTACGCGCTCCGCGAGGGCGGGTTCCTGTTCCTTGGACCGTCGGAAAGCCCGCGCATCATCGACGACTGCTTTAGCGAAATCGACGGTCGCCAGCGGCTGTTCCGGCGGCGCAACGGGCCCGCGGTGCCGCTGCGGCTGGTGCAGTCGCCCGCCCCGCGCAAGATCACAGCCGAAGTCGCCCCCGAAGACGACAGCAGCGGCGATCTGATCCGGCTGCCTTATGCCGAAACGCTTCTGCGGCGTTACACGCCCGCGTTCCTGCATCTGTCGGCGCGGCATGAACTTCTCTACGCCTCGGAAACGGCAGCCCCCTATCTGCAAATTCGGCCCGGCGCGCCGGATCTGTCGGTGCGCGCGCTGATCAAGCCCGCATTGGAGCCCGCGCTGCGGCGGTTGCTCAATGGTATGGGCCTGAATTCCGATATGTCCGAGATCGAGTATCAGGGCGAATTGGACGGGCGACAGGTTCGCATCGTCATGAATTGCGAGGACCTGAAGGGCGGCGGCATGTTGGTGGTGCTGCGCGACAAAATGGATCTGCGTGCCGACCGGATGCAGTCGCGGGATGCCACGGGCGTTGCCACCATCGACGAATCCTATGTCGATGCGCTGGAACGTGAACTCGACGAGGCGCGTCAGACGATCCGGTCGAACATCGAGGAACTGGAGACATCGAACGAGGAGCTGAAAAGCTCCAACGAAGAAATGATGTCGATGAACGAGGAGCTTCAATCCGCGAATGAGGAGCTTCAGAACAAGATCCACGAGGTCAACGAGGTCAATGCCGATCTTGCTAACCTGATCCGCGCGATCCGGGTGCCGACCGTGTTCCTTGATCAGAAGCTCCGCCTGCGCAGCTACACGCCCGAAGCGCTGACGATTTATAGCTTTGCCGATCATGACCGGGGTCGCCCGCTCGAAGAGATCAGCAGCCGTATCGATGGCGACCGGCTGATCACGCTTTGCGAAGAGGTCGTGCGCACAGGTGAACCCCGCACCGCCCGTTTCGTCGATGACGAGGATGATCGCGTCTTTTCCGCCCAGATCGTGCCCTATCATACGGAGCGGGACACCGCCTCGGGCGTGGTGTTCACCCTAACGGACATGACGGCGGAGGATTCGCTGGCCCGGCAGGCCGAGCAGAACCGGCTGTTGGCTGAATCGCGGCTGGCCGAGGTGGAGGAGGTCTATAACGTCTCTCCGTTGGCGATGGGGCTTATTGATCCCGATCTGCGCGTGATCCGTGCCAACCGCCGCTTTGCCGCGCTGACCGGTGTGCGCCCGGAGGATCTGACCGGACAGTCGATTTCCGGACTGGTGCCGGGCGCGGATGAGGTGATCCACGAATCCGTGCGCAGCGTGTTGTCGACCGGCGCGCCGGTTCTGGGAATGCGGTTCGAGGCAGGACGGGAAATCACGCGCCGCGACGATGACGTCCGCATCTGGGAAGTGGACTGGTATCCCGTCCGTTTCGGCGGGGAGACAACGGGCATCGGCATCAATGTGCATGACATCACGGATGACGAGCGTCTGAAGCATGAGCAGCGCCGCTTGATGCGGGAATTGCAGCACAGGGTGAAAAATATCCTCGCCAATGTCGTGGCCTTGGTGAACCGCGCCGCGCGCGATGCCCGCAATGACACCGATGCGATGCGCACCCTCACCCGCCGCATTCAGGCGCTGTCGAAAACCCATTCGCTGCTGTCGAACACCGTCGGCGGATCGACTCGTATTAGGCAGATCATCGAGCCGGAATTGACGGCTGTCTACGGACCGGACCGGGTGCGTGTGCGGGGCCGGGATATTCAGCTAAGCCCGCGCACCTCGCTGGCCTTGGCGACTGCCTTTCACGAACTGGCCACCAACGCGGCCAAGTTCGGGGCATTCTCCACCCCAGATGGCCGGGTGTCGTTGACGTGGAAACGGGTCGATGACGGGGACGAGGACGAGTTCGTTTTCACTTGGCGTGAAACCGGAGGGCCGGTGACCGCGTTACCCACCCGAACGGGATTCGGGAGCCAACTGATCCGCTCGACCGTCGAGACCACTCTCGACGGGTCGATCGAATTTTCTTGGGAACCTGAGGGCCTGCTCTGCGTTATGCGTGTTCCGAGCGCGCAATTGCTGAAACAGGAAGACAGGTTTTTCGATGACATCTTCGCAAGTTAAACTTCTATATCTTGAGGACGAAGTCATTATCGCCCTCGACACGGAAGACATGCTGCGGAGCATGGGGGTCGCCGAAATTTCGGTCGCGCACCGTCTGGAAACCGCTGAGAAGCTCGCACAGCGCGGGGAATTCACCCATGCGCTGCTCGACATTAACGTTGGGCGCGGCTGCACCAGTTTCGAATTGGGGCGCAAGCTGGCCGAGCAGGGCGTGCATGTGATCTTTGCGTCTGGCTACGATCGATCCAACTTCAGCGGACAGGTCGAGGGCTTCGATTACATCGAAAAGCCGCTTGATCCCTCATCGCTTAAACGTTGCTGCCCGATCCTCGAAGATCAGGTTTCCGCCTGACCCCGGCGCGGGGCATCTACGCTATTTCTGGTGATCTACGCCGCCACCGTATGCGGTAGAACTCTCCGCACCTCTATCTCCCGGTTTTGCGCCCTCAAATCGGGCATCTGCACGTCCCTGTGGCAGATTTCCCGTGCGGCACGCTTGCCAAAACCCCCTGTCTTCGTTTGACTGAACCACGGGCCGCGTTACCCGCTTTACGCCGCATCGGGCGGGGGCGCATCCACGGTCCCAGCGGAGAGACAGCGGCAGGCTTTGCATATGGCGATCTCGTTTCTTCTGAACGGAGAGACCGTGCGCGTGGATCCTGACCCCACCCGCACCCTGCTGGACTGGCTGCGCGAGGAGCGTGCGCTGACCGGCACCAAGGAAGGCTGCAACGAAGGGGATTGCGGCGCCTGCACGGTCATGGTCACCGACGCAACCGGCGCGCAGGCGCTGAATGCCTGTATCCTGTTGATGCCACAGCTTCACGGTAAGGCAGTGCGCACCGTCGAGGGGATCGCCTCCCCCGACGGGGCATTGCATCCCATCCAATCCGCGATGATCGAAAAACACGGCTCCCAATGCGGATTCTGCACGCCGGGATTTATTGTCTCAATGGCCACGGCGCATCGCAACGGGCGGCGGGATCATGACGATCAATTGGCCGGGAACCTGTGTCGTTGCACGGGCTATGCCCCGATCATCCGCGCCGCCGAGGCCGCAGCCGATGCGCCGGTGCCGGACTGGGTGCAGGATGTGCCGGGCGGCGGGGACGAGGCGCCAGCCTATGTGCCCGGCTCCGCTGACGCGCTTGCGAAGTGGTATGCCGATCACCCCGACGCCACCCTTATTGCCGGGGCGACCGATGTCGGGCTGTGGGTCACAAAACAGCTGCGCGATTTGCAGCCGGTCTGTTTCCTGCATCGCTGCGATGATCTGCGCGGCGTAACAGTGACGGAGGATGAAATCCGCATCGGCGCGATGACCTCCATGACCGCGCTGCGCGAGGCAATCGCGCCTCACCACCCGGATTTCGCGGAAATGCTGCGCCGCTTTGGCTCGACCCAAGTGCGCAACGCCGCAACGGTTGGCGGCAACATCGCGAACGGCTCGCCCATTGGCGATAGCCCACCTGCCTTCATCGCGCTGAACGCCACGCTGCATCTGCGATCTGGTGACACCCGTCGCAGCCTGCCGTTGGAGGAGTTCTTTGTTGCCTATGGCAAGCAGGATCGCGCGCCCGGCGAATTCGTCGAGGCGGTGAGCCTGCCGCGCCAGCCCGACACATTCCGGATTTACAAACTGTCGAAGCGGTTCGATCAGGATATTTCCGCCGTTTGCGGGGCGTTCAACGTCACCGTAGATGGGGGGCGCGTCACCGCCGCGCGGATCGCCTTTGGCGGCATGGCCGCGACCCCAAAACGGGCAGCTGCGGTGGAGGCCGCTTTGCTGGATCAACCGTGGACCGAAGCCACGATTACAGCCGCGCTTCCTGCTTTTGCCGAGGATTTTCAACCCCTGAGCGATATGCGCGCCTCTGCCGAATATCGTCTGTCCGCCGCGCGCAATATGCTGCGCCGCTACTGGCTGGAGCGGGAAACAGGCGCGGCGCGCGTGCTGGAGGTGACGGTATGAGCGTGTGCAAACCCCTGCCGCATGACGCGGCCACGCTGCATGTCACCGGCGCGGCGCGCTATATCGATGATATTCCCACCCCCGGCAACTGTCTGCATCTTGCATTCGGGCTGAGCCGCATCGCGCGCGGGCGGGTCACCGCAATGGATCTGGCGCAGGTGAGCGCCGCGCCGGGTGTCGTGGCCGTCCTGACCGCCGCCGATCTGCCCGGTGCCAATGACGTGTCCCCGTCTGCCCATGATGAGCCGATGCTGGCCGAGGGGGAGATCTACTACCACGGGATGCCGCTGTTTCTGGTCGTCGCTGACAGCCATCTGGCGGCGCGCCGCGCCGCGCGTCTGGGCGAGATCGCGTATGACGAGGCGCCTGCGATCCTGACCATCGATGAGGCCCTCGCGGCTGACAGCCGGTTCGAGGAAGGCCCCCGCGAATATATCCGGGGCAATCCAGCCGAGGGGTTTCGCGGCTGCACCACGGTGATCGAGGACAGCATCACCTTCGGCGGGCAGGAGCATTTCTATCTGGAGGGACAGGCGGCGCTGGTTCTGCCACAGGAAAATGGCGACATGGTCGTGCATTCCTCCACCCAGCATCCGACCGAAATTCAGCATAAGGTGGCCGAGGCCCTGAACCTGCCGATGCATGCGGTGCGCTGCGAGGTGCGGCGGATGGGCGGTGGATTTGGCGGTAAGGAAAGCCAGGGCAACGCGCTGGCCGTCGCCTGTGCGGTCGCCGCCGCCGCGACAGGCCGACCCTGCAAGATGCGCTACGACCGCGACGATGACATGATGATCACCGGCAAGCGGCACGATTTCCGCATCGATTACCGCGCCGGGGTCGATGCCGATGGCAACATCCTTGCGGTCGAATTCGATCAATATTGCCGCTGCGGCTGGTCGCAGGATTTGTCGCTGCCCGTGGCCGACCGGGCCATGTTGCATGCCGATAATGCCTACTGGCTGCCCAATATCCGCATCACGTCCCACCGGCTAAAGACACATACCCAATCCGCCACCGCCTATCGCGGGTTTGGCGGGCCGCAGGGCATGCTGGGGATCGAGCGGGTGCTGGATCATCTGGCCCATGCGCTGGGCGTCGATCCGTTGGACCTGCGCAAGCGCAACTTCTACGCCCCCGCCACGAGCGCATGGGGCAAGGCAACCCCCACCCCTGCCCATCCTGTCGAGCCGCACCCCGAGGGGGCGGAGGCCGATCTGACCTCGCGCGGGGTGACGGGGGAGGTGCAGGAGGATGCAGTGCCGGAGCCGGTGGCGGATGTCCCTCGCCAGACCACGCCCTATCACCAGCCGGTCGAGGATTTCATCCTGCACGAGATGGTCGCGGCGCTGGAGCAAAGCTCCGATTACGCCGCGCGCCGCGCCGCGATTGCGGACTGGAACGCCGCGAACCCAGTGCTGAAACGGGGAATCGCGCTGACGCCGGTGAAGTTCGGGATCTCCTTTACCCTGACCCACCTCAATCAGGCCGGTGCCTTGGTGCATGTCTATCAGGACGGCTCGGTCCATATGAACCACGGCGGCACCGAAATGGGGCAGGGCCTGTTTCAGAAAGTGGCGCAGGTCGCGGCGAGCCGCTTTGGCATCGGCATCGACCGGGTGCGGATCACTGCGACTGATACGGGCAAGGTGCCCAATACCTCCGCCACTGCGGCCTCCTCGGGCTCGGATCTTAACGGGATGGCGGTAAAGGCCGCCTGCGACACGATCCGCGACCGGCTGGCCGCGTTTATAGCGGAGCAACATCAGGCCGATCCGGTGCAGGTGCGGTTCGAAGGCGGCAAGGTCCATGTCGGCGGCGAGGTCATCCCGTTCGAGACGGTGGTGGCCGAGGCCTATATGGGCCGGGTCAGCCTGTCCGCGACCGGGTTTTACAAAACGCCCAAGATCGTCTGGGATCGCATTCGCGGCACGGGGCGGCCCTTCTACTACTTTGCCTATGGTGCAGCAGTGACCGAGGTGGCGATTGATACGCTTTCCGGCGAAAACCGCATCCTGCGCACTGACATTTTGCATGATTGCGGCGCCTCGCTGAACCCCGCGCTGGATATCGGCCAGATCGAGGGCGGATATGTGCAGGGCGCGGGCTGGCTCACGACCGAAGAGCTGGTTTGGGACGCGACCGGGCGCCTGACGACCCACGCGCCATCAACCTATAAAATCCCAGCCTGTTCGGACCGCCCGCCGGTGTTCAACGTAGCGCTGTGGGACGGACAGAATGCCGAAGAGACGATCTACAGATCCAAAGCGGTGGGCGAGCCGCCCTTCATGCTGGGGATATCGGCTTTGATGGCGCTGTCGGATGCCGCCGCGGCCTGTGGGGTGGACTATCCCGCGCTTGACGCCCCTGCCACGCCGGAGCGGGTTCTGGCGGCGGTGGAACGGGTGCGCGGGTGAGCTTTGACCTCGACACCCTGCGCGCGGCTGTCGCGCGCCATGGTCGCGTGGCTCGGGTCGTCGTGATGGGCACCGAAGGATCGGTTCCACGTGAAACCGGGGCGGCCATGCTAGTGTGGGATGGCGGACAATCGGGCACCATCGGCGGCGGCACGCTGGAATTGGAGGCCGCGCGCCGGGCGCGGCTGGGTGCGGGGATCACGCGGGTGCCACTTGGACCGGGGATCGGCCAGTGTTGCGGCGGCGCGGTGCGTCTGTTGACCGAACACTACGATGCAGCGGCGCTGGATGCGCTGCTCGTCGAGGTGGGTTACGTCGCCCGCCCGTTGCCCGGCGTGACCGGCCCGGCGCCGCTGACCCTGCGGCGGACGCTCGCCGGGTTGCGCGGTGGCACAGGGCCGGTGGCGCCGGGGGAGATCGACGGCTGGATGATCGAGCCGTTGTTTCAGCCTGCGCGCGCCTTGTGGCTCTATGGGGCGGGGCATGTTGGCCGGGCTATCGCTGCGGTGATGGCACCGCTGCCCGATTGGCGGGTGACATGGATCGACAGCGCCACCGGGCGCTTTCCCGATGACGTCGTGCCCGGTGTCGAACCATTGATCGCCGCGAACCCGGCTGATGTCGTGCGCCACGCGCCTGACGACGCGCATCACCTGATCGTGACATATTCCCATGCGCTCGACCTCGAACTGTGTCATCAGGTGTTGTCGCGCCGGTTTGGCTGGGCAGGGCTGATCGGCTCGGCCACCAAATGGGCGCGGTTTCGGTCGCGGCTGGGCGCGCTGGGTCACCCGGCGGAGCATGTCGCGCGCATCACCTGCCCGATCGGGGATCCCGGTCTGGGCAAGCACCCGCAGGCCATCGCACTTGGAGTTGCCGTGCAACTTGTGCAGATGGCGCAGACACGACAGGAGGCCCGCTCCGCATGACCGCGCTGCTGACCCTCGACGGGTTGACCAAGGCCTATCCGGGCGTGATCGCGAACGATGACGTAAGTTTTGCCATCGGCGGGGCGGAGATTCACGCCTTGCTGGGCGAAAACGGCGCGGGCAAGTCGACGCTGGTCAAGATGATCTATGGGCTGGTGAAGCCTGATCGCGGTCACATGCAGATGAATGGCGCGGCCTACGCGCCAACCGATCCCCGCGCCGCCCGCGCCGATGGCGTGGCGATGGTGTTTCAGCATTTTTCCCTGTTTGACGCTCTGGACGTGGCCGAAAACGTCGCGCTGGGCATGGAAAACCCGCCCAAGCGTGGGCAATTGGCCGCGCGTATCCGCGAAGTGTCGACCGAATACGGTCTGCCGTTGGACCCGTCGCGCATCGTGGGCGATCTGTCGGCGGGGGAGCGCCAGCGGGTCGAGATCATTCGCTGTCTGCTGCAAGACCCCAAGCTGCTGATCATGGACGAGCCGACATCGGTCCTGACGCCGCAGGAGGTGGAGATCCTGTTCGCCACCCTGCGCAAGCTGCGGGCCGAAGGCACCTCGATCCTCTATATCTCGCACAAGCTGGAGGAGATCCGCGCGCTCTGCGACACAGCGACTGTTCTGCGGCTCGGTAAGGTCGTGGGCTGTTGCGATCCGCGCGAACGGTCCGCCGGGGAACTGGCCGAGTTGATGGTCGGGACCAAGCTGACCCCGCCCGCCCGTGCCGCGGGCGAGTTGGGCGAAACTGTTCTTGAGCTGCGTGATCTGACCCTGCCGCCGGCTCATGCCTTTGGCACCACGTTGCGGGAGGTTTCGCTATCCGTGCGCACGGGCGAGGTGCTGGGCATCGGTGGGGTCGCGGGTAACGGGCAGGATGAACTGTTGGCGGCCCTCTCGGGCGAGGTTTCGGCCCCGGCAGGAACGATCTGGCTGAAAGGGCGCGACATCGCGCGCAGCGGCCCGGTGCAGCGCCGCGCCGAGGGGCTTCTGACCGCGCCAGAGGAGCGGCTGGGCCATGCCGCCGCCCCGGATATGAGCCTGACGGAGAATGCCTTGCTCACCGGCACGGTGCGCGAAGGATTGGCGCGGCGCGGCTTCCTCGACTGGGCGGGCGCACGCGACTTCGCCGGTCGTATCATCGACCGCTTCGATGTGCGCACGCCGGGACCGCACGTGGCGGCGCGGGCGCTGTCCGGCGGCAACCTGCAAAAATTCGTCATCGGTCGGGAGATCCTACAACGTCCCGATGTGCTGGTCGTCAACCAGCCGACATGGGGCGTCGATGCCGCCGCCGCCGCCGCGATCCGGCAGGCGCTTCTGGATCTGGCAGAGCAGGGCGCGGCGGTTGTCGTGATTTCGCAGGATCTGGATGAATTGATGGAAATCTCCGACCGTTTCGCCGCGCTCAACGGCGGGCGGCTCGGCGCGCCCCGCCCCGCGCGCGGGCTGGGGATGGAGGAGATCGGCCTGATGATGGGCGGCGCCCACGACATGGAGGTGGCCCATGCCGGCAGCTGAGTTCGTGTTGCCCAAAACCCTGTCGCGGATTGCGGTGCTCTCGCCCGTTACGGAGATTACCCTATGATCCGGCTTGAGAAACGCCCGATGCCGTCGCGGCTTTGGACATGGGCGACGCCGGTGCTGGCGGTGGTGCTGACCATGATCGCCGGGGGCCTGATGTTCGCAGCACTGGGTAAGGATCCGGTCGCGGCGATCCGGGTGATTTTCTGGGATCCGCTGTTTTCCGAGTTTGCGTGGTATTACCGCCCGCAGCTTCTGGTCAAAGGCGGGCCGCTGATCCTGATTGCCATCGGGCTCAGCCTTGGGTTTCGGGCGGGGATCTGGAATATCGGCGCGGAGGGTCAGTATATCCTTGGCGCGATTTGCGGCGCGGCGGCGGGGCTTGCGTTCTATCCGTTGGAAAGCCCGCTGATCTTTCCGCTTATGGTGGTTGCAGGCGCGCTGGGGGGCATGGCGTGGGCCATGATTCCGGCACTGCTGAAGGTGCGCTTTGGCACCAATGAAATCCTCGTGTCGCTGATGCTGGTCTATGTGGCCGAACAATTGCTGGCCTCCATGTCCATAGGCCTGCTCAAAAACCCCGAAGGTTACGGTTTCCCCGGATCGCGCAGCCTGTCGCAGTGGTCGTCATCGGCGAACCCTGAATTGATCGCGGGCTGGGGCCTGCATTGGGGCACCGTTTCGGCGCTGCTGGCGGTGGCGGCGGCCTATGTGCTGCTGAACCGGCATATTCTAGGCTTCCAGATCCGGTTGGCCGGGCAAGCGCCCCGGGCGGCGCGGTTTTCTGGCGTGAACCCGAAATTGCTGACGGTGTTCTGCCTTGCCGTATCGGGTGCGTTGGCCGGGCTGGCCGGCGTGTTCGAGGCGACGGGCCCCGCCGGACAGATCACCATCGATTTCAACGTGGGCTACGGATTTACCGCGATCATCGTCGCGTTTCTGGGGCGCTTGCACCCGGTGGGGATATTGCTTGCTGGGCTGCTCATGACGCTGACCTATGTGGGCGGTGGCACGGCGCAGAGCCAGCTGGGCCTGCCGTTTGCCGCCATTCAGGCGTTTCAGGGCATGCTGCTGTTTTTCCTTTTGGGGGTGGACGTGCTGTCGAATTACCGGATGCGGCTGCGCCGTCGCGGGGTGGCGTGATGGATCTGAGCGCAATTAATTGGGGGCTGCTTCTGGCCTCACTCATGGTAGCCGCCACGCCGATTCTGCTGGCCGGTATCGGGGAATTGGTGGTTGAGAAATCCGGCGTGCTGAACCTCGGGGTCGAGGGGATGATGATCACCGGCGCGATCTGCGGCTTTGCGGTCGCGGTGGCCACCGGCAACCCGGCGGTCGGCTTTGTCGCGGCGGCCTTGGGCGGGGCGGTTCTGGCGCTGCTGTTCGGGATCTTGACGCAGTTCCTGCTGTCGAACCAAGTGGCGACCGGGCTGGCGCTGACGCTGTTCGGGCTGGGCCTTTCGGCATTGCTGGGGCAGGGCTACCAAGGGATCAAACCGCCCTCGGCACCGCGACTGGATCTTGGGCCGCTGTCGGATCTGCCGGTGATCGGGCCGATCCTGTTTCGCCATGATCTGATGGTGTATCTCGCCATAGCGCTGGTCGCGGTGGTCTGGCTGGTGCTGGCGCGCACGCGGGCCGGACTGATCCTGCGGGCTGTGGGCGAAAACCCGGCCGCCGCTCATGCGCTGGGCTATAAGGTCGTCGCCGTCCGGCTGATGGCGATTGCCTTTGGCGGGGCCTGTGCGGGGCTGGGCGGGGCGTATCTGAGCCTCGTGCGAGTGCCGCAATGGACCGAAGGCATGACCGCGGGCGCAGGCTGGATCGCGCTAGCGCTGGTCGTCTTTGCGTCGTGGAAGGCCGAGCGCGTGTTGCTGGGCGCGTGGCTTTTCGGGGGCATGACCGTTCTGCAACTGAACCTGCAAGCGGCGGGGCTGGCGATCCCCGGCGAATACCTTTCGATGTCGCCCTATATTGTGACCATTGTCGTGCTGGTCATCATGTCATCGCGTCGGGGGCGGGCAGCACTGGCAGCGCCTGCGGGGCTGGGCAAGCCATTCCATGCGTCGGGCTAGGCAGGCAACATCCAAGTCATTGTAACTACGGGCTGTCAGGAAGGCTTGCGCCGCCCCGGTTCGCCCGAAATAAAAGGTGCGGCAGACGCGCCGATCCAACAGAGGAGACACTCATGAAACCCATCCATTCCCTGCTGAGCGGCCTGACCGTCGCAGCGGCGCTGGCCACCGGTCCGGCCTTTGCCGAGGCGCATATGGACAAGGCCAAGGTCGGCTTCGTCTATGTCGGTCCCGTGGGCGACGGCGGCTGGACATACGAGCATGATCAGGCGCGTCAGGCGGTCGAGGCCGAGTTTGGCGATCAGGTCGAAACGGTGTTCGTCGAAAGCGTCCCCGAAGGCCCCGACAGCGAGCGTGTGATGACGCAGATGGCGCTCGACGGTGCGGATCTGATCTTTACCACCTCGTTTGGCTACATGGACCCGACGATCAATGTCGCGTCGAAATTCCCGGATGTGAAATTCGAACACGCCACCGGCTACAAGCGCGCCGACAACGTTTCCACCTATTCCGCCCGCTTCTACGAAGGCCGCGCGGTTCAGGGCCACATCGCGGGCAAGATGACGGAAAGCAACGTGATCGGGTATATCGGCTCGGTGCCGATTCCCGAGGTGATCCGTGGCATCAACTCCGCCTATATCCATGCCAAAAAGGCCAACCCCGACGTGCAGTTCAAGGTCGTCTGGGTCTATAGCTGGTTCGATCCCGCCAAGGAGGCCGACGCGGCCAAGGTGCTGATCGATCAGGGCGCTGACGTGATCTTGCAGCATACCGACAGCACCGCCCCGCTGGCCGCCGCACAGGAAGCAGGCGGCGTCATCGGGTTTGGTCAGGCCTCTGACATGGCCGAATATAAGCCCGAGCCGCGCGTGTCCTCGATCATCGACAATTGGTCGCCCTACTACATCGAGCGGGTGAAAGCGGTTCTCGACGGCACGTGGGAAAGCACCGACACATGGGCCGGGATCGGCGACGGCATGGTCGAAATCGGCGAGATGACCGACGCGATCCCCGCCGACGTTCGGGAAGAGGCGCAGGCGCTGGCCGATTCCATCGCTGCGGGCGAATACCATCCCTTCACCGGCCCGCTGAACAAGCAGGACGGCACCGCGTGGCTGGCCGAGGGCGAAACCGCCGATGACGGCACCTTGCTGGGCATGAACTTCTACGTCGAAGGGCTGGAAGGCTCGATCCCGCAGTAACGCAGACGCCCTTCGCGCCTGAGCGGAGGCGTGCACGTTAACGCGACCCGGCCTGCTTTGCAGCGCCGGGTCGTTTGCTGTCCGGGCGGTGTCTCGGCCTCAGCCGTGACGTGCGTTACCCATCCGCGCGCAGTCGGGCATTTTTTGGATCATGCGGGCTGTCGGCCACCACTTCCGCATCCCACAATTCCCGCTGCATCCGGATTTTCAGATGGGTGCCCGGCTCCGCCAGATCAGGGCGCACATAGCCGATCCCGATGGATTGCTGAAACACCGGCGACCAGCCCCCGGAGGTCAACCGCCCGACACCCTTGCCGTCGTGCAAGATCGCCTCGCGCCCCCACGGATCGGCATCGTCCGGACCGTCGGTCAGCAGCGTGACGCAGCGACTGCGCGGCGCAGTAGCCAGCATTGCCTCCTTGCCGAAAAATGCCTTATCCATATCGACGAACCGTTCCAGACCTGCCTCCTGCGGGGTGGCGTCCCGGCCCAGATCGCTGCCAAACGCGCGGTAGCTTTTCTCCTGCCGAAGCCAGTTCTGAGCCCGCGCGCCGACAAGCCGCAGATCATGCGCCGCACCCGCATCCATCAATTGGTCGAACAGGTGGTTTTGCATTTCGATCGGATGATGCAGTTCCCAGCCCAGTTCGCCGGTATAAGCCACGCGCGCCGCAAGGACCGGCACCATCCCCAATTCGATCTGCTGTGCCGACAGCCACGGAAACCGTGCATTCGACAATGCGGTCGCAGGCTCCGCATCGCGCACCAGCCCGCGCAGCACGTCGCGGCTGCGCGGCCCGGCCAATGCGAACACCCCGTATTGCGTGGTCACGTCGCGCAATTGCATCGCCCCGAAGCGTGAAATGCCCTCGGCCACCGCCTGTGCCAGCCAATCCCCGTCATAGGCATGCCACGCTCCGGCGGAGACAAGGTAGTATCGATCTTCGGCCTCGCGGATCACGGTATATTCCGACCGGATCGTGCCCGCCGGACCCAACGCATAGGTCAGGCTGATGCGGCCGGTGCGGGGCAGGCGGTTCGTCGTAAACCAGTCGAGAAACGCGGTGGCCCCCGGACCTTCCAGCACATGTTTGGCAAAGGGCGTGGCATCAATCAGCCCGACGCCCTCGCGCACGGCCTTTGCCTCCGCCACCGCATGGGGCCACCATGTGCCGCGCCGGAAGCTGCGGCTGGCGGCATCGTTGAACCCGTCAGGGGCAAAGTAATTGGGCCGCTCCCAGCCATTGACCTGCCCAAACTGTGCGCCCCGCGCCTTTAGCCGGTCATAGCAGGGTGCGGTGCGCAAGGGGCGCGCGGCGGGGCGCTCCTCATCCGGGTGGTGGAGGACATAGACATGGGCATAGGCCTCCTCGTTCTTGGCGATTGCGTAGTCGGTGGTCATCCACGGACCGAACCGGCGCGGGTCAATGCTTGCCATGTCGATTTCGGCCTCACCTGCGGTCATCAACTGCGCCAGATAATGGCCGGCACCCCCGGCCGCGGTGATGCCAAAGCTGAACCCTTCGGCCAGCCACATGTTGCGCAGGCCCGGCGCGGGCCCCAGCAGCGGATTGCCATCGGGCGTGTAGCAGATCGGCCCGTTGTAATCGTCCTTCAGACCGGCGGTCTCGGACGACGGAATGCGGTGGATCATGCTTAGATACTCCGCCTCGATGCGGTCCAGATCGAGGGGGAACAGATCGGCGCGGAAGCTGTCCGGCACGCCATAGGGGAACCGTGCCGGTGCGCCGCGCTCATAGGGGCCTAAAATCCAGCCGCCGCGTTCCTCCCGCACATACCAGCGCGCGTCGGCATCGCGCAGCACCGGATGCTCCCCATGGGTGCGGCGCCACTCGACCAAGGCCGGGTCGGGCTCGGTCACGATGTACTGGTGTTCGACCGGGATCGCGGGAAGGCGCAGGCCCAGTTGCCGGGCGGTGCGCTGCGCGTGGTTGCCGGTGGCTGTCACCACATGCTCCGCCGCGATTTCGACCACCTCGTCCGAGGGCACAAGGTTGCCGCCGCTTTCCACCATACGCCGTGCCGTCACGATCCAATGCGCGCCGGTCCACCGGTAGGCGTCGACCTGCCAGCGCCGTTCGATGCTGACCCCGTGCTGCCGGGCGCCGCGCGCCATCGCTTGCGTCACGTCAGCGGGGTTGATGTAGCCATCGGTGGGATGGAACAGCGCGCCCTGCAAATCCTGTGTGCGCAGCAACGGCCAACGGTCTGCAATGTCATCGGGCGACAGCCATTCAAACGGGATGCCCACCGATTCCGCCGTCGCGGCGTATAGCTCGAACTCGTCCATGCGCGCGCGGCTTTGTGCCATGCGCAGGTTTCCGACGACGGCAAAGCCGGGGTTCAGGCCGGTTTCCTCCTCCAGCGTCTTGTAAAACCGAACGGAGTAATCGTGGATGTGGCTGGTGGCGTAGCTCATATTAAACAAAGGCAGCAGTCCCGCCGCGTGCCATGTGGACCCTGCGGTCAGTTCGTCCCGCTCCAGCAGCATCACGTCCCAGCCTGCGCGCCCCAGATGATAGGCAATCGCGGTGCCCACCGCGCCGCCGCCGACAACCAATGCCCTGACCTGTGTCTTCATCCCCGGCCTCCGCTCTGTCTCGGGATCATTCTGGCAGCGCAGGGCCATGGGGCAAGAGCCAATGCCGCGCAGCCATTGCCGCATCGCGGCGCAGACGGTATGTCGCAGCCCATCGGCCACCGGGGAGGAGCGCGATATGGATGTATTCAAGGATATTGCCGCATTGCGCGCAGCGCGTGCCGATATGCGCGGCCGCGTGGGGCTGGTCCCGACGATGGGCTATTTGCATGATGGGCACATGGCGCTTGTCGCAGCAGCGCGCGCACACTGCGATCACGTCCTTGCGTCGATTTTCGTCAATCCGCGTCAATTCGGAGAGGCCGCAGACCTAGCGGCCTATCCCCGCGACGTCGAACGGGACATGGCGTTGCTACAGGATGCGGGCGTCGATGCGCTGTTTCTGCCGGGGGTGGAGGCCATGTATCCCGCAGGCGCGGAAACCGTTGTCACCGTGCCGAGCCTGTCGGATCGTCTGATGGGCGCGCTGCGGCCCGGCCATTTCGAGGGCGTGGCGACGGTGGTGTGCAAGCTGTTCAACATCACGCGCCCGGATGTCGCGTATTTCGGAGAGAAGGATTACCAGCAGCTTTTGGTGATCCGCCGCATGGCTGCCGACCTCGACACCGGGGTGGAGGTGGTGGGCCTGCCGACCGTGCGCGATGCGGATGGCTTGGCGTTAAGCTCCCGCAACGTGCGGCTCAGTCCGAGCCAGCGGCAGCCGGCGCTTGTGCTGAACCGGGCGCTCGATGCTGCGGCAGAGGCCACCGAGCGTGGCGCCCCGGTGGACGACATCCGCGAAGCGGCGGCCCAACTGCTCGCGACGGAGCCTCAGGCCGATGCGCCGGGGATCGACGTGCAGGATGCGGCAACCTTGTCCGACCTGAAGGGGCGTCCGAACGCGCCCGTGGTCATTTTGTTGACCGCGCGGTTTGGTGATGTGCTTTTGATCGATCAGCGGGTGGCCACGCCACCGACGGCGTGATCCGCGTCCTTTCGCATAAACACGCGCGCCGGAGGCATGGCCGGGACCGGGCCACGCTTCCGGGCGGGGGTCAAGCTACCAGCCGGTAGCCGCCGCTTTCCGTGACCAACAGCCGGGCGTTCGAAGGATCGGGCTCGATCTTCTGACGCAGGCGGTAGATGTGGGTTTCCAACGTGTGGGTGGTCACCCCCGCGTTATAGCCCCAAACCTCATGCAGCAGCACATCGCGGGCCACGACGCCCTCCGTCGCGCGGTAGAGGAACTTCAGGATGTTGGTTTCCTTCTCGGTCAGGCGGATCTTCTTGTCATCCTCCGTCACCAACATCTTCATCGCGGGGCGGAAGCTGTAGGGCCCAAGCTGGAAAACCGCGTCCTCGGACTGCTCGTGCTGCCGCAGCTGGGCACGGATCCGCGCCAGCAGCACCGGAAACTTGAACGGCTTCGTCACATAGTCATTGGCACCGGCATCAAGCCCAAGAATGGTGTCGGCGTCGGAATCGTGACCGGTCAGCATCAGGATCGGGCATTTCACATGCTGTTTGCGCATCAGGCGGCACAGCTCGCGCCCGTCGGTATCGGGCAGGCCCACATCGAGGATCACAAGGTCATAGAGACCTTCCTTGATCTTCTCCATCGCCTCGGCGCCCGAGCCTGCTTCGAACACGTCGAAATCCTCGGTCATCACCAACTGTTCGCTCAGCGCTTCGCGCAGGTCGTCCTCGTCATCGACAAGGAGGATTCGTTTGAGATTGGCCATTTGCTCGCCTCCGTTTCTCTTGAAGATGGAGATGTTCACAGATGCGTGCCCCGGCAAGATTTGCTGCAACAGGCTCACGCGCTCGTGTCGCGAGGCGGGCAAATGTTTCACATTGCGTCAATTCATGACTACATCTGCGGTCCTGACGTCCCCCGTCACCCATGCTTGTCCCGGTCGGAGTTTGCCCATGCTGTTTGCCCCCACGCCAGCCGAACGTCGCGCCCGCGCGCGCGCTGACCTGCGTCTGGGCCTGCCGGTCGCGGTGGTTTCCGGCGGGGCGGCGGCGGTGGCGGTGTCGGCGGAAACGCTGACCGCGCGGCGGCTGGCGGAACTGCGCCAAGCGGGCACGCCGGTGCTGGCAGTCTCCGCGCGGCGTGCGGCGACCCTGAAGGCGCGCGCCTATGACGGGGATCTGGCACGGATCGAGTTGCCCGACGGCGCGGATCTGATGTGGGTTAGGGCCGTCGCGGACCCGTCCGCCGATCTTGCCACGCCGTTGAAGGGGCCGTTCACCACACGGCGCGATGAAGGCGCGGATCTGCACCGTGCCGCGTTGGTGCTGGCCAAGGAAGCGCGCCTGCTGCCTGCGGTTCTGGTGCTGCCGCTGGAGGGCGGGCGCGAGGCCGCGCGCGCCGCCGATTTGACGGTGCTGGATCTTGCCACCGACGGACCTGATCCGGCAGGCGCGGCCTTTGCCGATGTGGCTGGCGCACGGCTGCCGATGGATCTGGCAGGGCAGGGGCGGGTGCATGTGTTCCGCCCCGATGACGGCGGCGAAGAACACTACGCGATCGAGGTGGGCCGTCCCGACAGGTCACAGCCGGTTCTGGCGCGGCTGCATTCCGCGTGCTTCACTGGCGATGTTCTGGGCTCGCTCAAATGCGATTGCGGTCCGCAACTGCGCACCGCGCTGGCGCGAATGGGCGAGGCGGGCGCAGGCGTGCTGCTCTACCTCAATCAGGAAGGGCGCGGCATCGGGCTGGCCAACAAGATGCGGGCCTATGCGCTTCAGGATCAGGGATTTGACACCGTCGAGGCCAATCACCGGCTGGGGTTCGAGGATGACGAACGCGATTTCCGCATTGGCGCGGCGCTGCTGCGGGGGCTTGGCTTTGGTCAGGTGCGGCTGTTGACCAACAATCCCGCCAAGGTCGCGATGATGCAGGCCAATGGCATCGAGGTGGTGGACCGGGTGCCGCTGCGCGCAGGCCACACCGCCGAGAACGCCGCCTATCTCGCGACCAAGGCGGCCAAGTCGGGGCACCTGCTGTGAGCGGCGGTGAGCGCCCTGCTTTGATCGCGACCTGCTGGGGCGCGTGGCTTGATGGCGCGCGGTTGCCCTGCGCGATCGGGCGCGGTGGCATGACCGATGACAAGCGCGAAGGCGACGGGGCCAGCCCGCGCGGATTTCACCGGATCGCCGGGCTTCTTTATCGTGCGGACCGGGTGGTGCGCCCCGCGCCGTGGGCGCAGGCCATCGGTCCGGGGGATCTATGGTCCGACGACGGGCGCGACCCCGAGTATAACCATGCGGTGCGCGCGCCGCACGGGTTCGGGCACGAGCGTTTGCACAGGGCGGATCGGCTTTACGATATTGTTTTGCTGACGGATTGGAACTGGCCTGATGCGGTGCCGGGGCGGGGATCTGCTATTTTCCTGCATCGCTGGCGCAAGCCACGCCACCCCACCGAAGGCTGCATTGCGTTCCGCCCCGATCATCTGCTGCGGGTTGCGGCGCGGCTGCATCCCGGTGCGCTGATCGAAATTCGCTAGAGCGGTCGCACCATCACCACCGTGCGCTTGTGCCCCAGCAACGGCGCGGTGAGGCCCAGCCGGTGCCGCCCCGCCGCGCGAAAGCCAAGCCGTTCGTATAGCGCGCGGGCGCGCAGGTTGTCTTCGACCAGTTCCAGCCGCACTTGCCGGGCGCCTGTTTGGCGCGCTTCGTGGTGGAGCGCTTCGATCAACGCGGTCCCGATCCCCTGTCCGCGAGCACAGGCGGCCACCCCGATCCCGTCCAGAACCACGGTGCCGGGGGCGGCCTCGTTTGCCATCAGGTCCAGCAAGGGCGCGCGCCAGAGCGTGCCGAATAGCCCGTAGCTGTCGCGCAACTCCCGCAGGCCGCCCGCCATCAATCCAACCGCTCCCTGCTTTACCCCGGCAAAGCCGAGCGGCGGCCCATTCCCACGGCGCGCAACCAATGCCTGCCGGGGTTGCAGCACGGCGGCGAGATAGGCACGGGCCGCAGGCTCCGGCCCCAGCAGCCGCCCGAGTTTGGGCCCGAAGGCCTGCCAGAACAGTGCGGCAATCTCGGGCGCTTCATCGGGGGCAAAGCCCTTGGCGACGCGAAGATCGGTCATCCCGTCCGCGCCAGCCACGCTTGCGCCTCTCGCAGGTCTTCGGGCGTGTTGATGTTATAGAACGGGTCCGGGGCGCCCGCCGGGCAAGGGAACCGCGCGATGGCGGCGTCATGCTGTTCGGCAAACCGCATCATGCGACGATGCCCGGCCTGCAAAGCGCCTCGCAGATCGTCGCGCAGGTGCACCGGCCACAGTGCGAAGGTCGGATGCAGCCGGGGCGTGCCATCCCCCGCATCTGGCCCGAGGCCCGAAGCCGCGAGCGCGACGCCCTGTGTGCTGCCCTCAGCGGCAAGCATCAGCCGCGGCACCAGATCGCAGGGCAGGAACGGCGTGTCGCCCGCTGCGGTGACGATATGCGTATGGCCCCGCGCCGCTGCATGGTCCATCCCCGCCAGCACGCCTGCCAGCGGACCGGGATGATCGGGCAGGGTATCGGGGCAGAGCGGCAGGCCAAAGGCCGCATAGCGTGCGGCGGGGCCGTTGGTGTTCAGAACCAGCGAGGACACCTGCGGCGCAAGCCGGTCGATCACATGGTGCAGCAGGCTCCGCCCCCCAAGATCGAGAAGGGTCTTGTCCATCGGCGCGACGCCTTCGGCATTATTGCGCATTCGTCGCGACAGACCGCCTGCGACGATCACCCCTATGGGCGCTGCTGACAGCACGCGCGCGCCGCTCACGCGGGGAAGCGCAGATGCGCCTTGTAGGTTTCCGGCAGCAGCGCCCGCAAGCTGGCCAGGCGCAGCACGCCGTCGCGATCCTCTGCCACGGCAATCGCCGAAGCAGGCCCGAAATCAGCAAGAAGCTCCCGGCAGGCACCGCAAGGAGGGATCACTTCGCCCCGTCGGTTGACCGCTACGGCAAACAGCACCGGGGCACCCGGTTCCGCCGCGCTGGCCGCACCGATGGCCACGGCTTCCGCACAGATCGAGCCGCGCGGCAGGGTGCATTCCAGATTGATGCCGGTATAGGTGCCTTTCGCGGTCAGAACCGTGGCTGCGACATGGTGGCGACCCTCATGGCCCAGACGCGCGACCAGCGCGCGGGCATCGGCCAGTGCCGCGTCCAGCCGGGCACGGGGCAGCGCCGGATCGACGGTCAACGGATGGGTCGGTTCGTTTGTCATCAAACATGTCCTGTCAGCTGCCGCGCCCGTCTCGATCGGCCGACCTGCCGCGAGAAATGCCGCCGTGACGTGAACACCCGCGGCGATTGCATCTCGCGGCTGCTTTGCCTAAGCCGGGCATGCACACTCAGATTAGAGGCGCTCCATGGCATTCACCACAACCAAATCGGCCTTCTGGGAAGGCTTTCGTGCCGGTGCGCCGTTTCTTCTGGTGGTGACACCGTTCGGGATCGTGTTCGGCGTCGCCGCGCTTGATGCTGGATTGAACCTTGCGCATGCGATGGGGTTTTCGGTCGTGGTGATCGCCGGGGCGGCACAGTTGACCGCGTTGTCGACGATGGTGGACCAATCGCCTTTTGTCATCGTCATCGGTGCGGCGTTGCTGGTGAACCTGCGGATGCTGATGTATTCCGCCTCGCTTGCTCCGCATCTGGGTGGCATGCCCACATGGCAGAAAGCGGTGACTGCGTTCTTCCTCACTGATCAGGTCTTTGCCATATCCGTGCAGCGGTTCGAGACGCTCGGCGATGAAAGCGTCTGGCGGCGGTTCATGTTCATCATGGGCATCACCACGATCATGGCGCCGTTCTGGTATCTGGGCACGCTGATCGGCGCGGTGGTGGGGCAATCCATTCCGCCGGAATTCGGGCTCGATTTCGCGGTGCCCGTCTGTTTCATGTCGTTGATCGGACCGGCGCTGCGCACCGGGCCGCACGGAATGGCCGCCCTGACGGCGGCGATCACCGCGCTGTTTTTGCGGGATCTACCGTGGAACCTTGGGCTCGCGGTTGCTTCGCTTGTCGGCATGGTCGTCGGTGCGGAAACGCAGCGGCAGGCCGAGCGCCGCGCGGCGTCAGGGAAAGGGACCGCAGCATGATCGATTTCTTCGGATCAGGGGCCTATGACGGCCCGCGCGTCTGGGCGGTGATCGTGGCGCTGGGCATCGGCACGTTTCTGGTGCGGTTCAGCTTCCTCGGCATTGTCGGCGACCGGCAACTGCCCGCATGGGTGCTGCGGCATCTGCGCTATACGGCCGTGGCCGTGATCCCCGCGCTGGTCGCGCCGCTAGTGTTTTTTCCTGCCCAAACCGGCGGTCAGACCGATCCGATCCGGCTCATCGCGGCGGCGGCGACCCTGCTGACCGGGTGGCGCACCAAGAATATGCTGCTGTCGATCATCTGCGGCATGGGCACGCTGTATCTGCTGCGCGCGGTATTCGGCACTGGGTAAGGCTCAATCCACGGAAAGGGGCGGGGCGGCTGTGCCAAGCCGCTTTCGGATGCACTTTCGGTGTCGGGCATGCATGTCCTTCCCCTGGCCTGTGTGCCAGCTGCTGATATGTCCTTTAGGACCCATCCAAGCACTGACCCGGCGCGAAGTATGTATCGCGCCAATCCTCGCCCATGAAAAAGGCGGCCCCTTTCGGTGCCGCCTGTCATCAAATGCCGTGAAAACGCCGCTCAACCGCCGATGGGCGCATCCAGCAGACCCTTATTGTTGTCGGGGCTGTCGTCAAAGACCTTGGCCTCCGTCACGCCGGGCAGGCGGGCGAAATCCTCCATCAGCGCGCGGGGGAACCATGTCCGTCCGACCGATTCGAAACCGGGCAAGCGGCTCAGCACGTCCGAGATGGAACGCGCGCACATGCTTTTGCCGACCGCGCCGTAGCTTTGGACGATTTGCAGGGCCTGCTCGGCGACCTCGGGGCTGACGCGCACTTCCTGCACCACGACGTGGTAGGTCACCCGCGCATGGTAATCTACATAGAGATCCAGCGCCGGGTCGGTCATGCCGTAGATCACGTCGCCCCGCTCTGGCGTCCGGCGGTTCCACCATGTGCCGGCGGGATCGAACATCACCCGTTGCGAGCCATTGATCAGCAGGCCGGAATGCCCCCCCGCCCCGGTATTGTTGGAGATCGCGGTATATAGCGTCAGCGAGGCCGGCGCATTATGGCGATAGGCGGCGCGCTGCACATCCGCGAGCGGCGCGGCGCGATCGACGGCTCCGCAAGCCGCAAGCGCGACCGGCAAAACCAGCGCCGCAAGCAGGCGCAGGATAGCTCGGGGTGTCATCGCGCCGCGGCTCAGCCGTTGACGATGTAGATGAAGATCAGCAGGAAAACGGCAATCGCCGCGCCCCAAGACACCATCTTCATGAAAGTGGCGAATGTCTTTTCCTGGACGGTGATGTCCATTTCGCCATGCTTGTGTTCGGCCATGAGGCTCTCCGTAGGTCTTGCGTGTTCCTGTGTTCCCTAGCGCATACCGACGGCGCTGAGAAGCCTGCCTAAGCGGGCCAGATTGGCGCAGTCACGCAGTGTCGCCCGTCTGCGCCGGTTCCACGGTGTCCGCATGGGGGGTGTCGTCATCTTGCAACTCCCGCGCAAGGCGGAAGCCGATGCGCCGGGGTTTCTCGGCCTCGCCCGGTTTCGGCAAGGCGCGCAGCATGACGTTGAGCTGCGACACATGCTGGATCAATTGCGTGCGCGCCCCGCCCGGCTCCGACCCGTAGAAGGTCACGATGTCCGGGTCGAAATAGCCCATGCCCTCGATTTTCAGCACACCCATCTGACCGCCGGTGAAGCCCATCGCGATCTCCTGACTGTCGTCGAGCTGTTCCTCGAAATTCTTGATATAGAGGATCAGCCGCTCATAGGCCCATTGCGCGGGGCTTTTCTTCTGCGCGGGCTCGGCCATCCGCGCGGGCAGGGCTTGTTGCTCGGCCGTGGGGCGGGCGTCGGGATCAGCGTGGATTGCATGGGCGCGCGGCATGGCATCCGCTTCATGCGCCTCGGCGGTGGTGGCGATATCGAGATCGCTGGCGCGCGGGTTTGAGGCGGGGCCGTTGGGGGTGTCGGTCATGGTGTTGGATACCTTTCGGCGGTGGCTTGCCACAGCCATGCACCCTGCGGATCGGGGCGGGTGCGGGTGACAAGTTGCAGATGCAGCAGGTGGTTGAGATGCCCCAGCGCCTCGACCATGGCCAACCCGTAAAGCCCCGCGTCGATCCTGCGGCGATAAAGCAACGGGAAGCAATCATGCGCGGTGCGCGGCTCGGCGAGGAACGGCACCAGCCGGGCCAGCGCCTGATGGTGATTATCGATCAGCTGGTTCAAGCGCGCAGGCAGGCCGGTAAAAGGTAGCTTATGCCCCGGCAACACCAGTTGCGCGTCGGTCGCGTGGGTCGCAAGCCGGGTGCAGCTTTCCAGCCAGTCGCCCACCGGGTCCGCCAGCGGCTCGGTCGCGTAAACGCCCAGATTGGGGGAGATCGTGCCCAGAAGCTGATCCGCGCCCAGCACCAGCGCGCCGTCCTCGGACCAGAAGGTCGCTTGTTCCGGCGCGTGGCCATTGCCGATCCGCACGATCCAGTCGCGCGCGCCCATGGTGATGCGATCCCCTTCGGCGATACGGGTAAAGCCAAGGGGCATCGGCCAAAGGATATCGGCAAAGTTCAGCGGGCGTTCGGTCAGCCGCGCGGCGTAGATTTCGGCATCCATGCCCGCCCCGCGCCAGAAATCCAGAAGCTCCCCGGGCGGGGTGTCCTGCACATCGAGGCTCAACATCCGCGCCGACAGCCACGCCGTGCGGGTGGTGACCAGTTCCGCTCCGTGCACGGACTGAAACCAGCCCGCCAGCCCGATGTGATCAGGGTGATGATGCGTCACAACCACACGGTGCACGGGGCGCCCGCCAAGCGGGCCGGTCATGATGTCATGCCAAAGCGCCCGGGTGCGGCTGCTGTTCAACCCGGTATCCACGACCGTCCAGCCATCGCTGTCATCCAGCGCGTAGATATTGACGTGGTTCAGCGCATTGGGGAGCGGCACCCGCAGCCACAGCACGCCCGGCGCGACCTCCACCGCCGCGCCGGGGGCGGGCGGATCGGGAAACGGGGTTCGGATCGGGGCAGGGGCAACAGCAGCCGGGGGGGCTGCCGGGCCATCGGGGGTCTGGGGCGCGTCCATGGCGGGCAAGCTAGCCCGCGAGCACCTCGGGGGAAAGGGCGGCAATGCCGTCTTGCCCCTCGGCCACCTGCGCCAGCAGCGCGGCATGTTCAGGCAGCAGGCGGCGGATGTAGAACGCGGCCAGCGTGCGGCGCGGGCCGGGCCCGGTGTCACCACCTGCTTCCGTGCGCTCGGCCATCGCGGCGCTGAGATGCGCGTCGGCACCGATCACACGCGCAAAGGCACGCAGGAACGGCACCGCCACCCCCATGCGCGCGGCAGGCTCCTGTGTCGCAAGGCTTTCGATGCTTTCACGCAGGGTTTCGGCGGCCTGCCACACGGGGCCAGCTAGATCGGGCAGCGCGGTGCGGGCGGCTTCGGCGCGGGTTTCGACCTCGTCCAGCAGGCGCAGGGCCGCCTCGCCGCCATCCATCATCTTGCGTCCGACCAGATCCATGGCCTGAATGCCGTTGGTGCCCTCGTAGATCGACGTCACGCGCACATCGCGGGCCAGTTGCGCGGCACCGGTTTCCTCGATGAAGCCCATGCCGCCATGCACCTGAATGCCCAGCTGCGCCATCTCGTTGCCGATATCGGTGCCATGCGCCTTGGCGATCGGTGTCAGCAGCGCGGCCCGCGCGGACCAGTCGGCGGAGCCGGTCGCATTGGCCATGTCAATCGCCACGGCGGTGCTGAGCGCGATAGCCCGCGCGGCAAAGGTTTCGGCCTTCATCTGCGCCAGCATCCGGCGCACATCGGCATGCTCGATAATCGTTCCGGTGCCACCTGCGCGGCCCTGCCGACGTTCCTGCGCATAGACCAGCGCGCGCTGGGTCGCGGCATCGGCGATGGCGACGCCCTGCACACCTACGCCAAGCCGCGCGTTGTTCATCATGGTGAACATCGCGGCCATACCGCCATGTTCTGCGCCGACCAGCCACCCGGTTGCGCCGTCATACTCCATCACGGCGGTGGGCGAGCCGTGCAGGCCAAGTTTGTGCTCAAGACTGACGACCCGCAGGGAATTGGCCGCGCCAGGTGTGCCATCGGCGTCGGGCAGGTATTTCGGGACGATGAACAGGCTGATGCCCTTCGTTCCCTGCGGCGCGTCAGGCAGGCGTGCCAGCACCAGATGCACGATGTTTTCGGCGAAATCGTTGTCGCCCCAAGTGATGTAGATCTTCTGCCCGGTGATCCGGTAGGTTCCATCCTCGGCGGGCACAGCGCGGGTGGTCAGCGCGCCGACATCCGATCCGGCTTGCGGCTCAGTCAGGTTCATGGTGCCGCACCATTCGCCGGAGATCAGCTTGGGCAGGTAAAGCTCTTTCAGCGCGTCGGAGGCATGATGCTCCAGCGCCTCGATCTGACCTTGGCTCATCAGCGGATTCAACGACAGCGACAGACAGGCGGCGGCCATCATGTCATTTACGCAGGTGGCCAGCGACAGGGGCAGATCCATGCCGCCATGCTCGGACGTTGCGGAAATGCCGATCCAGCCGCCCTCGGCGATGGCGCGATAGGCCTCCGCGAAACCGGGAGAGGTCCGCGTCACACCGTTTTCCAGCCGGGCGGGGTGCAGGTCGCCGGCCCGGTTCACAGGGGCCAGCACGCCGGTCGCAAGCCGCGCGGCTTCGTCCAGAATGGCGGCGCAGGTGTCGGGCGTCGCCTCGTCGAAACGCTCGGTCGCCGCGACCCGGTCGAATCCCACGACATGATCCAGCAAGAACCTGAACTCGTTGACATTGGCGCGGTAGCTCACCGTCTGATCCCCCTGCTGCGGTCCAAGTCGCGTTGGATTACGCCTTGGCAGTTGCGGGACGCGGGCGTATCCCGGCCCCCGGACACAAGGCTATCTGCCGCCTGTCTGCCCGCAAAGTTCAACGTGACGTCACAAAATGTCCCATATCCCCGCATCCGCGACGCCCCCCGCCGGGCAAGAGACCCTTCACCTTGCCGATGATGACGTCGGGCTGGCCCGGGCGGCGGAATTGCTGCGCGCCGGGCGGCTCGTCGCCTTCCCGACCGAGACGGTCTATGGGCTGGGCGGCAATGGGCGCGACGGGGCGGCGGTGGCCGGGATCTATGCGGCAAAGGGCCGGCCCAGCTTCAACCCGTTGATCCTGCATGTGCCGTCGCTGGACGCGGCGCAGGAGATCGGTGTGATCGAGGGCGCGGCGCTGGATCTGGCGCAGGCTTTCTGGCCCGGTCCGCTGACGCTGGTGGTGCGGTTGCGGGCCTCCGCCGGGGTCGCGTCGCTGGTGACCGCCGGGCTCGATACCGTGGCGCTGCGGGTGCCGGATCTGGCGCTGGCGCGCGCGCTGCTGGAGCAGGTCGGCGCGCCGGTTGCCGCGCCTTCCGCCAATCCTTCGGGCCGGGTCAGCCCGACGCGTGCGGCGCATGTTCTGGACGGGCTATCGGGGCGCATCGCCGCCGTTCTGGACGGCGGACCGACACAGGTCGGGGTGGAGAGCACCATCATTGGCGCAAGCGACGGGCAGGCGCGCCTGCTGCGGCCCGGCGGCCTGCCGGAAGAAGCAATCGTCGCCGCACTTGGCCGCCCTTTGGCGGGCCCGCTGCCCGTCCCCGGGGACCGGCCTGTCGCGCCGGGGCAGCTTTCGTCGCATTACGCGCCTGCGGCCCCAGTGCGGTTGGGCGTGACAATGCCCGCGCCGGGCGAGCGGCTTTTGGGTTTTGGACCGGTGGCGGGCGCTGCGCTGAACCTGTCGGAGGCGGGCGATCTGGCCCAAGCGGCCGCGAACCTGTTCGATCACATGCGGCGGCTGGATGCCGAGGGCACGGCGCCCATCGCGGTGTCGCCGATCCCCAATCACGGGCTGGGTCGCGCCATCAACGACCGTTTGCGCCGGGCCGCCGCGCCCCGCGACTAAGGCCCGTCAGGTCGCGCCAAGCCTTTCCCGCAATTCCCGCAGCACCGGCAGGGCCGCGCGTACACGGGCGGGACCGATATCGTTCACCACCTCGGTGATGATCGGCGTGATCGCGGCGATGGCCGCATCGCGCGCCGACCGGCCCGCAGGGCTGATCGACACGAATTTCCGCCGTGCATCGTCCCAATCGGGGCGCACATGGACATGGCCTGCCCATTCCAGCTTGGCCAGCGTGTTGCTCATCGCGCCGCGGGTCAGGTGGAAACTGCGGGCCAGTTGCGCGGGGGTGCGCTCCTCGCTCAGCCGGGCCAGATGATTGAGCACCGAAAAATGGCTCAGCTCCATCCCGCGCGGCAAAGCGCGCGACAGCCGGTTCCGCGCGAGCTGATCGGCGGTAAAGATTTCGCTGAATAGCGCAACGGCCAGAGGATCGCTGCTGGTGCTCATTGGGGCGGCGTGAAGGGCATGTCGCTCAGGATCGAGGGTATCCGGGTGCGGGATTTATCCACTGCGGCGCGGTCGATATCAACCATCGTCACCCCCGGCGCGGTGCCGGCATCGGCGATGACCTCGCCCCATGGCGACACGACAAGGCTGTGGCCGTGGGTCGCGCGCTGCTTGCCGCGCGTGGTGGGGTGGGTTCCGGTCTGGGCCGGGGCCAGCACCCACGCGCCGGCTTCAATGGCGCGGGCGCGCAGCAGCGGCTCCCAGTGGGCGGCGCCGGTGACAGGGGAAAACGCCGAGGGCACGGTCAGGATCTCTGCGCCTGCGCGCGCCAAGCTGCGGTAAAGCTGCGGAAACCGAAGGTCGTAGCAGATGGTCAGCCCCACCCTGCCAAAAGGCGTCTCGGCCATCACGGCGCGGTCCCCGGGGCGGTAGCCGTCCGATTCGCGGTAGGTTTCGGTTTCGGACACCGTGACATCGAACATGTTGATCTTGTCATACCATGCCGCGATGCCGCCCTGTGGATCGATCAGGAATGATCGGTTGGCAAAGCGACCGTCCGCATCGTCGGTTTTCAGCGCCAGCGATCCGATCAGCAGCCAGACCCCCGCCGCCGCCGCGCTGTCGCGCAGCCCGGCCAGCGTGGGGTCGTCGGCTTCGAGATGCAGAACGTCCTTCTGATGTGCTCTGCTGGCCGACACGCAGTTAGTGACTTCGGGCGTCAGGACGAACCCCGCACCATCCGCGACGGCATCGGCCAGCATGGCCTGCGTCACCGCAAGGTTCGTCGCTGGATCGTCACCGCAGGTCAGCTGCAGCAGGGCGGTGCGCATTTACCCGGCATCCGCGTTGAGCAGGGGGTCCAGCTTGCCCGCCCGCTCCAGCGCGTGAAGTTCGTCACAGCCGCCGACATGGGTCTTGCCCACGAAGATCTGCGGGACGGTATGGCGGCCATTGGCGCGGTCCATCATTTCCGACCGGCGGTCAGGTTGGGCCAGCACGTCGATTTCGGTGAAATCGACGCCTTTTTCACTCAGCAGACGCTTGGCGGCGTGGCAGTAGCCGCACAGCGGCGAGGTGTAGATTTCGACGGTTTGCATGGCAAATCTCCGACAGGTGTGGGGCCGCAGCGCGGCGTTACCCCACATCTAGGGTGCCGGGACCACGGGCGCCAGCCCCCGGCGGGCGTCAGCAGGCGGGCCGGAGGTGCGGTGCGCGATCGGGGGCTGTTTGCCGGTGGCCTTCGCGCGTCCAGTGCCGCTGCCGGGAAGGGCGCGGGCAAGGACCGCAATGCTGACCTCGCCGCTGCCCGCCGCGTGACAGGCAAGGGCCGCCGCTTCGAGCGTTGCGCCAGAGGTCATGACATCGTCAACGATCAGCACCCGACGCCCCGCGATATGTTTGGCATGGCGAGGCGTGACACGGATCGCGCCGTCAAGCCGTGCGAAACGGGTGTCGCGATCCGCGCCCTCCAATGCCGGGGTCGCTCGGGGACGCTCGAGCAGATCAGGGCACAGCGTGGCCCCGGTTTGAACGGCCAGCGCCCGCGCCAGAAGCGCGGATTGATTGTAACGCCGCCGGAGCAGTCGCAACCGGTGCAGCGGCACGGGCGCGATCACCGTATCGGGGCGGATCAAAGGCCCGGCCACCCGTGCCAGCCATCGCCCCGCCACCGGGGCCAGATCGATGCGGTCGCCATGCTTCAACCCCAGAACGAAGCGCCGCCCGGTTCCCGCATAGACCAGCGCCGCCACACCCGCGTGCCACGGGCGGGGACGGGTCAGGCAGTCATCGCAGCGCAGGGCGGCGGGATCGGTTTCCTCCCCCGGCAGGGGCGCACCGCAGCCAGTGCAGGCGGCGCCGGTGATGAATTCGGCCTCCCGCCAACATGGCCCGCAAAAGCCGCTCGGCTCCGCGACGGTATGCCCGCAGCCGACGCAGCGATGGGGAAACACCACCTGAAGTATCGCGTGCAGTCCCATTCTGGCCTCCTGCCGGTTTCCGTCCTGATCCCAGCGGCAAGTTTGCGGCGCAGGGCTTCCCGTTGGCGGGTGGGGTGGCTATGTCAGCGCCATGACCGACACACCGCCCCTGCTGACCGACCGCGCCGCTTTGGAGGCGCACCGCGCCCGTGCCGCCCGTGGGGGCGTCGCCGATTTTCTGTGGCGTGCGGTGTCGGATGAGATCGATGAAAGACTGCTGGAGGTTAACAGGGGGTTTAACTCCGTCGCGGTGGTGTCCCCGCAGCCAGATATGTGGCGCGATCTGCGCGCCGCAGGCCCGCACCCGCAGGCGCGCTTCGTTGCGGATGCCGACGTGTTGGACCTGCCGCAGCAGGGCCACGATCTGGTATTGCACCTGATGGCACTGCACTGGGCCAATGACCCGGTCGGGCAGATGGTGCAGGCGCGCCGGGCGCTGCGGCCTGACGGGCTGTTCATGGCGGCGCTGCTGGGCGGCGATACGCTGACGGAGTTGCGCCAGTGCTTGGCCGAGGCCGAAGTTGCGGAAACCGGCGGCCTGTCCCCTCGTGTCGCTCCGATGGCGGAGATCCGTGATATGGGCGGCTTGTTGCAGCGCGCAGGCTTTGCGCTGCCGGTGGCCGATAGCCTGCCGCTCACCGTCAGTTACCGCGATGCGTTTCACCTGATGCAGGATCTGCGCGCAATGGGGGAAACGAACGCGCTGGCCAGCCGCCACCGGGCGATGGTGCCGCGTGCAGTCTTTGCCCGTGCCGCGGCGCTATACTCCCAGCGATTCGGCGAGGCTGATGGCCGCATTCGCGCCAGTTTCGAGCTGATCTTCTTGGCGGGGTGGGCCCCCGACGAAAGCCAGCAGCAACCGCTGCGGCCCGGCTCGGCCAAAAGTCGGCTGGCCGATGCGCTGAAGGTGCCGGAAACCGGGCTGGATGATACGCCGCGCGGCAATTGACAGCCCGCGCCCTGCGGCAATCTATCCCCGATCCGCCAGCGATCCCGGCGCGTATAGGGGCAAACGACAGATGATGAGGACGACCACATGCACCAGACCGATATCGGCCCCCTTCCGGCAGACCACCCCCCGGTCCGCAAACCGAAAATCGGCGTGCTGGTGGCAAATCTCGGCACGCCTGACGGCACCGACTACTGGTCGATGCGGCGCTACCTGAATGAATTTCTGTCCGACAAGCGGGTGATCGATTACCCGGCGTGGAAATGGCAGCCGATCCTGCAGGGGATCGTGCTGACCAAGCGGCCCTTTGCCTCCGGCGCGGCGTATAAGACGATCTGGAACGAGGAGCTGGACGAAAGCCCGCTCATGACGATCACTCGCCAGCAGACGGATGCCCTGCGCGCCGCGCTGACCGCGCGGTTCGGGGACCGGGTCGAGGTCGATTTCTGCATGCGCTATGGCAATCCGTCTACCCCGTCGAAAGTGGCGGAGCTTCAGGCCAAGGGCTGCGACCGGATCCTGTTCTTCCCGCTTTATCCGCAATATGCGGGGGCGACGACGGCGACCGCCAATGACAAGTTCTTTGACGCGCTCAAAACCCTGAAATGGCAGCCTGCCTCGCGCACCGTGCCGCCCTATTTCGACCGCACCGACTATATCGATGCCTTGGCACAATCGGTGGAGCGGGCCTATGGCGCGATGGAGCAGACCCCCGATATTCTCGTCTGTTCCTATCACGGCGTGCCAAAGCGTTATTTGTTGGAGGGCGACCCCTACCATTGCCAGTGTCAGAAAACGACGCGGCTGCTGAAGGAGCGTCTGGGCTGGGCGGATGACTGGATCACCACGACGTTCCAGTCGAAGTTCGGCCCTGAGGAATGGTTGCAGCCCTATACGGTAGAGGAAGTCGCCCGACTGGCGGAGCGCGGCAAGAAACGGATCGCGGTAATCGCGCCAGCCTTCTCCGCCGACTGCATCGAAACGCTGGAAGAAATCAACGAGGAGATCCGCGAGAGCTTCGAGCATGCAGGAGGTGAAAGCTTCACCTACATTCCCTGTCTTAACGACGACGCGGCGCATATCGAGGCGCTGACCAACGTGATCGTCGAAAACCTCGGCGGCTGGGTCTGATCTGTTGCCGGGTGCGGCGCGGACGGTCTGATCCGCGGCGGCCCGGCAAGAAAATGCCAAAGAAAAAGGCGAAGGCTTGCGCCTCCGCCCTTTCCGATTTTACGATGCGCTTCGAATTAGGAAGAAGCAGCAGCGGCGAGCAGCACCAGAACCAGGATCGGGACCAGGACGCCAGCGTTGGAGGACGAGGTGTCCTCAACGATGATTTCCGGCTCGATGATGGGTTCTTCGTAGCCACCAGCGAAAGCGGTAGTAGCAGCAACGGACAGAGCCGCAGCGAGAGCAACTTTTTTCATAGAGTAAACCTCCAGTTATCGCGTGGGGGCATGTAAATTGAGGATGCCCCACGCACCCAAGACTGTACCTCGTGGTTCGATCATTTGCAGAGGGCATGTCTTTTTGCAATCTGCCTTGCATCGCAGGGATTTGGTTGCCCTGCGATGTCGTCAAATAAGCAACACCTGCGTTCCGGGCCGTGTCAGGGCGAAGAGTTCGGCGATGTTTTCGTTATAAAGTCCGATGCATCCGTTCGATGACCTGCGCCCGATCTTGCGCGTGTCATGGGTGCCGTGGATGCGGTAATAGGTCCAGCCGAGATAGAGCGCATGGGTGCCCAGCGGGTTGTCCGGACCGGGGGGCACATAGTCGGGCCATTCGGGATTGCGCTTTTTCATGCTCGGGGTGGGCGACCAGCTGGGCCCCACGACCTTCCGCACGATGGAGGTGCGCCCGCGTCGGGTCAGATCCTCCGTCATCGGCACCGAGGTCGGATAGAGCCGATAGGTGCGTTTATCCTCGCTCCAGAAATGCAGCGCGCGGGATGTGGTGTCCACCAGCACCGCGCCATTGCGCAGAGACGAGAAATGCGGCCGCCAGTCGACGGCACGGAAGCTCGACATATTGCGCGTGACCTCCTGCGCCCGCACGGCGGGGGCGGCAAGAAACGCAGAACATGCGGCAGCGGCGGAAGTGGTCAGAAAGTGGCGCCGACCCGGGCGCCATTGGTGGGAACGGGCCATCGTTAAACCCTCACTATCGAAAATGTCACCTTGCGTGATCATAGTGCGCAGCAAGGGTTTCGGCAAACCCGACGGCGCGGTGTCGCCGATCGCGCGGCGGAAGCGTTTGATCCTGCTTGACCAAGCTTATAAAGGTGTCGCGGGATTCTTTGATGGGTATGATCAATGCTACGACGTCTTTTGCTGCTGGTCGCGTTCGGTCTGACACTTGCGGCTTGTGCTCCGGCACCATCCAGCTACGACACGCAGGGCGGCACGCAGGTCTATCGCATTTCCGCACGCGAGGCGGGCGAAATCCCGATCCGGATGCTCGATTCCGTGAACAGTCTGCGTCAGGCTTCCGGTGCTGCGCCGCTGCAGTTGAATTCGCAATTGAACGCAGCCGCCGCCACCCACAGCCGGGACATGTCGGTCCAGAACCGTCCGTGGCACTTCGGCTCCGACGGATCTTCGCCGCTCGACCGGGCCCGCCGCGCGGGCTATTCGGGCAAGTTCCTCGGCGAGAACATCTCCGAGACTTATGAGACCGAGCTGGAAACCCTTGCCGCGTGGATGCAGGAGCCTGCTACGCGTGAGGTGATCCTGAACCGCGAAGCGCGCGAACTGGGTATTTCGTGGTTCCAAGAGGCCAGCGGCAAGATCTGGTGGACGTTGGTGACCGGTGCCCCGCAGGCGCAGACCAGCTTCATCGCCGAACAGGGCTTTGCCGCCCCCTCGGCGCCCGAGCAGATCACGGTCAGCAGCTTCTGATCCGGCAGGCATCAGCCTGCTGATCTGACGGATTGGGATATGTTTTGATTGGCCCGCCTGCGCATCAGGTTCCTGATCGCGCGGGCGGACGCATATGTGCTGCGGCACAAAGCGGCGCGACACCCGCAGGCGGGGGACGTGGCGCGCGGCGCATTGCGCCACGCAGCAGGTTTTAGGGATAGATGTCGATCAGCGTGCCGTCACGAACCATGGCATAGATGTCTTCCATCTGCCGGTCCGAGACGGAAATGCATCCGGCGGTCCAGTCCTTACCCCCGCGGTCGCGGCCTTTGCGCGGACCCCCGTGGATAAAGATGTCCCCGCCCGGACGCACATCAAACGCCTTGGCCCGGGCCACGTCGGCCTCGTTGGGATAGGAAATCCCGATCGACAGGTAAAACGCGCTGTTCGGATTGCGGCGGTCGATCAGGTAACGGCCCTCGGGCGTGCGCCCGTCGCCTTCCTGAAACTTGTGCCCGACGGGATTAAAGCCCAAGTCGATCTCGTATTTCTTCAGCACCTCTTCGTGGTGCAGAAGATACATCTCACGGCGGCCCTTGAACACCGCGACGCGGGTCACTTCGGGGCCGTTATACGTTCTGAACTTGTTCGAGCAGGCCGAAAGTGCCAGCGCGAGCGCGCCGAACATCACTGCTCTGCGAGGAAGAAATTTCACTGCCGATGTCCCGAATTTTGGATTCGTGTTGTCCAGAAAGACTACCCGATCACTGCGCCTCGCGACATTCACAAATTCGCGTGATGGCCTAGCGGCTCAGCCCCGCGACCAGTTCGATATGGGTCGACCAGCGGAATTGATCCACGACCCGCAGCCAATCTATGCGGAAGCCTGCGCCAATCAACTGTTTGGCATCGCGGGCAAAAGTGACCGGATTGCAGGATACGAAGCCGACGCGGGACACCCCGGATGCCGCGATCTCCGCGCATTGAGCCTCCGCGCCCGCGCGGGGTGGGTCGATGGCGACACCGTCGAATTTCTTCAGATCTTCGGGCGTCAGCGGGCGGCGAAAGAGGTCGCGTGCCTCGGTCGTCACGGGGCGCAAGCCGCTGGCATGGCGCCAAGCGCGATCCAGCGCCTGCACCATCGCGGCGGAGCCTTCGACCGCGTGCACCTCGGTCTTGCGCGCAAGCGGCAGCGCAAATGTGCCGGACCCGGCAAACAGGTCCGCCACACGTTTCGCGCCGGTCAGCGCCCGTGCCACCCCGTCGCGCAGGGCTGCTTCGCCGTCGCGGGTGGCTTGTAAAAATGCGCCCGGCGGCGGCACCACCGCGATCCCGTCGAAATCCTGTTCCGGCGCGGCGAGGGTCACCAGAACCTCACCGTCGAGGCTGAGCCGGGCAAAGCCGTGTTCCTGCGCCAGCGCCGCCAATGCAATGCGCATCGGCCCGTCGGGGGCCTTACCCCCGCGCAGAGCCACATCCGGGCCTGCCGCGCTTTCAGAGACGGTGATCGTGACCTCGCCCTTGCGTGAGGCAACGGTCCGCGTCAGCGCCTCCAGCCCAGGCAGGGCGGCGGTAAGTGCAGGGCGCACCACCTGACAGTCAGGCACCGGAAACAACGTATGCGACGCCCGGCCGTGGAAGCCGACAATCGCGCCTTTCTTGGTGCGGGTGCCCGCAAACACCGCGCGGCGGCGGCTCATCGGGGGGGAAATATGCGGGGCGAGGAATTCGGCCTCCAGCCCTTGGGCTTCCAGCGCCCGGCGCACCTGCCCGGTTTTCCACTCCGCCAGCCAGCCTTCCTGTGCCTCCTGCAGCGAACAGCCGCCGCAGCGCCCGTAATGGGGGCACGGCGGGGTCTGGCGGGCGTCTTCGGGAATGTCGGGCAAATACATCATGGCGATCCGGGTTTGCGGGGCTGGCGCTGCTCTACCCGACACAGGCGCGCATGGCGAGAGCCCGCGTCAGCCGAGGATCAGCGGCAGGTGTTGCGCCATGTAGATCCGCAGCCACGGCGTGAACTGGTCCGGCTCGGCGGCGATGCGGTCCTGCAATGTGGTCAGGTCAACCCACGCCACCTGCGCGACCTCCGCGGGATCGGGGGCGATGCGGGGGGCATGGTCGGGGCGGGCAAGGAACAGATCGACGACCTCGTGTTCGATCATGCCGCCGCCGACATCTGCGCGGTATTCGATCTGCCCGCGCGGCTGCAGGTCCAGACCGGTTATGCCCAACTCCTCCTTCAGTCTTCGGCGGGCACAGTCTGCGGGGGCCTCATCCCAATGGGGATGGGTGCAGCAGGTGTTCGCCCATAGACCGGGGGTGTGGTATTTCTGCGCCGCGCGCTGCTGGATCAGCAATTCGTGGCCACGCAGTACAAAAACCGACACGGCCCGGTGCCGTAACCCGCGCTGATGCACGGCAAGCTTATCGACCGGTTGCAGCCGACCGTCTTCCCAAGCGGGGATCAGGGTGTCGACGGCGGACTCTGGTATGGACAAGGTTTCGTCTCCGGGTGGGCACTCGTCGCTGCGTAGCATAGCTGCCTGCGGGATGCGACGGTCGGGGCGCGACACCTCACCCGGTTGATAAGCCCGCCGGGCGGGTCATTATCCCCTCGCAGACCGAAACTTGGGAGAGACCTTCATGATCCGAGCCAGCCTCATTGCCAGCGCCCTTGCCACCCCCATCCTGCTCACCGGCGTCACCGCGCTTCAGGCGGAGGAGCAAGCGGAAATGATCGCACCGACCGGGGATGTGGAGGCGGGCGAAACGGCCTTCAACCGTCAATGCGTCGCGTGTCATGTCGTGGTGAATGATGAGGGCGAGAAGCTCGCAGGGCGCAACGGGCGCACCGGTCCCAACCTGTTTCCTGTGCCCTATCGCACCGCCGCTCAGGACGAAGATTTCCGGTATGGCAAGGGGATGGAGTTGGCTGGCGCGCAGGGCGTGACATGGACCGAGGCGCATTTCACCGCCTATGTGCAGGACCCGACGGGTTTTCTGCGCGACGTGACCGAGGACGGCTCCGCCCGCTCCAAAATGTCGTTCAAAGTGCGCAAACCCGAGGATGCGGCCGATATCTTTGCCTATCTCGCCAGCCTGAACCCCGCGCTTGAGGAAACAGCCGAGAAGTAATGGCCACCGGGCTGCGGACGTTGCACCGCGAGGCGCCGGTATGCGCACCTCCTGAGGCAATCGCGGAGAGCGTTCCCCCGCCGGCCCCCGGACAAGCAAAAACGGCGCCCAGGCGGGCGCCGTTTCCATTTCGTTATGAAGTGTCTCGCTTAAGCGACGTCGAAGGCCAGAGGGCGCACCTGCTGGAACAGGCCCGTGGCTTTCAGCTTCTCCAGCACGTTGTCCGGCACGCGACCGTCAACATAGAGCAGAGCGATCGCATCCTTGCCCACTTCCGAACGGCCAAGGGTGAAGTTGGCGATGTTCACGCCGTTCTCGCCCAGTGTGCCGCCCAGTGTGCCGATCATGCCCGGCATGTCCTGGTTGGTGGTGTAGAGCATATGCGCGCCAATCTCGGCGTCGATGTTGATGCCCTTGATCTGAATGAAGCGCGGCTTGCCGTCGGAGAACACGGTCCCGGCGATGGAGCGCTCTTTCGACGGGGTTTTCACCGTCAGCTTCACATAGCCGTCGAACACGCCGGTCTTGGCCTGCGTGGTGCGGGAAATCTTGATCCCACGGTTGGCGGCCTGAAGCGGGGCGGACACCATGTTCACGTCCGGGTTCGACGCTTTCATGACACCGGCGATCACGGCGCAGCCCAGTGCATCGAGGTTCAGTTGCGCCGCGTGGCCATCATAGGTGATCGCGATCGACTCGATCGGCTCATCGGTGAGCTGCCCGACGAAGGCACCCAGATGCTCGGCCAGCTTGACCCACGGGCCCATGACCTTAGCTTCTTCGGCGGTGACCGACGGCATGTTCAGCGCGTTGGTGACAGCGCCGGTCAGCAGGTAGTCGGACATCTGTTCGGCAACCTGAAGGGCCACGTTCTCCTGTGCTTCGGTAGTCGATGCGCCCAGATGCGGGGTGCAGACCACGTTGGGCAGGTTGAACAGCGGGCTGTCGGTGGCGGGCTCGGTTTCGAACACGTCGAATGCCGCACCGGCGACCTTGCCGGATTTCAGACCCTCGGCCAGCGCGGCCTCATCGACCAGACCACCGCGGGCGCAGTTGATGATGCGGACGCCGTCTTTCATCTTCGCGATCGCGTCGGCGTTGATGATGTTGCGGGTCTTGTCGGTCATCGGGACATGCAGGGTGATGAAGTCCGAGCGCTTGAACAGCTCGTCCAGTTCCACCTTGGTCACACCCAGCTTCGCCGCGCGCTCTTCGGACAGGAAGGGATCATAAGCGATGACCTTCATTTTCAGCCCGTTGGCGCGGTCGCAGACGATGCCACCGATATTGCCGGCACCGATCACGCCCAGCGTCTTGGCGGTCAGCTCAACGCCCATGAACTTCGACTTTTCCCACTTGCCCGCATGGGTGGAGGCCGATGCTTCGGGGATCTGACGTGCCACGGCGAACATCATCGCGATGGCATGTTCGGCGGTGGTGATCATGTTGCCGAAGGGGGTGTTCATCACGATCACGCCCTTGGCGGAGGCGGCGGGGATGTCGATGTTGTCGACACCGATCCCGGCGCGGGCGATGACCTTTAGGTTGTCGGCATTGGCGAGGATCTTGTCGGTGACCTTGGTGGCCGAGCGGATGGCAAGACCGTCATACTGACCGATCACTTCGGCCAGACGGTCTTTGTCCTTGCCGAGGTTCGGTTCGAAATCGACGTCGATGCCACGGTCACGGAAGATCTGAACAGCGGTTTCCGACAGTTTATCGGAGACGAGAACTTTGGGGGCCATGTCGGGCTCCTCCTGAAAAGCGAAAATTCGGAGAGGGGCGGGCAGGGCGGCGCGATGCCTCCTGCCCGTCAGTCAGATCAAAAAGATCAGGCCTGCGCGGCGATCTCGGCCTCGAAGGCCCATTCGAGCCAAGGCATCAGCGCTTCGAGATCGGCGGTCTCGACGGTGGCACCGCACCAGATCCGCAGACCGGCAGGCGCATCGCGGTAAGCCCCGATATCCAGCGCCACGCCCTCGGCCTCCAGCCGTTTGGCCACAGCCTTGGCAAAGGCGGCCCCGTCCTGAATGCGCGCATCGGCGAATTTCAGGCAGACGGAGGTGTTGGACCGGATCGCCGGCTCGGCAGCGAGGAATTCAAGCCAATCGTGGGTGTCGACAAAATCCGCGATGACGGCGGTGTTTGCGTCAGCCCGGGCGATCATGCCTTCAAGTCCACCGACCGATTTCGCCCAGTCCAGCGCGACAAGGTAATCCTCGACACAGAGCATCGACGGCGTGTTGATCGTCTCACCGCGGAAAATGCCGTCGATCAGCTTGCCGCCCTTGGTCAGGCGAAAGATCTTCGGCAGCGGCCATGCGGGGGTGTAGCTTTCCAGCCGTTCCACCGCGCGGGGGCTCAGGATCAGCATGCCATGGGCAGCTTCGCCACCCAGCGCTTTCTGCCAGGAGAAGGTCACGACATCGAGCTTGTCCCACGGCAGTTCCTGCGCGAAGGCGGCGGAAGTCGCGTCGCAGATCGTTAGACCGGCACGGTCGGCGGGGATCGCGTCGCCATTGGGCACGCGCACGCCCGAGGTAGTGCCGTTCCAGGTAAAGACGACATCGGTGTCGAAATCGACGGTGGTCAGGTCGACGATCTCACCATAATCGGCGGTCTTCACCTCGGCGTCGATCTTCAACTGTTTCACCACGTCGGTGACCCAGCCTGCGCCGAAGCTTTCCCATGCCAGCATGGTGGCCTTGCGCGCGCCCAGAAGCGACCACATCGCCATTTCGACGGCGCCGGTGTCAGAACCGGGAACGATGCCGATATGGTAATCAGCAGGCACGCCCAGCACGTCGCGGGTGGTTTCGATTGCGGATTTCAGCTTCTCCTTGCCCACGGCGGCACGGTGCGAGCGGCCCAAGGGCGCGTCAGCAAGCTGATCCAGCGTAAAGGTGGGGGGTTTGGCACAGGGGCCCGAGGAGAAACGCGGATTAGCCGGCCGCGTTGCCGGTGTGGTCATAGCCATGGATGCTACCCTTCCAGATAAGCGCCTCTCGTTGGGGAGAGGTGTCCCGCCGCCGCACCTAGTCCCTTGCCGCGCCCCTGTCCAGTGAAATTTCCGCAGCGTCGGGTTGCAGCGTGCCCGGCGCGGATTGTCGCTCGCACCGCCGCCGCTTCGCGGGTATTCACGGCGTGATTTCGTGACGCCACTACCGGAGCCCTGCCTATGTTCACCGTGACCCTGCTGACTGACCCGTCCGCCCCGACGCTCGACGCGACGACCGTGGAGGCGCTGCGCAATGGCTGGGGCGGCGGCGCGGCAAAATGGCTGGCGCGCGGCGTCGCGGCAGAATTCGACCTGCCCGAGCGCCCCGATAATCTCTGGCAGATCTGGGAAGACATGCAGGCCCGCGCCATCGACGTGGTGATCCAGCCCAGCGACGACCGCCGCCGCAAAATGCTGCTCGCAGATATGGACAGCACCATGATCGGGCAGGAATGCATTGATGAACTGGCCGCCGAGGCTGGCGTGGGCGAGAAGGTCGCGGGTATCACCGCGCGGGCGATGAATGGCGAGCTGGATTTCGATGGCGCGTTGACCGAGCGGGTCGGCCTGTTGGCCGATCTCGACGAGGCGGTCATCGCGCGGGTGCTGGCGGAGCGTATCACCTACACTGCGGGCGGCGATGTCCTGATCGCGACGATGCGGGCGCAGGGCGGGCATGCGGCGCTGGTTTCAGGCGGGTTCACGGCGTTCACCTCGCATGTCGCGGCGCATCTGGGCTTTGACGAGCACCGCGCCAACACGCTGGGCATCGAGAACGGTCGCCTCACCGGGCGCGTGGTGCTGCCGATTCTGGGGCGCGAGGCCAAGATCGCCGCGCTGCATGAGATCACCGAGCGGCTGGGCCTGTCGCCGCGCGACGTGATCGCCGTGGGGGATGGTGCCAACGATCTGGGGATGCTGGGCATTGCAGGCACCGGGGTGGCGCTGCATGCCAAGCCTTCGGTGCAGAAGGAATGCGACATCCGCATCAACCACGGCGACCTGACCGCGCTGCTCTATATCCAAGGCTATGCGGCAGACGATTTCGCGACGCCCGCGCGCTGATCTACCCCGCTGCGATGGCCCCGGCTGCGCAAGCATCCGGGCCATCGCAGCGGGTGGTGGGGCGTCAGTCAGCGCGTAGGAAGGCGGGTTTGCCCGGCTCCGACAGATCGGCCTGATAGGCGTAGCCGCCAAGGTCGAACGCGCGCAGCTGATCCGCATCGGTCAGGCGGTGTTCCACAATGAAACGTGCCATCGCGCCACGTGCCTTCTTGGCGTAGAAGCTCACCATCTTCGGGCCGCCCGGCTTATCTTCGAGGAAAACCGGGGTGACCACGTCAAGGTCGAGCGTGTCGCGGTCGGCGGCGGTGAAATATTCCTGACTGGCGCAGTTCACCAGCAACCGCGTGCCCGCGCTTTCGGCGTCGCGGTTCAGGTGCAGCGCGATCCGGTCTTCCCACCAATCATAGAGACTTTTGCCGCGATTGGTGGCCAGCCGCGTGCCCATTTCCAGCCGGTAGGGCTGGATCGCGTCGCGCGGGCGCAGCAGGCCGTAGAGCCCCGACAGGATGCGCAGATGATCGTCAGCCCAGCGGACCGCGTCTTCGTCAAGGCTCGCGGCATCGAGACCCTGATACGTGTCCCCCGCGAAAGCGCGCATCGCCGGGCGGGTATCCCCGGCGGCGGGGTCGTCGGAAAATTCGGTGAAGCGCTTGCGGTTCAGCGCGGCGAGATCCTTGCTGATATCCATCAGCGCCATCAGATCCGGCCCCGATTGCCGCTTCATCCGGCGTGCCAGCGCGTTGGCCTCCTCCAGCATCCGC
Source organism: Pacificitalea manganoxidans (assembly GCF_002504165.1). Taxonomy (GTDB): domain Bacteria; phylum Pseudomonadota; class Alphaproteobacteria; order Rhodobacterales; family Rhodobacteraceae; genus Pacificitalea; species Pacificitalea manganoxidans. The sequence continues at coordinate 302,557 of NZ_CP021404.1, forward strand.
GGCTTGGTCTGGCGCAGGCCAGGCGCGTCGGACCAATCCAGACGCTTGGCGGGGGAAATCACGACGAGCATGGGGCGGAGACTCCTGTGCAGGGCAGGCCGGGTGGCGGATCAGGCGCGCAACCTAGCGGCTGACGAAGCGGTGTCCACCTGCCGTTTCGCGCTGTGACGTTGCGGCGCAAGCAGTGCTGTGGCGCGGTGCTGGCGCGACAGGGCGAAGGTGTCACGCTAGGCTTGGCCGCAACACGAAATGGGAGGTTCATCATGAGCGATATCGTCATCGTCAGCGGCGCGCGCAGCGCGATCGGCAGCTTCGGCGGGGCGCTCGCCGGCGTGCCGCCGATCGATCTGGCCACCACCGTCAGCACTGCCGCAATCGAGCGGGCGGGTGTGGCCCCGGACCGGATCGGTCATGTCGTGATGGGGCATGTCATCAATACAGAGCCACGCGATATGTATCTGTCCCGCGCCGCCGCGATGGGCGCGGGCGTGCCCGACACCGTGCCCGCGATGAACGTCAACCGGCTCTGCGGTTCGGGCGTGCAGGCGATTATCTCGGCGGTGCAGAGCCTGATGCTAGGCGATGCCGATTTCGCGCTGGCAGGCGGCGCGGAAAGCATGAGCCGCTCTCCCTACATCCTGCCTGCGGCCCGGTGGGGCCAGAAGATGGGCGATGTCTCTGCGCAGGACATGATGCTGGGCGCGCTGAACTGTCCGTTCGGCACTGGCCATATGGGGGTGACGGCGGAAAACGTCGCGGCTGAGCATGACGTGAGCCGGGAGGCACAGGATGCGTTCGCACTGGAGAGCCAGACCCGCGCCGCGCGCGCTATCGCGGAGGGCCGCTTTGCCGAGCAGATCGTGCCGGTGGTGCAGCAGACCCGACGTGGTGAAACCCGCTTTGACACGGACGAACACCCCAAGAAGACGAGCGCCGAACAACTTGCCGCCCTGCGCCCTGCCTTCCGCAAGGAGGGGACCGTGACCGCGGGGAATGCCTCCGGGCTGAACGACGGCGCGGCGGCGCTGGTGCTGGCGCGGGCGGAGGCGGCCGAGGCCGCAGGCGTCACGCCGATGGCGCGGGTAATCGGCTACGCCCATGCCGGGGTGCGGCCCGAGGTGATGGGCATCGGCCCCGTGCCTGCGGTCGAAGCGCTGCTAAAGCGCACGGGCCTGAGCGTCGCGGATTTCGACGTGATCGAATCGAACGAGGCGTTCGCCGCGCAGGCGCTCGCCGTATCGGCTGCGTTGGGTTTCGATCCCGCGCGGGTCAATCCCAATGGCGGCGCAGTGGCGCTGGGCCACCCGGTGGGGGCGACCGGCGCAATCATCACGGTCAAGGCGCTCTATGAGCTGCGCCGCACCAGAGGTAAGCGCGCGCTTGTCACCATGTGCATCGGCGGTGGTCAGGGGATCGCGCTGGCGCTGGAGGCCGTGGGTTAAGGCGCGCGCCCTGAGAGACGAAGGCACGCGCAGGGTGGCTCAGGCCACCATCTGCTCGGCCTTCTTGAGGTCGACCGACACAAGCTGACTGACGCCCTGCTCCTGCATCGTCACGCCAAACAGCCGATCCATCCGGCTCATCGTGATGGCGTGGTGGGTGATGATCAGGAACCGGGTGTCGGTGCGGCGGCACATTTCGTCCAGCAGGTCGCAGAACCGCGTCACGTTGGCATCGTCGAGCGGCGCGTCGACCTCGTCCAGAACGCAGATCGGCGCGGGGTTGGCGAGGAACACCGCAAAGATCAGCGCGAGTGCCGTCAGCGTCTGTTCGCCGCCCGAAAGTAGCGACAGGGTCGACAATTTCTTGCCCGGCGGCATGCACATGATCTCCAAGCCCGCTTCCAGCGGATCGTCGCTTTCGACCAGTTCCAGCCGCGCCTGACCGCCACCGAAGAGATGGGTAAAGAGCATGGCGAAATTGGTGTTCACCTGCTCGAATGCGGTCAGCAGCCGTTCGCGGCCTTCCTTGTTCAGCCCGGCGATGCCGGTGCGCAAGGCCCGGATCGCCTCTTCCAGATCGGCCTTTTCCTGCACCAGCAGATCGTGCTCTCCCGCGACCTCGCGCCGGTCTTCCTCTGCGCGCAGGTTCACGGCTCCCAGACCGTCGCGTTGGCGGCGCAGGCGCTGAACTTCGGCCTCGCTCCGGTCCGGGGCAGGCATCGCGTCAACGGCGGTGTCGAGCGTGGCAAGCAGCTCTGCGGGTGTGCAGTCCCGTTCTTCCTCGATGCGCTGGGCAGCGGCGGCGACGGCGGCATCGGCAGCTTCGGCGCGGGCTTGCGCGGCAGCGCGGGCTTCGCGTGCTTCTGACGCGGCGGTGGTCGCGTCGCGCTCGGCCTGTTCGGCGGCACGGAACGCAGCCTCGGCGCCGCTTAAGGCTTCGGTCGCGGCGGCACGGCGGGTCTGTGCCGTTGCCAGATCGGCGGCAAGGGTTTCGCGGCGACCGGCCAGTTCGGCGGGACGGGCGCGGGCCGCGGCCAGTTCGGCCTCGGAAGCGCCAAGCCGCGCGACAAGCTCCGCCTTGCGACTTTCGGCATTGCGCAGGCGTTCACGCCAGTCGGCGATTTCACGGGTGATGGCCTGCGCACGGCGAGCGCGGCCCTCTCCGGCGCGGCGCAGTTCGTCCTGCGCGGCACGGGCGGCCATCATGGCGCGGCGGGCCTCTTCGACCTCCGCGCGGGCCGCATCGACCCCGGCGCGGGCATGGGCCAGATCAGGCAGGTCATCAACCTGCGCCTGCGCTTCTTGCAGGCGGGCGCGGGCACCGGCGGCTTCTTCATCGTGGCGGGCGACGGCCAGTTCGGCGGCGTCCATGCGCGTGCCGGCAAGGCTGCGGTCGCTTTCGGCGCGGCTTTGGGCGCGGCTTGCCTCGGTCACGGCGGCGTCCGCGTCGCGGCGGGCCTGACGTGCCGCTTTGTCGGCGGCGGTCAGATCCGCGAGTTGCCGGGTCAGCGTTTCGTGGGTGTCCCGGGCGGCGGCGGCGCGCGCTTCGATCGTGTCGAGGTCCCGCTGAAGCTCGGCCAGCCGGTTCAGTTGTTGCAGGCGAAGCGCGGCGGCCGTGGGCGCATCCTCGGCGCCCGCGCGATACCCGTCCCAGCGCCACAGATCGCCTTCGATCGACACCAGACGCTGGCCGGGTTTCAGCGCAGGTTGCAGGCGCGGCCCGTCGGCGGCATCGACCAAGCCGACCTCGGCCATACGGCGCGCCAGCACGTCGGGCACCTGCATATGGCCGGTCAGGGGCACGGCCCCTTCGGGCAGCCCCTGCGGCGCGGCGTAGAGCGGCAGCGCGGTCCACCCGGACGCCGCGTCAGCCGTCACGGCAGGCGCGCGCAGGTCGTCGGCCAGCGCGGCCCCCAGCGCTTTTTCGTAGCCCGCATCGACCCGCAGGAGATCCAGCACCTGCCCGGCGCCGTCCTGATCGCGCGCGACGAGCCGCGACAGGGCGGCCACCTCGGCGCGGATCGCGCCTGCTTCGCCCTCGGCGGCGGAGCGCGCGGCGCGGGCGTCGGCCTCGCGGGTGGCGCATTCGGCTCGGGCGGCGTCGGCCTGCACCAATGCCGTCTCGGCTGCTTCGGCTGCGGCCGTGGCGGCATGCTGGCGCTCGGTCGCGGCGGCGACCTGTGCTTCGGCGCGGGTCACGGCCTCCTGCGCTCCGGTCACGCTGGTGCGGGCGGTCGCGGCCTCGGTTTCGTGGCGGGTCAGGGTTTTCTGCGCGTCGTCGCGGTAACGGTGCGTGGATTGGTGGCGCGCGGCAAGACGAGCGACATCCTCGGTCTGCTGGCTCAGCGCGTTTTCCTGCGTCTCCAGCGTCACGGCAGCGGCGCGGGCATCCTCCACCACGGCGGCGAGGCGGTCGTCATGCCCGTCCTCGGCCTGCCGCAGACGTTCGGTTTCGGCGTCCAGCCGGGCGACGGTTTCGCCCGCGTCACGGTTCAGACCCTCCTCGCGGGCAATGTCTTGCCGCATCTGGCCGATCTGCCGGTCCAGCGTGCCGATCGCCTCGGCGGCGCGGCGGTCTTCGTCGGCCAGCTGGGTCTGCTCGGCCTCGAGCCGTTGCAACAAAGCGGCGGCAATCGCGGCTTCCTCACGCAGCGGCGGCAGCGCGACATCGGCAGCCTCGCGCCGTTCGGCGGCGGCCTTCTGCGCGGCTTCGGCGCTGCTGGTGGCAGCGGAGCGGGCGCGCAATTCAGCATGAACCGCCGCGCGCAGGGTATCGGCCTCGTGCCAGCGCCCGTAGAACAGCATCCCCTCGGCCTGACGCAACACCGCGCCGATCTCGCGGTAGCGGGCCGCCTGTCGCGCCTGCCGGGCAAGCGACGCAAGCTGACTGGCAAGCTGTTCGATCACATCATCGACGCGCGCCAGATTGGTTTCGGCGGCGTTGAGCTTCAGCTCCGCCTCGTGGCGGCGCTGGTAGAGACCCGAAATGCCAGCGGCTTCTTCTAGGATGCGGCGGCGTGCTTTCGGCTTGGCGTTGATAAGCTCCGAAATCTGGCCTTGCCGCACAAGCGCGGGCGAATGCGCCCCGGTGGAGGCATCGGCAAACAGCATCTGCACATCGCGGGCACGCACGTCGCGGGTGTTGGCCTTATAGGCAGATCCGGCGTCGCGGGTGATGCGGCGGATCACTTCCAGCTGGTCAGCGTCATTGAACCCCGCCGGGGCAAGCCGCTCGGCATTGTCGATGATCAGGCCGACCTCGGCAAAGTTGCGCGCCCCGCGGGAGGAGGCGCCAGCAAAAATCACGTCTTCCATACCGCCGCCACGCATTGCGGAGGGCCGGTTTTCACCCATCACCCAACGCAGCGCTTCCAGCAGATTGGATTTGCCGCAGCCGTTGGGGCCGACAACGCCGGTCAGCCCGTCCGCGATCACCAGATCGGTGGGGTCGACGAAGCTTTTGAAACCGTTGAGGCGGAGGCGGGTGAAGCGCAAGGCGGGGGTCCGTTCGTTGTGCCACGAGTCAGGCGGCGATGATCTTTGAACCTGTGAAAATGCAGCGCCCAAGTCAACCTAAGACCCATCATCTGGCAGGCTCTCGGCGGTTATCCACAATATCTGCGGTGCGCGCCGATGGCAGTGCTGGGTTTGGGCTTTTCCATCCGCTGCGTTCTGGCGCATGTAGGGGAAAATACACCCAGATGCGACAGGTGACCCGATGTCAGACCCCGTCCTGCGCGAAGCCGCGCCGACCGAACCCGGCGCCCGCGCCCTGCTGGCCGCGAGCCATGCGCTGATGCAGCAGATGTTTCCCGCGGAATCGAACCACTACCTGTCGGTAGAAGCGCTGGCCGCGCCGGATGTGCGGTTCTTTCTGGTAGAGCGGGATGGCGTCGCCTTGGGCTGTGCGGCGTTAGCTCTGCGCGAGGGGTATGGCGAGGTCAAAAGCATGTTCGTCGCGCCCGAAGCGCGTGGCTCGGGCACGGGGCGATTGCTGATGCTGGCACTGGAGGACGCGGCCCGCGCGGCGGGATTACCGCTTATGCGGCTGGAAACCGGCGATACGCTGGACGCGGCGCACAGGCTTTATGCGCGCCACGGCTTTGTGACGCGCGGGCCGTTTGGCGATTATTCCGAAGATCCGCGCTCGGTATTCATGGAAAAGGATGTAGCGGCCATCGCCGGCTCCTGAAGTGTGACGCCCATGTAGCGGATTGGCACATGGGCAATCGGGTTCGGCCAGTACGGCGGGATATCGCGAAAGCCCGCAGCCTCATACAGCGCCTGCGCGCCGGACATGAAGCCTGCGGTGTCCAGCACGGCACGGGCGTAGCCTGCTGCCCGCGCGTGATCGAGGATCTCAGCAATCAGGCGGCGCGCCAGCCCGCTGCCGCGCGCGGCGGGCCGGACATAGAGCCGCTTAATTTCGCAAGTGTCGGGCGCGGGGCCGGGGCGGAACGCGATCACCCCACGGGCCGGCCCGCCCCCCGGCAGACTATCCTCGCCACGCGCCAGAATCAGCTGACCGGCAGGCGGGGCGTAGCTGCCAGGAAGCTCCGCCAGTTCTTGATCCAGCGCCTGCCCATGCGCCAGATCGATGCCGTGATCCCGCGTTAGCCAATCTGCGTATTCGGTGAACAACGCGCGCACTTCGGTCAGGTCGGCCGGCCATATCGCGGGGGTGAGCGTCACGCTTTCGCCTCTCCCATGGCGCGGGCTTGGGTCAGGGTCTGGCCGGGGGTCAGCGCCTCTGCGTCGACCATCAATTCGATCACCGCAGGCAGGCCTGAGGCTCGCGCCCGTTCAAACGCGGCGGGGAAATCCTGACTGCGCACGACCGCTTCGCCGTGACCGCCATAGGCCCGTGCCAGCGCGGCGAAATCGGGATTAGCCAGATCGGTGCCGCTGGGACGACCGGGATAGGTGCGTTCCTGATGCATGCGGATGGTGCCGTAACGCCCATTGTTAATAACCACGGTGATCACCGCCGCGCCGTGCTGCGCTGCCGTGGACAATTCATTCAGCGTCATCTGGAAACAGCCGTCGCCCGCCATGCAAACCACGTCCCGGTCCGGGTGGCGCAGCTTGGCGGCGATGGCGGCGGGAAAGCCGTATCCCATCGAGCCGGAGGTCGGGGCAAGCTGTGTGCTATAGCGTTTGAAGGTGAAGTAGCGATGCAGCCATGCAGCGTAGTTGCCCGCGCCATTGGTCACGATCGCATCTTCGGGCAGGTTGGCGGACAGCCAGCGAATGACCTCCTCCTGTTTGACGTCACCGGGGGTTTCGCGCGGGGTCTGCCAAGCCTCGAACCCGGCGCGCAGGTCGCGCAGCCGGTCGGTGCCCGAATGCGGCGCGGCGGCTTCGGTCAGCGCCTCCAGCACGCGCGCGGCGGGGGCGGCCAGCGACAGGGTCGGCGGATAGACATGGCCCGGCTCATCGGGATCGGAGTGAACGTGGATCAGCGTGGCGTCGAAGGTGGCGGGGTCAAGCAGGCTATACCCCGCCGTCACACAATCCCCCAGCCGGGTGCCGAGGGCGAGGATCACATCGGCGGCGGCCAGTTCCTTGCCCAGTGCGGGGTTCATGCCGACGCCCAGATCCCCCACATAATGCGAATGGCGGTTGTCCATGTAATCCTGTCGGCGGAAAGCGGCGGCAACAGGCAGGTTTGCGGCCTCGGCAAAGCGGGCGATGTCGCGATTGGCCTGCGGCGACCATGCGGAACCGCCGATGACGACAAGCGGACGCTCCGCCCCGGCGAGAAGCTCCATCGCCTGCGCGGCAAAGGCGGAGTAATCAGCATCGGTGCCCAGCGTGCGCGCGGGGCGGTCGGGCACGTCGGCCTGCGCGGACAGCATATCCTCGGGCAGTGACAGCACCACGGGGCCGGGACGGCCCGACAGCGCCATGCGCCATGCCCGGTCGATATATTCCGGCAGACGCGCGGTGTCGTCGATTTCAGCGACCCACTTGACCACGGTGCCGAACATGGCGCGGAAATCGACCTCCTGAAATGCTTCGCGATCCCGGTCGCCGCGCCCGATCTGACCGACAAAGCAAATCATCGGTGTGCTGTCCTGATGGGCGACATGCAGGCCAGCGGCGGCATTTGTCGCGCCGGGGCCACGGGTGACGAACAGAATGCCGGGCTGGCCGGTCAACTTGCCATCGGCCTCCGCCATCATTGCCGCGCCGCCTTCCTGACGGCAGACGATATTCTGGATGCCCGCGTCGTGCAGCGCGTCGAGCGCCGCGAGGAAGCTTTCGCCGGGCACGGAAAACACCCGGTTCACGCCTCTCAGTTTCAACTGATCCACAAGGATCTGCCCACCATGCCGCGTCATCGTCCGTCTCCTCCTGCTGTTGGCGGGAGCGTGGGCAATCCGCGCCAGAAGCGCAAGGGTCGCGGCCTGTGCTAAAGGCTGTCTTCGACGTGAAAGCCATCGGGAATGCGATCGCGACCATCGAGAATCAGATCGGCCATGCAGGTCGCGATGCCGGGGGCCATGCCGAACCCGATCTTAAAGCCGCCATTGGCGACGAAATGACCGGGACGGTCGGGCCATTGACCCAACATCGGTGCGCGAGATCGGGCACGGGGCCGCAGCCCTGCCCATCGCGCCGAAACGGTCGCATCGCGCAGGGCCGGGCAGGCGGCGCGCGCGGCGTCGATCAACGGATCGAGCGCCGCATCGGTCGCGTGGGCATCTGTATAGTCCCGCTCGGTGGTGGCGCCGATGGCCACGCTGCCGTCAGCATGGGGAATGACATGTAGCCCGCCCACGAACAGTTGCGGCAGATCCTTGGGCAGCGGCGTTGCAGGGGCGAGCAGCGCCGCCTGTCCCTTGATCGGGCCCCCCAGCGGGCGGGGTCGGCCCTCGGACAGGTCCGCAAGGCCCTGCCAGCCGGTGGCCCATAGCTGCGGCCCCGGCGCGACGGGTGCAGCACAGTCCACGCCGGTCAGGATGCGCCCCCCCAGCGCCGTCACCGCGGCGGCAAGCGCGGCGCAGGCCTGTGCGGGGTGTAGGCGGCCACTCAGGGTGTCGTGGATCAGCCAGCCGGTCGGGCTTTCGGGGCGCCATTCGGCGGGCAGGGGCGCATCGGCACTGCGGACCACCTGCCAGACGGCATGCGCACCCCAAAGCTCCGCCGCTGTGGCGGTTCGGGCGCGCGCCAGATCGAGTGCATGGGCGTCCGGGATGGGCTGCACCCGCCCGCTGCGGGCATAGCCGGGATCGCGACCGCCGATGCGGCGCACCCGCTGCCAAAACGGGCCAGCAGCCAGCAGACTATCGAATTGGAAGGCTTTCTTCGGGTTCCAGTTTTCCGGCGTGTGGGGGGCCAGCGCCCCGACGATCCCACCAGACGCGCCAGCCCCGATGCCATGGGGGTCGCGCAGGGTCACACGCGCGCCGCGCTCCAACAGGGCAAAGCTACAGGCAAGCCCCAGAATGCCCGCCCCGTGCACCGTTACATGTGTCATGAACCTCACATTCCCTTGGGCTGCCGGGCGAAACCGAGCCAATACATGCCACAGGCATGCACCGCCATTGCCGCGCCGCGGCTCTGTGTGTATGCGCGAAGGGGGCCGTCCACACGGCCCCGTTCTCATTACCCTCCGCTTAGGACATCGGATGAGCCCTGACCAGCCGCACCCCCCGCACGGCCACCCCGCAGCGCTTGCCCCGGTGGATGCCGCTGATCTGACTTGGCGCGAAGCCGAAGGTTTGGGCGCGGTGCCGGTCTCAGCCCGGTTCGACGATCCGTATTACTCGCTGGAGGACGGGCTGGCCGAAACCTGCCATGTTTTCTTGCTGGGCAACGATCTGCCCACGCGGCTGGTCCCTGGGTTTCGGGTGGCGGAACTGGGCTTTGGCACCGGGCTGAACCTGTTGGCGGCGTGGGATCTGGCGGAGCGGCACGGCACAGCGCTGCGCTATACCGGGTTCGAAGCCTTCCCCATGCGCCCCGAGGAAGCCGCGCGCGCGCTGATGCCGTGGACGCCGCAGTTCGGGGACAAGATCACGCGCCTGTTGGACGGATGGCGTGAGGACGCCATCACGCTCGATACCCCGCTGCTACAGGCTGAGGTGATCTTGGGCGACGCGCGCCAAACCTTGCCGGAATGGCGGGGCATGGCGGATGCGTGGTTCCTCGATGGGTTCGCGCCGGCCAAGAACCCGGAACTGTGGGAGCCTGCCCTGCTGCACCAAGTGGCGCGTCATACCGTGCCCGGAGGCAGCTTTGCCACCTATACCGCCGCAGGGGCTGTGCGGCGCGCATTGGCCGAGGCGGGCTTTGCGGTTGAGCGGGTGCGCGGCCACGGCACTAAACGCCACATGACCATCGGTCGTCTGCCGGTGAACGAACCCGGCGGCACGGGTGGTTCCGCAGCCGGGCGCGTCTCTCCTCCCGATACCTCCGCGCAGGCCTGAGCATGACTGAACAGAATACCCGGCTTGGCATCATCCTGATGGTTGCTACCACGTTCGTTTTCGCGTCGCAGGACGCGATCTCGCGTCATCTGGCGACCGAGTACAACGTCTACATGATCGTCATGATTCGCTACTGGGCGTTCGCGATGTTCGTGACCGCACTGGCGGCGCGCAGCCGGGGCGGATTGGCCCGCGTTTTGCGGCCCCGGCGCCCGGTCTTGCAGGTGGTGCGCGGCGTGATTCTGGCGATCGAAGTAGTCATAATGGTCTTTGCGTTCGTCTATCTGGGGCTGGTCGAATCCCACGCGATTTTCGCCGCTGTTCCGCTCATCATCACCGCGCTTTCGGGGCCTGTGCTAGGCGAAAAGGTCGGCTGGCGGCGATGGAGCGCGATCGGCATCGGTTTTATCGGTATTCTGGTGATCTTGCAGCCCGGAGGATCGGTCTTTGCCCCCGCCGCGATTCTGCCGCTTCTGGCAGCGGCGATCTTTGCAGCCTACGGCCTGCTGACGCGGCTGGTCGCTCGCGATGACGGGGCGCAGACCTCGTTCTTCTGGACGGGGGTGGCCGGGGCCGCGACCATGACCCTGATCGGCGTGTTCTTCTGGGAGCCGATGATCTGGCAGGATTGGCTGTGGATGGGGGTGCTGTGCTGCACATCGACCACCGGGCATTACTTGCTGATCAAATGCTATGACGTGGCCGAGGCCAGCGCAGTGCAGCCATTGGCCTATTGTCAGTTGGTGTTTGGCGCTTTCTACGGCGTCGCGATCTATGGCGAGCCGCTGGAAAGCAACGTGATCCTTGGTGCGGGGATTGTCGTGGCGGCGGGGCTGTTCACCTTCTGGCGGACCCGCCAGAAGGCTGCGGTCTGATCCGCGCGACCCTTCGGATCATTCCCCGGCCATTGCCTCTTCGGTCGGTTTTTGCTGACCTTTCAGCATCGCGGTGAATTGCAGCGGGGCGCTGGGCGCGCCGTTCAGCCGCGCACGGTAGATCGGGATCGATTCGGACACGCGCATGACGTAGTTGCGGGTTTCGCGGAACGGAATCATCTCGATCCAGTCCACCACGTCGATATCGGGATCGCGCGGATCGCCGCGTTCTTCGGCCCAGCGGACGGGCCGACCGGGGCCGGCGTTATACCCGGCGGCCACCATCGAGGGCGTATCCCCGAAAATCTCGATCAGCCCGGCAAGATAAGCCGAGCCCAGCCGCGCGTTATACACCGGGTCCGAGGTCAGGCGGGCTAGGTTGTAGGGCAGCCCAAGTTCGCCTGCGACGTCTTTTGCGGTGCCGGGCATTAGCTGCATCAAACCGCGCGCGCCGACAGGTGACTGCACCGCAGGGTCAAATTCGCTTTCACGCCGGGCGATGGACAATGCCAGCGCCGGATCGACAGGCAGGTCGGCGCGCTCCGCCAGCGGATGCAGCGGATAATAGGCGGCGGGCAGAATCATGCCCCCTTCAGCGGCACGCTTGGCCACCATCACCGCCAGATGCGGCTTTTCCTGTGAAATAATCAGGGTTCCCAGCGCGCCAGCCTCGGTCCGGTCCAATCCTTCGACCAGATGCGTCAGGAAGCGTTCGGATTGATGTTCCTCCCCGGCGGCCACCATCAGCATCCCGATGGTGAAGACCGAGCTTTCGGCAAAAGATGTCTGAATCCAGTTCGGGAATACCTCACCGCCCGCCATGATCGGGTCCAGCGGCTGGCCCAGCTTTTCGGCGGCGAGCAGGCCATAGAACGCGCTTTGATACTGCGCCCCCTCGGCATAGGCCGCCTTCGCAGCGGCATCATCGCCCAACGCTTCGTGCGCGCGGCCCAGCCAGTAACCTGCGCGGCTGCGGCTGATCGGCGTTTCCACGGCCTCGTCAAAGCGGGTGAAATGCACCAAAGCGCGTTCGGCATCGTCCAAGTGAACAAGCGACAAATAACCCGCCAACCATTCGAGATCGGCAAAATCCCCGCCAGAGGCCAGATAGTGGCGGCTGGCCAGCTGATAGGCGCCCTCGTAATTTCCGGCGCGCATTTCCATGCGTGCGTAAATCCGGCGCCAGTTCGACCAGAACGATGGCTCCCCCAATGCGGCCTGCGACACGGAGGATGTAGCCAGCAGGGCGGTGGCGTCTTCGTTGCGGCCCTTGCGGGCGCGCCAGTTGAATCGCTCGAACGCCAGACCGGGATCGTCCTGCATATCCTCCGGCACGGCCTCGATCAGCGTGTCCACCCCGGCGGCCTGACGGCGCAGGGCGGAGCGCGCGGCTGCCAGCTTCTGCCACCCGTCGGAGACCTTGGGATACATGCGCTGCGCGGCGCTCCATTCCGCTTGCCACAACAGCCAATCCAGACGGGCCTCGTGGTGTTCTTTCAGCGTGTCGCCATAGAGCGACAGCAGTTCCTGTTCGGTGTCGGGGGTCAGCTCATGCGCGCGCCACGCCATGACGGCTAGCACTTCGGCCTCGCCATCGCGGCCAAGGGCGCGGTTGGCTGCGATCAGGCGCAGAAAGCCGTGGCCGGTGTCAGGCAGATCATCCCCGAAATAGGCGATCACCTGTTCCGGGTCGGCTTCGGGGCGAATCGACCCTTCGCCCTGCGATCGCAGATAGGCCAGCCCCGGCCAATCGGCGTGATCGGTGAGAAACGCCTGATAATCGGCAAATTCCCCCACGGCGCTACGCAGACGATACCATTCGACAAGCGTGGCCAAATCGGGCCCGCCCGGCACGGCCCCCAGACCGGCAGCCAGCCAATCGCCCTGCGAGAGCGCAGCCAAAGTGGTGCGCAGTGCCGCGATCCGGGTGGGAGAGGTGATTTCGTCGAGGCGCGCCTTTACCGCTTCGGGCGAGACATCCGCGTTGCTCGCCACATTGGCGTGCAGCGGCGCGGGACGGGCCGCAGGCGGGGTGCGGTTGGCGTTAGGTTCGGGGTCACCTTCCTGTGCGACGGCATAGGACGCGCCTGTCAGCCCCACCCCGACCGAGGCCGCAAGCAGTGTAAACAGGGCCACGGCGACGCCGTGACGGGAAGGAAGTCGGACGAGCAAGGTCAAAATTACGCTGAAACCCCAGATTTTCTTAAGGATGGGGCAGCTTCCGCTTGCCCGCAATTCACAAACTTGGCAACCCGCACCGGCGGGGGTAGGTTCCGCCGACATACAAATCAGGCGAGTCCGGTGCGGACTCACGGTCAGTGAAGGAGACGGGCGATGTTCAAAGGGTCGATGCCAGCATTGGTCACGCCGTTCAAAAACGGCGAAGTCGACTTTGACACGCTCAAGGATCTGGTCGAATGGCACATCGCCGAAGGGTCGCACGGGCTGGTGCCGGTGGGCACGACCGGTGAAAGCCCGACGCTGACCCATGATGAACATGAAACCATCATTGAAACGGTGGTAAAGGCCGTGGCGGGGCGCATTCCGGTCATTGCCGGCGCTGGGTCGAACAACACCGTCGAAGGCGTCCGCTTCATGCGGTTCGCGCAGAAGGTTGGCGCCGACGCGGCGCTGGTGGTCACGCCCTATTACAACAAGCCCACGCAGGAAGGCCTGATTGCGCATTTCACCGCGCTGCACGATTGCTGCGATCTGCCAATCATTATCTATAACATCCCCGGCCGTTCGGTCGTGGATATGAACCCGGTGACGATGGGCGCACTGGCGCAGCTGCCGCGTATCGTCGGGGTAAAGGACGCCACCGGCGAAGTCGACCGCGTCAGCAAGCAGCGCATGACCTGCGGCACGGAATTCATCCAGCTGTCGGGCGAGGATGCTTCGGCACTGGGGTTCAATGCCCAAGGCGGGCGCGGCTGCATTTCGGTCACGGCCAATGTCGCGCCGAAGCTATGTGCCGAGTTTCAGGAAGCGACGCTCGCGGGCGACTATGCCAAGGCGCTCAGCTATCAGGACCGGCTGATGCCGCTGCACGAAGCGATCTTCCTTGAGCCTGGAGTGGCGGGCGCGAAATATGCGCTGAGCCAGCTTGGCAAATGTGGCGAGGAAATCCGTTTGCCGCTGACCCCAGTGGGGGATCTGACGCGGAAGGCCATCGATGCGGCGCTGCGTCACGCGGGGCTGATGAACTGATTTAGGGCTTTGCCCGCCGCACGTTCAGGCGGCTCTGGAATAAGAAGAAGGCCCGGATGCTGATCGCGTCCGGGCCTTCATGCGTTCAAACTTCTGGCTCCATCACATGGCGCCGACGATCAGCGCGGCGACGGCTCTGCATCCAGCGCAGATCCTCGGCAGTGATGTGGCCACCGGCAGGGCGACGGGTCTGACGCGACAGCGCCGCGGCGATGAAGCTGTTGGCAAGCAGTTGAAGCATGGGAACGGTCCTTTCCGCATAGGTGTGTCGAACAGTTTCAGACCTAAGCCACGCGGCGGGTTGTGCCCACTCAGGAAGATTGCCAATCTGTAAGCTCAGCTTACGGAGCAGTTATGGATTGGCGCAATATACCCTCACTTTCGGCGCTTCGTGCGTTCGAGGCCGTCGCCCGTCATGAAAGTTTCACTGAGGCTGCGCGGGATCTTAATGTCACCCATGCCGCGCTGTCGCAGCATGTGCGCGCGCTGGAGGGCGATTTTTCGGTGGATCTGGTGCGTCGCTCCGGACGCGGCGTGGTGCTGACCGATGCGGGTCGGCAACTGGCCGCGGGTCTGGCAGACGGTTTCGGAGCGATCGCCGATACCGTCGCAGCCCTGCGCGAGGATCAGGCCGACCGGCCACTGGCGGTCGCGCTAACACCCTCCTTTGCCGAGCATTGGCTAATGCCGCGGCTGGGCGCGTTCTGGGCCGCCTATCCCGGTGTGGAGTTGTCGTTGCAACCCGGCACGGCGCTGGTGGAGCCGCGCACACCGGGTGTCGATGTCGCGGTGCGTTGGGGGCGCGGGGGGTGGCCCGGCTGGCACGAAACCCGGCTGCCGGTGGCGCATCTGGTCATCGTCGGCCCGCCAAAGCTGCTGCCACAGGGCGCGGACACGCCGCCCGAGACGCTAAAGCGGCTGCATTGGTTTCTGGATGCCACCTTTGCCGAGGGGCGCACATGGGCCGAATCGCTGGGGTTAATGGGGCCCGAAACCGCCGCGACGCTGCTGCCCACGACCGGGCTGCTGTTGTCCGCGGTGCGCGCGGGCTACGGGCTTTCGGTGGTGCCGCGCGGGTTTGTGGCGGATGATATCCGCGCCGGGCGCATGGTGCCGCTGGTCGAAAGCGACGACAGCGGGCTGAGCTATTTCCTGCTCTGCAAAAAGGATCGCAATCCCCCCGGATTGGCGGAATTCAGTCGCTGGATGCTGCAAACCGCCGCTGCCGAAATCGCCGAGGATGCATTGCATGCGGCGGTGACCGCACCTGCCCCACCGCGCTGAGGGCTCAGTCGTCGTTGATATCCCGGTCGAACGTGCGGACGGAGCCACCGCTTGACGGCGCGAACAGCCGTCGCAGCACGACCCACGCGACCAGCGACGCGCCGGCAAAAAACAGCAGCGTCCCGGTCAGGGTGCCTGCGACCAACCCGCCAAAGAGCCCGCCCGCCAGCAGCACAAGACCGGTCGCCGCCGCCCCAAGCGCAAAGCCGAGGAACAGATAGCCCGGCACCAGCATCTCAACGATTGCCAGCACCACGGCCCCGGCCAGCCAAATCCACCACGACCAGATCACGCGGCACCTCCGCCGCCCGACCGGCGCAGCATGCGGAAGGCGTCGCCGAAGGCCTCCAGCGCCTGAGCGGGCACGACGATGGTCTGTTTTCCGGTGCCGTGACCCAGCGCATTCAGCGCCTCCACCTGTTTCAGCGCGACCTGATACTGCGCGGCCTCGATGCCATTGTCGCGGATCGCGGCGGCGACGACAGAGGTGGCGTAAGCTTCGGCGTCGGCCTGCACCCGGCGCGCCTTGGCGGCCTGCTCGGCGGCGTAGAGTTCGGCATCGGCGGACAACTCCACCGCGCGGCGCTTGCCCTCGGCTTCGGTTACATGAGCGCGGCGGGCACGCTCGGCGTTCAATTGTTGCAGCATCGCTTCGCGCGTGGCTTGGTCCAGATTGACGTCGAGGATTTCGGCGCGGGTGACTTCGATGCCCCAGTCATCCACCGCGTCTTCGACCTGAGCCTTGATCTTCAGGATCAGTTGCGCGCGGTTGGATTGCACTTCGTCCAGTTCCATCATTCCGATCTCGGCCCGGACGATCCCCGCGACGGTGGTGGCGATGGCGGGATCGACGTCACGGATGCGGTAGACCGTCTTTTCCGGCTCCAGAATGCGATAGAACACGCTGGTTTCGACCTGCACCAGCACGTTGTCGGAGGTGATGGCGTCTTGATTGGCATTCGGCAATTGCCGTTCGAGAATCGAAATCTTATGCGCGACACGGTCCAGAAACGGCACGATTAGGTTAATGCCCGGTCCCAGCACGGCGCGCAGGCGGCCAAATCGCTCGACCACATACTTTTCCGATTGGGGCACGATCCGCACGCCCAGAAGCACGCAGATCACGATGAACAGCGCCAAAAGCGCCACGAGGATCTGGTTGCCCGTCACTTGGGCCAGAAGGGTCTGCATATCCATTGGGTTTAATCCGTCAGATGAAATCTGGCCTGACTATGCCCGCAGGGGTGGCGTTGGGGAAGGGCGCATCGCCCCCATTCCCTTGGACCTGTGGCAGGCGTATCGTAGGCCTATGCCCGCCCTGTGCCGCGATTGCCTGACCCCGTTCGAAACCGGACCCGCCGCGGCGTCCGGGCTGTTGCGCTGTCCCGCCTGTCGCAGCCCGCGTGTGACGGCGCATCCCGAACTGTTCGACCTGTCGATTGCGCATATGGATTGTGACGCGTTCTACGCCTCGGTTGAAAAACGCGACAATCCGGCGCTGCGCGATAAGCCGGTCATTGTCGGCGGCGGGCGGCGGGGCGTGGTCACGACGGCCTGCTATATCGCCCGGATCAAGGGCGTGCGGTCCGCCATGCCGATGTTTCAGGCCACGCGGCTCTGCCCCGAGGCGGTCATCGTGAAGCCCCGGATGCAAGTCTATGTCGAGGTGTCCCGGCAGATCCGCGCGATGATGGAGGATATGACCCCGGCGATCGAGCCGCTGTCGCTGGACGAGGCCTTTCTGGACCTCACAGGCACCACGCGGCTGCATGGCGCACCGCCTGCGGTAATGTTGGCGCGGTTGTTGAAGCAGATGGAAACCGAGCTTGGCATCGGCGGCTCGGTCGGGCTCAGCCACAATAAGTTTCTGGCCAAGCTTGCCTCGGATCTCGACAAGCCGCGCGGTTTTTCGGTGATTGGCGAGACGGAAACGGAGGACTTCCTCGCCCCGCGGTCGGTCCGGCTGATCTGGGGGGTGGGGCAGGCGGCGGCCACGGCGCTGGAGGCGGCAGGCATCCGCAGCTTTGCCGATCTGCGCCGCTGGGATCGCAAGGCGCTGTCTGAGCGTTTCGGCGCACATGGGGACCGGCTGTGGCATCTGGCACGCGGGCAGGACAATCGCCGGGTGACCCGCAACGCCAGCGTGAAGTCGATCTCGAACGAGACGACCTTCAACGAAGATACTGCCGACGCCGATGTGCTCGACGGTCATATCTGGCGATTGGCGGAGAAGGTTTCGGACCGGGCCAAGGCCAAGGATCTGGCGGGGCGCGTCGTGGTGCTGAAGCTGAAACGCCATAACCATCGGCTTTTGACCCGGCGCGGCACCTTGCGCGATGCTAGCCAGATGGCCGAGGTAATCTATCGCAAGGCGCGTGAACTCTACGATCAGGCCGGTGATGCGGGGCCATTTCGGCTGCTGGGCGTGGGCATATCCGATCTAATGCCTGCCGCCCGTGGCGATCTGTCAGGGGATTTTCTGGACCCTGACGCCGCCCGCCGCAGTGCGGCCGAAGTGGCGCGTGACCGCATCCGCGCCCGGTTTGGGCAGGATGCGATCACCAAGGGCCGGTCGCTGCGCTAGGCTCAGATGGCCAGAACCGTGCGCTCAAGGAACCAGTAGGCCCCGACCAATGCGATAAAGATGGACGCCGGCACCGCAATGACCCGGCGATACCAGACCTTTCGCCCGGCCCAGCCGACCAGCACCAGCGCCGCCAAGATCACGGTCAACTGGCCGAACTCGACCCCTACGTTAAAGCCGATGAGCCCGGTCACGAACCGCGCGGGTGACAGGCCCAGATCGCCCAGCATGTAGGCAAACCCCAGCCCGTGCAGCAGCCCGAAGCCAAACACCACCGCGTAGCGCCACCAGCCAAGTTTGGGACGTAGGATGTTTTCGATGGCGACATAGGTGATCGACAGCGCGATCAGCGGCTCGACAATCGTCGCGGGGATGGTGACGAGTCCGAGGCTCGCCAAAGCAAGCGTCGCGGTATGGGCCAGAGTGAACGCTGTGACCTGCAACAGAAGCGGCCGTAGATGCAGAGAAAAGAAAAACAGTCCCAGCACGAACAGGATATGGTCGAGCCCCATCGGAATGATGTGTTCGAACCCGATGACGATGTAGCGCAGGAAGGTCGACACATGGCTTTCGTTGACGACCTCGCCGCGGGGCAGCGGCTCGGACCGATCACCGGGGTTGAGATAGGCGGTATAGGCGTCCTCCCCCGCGCCGACCTGTCGGATCACCAGCGGTCCATAGCTGTCCTGCCAGCCGACCGTGACCGGAGCGTCGCCCTGCGGCAGTGTCGCGGTAAAGGTCACGCGGCTGTCGCGGGGCAGGGCGGGGTCCGGCTCGTCCACCACCTCGACCGACTGCAAGTCCGGGCTCAGCCGTTCCGGCCCGGAGCGCAGATCAAGCCCGGCAGCGATCTCGGGCCATGCGGCGGTAAAGCGCTCGGCCAATTGTTCGGGCGGCAGTGCGCGCAGCGCGTCATAGTCATCCGACAGCGGGCTTTCATTCGTATCGTCCAGTGCGCTCTGGTCGATGCCGGTCACCACGGCCTCACCCGACAGGGTGACGGTCATTGTCAGACTCTCGGCAGAAACCTCGATATCCGACACGGCGGGGCGCAGCTCATGGGCGGTGGCGGCCCCGGCAAGTGCCAGCCACAAAGGCGCGAGGATCGTTGACAGTAGGACGGGCAGCCGCAGCTTGGACAGGAACAGGGACAAGGGATACTCCGATGAGGCAATTATTGAGCGCGGCGCTGATCTGCGCGATTTCCGGCCCGGCATGGGCGCATGAGTTCTGGATATCGCCGGAAGACTATACGGTCGACCCGGGAACCCGGATCAAAGCCGAATTGCGCGTCGGCTCGGAATTCTCTGGCGCGGGCTATGCCTATCTGCCCAAACGCACATCCCGCTTCGAACTGGTGCAGGACGGAACCGTGACGCCGGTGGAGCCCCGGATCGGCGACAGGCCCGCGCTTAACGTGGATGTAGCCGAGGACGGGCTGGTCGTGGTGGTGCACGAAACCGCCGATAGTGACCTGACCTACGATGATTGGGAGACGTTCACCCGGTTCTTCACCCACAAGGATCTGACGGGCTTCCCACAGGTGCACTATGATCGCGGCCTGCCCGAAGACCCGGTGAAGGAAGTCTACCGCCGCTACGCCAAATCGCTGATCGCGGTGGGCGACGGTGCCGGGCAGGACTCGCCTACGGGGCTAAAGATCGAAATTGTCGCGCGCACCAACCCCTATACCGACGATCTGTCGGAAGGCATGACGGTGGAGGTGCTGCTGGATGGCGCGCCGCGCGTCGATACGCAGGTCGAGGTGTTTGATCGTGCGCCGAATGATCTAATCGACATCCACTATTACCGCACCGATGCGCAGGGGCAGGCGGTGTTTCCGGTCGAGCCGGGGCATGAATACATGGTGGATTCGGTGGCGATGTCCGCCACCGACAATGATGATCCACAGGCCGGGCCGGTCTGGCGCTCGATCTGGGCGAACCTGACCTTTGCGGTGCCTGACTAGGGCGCGACGTCAATCCGGGCGGCCGACGGGCCGTCCGAACAGGCGCAGACGGCTGACGCCGCCATCGGGGAACATGTTGAACCGCACATGCGTCGCCGGACCGAAATCCGCCAGCTCGGTGAACAGGTGTTCGTGATCGGCCTGCAGGCGGGTTTCCGGCAGCAGCGTTTTCCAGAACATCGAATCCGTCACCAGCGCGTCGGTAAGCCCGTCTCCGAAATTACGCATATCGGCGACTTGGATCGAACAGCGGTCCGGGTAATTGCCCTTGAAATGGCAGGTGTCGACCAGCGCTTTCTCGATCACGCCGCGCGCGCCGAGGGCCAGCACCATCCAGTCATAGCCCGGCTCCCGGCGGCGGCGGGTTTCCCAACCATCGCCCATGTTGATGCCGCGTCCGGGCGCGAGCAGGCGCATATAGTCGCCGTAATGCGCATCCGAAAACGCCAAGATGCGCCCGCCGTTCAGCGCGGCGACAAGGTCGATTTCGCCGTCCGAGCTGTCGTCGAGTTCCGGCACGCCATAGACCCGCAGCCGCGCAATGCCGCCATCTGGGTAGATGTGCAGGCGCAGATACTGCCAGCTTTCGAAACTGTCGCAGCTGAAATAATGCTCCGCCGAAGCGCTGAGCGCCTTGTGCGGCAAGATCTGCACCCAATTGGTGTCTTCTTCCGTGGCGCCCAGTTCATGGGCCGCTTCGATCTTGCAGGCGGGGGCGTAGTTCCCGGTGAAATGCGATGTGTCGAGGTTAAAGCCAAGGATCCGGCCCGGCGCGGCCAGTTTGATGACCGCGTGGTCGTGGCCGCCATCGCGGCGGCGCTGGGTTTCCCAGCCATCCATCCATTTGCCGTTGTCGTCAAATTTATCGGGGATGAACACCGGCGCGTTGTCCTGAAGCATCCGCTCCAGCGGCGCAAAGAATTCGTTGCTGGCTGAAACCGCCTGTGCGCCCAGTCCGGCAGAGGCCAGATTGATGCCCGTGCGGGCAAAGAGCGGAATGTCGGCGCGGATGTTCTCTATCGTGGTCATGCGAAACCTTGGTCGTGATCAGGAGGGCGGCGGGGCCACGCAGAAGGCGGGTGCGCCGGAAGGGCCAGAAAAGCCACTTGCCAATGTGCATAGGACCAAGGCGCGTCTGCTGCAAGCGAGGGCAAACCGCGTGGCACAGGCGCAACCGCAGCATGCTGATAAAAGCTGCCCCGCGGGCGGCTATTGTTTTCCTGCGATCATTCTGGAAACTCGCAGGCAACCTGCCTTTGACGAAAGCTTCCTGCATGTATGATCTTGCGGTTATCGGCGCCTGGGCCGAATTCGCCGTCCGCTGGCTCCATGTGATCACCGCGATCGCATGGATCGGCTCTTCTTTCTACTTCATCGCGCTCGACCTTGGGCTGCGGGCGTCGCCCGATGCGGACAAGGGCGTCGGCGGCGAGCAGTGGCAGGTGCATGGCGGCGGGTTCTACTTCATCCAGAAATATCTGGTGGCCCCCGATCGCATGCCCGCCGATCTGATCTGGTTCAAATGGGAAAGCTACGCGACATGGGCGTCAGGCTTCACGCTGCTGGTGCTGGTCTATTACCTCGGTGCGGAGTTCTACCTGATCGACCCGAACGTCGCCGACCTTGCGGTGTGGCAGGCGGTGCTGATCTCGGCGGGGTCGCTGGGTTTTGGCTGGCTGGCTTATAACGCGATCTGCAATTCGCGGCTGGGCAACAGCTCGACCGGGCTGATGGTCGTGCTTTACGTCATCCTTGTGGGTATGGCGTGGGGCTATACGCAGATCTTTACGGGCCGCGCGGCACTGCTGCATCTGGGCGCGTTCACCGCGACGATCATGTCTGCCAACGTGTTTCTGGTCATCATCCCCAATCAGAAGATCGTCGTTGCCGATCTGATTGCGGGCCGCAGCCCTGATCCGAAATACGGCAAGATCGCCAAGCAGCGGTCCACCCATAACAACTACCTGACCCTGCCCGTCATTTTCCTGATGCTGTCCAATCACTACCCGCTCGCCTTTGCATCCGAAGCGAACTGGATCATCGCATCGCTGGTGTTCCTGCTGGGCGTTTCGATCCGGCATTGGTTCAATTCGCACCATGCCGGGCGCGGCAATCCGCATTGGACATGGGCGGTGACGGTGGTGATTTTCCTCGTCATCATGTGGCTGTCCACCGCGCCGATGTTCCGCCCCGATGGCGAAGATCAGGCCATGACCGCCGCCGCGCAGCGCTTTGCCGCGGCGGATGGGTTCGAGGAGGTCGAGAGCATCGTGATGGGCCGGTGTTCGATGTGTCACGCGCAGGAGCCTGACTGGCCCGGTCTGCATTGGGCCCCGAAAGGCGTGCATCTGGAGACCACCGCCGACATCGCGGGACATGCGCGGGCGATCTACCTTCAGGCCGGTGTGGGGCACGCGATGCCGCCCTCGAACCTCAGCTTTATCGAGCCGGACGAGCGCGCGGCGATCATGGCATGGTATCAGGCCGCGACCAAGTAGCGCGGGCCAACCCTGCGCAGTCCCAGCCACCGCTTGAGAGCCGGGGGGTGATCCACTAGGTTCCGGGCAAAGGTCACCATCAACGGAGCCTCCTCATGGCCGAAAGCAAATCCCCGCAGCGTCTTCACCTCGTATTCGGCGGAGAGTTGGTCGACCCGACGCGCAATGTGTTCCGCGATGTCGATGACCTCCACATCGTGGGCATTTTCCCCGATTACGATACCGCCTATGCGGCGTGGAAGGGCGAGGCCCAGCGCACCGTCGATAATGCGCATATGCGGTATTACATCGCCGACCTGCACCGCCTGCGCGAAGATGCTGCAGTGACGTCGCCCGACACCCCTGCCGACGGCACGGCTGGCTAGTCCAGTGACGCAGACGGCCGGGTCAGCAGGCGGCTCCGCGCCGGACGCGCCACGCGGTGCGCTGGGGCAGCTGTTTCAACGCTTGGGCGGTGGCGCGCCTGCGTCTCGGGTGCCGGAAACGCCGGTCGAGGCCATGCGCCCCGAAGGGCCGCTGCTGTGGCTGCATGCCTGCAACACCAAGCTCGACATGCGCGCGCTGTCGGTCCTGATCCGGCGGGTGGCCGAGGATGGCCCGCGCCCGCATGTGTTGCTGACCGGACAGGCGGGCACCGTGCCGCGGGATGAGCCACGGCTAAGCGCGGTTTTGCCACCGCCGGACACGCCGCAGGATGCCGCGACCTTCCTTGACCGCTGGCGGCCTGATGCCGCGATCTGGAGCGGCGCGCCAGATCGGCCCCATTTGCTCGACGCGACGGCGCGGCGCGGAACGCCCTTGATCCTTGCCAACGCGACCGGCCAATCGGCACGGGGCGGGCGGGCCGGTCGCCGCGACCGACAGATGCTACAGCGGTTTCACCGGGTTCTGGCGCGCGACGGCGCTGCGGGCGCGGCATTGGCCCGTCTGGGCGTGGCGGCGCCCCGGCTGGAGGTGGCGGGCGTGCTGCGCGAAGCCGCGATCGCATTGCCCTGCGACGAAGACGAGCGTGCCCAGTTCGCCGCCCTGTTGAAAGCGCGCCCGGTCTGGTTTGCGGCCCGCGTGCCGCCGGCGGAACTGGACCGCGTGGTCAATGCCCATGTCGGCGCGGCGCGTATGGCGCATCGTTTGCTGCTGATCTTACAACCCGCCGATCCCAATTGTGGTCCCGCGTTGGCGCAGACCCTGCGCAAGGGCGGCTGCCGGGTGGCGCTGCGCTCGGACGGCGATTTGCCGGGTGAAGAAACCTCGATCTATATCGCGGACCGTGCCTGCGACGATGACGCAAGTGGCCGCGAAAGCTTTGCCGAGCGGGGCTTTGCCGCCGAGGGCTTCGCCGAGGAAGGCTTCGCGGAGGAAGGCCTGTGGTTCCGCCTTGCGCCCGTCACCCTGCTGGGCGGCACCCTGCGGGGCCCCGGTCCTGCGTTTGACGTGAACCTCCCTGCCGCGCTGGGCTCCGCAGTGGTGGCGGGCCCGCGTTCGGGCGGGCGTTGGGGGGCGGTGCTGCATCGCTTTGTTGCCGAAGGGGCCGCGCGCCGGATCGGCCATCCCGATGCATTGGCCAATGCGGTGTCGGATCTGCTGGCCCCGGACAAGGCCGCCGCGCTGGCGCATAACGCGTGGGCACTGGCATCCGACGGGGCGGAAACGACGGACCGTTTGGCGGAATTGATCTGCGATGCGCTGGACGGGGTGGCGATCTGATGCGCGCGCCTGATTTCTGGCACACTCCGCCCCACAAGCCCGGCTTGGCCGCACGCCTGTTGCAGCCGCTGGGCGCCCTCTACGCCCGCGGCACCGCCCGGCGGCTGACCCGGCTCGGCCATCGCGCAGGTATCCCGGTCATTTGCGTGGGCAATATCAACGCGGGCGGCACCGGCAAGACGCCTACGGTGATCGCGCTGGTGCAGCTGCTTAACGATTGGCTGGGACACGACGCTGTGCATGTTGTCAGCCGGGGTCATGGCGGATCGCTGGAGGGGCCGGTGCGGGTCGATCCCCGCACCATGCGCGCGGCACAGACAGGTGACGAGCCGCTGTTGATCGCTGCCTTTACGCCCACATGGGTCGCGCGGGACCGCGCCGCCGGGGTGCGCGCGGCCGAGGCCGCGGGCGCGCAGGTGGTGGTGCTGGATGACGGGTTCCAAAATCCTTCTGTCATCAAGGATCTGTCGCTTGTGGTCGTCGATGCGCGGATGGGGTTCGGCAACGGACGCTGCATTCCGGCGGGGCCGCTGCGAGAGCCGGTCGCTGCGGGAATGGCGCGCGCCGATCTGTGCCTGTTGATCGGCCCGGCTGTCGCGCAGAACGAGTTCGCGCAGCAGTGGGGCGCGCAGGTCACCGTGCCGCATCTGCGCGGCGCGTTGTTGCCTCTTCAGACTGGGATGGATTGGGCGGGACTGGCCACGCTGGCCTTTGCCGGGATCGGTCATCCGGAGAAGTTCTTTGCTACGCTGCGGGATCTTGGGGCCGATCTGCGCCGGGCCGAGGCGCTCGACGATCACCAGCCATTATCCGAACCGCTCATGACGCGGCTTGAAAACGAGGCGCGGCTGATCGGGGCGCAACTGGTCACCACCGAAAAGGACGCGGTCCGCCTGCCGCCAAGTTTCCGGCAGAAGGTGCTGACCCTGCCAGTGCGGCTGATCTTTGACGATCCCGCACCGCTGGAGGCCGCGCTGGCGCGGATCGGTCTGCATCCCGCGTCTCGGGCTTGAACGGCGCGCGCGGCGGCCCAGATCACCAGAATGAAAACAGTTTTGCTGACCGGCGTGACCGGATTTATCGCCAAGCGCGTCGCGCTTAAATTCCTCGAAGCGGGCTATGCCGTGCGCGGCTCCCTGCGCAGCCCGGACCGGGTGGAGGAGGTTCGCGCCGCGCTGCGCCCGCACTTGGCCGATGCCGCGGCGCTGGATCGCTTGAGCTTCGTCACGCTCGATCTGCTGCGCGACGAAGGCTGGGCCGAGGCGCTGGCCGGGGTCGATGCGTTGATCCACACGGCGTCGCCCTTCCCGCTGTCGGAGCCGAAAGACCCCGACGCCCTGATCCGCCCGGCGCGCGAAGGCGCATTGCGGGCATTGCGCGCAGCGCAGGCGGCGGGCGTGCACCGGGTGGTTCTGACCTCCTCCGTCGTGGCGGTGATCTACCCCGCGTCCCCCCATGCCGACCGCCCGCTGACCGAAGCCGACTGGACGGACCCCGACAGCCCGATGGTCGGGGCCTATGCCAAGTCCAAAACGCTGGCGGAGCGCGCGGCGTGGGACTTTGTCGCCGAACACCCTGAGATGCAACTTTCCACCATCAACCCCGGTCTGGTGGCGGGGGAGCCGCTGGACAGCCATTACGGCAGTTCGCTGGAAGTGGTGGAGCGGGTGCTGCGGGGGCGTGACCCAATGCTGCCCAATATCGCGTTTCCGGTGGTGGACGTGGCCGATGTTGCCGCGATGCATCTGCGCGCGGCGGAACGGGACGCGGCCATAGGGGAGCGTTTCATCGCAGCCGAAGCGGGCACCGTGCCCATGCCGCAGATCGGCGCGTGGCTGGCCGAGGCCTATCCCGACCGCCGCATCCCCACCCGCACCGCGCCGAACTGGCTGCTGAAGGTGATGGGGCTGTTCGATCCGGCAGTGCGGCAACTGCGCGGCCAACTGGGGTATCAGCCTCGGGTGTCGTCCTCGAAAGCTGCCGAAATCCTTGGCATCGACTTCACCCCAGCGCGACAAGCGCTGTTGAAATCGGCGCAGTGGCTCACCGCCGCGAATAAGGTTTGAGCGTCCCTGCGTCGCTGCTATCGTGCTTCCTGCGGACAGGGGGCCGGTGGCAGCGCCGTCCCTGCTGTGGGCCGCGTGTGCATGTATGAGTTTGCTCCCACAGGAGGGGTGTGTTTGAGACGAGTATTCGGGGTGGGCAGATGCCGTTTGGCGGCTGCGGCCATCATGGTGCTGGCGGGATCGGCGATCTCCGTGCAGGCCGAAAAGACGCTAAGCGAATTCGCCGGAAATCAAAGCGAATGGGTGCTGGTCGCCATTGACGGAGCTCCGGCACCGGATGGCGTGACGCTGACCTTTCCCGTCCCGAACCGCATATCCGGGCAAGGTCCGTGCAACAGCTATTCCGCACAGATCGTGGCGCCGTTTCCGTGGTTCTCCCTTGCCGGGATCACCGCCACGCGGATGGTCTGCCCGGCATTGGAAGCGGAGCAGCGTTATTTTTCGATATTGGAGCATATGAGCGCGGTGGAGTTGAACGGCGCGTCGATGACACTGACAGGCGCGGGGGAATCGCTGCGTTACCGGGCACGCTGAGCGCGCAGCAGTGCCTGCATCAGCCGCGCGCGGGCCGGAGGCAGTGGCCGTTCGCCCAGAGACGGGCGCAGATGGTTGTCGAGAAAGAACCCGGTGACCTCTAGCCCCTGCATGACCTCGCCGTCGCTTTCGGGCGCGTCGCCGGTCAGGCAGGGCGCAAGCGGCAGCAGCCGGTCGGCCCATTCGCCTGCACCCGTGCGGCTGACGGCACGCCCCGTGCGCGGCGAGACATAGGTCAGCCCGGCGTCTGCCCCTGTCACCGCGCAGGCAGACAGGTCCAGCCCAAACCCCATCTGATCTAGCAGCGCCAGTTCCCAGCGCAGATAGGCCAGTGGCCAATGTGGCGACTGACCGACCAGATCCAACAGGAACTGGGTCTGACGATAGAGGACGGGATAGGCGGCACGCTCCGGCAGGGCAAATGTCAGCAACGCGGTTACGGCTGTCAGGCCCGCGAGTGCGGTGCGGTCGCCCAGCAAAGCGGCAGCACGGGCCTGCATCGGCTCCACCGTGAAATGCCCTAGGTGTGCATCGAGCCGGGCGCGCCATGTCAGGTCCAGTTGCGCGCCGGGTTGAAGCAATGGCGCGATACGGCGGCCCGCACCGCCGCGCACGACGCCGGAATGGCGACCGTGGCTTGCGGTGAACACATCGATGATCGCGGCGCTTTCGCCGTGCTTGCGCACAGCCAGAAGCGCACCTTCTTCACGCCATTCCATGCGGGATAGATGGGCGTGTGCCGGGGCTGAGCGCAAGGGCCAACCCATAGCGCGCGCCGGGCGCAATCCTGTGCGGGGGCGGGGGGTGGCAAGCGGATCGGCCTGCGGTATGTGAGGCGGCGACACTGGATGGAGGGACCGATGACCCATGCGATCGCAGCCGAACTAACGGCAGGGGGCCTTTGGGCTGCAGGGTTTGGCACGGGTGCCGCCCCGCTCTGGCAGGCTCATGGCGCAGATCTGAATGACCTGCCCGCGCTTATTGACGCGCAGGGCGCAAGCGCTGCGCCCGTGCTGGTGGCGGGGGCCGGTGGGGCGCGGGTGACGGTGCCTTGCGCGCCGCTTGCCGCCCCGGCCCCGTGGGAGGCACCCACCCTGCCCGGCACGACAAGCGATATTCGGTTGGTTGCCCAGCCGATGCTGAGCCAATCGAGCCCGCCCGCGCTCAGCGGTGGATTGGAATTCCGCGTGGCGGGGTTTCTGGACCTTAACCCGAAATTCGACGGCGTTCTGTGCCTGCCCGGAGCGGAGGCGACCCTGTGGGCGCTGATTTCGGCTGATGAGGTTGTGAGCCTGTCGGGCTTCCGCAGTGGCGCATTGGCGCGAGCGGCGGGCGGTGCCGGGCTGAGTATCGACAATGCGCCCCGGTTCGCGGAAGCCGCGGCCGATACGCTCGACCGGCCCGAACGGCTTGCGGCACGACTGGCAGAGGCAGGCGCCGCGCGCGCGCTGGGCCAGCTGGACGACGCGGCGATGCAGGACCGCATCGCGGGGGCGCTCGTCGGGGCGGAAATGGCCGCAAGTCGCGCCTACTGGCTGGGCCAGAACGTCGCTGTCGTGGGGGATGCCGGTCCGGCACGCGCCTATGCGCTGGTGCTGGAGGCGCAGGGTCTGCCGGTGCTGCGCGCCGATCTCGATACCTGCCGCGTGCGCGGCGCGCGGTGTGCGGTGTCTCAGGGCTTGTGACCGGCGCTGCACCGGCGTGACATCTCCGGGGCCTGCAGCGTGGGGCACGGCGCGGCGCGCCACCCCATACGCTTGCCCCACGGCGCAAAACCTGCCACTTCCCATGCCCGGACCCGCGGTGCTGCCATCGCGGTCATGCTTACTGAACGAGGATACCGGCCATGAGCGCCTTTGACCTGACCGTGCAATGCGCCTCCACTCGCGGCATCGTCGCGGCGATCTCGACCTATCTGGCCGAGCAGGGGTGCAATATCACCGACAGCGCGCAGTTCGACGATCAGGAAACCGGCAACTTCTTTATGCGGGTCTGTTTCCGGTCCGAGACCGGCGCAACGCTGGACGAACTGGATGCGAGCTTTGCCGCGACTGGGGCGGAGTTCGGCATGACATATGAATTCCACGACACCGCCCAGCGCAAGAAGGTCGTGAATCATGGTGTCGGCGCTTTGGGCCATTGTCTGAACGATCTGCTCTATCGCTGGCGGATCGGCGCGCTGCCCATCGATATTGTCGGCGTGATTTCGAACCACATGGATTACCAGAAGCTGGTGGTGAACCACGACATCCCGTTCCACCATGTGCGTGTGACCCGGGACACCAAGCCCGAAGCCGAAGCCCGGCAGATGCAGATCATCGAGGAAAGCGGCGCCGAGCTTGTCGTGCTGGCGCGCTACATGCAGGTGCTGTCCGATGAGATGTGCCAGAAAATGTCGGGGCGGATCATCAACATCCACCATTCGTTCCTGCCCAGCTTCAAGGGTGCGAACCCTTATAAGCAGGCCTATGAGCGCGGGGTGAAGCTGATTGGGGCGACTTCACACTATGTCACCGCCGATCTCGACGAAGGTCCGATCATCGAACAGGACACCGTGCGTGTCACCCATGCCCAGAGCCCCGAGGATTACGTCAGCCTTGGTCGCGATACCGAAAGTCAGGTGCTGGCCCGCGCAGTGCATGCGCATATCCACAACCGCGTGTTTCTGAACGGCAGCAAGACGGTGGTATTCCCGGCCAGCCCCGGCAGCTACGCCTCCGAGCGGATGGGCTGATCCACACCGAGGTCGTGAGCCTACCCAAGGCAATCCCCGGCACGATCCGCGCCGGGGCCACCTGTAGCAGCCGTCAGTCGATGAGGCCCACGGCGCGGCGCACGTTTTCATCGCGCAGCGACACCTCCTGCCCCAGCCAGTCGTCGCCCGCGGGGCCGCACAGCCACAAAAGCGTCTCCGCTGGCCATTCCGGGGGGATGTGATCAGTCCATTCAAGCTGGCTGACCGGATTGATCCCGCTCGATTTGATTTCCCGCTGCATATCGGTGGCAACGGTGCCCGGCGACAGGCCGATGGCGCGGATGCCTTGGGCGCGGGTTTCGTGATCCGTCGCGCGTGTCAGCATCGCAGCGCCGGCCTTGGACGCACAATAGGCCGACCACGCTTCGATCGGGCTATGGGCCGCGCCGGAACTGATCGTCAAAATGGTGCCGCCGCCTGCCGCCTGCATCACGGGCAGAGCCGCGCGCATGCCGTGAAACACACCCTTCAGGTTCACGTCGATCACCTTGCTCCATGCGTCGGGGTCGACCTCGGCCAGATGGGCGATGGGCTCGATCGCGCCTGCATTGTTGATCACTACGTCAAGCCCGCCAAAGGCATCGACGGTGGCCTTCACCGCGGCATCCACCTCCCAGTAGCGCGAGATGTCGCAGGGAATCGCCAGTGCTTTGTCGCCGATCTCCCCGGCGAGGTCGGCGATCGCCTCCTCGGTCCGGGCCAGCAGGGCGACATTGGCGCCTGCCTGCGCGAAACGCCGCGCGGCAGCGGCGCCAATGCCCCGGCTTGCGCCGGTGATGAGAACGGTCTTTCCGGTCATGTCTGTCATGGGGGCTCCCCTTTGTTTCCTTATCGATAGCTGAGCCTCCCGCAGGGTGAAACCCCATCCCGGCGGTCGCGCTCTGCGGCAATGGCTTGACCGCGCACGCGCCGGGCGGGAAGCTGCGCATGAGATTTCCGCAGCCCGTATCCCCGAGGGAGACCACCCATGCCCCGACCCCGCTCCGCGCCCGCCCTGTCCCGCCGGTGGGGCCTGATCTGCGGCGGGTGTCTGTTGCTGTCGCCGGGCACCGCGCTGGCCCTGACCGCTGACGAGGCATGGAACGGCTGGCGCGACGCCGCCGCCCGGTCCGGTGTCATCATCGACGTGGAGAACGAACGGCGAAGCTCCGGGCGGCTGGCACTATACGGTGTGAATTACCTGCTCACGAGCGAGGAACTGACCGTGCGCTCCGCCTTGGGCGACATCACCTTGGTCGAGACAGGCGATGGGTCAGTGCGGTTCGAGTTGCCGCCCGATTATATTGTGCTGGTGGGTGGCCCGGTCGAAAGTGGTGGCCGGTTCGACGCGATGCTGGAGGTGACCGCGCCCGACATGATGCTGGAGGCGCGCGACGCCGAGCCTACGGATGCAGGTGCAAGCCAGCCGGGAAGCGTGGCCTACACCTATGCCGCACCGCAGGTGGATATGGCGCTGACCCGGCTGGTCGTCGATGGCGCGCCGATGGACGGCAGCCTGAGCACAGGGCTGCGGGGCCTGTCAGGCACCCACAGCATCGGCGCAGGGGCCGAGGCGGTCGTCAGCTCCACCCTCAATGCCGGGCAGGCGCTGCTGGATATGGATTTTGCCAACCCCGATGGGCCGGGCCGTATACGCATGGCGTTGAGCGTGGCGGATGTCGCGTCGACCTCGCTCACGACGGGCGAGGGCGCGGCGGAAGCGGACCTGTCCTCGATGCTGGCTGCTGGGTTCGCCACCGAAGGATCGGTGCTGCATGGTCCCGCGACCTTTGAGATCGGCATGACCGGTGCGGAGCAGTTCGATATGTCTGGCTCCGCGCGGGCGGGCGGTCTGTCGCTGGCGCTGAATCGGGAGGCGCTGGATTACCGGGCACAGCAATCCGATCTGGCGGTAACGTTTTCGGGCAGTCAGATGCCGCTGCCGGAGGTGAGCGTCGGCTTTGCCGAACTGGATACGACCGTGGCGATGCCGCTGACCCCGACGGAGACCCCGCAGCCGGTGCAGTTGACGACAGCGCTGCGCGGGCTGACGGTCAGCAATGGCGTCTGGAACCTGTTCGATCCGGGCGAAGTGCTGCCACGAGAGCCCGCGACGGTCGCGCTTAGCCTGTCGGGCGCGGCGCGCTGGCTGGTCGACATGTTCGACAGCGCCGCCGTTGCAGACGCAGGCGAGGCCAGCGAAATGCCAGCTGAGATTGAGAGGCTCAGCATCGATGAATTGCTGGTCGATGCCATCGGCGCGACATTGAGCGGTGCGGGTGCGTTCACGTTCGACAGTGACGATATGGAAAGTTTCCCCGGCATGCCCGCGCCCGAAGGCACGCTGAACCTGTCGCTGATCGGGGGGAATGCGCTGCTTGATAATCTGACGCTGATGGGCTTTGTCCCCGCCGATCAGGCGATGGGCATCCGCTTGATGACCGGCATGTTTACCCGCCCCGGCGATGGCCCCGATGCGCTGGTGTCCGAAATCACGATCAACGAGCAGGGGCATGTGCTGGCCAACGGGCAGCGCATCAAATAGCGCGCTCCGTCAGTGCTGCGGTCCGGCAACCGATCCGCGGCTGCCCTTGCATGGGGGCGGTCGCTGGCTTAGCTCCTGATCGACCCGCCCCGGTCCGGGGCAAGCTGTTCCAGGAGTGCGCCGATGGCCCGTTCGCTCGAGACCCTCACCTCCGCCCTGCTCGACGCTGCCCGCGCGGCGGGGGCCGAGGGAGCCGATGCAATCGCAGTTGAGGGCACGTCGCAATCCATTGATGTGCGCGCCGGTGCGTTGGAGCAGGCAGAGCGGTCCGAGGGCGTCGATATCGGGCTGCGCGTGTTGATCGGGCGGCGGCAGGCATGCGTTTCGGCCTCGGATCTGTCGCCTGACGTGATGCGGGAAATGGCCGAGCGCGCGGTGGCGATGGCGCGCGAAGCGCCCGAAGACCCCGGTGCGGGTCTGGCCGATCCGGCGCAGTTGGCACAGGATCTGGACAGCACGCGGCTTGATCTGGTGGATCACGGGGCGGAGCCAGCCCCCGCCGATCTGCAAGACGCAGCGGCCCGAGCAGAAGCCGCAGCACTGGCGGTCAACGGCGTGTCGCAGGTGCAATCGGCCTCAGCCGCCTATGGAGCGCGGCAGATCCATCTGGCGGCCAGCAACGGCTTTGCCGCTGGATGGGCGCGCACCGATCATGCGCTGTCGGTCGTGGCGATCACCGGCGAAGGCACGAAGATGGAGCGCGATTACTACGGTGATATGCGCGCCCATCGCGAGGATCTGCTGAGCGCCGAGGAGATTGGCCGCATCGCCGCGGAACGGACTGTGGCCCGCGCTGGCGCCCGGCGCCCCAAGACCGGCGCCTATCCGGTGATCTACGATGAACGCGTGGCGGCAAGTCTGATCGGCCACCTCGTGGGCGCGATCAATGGTGCAGCCGTGGCGCGCGGGTCGAGCTGGGCGGCTGATCTGCTGGGCGCGCAGGTGCTGCCGGACGGCATTGACCTGATCGAAGACCCGCTGCGCCCGCGCATCGGCGGCTCGCGTCTGTTTGACAGCGAAGGCCTGCCCAAACGCCGCAGCGCGATCGTCGAGAACGGCGTGCTGCGGCGCTATGTGCTCGATCTCGCCACCGCGCGCAAACTGGGCATGGACAGCACCGCCAACGCTGGGCGCGGCACCGGGGCGCCGCCCAGCCCGTCGGTGTCCAACCTGACATTGACCCAAGGCGCGCAGAGTCAGGCCGACCTGCTGGCCGAAATGGGCACTGGCCTGCTCATCACGTCGATGATCGGCTCGACCATCAGCCCGACCACGGGGGATTATTCTCGCGGCGCTTCCGGGTTCTGGATCGAGAATGGCGAGATCGCCTATCCGGTCAATGAATGCACCGTCGCGGGCAACCTGAAGGACATGCTGAAAACGATCCGCCCGGCCAATGATGCGCGCACGCATCTGATGCGGGTGGTGCCGTCGCTTCTGGTCGAAGGGCTGACCCTTGCCGGAGAGTGACACGCTCGCCCTGTTGGTCGATGCGGCGCGCGCGGCGGGAGACATCTCGCTCAGGCATTGGCGGTCGGATCATAGGGTCTGGGACAAGGGCGATGGCCAAGGCCCGGTAACAGAGGCCGATCTGGAATGCGATGTGATGCTGCGCGCCCGGCTGCTGGGCGCGTGCCCCGATCACGGCTGGCTGTCGGAAGAGACCGAAGATGACGCGGACCGCCGCGCTGCCCGGATGGCCTCGAAACGGTTGTTCATCGTCGACCCCATCGACGGCACCCGCGCCTTTACCCGGGGCGATGATGCGTGGGCGCATTCGTTGGCGGTGGTCGAGGCCGGGCAGGTGGTGGCAGGGGTGGTGTATCTGCCCGCTCTGGAGCGGATGTTCACCGCGACGCGGGGCGGCGGCGCATATCTGAACGGCGCCCCGATCCGGGCGGGCGAGGGCCGCAATCGCCTGTTGGCGCATCGCGCCGTGTTCGCGTCGGAATATTGGCCCGGTGGTGTGCCCGAGGTGAGCCGCCATTCCCGACCGTCTCTGGCCTACCGGCTCGCGCTGGTGGCGCAGGGGCGCTACGATGGCATGATGACCTTCCGTCCGACATGGGAATGGGACATTGCCGCAGGCGTGCTGCTGTGTTCCGAGGCCGGGGCTGTCGTGACCGATCGCACCGGCGGGGCCGGTGGCGTTCAATTCGGTGGCAGGCTGCACCAATGGGCTGATCGCGGCATCAGCGGCCCTGCATGCCGATCTGATGGATCGGCTATAGCCGGTGGCGCAGGCGCTGGTGATCGGGGCCGGACCGGCCGGGTTGATGGCGGCGGAGGTGCTGGCTCGCGCCGGACATGCGGTCGAGGTGGCGGAGGCGAAACCTTCGCCCGCGCGCAAATTCCTGATGGCGGGAAAATCCGGGCTGAACCTGACCAAAGCCGAGCCGCAGGACGCCTTTCGCGCAGCTTATGCGGAGACGGCGGTGCCGCTGGCAGGGATGCTGGATGCATTCGGCCCGGACGATGTGTGCAAATGGGCAGAGGATCTGGGACAGCCGCTATTCACCGGCACGACAGGCCGGGTGTTTCCCGTTGCGATGAAGGGCTCGCCCTTGCTGCGGGCATGGCTTGCGCGGTTGCAGGCGGCGGGCGTCGTGGTGCACCGGCGCTGGCGCTGGACGGGGTGGGCCGATGGCGCCTGTCAGTTCGACACGCCCGACGGCCCGGTAACGCGGCGCGCGGATGCGACGGTGTTGGCGCTCGGCGGCGCAAGCTGGGCGCGGCTGGGGTCGGATGGGACATGGGCCAAGCTGTTGGCGGCGGAGGGCGTGCCGCTGACCCCGTTCGCACCTGCGAATTGCGGGTTCAGGGTGGCGTGGTCCGATCACATGGCACGGCATTTCGGCCAGCCGGTGAAAGGCGCCGCGCTTGTGGTGAAGGGCACCGCGCATCGCGGAGAATTCGTGATTTCGGCCCGTGGCGTGGAAGGCGGCGGGATTTACGCCGTGGCGCGGGATCTACGCGATGGCGCGGAATTGACGCTCGACCTTGCGCCAGATCTCACAGTTAGTGCACTGGCCGAGCGGCTGTCGCGCCCGCGCGGCAAAGCGAGCTTTGCCAATCACCTGCGCAAAGCCGCGCGGTTCGACCCCGTCCGTGTGGCGCTGCTGAATGAGTTCGCCCGTCCATTGCCCGACGATCCGCGAGCGCTGGCGCAGCTGGCCAAGGCGCTGCCTGTGCCGCTGGCCGGGCCGCGCCCGCTGGATGAGGCGATTTCGACCGCTGGCGGGGTGGCGTGGGCCGGGGTGGACAGCAACCTGATGCTGCGCGCCCGGCCCGGCACCTTTGCGGCGGGCGAAATGCTGGATTGGGAAGCCCCGACGGGGGGCTATCTGCTGAGCGCGTGTTTCGCGACAGGCGCATGGGCGGGGCAGGGCGCGGCGGCGTGGCTGGAGGCCAACGCGCCCGCCTAAGGATCAGACCCGGTAGTAGTCGCGATACCAATCGACGAATCGGCGCACGCCTTCGGTGACGCTGGTTTGCGGACGATAGCCGGTGAGCCGCTCCAGCAGCGTCGTGTCGGCCCAGGTTGCGGGCACGTCGCCGGGCTGCATCGGTAGCATGGTTTTCTCTGCCGTCTGGCCGGTTGCCTGCTCGATCGCTTCGATAAAGGTCATCAACTGTACCGGCTCGGAATTGCCGATATTGACCACGCGCCACGGTGCGACGGGCGACAGGCTGTCATCCTCGGCCACCACGCCATCCTTAGGCCGGATAGGGGCGGCATCGACCAGCAGGCGGATGCCCTGCACCAAATCGTCGATATAGGTGAAGTCGCGCTTCATGTCGCCGTGGTTGTAGACGTCGATGGCGTCGCCTTCGAGGATCGCCTTGGTGAACTTGAACAGCGCCATGTCAGGCCGACCCCACGGGCCGTAGACGGTGAAGAAGCGGAACATCGTGATCGGCAGATCGTAAAGATGCGCATAGCTGTGCGCCATCGCCTCCGTCGCCTTTTTGGTGGCGGCGTAGAACGACATCTGGTGATCGGCTTTAACCGTTTCGACATAGGGCATGGCTGTATTGGCCCCATAGGCGGAGGAGGTCGACGCGATCAGCATGTGCCGGGGCGGATGCGCCCGCGCGGCTTCCAGCAACTCAAATGTGCCCGCGATGTTGCTTTCCAGATAGGAGCGCGGCTGATCGATGGAGTAGCGCACCCCGGCCTGTGCCGCGAGGTGGATCACGACATTGGGCTTTTCTTCGGCAAAAAGCGACATCAGCAGGCCGTCATCTTCGACCTTGGCGTGGATTGACCGGTAATCCGCGGATTGCAGCAGCGCTGCTTCGCGCCGTTCCTTCAGCGCCACATCGTAGTAGTCGGTCATCGCGTCGAGCCCGATCACCCGGTAGCCATCGGCAAGAAGCCTGCGGCACGTCGCCTGACCAATAAAACCGGCGGCGCCGGTGACGAGAGCGGTGGGCATAGGGGATACTCCTGCCGATGGTGGGCGCGTCAGCCGCGCAGTTCGTCGCGAATAGCCTGCGCGGCGGCGCGGGGATCGCTGTCTTGCCAGACCGGGCGCCCGACAACGATGTGATCCGCGCCGCTGGCGATGGCGGTGGCAGGGGTTTCGACGCGCTTTTGATCGCCTAGCGCCGCGCCAGCAGGACGCACGCCGGGCGTGACGATAAGTTTGCCGGTCGCTTCGGGCAGGGCGCGGATCAGCGCCGCCTCTTGCGGAGATGCGATGACGCCATCCGCACCGGCGGCAAGCGCCAGTCCCGCGCGTTCCTGCACCAGATCGGTCATGTCGCCCGGTTTGATGAGGCCCGCATCCAGATCGGCACGGTCGAGAGAGGTGAGGATGGTGACGGCAAGGATCTTCATCTCGGAGCCGCGCTTGCCCTCGGCAGCAGCGCGCACCACATGCGGATCGCCATGAACAGTGAGAAAATCGAGATCGAAGCGCGACAGTCCGCGCACGGCGGCTTCTACCGTCGCGCCGATATCGAACAGCTTCATATCAAGGAAAATGCGTTTGCCGTGTTCGGTCTTTAGCTCATTGGCAAGTGCGAGACCGCCACCGGTCAGCATTCCAAGGCCGATTTTATAGAACGACACCGCGTCCCCGATCCGCTCTGCCAGTGTCATGCCGGTATGGGCGTCGGCGACATCGAGCGCGACGATCAAACGGTCATCGGCGGCGGCATTGTTGGGATGGGACATGAAAACTCCTGCGGCTTGATCTCGTCCTTCCTTGGGCGGGCAAGGGGAAGAGGTCAAGCCTGCAGGAGGCGTGAGGCTCGTCAGGCAGCGACAGTGCGGGCGGCCTGTGCAATGGTGCGCGCGCGCTCATGGGCGCGGAAGTGTTCGCTCAGGCGCTCCGCTTCGCGGGCAACGCGGGTGCGCAGCCGGCCCTTGGCGTGATCGGGCACGCTGACCAGCAGCTTGCGGCTCGCGGCGGGAACGCCCGGTCCGTCATGGGTGATGATTTCAACCTGTGCCTCGACCCGACCGAAATCGCGGTCACGACGGGCGTGCAGAATGCGGGTCTGGTAAATGCTCATGTCTCGGTCTCCCAGATGCGTGGTCCTGCCAGCATTGTGGCGGTCAGAACACGGTTTTGCATCGTTTGGTTTCTTTGCTCTTGCCAAGTAAACGCTGCACACTTGTGGATAAGTTCCGAAGTTTTTGCATCACGGATGCGTGCTGAAGGCGTGAAAGCGCAAATGCGCCGACTTGTCAGACGGGTCTTCGATCCCCATTTCCATGCCATAGGCCCGATACGGAAACACGCTGCATGTCAGGTGGTTGCGGTCACGGGTGCTGAACCAAAGGAGACGACCGATGAACATGGAAAAGTTCACGGAGCGGTCGCGCGGATTCCTTCAGGCCGCGCAGACGATCGCCATGCGGGAAAGCCATCAGAAACTGGCCCCCGAGCATTTGCTGAAGGCTCTTATGGATGACGACCAAGGGCTTGCCTCCAACCTGATCAAGCGAGCCGGTGGCGCTCCGGATCGGGTGGTCGAGGCGCTCGATGGGGCATTGTCCAAAATCCCGAAAGTGACTGGCGATGCCGGGCAGACCTACCTTGACCAGCAAACCGCGAAGGTGCTGGACGAGGCCGAAAAGATCGCGACCAAGGCAGGCGACAGTTTTGTGCCGGTCGAACGCATCCTGACCGCTTTAGCGGTGGTGCGTTCGGGGGCCAAACAGGCGCTGGATGCGGGCGCGGTCACGGCGCAGAAGCTGAACGGTGCGATCAACGATCTGCGCAAGGGCCGCACGGCTGACAGCGCGTCGGCCGAGGATGGGTATGAGGCGCTAAAGAAATATGCGCGCGATCTGACCGAGGCCGCCGAGCAGGGCAAAATCGATCCGATCATTGGCCGCGACGAGGAAATCCGTCGCTCCATGCAGGTGCTATCGCGCCGGACCAAGAACAATCCCGTTCTGATCGGGGAACCGGGCGTGGGTAAAACCGCGATTGCCGAAGGTCTCGCTTTGCGTATCGTTGACGGCGACGTGCCGGAATCCCTGCGCAACAAGCGGCTGCTGGCGCTCGACATGGGGTCGCTGATCGCGGGCGCGAAATACCGTGGTGAGTTTGAGGAACGGCTGAAATCCATCCTGAGCGAAGTTACCGCCGCTGCGGGCGAGGTGATCTTGTTCATCGATGAGATGCATACGCTTGTCGGTGCGGGTAAGGCCGATGGCGCGATGGATGCCTCGAACCTGCTGAAACCTGCGCTGGCCCGTGGGGAGTTGCATTGCGTTGGCGCGACCACGCTCGA
The DNA here is from genome assembly GCF_002504165.1 of Pacificitalea manganoxidans. Classification (GTDB taxonomy): domain Bacteria; phylum Pseudomonadota; class Alphaproteobacteria; order Rhodobacterales; family Rhodobacteraceae; genus Pacificitalea; species Pacificitalea manganoxidans. The sequence continues at coordinate 341,190 of NZ_CP021404.1, forward strand.
TGAATATCGTAAATATGTCGAGAAGGACGCAGCGCTGGCCCGCCGATTCCAGCCGGTGATGGTGGAAGAACCCACGGTCGAAGACACCGTGTCGATCTTGCGCGGCATCAAGGAGAAATACGAACTGCACCACGGCGTGCGGATCTCTGACAGTGCGCTGGTCGCTGCGGCAACGCTCAGCCATCGCTACATCACCGACCGGTTCCTGCCGGACAAGGCCATTGACCTGATGGATGAGGCCGCGAGCCGGTTGCGGATGGAAGTGGACAGCAAACCCGAAGAGCTGGACCAGCTCGGACGGCAGATCCTGCAATTGCAGATCGAAGCCGAAGCGCTGAAGAAGGAGGACGACCGTGCCTCCGTCGACCGGCTGGAGAAGCTGGAGCGCGAACTGGCCGAGTTGCAGGAGCGCAGTGCCGAAATGACGGCACAGTGGCAGTCCGAGCGGGATAAGCTGGAAAGCGCCCGCGACCTGAAGGAGCAGCTGGACCGTGCCCGCGCGGATCTGGAAATCGCCAAGCGCGAAGGCAATCTGGCCAAGGCCGGGGAGCTGAGCTACGGCGTGATCCCGCAGCTGGCCAAGGAGCTGACCGAGGCCGAAGCCGCAGACGGCGACGTGATGGTCGAGGAAGCCGTGCGCCCCGAACAGATCGCGCAAGTGGTCGAGCGTTGGACCGGCATCCCGACCTCCAAGATGCTGGAGGGCGAGCGCGATAAGCTGCTGCGCATGGAGCAGGAGCTGGGTCGCCGGGTGATCGGGCAGCGGCAGGCGGTGCGTGCCGTGTCGGACGCGGTGCGCCGAGCGCGGGCAGGTCTGAACGATGAAGCGCGGCCTTTGGGCAGCTTCCTCTTCCTTGGGCCCACGGGCGTCGGCAAGACGGAGTTGACCAAAACCTTGGCCGAATTCCTGTTCGACGATGACAGCGCGATGGTGCGGATCGACATGAGCGAATTCATGGAGAAACACGCCGTCTCTCGCCTGATCGGTGCCCCGCCGGGCTATGTCGGCTATGACGAAGGCGGTGTCCTGACCGAAGCGGTGCGGCGCCGGCCCTATCAGGTCGTGCTGTTCGACGAGGTCGAGAAGGCGCATCCCGATGTGTTCAACGTGCTGTTGCAGGTGCTCGACGATGGTCAATTGACCGACGGACAGGGCCGCACGGTGGACTTCAAGCAGACATTGATCGTGCTGACGTCCAACCTTGGCGCGCAAGCGCTGAGCCAGATGCCCGACGGGGCCGACCCGGCGCAGGCCAAGCGGGACGTGATGGATGCCGTGCGCGCCCATTTCCGGCCCGAGTTCCTGAACCGTCTGGACGAAACCATCATCTTTGACCGGCTGGGCCGGGAGGACATGGATGGGATCGTGGACATTCAGCTGGGACGGCTGCGCAAGCGGCTCGCCGCACGCAACATCGGGTTGGAATTGTCCGAAGACGCCCGCCAGTGGCTGGCGGATGAGGGCTATGATCCGGTGTTCGGGGCGCGGCCGCTGAAGCGTGTGATCCAGCGCGCTCTGCAGAACCAGTTGGCCGAGATGCTGCTGGCCGGTGAGGTGGCCGATGGGGAAACCGTGACCGTCACCGCCGGACCGGAGGGTCTGTTGATCGGGGACCGCGTCGGTAAATCCGACCGGACGCCCCCGCAGGATGCGGTCGTGCACTAAGCGCGGCGCAGCCTGCCCCAATCTTGACGAAGGCCCGCCGACCGCGCTGTCGGCGGGCCTTTTTTATCCACGGGCCGGGGGGAGTTTCGGCTTGCGTCCCTGACGGTGGGTGGCCAGTGTCGGCCCAGCACGGAACGAACCGGAAAGGCACGCCATGCAGAATGCGGGTTGGGTCAGCTGGACGCTGGAAATGCTGGCACTGATTTTCGTGCTGGCTCTGGGTCTGGGCGTTCTGGCGTTGGTAGTGATGTTCCTCATCGACCGGTCCCAGCGCAGTGACGCGATCCGGCGCAACTATCCGGTGCTGGGCCGGTTTCGGCATCTCTTTACTTCGTTGGGCGAATTCTTCCGGCAGTATTTCTTTGCGATGGATCGCGAGGAGATGCCGTTCAACCGCGCACAGCGGGACTGGATCGCGCGGGCGTCGGACAACAAGGGCAACACCATTGCCTTTGGCTCCACGCGCAAGATCAGCGAGGTCGGCACGCCGATCTTCGTCAACGCCGCCTTTCCGCCGCTCGACGATCAGTTCGCCTCGACCGAGGCGATGACCATCGGCCCTCACGCGCGCGAGCCATATACTACCAACAAAATCTTCCACATTTCGGGCATGTCCTTTGGCGCCATTTCCAAGCCCGCCGTGCAGGCATTGAGCCGGGGGGCGGCCAAAGCCGGAATTTGGCTCAACACCGGCGAAGGCGGGCTGTCGCCGTTCCATCTCGAAGGTGGGGCGGATCTTGTCTATCAGATCGGCACCGCGAAATTCGGCGTGCGCGACGAGCAGGGCAACCTGAGCGATGAGAAGCTGGCGCAGGTCGCCGCCCATCCGCAGGTGAAGATGTTTGAGATCAAGCTGGCGCAAGGGGCCAAGCCCGGTAAGGGCGGCATCCTGCCCGCCGCAAAGATCACCCCCGAAATCGCGGAGATCCGTGGCCTGCGGCTGGGCGAGGACGGGATTTCCCCGAACCGCCACCGGGAGGTCAACGATTTCGGCGAGCTTCTTGACCTGATCAAACGGGTGCGGGACGTGACCGGCAAGCCTGTGGGTTTCAAGACGGTGATCGGGGAGGCCGAAGTCTATCGCCCGTTCTTTGAACTCATCGTGGAGCGCGGTCCCGAAAGCGCGCCGGACTTCATCACCATCGACGGCGGCGAGGGCGGCACTGGGGCTGCACCGATGCCGCTGATGGATCTGGTCGGCACCCCGATCCGCGAGGCGCTGCCGTTGCTCACCAACCTGCGCGACGAACACGGGCTGAAAGATCGCATTCGCATGATCGCGGCGGGCAAGCTGGTCAATCCCGGCGATGTGGCTTGGGCGGTCGCGGCTGGCGCGGATTTCGTCACCTCCGCGCGGGGCTTCATGTTCGCGCTGGGCTGCATTCAGGCGCTCAAGTGCAACCGCAATACCTGCCCCACGGGGATCACCACCCACGATCCGCAATTGCAGCGCGGGCTTGTCGTCACCGACAAGGATCTGAAGGTGGCGCAATACGCGCAGAACGTCATGAAGGAAGTCGAAACCATCGCCCATTCTGTCGGCGTGGCCGAGCCGCGCCTGATGCGGCGGCGGCATGTGCGGATCGTGCAGCCGGGCGGCGACTCGATCCCCATGAACCGTATCCTGCCCAGTTGGTCCCCGCCTGCCGGATCATGAGGGCGCGCGGGATCAGAAGCGGCGCTGTTTCACGCCTCACTGACGTGCTGTTGAAACCTGTTTCAGCGAAGATCCGTTACTCTGCCCATACCCAATGGAGAAGATCATGGCTGGACGCTGGAAAAACGACCTGACGCGGGCTGACGTCACCCCGAAATCTCTGTTCCTGAATCGGCGCCAGATCATGACCGGCGGCGGCATGATGCTGGGCGCGGGGCTGCTTGCCCCGGGTCTTGCCCGCGCGCAGGGCTATTCGACGGACGAGACGCCGAACAGCTTCGAGGAAATCAGCACCTATAATAACTACTACGAGTTCGGGACCGGCAAGTCCGACCCGGCCGAGAACGCCGATACCCTGACCATTGATCCGTGGACGGTGAAGGTGGACGGGCTTGTCGACAAGCCGGGCGATTACTCCCTTGCCGATCTGACTGACGGCATGACGGAGGAGGAGCGGATCTACCGCTTCCGTTGTGTCGAGGCGTGGTCGATGGTCATTCCGTGGCGCGGATTCGAACTGGCCGATCTGTTGGATAAGGTCGGCGTGCAGTCGGGTGCCAAATATGTCGCGTTCGAAACCGCGCTTCGTCCCGACGAAATGCCCGGCGTCCGCTTCCCCGTTCTGGATTGGCCCTACCGCGAGGGGCTGCGACTTGACGAGGCGCGCCACCCGCTGACGATCATGGCGACCGGGATCTATGACGAGCCAATGCCGAAACAGAACGGCGCGCCGATCCGGCTGGTCGTCCCATGGAAGTATGGGTTCAAGTCGATCAAATCGATCGTCCGCATTTCGCTTGTCGACGAGATGCCCCCCACAAGCTGGAACATAGCGAACCCGCGGGAATACGGCTTCTATAGCAATGTGAACCCGCAGGTGGATCACCCCCGCTGGAGTCAGGCCACCGAGCGCCCCATTGGCGGCGGTATCTTTGCCAAGCGCAAGGAGACGCAGATGTTCAATGGCTACGAACAGGATGTGGCCTCCCTCTATGAGGGCATGGACCTGTCCGAAAACTTCTGACCTTCGATGAGGCCCGGCATTGCCCGGGCCTTTCTTCTATCTTCCCTTAAGACGTCCGGAGCCTGCCGATGACCGCATTTGCGGACCCTATCAACCGCGCCACGCGCAAGCTGCCCGCGTGGCCGCTCTACATCATTGGCGCGGTGCCGCCGGCATGGCTGTTCTGGCAAGGGGTGACAGGCAACCTCGGCGTCGACCCGGTAAAGGTGATGGAACACCAGATGGGTCTATGGGGACTGTGGTTGCTGATCGCATCTCTCTGCGTGTCGCCGTTACGCCGCTTCGCCGGGATCAACCTGATCCGCTATCGCCGGGCGCTCGGGCTTTTGTGCTTCTTTTATATTGTGGGGCACCTGTTGATCTGGCTGCTGTTGGACGTGCAGCTGCTCAGCCAGATCTGGGCGGATATCGTAAAGCGTCCCTATATCACCATCGGCATGATCGGTTTCGCGCTGATGATCCCTCTGGCCGTGACCTCCAACAACTGGTCGATCCGCAAGCTGGGGCGCAAATGGCGCCAGATCCACAAGCTCGTCTACGCGACCGCGATTCTGGGCGCCGTGCACTTCATCCTCCTGCGCAAAGGGCTGCAGATCGAACCGATCCTCTATCTCGGCGCGATTCTGGCTCTCCTAGCCGTGCGACTCGTCCCAAATCGGCGAAAACCGACTCGTTGAGCCCCCGGATTCGGGCTGCGAGTCGCGAATTTGGCCGGAATCGGCCCCCTGATTCCGGATATCGAGGCGGATGCCCCTGGGGCAGCCCAAGTTGGTTCCACAGAAGCCTGAAATTTCTGCCCCGTGTATCCATCTGATTTCTAACGACTTTCGATATTTCATGTCATTTTTCTGACGGAAGTCGCAGAAAGGGGTTGCGAGGTTGGTCGGGTATCCGTAGATAGCCCCTCACCGGCGGCGCTGAGGCGCACAACGGGACGCCAGACGGGGCGGCTGAGACGGAAACGGACGGTCGCAGACGAGGCGGAAAAATAGAGACAGTTGAGGCGGGGCGCGCCGTTCAAGTTAGGGCGCATCTCGGTTGATATTGTCTCTGGCTCTTTGACATTGCTGGTATCTGAAGAGATATGCGGGCGGTTTGGTTCATTCGATGGATCAACGTCTGTGTATCACGCTCTTAGGCTTCGGCCGATGATAGAGTGTCAGCTTCACTGTCTTTGCGGTTTCTGTACCTTTGGTACTGAAGCACAAGACGGTAAGATGGTTCTTGTCTTAATTGGCAGGGACTGATGTGCAGAGGTTCGAACGTCAAGGATAGCTACGCAAGTGGCTTTCAACTTGAGAGTTTGATCCTGGCTCAGAACGAACGCTGGCGGCAGGCCTAACACATGCAAGTCGAGCGAGATCTTCGGATCTAGCGGCGGACGGGTTAGTAACGCGTGGGAACGTGCCCTTCACTACGGAATAGTCCCGGGAAACTGGGTTTAATACCGTATACGCCCTTCGGGGGAAAGATTTATCGGTGAAGGATCGGCCCGCGTCTGATTAGATAGTTGGTGGGGTAATGGCCTACCAAGTCTACGATCAGTAGCTGGTTTGAGAGGATGATCAGCAACACTGGGACTGAGACACGGCCCAGACTCCTACGGGAGGCAGCAGTGGGGAATCTTAGACAATGGGCGCAAGCCTGATCTAGCCATGCCGCGTGAGTGATGAAGGCCTTAGGGTCGTAAAGCTCTTTCGCCTGTGAAGATAATGACGGTAGCAGGTAAAGAAACCCCGGCTAACTCCGTGCCAGCAGCCGCGGTAATACGGAGGGGGTTAGCGTTGTTCGGAATTACTGGGCGTAAAGCGCACGTAGGCGGACTAATAAGTCAGAGGTGAAATCCCAGGGCTCAACCTTGGAACTGCCTTTGATACTGTTAGTCTTGAGTTCGAGAGAGGTGAGTGGAATTCCGAGTGTAGAGGTGAAATTCGTAGATATTCGGAGGAACACCAGTGGCGAAGGCGGCTCACTGGCTCGATACTGACGCTGAGGTGCGAAAGTGTGGGGAGCAAACAGGATTAGATACCCTGGTAGTCCACACCGTAAACGATGAATGCCAGTCGTCGGGTAGCATGCTATTCGGTGACACACCTAACGGATTAAGCATTCCGCCTGGGGAGTACGGTCGCAAGATTAAAAACTCAAAGGAATTGACGGGGGCCCGCACAAGCGGTGGAGCATGTGGTTTAATTCGAAGCAACGCGCAGAACCTTACCAACCCTTGACATCCTGATCGCGGTTACGAGAGATCGTTTCCTTCATTTAGTTGGATCAGTGACAGGTGCTGCATGGCTGTCGTCAGCTCGTGTCGTGAGATGTTCGGTTAAGTCCGGCAACGAGCGCAACCCACACCTTTAGTTGCCAGCAGTTCGGCTGGGCACTCTAAAGGAACTGCCCGTGATAAGCGGGAGGAAGGTGTGGATGACGTCAAGTCCTCATGGCCCTTACGGGTTGGGCTACACACGTGCTACAATGGCAGTGACAATGGGTTAATCCCCAAAAACTGTCTCAGTTCGGATTGGGGTCTGCAACTCGACCCCATGAAGTCGGAATCGCTAGTAATCGCGTAACAGCATGACGCGGTGAATACGTTCCCGGGCCTTGTACACACCGCCCGTCACACCATGGGAGTTGGTTCTACCCGAAGGTGGTGCGCCAACCTGTTCGCAGGAGGCAGCCAACCACGGTAGGATCAGCGACTGGGGTGAAGTCGTAACAAGGTAGCCGTAGGGGAACCTGCGGCTGGATCACCTCCTTTCTAAGGATGTTCCTGGCAATGATGCTTGCATCATTCGTGGAACACTTAGCAGACCTATATGGTCATATACCGGACCAGGCCGTCCTCATATCTCTTCAGAACAGGGTTCCACACGCAATGTGGAACGGTCACCGGGGCGTTAGCTCAGCTGGGAGAGCACCTGCTTTGCAAGCAGGGGGTCATCGGTTCGATCCCGATACGCTCCACCAGATGGGTCGGTAGCTCAGGTGGTTAGAGCGCACGCCTGATAAGCGTGAGGTCGGAGGTTCAAGTCCTCCTCGACCCACCATCATCCTGTATTACCAAATAGCAGTCAGAGAGTTCGATTAGATCGGAAAGCGGTTCACGCTTTCCCGTCCAATCGGACGATTGACATCGTATAGAGAGATTAACATCAGAATTGCTGGTCGCCCGAGTGAGGGATGACCGGCTGGCGGAACTTCGGTTCTGACCAGCAATGCAATTTTGTCCAAGTCAAGTACACTAACCAAAATGTCCTCCATGTGAACCAGCGTGGAGGGCGGGAAAGTATGACTTTTGATCTCAAGCCCCGTGGCACACAAAAGGCACGGGGTCAGGAAAAAGCCTGTCTTTTTCTGGATCAAATCAAGCGCGAGAAGGGCGTTTGGTGGATGCCTTGGCAGTAAGAGGCGATGAAGGACGTGATACTCTGCGATAAGCTGAGGCGAGCCGAGAATAGGCTTTGACCCTCAGATCTCCGAATGGGGCAACCCACCTGACAGTCATCTATTGTTAACTTCGGTTATCAATAGGCGGCTGAACCAGGTACTTTTAACCTGAATACATAGGGTTATAAGAGCAAACCCGGGGAACTGAAACATCTAAGTACCCGGAGGAAAGGAAATCAACAGATACTCCCCTAGTAGCGGCGAGCGAACGGGGACCAGCCGAGCAATGAGAGTGACCAGAATGACCTGGAAAGGTCAGCCATAGTGGGTGACAGCCCCGTATGGGAAGCTCGATTTGACGTATTAAGTAGGGCGGGACACGTGAAATCCTGTCTGAACATCGGGGGACCACCCTCGAAGGCTAAGTACTCCTTACTGACCGATAGCGAACCAGTACCGTGAGGGAAAGGTGAAAAGCACCCCGACGAGGGGAGTGAAACAGTTTCTGAAACCGGACGCCTACAAGCAGTCGGAGGGGCCTTGAGCCCTGACGGCGTACCTTTTGTATAATGGGTCATCGACTTGGTCTCACATGCAAGCTTAAGCCGATAGGTGTAGGCGCAGCGAAAGCGAGTCTTAATAGGGCGTTGAGTATGTGGGATCAGACCCGAAACCGAGTGATCTAGGCATGACCAGGATGAAGGTAAGGTAACACTTACTGGAGGTCCGAACCCACACCTGTTGAAAAAGGTCGGGATGAGTTGTGCCTAGGGGTGAAAGGCCAATCAAACTCGGAGATAGCTGGTTCTCCGCGAAATCTATTTAGGTAGAGCGTCATCCGAATACCCTCGGGGGTAGAGCACTGGATGGGTAATGGGGCCCCACAGGCTTACTGATCCTAACCAAACTCCGAATACCGAGGAGTACTAGATGGCAGACACACGGCGGGTGCTAACGTCCGTCGTGGAGAGGGAAACAACCCTGACCTACAGCTAAGGCCCCCAATTCATGGCTAAGTGGGAAAGCAGGTGGGACGACCAAAACAACCAGGAGGTTGGCTTAGAAGCAGCCATCCTTTAAAGATAGCGTAACAGCTCACTGGTCTAGATAAGTTGTCCTGCGGCGAAGATGTAACGGGGCTCAAGCCATGAGCCGAAGCTTAGGACTGCGTATGCAGTGGTAGCGGAGCGTAGTGTGATATAACTCCACGCCTCCTTGTCTCCTTCGGGAGTATTGGAGGCTCGGAGTTTTCTGTGAAGCCGGGGCGTGAGCCAACCGGTGGAGAGATCACTAGCGAGAATGATGACATGAGTAGCGACAAACAGGGTGAGAGACCCTGTCGCCGAAAGTCCAAGGGTTCCTGCTTAAAGCTAATCTGAGCAGGGTAAGCCGGCCCCTAAGGCGAGGCAGAAATGCGTAGCCGATGGGAACTAGGTTAATATTCCTAGGCCAGGAGGATGTGACGGATCTCGAAGGTAGTTCATCCTTATCGGATTGAATGGGCTGCTTAGAGGTTCCTGGAAATAGCCCTCCATCAGACCGTACCCTAAACCGACACAGGTGGACTGGTAGAGCATACCAAGGCGCTTGAGAGAACGATGTTGAAGGAACTCGGCAAAATACCTCCGTAAGTTTCGCGAGAAGGAGGCCCCGTTAGGACGCAAGTCTTGGCGGGGGGCACAAACCAGGGGGTGGCGACTGTTTACTAAAAACACAGGGCTCTGCGAAGTCGCAAGACGACGTATAGGGTCTGACGCCTGCCCGGTGCCGGAAGGTTAAAAGGAGAGGTGAGAGCCTTGAATTGAAGCCCCGGTAAACGGCGGCCGTAACTATAACGGTCCTAAGGTAGCGAAATTCCTTGTCGGGTAAGTTCCGACCTGCACGAATGGCGTAACGACTTCCCCGCTGTCTCCAACATCGACTCAGCGAAATTGAATTGCCTGTCAAGATGCAGGCTTCCCGCGGTTAGACGGAAAGACCCCGTGCACCTTTACTACAGCTTCACACTGGCATTAGGTCAGCGATGTGCAGGATAGGTGGTAGGCTTTGATACGGAGACGCCAGTCTTCGTGGAGCCATCCTTGAGATACCACCCTTCGCTCGCTTGATGTCTAACCGCGGTCCGTTATCCGGATCCGGGACCCTGTGTGGCGGGTAGTTTGACTGGGGCGGTCGCCTCCCAAAGCGTAACGGAGGCGCGCGAAGGTTGGCTCAGAGCGGTCGGAAATCGCTCGTTGAGTGCAATGGCAGAAGCCAGCCTGACTGCAAGACTGGACAAGTCGAGCAGAGTCGAAAGACGGCCATAGTGATCCGGTGGTCCCGAGTGGAAGGGCCATCGCTCAACGGATAAAAGGTACGCCGGGGATAACAGGCTGATGGTGCCCAAGAGTCCCATATCGACGGCACCGTTTGGCACCTCGATGTCGGCTCATCTCATCCTGGGGCTGGAGCAGGTCCCAAGGGTACGGCTGTTCGCCGTTTAAAGAGGTACGTGAGCTGGGTTTAGAACGTCGTGAGACAGTTCGGTCCCTATCTGCCGTGGGTGTAGGATACTTGAGAGGAGTTGCCCCTAGTACGAGAGGACCGGGGTGAACGATCCACTGGTGGACCTGTTGTGGCGCCAGCCGCAGTGCAGGGTAGCTATGATCGGAAAGGATAACCGCTGAAGGCATCTAAGCGGGAAGCCCCCCTCAAAACAAGGTATCCCTGAGGACCGAGGTAGACCACCTCGTCGATAGGCCGGAGAATGTAAGCGCAGCAATGCGTTCAGTTGACCGGTACTAATTGTCCGATAGGCTTGATTTGATCCAGTAAAAGACAGGAAAAAATCCTGATCAATGAACTGATATCAAAAGTCATACACCACACTAAATACTTGACTTGGACACTCTGACTTCTTCCTCGGTTTGGTGATCATAGCACGAGCAAAACACCCGATCCCATCCCGAACTCGGCAGTTAAGTGCCGTCGCGCCAATGGTACTGCGTCTTAAGACGTGGGAGAGTAGGTCATCGCCAAACCTAGAAAGAAGCCAGATAAAATAATCTCTCTAATACGATCCCTCAACACCGCGGGGTGGAGCAGCCCGGTAGCTCGTCAGGCTCATAACCTGAAGGTCACAGGTTCAAATCCTGTCCCCGCAACCAATAATCAAAACAATCGATCCAATCAAAGCGCCCAATGGGCGATAGTCGCGTTTGGGGAGTTCCACACGCTGAAGTGCAGCGGAAAAAATGTAAGTCGTTGATCTACGCTGCTTAGCTACGATCACAAACGGCGAGAAGATTGTTTGCCTTGCGTATCCGGTGCTCTTAGCATCACGGGGTGCTAGTTGAACGTCTCTATACCTTGTTAACGGACATGTCAGTGTTCGTTGCCTCGCTGGGCATCATGCTCGCCCTGGGGGCAATGGCCATTGTGGGTCCGCAGCCACGGCGAGATCGATCGAAGGGTAGCAAAAGCTCGATTATCAGTAAGATCTGGCTGGCAGCACAGATCTTGGCAGTCGTTATGACTATCTGTTCGGGTGTCCTTCAACTAGCGATTTACCTCGAGCTAGCACCCAGACCGCTCCAACTAAAGTGAAGGTATCCGGCACTAGCATTTATCGTAGACGTGCCCATGCCTTTTTCCGCTGAACGCACCGACCTCATCAGATCGCGTTTGCGCGAAGCGTTGGCAGGCTCGGGTCTGAATAGTTGGGAGCGGTCATTTCTAGCGAGTATGGACGAACGATTTGCGGCGACCGGGGCGAAGACACGCCTGAGTGACGCGCAATATCGTAAGCTGGCCCTTTTGCTGAACCTTCAGGATCAGGGCTTGCCGTCGCAGGCTGCGCCGACGGCCCGCCCCCGATCCACGCCAGCGGCGAAACCTGTCTATCCGAGGCGCGTGCGATCATTCTCGCCACAGCGCACGTTTTACGCCCCCCGCCGCGCCGTCCGCAGGTGGGAGCGGCAGATCATGCTGCCGGTGTTTATCGTCGTCGCGGTTGTGATGATCGTCAGTAATCTGTGGTCCCCGGATGGGCCACCGGCAGGGGGGCAGAGTGCGCCTCAACCCTCCGTGACGCAGGCTCAGCCGGAGCGCAGCGCAACCTTGTATGTCAGCGGCAGTCGGGTGAACCAAAGACAGGGGCCGGGCACGGGCAATGCCATATTGGGGTCACTCCAGCGTGGTGCGGCTGTCAAAGTGCTCGGCACGCAGGGCGGGTGGACGCAGGTCACATCGCCCCTCGGCACGGGATGGATGGCGTCCGACTATCTGGCATCGGCGGCACCAGCGGGTTCCGGCCTGGCCTCGGGAAAGCTCGGCCGTCTGGTGCGGGCAAGCGATATCCGTGTGATCGATGGCGACACGGTCAGCATCCGGGGGGAGCAGGCCAATGTACGGTTGGTCGGGTTCAACACCCCGGAGCTGCGCAGCCCCGCCTGCCAAGCCGAGGCGCAGGCCGCCCGCCAAGCGACAGACCGGCTCCGTGACATGTTGAGAAGCGCGAAAGCCATCGAATTCGCCAAGCTCGCCTGTGCATGTCGTCCGGGGACGCAAGGCACCACGGCATGCAACTATGGCCGTGGCTGCGGGACACTCTACGTCGATGGCACCGATGTCGGGGATAAGCTGATCGCGGAGCATCTGGCCGCGCCCTATGTGTGCGGTCCGCGCGGCTGTCCGCGCCGCACCGGGAATTGGTGCGGTTGAGCAGGTGACAGGCGGAGACCGCATTCGTCCCCCTCGCGGGGCCTGCGCCCCCGCCCGGTAGGCTAATCCAGATCATCCCCGCAGGTGACGCCGCTGATCAACTGATAAGACAGCAGATCACGGATCGTGGCGACGTCGCGGATGAGCGGTGTGCACTGCTTTGCCAGATCGCGAAGCTCGGCAGCCTCGGACCGGGCGGAGGCCAAGGCGGTGTCGAGTGAGACGTGACAGGGGCGCAACGCAACGCCGGGCGCCGCTTGTGCGATCAAAGGCAGGTCTTCGGGCAGCACCGTTCCAATACGGGGATAGCCGCCCACCGTCTGGCATTCGGCCATCAGGATATAGGGCACGCCGTCGCCGGTCATCTGCACGTCGCCCGGACCGATCAGATCGGAGGCAATGCCCTGTGCGGCATCGGTTGCGAACCGGGCGTCGGAGCCAAGCTGGATGCCTTGGCGATTGCCGCGCGGCGCCCGGACAAAGGTGGTGGCGTAGAACGCCTCGATGACCGCGTCGGAGAACAGCGCCGTATGGGCGCCGTCGACCACGCGAAAGGTGCCACCCTCGAACCTGTTCGGCGCGGGAAGCCCCATCGCGGGGCGCTCGGGATCGGGGTCGTCGCCCAGCGGGACGGTGCAGCCCCGCTCCAACGCTTCCCCGATGCCGATCGTCAGATGTGTTGCGCGGCTGTCGAGCCACGGATCCGTCGCGATGCCGCCCGCAGGGGTCAGATAGCCGTAGACGCCCGACCGCACCCCGCCGAGGCGCAACACCTGATCGGGCAGCACCAGATGCGCGGCATTCCAGCGAAGCGGCGTGCCGTCCAGCGTGGCGGACATCGGCGCGCCGGTCAGCGCAATGCGGGTCGCGGTGTCAAAGGTGAATTCACCACCTGCGCCCGCCATTTCCAGCGCGGCAAGCGGGGTGTCTGCGCCCAGCAGCGCGGCGGCTTCCAGCAGCGCCCGGCGGTCCATAGCGCCCCCGCGCGACAGTCCTTGAGCAAGATGGCCGGGCCGGCCCATATCCTGCACCGTCATGATCCCGTCGGCGCGACGGATGGAAAGGGTCGTCATTACAAAGTCTCCAGCCGTGCGCCGCCCATCGGGTCGTTATCGGTGGTAAGTCGGGCGATGTCGTCGGCGGAGGCTCGGGCAAAGCGGATCGCATCACCGCCCCGCAACGGCATAGGTGGTGTGCGCGAGGGCACGAAGCTGCGGAACGCGGCCTGTCCGATCTGTTGCCAGCCGGTCGCGGACTCCGCGCCAAACAGGACAAACTGCCGAACTGCCACGACAAGGGCCCCGGCGGGCACGGATGGGTTCAGTTCGCTCATGCGCGGCAGGTTCCATGCCTCCGGCATCAGGCCGATATAGGGTTGGCCGGGGGCAAAGCCGATGGTCAGAACGCGCAGGTCCGCGGCGCAGACCTGATCGACGGCGGCATCTTCGGTCAGGTTCAGCGCCGCGCTGACCTGTGCCAGTTGCGGCCCGGCCTCGCCCCCGAATGTAATGGGAATGGTCCAGCGGCGGGTGGGGGGCGGCAGATCAAGCGGCCCTTTGACCACCGCCTGCGCCAAATCCTCAAGATGCGCGCGAATAACCTCCCGCTCCGCCGCCGGGTCGAGGCGCACCAGCACCGAGACGAGCGCGGCGGCGATCTCCTCCACGCCCTCGGGCGGGGTCTGTTCCAGCGCGGCGGCAAATCGCCGGGCCGCCCCCATCGCAGTCGGATCAGGCGTCAGGGCAAAGCGGACGAGATAGGCATCAAGACCGGCGGGGAGAAGTTCGGCGGTGAGGGGCGCGCTGCTCATGGTCAGACGCTCAACGTGTCCGCGATGGCAAACAGCCGGGCATCGCTGCCGCGCGGACCCACCAGCATGGTCATGGAGTAGCGCGGTGTCAGCGCAGGCGTCGGCATGGCGATAGCGCATCCGTCGATCAGATTGACCAGCGACGTGTTGCGCAGCATTTCGACGTTAAGCCGGTCAAAATCGGCCTCTACCTCGGCGATGCTGGGCGGCAGGCGCATCAGCGTCGGCGCCAGCAGGGCGTCGAACCCCTCCATCGCCTCGGCGAAGCGGGCGACGATTTCCGCACGACGGGCATAGGCGGCGTCGATCTCCTCCGCGCTGAGCGTCTCGGCAAAGCGGATGCGGCTCAGCACGCGCGGATCGCCGACTTCTTCCAGCCGGTCCAGATCCTTGCCGTAGATCCGATGCGCCTCGACCGCGACGATGATGCGGTTAAGCGTGATCGCGGCGCCGATATCGTCCATCTCGACCGCGACCAGCGTGTGGCCCAGACCTTCGATCCGGGTTTTCTCCGCCTCGAACAGGGCTGCGACCTCATCCGACATCAGGTTGGTGAAGGCGCCTGTGGGCACGGCGATGCGCAACGTTTCCGGGGCAGGAACCGCAAGCGGATCGTCAGCCATAATCGCGGTCAGGCGGTGCAGCAGCGCGAAATCGCGCGCCATCGGTCCGGACACGTCATAGGTCGGGGCCAGCGGATGCACCCCGGTATCGTCGATCAACCCTTGGCTGGGTTTGAACCCCCAGATGCCGTTGGCCGCGGCGGGAATGCGAAGCGAGCCGCCGGTATCTGTGCCAATCGCCGCGTCGGTGATGCCCAACCCCACGCAGACCGCGCCGCCTGAACTGGACCCGCCGGGCATCCCGCCGGGGACAAGCGCGCCGGAGGGCGTGCCATGATGCGGGTTCAGACCCACGCCGGAATAGGCAAATTCCGACATAGAACTGCGCCCGAACATCAGCGCGCCCGCGGCCTTCAACCGGGCGACGGCGGTGCTGTCGGCCTGTGCGGCGGGCCGCTCGGCCAGAAGGCGCGACCCCGCGCTCGTGACCTGTCCGGCCTCGTCATAAAGATCTTTGACCGACACGAGCGTCCCTAGCAGGGGCAGATCCTCGCCCGCGGCCTTGCGCGCCAGCAGCGCGGCGGCCTCCGCGCGGATGCGGTCGGGGCTGAATTCGGTAAAGATCGCGCGGCGTTCCGCCTCCGGCAGGGCGTCCACCTTGGCGATAGCGGCTTCGACGCGGGCGTTCAGATCGACGGTCATGCGACCTCCGGCAGGGTCGTGGTGCTGTAGTCATGGCGGATCGTCCGCCCGGTTTTCGGGTCGCGCATCTCCATACGGAACCGCGCGGCAGGGCGCACGCCGCCCTTGGCGCCGAAGGTGCCGCACAGCATCGCAACCGGACCATCCGCCGACAACGCGCCGATGCGGCTGCCTTCGATCAGGTCAGCCAGCGGGCGGATGGAGGCGATGGTGCCGGACTGATAGGGCACCCATGCGCCATCCTCCTCGATCCAGCTTTCCAGTTCGATCTCCTCGACCCGGTCGGCGATGTCGTCCCAGTTCCACAGCTCCGCCGCGCAGGGCTTGGCGCAGACCTGTTTGGACATGGCGACTGAATGCGCCTCCAGCGCGCGGTCGGTATGATCGGAGGCCAGACCCAGATAGCGTTTGCCATTCGCTTCGACGATCAGCGGCTCTACCTCGCCCGAGGACGCGCCTCCCACCGCCTCGATCAGCGGCGCAGTGGTCAGGAGCGGCGACGAGACCCGATAGTAAAGTGGCGTGGCGGAGGGGGCCGGAACGCCAAGCGCGGCCAACTCCTCGATATGATGCGCGATGGCATCGGCATCACGGCCCGTCCAGCCCGCGACGATCAGGTGTTTCAGGTCCAGCGGAAGCGGCGCGCCGTCGGCGCGGAATTCGATGGTCATGGGGGCTCCTGTCAGAGAATGGAGGGCAGCCAGAGCGCAAGGCCCGGCACCGCAATCAGAAGGCCGATCATGCCAAGCATGACAAGCACATAGGGAATAACGCCGAGGATCACATCGTTCATCGAGCCTTTCGACCGCGCACCCTGCACGACGAAAAGGTTCAGCCCGACCGGCGGCGTGATAAGCGCCATTTCGATCAGCACGATCATTAGCACCCCGAACCACACCTTGTCATAGCCGAGCCCGGCGATGATCGGCACGATGATCGGGATGGTCGCCACCATCAGCGACAGCGTTTCGATGAAAAAGCCCAGAATGAGGTAGAGCAACACCACCAGCAGCAACGTGCCAATCGGCGGCAGGCCGGTGTTTTCCAGCAGGTCGGTCAGTTGCCGCCCCAGCCCCGCCGAGGTCATGGCGAAGTTCAGGAAATAGGCACCGGTGATGACCAGCATGATCATTGCGGAGATGCGGATCGTGCCGTGCAGCGCCTCGGCCATCGTCGACAGGCCCAGCCCGGTGCCCAGCGTCATGGCGATGAGCGCGGCGATGACGACGCCGATCGCGGCGGATTCGGTTGGTGTCGCCCAGCCCGCGTAGATCGAGCCGATGACCACGGTGAACAGGATGATGACCGGCACCAGCTGCACAAGGCTCCGCGCGCGCTCGCCCCAGCTGAAGCTGCGCGACGGGCCACCAAGCGCGGGGCGCGCGACGCAGATCACGGCGGTCACGATCACAAAGGCCAGCGCCATCAGCAGGCCGGGCAGCAGTCCCGCCGAAAACAGTTGCGGGATCGAGGTTTCGGTGAGGAAGCCATAGACGATCAGGTTGATCGATGGCGGGATCAGGATGCCCAGCGTCCCGCCCGCCGCGATTGCGCCGGAAAACAGCTTTGGGTCGTAGTTCAGCCGGTCCGCCTGCGGCATGGCCACCGTTGCCACGGTCGCTGCGGTCGCGACGGAGGAGCCGGAGGTCGCCGAAAACATCGTCGCGGTCGCGATATTGGCGTGGATCAACCCGCCCGGCAGCCAGCTGAGCCATTTGTCGAGCGCGCCATAGGTCCGCGCCGCGACGCCGCCCCGGACAAGGATCTCACCCAGCAGCACGAACAGTGGGATCGCGATCAGGGTGGAGGAGGACGACGACGACCACACCACCTGTCCCAGCCCGCGCAGCAGCGGGAACATGGAAAACAGTTCTCCCACCCCGATGCCAAGGATGAACAGCACGATGCCCACGGGGATCGACAGGGACATCAGCCCCAGAAGCGAAATTGCGACAGTCCAGATCATTGGTCGAGCTCCGAACCGAGGCCGATGGAGGCGGTAAGTTCCGTTCGCCGACCCTGAACAAGGTAGACGAGGGCGATGAGGCTCAGCGCGGTTGCGCTCAGCGCGAACCATGCCCAGCCGCCGAACCAGATCCCTTGCGGAATCCAGAGAGGTGTCTCAAGCGGGGTATTGGCGCGCGAGCCGCGCTCCAGCGTTTTTTGCAGCACCGGCCAGCAGTAATAGGCGATGAGCAGCACGACACCGTTGGTGACGATCATCGCGAAAAGGTCCATCAACGCCTGCCCCCCGGCGCGCAGGCGCTGCCGGATCAGGTCGATGCGGACATGGGCGCGATCCAGCAGCGCACAGGCCAGACCCCAACTGGCGACCGCGGCCATGACATAGCCCGAGATCTCATCCGAGCCGCCAAGCGACCCCCAGCCTGTCTTGCGCCCGACCACGTCGATCAGGACGAACAGGACCGTTGCCACCAGCGCCACGCCGAGGATCAGCGCCACGAGGCGGTTGGCGCGCCGCAGCGCGCCTTCCAATGTTGTTATGCGGCTCACGCGCTGCACCTCAGTTGGCGACAGGAACGGTCACGCCGACGACTGTGCCGACGCTGTCATTCCAGCGCGTGGCCCAGTCACCGCCGGCACGCTCGGCCCAGTCGGGGAGCACTTCGGATTCCAGAACCTCACGCGCGGTCTGCATGTCGGCCTCGCTCGGCTCGACCAACGTCATCGTCGCGGCCTCGCCCGAGGTGCATTCGCCTTCGCCGGTCAGGCAGGCGATGTCGTTTTCCAGACCGCCCTGCGCGGCGGCCCATGCCTTACCTTCCAAACCTTCCTGAACGGCGGATTTCAGCGTCTCCTGCGCCTCGGCCGACAGGCCGTCGAAGCGGTCCTTGTTCATCGCGATCACGACCGGATCCCAACCGCCCAGCGGCAGCGTCAGCAGGTGATCGGACACTTCCCACCAGCCAGCGGAATAGCCCGAACCGGCCCCGGTCACGGCGCAATCGATCACGCCGCGCTGAAGCGAGCCGGGCACTTCGGAAAACGCGATGTTGATGCCTTCGGCACCGAGCGCTTCCAGCAGCTTGGTGGTCATGCGGCCAGAGCCGCGCACCTTCTTGCCTTCCAGATCGGCGAGCGACGTGATCTCGCCCTTGCAGAACACGACCTGCGGCGGGTAGGGCGCAATGCCCAGCAGTTCCGCGCCAAAGCGGTCATGCATGATGTCTTCGACCATCGGGCGGGCCGCATCGACCATCGCGCGGGCCTCATCCGCCGTGGCCGCGACCAGAGGCACGTCGAGCCCTTCCAGTTCCGGCGCATCGCCGACGGTGTAGTCGGCCACGGTCTGGCCGATGTCGAACACACCGTCGCCCAGCATCCGCAGAACGTCGGCCCCGGCGATTCCCATCTGATCGAAGCTGGTCAGCTGCGCGGTCATCTCGCCTTCGGTCATCGTCGGCAGGTCTTCGGTCCAGAAGGGCGTGGTGAACTGCTTGTAAAGCGGCAGGCTCGACCAGCTGCCAACGACCGAGAACTGTTCCTCGGCATGGGCGGTGGTGGCGAGCAGGGCGACCGTCATTGCGGTCATCATCGTATTTTTCATGTGTCTTCTCCTGTTGGTCTGGTTTTCGTTGAACGTGTTGGGCGGGCCTAGAGGGGCTGAACCCCCGTAAGCCTGCGCGCCGCATGGCTGGACGGAACATCCGTCACCAGCATGTGCCCCGGCGCATGGGTGATGGCGAGCGCGGGCCGCGCGGCGACGATGGCCGCTTGCGGTGTCACGCCGCAGGCCCAGAACACCGGAATATCGCCGGGGCGGATATCCGGCGCATCGCCGTAATCTGGGCGGTCGATATCGGTGATGCCGATCTGCGCCGGGTCGCCCAGATGCACCGGCATGCCATGCGCCAAGGGGAAGCGCTGGCAGATGGCGATCGCCTCGATCGCGTCGGCTGCGGGCATTGGGCGCATGCTGACGACAACAGGCCCCGAAAACCGGCCCGCAGGCCGCGTAGGCATGTTGGTGCGATACATCGGCACGTTGCGCCCGGCATCCTGATGGCGCACCGGAATGCCCGCACGGGTCAGCGCATCCTCGAAGCTGAACGAACATCCCAGCGCAAAGGACACCATGTCCTCGCGCCACAGGTCGGCGATATCCGCAGGCTCCGCCACCAGCGCGCCGTCACGCCACAGGCAATAGCGCGGCAGATCGGTGCGCAGATCGATGTCGCCCAGCGTCGGCAAGGTCGGATTGCCCGGTTCGCCCACTGCAAGCAGCGGACAAGGGCGCGGGTTGGCCTGACAGAACATCAGGAAATCGCGCGCATCATCCCCGGGCAGGATCACCAGATTGGCCTGCAGCGCCTCGCCCCCGTGACCGGCGGTCGGACCAGTGAAGCGCCCGGCGCGGATCTGTGCGCGAAGCTCTTTCGGGTCCGAGATGAAGCTGCGGGTATCCGTCATCGAAGTCCTCCGGTTTTACCAAGGCTCCGCCAATCGACCGATTAGATCAACAGTTCAGTTGTTGCCAATATTGAACCTTAAATTAGATCAGTCGCCCCGGCCTCCACAGCCGCGCGGGTGACCTCCCGGCCAATTTCCTCGTTCCTCTCAGGGTCATAGCAGATCACGAACTCAAGCGGGCGCAGCTGTGCGTCGGGGGTCACCTCGATCTCGCGCAGCTTGGCATGGGGCCATGCCGCGACAATCGAATGGGGGATCGTGCCAATGCCGAATCCCTGCTCCACAAGGTGCAGCATCGTCGCGAGAGAGGCCGACCCGTGCACGGTCGCGGGCCGCCGCCGCCCCGGCGACAGCAAATCCAGCACCCGGCGATGCGGGATCGTCGTTTTGGGAAAGGACACGATGGGCAGCGACACCAGATCGTCAAGCCCGGCAGGGCTAGGCAGGGTGAAATGCGCAGGCGACACGAACCAGCCCATGCTGACCGGTGGCAAGGGCGTCAGCGCGATCCGGCGCGGGGCCTGATCGCGAAGCAGGATCACCACATCGAGCGCATCGTCGCGCAGCGCTTGCTCCATCTGGTCTGACGTATCGACAGAGATTTCGAACCGCAGCATCGGATGGCGGCTGCGCAGGGTGGTTAACATGCGCGGCAGGATCGTGTGGGTCATCGTCTCCGCCACGCCCAGCCGCACCACGCCCGCCATCACACCGTGGATCAACTCCCCCAAGATCCGATCCCGCTGCGCGATCAGAACCTCGCCCTCGTCGCACAGCCGCCGCCCGGTCGCGGTCAACCGCACCCCGCGCCCGTCCCGCTCAAAGATCGTGATCCCCATCCGGTCCTCTAGATGGCGGATCCGGCGAGAGATCGCGGATTGTGCCAGCCCGGTCGCATCGGATGCGGCGCGGAACCCGCCGTGGCGCACGACGGAGCGGATGATTTCGATGTCTTTGAATCCGAACATGACCTGCAGCGTAAGGCGGTGCGCAGCGCGACTGTCAAGCAATCGCGCCGCAACCGGGCTATTCAGACTGTCGATCGGGACACCCCGCCACGCGACCGAGGCGCAGCGCCGCCGTGACCCGCTTTCGGCAGATCCACTGCCCGCCTGGGCCATGTAGCCGCGCGCAAATCCATCTCGGGTTAAGCGGCCAACCTGTGCCTAGGTGGCGGCAAAAGCCTCCCGCGCCTCTGGCTGATCCCAGATTTTACGGATCGCGGCGGCACCGGCTTCGGTCAAGGCGGTCGCATCAGCGATGGCCACGCTTCCGCTGTCGACCAGAACGCGACCGTCGACGATCACCGTATCCACGTTTGCGCGGTTCGCGAGGGAGACAAGCGTGCGACGCGGGTCGTAATGTGGTTGTAGATGCGGATGCGTCATGTCGATCAACGTAAGGTCGGCCTTCGCACCCGGCGTAATCCGCCCCAAGTCGGGGCGCTTCAGGGCAACTGAACCGGCCCCGGTAATTGCGTTCAACAGAGCCGGTGCGGTCGCGCTGCGCGCATCGCCGCGTGTCACTTTCGAGACGATGCCAGCGGCGTTGATCTCTCCCAGCAGGTCCATGTTGTAGCCATCGGTCCCTACCAAGGTGCGCAAGCCCGCCGCTTCAAACCGGCCAAAGGAGGCGGTTTTGCCGGTCCGGGCAAAGACCCGCGGGCAATTCACAACAGTCACGTCCCGCGCCTTCATCAGCGCAAGGTCGCTTTCACTGCTGTAGACACAATGCGCGGCCAGAAGATCCGGCCCCAGCACCCCTAGCCAGTCCAGATACTCCGCCGGGCTGCGCCCGTCCCACCGTTTTGCGATGGTTGCGACCTCGCCCTCGCTTTGGGCGACATGCGTGGTGATCGGCACAGACAGGTCGCGCGCCCGGTCTGTCGCCGCCCGAAGCAAATCGGGGTCGCAGGTATCGGTCGCATGGGGGCTCATGGCAAGGCTGATCCGGCCATTTTCACGCCCATGCCACTGATCGTAAAGCGCGTTCCATGCCGCCAGATCGACCGCATTGTCGCGGCCATCGGTTGAGGACGCGGTATAGCTCACCTCGCCCTCTGTGCCTGCACGCGGATTCGACGCGGAGAAAAGATAGGGCGCCCCCCAGAACCGCAGACCAAGCTCGGCGGCGGCGTCGAACATCTCGGGCAGGTTATTGCGAAACGGCTCCATGACGGATGTCGCGCCGCCCAGCAGAAGCTGGATGACCCCCATGCGCGCAATCGCCATGCGCTCTTCGGCGGTCAGGATGTCCAGCCCGGTCTTGGAGAGGGGCAACAGAACCGTATAGACGATGCTCTGATCATTGCGCTTGCTCACCCCATCCTCGGCATGACTGCGGGCGATGGCCTCGCTGAAGCAGTGGTTGTGAAGGTTCATCAGGCCGGGCAGCACAAAGCGACCGGGCCGGTCGATCACATGGTCGGCCTGCGCAGGTCGGCTTTCCGTGATCGCGGCGATCCGGTCGTCTTCGAGGATCACCCAATGATCGCGAAGAACCTCTTGGCCCTCGGCGCCGTGCGCCAGCACATAAGAGCCAAAGACCGCAGTGGTTTTGCTGCGCGTGTCCGGCAGTGTCGGGGTTTGGGAACGTGTCAATGCGAAGCCTTCTACGATGGAGCCGCTGGCGCCGGGGGTGGGGTCGGCTGCACGAAGCGGCGGTAAATCAAAGGGCGGCGGGCGGCCTGTGGACGTCGTAAGGGTCAGGGCCGCTGCCATGACGGGGGCAGGGCGGTCAGGCGGAGTTAAGCCGGGCTAGTATCCGACGGCCTGCGGCTGCCACCGGATCGATCACCGGGATGCCGAGGTCGTTCTGAAGCTGCGCTGCGATTTGGGCCATTCCCGCACAACCGAGAACAACAGCGCCGGCACCGCGATCGCGTAGCGTCTCGCCGATCGCGCGCAGATGACGATAGACCTCAGGGTCACGACCGGACGCTTCGGCGGAAACGTCCAGCAACGGCAACTCCGCGACCAGCCGGTCCATGCAGCCCAACGCCTCGATCCGTTTGAGATGTCGGGGAATGGCGCGCTCTGACAGCGCGATAATGCCAAACCGATCAGCCAGCGCGCAGGCCTCAAGCACTGCGGCCTCTTGCGCCCCCACCACCGGTTGGCTGACCCGCGTCCGGGCAAGGTCAAGACCGGGGTCCGAAAAACACGCGATGATATAGCCGTCGGCCTGCGCGCCGGCGATCCGCGCGGCCAAAGGTTCGGCTGCTTCGGCGACATGTTCGTCGGTGCGGATCGTTTCAGGCCCGCCCTCCTGACGAACAACGTCAAACTGCGCGCCGAGCGGCGCAAGCGCGTCTGCGATACCATCGGTGACGGCGACCGACGAGTTGGGATTGATCACCAGCACCCGCATCAACGCAACTCCACGCCGAAGTTCTGGGCAGGATCGAATTCCTTGACGGTAACGCCGGGCTTGCCGCGCAGGTCGATGGGCTGACGGGCCACGAAGCGGCCCTGACCCTCTTTCGCTTTCAGTTCGCCGTGCTCAACGATCACCGCGCCGCGGTTCATGACAATCTCCGGCATGCCTGTCAGCATCATGCCCTCGAACGGGGTGTAATCCATGTTGTCATGCTGGTTGGCCGAGGTGACGGCGACACGCGCGTCCGGGTTCCAGATCGCGATGTCGGCATCCATGCCCGGCGCGATCCGACCTTTCGTCGCGCAGCCAAAGGTCTTGGCCGCATTGGTCGAAGACAGCGCGACGAACTGTTCCAGCGTAATGCGCCCCTTCACCACCCCTTCCGAGAAGAGATAGCGCAGGCGCGTGGCGATGCCGGGCATACCATTGGCGATCTTGGGATAAGGAATGTCCCACCCGTTCAGGAACTTGCCGGTTTCGTCATGGCGGTAGGGAGCATGGTCGGAACTGACGCTTTCAAAGGTGCCCTGCGCAATATGGTGCCAAAGCGCATCCTGCGTGGCGGCATCGCGCAGCGGCGGCGAGCAGACATATTTTGCGCCTTCCATCCCCGGCCGGTCGAGATCCGCGCGGGTAAGCGCGAGGTATTGCGGACATGTCTCGGCAAAGAGTTTGGCGCCGTTGAACTTCTCCCGGCGCACGATCTCGGCGCCGCCGGCAGTCGACACATGCACGATGAATAGCGGCGCGTCGGCCAACTTGGCGAGCTGGATCGCGCGGCTGATCGCCTCCTCCTCGGCCAATTCGGGGCGCGAGATGGCGTGATACTTGGGCGCGGTCAGACCCTTGGCGGCCAGCTGCCGGTTCATCCATTTGACCATGTCGTTGTTTTCGGCATGGACCATGGTGATCGCGCCGTGCGCGCGCGCCACCGTAAGGATGTCGAGCATACCTCCGTCGCCAAGGTTCATCAGGTCATAGGTCATAAAGACCTTGAACGAGGTGATGCCTCGGGCGAAGGCGCGGGGCAGTTCGTCCTCAAGCACCTTTGGCTGCGGGTCCGAAATGATCAGGTGATAAGAATAATCGATGACCGAACGCGCGGCGCGCGCGTCGTAGGTCGCGATCACATCATCGACCGATTGACCGCGCTGCTGTGCTGCGAAGGGGATGAAGGACGAATTGCCGCCGAACGCCGCCGATACCGACCCCGAAAGGTAATCATCCGCGGACATCACCCCCGAAGAGCTTTCCTGCGCGATATGGGCGTGGGCCTCGATCCCGCCGGGCATGACGATGCGTCCGCCTGCGTCAATTCGGCGTTGGCCACCTGAAAGGCGCTCGGCCACTGCGGCAATGCGACCGTCCTTGATGCCGATATCGCCCGTGGCCGTATAATCCGCCGTCGCGATCAGGCCCCCATGAATGACAGTGTCGAATTGCATGGTCATTTCCTTTCCGGCCCCGCGACTGTCCAGCTGTCTCGGTGCAGTGCCGTGGGGAAACGGGCATCGAGCCCCAATTCCGCGATCCGCTCAATGCTGGTTTCAAAGAGGGTGGATTGCACGGGCACCGCGTCCGGCGATAGGGCGATTGCGCGCAGCGCAGCCTCGCGCCCCTTATATGCCTCGAAGAGCATGCGCAGGTCCGCGACCGCCTTGCCATCCGAGATGTCGATCCGAAGGTCGCAACTGGGGATGCCGTGATCGCCCGTGACGTGAAGCGCGGAGGAGCGCAACGCATTCGCGACCTCGCCGCCCGCGTCCTGCCCGGCCTCCAGCGCAAGCAGCAGCTTCTCTGCCAGCGGCAGGGCCGGATCGGCAAGGAAAGCGGCGGCCATGGCGGCTGTAACCCGTTCGTTGTCCAGAATATTGCCAAGAGCGAGGCAGTTCTTGCCGCCGGTATGCGTGTAGATCGAATACATGCGGCGACCGTGGAAGACAGCACTCTGCCCCCGCGCATCAAGCGCACCAAGCTGCCGCCACTCAATGTCAGGGCTGCTGGCGACGACCTGCGTTATGGCGTCATCGGCGGACGCGCCGTCGCGCAACAACGAGATGCCAAGATCGCCCAGTCTGCTGTCGGTCCGGTGCTGTGACAGAAACGCGCCCCGTCCATGCGCAAGCCGCACGCAACGGCTGCCGACGGCGAGGTCCGAGGTGGTGATAGCGGCGCCAAATGCCCCGGTGCGGTCGCAGTGCCCGATGATTGAAAAGGTCATGTCAGGTTCCTATGAGGACGCTTGCGGTTTCGCGGTCGCGTAAATCCGTGCCACCGCGGCTGCCGTCACCAGCAGGGTTATGAAAACAAGGATCGTCGCCACGGCAGCAATCACGGGATCGACGGATTCTTGGATGCCTTCCCAGATCATCTTGGGCAACGTTTCCACGCGGCGCACGGTGAGGAACAGCACGCCGACGATCTCATCGAAGCTGACGATGAAGGCAAAGATCGCGCCCGTGATCATCCCGGGGCGGATCGACGGCAGGATCACCGTTCGGATCGTCATGCCAAGGGACGCGCCAAGGTTGCGCGCCGCTTGCGGAATGCGCCGGTCGAGATTGGCCAAGGCTGCAAAGACGGAGATCGTCACATAGGGCAGCGCCAGCAACGTATGAGCAAGGATCACACCGAAATGCGTATCGATCAGGCCAAGCGTGACCCAGAATTTGTAAAAGCCCAGAGACTGAACCACAGGCGGCACCAGAATAGGCACGATCATCACCCACCGGGCGATCATCGCGGCGCGATCCGAAAGGAACCAGCAGCCGATGCAGAAAGCCGTGCCCAATGCTGTCGAGGCCGCCGCGACGACTCCCCCGATCCAGATGCTTGTCCATGTCGCCCGCAGCCATTCAGGTGAGCGCAGGAAGGTGTCGAAATGCTGAAGCGACAGATGCTCTTTGGGCAGGCCGATAAAGGTTGTGTCGGTCAGCGAAACCGGGATCACCACGAGGATCGGTAAAACGAGGAAGGCCAAAATCGCCCAGCTTCCGGTGGAGAAAAACAGACGGAGAGGGGACCGGGTCATCAGTTGCGCTCCAGAAAAGTCTTGCGCAGGTTCACGAAACGGCTCGCGGCAAGAAGGACAACGGCGGTGGCGCCAAGCAGCGCGACCGAAAGCGCGGCCCCAAGACCCCAGTTGAGGAATTCCTGAATCTGGTAGGTGATATATTCGGAGATCATCATTACGCGGCCCCCGCCCAGGAGCGCGGGCGTGATGTAGAAGCCAAGCGAGAGCACAAAGACCAGCAAACCCCCTGAAAAAACACCGGGCAGCGTTTGCGGAAAATAGACCTCGCGGAAGGCGCGCCACTCGCTGGCCCCCAGTCCCCGCGCCGCCTTCATGTAGCTGCCCGGAATACCGCGCATATTGGTCAGCATCGGCAGCACGGCAAAGGGCAGCATCACATGAACCATGGCGATGAGCACACCGGTTTCATTATGCATGAACCGGATCGGCGTCGCGATCAGCCCCGTATCCATCAATGCGTCGTTCACCAGCCCTGAACGGCCCAGCAGCACGATCCATGCAAAGGATCGGATCAGCACGGATACCCAGAAGGGCAGAAGCACCAATCCCAGCATCAGCGGCCTGACCCGGACCGCGAAATTCGCGATCGTGTAGGCCAGCACATAGCCGAGCAGCAGACAGATCACGGTGGTGATCGCCGCGATGCGGAAGGTCAGCACGAAGCTGACCCGCACCGCATTCGAGTCAAACATTTTGGTGTAGTTGCCGAGCCCGGCTGTGGGCTCGGTGACGGAGATGCCCCAAATGTTGAGCACTGGCCAGATGTAGAAAAGGACCATCACGGCCAGAGCTGGCAAAACCAGCATCCAGTAGCGGAGTTTGTCAGTCATTCGGGGCATTCCTAGGCTCATGTCAGCCGATCAGCGCGTCGATATACAGCTCTTCGGCAGAGACCTGATTTTTGCCATACCACTCGTCGTTGTAGATCACCTGCTTGGCCACGTTTTCGGGGGTGTTCGGGTTCCACTCGGACAGTTCTGCCGGGATGAGCGCGGCGGCGGCGGGGTTGATCGGGCCGTTGCCGATGGCCACGAACCAATCCGCCTGAAGTTGCGGGTCCTGCACGGTGGCGATGAAGTTCATCGCGGTTTCCGTCCCGGCGGGATTGTCCTTCGGCACGACCCACATCCCCGGCTGCAAAAGCGCCCCGTCATAGGTCATCTTGAACGTGCCCGGCTCCATCTGGTCCTTCAGCAGGAAGCCGCGGGTGGAGTAGATATTACCCATCGCAACTTCGCCCTGAAGGAACAGGTTCTGGCTGTCAGAACCCGACCCCCAGACGATGATGTTGTCGCGCAGTTCGCGGAATTTGGCGATGGCGGCCTTGATGCCCTCGTCATCGAGAAACTCGTAGACGTCTTCTTTGGGGACACCCATCGCCTGCGCCGCTGCCTCAAGCTGACCGCGCACGGATTTGCGGAAGGTTCGCATGCCGGGGAAGTCCTCGACGTTCCAGACATCCGCCCATGTCTGCGGCCCCCCATCGGGCAGCATCGTCGGGTTGTGGGCCATCGCATAGGAAAAGACGTAGTTGCCGACGGCAAAGGGCAGGGCGGTGCCGTCCAGCACCTTGCTTTTGTCGACGATGGAGTAGTCGATGTTCTGGATCACGCCCGCGCCGTTCATCACAATCGCCGAGCCTGCCCCGCTGTCGCAGACATCCCAGACCACTGCACCGCTTTCCACCATGGCGCGGACCTTGCCCGCGCTGGGGCCCGCGCCATCGACGCGCACCGGAATGCCGGTTTCTTCCTCGAATGCCTTGCCGAGAAGATCGCGCAGGATGTCCGAGGCCTGACCGCCCCAGTTGCAGACGACCACTTCGCTGGCCTGTGCGATCGCGCGGTTGCCCAGCAACGGCACGAGGCCGAGCGCACCCATGGCAGTCAGGAAGCCACGCCGCGACAGCGTGCCAGCCTTGTATTTCTCTGCTGCGATCTCGGCGAGATCGGACTGAAAATGACGTTCGGAAGTATCCAAGTGATGTCTCCTTGTTGGGAAGCTGTCCTTGTCGTGGGCAGCTCTTCTTGCGCCCGCCGCGAAAAATGCGCGGCTTCGGAACGGGATCGGGTCTCAGGCGTCGGTCAACGGCACGCAGGCGTCGGCATCCCAGCCAAAGCTGACGTCCATGCGCGGTTCGGGCCGCACGCCCGCATGCCAAGTTGGCTGTGAAACCAGCACTTCGCCCAAGACGTCGTGGTCAACGAGCACCTGACAGCGTTCGCCGAGATAGCTGATCTGCCGGACACGGCCGGTAAACGGTTCTTCGCCTGGATGGCCGAGGCGAATGCGTTCGGGGCGCAACGCCAGACATCCAGCCCCCGTTTCCGCCACGCCAGCCGTCGGTTTGACCGCAAATTTCTGACCCGCGGCCTCGGCAACCAGATGCGCGCCCTCGCGGCCCGTCATGCGCGCCTCTATGAAGTTGGATTTGCCAAGGAAATTCGCCACAAAGCGGGTGCGGGGCCAATCGTAGAGTTCGCCGGGCTGACCCTCCTGCTGGATCGCGCCATCTTTGAGGATGACAATCCGGTCGGACATGGACAGCGCTTCGTCCTGATCGTGGGTCACATACACGAAGGTGACGCCAAGCCGCTCATGCAGCGCCTTGAGCTCCCATTGCAGGTCGGCGCGCAGCTTTTTGTCGAGCGCTGAGAGGGGCTCATCGAGAAGCAGCACGTCTGGCCGGAATGACAGCGCCCGCGCCAAGGCGATGCGCTGCTGCTGCCCGCCCGACAGCTGGGTCGGCATCCGGTCGGCGAACTGGCCCATCTGCACCAGATCGAGACATTCCCGCACCCGCTCTTGCAGGGCTGGCTTGGCCCATCTGCGCACGCGCAGGGGATAGCCGACATTTTCTGCCACGGTCATCGTCGGAAACAGGGCATACCCCTGAAAAACCATCGCGAAATCGCGCTTTTCCGGCGGCAGGCGGCTGATGTCTGCGCCGCGGGCATGCACCGCACCGCTGTCGAGCGCCGTGAACCCCGCGATGGCCGATAGCAGCGTGGTCTTGCCGGACCCGGATGGCCCCAGCAGGGTTAGGAACTCTCCCTTCCGAATGTCGAGATCCACGGCATCGAGCGCACGAAATCTGCCATAGGTCTTTACGGCCTGACGGACGGAGAGAATAGGATCGGACATCTGTCTGCCTTCTGACATCGGTGCGAAGCTGTAGGCTCCTGCGGTGTCATAAGGTGAGCAGTCCCGGCCAACATTTTGAAATTAAAAATACGACCCTAGTAATAATCTGCGGTTATTCCCCACTCTGCCAAGGCCGCGGCATCGTTCAACGCGCTGCGCACAAATTCCTGAAATTGCATAGCAACATGGGAGGTCGGGAACAGGTTCGATGTCACCCCGTGTAGGGCAACCGGCATCGCGGGCTCGATCTCGCGCACGGCGATGCTGCGCCGCGCGACACCTAGCAGCGCAAAGTTGTCGACCAACGCGACCCCCGCGCCAGCGGATACCATTTCCAGCGCGGTGGAGGTGTGGCGCACCTCACAGAAATATCGGCGCTCGATCCCGTTTTTGCGGTACACTTCGTCAATCATCTGCCCAAGCGGTGTGCCGGTCCCGTAGGAGATGTGGCGCACATGGTTGAGATCGAGCACGTTGATGCGGCGCGACAGGGCCAATTCGTGGTCTTCGGGCATGGCGCACATCATGTTTCCCGAAGCCATCTGACGCACACTCAATGCCGTGTGGCGCGGCAAGGTGATTGAAAAGCCAAGCTCCGCGCGCCCGCTGATCAGCTGTTGGATGATGTCGTCGACGCTGCCAAGTTCAATCGAAAGCTGCACGCGCGGTCGGGTGCGGGTGAATTCCGTGATCAGCCGCGGCAACAGGACATAGCCGATCGATGGGGTCGCGATCACGTTTAGTTGCCCGACCGTGCCGCCCCGCAACTGGTTGATGATCCGGTCCACACGTTTCTGTTGCGAGAAAAGATGTTGGGCTTCTTGCGCGATATGGAGCGCCTCGGGCGTGGGCGTCAGCCGCCCCTTTTCCCGCTTGAACAGCGGAAAGCCCACCAAGTCCTCAATGTGACGGATCATGTTGGACACCGCCGGTTGGCTCACCGAGAGCGATTCCGCCGCCTCGGACGTGGTGCCCAGATCGATGACCGCGCATAGGACCTCAAGCTGCCTCAACCGGATCATGGAGAATAACCTTACATTATTTATTGGGCCTGCTTTTTTATTTCCAGATGAAGTGCCCGCTGTCTACCCTCCTGCATAAGATTTGGAAGGAGCAGGCAATGAGCCGTAAAACCGTATTCGCTGTGGCCCAGATGGGGCCTGTCCATCTTGCCGATAACAAGGAGGCCACGGTCGGACGCCTGATCGAGATGCTGCGCGAAGCTCATGGCCGCGGCGCGCGCTGGGTGACCTTTCCGGAACTGGCTCTGACCACGTTTTTCCCGCGCTATGTCTATGATGATCCCGCGGAATACGACCGTTTTTACGAAGAGGGCTGCCCCTCGCCTGCGATGGTTCCGCTGTTTGATGAGGCGAAAAAGCTCGGCATCGGGTTCTATCTGGGCTACGCCGAAAAAGTGACCGAGGCCGGCACCGTGCACCGGTTCAATACCTCGATCCTGATGTCGCCTGCCGGTGAGCTGCTTGGAAAATATCGCAAGATTCACCTGCCCGGCACCAAGGATCCGATTGGAGATCCGGAATTCGAACACTTGGAAAAGCGCTATTTCGAGGTCGGCGACCTTGGGTTCCCGGTGTTCCAGTCCGATGTCGGCCGCGTCGGGATGTGCATCTGCAATGACCGCCGCTGGCCCGAAACCTTCCGCGTTATGGCCCTTCGCGGGGCCGAGATCTTCATGCTTGGCTACAACACGCCAACCCGCAACATCCATCACAACGAGGCGGCGCATCTTCGCGAGCATCACCACCGTCTGAGCCTTGAATCCGCAGCCTACCAGAACGGCGCTTGGGTGATGGCCGCGGGCAAATGCGGCTCGGAGGACGGTTTTGCCATGATCGGCGGCTCCGCCATCGTGGCGCCCACGGGTGAAACCGTCACCCGCGCGGTCACCGAGGAAGACGAAGTGATTTCCTACAACTGTGACTTGGCGCTGGGCGAATACATCCGGCGCTCGGTCTTCAATTTCTCGAAACACCGCCGGATCGAGCATTACGGCCCGATCACGGCACAGACCGGCGTGGAGATCGCATAATGACCTATTCGCTTGCTGGACGCTGTCCCAAAACCGACCGCATCGGCTTTGCGGTGGCCACCTCGTCCGTGGCTGTCGGGGCGCGTGTCGGGGCGGTGCTGCCCGGCTGCGTGGTCTTCTCGCAGGCCCGCACCGATCCGCGCCTGCACCGCGTCGGCCTGCGCGCCTTTGAAGGGGGCGCTGATGCCGCTGGAGTGCTCGAAACGATGCGAACTGCCGCCCATGCGCCCCATTGGCGCCAGCTGGGCGTGCTGACCATGCAGGGCGAAGGTGTCCACCATACCGGCACGTCCTGCCTCGAACATGCCGACGGCCTTACCGGGACAGACTGCCTCGCCATTGGGAATTTTCTGGGCAGCGCCGAGGTTTTGCCAGAAATGGTGCGCGGTTTCGAGGAGGGCTCAGGCACGCTTGAACAGCGGCTTTTGGCCGGGATGTTGGCGGGCGAAGCGGCTGGCAGTGAACGCGACCCTCTGCAATCGGCGTTTCTGGTCGTCATGGGCCCGGACGAATTGAAGGACACCGACCTTCGCATCGACGATTCCAGAACGCCGCTGCAAGACGTGGCTGCCCTTTACGCCGACTGGGCTCCCAAGTCCGAGGCTTACCGGCTGCGTGCTGTCGATCCCGATAGCGCGCCATCCTCGTCAGTGATCGAGGGTGCAAGCCCGGCCTGAGCTACAGCTCGGGCCTTGCCCCTTACACCCAATTACGAAGGGAGCGGAAAGCTCCCCGTAGCGCGGGCGCAGCCCGGGGTCTTCTGCGTGCCGAATTACCCGATCCCGTAACCAACAGTGGAGATTCCCAATGACATTTAAAATCACAACTCTGGTCTCGTCTCTTGTGCTCGGCCTCGCCGCCAGCGCCGCCGCTGCCGATACGGCTGCTGAAATGGTCCCCGCGGACATCAAGGAAAAGGGCTATCTCTCGGTCGGCATCGAAAGCACCTATCCTCCGATGGCCTTCCGCAACCCCGAAACCAACGAGCGCGCGGGCATCAACGTGATGCTTGTGGACGCGCTCGGCGAGGTGCTCGGCCTTGAAATCCGCTACGAGGACATGGGCTTTGAGCAGCTGATGACCTCGGTCGCCAGCGGCCGTATCGACATGATCGGCACCGCGATTTCGGACCTGCCGAGCCGCCGCGAAACCATGTCCTTCGTCGACTATCTCTCGACCGGCGCGCAGCCCTTCGGCCTTGTCGCGACGGCGTCCGAACTGTCCGACACCGCCGATCTGTGCGGTCATGCGGTCGGTGCGCCGCGGACCACAAGCTATCTGCCGTCGCTGGAAGCATGGAACGAGGAAAACTGCATTGGTGCAGATCTCGAAGCGATGAATGTGCTGGGCACCGGCGGCGCGACGGACACCCGTCTTTCGCTGATGCAGGGCCGTCTCGATGCCGGATTGCTGGGTCAGGAATATGTCGCGTATCTGATGGCGCAGGAACCCGACACGTTCGGCACGATCGGCGAGCCGATCACCCGCACGCTTTTCGGTTTCGCTTTTGGCACCGAATACACCGAACTGCGGGATGCCGTGGCGCAGGGCGTCACCGAAATCATGGAAAACGGCGCCTATACCGCCGCGCTTGAAGCGTTCGGCATGGAAGCGCAGGCGCTGACCGAAGTTTCGATCGATCAGGGCACCTGAGCGATGGAGGCCAAGGTCTCTGATATGACCGGGATGCAGGGCGTGGTCTGGGGTGAGGCTGCGGGCGGGGCACCGTTTGCCCTGTGCCCACAGCCCATTCCCCAACCCGGACGAGGAGAGGTGCGCCTTCGCGTGGCGGCGGCAGCCCTCAACTATTCGGACCTGCTGCTGGCGCGTGGGCGTTACTCGCTCGCCAGTCCGGTCGCCGGGATCGAAGCCTCCGGGATCATCGATGCGCTGGGCTCCGACGTCACCGACTGGAAGGTCGGTGACAGGGTCTGCGCGCTGAGCGATGGCGGGGCGCAGGCCGATTGGCTCTGCGCCCGCGCCGACCACCTGCTGCCTTGGCCCGAAAGGCTAGACGCGGCGGAAGCAGCCTGCCTGCCGGAGGCGATGGCCACGATCTGGTCTAACCTCGTCGATCTCGGCGGTATGGCGCGCGGCCAGACCTTGGTCGTTCACGGCGCGTCTGGCGGCATGGGCAGCTTCGCGGTCGAAGCCGGCCACGCGATGGGGCTGAAAGTGATTGCCTGTGCCAGCACCCCAAAAACGGAGTTCGTTCGCAGCTTGGGCGCCGACCATGTGATCGACGGGCGCGACCCAGAGACATTCGCTCAAGAAGTGTCCGCCCTCACGGCAGGGGGCGGTGCCGACCTCATCCTAGACGTCATGGGAGGCTCCCACCTCGCAGCGAATGTCGCCGCCGCCGCACTGGACGGGCGGATCGTGGTGATCGGGCTGATGGGCGGCCCGGACGCGCAGGCGCCTCTCGGCAAGATGATGGGCAAACGGCTGACGCTGTTCACGACATCGCTGCGGGACCGTCCGGTTCAGGCCAAGGCCCGTATTGTCTCCGGTGCGCGGCGGGATCTGCTGCCGCTGGTTGACCGGGGCGCGCTCACGCCGCGCATCGCGCGTCGCTTTGCACTGGCCGACATCGCAGAGGCTCACCGCTTCATGGAAAGCCGAAACCATCTCGGAAAAATCGTCCTCGAAACACCGACAGCACCCGACAGGACCATAGACACATGACCTTGCCCCCTAACCCGTATGCAGATCTGCCGGTGATCCGCCGCCGTTATCATGGTCGTTACCTTTCGGCGGCGCTGATCCTTCTAGCGCTTGGCGGAATTGCCTATGGCTTTGCCGTGGGCAAGATCGAATGGAGCTATGTCGGGCGCTTCCTCACCGTTCCTGCGATCATGAGCGGGCTTCTTAATACCGTGATCATGTCGATCCTCGCGATGCTGATCGGCATCGCGCTGGGCGTGATCTTTGCGATC
Source organism: Pacificitalea manganoxidans (assembly GCF_002504165.1). Classification (GTDB taxonomy): domain Bacteria; phylum Pseudomonadota; class Alphaproteobacteria; order Rhodobacterales; family Rhodobacteraceae; genus Pacificitalea; species Pacificitalea manganoxidans. Next base: position 375,679 of record NZ_CP021404.1, read on the forward strand.
ATGCGCCTGTCCAGCAATCCGGTCCTTAGCTGGTCGGCGCGCGGATATGTCTGGTTCTTTCGAGCCGTCCCGGTCCTGCTGCAATTGCTGATCTGGTTTAACCTCGCGCTGATCTTTCCCAGCATTTCTATTCCGGGCGTCTTTTCGATATCGACGGTCAATCTGATGACCCCATTCGTGGCAACGCTGCTCGGCCTTGGCATCCAGCAGGGCGCTTATACGTCTGAGGTGGTGCGCGCGGGTCTCATGTCGGTTGATCGCGGCCAATACGAAGCGGCGCAGTCGATCGGGATGCCGCAGCTGCAATGCCTGCGCCGCATCGTCATTCCTCAAGCCATGCGTGTGATCGTTCCGCCCATCGGCAACGAATGGATCGGGATGGTAAAGCTGACCTCTCTGGCGTCGGTCATTCAGTATTCCGAAATTCTGCACTCGGCACAGAATATCTACTACGCCAATGCGCGTGTGATCGAACTGCTCATCGTCGCATCGATTTGGTATCTGCTCATCGTCACGGTCATGAGCATTCTGCAAAGCCGTATCGAAAATTTCTACGCCAAGGGCGTGCGCCAGAGCGGGAGCAAGACATGACCAAGGATCCTATCGTCGCCTCCTACGGGCTACAGAAGCATTTCGGCACCTTTCATGCGCTGAAGGGCATCGACCTGACGGTGCAGAAGGGCGAAGTGCTTTGTATCATCGGCCCGTCAGGCTCAGGCAAAAGCACGTTCCTGCGCTGTATCAACCAGCTTGAGTCAGTCAGCGGCGGGCATCTTATCGTGGCGGGCGATCTCGTCGGGTTTCGCCGCGAGGGGGATCGCCTTCGGGAACTCACTGACCGCGAAATCGCTCGGCAGCGGCTGAAAACAGCCATGGTGTTCCAGCGCTTCAACCTGTTCCCGCATAAGACCGCGTTGGAAAATGTGACCGAGGGCCCGATTCAGGTGTTGCGCCACCCCCGCGCAAAAGCCCGCGCCAAAGCAGAAGAACTTCTGACCAAGGTGGGGTTGGGGGAAAAGCTCAATGCCTACCCCTCTGAGCTGTCGGGGGGCCAGCAACAGCGTGTCGCCATTGCCCGCGCTTTGGCGATGGAGCCCGAGGTGCTGCTGTTTGACGAGCCGACATCGGCGCTCGACCCGGAATTGGTAGGCGAGGTGCTGAACGTCATGCGCAGCCTTGCCCAGACCGGCATCACCATGATCATCGTCACCCATGAACTTGGCTTTGCGCGCGATGTGGCGCACCGGGTGCTGTTCATGGATCACGGCGAGGTGGTCGAAACCGGCAGCCCCGAACAGGTGCTCGGCACGCCTACCGAACCACGGACGCGGGCGTTCATTTCCGCAGTGCGGTCGCACGGCTGAGCGATGTGCTTGTATGGGGCGGTCCGGACTGGGCCGTCCCACAACGCAGCCGTGAGACGCGCCAAGCGCTGGTAGTGGCGTTCCTGCCCACCGACCGGGGGGCAACAGAGGAAGGCTACCTGTCGGGCCTTGCCGGGCGTAATTTCTGCCATGCTGCAAATAGGGTCTGAGAAGCCCCTACGCGCCGGGCGCATGGGACCGAACTCCCAGCACTCCACCGCATCAAACGAGGTCAAGGCAGCTTAATGGCCGCGAAGGCACCATAAGCGCCTGTTCTTATATAGAAAATTTGGTGCCGCTGAAGGGACTCGAACCCCCGACCCCATCATTACGAATGACGTGCTCTACCAGCTGAGCTACAGCGGCCCCGGTCCGCAAGGGCGGGACGGGTGGTCTTTATCAACCGGACCGCAGCCGCGCAAGGTCGAGAATTCGACTTCTGCACAGACGGTCCGGCTGGGCATGCGTGACGGTCAGGCCGGGGTTTTCGGCGCGGCTCCGTTGACGGGGGACTCGCCCGGTGCGACCGGCGGCGTGCCGGTCAGATCGGGCGCGGCCTCGGCGCGGGGGGCGTCGGGATCAGCGCTTTCAGGGCTCGCTGCGACATCTACGGTGTCGCCATCGCTCAGGGCCGCGTCATCCACGACCGTCAGGTCTGCGGCAGGGCCTGTATCCTTCCGCCCGACGATGAGCGGCAGCATGGCGGTTCCGGTGGGCATGGCCAGCTCGGCATGGGTCGGTTCCTTCCACGCCAGCGTATCGAAGCTGTGGCAGTTCGAACAAACGGGCTGCCAATGCGATTCGATGTTGGCGCAGTTGTCGCAGACCCATTGCGGCCCGCGCGACGCGGTAAGCGCCCGGGTCAGCCAGCCCCGCACAACGGCGTCGTCGCTGCCTTCGCCCCGCTCGATGGCGGCCATGATGGTCAGAACCCGCGCCGTGGGATCGGTTTCCACCAGATCGCCCAAGGCACGCCGCGCAGCGGGGAAATCTTCGGCTGCGATCAGCAATTCCGCCTGTAGCATCCGCGTTTCGGGATGATCGCCGCGCAGGCGGGTCAGGGTGTTGAACCGCTTCAGCCGGGCCTGCGGGCTTTCGTCAGGCTCAATGGCGGCAAAGGCGGCGGCAAGGTCGGGATGCGGCTGCGCTTCCCATGTCTTTTTTAGAACGCGGGTCGCATAGCGCGGTTTGCCGTCACGGATGTAGCCTTCGGCCGCCAGAACGGAGGCCGGGATCAGATCGGGCGACAGGCGGTTGGCCTCGATCGCGGCTTCGCGGGCCTCGATGGAATTGCCTTCGGCCAGCACGTCCTTTGCCTCGCTCAGGGCCAGCACGGCATCGCGGCGGCGGTGAACATCGCGGGGCAGGGCGCCGTGCTTCAGCTTGGCTGCAAGCGTGCGGCGCGCCCCGGTCCAATCATGCTTTTCCGCCTGTAGTTTCAGCAGGGTATCCTGCGTTTCGGCGTGCTTGGGCTTCAGCGCAAAGGCCTTCTCCGCCAGCTTCAGGGCGGTGTCGGTTTCGCCTGCGGCCAGCTTCTGCTGCAAGATGCCACGAATACCGACGAACCGCGTGCCGTCATGGGTGAGCAGCGTCTTGTAGGTGTCCTCGGCCAGTTGACGGTCACCGGTCTGCTCGGCGGCCTGTGCGATGACCAGATGGGTCAGTTGCGGCCGGTCGAGGTATTTGTCAGCGCGGCGTGCTTTCGCAAGCGCCTGCTGCCCCTCGCCGGACGCCAGCGCCATCAGCGCATCGGACAGCGCTTGCAGCCCCTTGCGTTCGCGGCTGCGGTCGAAATGGCGGCTGAGCGCGGTGTTGTCCCCGTTGATAAAACGCACAACGGCGACCAGCAGCCCGGCAAGCTTCAGCACCAGCCACAGGCCAAGCATCAGCACCAGCGCACCGATCACGGCCTGCACGGGGCCAAGGTTATATTCGGTGCCCGCCAGCGCGATGCGGATACCGGCGCCAGTTTCCATCAGATAGCCCGCGCCAAGCGTCAGGGCCGCGATGAGCGCCACGAAGAAGAGGATCTTAATCAGGGACCAGAGCATGTGTTTCCTCGGTTGGCGTCAGTTAGTTTGCGGCCGGCGTGGCGGAGGCATCGGTATCGACCTGCTGCAGCGCGGTCACCACCGAAAGACGGGTGCGCGCCTGCGCAAGCCAGTCGGACATATCCGACAGGGCGGGGTCGGGCAGGGATTCAACCTGTGTCACGGCCTCGTCCAGCTTGCCAGAGGTCAGCGCCGCTTCGGCCCGCGACAGAACGGCGTCGGGATCGTCGCCGTCGCGCGGCGTGATGGAGCGGGTGCCGAACTGGTTGCGGAGGAAATTGCCGAAGCGGCCCCCCTCATCGGGGTTCGCGTTGCGCGCGCTGGCAATGGCGCGGCGCGCGGCATCGGGGAAGGACGCCTGAAGGGTCGCCAACGTCGGCACCCCGTTTTCGGCGTTCTCGACCAGCGGCGCGGGCGGATCTTGCAGCACGGCGAGCGGCTCGGCAAAGGGTTCACCGGCATCGACCGCGGCGCGGATATCGGCCAGCGCATTGCGCCGCGCGGCCAGCGCGGCACGGTCGGCGGCGTTCGTCTGCGCGGCATCTGCGTCGGACAGAAGCTGCTCCATCCGGGCCACCTGCGCGGCGACCTCTTCGCGCAGGGTCGCGACCTCCGACTGGTAGGAGGACAGCGCGGCGGCGACCGCTTCGCTTTCGTTTTCGGTGACGGCGGTGCGCTCGATCTCGTCGAGCCGCTCGGTCAGGCTGCCGATCCGGGTCGACAGGTCTTCGAGCGTGGCGGAGTTGGCAGCAATGCCGTCCTCCAGCGTCGCAACGGCGGCGGCATCGGCCTTGCCGTCGATGACGCCTTGCTGATCGCGCAGCGCGGCATCCAGCCCGGAGGTGTCGGAATATAGCTGCGGGAATACCAGCGGCGTCAGAATCACAAGGATCAGCGCGGCAATGGCCCCGCCCGCAAGCCCGGCAAGGAACCCACCCCCGCCACCGGAGCCAGACCCATCCGATCCGTCACGGCGCGCAGGCTGCGCATCCGGCACGGCAGAGCCATGCAAATCGGGCGGGGTGTCGCCCGCCGGGGCGCTGGGCCCCGCATTGGGGCCATCCGGGGTGGTGTCGGCGCGACCGGAGGCGGTCACGACCGGCACGCCTGAACTGTCGAGCGTGTCGTCATCGTCGTCCTTGGTAGCCTTGCCGGACGTATCGGCTTCGGTCGCGGTCGGCGAGGTCAGCGCCGGATCATCGGGGGTCACCGTTGCCTCGGACACCGGGCCGGTATCGTCCTGAGCCGGATCATCGCTGATCTGCTCGGCGGGCGTAGCCGGAGTGTCCCCGTCCGGTTTGCCGCCACGGGCCGGGCGCTCAATTCCGATCGGACCGGGCAGCACCCTGTCGCGGGACGTCGCAGAAGCGGCGGCAGCATCGCGCGGGGCCTCCGTGGCCTGCGGTTCTGCCGCGCTGTCGGACGCGGTTGCGGGGCTGGACTTGCGCCGCGTGCTCTGGCTGGTTCCCCGGCGCGTGGTGTTGGCCGGTCCTTTGGTCGATGTTCCCCGGGTCTTGGGCACGGGCGTCTCCTCGTCTGTCGGCTGCGGACTTACGCAAAGCGCCGCTGCCAGAGCAACCTAGTGCGGCAGGTGCCCGGCCTCAACCCGCTGACCCTGCGGCAATGCAATCAACGACAGCATCGCGCATCGCATCCGCCTGCGGAACGGGCGCCGTCAGTAGCCGGTCGGCGGGGCCGGTCCATGCCGCGCGGACCTCGTCGCTGAGCGCAATCACCTGCGTTACACCGGGACGCGGCGGCATCTGCGCGGCAAGCAAGGCGGCTGAGCGCGGCGAAAACAGCGGCACGATCAGGCGCGGCGTGGTGGCCAGCACCTGCCGCGCCGCATCGGCGATGTCGCAGGGGTGTTGGTCATAGACCACGCGCCGCGCGGCGGTCAGCCCCGCTTGGTCAAGGGTTTCGACCAGCGCGCCGCGGTGATGGCGCCCGCTCAGATGCAGCAGCGGCGCGGAGGGGCGGGCGGTGCGGAGCAGGTCCAGCAGGGCCGCTGCATCGGGGGCGGTGGCGCATACCGTGTGGCCCGCGGCGCGGACCTTGCCGGCCGTTTGTGCGCCCACGCACCACACCCGGCGCGGGGCCGGGCCGATGGCGGGCAGCGCCGCTTCTGAGGTCACGATCAACTCCGCCTCTGCCGGCAGGGGGGCTAGGGGGCAAAGCGAAATGGTCATCACCGGCGCGATCAGCGGCGTGACCTGTGCAAGCGCCGCAGGCGGCAGGGTCGACAGGAACCGCCGCGCCCGATCCGCCGGGCGGGAGATCAGCAATGTGCAATCTTGCCGGTTCACAACCCCGCCCCCGCGCAGTATCCCATCTGGCAGATGTAGCCCTACCGGGCCGCGCGCCACAAGGTGCGCCGACAGGAGGCCGGATGACAGACCCCGCACGCCCGCTGACCCTGCTGGGCATCGAAAGCAGCTGCGACGACACCGCTGCGGCGGTCGTGCGCGCAGGGGCACAGGGCGGTGAAATCCTGTCATCGCGGGTGGTGAGCCAAGCGGACCTGCACGCGGCGTTCGGCGGCGTGGTGCCGGAAATCGCGGCGCGCGCCCATGCCGAGAAACTCGATATCGTGGTGGAGCAGGCGCTGGCGGAGGCAGGCGTGGCGCTTGGCGCGCTCGATGCGATTGCGGTGACCTCCGGTCCTGGTTTGATCGGGGGGGTGATCTCGGGGGTGATGTGCGCGCGGGGGCTGGCGCTGGGCTCTGGCTTGCCGCTGGTCGGGGTCAATCATCTGGCCGGTCATGCCCTGACCCCTCGGCTGACCGACGGGCTGGAATTTCCTTATCTGATGCTGCTGGTGTCCGGCGGGCATTGTCAGTTCCTGATCGTGAGCGGCCCGGACGACTTTACCCGGCTTGGCGGCACCATCGACGACGCGCCGGGCGAGGCGTTCGACAAAACCGCGCGCCTGCTGGGTCTGCCGCAGCCCGGTGGCCCGGCGGTGGAGGCAGAGGCCGCGCAGGGCGACGGGACACGGTTTCGCTTTCCCCGCCCGCTGCTGGACCGACCCGGCTGCGACATGAGCTTCTCGGGGCTGAAAACCGCGCTGCTGCGTGCCCGCGATGCCTGCATGGCCGAGGCGGGCGGCCTGCGGCGGCAGGACCGCGCCGATCTCTGCGCTGGGTTTCAGGACGCCGTAGCCGCCGTGCTGGCCGAAAAAAGCCGCCGCGCCATCACAGCCTATCTTGCGCTGGCCCCCGCCGCACCTGCCTTGGCCGTGGCGGGCGGGGTCGCGGCCAATGGCCCGATCCGGGCGCGGTTGCAGGCGCTTTGCGATGAAACCGGATTGACGTTCACCGCGCCGCCGCTGCGCCTATGCACCGATAATGCCGCCATGATCGCATGGGCCGGGATCGAGACGCTGCGTGCCGGCGTTGACCCCACGCCCGAGCAACTGGTCGCGCGCCCACGCTGGCCGCTCGACAGCGGCGCGACGCCGATGCTCGGGTCAGGCAAGAAAGGGGCCAAGGCATGAGCACGGTCACAATTCTGGGCGGGGGGGCGTTTGGCACGGCGCTGGCCATCGCGATCGGACGCGCAGGCACGCCCGTCACACTGTGGATGCGCGACGCAGACCACGCCGCCGCCGTGCAGCACGACCGCGAAAACCGCGCCCGGCTGCCGGGCGCTGCGCTGCCGCCCACGGTGACCGCGACGGCGGAGTTGACGCCGGTCGCGCCGGGAACGGCGGTGCTGCTGTCGGTGCCGATGCAGCAATTGGCCTCCGTGCTAGAGCAGCACCGCGACGCCCTGACCGGCGCGGCGCTGGTCGCGTGTTGCAAAGGCATGGACCTTACCCGTGGGTTAGGTCCGACCGGCGTCATTGCAGAGGTCATGCCGGGCGCGACCGCCGCCATCCTCACCGGGCCCAGCTTCGCCGCCGATATCGGCATCGGCCTGCCCACCGCTTTGACGCTTGCCTGCACGGACGATGTTGCGGGCGGTGCATTGCAGCAGGCGCTGTCGACGCCGGTTTTGCGGCTTTACCGCAGCGCCGACCCAATCGGCGCGGAGATCGGCGGCGCATTGAAGAACGTGATCGCCATCGCCTGCGGCACCTGCATCGGCGCGGGGTTCGGCGAAAGCGCCCGCGCGGCGCTGATGACCCGTGGCTACGCCGAAATGGTGCGGCTGGCCGTCGATCTGGGCGGGCGGGCCGAGACGCTGAGCGGGCTGTGCGGCTTTGGCGATCTGGCGCTGACCTGCGGGTCTGAGCTGTCGCGCAACTTCCGCCACGGGCTGGCGCTGGGCCGGGGCGCGGAGATTGACGCCACCGCTACCGTCGAGGGGGTCGCCACCGCCCGCGCCACCGCCGCACTGGCGGATCGTCGTGGCATCGAAATGCCAATCGCTCATGTCGTTGCCGGGCTATGCTCGGGCGCGCTTACGCCGGAGGCCGCGATGGACCGGCTTCTGGCCAGACCTTTGAAGGAGGAATAACCCATGCGTTTCGTGATCCACTGCACCGACAAGCCCGGCGCGCTCCAAATCCGCAAGGACAACCGCGAGGCGCATCTGGCCTATCTGAAAGAGACCGGCGTGGTCGAGCAGGCCGGTCCGCTGCTGGATGACGCGGGCGACATGTGCGGCTCCACCCTGATCCTTGAGCTGCGCGACATGAGCGCGGCGCAGGACTGGGCGGCGAATGACCCCTACGCCAAGGCGGGCCTGTTCGACAGCGTGCGCATCAATGCGTGGAATCGGGTGATCGGCTGATGGCCTACTGGCTGTTCAAATCCGAGCCCGACACATGGTCCTTTGCCGATCAGCAGGCGCGTGGGGCCGAGGGCGAGCCTTGGGACGGTGTGCGCAATTATCAGGCGCGCAATTTCATGCGGGACATGAAGGTTGGCGATCTGGGGTTTTTCTACCATTCGCAGACCGACAAGGCGGTGGTGGGGATCGTGCGCGTCTGCGTCGAGGCCCATCCCGATCCGTCGACGGATGATCCGCGCTGGGAATGCGTCGATGTCGAAGCCGTGCGGCCCTTTGCGACGCCGGTGGCGCTGGACCGGATCAAGGCCGAGCCGGTGTTGAGCGAAATGGTTCTGGTGAAAAACGCGCGCCTCTCCGTCCAGCCCGTGCGGGAGGCCGAATGGCTGCGGATCTGTGAGATGGGCGGCACGGATCCAGCGCCGTAAAGCGCGGCGGGCCAGACGCGGCAACGGACAAGGCGGATGGAGCGGCGGCATGTGCCTGCCTCTCCATCCTGCTCAGTCCCACGCACCACACGCGACCACGGACGTCAGATCAGACGCGCAAGGAACGGGGTTGGCTGCATTTGCGCCCAATCCGGTGCTCGAACGGTTCTGCTGATGGGTCGAGTATAGCCAGCAAGGTGCGTTTCACCTAACCCCGAATACCCGGCATTCGCCTCAAATCGGCACGGGCGACCCGGGTCGTGCTGCGAACCCCGTATGCGTCACCTCAACCGTAGATGGCTTCTTTCCCGAAGTGTTTGGTGAGCATGTAATAGACGACGGCGCGATATTTGTTGCGCTCGGATTTGCCGTAGGTTTCGATCACGCTGTCGAGCGCGTCGCCCAGTTCCGGCCCGTCGCTGAGGCCCAGTTTCTTGACCAGAAAGTTCTTTTTCACAGTGTCCAGTTCACCGGGCTGGCTGGCGGCGATGGTGGCGCTATCGGCATTGTAGATCGACGGGCCGCAGCCAATCGTGACCTTGGTGAGCAGATCCATGTCGGGGTCCATCCCGCATTTCTGCTTCAGGTCTTCGGCGTAGCGGGCGATCAGGTCTTCACGTTTTCCCATTTCAACAATTCCCTCGTCTGACGCATGGTCCGGTTTAGCCCGGATACAAGTATCAAAGCCGAGGAGGATGTATCCGACAACCGGTAATTCCCCGCGCGCGGGGCGGGTCGGTTTGCATTGACGTTGGGCAAACGATGAAAAAATGCAAAGAATTCGTGACAAACGCACAAAGCCGTGACCTCCTTACAGTCAAGGGCAGGTGCAGGCGGGATCGTCCAGCTGTCCGGATCGGAACCAGACAGGGGACCAGACATGACCAGCGAAGTTTTCGTCGTCGCCTATGAAAGCGATGATGACGCGGGGCTTCTAGCCTATGCGATCGACAGGGCAACCAAGGATGGCGCGACATTGAAGATCGTGCACATCCTCGAATGGTCGCCCTACAAATTCCTGACACCGCAGGAGATCGAAGAGCGCCATACCCGCCGCAAGCAGGAGATGTTGCGCGCGCAGGAGATCATCATCGACCCAGCCGTGGAAAAGGCCCGCAAGGCCGGGATCGAGGCCACGGGCGAGCTGCGTTACGGCACGGTCGTCGAGCAGATCGCCGACATCGCCGCGCGGTCGAGCGCCGCGATGATCTTCGTCGGACGGTCCGGCAGCAACAGCATCAGCGCCCGCGTGTTCGGGTCGGTGCCGCTTGGCCTTGCGCAGATCGCGCCCGTTCCCACCGTCATCGTCCCGTAAGCTGGAGCCTGTCATGAACCGATTTATTGCATGTATCGCCCTGCTTGCAGGGCTTGGTCCGGTGGCCGCGATGGCCCAGGGCATAGATGAAACCATCAACCGGATCTTCGCGGATTATACCGGTTGGTATGTCGGGCTGATCTTTGCGGATCTGCCGGGCACGAACTTCTCGTGGATCGCGCTTTGGCTCGTCGTCGCCGCGCTGGTCTTTACCGTCTATTTCGGGGCCATCCAGCTGCGCGGGTTTGCGCATTCCATTTCGCTGGTGAAGGGCAATTATTCCGACCCCAACGATGCGGGCGAGGTCAGCCATTTCCAAGCGCTGGCAACGGCGCTGTCGGGCACCGTGGGGCTGGGCAATATCGCAGGCGTCGCGGTGGCCGTGGGTATCGGCGGGCCGGGGGCCACCTTCTGGATGGTGGTCGCGGGCCTGTTCGGCATGGCGACAAAGTTCACCGAATGCACGCTGGGCGTCAAATACCGCAACGAATACCCCGACGGACACGTCTCCGGCGGCCCGATGTATTACATGGTCAAAGGCTTTAAGGAGCGCGGCCTGCCCGGTGGACGGGTTCTGGCGGTGCTGTTTTGCATCTTTACCATTCTGGGCGCGCTGGGCGGCGGCAACATGTTCCAGGCCAACCAGGCGCATGCGCAGGTGTCGGGCGTTCTGGGCGATTATCCCGGCTGGATCACGGGCGTGGTTCTGGCGGTCATCACCTTTGCGGTGATCGTGGGCGGGATCAAATCCATCGCGCAGGTGACGGAGAAGGTCGTGCCCTTCATGGGGGTGTTCTACGTCATCGTGTCGGTCATCATCCTGCTGATGAACTGGGACATGATCGGCTGGGCGTTTGGCCAGATCTTCATGGGCGCGTTTACCGGTCTGGGCGTCGTGGGCGGCTTTACCGGCGCGTTGATCCAAGGCTTCCGCCGGGCGGCCTTTTCCAACGAGGCGGGGATCGGCTCGGCGGCCATCGCCCACTCGGCGGTGCGCACCAAGGAGCCGGTGACCGAGGGCTATGTGGCCCTGCTGGAGCCGTTCATCGATACGGTGGTGATCTGCACCATGACCGCGCTGGTGATCGTCATCACCGGGGTGCTCAACGTCGATCCCGAAACCGGGCTTTATGTCTGGAACGCGGAAGCGGGCCGGATCTCCACCGCGGGTGAAGTCTCGGGCGTGGCGCTGACCTCGGCGGCCTATGCGCAGGCGTTCTCGTGGTTCCCGATCCTGCTGGCGATCGCGGTGGTGCTTTTCGCCTTCTCCACGATGATCTCGTGGAGCTATTACGGGCTGAAGGCATGGACCTACCTGTTCGGCGAAGGCGCGGCCAAGGAGGTGGTGTTCAAGGTGCTGTTCTGCCTGTTCATCATCGTCGGCGCTGCGGCAAATCTGGGGCCGGTCATCGACTTCTCCGATGCGATGCTGTTCTCGATGGCGGTGATCAACGTGATCGCGCTTTACCTGCTGATGCCGATCGTGAAGCGCGAACTGGCCAGCTACATCGCGCGGCTGAAATCCGGCGAAATCCGCCGCTTCAAGTAAGCGCATCGTGTGAAACGACAAAGGCCCCCGCATTGGCGGGGGCCTTTTTCATGCGCGCTGATGCCCGGCGGGCGGGATCAGTAGCGGTAATGCTCGGGCTTGTAGGGGCCTTCGACGGTGACGCCGATATACTCGGCCTGCTCGGGCTTCAGCTCGGTCAGCTTGACGCCGATCCGGCCCAGATGCAGGCGCGCGACCTTCTCGTCCAGATGCTTGGGCAGGATGTGCACGGCATTGGAGTATTCGTCCGCGCGCAGCCACAGCTCGATCTGCGCCAGCACCTGATTGGTGAAGGAGGCCGACATCACAAAGGATGGATGCCCGGTGGCGTTGCCGAGGTTCAGCAGACGGCCTTCGGAGAGCAGAATGATCCGCGCGCCCGAGGGCATCTCGATCATGTCCACCTGATCCTTGATGTTGGTCCACTTGTGATTGCGCAGGCTTGCCACCTGAATTTCATTGTCGAAATGGCCGATGTTGCCGACGATCGCCATGTCCTTCATCGCGCGCATATGCTCGATGCGGATCACGTCCTTGTTGCCGGTGGTGGTGATGAAGATGTCGGCGCTGTCCACCACGTCTTCCAGCGTGATGACCTCGTAGCCGTCCATCGCCGCCTGAAGCGCACAGATCGGATCGACCTCGGTCACCTTCACGCGGGCCCCGGCGCCGCTGAGCGAGGCGGCGCAGCCCTTGCCCACGTCGCCATAGCCGCACACGACGGCGACCTTGCCGGCCATCATCGTGTCGGTGGCGCGGCGGATGCCGTCGACGAGGCTTTCCTTGCAGCCATACTTGTTGTCGAATTTCGACTTGGTCACGCTGTCGTTCACGTTGATCGCGGGGAAGGGCAGCTGACCCTTCTTGTGCAGGTCATACAGACGATGCACGCCGGTGGTGGTTTCCTCCGACACGCCCTTGATCGCGTCGCGGGTGCGGGTGAACCAGCCCGGGGTCTCGGCCATGCGCTTCTGGATCTGCGCCTTGATGACCTCTTCCTCCTCGGAGGAGGGGACGGGCAGGATATCCTCGCCCGCTTCGGCCCGCGCGCCCAGCAGGACATAGAGCGTCGCATCGCCGCCATCGTCGAGGATCAGGTTGGCCCCTTCGGGAAACTGGAACGACCGGTCGAGGTAATCCCAATGCTCCGCAAGGCTCTGCCCCTTGATCGCGAACACCGGCACACCGGATTCGGCAATCGCCGCAGCGGCATGGTCCTGCGTCGAGAAGATGTTGCACGATGCCCAGCGGACATCGGCGCCAAGTGCGGTCAGCGTCTCGATCAGCACGGCGGTCTGGATCGTCATGTGCAGCGAGCCGACGATGCGCGCGCCTTTCAGCGGCTGCTCCGCGCCATATTCCTCGCGCAGCGCCATCAGGCCCGGCATTTCGGTTTCGGCGATGTCGAGTTCCTTGCGGCCATAGGCGGCAAGGGAGATGTCCTTGACGATATAATCGGTCATGAGGCCTCCGGCCGTTCAGATGATGAATGTGTCGCGCTTCACATAGCAGTGGGCCCGGAGGCTCACAACCTGCGGGCGGGACCGGGCCGGCGGGTCCCGGTGACGGACGGGATTTACACCCCGTGGGAGAGAAACTAGGCAATGCCCGAATTCGCCCCCGCGCCCAGCCGGATCGGAGCCGCCATGCCCAAACCCACCTCCCGCGCGAAAGCGCCCCGCGCTTGGCAACGTATGTTGTCGGGGCGCAGGCTGGACCTGCTGGACCCGACGCCGCTGGATATCGAGATCGAGGACATCGCCCACGGGCTGGCCTTTGTCGCGCGGTGGAATGGGCAGACGCGGGGCGACTGGCCTTATTCGGTGGCCGAACATTCGCTGCTTGTGGAGGAGATCTACGGCAGGATTGCGCCGACGGGCGATCCGCGCTGGCGGCTGGCCGCGTTGCTGCATGACGCGCCCGAATATGTGATCGGCGACATGATTTCGCCGGTAAAGGCCGCCGTCGGCCCGGATTACAAGGCGCTGGACGACCGGCTGAGCGCGGCGATCCATCTGCGCTTTGGCTTGCCGGGGGTGCTGCCGGTCGCGGTGAAGCGGCGCATCAAGCGGGCCGACAATATCTCGGCGTGGCTGGAGGCGACGCAGCTTGCAGGGTTCGCGGAGGCCGAGGCCACACGGTTTTTTGGCCGCCCCGCGCCGGAGCTGACCGAAGGGCTCGGTATGGATCTGCGCTCCCCCCGCGATGTGCGGCAGGCCTTTACCGACCGGCACGCCGCCCTGCTGGACTTGATCGACGGCTGAAGCGCGATATGCGCGTTCGGCTCACTACCGCATTGCATCCGGCGTGCGGCCCTATAGCTTGCGCGGCAGGGAGTGCCACGCAGATACGTCGTCTCAGGAGACCGTCATGAGTGAACCCGCTCCCGCCGCGCCGATCCGGCCTGCGTCCCCCGCATCCGTGCCCCCTGACGCTGCCGCCGCCCCGACCAAGGCTCCGGCACGGGCGGGCATCGTGATTCTGGCGCTGGCGCTTGGTGGCTTTACCATCGGCACGACCGAGTTTTCGGCAATGAGCCTTGTGCCCTATTTCTCCGTCGGGCTGGGCATTTCCGAGGCGACCGCCGCCCATGTCATCAGCGCCTATGCGCTGGGCGTGGTGGTGGGCGCACCGCTCATCGCCGTGCTTGCGGCGCGGGTGGACCGGCGCATGCTGCTGGTCGCGTTGATGTCGCTTTACGGCATTGCGAACCTGATTTCCGCCGTGACTCCGACCTATGAGCTGATGCTGATCGCGCGGTTCGCGGCGGGGCTGCCGCATGGCGCCTATTTCGGGGTGGCGTCGCTGATGGCCGCGTCGCTGGTGCCGCGCAACCGGCGCACAACGGCCGTGGCCCGGATCATGATCGGCCTGACCATCGCCACCATCGTCGGGGTGCCGTTGAACGTGGTGCTGGGGCAGGGCATCGGCTGGCGCGCGGGGTTCGTCCTGTCGGCGGCGCTGGCCTTTGTCACCGTGGCGGCGATCTGGGTGTTCGCGCAGCGCGGCACCGGCCCCCGCTCCACGGCGAGCCCGCTGCGCGAATTGGCGGCTCTGGGCAACCGGCAGGTTTTGCTGGCGCTGCTGACGGGGGCTGTCGCCTTTGGCGGGTTTTTCGCGATCTATACCTATGTCGCCTCGACCCTGCTGACGATCACCCGTGTCGCACCGGGTATGGTGCCGTGGTATTTCCTGCTGTTCGGAGTGGGCATGACCATCGGCACCATGCTGGCCGGGTGGGCCGCTGACCGGGCGCAGACGCCGACCATTTTCGGGATCATGGTGTTTGCGGTGGTGCTGTATGGCAGCTTTGGGTTGGTGGCGGAAAGCCCGGCGCTGCTGGCGGTATTCGTGACTTTGGTCGGGATGACCGGCTGTCTGTCGACGCCGGTGCAGGCGCGGCTGATGGATGTGGCGGGCGAGGCGCAGACGATGGCGGCGGCCATGAACCACGCCGCGTTCAACGTCGCCAATGCAGCGGGCCCGTGGGTCGCGTCGATTTTCATCGCCGCAGGCTATCCGTTCACGGTCGCGGGCTGGGTCGGGGTGGCGATGGCGCTGGCCGGGATGGTTGTCTTTGCGCTGGCTGTTCTAGACGAAAAGCGCCGCGGACTGTTCATCGCGGACCAAGCGTCCTAGCTCAGCGCGCCGCGCCCGTTACACATTTGCCGCCTGTGTGACAGGCCAGCACCGCGTCGATCTGCGCGGGTGTCGGGTTTTCGTAGAACCAGCCGCCGCAAGGGTCGACTTCGGCGCGGGGGACCGTGGTGGTTTGCTTTAGATAGGCCAGCACTTCGCCTTCGGGCAGGCTGGTGGCGCAGAATTGGCCCAGACAGCTCAGCGCGACGGAAACCGGGCGATCCACCGTCTGGTCAAACCCGTCCTGATCGAGCGCGCGCCCCTGAAACCGGACGCCGTCGGTGATGGCGACCCCGTCCCGTGGCTGTGCGGCGTCGGGCGGCGGCACGGGGGCCGGGCTTGGCTGCGCGAGCTGGCCGGGCACCGTAAAACGCCCCAGCACGGCCATGTAGCGTTCCGACGAGTCGCGCGCCTGAACGTAGTGCTGCACCGGATCGGGCTGCAGGCAGCTCAGCGCAGTGGCGGCACCGGGCAGGATGAGCAATGACGTCAGGCCAGCCACTGCGGCGCAGGTGATGCGGGCGGCAGTCATGATGGGATCCTCCGAGGGGTTGGGTCACCAAGACAGCGTGTTCGGCCCGGTTCAGGTTCCCTGCGCGGGGGACATTGGCGGCCCGTCGCCCAATCCTTCGGCAATCAGTGCGGCCTTCAGCCATGCCCGGAAGTGGCGCGCGGGCGGGGGGAGGCTGCGATCCGGCGCGCGCACCAGAACATAGCGATGCCCCGTGGTTCGGTAGCGCGGGAATGGCGTGGCCAAGCGGCCGAACCGCAATTGATCGGTGACGAGGATCTCGAAGGCGAGGAAAACGCCCAGCCCGGCGATGGCCGCATCGAGGCACATGGACGCATCGGGAAAATCCGGGCCATCGCCCAACTGCGCGGGGTCCATGCCTTCGGCATCGAGCCATGTGGACCAATCGAACATCGCGCCCGGCTCGCGGATGATCGGCACCTGCGCCAGATCGGCGGGCTGGGTGAGGCGCGCCGCGAGGGTCGGCGCGCAGACCGGAACGACGCGCTGATCGAAGAGAGGCTCCACCTCCAGCCCCGGCCACGGACCCCTGCCGATGCGCAGGCAGAAATCGAGATCTTCGCGCCGGGGATCGGCCAGCCTGCTCTCGGATTCGATGCGCACCTTGATGCCGGGGTGGCGCGCATGGAAATCAGGCAGCCGCCAGACCAGCCAGCGCGCGGCAAAGATCGGCGCGACCGAGATCGTCACGACATCTTGGCGCTGACGTTGCAGCCGGGCCAGCGCGGCGCCGATGCGGGCGAATCCGCCCTCCAGCGCGTCGAAGAGGTCGGCGGCCTCGGCGCGGGGCAACATGCCGCGCGGGGTGCGGTCAAAAAGCGGGCGGCCCATTGTGTCCTCGATCCGGGCGATCTGCTGGCTGACCGCCCCCGTCGAGACGCCAAGCGCCTGCGCGGCCCGGCCCAGCGTGCCGAGCCGGGCCACGGTTTCCACCGTGCGCAGGGATTTCAGGGACAGGCGGTCAAGATCATCCATTCAGTTCATCTAAACCCTGAACCGCCAGTTCTGCAATTCTTAGCCATTCTGGGCGGGGCTATATTCAGATCATGTTCAAACGCATCGCCCTTTTCCTCCGCCATCGTGGCCGTCACCAGCGGCTGCGCGGTGTGCTCGATCATCCCGAACTGGCGGGGTTGGGGGCCCGCGCGCTGGCGGATATGCCGATCCCGTGGCCTGCGCCATCCGATCAGGCACCGGATCAGGCAGACGCGCCGGTCTTGATGCCGGAGGGGAGCGGTGCGACACAGGGCATCACCCCATCGCCGGAGACCTGCCCATGCGCCGCTCGCCCCGTTTCTGCCTGCTGCTGACCCCGCGCCCCGCAAAGGCACCGGGCGCATGATCCTTGGCATCGGCACCGACCTTGCCAATATCGAGCGGATCGCAGCGACGCTGGAGAGGTTCGGCGACCGGTTCCGCGACCGCGTCTTTACCGAGACGGAGCAGGCCAAGGCCGAGCGCCGCGCCGATGTGGCGGGCACCTATGCCAAGCGCTGGGCCGCGAAGGAGGCCTGTTCCAAGGCGCTGGGCACTGGTCTGCGCATGGGCATCGCATGGAAGGACATGGCGGTCCGCAATCTGGACACCGGGCAGCCGACGATGGAGCTGAGCGGATGGGCGGCGGAGCGGCTTGCCATGATGACCCCGGCGGGTCACGAGCCGGTGATCCATGTCACCCTGACCGACGATCACCCTTGGGCACAGGCGTTTGTGCTGATCGAGGCACGCCCCGTCGCGGCGCGCTGATCCTTCCCCTGCCTTGACAGTGCGTGGGCCTGCACCCATGAAGCGCGCATATTCATTCTGGTGTCGGGCAGGAACAGATGGCTAAAAGCAGCAAGAAAAGCGAAGGCATTGGCGAAACGATCAAAACGGTCGTCTATGCGTTGCTGATCGCGGGTATCTTCCGCACGCTGTTCTTCCAGCCGTTCTGGATCCCATCCGGGTCGATGAAGGAAACGCTGTTGATCGGCGATTTCCTGTTCGTCAACAAGATGGCCTATGGCTATTCGCAATATTCCTGCCCCTTCGGCCTGTGTCCCATCGACGGGCGGTTGTTCGGCGATGAGCCCGAGCGCGGCGATGTGGTGGTGTTCCGCCATCCGGTCAACGGACAGGATTTCATCAAGCGCCTGATCGGCCTGCCCGGCGACAAGGTGCAGATCCGCAATGGCGTCGTGTTCGTGAATGACGAGGAATTCCCGCAGGAGCCGATCGGCACCTTCGACGAAGACATGGCCCCGCAGGGACCGCAGCAATTGTTCCCGAAATGCGCCAACGCGCCGGTCGGGCAGGGCGGCACCTGCGAGAAGGAAGCCTACCGCGAGACCAACGCCGAAGGCCGCAGCTACACCGTGCTGAACGTGGGCAACGGCCCGACCGATAACACCAATGTCTACACGGTGCCCGAGGGGCATTACTTCTTCATGGGCGACAACCGCGACAATTCCACCGACAGTCGTGTCAGTCAGATGGCCCGCGGTGTCGGGTTCGTGCCCTATGAGAACCTGATTGGCCGGGCGGACCGGGTGATCTTCTCCTCGGCGGGCAAGTCGCTGTTCTACATCTGGACCTGGCGGCTCGACCGCTTCTTTGAAAAGGTCGAATGATGCGTGCATCTTTGGCATAATGGGGCGGAGATGAAGGTTTCCGCAGAGGTCAGGGCATTTGAATCCCGGCTCGGACACCGGTTTACCCGGCCCGAGTTGCTGTCGCGCGCTTTGACGCATCCGTCGATCGCAACCGAAACGCGGCCCTCGAACCAGCGGATGGAGTTTCTGGGCGACCGGGTGCTGAACCTCGTGATGGCGGAGGCGCTTTATACCGCTGACCGCTACGCCGATGAGGGGCAGCTGGCGCCGCGCTACAATGTGCTGGTGCGCAAGGAAACCTGCGCTGACGTGGCGCGCGACATTGATCTGGGTGCCGTGCTGCGACTAGGCCGGTCCGAGATGATGACCGGCGGTCGGCGCAAGCAGGCGCTGCTGGGCGATGCGATGGAGGCGGTGATTGCCGCGCTTTATCTCGATGCCGGGCTGGATATCGCGCGGGAGATCATTCTGCGTCTCTGGGGCGAGCGCATCGACACCGCCGAGGCCCGCGCCCGCGACGCCAAGACCGCGTTGCAGGAATGGGCGCAGGGGCGCGGAATGGCCCCGCCCCGCTATGTCGAAACCGGGCGCAGCGGTCCCGACCACGCGCCGGTCTTTACCATTTCCGCCCGCCTCGACAACGGGGCCGAGGCAAGCGCGTCCGCGAATTCGAAACGCCAGGCCGAGCAGGCAGCTGCCGCCGACCTGCTTGCCCGGCTGGAGAGCAGCACATGAGCGAAGAACAGACCCAGACCCGCGCCGGTTTCGTCGCGCTGATCGGTGAGCCCAATGCGGGCAAATCCACCCTGTTGAACCGGATGGTTGGCGCCAAGGTGTCGATCGTCACGCATAAGGTACAGACCACCCGCGCCCGTATTCGCGGCGTCGCCATCGAAGGCGCAAGCCAGATCGTGTTCGTGGACACGCCCGGGGTCTTCCGCCCCCGTCGCCGTCTGGATCGGGCGATGGTCGCCGCCGCATGGGGCGGGGCCGCCGATGCCGATGTGGTCGTCCTGCTGATCGAGGCGCATCGCGGCATCACCGATGGGGTGCGCGCCATCGTCGAGGCGCTGAAAGAGCGGGCCACCGGCCAGCCTGTCGCGCTGGCGATCAACAAGATCGACCGCGTGCGCGCCGAGGTGCTGTTGAAGCTCAGTTCGGACATGAACGCGCTTTACGATTTCGCCGGCACCTACATGATTTCCGCCGAGAAGGGCTATGGCGTCGATGACCTGCGCGGCTGGCTGGCCGAAACCCTGCCGGAGAGCCCGTGGCTCTATCCCGAAGATCAGATCGCCGATCTGCCGATGCGCATGATCGCCGCCGAGATCACCCGCGAGAAGCTGACCCTGCGCCTGCATCAGGAACTACCCTATCAGCTGACGGTGGAGACCGAAGCATGGGAGGAGCGCAAGGATGGCTCCGCCCGGATCGACCAGATCATCTATGTCGCCCGTGATGGCCATAAGGGCATCGTGCTGGGCAACAAGGGCGAAACGGTGAAGGCCGTGGGACAGGCCGCGCGCACCGATCTGGAAGAATTCACGGGCCGAAAGATCCACCTGTTCCTACAGGTGAAAGTGCGCCCGAACTGGCTGGAAGAGGCCGAACGCTATTCCGAGATGGGCCTCGATTTCAAAGACGGCAACACCTGATGAGCGCCGTGCCGCGTCTGGCCGCCGGGTTCTGGGTGCGGGCTTATCTGGCGCGACTGCGGCTAGCGGATATCCCGGCCTTTGTCGTGGCCAAGGGGGATGAGCAGGCGGGCGCGGTGTTGATCAAGGTCAACACGCTTGACGGTCAGGCCGCCGCCTATCAGCGGATCATGGCGATGGATGGCTCCCGCCCTTGGGACGTGCTGGCCCAAGGCGACGATGCGGAGGTCGAAGCCGCGCTGACGCGGCAACGGGGCTATGATCGCGACCTGTGGCTGATCGAGGTGGAGGACCGCGCCGGGCGTCATCTGCTGGACGAGCCCGGTCTGGCCGATTGACGCGGCGCGAGGGTTCGCCGCCGTCCGGTGCCCTGCTTACTGCGCGGCGATGGCGACCTGCATGTTGTCGAGCATATCGTCCATGACCACGAAATCACCCACCGCATCGCAGTCGGGCAGCCGCAGCCGCAGGTCGAGAGGCTCTGTCGGGGTCGCGGCGCTGTCGGTCGCAAGCTCCGCCCATGCCTCGCGTCCGCAATTGGCATAGGTCACTTCGGCCTCGACGCTGATCGTCACCGCAAGCGGGGCGTCTGGGCTGCGCGGCGCGGTGTAGATTTCGACCATGCGCGCACCGGGGAGGCTGGTATCCCCCAGCGTCTCGAACCGGCCCACGCCCTGCACGACGCCCGCGTGCAAATGGCCCGGCGCGTCAAACGCCGCGCCGTTTTCATAGGCGTGCAGCGCCAGATCCTGTGCGCCGATCCAGTGCAGCGTCGTGTGCACATAGTCCGCCGCGTCCGGCACCTCGGCGCGGGCCTCCAGCGTCGTGCCATCGTCGAACCGGATGCGGGTGACGGTGTGGGTGGACAGCGCGGGCATCTCAAGGCTGAGCCAGCCGTCGCCATCCGTGCGGGCGCTGAAATTCAGCGGGCCTTGGGTGATCGACACGCCGGCATTGACGCGGCAGCCCGCCAGAACAGTCACTGCGACGCGACCCTGCGGTGCGGCCGCGGCCAGCGCATCGGTTTCGCAGGCAGGGCTATGAGGGCCGATTTCCCGGTCGGCCAATTGCGCGACCGCGTCGGGCGTCGGTGCCGCGGAGGCAAGCCGAACGGGCAGGTCGGTTTCAGGCAACGGCAACAGCGATGGCACCGGGTCTGCAGGCAGGCGCTGCGCGGTAAAGCTTGAAATGCGGGGCAGATCGGCCTGTGCCTCGGGGGCGTCGGCGGGGGCCAGTGCAGCGGTGGCCACGACTGCGGGTTGAGCCGTTTCGGCAGCGGGGGTCGCCGCGGCCTGACCGCTGAACCATGTGTTCTGAGCCAGTTGCACGGCGAAAACCACAGCGGCGAACAGCCCGCCGGCGATCAATCCGCGTTTGATCCGTTTGCGCTCCATGCCGTGTCACTCCGCTCGCATTGCACCTGCTTACCGAGGTAACCGGCAATCCTGTCCAAGTTATGGAAAGTTGTGCCTAAATCTCTCCTCAATGCCGCCTTCAGCGCCGGGATCGCCACGAAAAAGCCCCGCCGGTGAGGGCGGGGCTTGGTGTGTCTAGCAAACGGGGCGCGGATCAGACCATGCGCCCGTGGCAGTTCTTGAACTTCTCGCCGGAGCCGCAGGGGCAGGGATCATTGCGGCGCGGATCGCCCCATGTTTCGGGGGCGGTTTCGTCAAAACCCTCGACCAGCGGAGCGGGGCCGCCCGCCTCCGGGCCGCCTTCGGCCTGACGGTCCAGTTCCTGCCGCTGCGCGACAAGCTGCTGCATCATCTTGGCCTGCTCCTCGGGGGAGATCGGGCGAATGCGGGACAGCTTCTGCGTGACTTCGGCGCGGAGCCCGTCAAGCAGACCTTCGAACAACTGGAACGACTCGTTTTTGTATTCGTTCAGCGGATCGCGCTGCGCATAGCCGCGGAAGCCCACGACCGAGCGCAGATGCTCCAGCGTCAGCAGATGCTCGCGCCATTTCTGGTCGATGGTCTGGAGCAGCACCTGCTTTTCGATGGTGCGCATGGTTTCGTCGCCGAACGCTTCGGCCTTCTCGGCCATGAACCTGTCGCTTTCGGCTTCCAGCCGCTCGCGCACGGTTTCGTCGTCAACACCGTCTTCCTCACCCCATTCGGTGATCGGAAGGGTCAGGCCCAGATGTTCCTGCACTTCGGCCTGCAGACGCTCCATTTCCCACTGGTCGGCGTAGGATTTGGCGGGCATGCAATCATCGACCAGATCGTCGATCACCTGATGGCGCATGTCGCGGACGATCTCGGACAAGTCCTTGCTTTCCATGATCTCCCGGCGCTGGCCGAAGATGACCTTCCGCTGGTCGTTCATCACATCGTCGAACTTCAGCAGATGCTTGCGGATGTCGAAGTTGCGGCCTTCGACCTTGGCCTGCGCCTTCTCCAGCGATTTGTTCACCCACGGGTGCACGATCGCTTCGCCGTCCTTCATGCCGAGCGAGGACAGAACCTTATCCAGCCGCTCGGAGCCGAAGATCCGCATCAGGTCGTCTTCCAGCGACAGGAAGAACGCCGAACGACCGGGGTCGCCCTGACGGCCCGACCGACCGCGAAGCTGGTTATCGATGCGGCGGCTTTCGTGACGCTCGGTGGCCAGAACGAACAGGCCGCCTGCCTCCAACACGCGCTGCTTTTCGTCGGCGACCTCGGCCTCCATCCGTTTGCGCACCTCTTCGGGGTCCGCATCGGGATCGGCGGCGAGCGCGTCCAGAACCTTCATCTCGACGTTGCCGCCAAGCTGAATATCCGTGCCGCGCCCGGCCATGTTGGTGGCGATGGTCACAGCGCCCAGCTTGCCCGCGTCGGCAATGATCTGCGCTTCCTGTTCGTGCTGGCGGGCGTTCAGGACGTTATGGGGGACGCCTTCGGCCTGCAGAAGCTGCGACAGGAATTCGGATTTCTCGATCGAGGTGGTGCCGACAAGCGCGGGCTGGCCCTTTGCATGGGCGACCTTGATCTCCTCGACGATGGCGTCGAATTTTTCCTTGGCCGTGCGATAGACCGCGTCGTGTTCATCCACACGGGCGATGCCGCGATTGGTCGGCACTTCGACCACGCCGAGGCCATAGATTTCGGCAAACTCCTCGGCCTCGGTGGTGCCGGTGCCGGTCATCCCTGCGAGCTTGTCATACAGGCGGAAATAATTCTGGAAGGTGACAGAGGCGAGGGTCACGTTCTCGGGCTTGATCTCAAGCCCCTCTTTCGCCTCGATCGCCTGATGCAGACCGTCGGACAACCGACGCCCGACCATCATCCGGCCCGTGAATTCATCGATCAGCAACACTTCGCCGTCGCGGACGATGTAGTCCTTGTCGCGCGTGAACATCTTATGCGCCTTCAACGCCTGCGTGGCGTGATGGACGATGGATGTGCTTTCCGGATCATAGAGCGACTGCGCTTCCGGCAGGATACCGGCGTCGTGCAGCAGCTTCTCCATCGCTTCGTTGCCTTCGTCGGTGAAGGTCACGTTGCGCTGTTTTTCGTCCAGAACGTAATGCGTGTCGTCGAGGTTCGGCACGATCTGATCGACAGATTTGTAAAGTTCCGAACGGTCCGTGCTGGGCCCCGAAATGATCAGCGGGGTGCGGGCCTCGTCGATCAGGATCGAGTCGACCTCATCCACGATCGCGAAGTTGTGCGGCCGCTGGGCCATTTCCTTTAGGTCGGACTTCATGTTGTCACGCAGGTAGTCGAACCCAAGCTCGTTGTTCGTGGCATAGGTCACGTCGGCCTGATAGGCCTCGCGCTTCTCGCCATCGGGCTGCTGGGGGTAAACGACGCCGGTGGTCAGGCCAAGCGCGGTATAGACCTTCGACATCCATTCCGCATCACGGCGGGCGAGGTAGTCGTTGACCGTGACGATATGCACGCCCTTGCCCGACAGCGCGTTGAGATAGGCGGGGAAGGTGGCGACGAGCGTCTTGCCTTCCCCGGTCTTCATCTCCGCGATATTGCCCTGATGCAGGAAGATCCCGCCCATAAGCTGCACGTCAAAGGCCCGCAGGCCAAGCGCCCGGCGCGCGCCTTCGCGGCAGTTGGCAAAGGCCTCGGGCAGCAGGTCGTCAAGGCTTTCGCCATTGCGGGCCCGCTCTGCCAGCGCCTTCGTCTTGTCCTTGATCCCCTCGTCCGTGAGTTTTTCGAACTCGGGCTCCAGCGCGTTGATCTTCGCGACCAGGGGCAGGGTTGCCTTTACTTTGCGGTCGTTCGGCGTGCCGAAGACCTTTTTCGCGATCGATCCGATCCCAAGCATGTTTTCTCCGACTGCCTAGCCTGACGCGGTTGTGTCTCACCTGTGTCCGGAAGTTGCCTTGCCCGCCCCTCCCGGCGGCCCTAGAAAGTCGGGGGATGAAGACGGGCCCGGCATTGCGGACCAATCGCGATGTAAGCGCCCGCCCCCATAGTGTCAACGTCGCCCCCGCGGCGGCCGAAAGGAGAGATACATGCTCGACCCCAAGAAAATCTGGTGTGCCGGTGTAATCGCGGTCGGTTTGGCCGCGCCGCTTCACGCGCAGGACACCCAGACCGGGACCGAGGCTCAGGACACGGCCGAGGCATCCGACAGCAGCGCCGAAACGGCGCGCGATGTCACTGTCGATACCGTGGTGGCGACCGTCGGCGGCACCGACATCACCATCGGCCACCTGATCGTTGCGCGCGGCACTTTGCCCCAGCAGTATCAGCAACTTCCCGATGACGCGCTGTTTGCCGGGCTGCTCGATCAGCTGGTGCAGCAGAACGCGCTGGCTCAGACCATGACCGGTGATCTGAGCAAGCGTGCGCAACTGGCGCTGGATAACCAAAACAGCGGCTTCCTGGCCGGTGCGGTTCTGGAAGACGTCGCGCAGGAGGCCGTCACCGACGAGGCCGTGCAAGCCGCCTATGACGAGCGCTTCGCCAATGCCGAGCCGACGCAGGAATTCAACGCTGCGCATATCCTTGTCGAAACCGAGGAAGAGGCCACCGCCGTCAAGCAGGAGCTGGACGATGGCGCCGATTTCGCGGAACTCGCCAAGGAAAAATCTACCGGCCCGTCCGGCCCCAATGGCGGCGCGCTGGGATGGTTCAGCCCCGGCATGATGGTGCCCGAGTTCGAGCAGGCCGTGATGGAGCTGGAGCCCGGCGCGGTGTCCGAGCCGGTGCAGACCCAGTTTGGCTGGCATGTCGTGAAGCTCAACGAGACTCGGATGCAGGACGCGCCGCCGCTGGAGGAAGTCCGCGCGGAGATCGAGGGTGAATTGCAGCGTGCCGCTGTCGAGGCCCGCGTCGCGGCGATTGTCGAAGAGACCGAGATCGAAAAATCGATTGAGGGTATCGACCCGTCCGTCCTGAGCCAATACGACCTGCTCGAAGAGTGATACGCGAAAGGCCCTGATCACGATGGCTTCCAAACTGCCCGTCTCGCCGCTGGCGCCCGCCAGCTTCCCAAGGCTTCCAGAGATCGGCGGGGTGGAATTTTCCGCCATCGCGGCCGGGGTCCGATATCAGGGCCGGACCGACGTCATGTTGGTCCGGCTCGCGCCCGGCACTTCGGTCGCCGGGGTTTTCACCCGCTCCGCCACCCGCGCGGCGCCGGTGCTGGACTGCGAGGCCAAGCTCGCATTGGCCGCGACCCCCGGTGCGGGGGCGGCGATCCTCGTCAATTCCGGCAATGCCAATGCCTTTACCGGGGCCAACGGCGCCTCTGCCGTGGCAGAGATCTGCGCCGCCGTGGCCAGTGCCGTGGATGTGCCGGAATCGCGGGTCTATACCGCCTCCACCGGGGTGATCGGGGAGCGGCTGCCCGTGGACCGGATCACCGCCGCGATCGGCGCGCTTGCCGCCACGCTGTCGCCCACAGGGATCGAACAGGCCGCGCTGGCGATCATGACCACGGACACGTTTGCCAAGGGATCGCAGGTGCAGGTCGATCTGCCCGGCGGCCCGGTGCGGATTGCTGGCATCGCCAAAGGCTCCGGCATGATTGCGCCCGATATGGCGACGATGCTGGTCTACATCTTTACCGATGCCGATATTGCGCAGCCCTGTTTGCAGCAGATGCTGTCGCAACTGACCGAGACGACGTTCAACGCGATCACCGTCGATGGCGATACGTCGACCTCCGACTCGCTCATTCTGGCGGCGACGGGGGCGGCAGGCGTGCCGCAGATCCACGATGCCGCCAGCGCCGAGGGCAAGGCGTTTCAGGCCGGGCTGGAACAGGTGATGACCGATCTGGCGCAACAGGTCGTGCGTGACGGCGAGGGGGCGACCAAGTTCGTCGAAATCGCGGTGACGGGCGCGCAAAGCGCCGCGGATGCCAAGGCCGTCGCGATGTCGGTCGCCAATTCGCCGCTGGTCAAGACCGCCTTTGCTGGCGAGGATCCGAACTGGGGCCGTATCGTGGCCGCCGTGGGCAAGTCCGGCGCGGTGGCGGACCGCGACCGCCTGTCGATCCGGTTCGGCGATATCCTCGTGGCTGAAAAGGGCTGGGTCTCACCCGATTATGTCGAGGATGACGCTGCTGCCTACATGAAGGGGCAGGATCTGCGGGTCGGCATCGATCTGGGTCTGGGCGAGGGCGCGTTTACCGCGTGGACCTGCGATCTGACCGCGCAATATATCGCGATCAATGCGGATTACCGGTCGTGAAGCTGGTCCTTGTCTCAGCCGTGGCGCTGATCGATGCCGATGGCCGGGTGCTGCTTGCGCAGCGCCCGGAGGGCAAGTCCATGGCGGGCCTGTGGGAATTTCCCGGTGGAAAGGTCGAGCCGGGCGAGACCCCGGAACAGGCGTTGATCCGTGAGTTGCAGGAAGAGCTGGGCATCGACACTTGGGAAAGCTGCCTTGCGCCGCTGACCTTCGCCAGCCACGGCTACGACGATTTCCATCTGATGATGCCGGTCTTTGCCTGCCGCAAATGGCAGGGCACGCCGCAGTCGCAGGAAGGCCAAACATTGAAGTGGGTGCGTCCGGCAGAGTTGCGCGATTATCCGATGCCGCCTGCCGACATCCCGCTGATTCCGGTGCTGCGGGATTGGCTCTAGGCGGTCGCGCCTGAGTGAAAACGTTTGGGCCGAACGCCCCGCCGCGGCGTCTGGTTCCGAAAAAAGAACCCTTTTGAACAAAATTTCTCCTGATTTTCTCGCGGAGATTAATATTTGTTCGTGATTTACCAACAATCGCCCGATATGAATGCTGTTAGGACAGCAGCTGGAGGGCAGAACATGCTTCGGACTATCACGGTGGGGACCTGTGTTTCCGTTCAGGGAACGTTCGTGCGTCAACTCGACAACGGCAAGATCGTCGTGCGTGTCGGGGAGCGCGATTACGCAGGTGCCGCAGTCGGCACGAAAGTCGCCTGATTAGAATTTGGCTCATCCGCCGATCCGTCGGTGCCTGAGACACGAAACGCCGGCAGGGGGATCTGCCGGCGTTTTCTCGTTTCGGGGGAGGGTAGGGCGGCGCGTGGCGCGCCGGGCCTAGTCGCGGGACAGTTCGTCGGCGCCTGCGGGCTCGGGGCGCGGATCACGCGGCGGGCGTCCGATCACTTCTTTCAGTTCATCCAACTCGATGAAGTTGTCGGCCTGACGCCGCAATTCGTCCGCGATCATCGGCGGCTGCGAGCGGATGGTGGACACGACCGACACACGCACGCCCGACCGTTGCAGGCTTTCGACCAGCGGGCGGAAATCGCCATCGCCCGAAAACAGAACGACGTGATCGACATGGGGGGCAAGCTCCATCGCATCGACCGTCAGTTCGATGTCCATGTTGCCCTTCACCTTTCGGCGGCCCTGACTGTCGATGTATTCCTTGGCAGGCTTCGTCACCATCGAGAAGCCGTTGTAGTGCAGCCAGTCGACCAGCGGGCGGATCGGCGAATATTCATCGTTCTCCAGCAGGGCCGTGTAGTAGAACGCGCGCAGCAGCTTGCCACGGCGCATGAACTCCTGCCGCAGCAGTTTATAGTCGATGTCGAACCCCAATGCCTTGGCCGCGGCATATAAATTCGACCCGTCTATGAACAACGCCAGCCGCTCGTCTCTGTAGAACATCAAATATCCTTTCGATATACGCGCCTGCGACGACAACCTCGCGGGTGGTTGAGGCGACTGCCGTCATGATGACCGGCGCTCGCGGGAAAATAGGGACAGAACAAGATGGTGCAACCCTCTGAAAAGTCACAAACGGGTTCCCTGTCGTTAATTGCGCTGGGGTCCAATGCAAGCTCATCTTTCGGCTCGCCGTTCGAAACCGTGACCCGCGCCGTGGCCGCTTTAACCGCTGCGGGGCTGGAGATCGTGGCCCAAAGCCGGTTTTACCGCACACCGGCGTTTCCGCCGGGGATCGGCGAGAATTTCGTGAACGCGGTTGTGCAGGTCCGCTCCGCCCATGACGCACAGGGGCTTTTGGCGCTGCTACACGGCATCGAGGCGGAGTTCGGGCGGCATCGCACGATCAGATGGGGCGCGCGCACGCTCGATCTGGACCTGATCGACCATGAGGGTGAATTGCGGCCCGATCGCGCAGGCTGGCAGGCGTGGCGTGATCTGCCGCTGGAACAGCAAAGGGTGCAGGCTCCCGACCGGCTGATCCTGCCGCATCCGCGGGTGCAGGACCGTGCATTTGTGCTTGTGCCGCTGGCGGATGTCGCGCCGGAGTGGCGTCATCCGGTGACCGGGGCAAGCGCGCAGGCGATGCTGGATGCCCTCCCGCACGAGCATTTGACCGGAATTGCACCGCTTTTCCCCGCGGATCATCAGGGCTAGTCCTTGTCAATCCCTGATTCGACCCTTAGTAGTCGTGGTTCGATTTTCCGTATTGGAGTGACCCAATGGCCCGTGTGACGGTTGAAGACTGCGTTGACAAGGTTCCGAACCGGTTCGAACTGGTGATGCTCGCCGCTCATCGGGCGCGTGAAATTTCCTCCGGTGGCCAACTGACCGTGGATCGCGACAACGACAAGAACCCCGTCGTGTCCCTGCGCGAGATTGCCGAGGAAACCCAGCAGGCCGACGCCCTGCGGGAGCGCATGATCGAGAGCCATCAGACCCAGATCGAGGTCGACGAGCCCGAAGAGGACTCGATGGCCCTGCTCATGGGTGCCGGTGCCGAATCCGCCGATAAACCGGCGCAGGACGACATGTCCGAGGAAAAACTGCTGCGCGCCCTGATGGAAGCGCAGGAGCCCAAGTAAGACGCTGAAGGACGAGGGCGCATGATCGACGTCGAAGATCTCGTCGCCCTCGTTGTCGCGTATAATCCGCGCACGAATACCGATCTGATCCGGGATGCCTATGCCTATGGGCAGGCGATGCACGAAGGACAGATGCGGCATTCGGGGGAACCTTATTTCACCCATCCTGTCGCCGTGGCCGCCATCCTGACCGAGATGCGGCTGGATGATGCGACCATCGTGACCGCGCTGCTGCACGACACGATCGAGGATACGAAGGCCTCCTATAGCGAGATTTCCCAGCGCTTTGGCCGGGATGTGGCGGATCTGGTCGACGGGGTGACGAAGCTCACCAACCTGCAACTGTCCTCCACCGAAACCAAGCAGGCCGAGAATTTCCGCAAGCTGTTCATCGCCATGTCCCGCGATTTGCGGGTCATTCTGGTGAAGCTGGCGGACCGTCTACACAACATGCGCACGATCAAGTTCCAGCGCATGGAAAAGCAGATCCAGAAATCCCGCGAGACGATGGACATTTTCGCGCCCCTGGCGGGCCGGATGGGCATGCAGTGGATGCGCGAGGAGCTGGAGGATCTGGCCTTCCGTGTGCTGAATCCGGAAGGGCGGTCGTCGATCATCCGGCGCTTCATCACGTTGCAGCGCGAAACCGGCGACGTGATCCATAAGATCACCAAGGACATCCGGCTGGAACTCGACAAGGTCGGGATCGAGGCCGAAGTGTTCGGACGCGCGAAAAAACCGTTCTCGATCTGGCGCAAGATGCAGGAAAAGGGGCAGGGCTTCTCCCGCCTTGCCGATATCTACGGCTTCCGCGTCATTACCGACAGCGAGGAGGATTGCTACCGCGTGCTGGGCGCGATCCACGGTCGCTGGCGCGCTGTGCCGGGGCGGTTCAAAGACTATATTTCCCAGCCGAAGACCAACGGCTACCGGTCGATCCAGACCACCGTTTCAGGCCGCGACGGCAAACAGGTGGAGGTGCAGATCCGTACCCGCCAGATGCACGAGGTCGCCGAAGCCGGGGTGGCGGCGCATTGGTCCTATAAGGATGGCGTGCGCGCCGAGAACCCGTTTGCCGTTGATCCGGCGAAATGGATTCAGACCCTGACCGAGCGTTTCGACGAGGCCGATCACGACGAGTTCCTCGAGCATGTGAAGCTTGAGATGTATACCGATCAGGTCTTCTGCTTCACGCCCAAGGGGGACGTGATCAAGCTGCCGCGCGGGGCGACGCCTCTCGATTATGCCTATGGCATCCACACCCGCATCGGCGACAGTTGCGTGGGCGCCAAGATCGACGGTCTGCGTGTCCCGCTCTGGACCCGGCTGAAGAACGGCCAATCGGTGGAGATCATCACCGCCGAAGGGCAGCGTCCGCAGGCCACATGGCTCGACATCGTGGTGACGGGGCGCGCGAAATCCGCGATCCGCCGGTCGCTGCGCGAGGAAGACCGCGAGCGCTACATCAAGCTGGGCCGCGAACTGGCGCGGGTCGGCTTTGAGCATGTCGGCAAGAAGGCCACCGACAAGGCCCTGCGCACCGCCGCGCGCCGGCTGGGCGCGCAGACCATCGACGAATTGCTGGCCCGGCTGGGCAGCGCGCAGGTCACCGCGCGCGATGTCGTCGGCACGCTTTATCCCGAACTGGCCGCCGCGCAGAAGGGGGACGAAGTGTCCGCCGATCGTGCGGTCATCGGTCTGTCTGCCGATCAGACGCCCACCCGTGGCAGTTGCTGTCAGCCGGTGCCCGGAGAGCGCATCGTCGGCATCACATATCGCGGGCAGGGTGTGGTTGTTCATGCCATCGACTGTCCTACCTTGGTGGAGATGGAAGACCAGCCGGATCGCTGGGTGGATCTTCATTGGCACGGGGGCTTGCATCCGGCGATCTATCCCGTGACGCTGGAGTTGACGATCAGCAACGACGCCGGGGTGCTGGGGCATATCTGCACGCTGATCGGCGAGCAGAAAGCCAATATCTCGGACCTGCATTTTGCGGATCGGAAACCGGACTTCTATCGCATCATCGCCGATGTGGAGCTGCGCGACGTGGAGCATCTGCACATGGTGATGACCGCATTGGAGGCCGACAGCGACGTGGCCGATATCGTCCGCATCCGGCAGGGTGCGCATCGGGAGCGGGAATTCAGACGGGTGGAGCGCGCCTGACCACGGGGCGGAGACTTCGCGCGGGCTAACGGGAAGGGCGTCTACGCCGTGTTCAAACGCCGGAACAAACGCTCCTGGGCTCGGATCGCGCGCGAGGCCGTGTATCCCCGTGGCGGCTGGACGCGGGCGTTCCACTACGTCAAACACCGGGTCCGCCGGTTGCCCGACCGGCCCGAACGCATTGCCCGTGGGATCGCGGCGGGGGTCTTTGTCTGCTTCACCCCGCTCTACGGGCTGCATTTCGTCAGCGCCTACATCATCGCAAAGCTGATGCGCGGCAACGGGCTTGCGGCGCTGTTGGCGACGTTTTTTGGCAATCCGCTGACCTTCCCCGTGATCGCGACGATCAGCCTGCAATTAGGGCGCTGGATGGTCGGCACCGGGCGGGCCGAACATCATCGGACGATCTTCCAGAAATTCGGCTGGGCGGCGCGGGATCTGCAAAACAACCTGATGGCGCTGTTCAGCGCGCGCGATGCGCATTGGGGCGGGTTGGCGATCTTCTATCGCGACGTCTTTCTGCCCTATCTGATCGGCGGGCTGATCCCCGGTATCATCGCCGGGCTGCTGGCCTATTATTTCTCGATGCCGCTGATCGCGGCCTATCAGAACCGGCGTAAGGGTCTGTTGGCCAAGAAGATTGCCGAACTGGGCCGCAAGGCTGGGCAGAAGAAGAAAAGCGGTCAGCGCCAGTCCTGAGCGGGGTCAAATGTTTCCCCGCATGATGGCTGCGGCGGCGAGGTTCCCCTTTGCGGCGGCGGAGACTAGTCTGCGCCCGAATCGCCGTAACGGAGCCTGCCCATGTCCGCCCTTCCTCCTTCTGCCCCGCTGGGTCGTCTGCGCCTCGGCGTCAATATCGACCACGTCGCCACGGTGCGGAACGCGCGCGGGGGCGAGGCGCCGGACCCGATCCGCGCGGCGGAGTTGGCACAGGCCTCCGGGGCGGATGGCATCACCGCGCATCTGCGCGAGGACCGGCGTCATATCTCGGACCGCGATATCGACCGGCTGATGGACGTGCTGAGCGTGCCGCTCAACTTCGAGATGGCCGCGACGGACGAAATGCAGGCCATCGCCCTGCGCCATAAGCCGCACGCGGTCTGCATCGTCCCGGAAAAACGCGAGGAGCGCACGACCGAGGGCGGGCTGGAGGTCGCGCAGGATGAAAACCGGCTGGCTCATTTCATCGCGCCGCTACGCGAGGCAGGGTGCCGGGTGTCGATCTTTATCGCGGCGGACCAACGCCAGATCGACGCGGCGCATCGGATCGGGGCCGCGGTGATCGAGCTTCACACCGGGGCCTATTGCGATGCCCATGCCGAAGGCCGGATCGCCGACCGCGATGCGGAACTGGAGCGTCTGCGCGCGATGTCCACCTATGCTCACGGGCTGGGGCTGGAGGTCCATGCCGGGCACGGGCTGACCTATGACACCGTGCAGCCCGTCGCCGCGTTTCCGGAGGTGATGGAGCTCAATATCGGGCATTTCCTGATCGGCGAGGCGATTTTCCGGGGGCTGGAGCCTGCCATAGCGGAAATGCGCCGCCTGATGGACGATTCCCGGCCGTAACCGATGGCGGGCTAGCGCGGAACGCTGGGGCCCAATTCCGCCAGCACGGCCTCATAGACTGCGCGCTTGAACGGCACGATCTGCGCCGGCAGGTCTGCGGGCTCGATCCATTTCCATTCGGAAAATTCGGGATGCGCCGTGTCGATGCGCACCTGATCGTCGCGGCCCAGATACCGCAGCAGAACCCATTTCTGTTCCTGACCGCGATACCGGCCTTTCCAGACCTTTCCCACCAGATGCGGCGGCAGGTCATAGGTGATCCAGCCTGCGGTTTCGGCCAGCGGCTCGACCATCGTGGCCGGAATGCCGGTTTCTTCTTCCAGTTCGCGCAATGCGGCGGTGGCGGGATCTTCGCCCGCGTCGATACCGCCCTGCGGCATCTGCCAGGCGGGCACGTCGCTGTCGATGCGCTGACCGACAAACACGCGGCCTTCGGCATTTACCAGCATCACCCCGACGCAAGGGCGGTAGGGAAGGTCATCGGACATGCGGCGGCTCCGGTTCTGAGTGTTGCAGCCCTGATCTACCGCGATGGCGCAGGGGCGGGAAGGTCATGAAAAAGCGCGCCGCCCGGATAAGAGGCGGCGCGCTGGTGTCAGTCGTGGTGGCGCAGGCTTACTGCGTGTCGCTTGCAGGCTTGGGGCCGAGGGCGTTCAGGCCCTTCAGGATGTCGATGGCATAGGCCAGCTGATAGTCATCCACGCGCAGTTTCGCGGCCTCTTCGGCGGCTTCCTGTTCCTTGATGATCTGCTCACGCTCATCTTCGGTCAGGCTGTCATTGTCGAGCGCGCCACGCAGGCTCGATTCCGAACGGGACCGGCGCGCGATGGAGGGGGTTTCGTCCTCGGCCAGTTCCTCTTCGGGGACGACGGGGGGCTGTTCCACGACGATGTCGGGGGACACGCCAAGCGCTTGGATCGAGCGGCCCGAGGGCGTGTAATACCGCGCCGTGGTCAGCCGCATCGCGCCGTTTTGGCGCAGCGGCATCACCGTCTGCACGGAGCCTTTGCCAAAGGATTTGGTGCCGATCACGATGGCCCGGCGATGATCCTGAAGCGCACCCGCGACGATCTCGGACGCGGAGGCGGAGCCACCGTTGATCAGCACGACCATCGGCTTGCCATCGGCCAGATCGCCATCGGTGGCGTTGAAGCGCTCGCCATCTTCGGCGCTGCGGCCACGGGTGGATACGATTTCGCCCGCCTCAAGGAACGCATCGGACACCTTGATCGCCTGCGTCAGCAGACCGCCGGGGTTGTTGCGCAGATCCAGCACGAAGCCGTTGACGTTGTCGATGCCACCGGCTTCTTCGACCGCTTCGCTCAACCCTTCTTCGAGGTTGGGATAGGTCTGGTCGTTGAAGGTGGTCACCCGCAGCACGACGGTTTCGCCTTCGGTCCGGGTGCGCACGGCGGTCAGTTTGATCGTGTCGCGGATGATGGTCACGTCGAAGGGCTCATCGACCCCCTCGCGCACCAGCGTCACAACGATTTCAGAGCCGACCGGACCGCGCATCATGTCGACCGCCTCATCCAGTGTCAGGCCCAGCACGCTTTCGCCATCGACATGGGTGATGAAATCGCCC
The DNA here is from genome assembly GCF_002504165.1 of Pacificitalea manganoxidans. Taxonomy (GTDB): domain Bacteria; phylum Pseudomonadota; class Alphaproteobacteria; order Rhodobacterales; family Rhodobacteraceae; genus Pacificitalea; species Pacificitalea manganoxidans. The sequence continues at coordinate 410,052 of NZ_CP021404.1, forward strand.
GCTTCGACGCCCGCCTCATAGGCCGGGGTGCCGTCCATCGGTGAGACGACCTTCACAAAGCCTTCTTCCTGCGTGACCTCGATGCCCAGACCGCCGAATTCGCCGCGCGTCTGCACGCGCATGTCGTCGGCATCATCCGCCGACAGATAGGACGAATGCGGGTCGAGCGACGTAAGCATGCCGTTGATCGCGGCTTCGATCAGTTCTTTCTCGTCGACATCTTCGACATAGCCGGCGCGGATGCGCTCGAAGATGTCGCCAAAGAGGTCCAGCTGCTCATAAACGGTCGAGTTGCGCTCGGCCTCCTGCGCGATCAGCGGTCCCGCGATCTGCGTGGTGACCACCGCGCCTGCGAGGATGCCGCCGGTTGCGGCCATCGCGAATTTCTTCATCTGCTCATCCGTCCTTTGTCACTGAGAACCACGGAGCCGGGTCCACCGGGCTGCCGCCCTGCCTGATCTCCAAGTAAAGCGTTTCCGACAGCGCGGCGCCACCGGGTTCTTCGGTCCGGCTGTCCTCCGCCGGGCCCCCCATCATGCCGATCGGCGCGCCTGCGGCGAGCACCGAACCGGTCGGAGCATAAACCTGATCCATTCCGCCAAGCACCACCAGACTGTCGGCTTCGGGCTCAAGGATCATCACATTTCCGTAGTCGGGGAAGGGCCCCGCGTAGCGCACCGTGGCGGCGACGGGCGCGGTGATCAAGGCCATCGGCCTCGTGCCCAGCACCAATCCGGGCCGCACCACCCCGGCGGCGTCGGTCTCGTTATACCGTCGCAGCACGCGCCCGGCGACCGGCAGCGGCAGGCTGCCGCGCGCTGCGCTGAAATCAGGCAATGTGACCGGCACGCTGGCGGGGGCGTTGTCGCTTTCGGCGATGCCGGTGGCAAAGGCGTCGAGCGTTTCGGCATCATCGCGCAGACGCGCCATTTCGGCCTCGTCCGTCGCCACCGGGTCCGGCAGATCGCCACGGTCGGCAATCGCCTGACTGAGCCGGGTGCGGGCGGTCTGGATGCCTTCCAGCCCCTCGGCCAGCCACTCCGCCGCGCTTTGCTGGAGGGTCACGACCAGCGCCAGTTCTTCCAGCTCGATTTTCAGGACCGTGGCGCGGGCCTGTAGTCCGGGCGCGATTTCCGACAGGATCATCCCCGACCGCGCCGTGCCAAGCGCCCCGGACGGGTGCAGCAAGGGCAGGGCGTCAGGGGTTTGTTCCATCGCGGCAAGGATGCCCAGAAGCTGCGCGATCTCGCTGCGGCGAGCGTCCAGTTCCGTGCGCAGGGCGGCTTCGCGGATCACGGCGTTGCGGATGCCTTCGCGCAGGGCCGACAGCCCGTCCTCATAGGCGCGCACCACCTGGGTCAGCGCGGCAACCCGGTCGCGGCCCCGGTCGGCACGGGCCAGACCCTCCGCCGCGGCGGCCAGATCGGCGGCGGCTTGTTCGGCCATCATCGCAGCCTCTCCGCCAGCGCCGCTTTGGGCCCGCGCCTCCAGCGCAGGCAGCGCGAAACTCAGGCAAAGCAGGAGGGCGACGCGGCGGATCATTCGGAAATCAGGCTTTCCCCGGTCATTTCAGGCGGCGTGTCGAGCCCCATCAACTGCAACAGGCTCGGCGCGAGATCGCCGAGCTTGCCATCGCGCAGACGTGCGCCCGCAGGCCCGCCGATCAGGATCACCGGCACCGGGTTCAGCGTGTGCGCGGTATGCGGACCGCCCGTCTCAGGGTCGATCATGGTTTCGCAATTGCCGTGGTCTGCGGTGAGGATCATCGCGCCGCCTGCGGTCTCAAGAGCGCTGAGCACCCGGCCCAGTCCCGCATCGACAGCGGCGCAGGCGGCCTTTGCCGCTTCCAGATCGCCGGTATGGCCCACCATATCGGGATTGGCGTAGTTCACCACGATCAGGTCGTATCCTGCTGTGATCGCATCGACGAAGCGCTCGGTCACTTCGGCGCAGGACATTTCCGGTTGCAGGTCGTAGGTCGCCACGGCAGGGGATTTCGGCATGTAGCGGTCTTCGCCGGTCTCCGGGGTTTCGACGCCGCCGTTGAGGAAGAAGGTCACATGCGGATATTTCTCCGTCTCGGCCAGCCGGAACTGCCGAAGGCCCTTCTTGGCGACCCACTCGCCCAAGGTATTGCGAATTTCCTGTTTGGGATAGGCGGTGGTCATGAACCCGTCATGGGCGGTCGAGTAATCCACCATCCCCAGCCGTGCCGACAGTGACGGGCGTGCGCCCCGGTCGAAACCGTCGAAATCGGGGGCGCCGAGCGCCATCAGAATCTCGCGGGCGCGGTCGGCGCGGAAGTTGAGGCAGAAAAAGCCATCGCCCTCCTTGATCCCGGCATAGCCGGCGATGACCGTGGCGGGAATGAATTCGTCGCTTTGCCCTGCCTCATAGGCCGCGCGGACGGCAGCCGTGGCATCGGGGGCGGTGGCGCCCTCCGCCCGGACGATGGCGGCATAGGCCTGCGCGACCCGGTCCCAGCGATTGTCCCGGTCCATCGCGAAATACCGCCCGATGACGGTGCCCACGCGCGCGCCTTGCGGCAGGTGCGCCAACAGATCGGGGATGAAGCGGTCAGCGGATTTCGGGGCCACGTCGCGCCCGTCGGTGATGGCGTGGATCACCACCGGAACGCCGCCCTTGGCGATCATGCGCGCGGCGGCCAGCACATGGGTGATGTGCCCATGCACGCCCCCGTCCGAAATGACCCCCATCAGGTGCGCGGTGCCGCCGGTCTGCTTCAGCGTGCTGATAAAGGAGTGGATCGCGGCATTCTCAAAAAATGAGCCATCCTCGATCGCAAGGTCGATCTGGCCCAGATCCATCGCGACCACGCGCCCGGCACCGATATTGGTGTGCCCCACTTCGGAATTGCCCATTTGTCCGCGCGGCAGGCCCACGTCAGGGCCAAAGGTCGTCAGCGTCGCGTTGGGGCATTCGGCCATCAGCCGATCAAAATTCGGCGTGTCAGCCAGCAGCGGGGCGTTGCCCTCCTTAACCGGACCGATCCCCCAGCCATCGAGAATGCACAGGACGACGGGTTTGGGGGCGGGACGGTCTGCGGGCATGAAATCCTCCGGGTTTTGCGGAATGCTTAGGCCTCGACCGGAGCAAGATCAACCGCGCGGACCCGGATCGGCGAAGCCGGGCCGGTCAGGTGCCGGTCACACCCGGTGATAGGGCGTGCCTGCCACAATCGCGGTGGCGCGATACAGTTGCTCGGCCAGCATCACACGAGCCAGCATATGCGGCCAGACCATCGCGCCAAAGGACAGGGTGAAATCGGCGTCGGCCACAAGCGCGGGGTCCAGCCCGTCAGCACCGCCGATCACGCAGGCCACGGAACTTCGGCCCTGATCGCGCCACCCGGCCAGCCGGTCCGCGAAATCGGGGGAAGACAGCCGTTTGCCGCGCTCGTCCATCGCGACGAGCACAGCGCCCTCGGGCACGGCCCGGCGCAGGGCGGCGGCTTGGCTGGGTTTGTCGGGGGTTTTGCGGTCATCGACCTCGATCACGCGGGCGGGGCCGAGCCCGAAGGCCCGCCCGGTTTTGCCCGCCCGGTCGAGATAATCGTCGATCAGCGTCTTTTCCGGCCCCGAACGGAGCCGGCCCATCGCAACGATCGAAAGTTGCATCAGCCGGGCTGGACGGGGGTCCGCGCCGCGCCGGGGCTGGTCATCCACATTTTTTCGAGCTGGTAGAACTCGCGCACTTCCGGACGGAAGACGTGGACGATGATATCGCCGGTGTCGATCAGCACCCAGTCGCCGGCTTCCTTGCCTTCGACCTTGCTCAGGCGGCCATGATCGGTTTTCAGCCGCTCGACCAGCTTCTCGGAGATGGCGGCGACCTGACGGGTCGACCGGCCCGAGCAGACGACCATGTAATCGGCCATCTCGGACTTGCCGCGCAGGTCGATGGACACGACCTCCTCGGCCTTGTCCTCTTCGAGGGAGGTCAGGATTTGCGACAGCAGGTCTTCGCTGCTGAGCGGTTCAGCCGCGCCGGTCATCGGAGCGACTCCCGCCGCCGGATCCGTGGCGGCTTCGGTGATGTGAGACAGGACATTGTCCTCCTGGTGGCGCGCCGTCTGTGCCCCGGCGCTGGGCTCATAAGGGAATGTAACATCGACGAAGGGACTTCTCAACGGTCGGGGATGTGCAGGGATGCACGGAAACGTAGCGGAATGCCGCACTGCGGCATGGGGTGGACTGACACGTCATTCGCCCTGCTCCGCGCCCGTAACCGCCCGTATTTCCGAGCCGGGCAGCGTGCGCACCTCCCGCTGGGGGAAGGGGATGGAGATGTCATTGGCCTGAAAGGCGTCCCACAGGGCCAAAAACACATTTCCGCGAATGTTGGTCAGACCGGCGGTCGGATCCTTGATCCAGAACCGCAGGATGTAATCCACCGAACTGTCCCCGAAGCCCACGATATGGCAAACGGGTGCCCGGCTCGACAGCACGCGGTCCACGCCGCTGGCCGCTTCGATGGCGATGCGGCGCACGGCGTGGGGATCGTCACCATAGGCGGTGCCGAAATAGATATCGAGCCGGACGAAATCATTGGAGTGGGACCAGTTGACCACCTGCGAGGTAATCAGATCCTCGTTCGGGATCAGGTATTCCTTACCGTCGCGGGTGACGACCGAGACGTAGCGCGCGCCCAGCGAATTGATCCAGCCGAACGTATCGCCCAGCGAAATCACGTCTCCCGGCTTTACCGATTTGTCGAGCAGGATGATGAAGCCTGACACGAGGTTCGACACGACCTTCTGCAAGCCAAAGCCAAGCCCGACGCCGATTGCGCCCGACAGAACCGCCAGCCCGGTCAGATCGAAGCCAACGGCCTTCAACCCGATGAAGAACGCCGCAGCATAGAGGAACACCTGCAGCATCTTGACCGTCAGCACCCGCATCGAAGGCGAGATGTCTTCGTTCGCCTTCAGCCGGTTGGAGCCGGTCTGCGCCAGCAGCCGCGCGACGGTGAACAGCAGGCCGGTCACCACCAGCGCCTTGATCACGGCCAGCGTGCTGAGCCGGAAATCCCCAAACTCGATCGCGAGGCTGTCGAGAAACAGCGAAACTTCGTCGATCAGGCCCAGATAGTAGAGCGTGACATAGATCCACAGGCCCCATGTCACGATGCGTCGCAAGAACGGATTGCGGACCAGACGCACGGCAAGGCTGACCAACAGCCAAGCGGTGGCAATGGTGGCGCCCAGCTCCAGCAGGTAGCGCCGGGATGGGAATGTCGTCGCCAGCGCCATCATCGCCGTCGCGATCCATGCCAGCAGAACGAAATAGATCAGATGCAGCCGGTGCAGCAGAATGAGCAGGACGCGCATCCGCCATTTCGGCAGCCCCTCCAGCCCATGCATCCAATCGCGCATCTTGGGCGAGGTTTTCCGCTTCAGCAGCCACGCGACCAGCATGCAGACTGCGAGGATCGCAATCTGGGTCAGTCGCGACGGTAACAACAGGTTTTCAGCCTGCACTCGAAGCACGGTCCAAGCGTTCAACGCTTGATCGAGGATGACCTGAAGTTCCTGTTCCACATGCTCTCCTGCGCCGGGAAGATCACAATGACAGCCTGCCTGCCATCCGGCAAGCGTGACGCACCTGACGCGAAAGCCTTGTGCGACAGGGGGCAAGAGCGTAAATAGCGCGGCATGACTCGGGTTTTTGACATGGACGACCGCTCCCGCCTGCCTTGGCGGTTCTATGGCGCGACGCACACGGTGCTCGCCCGCCTATGAGGCGGCGCGACCACCGAGCTACGAGTATTTCCTAAAGACAATCCACGGGAGAGGACCGCTATGACCGCCCCGAAGACACTCTATGATAAAATCTGGGATGCCCATGTCGCCCACGAAGCCGAAGACGGCACCTGCCTGCTCTATATCGACCGGCATCTGGTTCACGAGGTGACCAGCCCGCAGGCCTTTGAAGGTCTGCGCATGTCGGGCCGCAAGGTGCACGCGCCCGACAAAACCATCGCCGTGCCGGATCACAACGTGCCCACGACGCTGGACCGGGTGAACGGCATCACCAACGAAGAAAGCCGCATTCAGGTCGACGCGCTGGATAAGAACGCCACCGAATTCGGTGTGAACTACTACCCCGTGTCGGACATCCGTCAGGGCATCGTGCACATCGTCGGTCCCGAACAGGGCTGGACGCTGCCCGGCATGACCGTCGTTTGCGGCGACAGCCACACCGCGACCCACGGCGCGTTCGGCGCACTGGCGCATGGCATCGGCACCTCCGAGGTGGAGCATGTTCTGGCCACCCAGACTCTGATCCAGAAGAAGTCCAAGAACATGAAGGTGGAAATCACCGGCCAATTGCAGCCGGGCGTGACCTCCAAGGACATCACCCTCGCCGTCATCGGTGAAACCGGCACTGCCGGCGGCACTGGCTACGTCATCGAATATTGCGGCGAAGCGATCCGCTCGCTGTCGATGGAAGGCCGGATGACCGTCTGCAACATGGCGATCGAAGGCGGCGCGCGCGCCGGTCTGATCGCACCGGACCAGACCACGTTCGATTATGTGAAGGGCCGCCCCCACGCGCCGAAGGGTGCGCAGTGGGAAGCCGCGCTGAACTGGTGGAACACGCTTTATTCCGATGACGATGCGCATTGGGACAAGGTCGTCACCCTGCGCGGCGAAGATATCGCCCCGGTCGTCACCTGGGGCACGTCGCCCGAGGATGTGCTGCCGATCACCGCAACCGTGCCTGCCGCCGAAGACTTCAAAGGCGGTAAGATCGAAGCCGCGCGTCGGTCGCTCGACTATATGGGCCTGATTCCCGGCACACCGCTGAGCGAGATCAAGATCGACACCGTGTTCATCGGTTCCTGCACCAATGGCCGGATCGAGGATCTGCGCGCTGCCGCCGCCGTGCTGAAAGGCAAGAAGGTCAAGGACGGTCTGCGCGCGATGGTCGTGCCCGGCTCCGGTCTGGTCCGGGCGCAGGCGGAAGAGGAAGGTCTGGCGCAGATCTTTATCGATGCTGGCTTTGAATGGCGGCTCGCGGGCTGCTCCATGTGTCTGGCGATGAACCCTGACCAGCTGGCCCCGGGCGAGCGCTGTGCCGCGACCTCGAACCGGAACTTCGAAGGTCGGCAGGGCAAGGGCGGGCGCACCCACCTGATGAGCCCGGCCATGGCCGCCGCCGCCGCGATCACCGGTCACCTGACCGACATTCGCGACGTGATGTGATCCAGCCGCCGGTCCGCGCGCTATGGCGTGTGGACCGGTCCTGCCAGATGCTCCCCGCTGAGGGGAGCGCCAGATTTACCCCTTCGGGGGGAACGGAGGTCCAGATGGACAAGTTCGAGAAACTGACCGGCATTGCCGCCCCGCTGCCGCTGATCAATGTCGATACCGACATGATCATCCCCAAGCAGTTCCTGAAAACAATCAAACGCTCGGGTCTGGGCGTGAACCTGTTTGATGAGATGCGCTATAACGATGACGGGTCCGAGAACCCCGATTTCGTGCTGAACAAACCCGCCTACCGCGAGGCCGAAGTGCTGGTGTCGGGCGATAACTTCGGCTGCGGCTCCTCGCGGGAGCACGCACCGTGGGCGATCAAGGATTTCGGCATCCGCTGTGTCATCGCACCCAGCTTTGCCGACATTTTCTATAACAACTGCTTCAAGAACGGCATTCTGCCCATCGCGCTTCCGCAGGAGGCCGTGGATGTGCTGATGAAGGATGCGGAGAAGGGCGCAAACGCCCGTATGGAAATCGATCTGGAAGCCCAGACCGTGACCACCTCCGACGGCGAAGTGTTCACCTTTGAACTCGACAGCTTCCGCAAGCATTGCCTGCTCAACGGGCTCGACGATATCGCGCTGACGCTGAAAAAGGCAGCGGCGATTAAGACCTTTGAGGAATGCGCTGCAAGCTCCCGCCCGTGGGTGTGATGTGCGGATAGGCCGCTTTGGCCGATGGATTATCAGGCGGGCCCTTCGGGGCCCGTTTTCGTTTTCGAACGAGCGCCCGCTGCAGCGCTCAGGGGGGCTGTGCGGCTGCTCTGGGTGCAAAATCGACATGGTGCCATGCTTGGGTTCTCGGCCCGGTGCGTAGGCGTTTGCCACATTTCCGCCGCTCGAATGATGTAAACTGGCACCACTTCCCCCCCGAAAATGCCGTATTCTGGCTGTTAACCTTAGGCCGCTGTTGTTGGCTTGCGTAATTTAGGCAAAATTTGGGCAAACTTGAGGCAATCCGCCGGAATTGGCGCAAAAGCACTGGAAAAGCAGCTCGACGATGTATCGAGTGCGGCCGGTGCAGGAGAGTTGGGGCAGTGTTCACGAGACTCATCGGAGCCTTGGTGCGTGCGGGATTCGTCGCGCTTCTGATCGCCACGCCATCCTTGATGCTGCCGGGCATTACCGGCGATGGCACGGAAATCGTGGCGCTGATCGCGCTGTTCGGCTTTGGCCTGACGATTTTCGAATATACGGCCGCGTATCCGTCGCTTATCGAATTTCGCGACGCGCCGCCCTTCAACCGCATTCGGTTCCTGTCGCTGTTTGCCAGCGTGTTCCTGATCACCGTGCTCTGTGTGAACGGTGTCGCGCCATCGGGGCTGACGCTGGTGGTCGAGGCATTCGGGCGCGGCGTGGGCGAGGCGATCGATTTCCCGTTTTCGCCGGTGCGGCTGATGGTCGACAACTTGCCGGACGGGCCGCAATCCGCCGTGGCCGATCTGGTGCGCGCAGGGGCGGGTCTGGCCTATGCCGTGGCGCTGCTGACGCTCATGATTTTTGCCTTGGCGCTGCGGGTGGTGGGCTGGCCCAATCACATGCAGGCGTTCAACGTCTGGATCAATTTGCCCACATTCGATCCCACCACCGGCGGAGATGTCGTCGCGCGGCTGAACCGGGATGCGACGGTTAACATCATCTTAGGATTTTTGCTGCCATTCATAGTGCCGGGCATCGCGATCTGCGCGGCGCTGCTGTTTTCGCCGTGGGAATTTTCGAATTACCACACTTTGATCTGGTCGGTATCGGCATGGGCGTTTCTTCCCTGCTCTTTGTTCATGCGCGGCATGGCGATGCGGCGCGTCGCGGCGATGATCGCGGCCAAGCGACGCCAGAGCCTGCCTGCCGCCGAGGTGGGATTCGCCGCCACCTGAGCGCTGCGCTGACGCGGCGGCGGGCCGAGGCGCTTTCTGCGCTAATCATTATCCTCATGCCGTTGGGGGCCATGGCCGAGCCGCTGCGCATCGCGACCTATGATGCCGGTCTGCGGCGCGATGGGCCGGGCCTGCTTCTGCGCGATATCACCCTTGCCGAAGACCAAGCCACAGCCGCCATTGCGATGATCGCGGCGCTGAGGGCCGATATTTTGCTGCTGACCGGGATGGATCAGGACCAGCAGGGCGCGAGCCTTCGGGCCCTTGCGGAGGCCTTGGCCGCGCGTGGGGTGCACTATCCGCACCTGGTGCCTTTGGCGGGAAATCGCGGGGTCGAAACCGGGCTGGACCTTGACGGGGACGGGCGCAGCGGCGGGCCGGGCGATGCGCAGGGCTGGGGCCGGTTCACCGGCGCGGGCGGCATCGCGCTGCTCAGCCGCTATCCGGTCGATCCGGCGGGGCTGATCGATATGAGCTCGCTGCTGTGGCGTGACCTGCCGGGGGCTGAGATGCCTCAAAAAGACGGGCAGGCGTTTCCGTCCGATGCGGCACAGGCGGTGCAGCGGCTGTCGAGTTCCGGGCATTATGCCATTCCCGTGCGGACCCCCAAGGGGCGGATCACCCTGCTGGCTTTCGCCGCGACGCCGCCGGTATTCGACGGGCCGGAGGATGCCAATGGCATGCGTAATGCCGATGAAATCCGCCTATGGGATGCGCTGTTGCGCGGCGCTCTGGACCAGCCGCCCCCACCCGCGCCCCGCGTGCTGCTGGGCAATGCCAATCTCGATCCCTATGACGGGGAGGGGCGGCGACAGGTGATCGCGGATCTGCTGGCAGGTCCGCTGTGGCAGGATACCGGCCCTGCGGCGCCGACCCCCGTGGCGGAGGATCCCAGCCATGTCGGACCGGCTGCGCAGGATACCGCATTCTGGCGCCCGCAGGCCGAGGGCGGACCCGGCGGGTTGCGGGTGGATTATGTGCTGCCGGAACGTGGCATCACGGTGGTGAATAGTGGCGTGCTGGTGGATGTGCCCGGCGCGACGGGATCAGGCGCGACGGGGTCAGGGGCGGGGGCGGATGTCGCGGCGCGCGCCTCGACGCACCGACCCGTCTGGATCGAAATCGAACTGCCCCCACCACTGCGCTAAGCCTGCCCAGCTTGACCCTGCGGCTGCTGCGCTATAGCCCGTTCCCGACCATTTATTGCGAGGAGCGCAGCCCCATGTCCAATCCCTCCATTCTGATCCTGCCCGGCGACGGTATCGGCCCCGAAGTGATGGCCGAGGTTCGCAAGATCATCGATTGGTTCGGCACGCAGGGCACCACCTTTGACGTGTCCGAGGATCTGGTCGGCGGCGCCGCTTATGACAAGCACGGCACCCCGCTGCATGACGACACGATGGCCCGCGCGCAGGAGGTGGACGCCGTTCTGCTGGGGGCTGTCGGCGGCCCGAAATACGACGATCTCGACTTCTCGGTGAAGCCGGAGCGCGGCCTGCTGCGCCTGCGCAAGGAGATGGACCTTTATGCCAACCTGCGCCCGGCGCAGTGTTTCGATGCGCTGGCGGATTTCTCCTCGCTGAAGAAAGACGTGGTTGCCGGGCTCGACATCATGATCGTGCGCGAACTGACCAGCGGCATCTATTTCGGCGAGCCACGCGGCATCATCCACGAAGGTAACGAGCGCGTCGGCATCAACACCCAGCGCTATACCGAAAGCGAAATCGACCGCGTGGCGCGCTCCGCCTTTGAACTGGCTCGCCGCCGCGGCAACAAGGTCTGCTCGATGGAGAAGGCCAACGTGATGGAATCCGGCATTCTGTGGCGCGAGGTCGTCCAGAAGGTGCATGACGAGGATTATCCCGATGTGGAACTGAGCCACATGTATGCCGATGCAGGCGCCATGCAGCTGTGCCGCTGGCCCAAGCAGTTCGACGTGATCGTCACCGATAACCTGTTCGGCGACCTGCTCTCGGATGCCGCCGCAATGCTGACCGGCTCGCTGGGCATGCTGCCCTCCGCCTCTCTCGGTGCGCCGATGGCGAATGGCCGGCCCAAGGCGCTGTATGAGCCGGTGCATGGCTCCGCCCCCGATATCGCCGGTCAGGGCAAGGCAAACCCGATCGCTTGCATCCTGAGCTTTGCGATGGCGCTGCGCTATTCCTTCGACATGGGCGAAGACGCCACCCGGCTGGAGCGCGCGGTGGAGAAGGTGCTGGCCGACGGTCTGCGCACCGCCGATCTGATGGGCCCCGAAGGCGGCACACCGGTCAGCACGTCTGAGATGGGCGACGCGGTTCTGGCAGCGCTTTCCGCGTAAGCCTCGCAGCCACGACGCATAGACGGGCGGCATCGGCAACGGTGCCGCCCGTTGTCGTTCGAAGGGCTGCGCGACGAGCCTCAGGCGGCGGTCTTGTCCAGCAACTTGGCCATGAAGGCGCGCGGCACGGCGGCCCGCTGAAAGAAATTCGGGCCGAGCTTCAGCACCCGGTCGTCGTGACGCCAAAACCACCCTTCGCCCGCGACGGGCCGGTTGTCCTGCCCCATCTTCACCACCACGCGGTTCCGGCTGCGACCATGGGCCGTCTGACCTGCGCCGGTGCAATCGGCCTTCAGGAAATATTGGCCGCGCCCTTTGCTGCCGGGATACAGCTTTAGCAGTTCGATGCCCTTGTAATACGAATGGCTTTGGTCGTTGCGATGCACGACCCCGGCATCGATCCTGCCCAATAGATGGCCTAAAGTCTGAACGATGCCGAAATGTTCACGATCATTTTCATTATACGTCAATGTCATGGCGGAAACTCCACGAGGATTGAAGGAAACTTGCGGTAAAGCGATTGCACGTCTGAATGAGCGCAGTATGTCATGGGGCAGCTGATCTGACGAGAGTGCGGGCAGCTGGCCTGTCCCGGCATTGCTGTCTGCGCCGGGCCTGCCCGCTGCGACACCACCCCCTGTAAAGGACGCCTTATGCCCGGACACCCTGCCTCCAACGGTCGCGGCGCTCTGGCCGGGCTTGCCGCCTTTGCTGTGTTTGCCTCCCACGATGTGGTGGTGAAAATTCTCGGGGCGCGGTTCGAGCCGTTTCAGATCGTTTTCTTTTCCGTGCTGTTCGGCTTTCCCATCGTGACCGTGATGCTGATGCGGGACCGGACCGACGGCAATCTGCGGCCCAAGCATCCCTATTGGTCGGCGCTGCGCACCGCGATGGCGGTGATAACCGGTCTTTGCGTGTTCTACGCCTTCTCCACCCTGCCGCTGGCGGAAACCTATGCCATCCTGTTTTCGATGCCGCTGCTCATTACGATGCTGGCGATACCCGTGCTGGGCGAGAAGGTCGGTTGGCGCCGTGGCTTGGCGGTCATTGTGGGGCTGATCGGCGTGATCGTGGTGTTGCAACCGGGCGATACGGAGCTGACCCTTGGCCATCTAGCGGCCGTGATCGGGGCGGCTACGGGGGCCACGGCGGCGGTGATCGTGCGCAAGATCGGGCAGGATGAGCGTGCGGCGGTGCTGCTGCTTTATCCGATGGTCGCGAATTTCGTGGTCATGGCGTGCTTCCTGCCTTTCGTCTACAAACCCGTGCAGCTGACGGAACTAGGCGGGTTCGGGCTTATGGCTTTGCTGAGCTTTGGCGGCACGCTGTTGCAGATCGCGGCCTACCGGCTGGGCAGCGCGGTGATCGTCGCCCCGATGCAATACAGTCAGATCATCTGGGCCACGCTGTTTGGTGTGCTGCTGTTCGATGAAATCCCGAACATGAACACCGCCATTGGCGCGGTCATCATCATTGCGTCCGGGCTTTACATCGTGTTCCGCGAGGATCGCAAATCCGGCTCCGGCACGCCGGTTCTGCGCAGCCGCAGCCGGTTCGGGGTGCCAATGGGGGCACCCCGCGTCAGCGTCATGCAGCGACTGTCCCAACGCCGCCGCACCCCGCGCGGAGAGGGGGCCGCGGCGCCGCTTTCGCCGCCCGCAGAGTAGGGCTGGACGCGCGCCCGAATTTCAGCGGCACGGGCAATCCCCCCTTGCCAAACCCGAACATGCGCTGTAACTCCCCGCCTCACGGTCGGAGTGTAGCTCAGCTTGGTAGAGCACTGTCTTCGGGAGGCAGGGGTCGGAGGTTCGAATCCTCTCACTCCGACCAATAAATCCAAGAAAATTCAGTCGGTTGGTTGCCTTCCTCTTGAGGCGGGCACTACGGGCGCAGTTCACTGGGCAGCACCGGGGCAGCATCACGCGACTCTAGGGCGGTTGGACGCGGGCCGTATAGCCCGCAAAAATTGCGTAGGGTCCGACAGGCAAATCCGTGCTACCCTCTTTCTTAAAAGTTGAGGGTGTTTGTGATGTTTCAGCGGTCCGGTAGTGAAGTTTTACTTAAGAGTTGGCGAGCACGTGTGAAGGCGCAGACACGGAACTGTATGCATGCCGCGTTCTCCCCGGTGCCCGAGGAAACCCTAGTTCAATCAAACGCCAGATATGAAGGCCTCGATGGTCTCGCCACGCTCGCGCGCCATTGGCAAAATATCGTGGTTCCATTGCGGGTCTTGGGAGACGCCGGTGTGACGTTGGTTGCAACAACGATCAGCGACCGCTGGTGGTCTGCTAATCCGTCCGTTGTGTTTAACGAGGTCTGTCGTTTCCGCTCGATCGTGCTGGACGCTTCTGTAGCGGAGTGCCCGACTGACTTGTTGGTGCTGATGGACGAGTGGCTTCCCGATCCTCGGGATTGGGCAGAAAACGGGATAGCGAAACGAGACCTCTGCGCTGATGCTCACGAGGGGGCCCACTCTCTGGCCCGCTACGCCTATGCGCTGTTAGAGCAGCGGCTCGACACCCCAACTGCTGACTTCTTAGCATTTCAGGAAGCGGCCACAGCGCTGAGCAACGTTGGTCTGTTCGAAGCGCACGGCGAAGGCTGTCGTCTATCAGACGTCGCCTGCCTTCTTTTCCCTTCGCTCCAATCGAGAGCGGAGCAGTTACTGCAGCGCCGCCGTGATCTGGCTTGGCGGGAAGAAGATTGGAATGGGCCTTGGGTAGTGCCAGCTGAGCTTCTCGCTACCGTAGGCGGCGCCAGCTAGCCGCGCGGCTCACAGTCGCCGGCGTAGGGGTGCCCGAGATCGCTCCCGGCCAAAATACTTCTTTCTTTAGTTTATTTTTTCTTTCCCGCTCACTGGAAAGGTGCTGTCTTTGGGTGGTGCAACTTACCAGTTAGGATTTTTCCCATGCCCATTCGTGCAGCGCAGGTTCAGTACAATGACTATCGCGGCACCGTAGCCGCCGATCGCGCGGACGATAGGTCCCTGAAAGATTTTCTTGAAGATTTGGGTTTGGCGCGACCCGACGAGATTGTGGTCGGGTGCCGTATCTCGTTTTACGAGAACCCCGGTCAAAATATTAGTGGTGGCGTGGTAGTCTACCTGCAGACTGGCGCTTTCGGTGACCCGGACGTGGCAATCCGCGCAATTGAAGTGAACTTGCCCTTCGACAAGCTATTCTCGTTTTTCAAACGGTTCGACCTGGTATTCACTACCGACGGTAGGACGTATGAGAACGTCGAGGTTGACGGACCTCACTACGGCTAGCGCCACGGGAGTTATTCCGCGCGCTTTCCGCCGGGCGCCCCGTCAACCCGCCAAGGTTAGCTGCCGAGCGGGGTGCTGCCTATGCGCTAGTGGGCCCCGGCTATTATCAGGCACATTTCCTCTTGGCGGAGCGGTGCGCGAGCTCGCGCAGTAGCGAGATATTGTGGCATTCATTCCGTAGCCAGCGCACGGACAGACCCGCAGCGTAAATACGGCTCTGAGACCAATGCTGCCGAACCGCAAGCGGCTCTCCCCAGAAGCGGATGAGAGTATCCACACCCGCGACCCCTTCCATAGCGAAGCCAAGCCGCGCCTCATCGGTAATTAAGCCCGCTACGGCGTACGGCAACCTGCCGCAAAGGTGCAGTAGGCGATTGGTCGATCCGATCGAAAGATTTGGCGCACTGCGCACCGCATGAAGTTGTAGCGAATAGAGCCCATTCGATAGGTGATAGGCCGCCTCCAGGCTGCTAGTGGCCCTTTCAAATTCATCGCTTACGCACGCTGCGTAGAAATCGCTGTCGTTCTTAGGTTTCGCGGCACAGGCGCTTTTTGCATGAAACATTTGCATCCCCTCTCACAGCCCACTGTGACGGCAGTGGGCGTCTATGTCTTCGGGATAGGCTGTGACTAGGTTGTGCAAAACTTAGGAGCGTGCCGAAAAAGTTTGACCTGCCAGCAAATTTCTAGCGCCAAGGGATGCCGGCTTTTGTAGGCGGCGCGGACTGCCCCCAGGGGGCGGGTGCCGGGCAGTCACCCGTCCGCAGTGTGTCCGCTAGGGTATACCTCAGTGGACGAGTCGAAAGTGTCGTACTGGATGTCCGTTGTCATTGACATCAGTATACGGACATGCATTTATATGGACATATAGACAGCGGACAACAAGGAAGAACAGAATGCCTGCAACCTCAGAATTAACTCGCTACTTTGGCCTTGCTTCGCAGCTGGCCTCCGCTTGCCGCGCGCAGGATGCGACCGCAGCTTGGGAGGCTGCTGACGAGTTGGAAGTGCTAGCGCTGCACGGTACGGCTCCTGCAATACGAACGCGGGCTCATGCCGCGGTATGCGCGGCGTGGCGTAACGCTCAGTCGCCCGCTGGATGAGGATGCAAATGAAAACCATTCTATATGCACGGGTCTCAACAAAAGATCAGACCGCTGCGCACCAGCTAACTCAAGCAGAGAACGCAGGGTATCTTGTTGATGACGTTGTCACCGACCAGGGCGTCTCAGGTGTCACCACCCGGCTCGCAGAACGGCCACAGGGCCGACGCTTGTTCGACATGCTTCGATCCGGCGATACGCTGCTCGTCCGCTGGGTTGATCGTCTTGGCCGCGACTATGAAGACGTCAGCGACAACATTCGTGCTTTCATGCGGCGCGGGGTCGTCGTGCGGACAATCATCAATGGGATGGTGTTCGATGGCTCAACGCAAGATCCGATGCAGAGAGCGGTTCGAGACGCCCTTATCGGGTTTATGGCAGCCCTGTCCCAAGCCCAAGCCGAGGCAACAAAGGAAGCGCGGCGCGCAGGAATAGCCCACGCCAAAGCGCAGGATTTTGCAGGAACAAAATTTAGAGGCAGAAAACCGAGCTATACCCGCGAGCAATTCGATCAAGTGGGCGTCGCGTCAGAACAGGGGCTCGGAACGTCCGAAATCTCGCGGCTGGTAGGCCTTAGTCGCCAAGCGGTTCTGCGGATACAAGCTGATCCTAGTGGGTGCGAGCAAACCTTACAGAAATGGGGTCTCTGAACTGAAAATGCGCGGCATTAGCAAACTCATTAAGTATGGTTAGTTGAATAACTTGAAATGGTTATGTGTTCTGGCGACACGAAAAACGAGCCAGAGTAAGAACGCCCGAACACGGTTGCGGGCCTTGTCGCGAAGCACGCTGAGCTATCCGCGCTTCGTGACCGATACCAAGCTGAGATCAAGAAGCTGACGGTGGACATAGACCACCTGGACGCCGCCATAAGGCTGTTTGATCCACACGCGGACACTTACGCCATAAAGGAATACGTTACGAAGCACCGGGCGAAGAAGGGCAGCGTCAAGCGCTTCGTCCTGAATACTCTTCGAGAGGCTGGCGGCCCGCTCACGTCTCGCCAAATCACTGAGGCGTGGCGCCATGAGCGCGGCCTTACTGCCGACGACGCCACGCTTGCAACGCTATGCAAGTGCATCGAGGCCTGTATCAAGGATTGCGTCAGGCAGGGGTTGATCGAGGATCAGGGATGGACGACGGATCACGGGGGAGTTTGGGCCGTACAAGCTTTGGAAAGTGAAAGAGGGCGGCCTGTGAGCCGCCCTCTCATCTTATCGCCGCTTGGGGAAGTCCCTCGGGAGGTCTTCTGCGGGCGGGATTTCCGTGAACCTGCGGCCCTTCACCACATCTGCGATGCGACCGAAGTTCAGCCCGTTGAAATAGGCGGAAATCCACGAGTACGGAAAGCCCAGAAGGCGGGCAAGTTTGATGATCGGAACCATGTCCGCTGTCAGCTTAGGATCGTGCATCATTTTACTCCTGTGATGCAGCGACCGAACGTCAGACTTGACCCGCGCCCCTCAAAGGCGCAAATGTCAGATGTACGTTGTCCGAAATTCGGTCAATTTGAGGTAGGCCGAGGCGAATGCCCCGGCCCGGATTTTCCCCACCTAGGATAGCGCGCCAACGCTTACCTAGGTGGACCCCTCTATATTCGTCCCATCTTCGTAACCTCCTTTGGACTGTTCCGAGACATCCCGTTAGAACGGAATCTGTGTTTCGTCGTCAGGCTCGCCGTAGCCGCTCTGAGACGAGTATCCTTCGGAAGCCCTATATCCTTCGCTATCCTGCGGGTCTTCGGGCTTCTGGGTCGTGTAGAACCCCTTCTTGCCATCGACGCTCCACACGGCCTCCATGCGATACAGCTTGTTCTGGATGAACCGTCGCTTCTGCATGGCCTTGAACTTGCGATACAGGCCAACAAGGATCTGATCGAGCGAGGCTTCTCCGCCGTACGAGTTGATAACCGTAACGAGCTGGTCTTCCAGTTCGTCGGTCTTGGCCGCAGACAACTCGTCAATCAGCTCTTGGGGGAGATCGTGGATGTCGCCCAGGTCAGGGGGCAAGGCCGAGGTAAGGCTGCGAAGCCTAGAAATTTCTGCTGCGGCAGAGTCCACCACATCCGCATAAGAGATCAATCGCTGACCTCTTTCCGAATTTGCATCTTTCTCACCAGCAACGCGCAGAAACTCTGCAACGTCCTTGACATATTGGACGGATTCCGCCATCATGGCCTCACATTGTTTGAGCCGTCATAGGTCTGCAAACCTAGGCTCCGAATCGCCCGCTACCAGAAATGGTGGCGGGTTTCTTCGTGTTTACCATATGAGGATTTCGCGCGCAAGGAGACTGCATCAGGGTTCGCTAAAAGTTCTGATGCATCCTCGATTTAATTCAGGCTCGGCTCTTGCCAGTAGCGTGATGCGAATTTCGCACTGACCTTTCTGCGCTTAAGCTCCGCTTCCCGTTTGCTCGCGTATTGCAGCATTTGTGCTTCAAGCGTGGCGGGGCACTGGGAGCGACCTTCTTGGGGCGTTTACTTCCGGCGCAGCCAGTAACCGCACATGCGCTCCGACTTCCCGGAGACAGCAGTCGCGCCAGCAGCAATGATGAACTGATGGCCGTTTGGCAGACGGTTGTTATCTTCACGCCATGCCATTTCAGCAGCGTAAGCATGCAGGTAGCGGCCTGCGATGTGGTGATGGGTGCCAATCTCAGCGCGACGGAGGCGGCCAAAGAAGCTCTCTGCTTGGTTGGTGCAGGCTCCATCCTTAGAGTAGATTTCCTTGTGGCTGATACGCTTTATTAGGAAGTGCGCTGCCAGCTTGTCCCAATAAGAAGCTTCGTCAGCATGAACGGTAGCGCCGCGCTCGACGGTCTCGTGAACCACTGCAACGCCCGCGGCTTCGGTCGATCTACGCGCGTGACGGTGCGCGCGCCGCGCTCGCGGGCTGAGATAACAACCCTGACGCGTCGTCCACCTCAACGTCACCACCCAGCGCGCCATCCTCGCGAGCAGCCCCTATTGCCTCACGCACTTTGTGCAGCAAGACGAATGAAGTCTTGTAATCGACTCAAAGTCACGGGAGAGTTGCAAAGCACTGTAGCCCTTCGCTCCGTTAATGACCGCGATGGCCGGGAGAATGTCGCGCAGAGCAAGCTCGCGGCTGTGAAAGGTGCTGCCACTGGTGGCGCTGAACTGCTTACCACAGCTCTTGCACTTCCAAACGGGGCGCGTCTTGAGGTCGTAGTGCTCGACACAGCCACACTCGGGGCAAAACGGCTCGCCCTCATTCTCTGCCCAACGGAGGCTTTGGAACGCCTCGCGCGCCGGACACGCGCATGATCTCGACCAGCGAGAGGGTCTTTGCGGCGGGGGAGCGAAGGAAATGCTGGGCCATCGAATATCACCTTATATGGTTATACCCTTATCGCATTGGACAAGCGGCCCGTCAACGTATATTATCACCATATCCGGTGATTTTTGAGGTTCGCCATGAACGTGATGAGCAAGACGGAACGTCCAGACCCGCCAAAACCGACCGCTAGGAAGGACGCGCCGGTCAACAAGATGTTCGAGGGGCGCGCCAAGGCTTTTCTGCGTGATGCCATGCGTCAGCAGGGTGTCTCAACAGAGCAGCTTGCCGAGCGGCTCGCTGACATAGGTGTCGAAATGAGCGCGGGCGGCGTGGCGAACAAGATAAGTCGTGGCGGGTTCAGCGCGGTTTTTTTATTTCAATGCCTGGAAGTTATTGATTTTAAGTATGAAAAAACACAGTTCTAGCGCTTTCGCGCCATGTTGTTTCAAGGATTTTTAACGTAACATTTATCACGATCTACATTTTAATGTTGCCAGTGGCGTCATGATGAATCATGTAAGACATCAATACGGCTGTCCCCTCTGTTGCTTCGTCACAAGGGATGGCCTTTTTCATGTATGATAAGCCTTATCTGCCTGTGCCAGAGCAGATCAAACTTCTTCGTTCTCGCGGCATGGTAATTGAGGACGAAGCGAAGGCGTCGGAGTACCTTCAACGTATCGGCTACTATCGCCTGAGTGCATACTGGCACCCAATGAGGGCGCGAGCCGCAAGCGGTGAGGCGCTAGACACTTTCGTCGCCGGAACGACCTTCAAAGAAGCTACTGATCTGTACACCTTCGACGGGCGCTTGCGCCTGATTATGCTCGATGCTTTGGAGCGGCTTGAAGTTTCGCTTAGAACAGAAATAGCACTTACTTTGGGTCAGCACGGTCCGAAAGCGCACAGGGATCTTGAGCATCTAGGCCCATCATTTGCGAAGCCTCGACAGAGGGGCGGCGTGACTTTGCACCGTGAATGGCTTGCTAGGCTAGACCAGCGCGCTGGAGTATCAAAGGACAGGTTTGCAGAACATTTCCGCACAAAATACCCCAACGATGACATGCCAGTTTGGATTGCTGTTGAGTTGCTGGACTTCGGGCCCTTGTCATATCTTCTTTCAGGCATGAGAAACACTCATCTTGCACAAATAGGTTCCAGCTATGGTTCTGTAAAGCCTAACTTTCTTCGCTCATGGGCGCGGTCCCTCGCCTTCACTAGAAATGTTTGCGCCCATCACTCTCGGCTCTGGAACAAGCCACTAGTCAACCAACCAAAAATTTCGGGGAGGGGCATCCCTAAGGAGCTTTCTCACCTGACGGCGCGCGACCATGCCGGGAAAAGGCTATATTCTATCTCTTGCGTCTGTCGTTACATGCTTATCGCCGCAAACCCGAGAACGTCTTGGAAGGATCGCTTTGTGAGCCACATAGCAACTTTCCCTTCCTCTCCTAGACTGAGTTTGGCTTCCGCAGGATTCCCTAATGACTGGTTAGAGAACGAACTTTGGATGTAGTGTATCGCCTCCGCGCCCTGCTCCACACCATCCCACAATCTGAGATTGACCAAGAAGGCCCGCGCCCTGATCGCCCAGCATGGGGGCGGATGCTGTGCGCGTGGCAGAAAAGGCGGCGCAGCGGCGCAGTGGTCAAAGGGCGGGAGCGACGCGCCAGAGCGGACGGCTCGGCTTCTTCGGAAGGTGCGCGACAATCTAGGGGCTTCGGTGAAAAAACATATTCGGTGAGCCCGCCCCATAATGCCGTCAATGCGCCGCTCCTAACGCTTGGCACCCAATGCTCAGAAACGGCGCGCTAGTTCGGAGTTCTCATTTGCGTCGAATGGCGTTCAGGAGCGGGTCGTCGTCTTCGTCGTCTTCGTCGTCCTCAAGATTGTTCACGAGCGTCGGCCAGCGCAGCCCGTATTTCTGCGTCAGCATCCGGCCCCGCGCCGCTGCCGTGGCCGGGTTGTGCTTCTCCAGCAGCGCGGCGGCGAACTCCGGGTCGTTGACCGCCTTCGCGGCCAGTTCGTCGATCGCCCGCGCTTGGACCTGCTTGCTCTTGTTGCGCAGCCATGTGCTGGCGACGTCCACGATCGCGATCGTCGGCGAGAGCTGGCCCCGGTTGACGCTCCGGGCGCGGGAGGCCAGCGACGCGGTGGACATCGAGGGGTCGAACTTCCCCGACAGCGCCTGCCCGGTGCCCGACGTGCCCGGTGCGCGGGCGCGCGTGCTGCCCTCGGCGCGGGACAATGCGTCGAACACGTTCTTGATGTCGGCCAGCGCCTGCGGATCGTCGGCCCACAACTCGTCGGCCACGGCGGAGGCCTTCGGGTCGTCGAGGAACCGCCGGATCTTCTTGGCGTTCCAGCGCGGCTCCCCGGTCGTGGTCGGCGCGTCCATCTCGCCCCGGCGCGTGACCTCCTGCCAGAAGGCCGTGCGCAAGTCCTCGCGCGCCGCGCCGTCGCCCGCGGTGGTGAGCAACTGCCGCGTCGCCGCCTTCGGGTCTTTCGCGTTAACGAGGCCCCGCACCGCGTCCGCTGCGCGCTCGTCACCGTATTGCAGGTAGTTGGCCTCCGGGGAACGGTTGGGCGTCGTGAGGCCCTTTTGCGTCTCTCGGCTCGTCTTTTGCGCGGCTTGCACCTCGCGCGCCGCTGCGCCTGTCGCGTCCAGCTTTTGGCGCAGTTCGGGGAAGTTCGACAGCAGCACGCTGCGGTCGTCGAGATACTTCGCCAGCGCGTCCGGCTTCTCCGTCAGCCCGCGCGCCCGGACGTCGGCGATAACCTCGTCCGCGAGCCCGTCGCGCACGCGCGGGTCGCCGCCCGCTTCGCGCAGCAGCGCTTGCAGATCGTCCAGGCGGCCGCTGTCCGGCTGCGCGAAGCGGCCCGGCACGGCGCTGGGGTCCATGCGATAATCCCCGCCTTCACGGGGGCGCAGCGTCTCCGCGATGCCGGTGCCGGGGCGCTCGAACCGGTCGGCCACGTCGCGCCGTGCCGCGCGGGCGTCCGTCAGCGCGGCGCGCATGTCCTCCGGCAGCGCTTGGTCGGAGAAATTGTCGACCTGCTCCCGATACATGTCCGTCACCCGCGCGGCTTGGTTTTCCTTGGCCGCGCGCTGCTTGAGGGCGTCGTCGGTCAGGCCCGACCGGATCGAGGCCACCTCGCGGTAAGGCACGGTCTGGTCGACCGGGGGCGGGTCGCGCAGGATCGGGCGCCCGTCGGCGTCGAGAACCCCGGTGCTGATCGGGGCCTCCGGTTTGGCGGGGGCCAACAAAGCGGGGGTGGAGGCCTCCGTGGGGCGGAAGCGCTGCGCGTCGTTCACCGGAAGACCCGCGTCGACCTGTTCGAACAACTCCCGCAGCGGGCCGATGTCCACGGGCGTGTTCGCTTGGTCGATCACCGCGTATTTGTCGCGCACGTTTTGCTGCGCGGCCTCATAGGCGTCAGCCAGCCCGCTGCGGATCGAGTTGCCGCGGACCTGCGGCGTGCCGAGGCTCGGCGTCAGATCTTGCATCAGCGCGTCGAAGTTCTGCCGCACCAGATCTTCTTGCAGCATCGCGTCGTCGATTTGCTGGTCGACCCCCGCCTGTAGCGCAGCGCGGAACTCGGCGGGGTCGCCCTGCGGCGCCATGCCTGC
Source organism: Pacificitalea manganoxidans (assembly GCF_002504165.1). GTDB lineage: Bacteria > Pseudomonadota > Alphaproteobacteria > Rhodobacterales > Rhodobacteraceae > Pacificitalea > Pacificitalea manganoxidans. Next base: position 432,834 of record NZ_CP021404.1, read on the forward strand.
CATGCGCGTGTTGACCGCCACCGCGTTGCCTTCGTGGCGTAGGTTCGCGGCGCCTGCCGCGCGGGCGTCTTGCTCGAACGCCATCGTCGCGAGGCTCGGATCACCTGTGCGGTCGCCGATATTGGCGCGGTAGCCGGGGACAGCCGTTTCGACCGGGGCCGGTGTGCGCAGGACGTCGGCCAGTTGTTGGGCGTCGACCGTGCCGGTGCGAGCGTGTTGTTCCTGCAAATCCGTCGACGCATTGATGATGCGGTCGGCAACGGCTTCGCCCGCCGCGTCGCTGGCCAGCTTGGGCGATCCGGTGGCCCCTGCCGCCAGTGTGCCGACGGCGCGGCCCGTCCCGCTCGCCAAGCCGACGCCAAGCGCGCCCAGGACCGAGCCGACGAAGTCGGAGACACCGCCCCGGTTTTCGCCCGCAATTTCGTTCGCGAGACCTGCGCCCGTGCCCGCGCCGCCCGCATAAGCCGTCTCCCGCGCGGCGAAACTGCCGGGGGCTACAGCGGCGGGCTGCACCAGTTTGCCCTGGACCGCTTCGCCCATCGTGCGCGGCGCGCTGGCCATTTGGTTCACGACCCGCGCGGGGGTCGTTGCCGCTTTCGCGAGCGCGCCCAAAGCGGGCAGCAGGGACGCCCCAATTTCTTCACCGCCGCGGTTAAGGACGCGCTCTGCGCCGCCTTCTGGCTGGTAATCAGGCACAGCGCCCCCAACCCGGAGCAACGTGTCCCACGTCTCGCGACCGCCAAGCGGGTTGTCGGATATAGGGCCGACGCCTTGCTCGCCCGGCAACAGGTTCAGCAGTTGCGGAGAATGGTTCACGAGATCCACGGGCGCCCCGGCGAGCATCGCGGCGCCCTGCCGCACGCCATCGAACAAGGCCGAAGCCAAGCCGTCGGCCTTACCCCAGCCGGTCCGCTCTACGGGGGCGTCCGGTGTCTGCGGGACGCTCCAATCGCGCTCCCAGGGACGGCCTGCATGAGTGGGGCGGTCGGGTGTCTGCGGATTGCTCCAATCGCGCTCCCACGGCCGCCCGTGAGTATCCGACGGCTGCGGAGGCTGCGATGCCGCCGGACTTTCCTTTTGCCGAGATTGGTATCGTAGCCACGGGGCGCCCGTGGCCGCGGTGGGTGCGGTGCCATTCTGGTCCGAAACTGCCATTTACTTTCCTCTCAAGGTCGCCGGTCGGGCGTCGCAACGAATGGCTCAACCAAACGCAGTCGTTTCGCTCACCTCGATATCGGTGCTTTTCTCGCGGAGTGCGCGCATCTCTCGCAATTGAGCGCTAATCTCCGCCGCGGTCATTTCATGTGGTTGCTTGCCTGGGCCATCTTCGCCTTTTGCATTCAGGTAACCCCCCGCTCGTAGGATGGTCGTCGCGCATGTTGCTCGCGCTGGCGCAGGCGCTTTAACGTCGTTGCAGACTTCAAGCGCGGCGGTATACGCAGCCTCCGCGCCCTCCGTCTGAATGCGTAGCAGGAGAGCTCTTTTTCGCGCATGTGCTTCGGTATGGTTCATCCGAAAACCTTCCATTCCAGTTCGTCGCGGGCTTCTGGCGGAGAAAAATCTCCAAGCAACGCCAGTTTTTCTTTAACCGCCGCGATTTCCGCTTCGATAGCGATGTACTCGGGATCTTTCGTCGTCTGTGCTGCTGGCGTACGGGCGCAGATTTTCGCAAAATCGGTGTTGCGTATGCGCTCTAGACGCACTGCCCGGCGAGCCTCTTTGCTGCCCACCGGGCGCGCGTGATGCCAGAGTTCGTGTCGGGTGCGCTCCGCTTCGCTCATTCGCGCAATGCGCGCCTTTCTTCTCCGTCGTGCTCGCTCAAGGGCTTCGAGTTTCGCGTGCAGCTTCTGTGAAGCAACAGGGCTATTGCTCTCCGGCCACCGAGGTCGATGCCAGTTGTCGCCTTTCGGCGTCTTGCCCCCGTGAAGCCGGCAGCGCCCATTTTCCAACGGAAGATTCTGACACGGGGCGCCATCGCTCTTTTTAGCGGCGCCGCATTTCGGGAGGAGGTGGCGCCGGGCGCGAAACCGAGCAAGTGCGGCGTCCGCAAGTTCGCGGAATTCGGCGGAACGATGGTAGGCGCTCCAACCACCCATTCCTTTTCTGTTTCTTTTCGTGCTCATGCGCTGGGCCCCATTATCCGAACAGACCCTTGAGGTATCGCGCCTGCGGCCCCTGGGGTGCTGGGCACCCGTGGCAAGTGTGGCTTGCGCGCGCATTGGAGATAGAAAAAGTTACTCACGGAGTATTGGGAAAATATATAATAAGAAGAAGGAAAGGTAATTTCTGTGCCGCGCACACAAGCCACATTTGCCACACTTACACCTCCGTACTCTCGATCGACCCACACTGCTGGCCGAGCAAATCTTTGCGGGCCTTGGCCGCACGCAAAATCGCGGCACGCTTTCTGGCGCGATCTTCAGCTTCCCAATGGGCCCGTTCCGAGAAGCGCGACGCAAGTTCTGGATTAACTTCCCACCGAGATGGGCCCTCGGCGTCACGCGCTTTAGCGCGCACCCAGCCTAGCGTCTCAAGGGCGCGCATGACCGACGCCAATTTGCGCGTGTCGCGTAGAGATTTTTGCGCCTGGCCGGCGTCTCTCCTGCTGAACTCGACGATTTCTGGCCGTGCCAGCAGGTAGCCCGCGAAGCTTTTAGTTTCTTTTCCTGTGGGCTCCGGGTCGAAGTGTTGGCTATAAAACGCCCATGCATGCCGCAGCAGGAACTTTCCTAGGACGGCTGCACGAACAACTGTTCTTTCGTCGACCGGACAACTTGTCTCTACAAATCCCAAGGCTCGGTGACAGCGCCACATTTCTACAGCGTGCAAAGTTAGAACCAAGCGCGCCAAGGTTGCCCCCCACTTTGCGACATGACCCTGCCAGGCGACCGACGCGCTCGGCACGTGCGCTAAATCGCGGATCGCCAACCGGGCGCGTTCGAACTCTCGGAAGGCGCTCTCGGACATGCGGAGTTCGGTGCTCCCGAAGTCCTGCTGAGCCAAAAAATGGACGAGTTCCCGGTATTGGCGCAGCGCTTCTGCATCTGGTTCAGCGTCTTCGCCGCCTGCTCGATCTAGGTCGTCCCCTACGACGAACAGAAACCGTTGCAGCATTCCGTCTTCGCCGAGATCGCGAGCCAGTTTTCCGATCCGGTCGGGTTGAGTGCCTGCGAGAATGCCCATCAGGGCACTTTCGGTGCGTCGCGCGCCTGCGCCGACCCGATCAACGTAGATCGGGCCCCCGTCGTAAAAGCGGAGGTACTGGCTCCTGTCTCCGCCGCCTCCGTTGCTTTTGTAGGCACCGAATTGGCCGAATGCTTGCGTCAGTTCGTCTGGCGCCTGCATCAACCCCCGTGGGTTCTCCGCGCTTAGGCTTACCAACTTTTCCATCGTCACGTCATCGACAAGCGTTCGTGGTACGGTTGGCTTTGGAGTGCCGCTTTTCTTTCGGCCGCGATTGTCCGCCTCCCACTGCGTTACTGCAGGCTTTGCGGCCGCCCAGCGCATGGCGTCCAGTTCGCGCAACGGCTTCAGTGCCGCATTTATGATGGGACTTTTCCCGCCCCCGGGATTGTCGACCAGCGCCACCCAAAGCGAACAAGGCACGCGCCATTCCGTGTCACGCAAACGGGGTAGAAGCTTCAGGCCACCTCCTACGGATCCGGCTATCGTTGCGATTGCGGCCGCTGCTGCAAATGCAGGTGACACGCCTTTGCGGCGGCTTTCGCTGTCCACCCACCGCGTGAGCTCAGGCGGCAGTGCATTTTCGGGCAGGGCGGAGAGCTGGGTGAGGGGGGTGTCAGAGAAGATATCGACCGGCTCGCTCCAACCTGACGCGGCGCCGGTACTATTCGTCAATTTCGTGAAGAAATCTTCGGCTTCCCTTTCGCCTGGGATATTGACCCAATCCCGACCAAGTGCGCGAGGCGTCAACTTGCTATCGCGATCATCGCCTGCCTGTACGGCACGGTCCCATACAAAAGCCAAGTGCGCGTAGTCTTCTTCAGTGTAGCCCCCGATGCGCTTAAGCGCACCCGAAAGAGCGGCGCGATAGGCCGACCCTGACTTATCGTCGCTCGCCAGCTTTCCCTCTCGCCAGAGGGCCATCAGAGAAGGCCTCTCGGCTAGATCCCTGTCGAACTGCGCGCGCAGCGCGTCCGGAAGCTCTGAATATGTTTCGACACAATTGTATCCCGAGTGCTCGATCGCAGAAATGGCCGCTTGTATCTCATCGTCGCGATCTGGCTCGACGTCGGCCACCAGAGGCTGAATACTTTTGCTGATTTCTGCGACGGAGCTTCGCGCAGACCGCTGGCAGACGACGCGTGCGGGCCGCCTCTGGCGTCCCTTGGCCAGTTTACCTGGGGTCGGGATGTTGTCTGGACCGGGAAGCCTCAAAAGCCGGTCGATGTTCTGCACTTCATCGCTTTGATAGTTGGGCCCGTGCATTTCTTGAATAAGCCCGCGCGCATGGGATTCTGCCCACTCAATGTGCTCTGCGTTAGCGGCAATTTTGGTGTTCAGAACCAACAGGGCTTGATAGCCGCCTCCGCTGTCCACGATAAATGTGAACTGAGGATTTCTATAATTAGCGAGATGCTTTCGTATTTCAGCGCGGACGGTGTCCAGGTTGACGCCAGTTCGCGGATCGACGTCGACGCACAGCGCGCGGATCCGCCGAATATCGGATTTTCTCGGCTTCTTATCGGCACAATCAGCCGACACCTCGTTGAGAGTATAATACAGGTTTACGTCGCCGGCACGTGCATCCACCCATGCTTTGATGGCCGCAAAATCGCCCGCGCGAAAAGTTTTTCCTTTTGGCGCGCGCTGTTGCGCTGGATCTAGCGCAACGAGATTATGCACGCCGCTCGGATCAAGCTGCTTTAGGAAGCCCGCGGCGACGTCGCCTGGCGTTTCTGAAGTGGGCGCAGTGTGCCCTATGTGGATAGCCTCTTGTTGGCTTGGGTCCGGAGTAGTATGTTTCATGTGCATCCCTAAAGGTCGGTGGCTCCGCCAGAGCGCCGACCTTTTTTATTTGGTGTTGTCGATCACGAGCCGCAGCCGTGGTGGCGTGGCTGCTTTTGCACGCGCCTGCGATCTTGCGATCTGGGCAGCGACGCTCGCGGCGCTCACCAAGATTTGCCGTTCGGTTCCGGAGCGGCGCTCTAACCGCCCATCGGCCATCCGATCATGAGCCCATGAGTAGGAGCGCCCTGCGCGCTTTGCTGCCTCGTTGAGTGTCATCCAGCGTGCGGTCAGCATGTGCGTTCTCCCGGTATGCTACGTTGCCAAGGAGGCTCTGCCATTTAACCGTACAAGGCTGACTGATTTTTGTGCCTAAGTTTGCGCAGGCTCAAAACACCGCGTGGCCAATTCCAACGTTAGGCCGCTGTGCGGCACGCCTTGCAGTTTAGCCAGTATTTGGGAAGCAAGCGCTAAGCGGCTCAATTCGCGAGGACCGACGTACCCGTAATTCTCAACTGTGTGGCGGACCACGCTGAGTGTGAGCCCCATGCGTTTTGCTACCTGAGCATATCGCGACCGCGCAGAATGCGTCACGCCTGCCGGCGCGTTGACGATGGTGTCAAAATAGGCGGCCATGACGGCAGCTTTTGCTGAACTCGGCTTTGACCGGCGTTGCCAGTTTCGTTCTGCTTGGGTGGACTTAAGGCGCGCTGCTTCGATTTTGGCCTCGGCCAGTGCGTCCAGTAAAAAGCGGCTATTTGGGTCGTCATAGATTGCGCGCACCGTCTCCGAAGCCTTATCACTCACGAGTTCCACAGCGGCTTTCACGCTGTGGGTGGCGAGCAACGAGGGAACCAGGCGGGACGCTACGCTGCGTTCCAGTTCCCAGCGCATCAGCGTATCCCGATAATGTGCGGCACCTAGACGAAAAATCGGCACCCCCTCTTGGTCTAGGATACCTGCATCTAACCGCCAAACTTCGATCTGCGAAGTTACGTCGCCGAAATCCACGGGTTGGGGTTCACCTTCGCCTAGCGCGTTGTAGGCAGCCAGCAGGCTTCCGGGCTCAGGGTAGCGTAGAGGGGAAGGTTTGTGCGGGGGCTTTGAAGAACGCGCGCTCACTCCGCCGACCCCTCGGTCTTGAGGGCCGCGGTGCCGCGTCGAGGGGCAGCCGTCCACGGATCGGCGCCTTCTACCGCTTCGAGCACGCTCGATACAGTCACCGGCGTACGTCCAGCCAACTGGCGGAATTCTAGGCGCCCGCTCTTCTCGAGATTGTAAACGGAGGCCTTGGATACCGCCAAAATACCGGCGCACCGGGCGATAGTCACGAAAGCGCATTCGTGCCAATCTGGTTCGATTGTATTGCTTGGCGCTTTACGCATTTTCGCCACTCATCCACGCTTTTACGTCGCGGACGGTGAACCGCGGATGCCCTTCGATACGGGTCATGTGCGGGCCCCGCCCATCGGCGGCCCAGCGCTTAATGCTCACTAACGAAAAACCGGCCAATTTGGCGACTTGAGTGTAGGTGAGCAGCGCGCAAGGCGGCAGCTTATCCAGATCGGGAATATGAGCGCTTTGGGACATGAGTTCTCCTGATCGTACCGGGCGAGCGGACGATTGTTGGACCACAGGTTGGGGTGGGTCTCTCAGGAAGGTCAGGAAAACGAGGAAAGCGCGGAAATCGAGACACGACATTTTGGATCATACGGTATCTCGGAACAGGCGCGCCGTCAAGATTTTTTTTAAGCTAAGCATCTGTTATATATACATATAATGGGCATACAGTAGGCATATCGTCTCGTGACGTTACCCAAAAACATCATGCTCTTTAGCCCCGACCGCAGATTCTAAATGGCCTGCCCACGCTGCAAAAGCGTTCCGAAGCGCTTCCTCGCAGCCATCACGGTTGTATCGGGCTTCGAGGTCTTCTCGTGCATGGCCCAGCGCCAATTCGGCAATCTCCCGATCGATGCCTAGGCGAGAAAGTCCGGTTCTGAATGTGCGGCGCAAATCATGCAAAGAGAAGTCCACTCCACAGGAGGCCACGAATCCTAGTTTGCCTTGTGTAGAGCTTCCTTGCCCACGCAAGTTGTTCCGATCCATGATTTTTGACCATCCGCTCATTGGCTGCCCGGTCCGGGGTGAAGGAAATACCCATTGCGGTCCTCGAGCGTCGACTGCGCAACTGGCAAACACTCCCTCCAGCGCAGGTGCGATATAGACCGTATGGCCTCGCGCCTGCTTGGTGAAGGTGGCGGGCAGCTTGACGCATGCCTGCTTTCGATCAACCATTTCCCACATCAGGCGCGCGCCCTCATTTCGGCGGCACCCCGTCAGGATGAGGAAACGCATCATGCGTCCAAAGGCCGTGTCCGGAGTGGCGGCCGACCAGATAGCGACGACCTCCGCGTCAGAGAGCGCGCGGCCCCGTGTGGTCCGTGCCACCCGCTCAGCACGTGTATCGCGGCGGCGTCTGTAGCCCGCCAACGGATTTGCATCGATTACGCGGGCGTCGAAAGTGCACCAATTCAAGAATGCGTTTAGCCGCGATCGGAATGTGCTACCCTTACTTCCTGTATCCGCTGCGTCCAGACGCTCAATCATCTGCGCGATGTCGGATCCGCGGAGTTCCGAAATGTCGCGGTGCTTCAGGTGCTCCAATCGGCGTTGCAGCAAGCTTAGAACGTCGGTCCTGGTGACATACTGACGGCGGGCCAAATGCGCGTCGTAACGCTCAAGCATGGCACCCACACTCTTGGTTGCGCGTTGCTGGGTTGCGCGTCTTTCGGCTGCCGGGTCGCCCCCTGCTGCAACCCTGCCCAGCGCGGCGCGAGCGAGATTCCGCGCTTCTTTCACGTTAGGGACCGTGGCGGGCGATCCGATCTTTAGGCGCTTCGAGTTCGTGCCGCGTCCTGCTCCTTGCGGGCGGTACATCACGATGTATGTTTTGCTGTTCTCTCGCAGGCGCAGACCGAAATTTCGAACTTCAGCATCCCATATAACAGCCTCTTTTCTGCCTGGCGGAAGTTCTGCCGCCTTGATGTTCGCGTCGGTCAACCGAACACGGGGGCTTTTCGTCATGATTGATCTCGGGCAGCACATGGGCAGCACGGGGTGAGCCACCTTCTGATATCTTCTGAGATCATGGGCTACTTATATCGTCAACAAAATATAGCTATAGAAGCAAAATTTGTTCGCTCTGATTTAATCTGATCCTTTGGAGCACTGTCTTCGGGAGGCAGGGGTCGGAGGTTCGAATCCTCTCACTCCGACCAATAAATCCAAGAAATCAGATACCGCGTTTTCGTCCCCCCTCAGGTGACGCTGGCATGGCGTATGGCGTCTGGCAGCCCGCCGGGACGGGTCCGAATCTGCTTGCGAAGTTGCTCGCAATTTCGGCGGTTTCGCGCCCGGCCCAAACCGGGAGTCACGTTGCCGTGACCCTCCGGCGGAGGAAGGTGCGATGCCGCTTGACCTGCCTTCGGTGGCAGGAGATTTAGACGCCAGAACAATGAGGTGTCCATCTTGATCGGTCGCATCCTGATCCTTGTCATGCTGCTGCAACTCGCCATTACGAGCGTGTTTGCACATGGCATGGTTTCGGTCGATCAGTGCGCCGAGCAGGGCGCGGGCCACGCGCATATGGTGTCGGTCGATATGGCTTTCGACACTTTGGTTGTGGCGGATGACGCAGCACCGGATCTGGCAATCGCCCTGCATTGCACGGGCCAACCTTGCACCGAGAAAATGAGCGGCGATTTGGGCGCGTTGGCGCTTGGCGATTACCGCCGTGTCGTGCTGCATGCCCGTGACCCTGACCTGACCCGACAGTCCGTTCTGCGCCCGCATCTGCGTCCACCGCTCGTCTGAGCGGCGCGCCCTCGGCGTCGACCGCAGCGCGGTCTTGCGCGCAGGTTCCTTTCTGTCCCGCTAGGCGGTGACTGCACGGGCCCGGCTCGCATCTTTCCTCCATCCTCCCATACGGTCGCGGCAGGCCTGCCGCCCGTTCCTCCCGAATGTGCCGTCGGCTTATGTCCGGCGGCCAAGAGAAGATCATGAAACATTCAGCATTGCTGCGGTCCGCCTGTGTGACCGCATTCCTTGGGCTTGCGCTGGCGCTACCGGCGCATGCGGGCACCTACGATGTCAGCGTCGACAGCATCCGCATCGATACGGGCACGTTCAAGAAGACCGGCATTGGTTATAACGGCAGCCAGACCCCCACGATCCTGCGGTTCGAGCAGGGCGAGGACGTCACCATCCGCGTGAAAAACAACCTGCGCGAGACGACCTCGATCCATTGGCACGGCTTGATCCTGCCCTTCGATCAGGACGGCGTTCCGGGTATCAGCTTCAACGGTATTCAGCCGGGCGAGACCTTTACCTACCGCTTCCCGATCGAGCAGGCGGGCACCTACTGGTTTCACAGCCATTCCGGCTTTCAGGAGCCTGACGGGGCCTACGGGGCGATCGTGATCGCGCCCAAGGGCGGCGAACGGATCAAGACCGAACGCGATTATGTGGTGCAGTTGACCGACAAGCATCCGCATAGCGGCGCCAAGATTTTCCGCAATCTCAAGTCCTCGGCGGATTACTACAACCGCTCGCAGCGGACGCTGGGCGATCTGATCGAAGATTCGCGCGCCAGCGGCTTCAAGGAGGCCCTGAAGGAGCGTCGGATGTGGGGCGCGATGCGGATGATGTCGACAGATGTCGAAGACGTTCAGGGCTTCACCCCGCTCATCAATGGCGAAAGCACGCAGCAGAACTGGACCGGGCTGTTCAAGCCGGGCGAGAAGGTTCGCCTGCGGCTCATCAACTCCTCCGCGACCACCTATTTCGATGTCCGCGTGCCGGGCCTGAAGATGACCGTGGTGCAGGCGGACGGCAATGATGTGAAGCCGGTCGTGGTGGACGAATTGCGGATCGCGGTGGCCGAAACCTATGACGTCATCGTCCAGCCGGGGCAGGCGAAAGCCTATTCCATCATCGGCGAAAGCATGGGCCGAACCGCGATGGTGCGCGGCACGCTTGCGCCGCAGGAGGGCATGGTCGGGCCGCTTTATCAGATGCGCCCGCAGCCGCTGCTGACGATGGCCGATATGGGCAACATGATGGGCGGCATGGACATGAGCGACCATGACATGAGCAGCATGGGTGACATGGCGGACATGGGTGACATGGCCGGGATGGACCATTCTGGTCACGACATGAGCGCGATGGGTGACATGGCGGGCATGGATATGAGCCCAAACCCCGCCCCGGCAGCCGCGCCTGCAACGTCTGAGTTCTATGCGCCGGGCAGCGGGTTGATCCCCATGGCGGCGAATGGCGGCAAGTTTCTGGGCTACGAGGATCTGGCCGCTGCGAAGCCGCTCTACCAGGATCGCGCCGCCACGCGTGAAATCGAGATCCGTCTGACAGGCAATATGGAGCGCTACATCTGGTCCATCGACGGCGTGAAATACGAGGACGCCGCGCCGATCCGTCTGAATTACGGGGAGCGTGTGCGCTTTAAGTTCGTCAACGAGACGATGATGGCGCACCCGATGCACCTGCATGGCATGTGGTCGATCCTCGACACCGGCAAGGGCGCCTATGATCCGGTAAAGCACACCGTGAATATCGCGCCCGGCACCACCGTTTACACGGAAACCGAAGTCGATGCGCCGGGCGCGTGGGCCTTCCATTGCCATCTTTCCTACCACATGGCCGGCGGCATGTTCCGCAAAGTGATCGTGACCGGAGGTCCGGCATGAGCAGCGAACGGAACAAGGACATGCAAACCATGAAGAAACTCGCCGTCATCGGTGTGGCCACCGCAGGCGCATGGCTTGCCGCGCCCGCTGCCACCGTGGCCGAACCTGCCGTGTGGAACCTGCGCACCGAGAAGCTGGAATACCGCATGAGCGAGGGCGAGGGCGCTCTGGCGTGGGACTTTACCGCGATGGCGGGCACGGACGAGCTGCGCTTTGTCTTTGCAAGCGAGGGTCTGCGCTCGGACGGCGGCAGCTTCGACGAGATGGAGAACCAGCTGCGCCTGCAAAAGCCGGTCAGTGAATTCTTCGATGCCTTCGTCGGGGTGGCGGCCTCCACGCCGGAGGATGAGGACGCACGCTATTACGGGGTTGTCGGTGTGACCGGGCTTGCCCCCCAATGGTTCGAAGTCGAAGCCGCGCTTTTTGTGGCGGAGCATCCCTATCTGAGCGCCGAGGCCGACTATGAGGCGCTGCTCACCAATCGGCTGATCCTGACCCCGTGGCTGGAGGTGAGCATGCCGCTGTCCGACGACGACGCGCGCGATGTCGCAGCGGGCGGCGCGACCGCCGAACTGGGGCTGCGGCTTAGCTACGATCTGATCGGGCGCAGCGTCTCGCCTTATGTCGGGGTAAGCTACGAACGCAGCTATGGCGGCACGGCGGACCTGCTCCGCGCCGCTGGGGATGACGTCTCGGAACTGAGCGGCGTCATCGGTGTGAACCTCAATTTCTGAACTTGGGGCGGCGCATTTCAGTGCCCGCCCGAAGACCAGACGCCCGGCACAGGCAGCCGGGTGTCTGCGGCACGGCAGTAACCCCCAACTCGTCATGAGGACTAACATGAAAAATTTCGGCACGTTCCAGAAGGCCATCGCGCTTGCGGTTGGTCTGTCTCTCTCCGCGTCGCTTGCGATGGCGCATGAGGGCAAGATGATGACCATGCCCGCCAATGGCGCGACGGTCGCCGCGAACACAAAGGTCATGCACCTGATGTTCGACGCCCCGATGAAGATTACCACGGTCACGATGACCGACCCCCGCGGCAAAACCATGAAGGTGAAGGGCCCCGCCGCCAATCAGGCGGTCAAGGTCTGGGAAGGGCAGCTGCCGCGGCTTGCCGCCGGCGCGTATAAGATCGACTGGCGCGGCATGTCGCCCGACGGTCACGCCATGAACGGCACCTTCGGCTTTAACGTGGGTCGCTGATTATGGGCGGAGCCCTTGTCGCGTTGGAGCCGGTGCAAATGGTCTCAATTCCGGTCAAGGCCGGGATGTATGTCAGTGTCCTGCTCGCGGCGGGCTCCGTCATAAATTTGCTGCTCCTGCGGGAGCTGGATACCATTGCGCGCAGCCGTTTGCGGCTGCTCGCGACCTATGCCGCGCTGGCCGGGATCGTTCTTAGCCTTGCGAATATCCCGCTGCGGGCGGCGTTTCTGTGGGGCGGCTTTGGCGGGGCGTTCGACCCGATGATGCTGAGCATCGTGCTGTTCAGCCCTCTGGGCTATTCGGTCGAGGCGGATGTTGTGGGATTGACCGCCATTGCCACCCTCGCCCTAGATCGGCGCTGGGCGCGGTGGGTGGCCGGGGCAGGGGTGCTGCTGGTCGCCGCCAGTTTCGCAATGCGCGGCCACGCCGTGGGCGATCCTCGCGCCGTGCTGGTGGCATTGTTCGTCATCCATGTGTTGGCGGCGAGCTTCTGGATCGGTGGGTTTTTCCCGTTGCATGACATGGTGCACAGAGGCGCCATGGGCTCGGCCCGTACGGTGGAGCGGTTCGGTCAGGCGGCTCTGCTGATGGTGGGACTGCTGGTGCTGGCGGGGGCCACGCTGATCTGGCTGCTGACCGGAGATCCTCTTGCAGCCCTGACGCAGCCTTGGGGCAGATTGGTCGCGGTGAAGCTGATGATCGTCGCCGTTCTGCTGGGCCTTGCGGCCCTGAACAAGCTACGGCTGACACCGGCATTGGCGCGAACAGGCGATGGCCGCCCGCTGCTGCGCTCGATCCGCTGGGAAATGGCGACCTTTGTAGTGATCCTGTTGGTCACGGCGTTTTTCACCTCGCTGTTCGCGCCCGAACACGCCAGCGCCGCGCCGATGTGAGGCGTCAGCGCGGGCAGGGCGGTGCCGCTGGCCGCACGTCGTGGGGGGTGCTACACCGCCCTGTCCCGTAACCTGCCCCCTGCGAGGCGCGCGTGTCCTATCTCACCCTGTTTCTGGCGGCGCTGATCGCCGCGACGGTACTGCCGATGCAGTCCGAGGTCGTGCTTGCCTATCAGCTGACCGATCCCAGCCTGTCGGTGCCGTTGCTGCTGAGCGTGGCGACCTTCGGCAATGTGCTGGGCTCCACCGTAAACTGGATCGCGGGGCGATTTTTGCGGCAATTTCAGGATCGGCGCTGGTTCCCGGTGAAACCGGCGCAACTGGCCCGGGCGGAGGCACAGTATCGCCGCTATGGGCGCTGGAGCCTGCTGCTGAGCTGGGCGCCGTTCATCGGGGATCCGCTGACCGTGGTGGCGGGCGTCCTGCGGGAGCCGCTGCCAAGCTTTCTGTTGATCGTGACGATCGCCAAGGCCGGACGCTACCTGATCGTGATCGCGCTGACGCTGGCGTGGTTGTGACGGGCAGGCCGCGATTGCGGCGACCTGCCCGTCTGATGGCTTAGAACTCGTCCAGTTCGGGACGTTTGCCGATGCTGATATGGTCGATCTCTTCTAATGCGAAGCCGCGGATCAGCGACGGGATCATCATGCAGACCAGCACGAAGATCGGCAGCCCGACCACGGTGATGACCTGTTGCAGCGCGGTTAGCCCCGCCTCCCCTGCGAGGATGATGAGCATCGCGGCGACGAAGCCTTCGGCCACGCCCCAGAACACGCGCTGATGCACCGGGCCGGGGGTGGGCGTGCCGGTGCAGAGCATATCCACCACCAGCGACGCCGAATCCGACGATGTGGCAAAGAAGATCGCGACGATCACCACCGCGAAGCCCTGCACAAGATCGGTGAACGGGAAATGTTCAAAGAACGCGAACATCGCCAGTGGCACGGAGTCGGACACCGCACGGCTGATCTCCCCGGCGCTGTCGCCCATCACGGCGCGTGCGGCGAGCCCCAGCCCGTCGAATTCCATCGCCTGCCAGCCGAAGATCGCGAACCAGATCAGGGTGAAGGCCGAAGGCGCCATCAGCACGCCAAAGACGAATTCGCGCACCGTGCGCCCGCGCGAAATCCGCGCCACGAACAGCCCGATGAACGGCGACCACGTCACGGTCCACGCCCAGTAGAACACGGTCCAGCTGCCCTGCCAGCCCCATGCCTCGTTATCGGGGTTTTCGTTAGCCAGCATGTCGTTCCAGAACGCCAGACGCGGCAGGTTTTCGAAATAGAGGCCAAAGGTTTCGACGATGCCGCGCAGCAGGAACAGGGTCGAGCCGGTCACCAGCACGAACACCATCAGCGCGACAGCCATGCCGATATTGAGGTTCGACAGCATCTTCACACCCTTGTCGAGCCCGGCGACGATGGAGCCTACGGCGACCACGGTCAGCACCGCGAGGATCGCCACTTTCAGCCATGTGCCATCATCAAGCCCGAACAGGGCCGACAGGCCCGCCGCGATCTGCGCGGAGCCAAGCCCCAGCGACACCGCCACACCGAACAGCGTGCCAAGGATCGACGCGATGTCGATCGCCTTGCCGATGGGGCCGTGGATGCCGTCACGCAACAGTGGGTAGAACACCGAACTGACCCGCACGGGCAGGTCGTAGCGGTTGATAAAATACGCAAATGCCAGCCCCGGCAGAGTAAAGATGGTCCAAGTGTGAAGACCCAGATGATAGATCGCGATGGAAATCGCGTCGCGCGCGGCTTCCTCGGTATAGGGTTCCACGCCGGGCAGGGGCGGGTTCTGGAAATGGCTGATCGGTTCGGCCACGCCCCAGAACATCAGCACCGTGCCGATGCCGCCCGCGAACAGCATCGTGAACCATGACAGGTTGCTGTATTCGGGTCGCGAATTGCGCGGGCCCAATCGGATATGTCCATGCCGCGACATTGCAGCCCATAGCAGGAAACCCAGCCAGACATTGACGCCAAGGATAAAGAACCAGCCGAGATTGGTAACGATCCAGCTACGCCCGGCGGCAAAGGCCGCGCCGATAGGTTCGGGCGCCACGACCAACATGATCACGAACAGGACGGTAAAGCCTGCGGATACGAAAAAGATGGTGGGATCGGTGCGGAGGCCAAGTCGGCGCGCGAGATTTTGCAAAACTGTCCCCTTTTGCAGGTGGCCGTTCGGCCAGTTGGTTCCTTCACTCAACCGTGAGGCGCGGCAGTTGTTCCCTGATCGGCGGAAACTCTCCCTGTTGGGGAAGGTCTGTGCCTGCGGAGCGGGCAATGAGGCGGGCGTGATACCTGCTTGACGTCCCGCGGTGCCGGGCGGAACTTGGCCGCGCAAACCAAGGAGACCGCCATGACCCATGACCCCGTTGATCCCGTGCTTCTCGACCGGCTGGCGGATGTGGCCGTGCGCGTCGGGCTGAACCTTCAGCCGGGACAGGATCTTGTGCTGACCGCGCCCACTGCTGCGCTGCCGCTGGTGCGCCGGGTGGCCGCTGCGGCCTATCGCGCCGGGGCCGGGGTGGTGACGCCGATCCTGTCGGACCCGGAGGTCACGCTGGCCCGCTTCGAACATGCCGATGACGCCAGTTTCGATCAGGCCGCGGGGTGGCTCTATGACGGGATGGCGCAGGCCTACGCCGCCAATGCCGCGCGGATGGCCATCGTCGGTGATGACCCGATGCTGCTGGCCGAGCAGGACGCAGACCGCGCTGCACGCGCCAACCGGGCCAATTCCGCCGCCTATCGTCCGGCGCTGGAGAAGATCGCGAATTTCGACATCAACTGGACCATCGCCAGCTATCCGTCGGTGGACTGGGCGCGGCGGGTTTTCCCCGATCTGCCCGATGAGGATGCCCAGGCCCGTCTGGCCGAAGCGATCTTTGCCGCCTCGCGAGTCGACACCGCTGATCCCATCGCCGCGTGGGAGGCGCATAACGCAGCATTGCGCAGCCGCACCGAGTGGCTGAACGCGCAGGCCTTTGCTGCGCTGCACTTCACCGGGCCGGGCACCGATCTGACCGTCGGGCTGGCTGATGGGCATGAATGGCATGGCGGTGCGTCGCAGGCGCAAAACGGGGTGGTGTGTAACCCGAACCTGCCGACGGAGGAGGTGTTCACCACCCCGCATGCCGCCCGTGTCGAGGGCCATGCCCGCGCGACCAAGCCGCTGTCGCATCAGGGCACACTGATCGAGGATATTTCCGTGCGCTTCGAGAAGGGCCGCATTGTCGAGGCGACTGCCAGCCGGGGCGAGAGCGTGCTGCGCAAGCTGCTTGAAACCGACGAAGGTGCCGCCCGGCTGGGCGAGGTCGCGCTGGTGCCGCATTCTTCGCCGATCTCGCAATCGGGGGTGCTGTTCTACAACACGCTTTATGACGAAAACGCCGCGTGCCACATCGCGCTGGGCCAATGCTATTCCAAATGCTTCCGCAACGGCGCCGATCTGACGCCGGAGCAGGTCGCCGAGCAGGGCGGCAACAGCAGCATGATCCATGTCGATTGGATGATCGGCGGCGCGGAAACCGACATCGACGGCATCACCGAAAATGGCGATCGGGTGCCGGTGTTCCGTCAGGGTGAATGGGCGCAATGAGCGCGACAGGGGCCGAGGGCGAGCCGCTCGATCATGTCGTCGTCAATGTGCTGCATGACATGGATGCCGCAGCAGGCCTGTTTACCACGCTGGGCTTCACGCTGACGCCGCGGGGGCATCATTCGCTGGGCTCGATCAATCACCTGATGGTGGTGCCGGGGGCCTATCTGGAACTGGTCGGCCTGCCTGCCGAGGGGCGCCAACGGGCCGAGGTGCGCGACAGCCCGCGGGGGCTGAACGGTCTGGTGCTGCGCAGTGCGGATGCCGACGCCACCCATGCACGGTTGGCGCAGGCGGAACTGGCGCCACTCGATGTTGTCAGCTTCTCCCGCCCCGTAGAGGTGGATGGAGAGCAGACCGCCGCTGCGTTTCGCACCGTGCGGGTGCCGGATGCGCTGTTTCCGGCGGGCCGCGTCTATTTCTGTCAGCATCTGACGCCGGATCTGGTTTGGCGGCCCGACTGGATGCGCCATGACAACGGCTTTGCTGGGTTTGCCCATTTCACCATCGAAAGCCCGGACCCGGCACGCGACAGCGCGATCTATGCCGCCGCCACGGCGGGCACCCGGCGCGATACTGATGTGATCCTGCCGGACGGTCTGGAAATCCGCCTGCGGTCCGGCCCCCGCCCACGGTTTGCCGCGCTGGGGCTGCGCTTTGACACGCTCGCACCGCTGGCGGAACGTGCGGCTGCGCTGGATGGCGTGGAGTGGCAGGAGGTTTCCGCCACGCAGGCCCTGCTAGACCTGCCTAGCTGCGATCTGCGGATCGAGTGCTACACCACGACAGACCCCGATGGGGACGTTTGCAGCTGACGTTCGACACGCCCTATATGGCGCCGCGGGCGTGTCACGGCGGCGGCGTTATCGGCGGCGCGGACCCTCGCAAGGATAGACTGGCACCCGGCCTTTGATTGACCTGCGCCGCTTTGCGCTGGGCTGCCCCTGTTCTCCGCGCCGGTGGCGGGGTATGGCAGGCCGGTGCGGTGCGGCGAAGGCCGCACGGCTGCACCCTCCCCGCCCGAGCCTTCAGGACTGCGTATGCTTTCGACCATTATCCCGCTCTTCGCGATCATCGCTTTGGGCTATGTCGCGATCCGCAGCGGCTATGTGGAGGCCGACCGCATACCGGTGATCGGGGGGTTCGTGGTCAAGATCGCGCTGCCCGCCCTGATCGTAAATGCCGTCGCCACCCGCCCGCTGGCCGAGACGATTTATTGGCCGCTGGTGCTGGGCTACGCGGCTGCTTCGCTGTTGCTGATGCTGACGGGCACGGTGGCGGCGCGCCTGATCTTTGGAACGTCGGTCGGGCAATCGGCGGTGATCGGGCTGGGCATGTCCGGATCGAACAGCGGCTTCATGGGCTATCCCATTGCCCTGTCCGCGATGGGACCGATCGCGGGGACGGTTCTGGCCAATTGCGTAATCGTCGAAAATACGGTGCTGATCCCGGTGGCGCTGCTGCTGATCGGGATCACGGAAAGTCGCGCCAGCGGCGGCACCGGCGCGCAGGCGCTGCGCAAGGTGGCGCTGGCCACGGCGCGCAATCCGCTGATCCTCGCGCTGGTGGCGTCGCTGATCGTGTCGGGCTTTGCCCTGCCGCTCCCCGCAGAGGCGCTGCGCGCCGTGGAGATGCTGTCGAATATCGCCGCGCCGCTGGCCCTGTTCGTAATCGGCGGCACGCTGGCGTCGCTGCCGTTCAAGGGTGTGCTGGGTAAGATCGTTCTTGTCACTGCCGGGAAGCTTATCCTGCATCCGCTCGTGGTTTTTGCCGCGATGCTGGCAATCGGCGTGCGGGGCGATCTGCTGGTCACGATCACCATCTTTGCTGCGGTGCCGATGATGAGCATCTACCCGCTGTTCGGGCAGCGGGTCGACCTGGCGATGATGAGCGCGTCGGCGCTGATGATGTCGACCATCCTGTCGTTTGCCACATTGGCCGTGGCTCTGTGGTTGCTGATGCCACTGGTGGGCTGACCGTCACGGTTAATCCGATGTTAAGCATCTCGCTCTTTACTGCGGTGTGACCCGACCGGCGCGGCGCTGTCCGCAGGCCGGACCTGACGCAAGGCAGAGGCGCATGGCGCAATCGACCGATCTGACACCGGGCGGGGCCACATGACCCCCACCGCCCCCTACGACCTGCGGGAAACGCTGGCGCTGCTACGGCGCGAAATGCGGCTGATCCTTGGCTGTGTCGTCGCGGCGCTGGCCGTCGCGCTGATGGCGGTGCTGCTGGTCGCGCCCCGCTATAGCGCGGCGGTGCTGCTTCTGGCCGATCCCAGCCCGGCGGATGTTCTGGGGGCTGGCGAGCGCGATGCAATCCCGACCGCATCGGAAAGCGCGCGGATCGAAAGCGAGGTGGAAATTCTGCGTTCGGACCGGGTGGCACTTGCCGTGATCGATGCCGCGCAGCTTGGCACAGATCCGGTATTCGCGCCGAAGCTCTCATGGCGCACGCGCTTTGGTGCATGGATCGGACGCCCGGCGCCGCCACCGCTCGAAGGCGACGCGCTGCGGCTGGCCACGCTTGAGCGTTTGAAACCCGCGCTTGCGGTGCGGCGGCGCGGACTGACCCATGTGATCACGCTCTCGGTGCGCAGCACCGATCAGGTCCAGGCCGCGCGATTGGCCAATCTGTTCGCAGCGACCCATATCGCCCTGCAGGTGGATGCCAAGATCGCGGCCTCGGCCGCCGCGCGGGATCTCATCGCCGGGCAGATCACGCAGGCCCGGCAGGCCTTGGCCCGGTCCGAGGCGGCGTTTGATACCTATCTTGCCGATAATCTCGACCGGTTGGCGCAGGAGGGCGGCAATGGCGCGGTGGCCGTTCTGCGCGCTCGGATGCAGGAAATCGGCACCGCCAGCACCGAGGCCGAACTGATCGCCACCCGCGCCGAGGCAGCCCGCGCGCGCGGCGCATGGCATGACATGGCGCAGCTGCTGGAGGAGCCGCCCTTGATCCGGCTTGCGGCCCAGCGGGAGCAATTGGCCCAACGCCCAACCGCCCAGTCCGGCACGACGGAAATCGCGCGCATCGACGCGGCACTGGCCCGGCGCGGCGCTACGGCGCTTGATGGGCTGCGCGCTGAAATCGAGGCTCTGCATGGGCGCGCCGCAGAATACCGGACGGAATTGCGGCGTGAATTGCTTGCCGGGGATCTGGCGCCGTCCAGCGTGGCGGAAATCTACGAATTGCAGCAGGAGACCGAGATCGCGCGGCGGCAATACCTGACCCTGCTTAACCGTATGCGTGATCTGGCGACCCGCGCGGCGGTGCAGATCGCGGATACCCGGATCGTGTCCGAAGCTCTGCCGCCGCCCTTTGCCAGCTGGCCCAATCGGCGGATGGTCCTGTTTCTGGCGTTTCTGGGGGGCATGGCGTTTGGGGTCGGTTGGGCGTTTGTCCGCGAATATCACATGGGGGGCGTGACCTCGCTTCGGCAGCTTGGCAATGTGCTTCCGGCGCGGGTGGGCGCGGCGTTGCCCCGCTTGCCCGGTGTGGAGCTGCGCGGCTCGGCGGCGGATGCGGTGATCGACACCCCGTTGTCGAGCTATGCCGAATCCATCCGGCGGGTCCGCGCCGTGCTGGATCAGGCGCTTGACCGGCGGGGGGCAGACGCGTCGGTGTCCAGCGATCCAGCGGAGGGCCCGGAGACCGCGCTGTCAGACCAATTCACCGGCGCGGGACGGGGCCGCGTGGTCATGGTAACCTCGGCCATTCCGGGCGAGGGCAAAACCGCGCTCGCCCTCGCGCTGGCACGGACCTATGCACAGGCCGGCTGCCGGGTTCTGTTGATCGATGCCGATCTGCGCAAGCCAGACCTGCATCATGTGCTGGGCTTCGCCCCGAGCGAAGGATTTCTGGATTACCTGCGGGAGCCCGACGCCACGCGGGAGGAGGATGGCTTCTACGCCGATGATCCGCGTTCCGCTGCCGGGGTGATCGTGGGGCGGGGGCGCAGCGATCTGCCCACCGACCAGATCCTGCAGTCAGCGACTTTTGACGCGCTGCTGCGCCGCGCCCGGACGCAGATGGACATCACCATTCTCGACACCTCGCCGCTATTGTCGGTGGTCGATGCCCGCTATGTGGCGCAGCGCGTGGATGCAGCGCTGTTCTGTGTGCGGTTCGCCTCCACCGGGCAGGCAGACCTGCGCCAAGGGTTCGGTCAGTTGTCCGACAGCCTGCCCACGGGCGCGCCGGTCATCAGCGTGCTGAACCGTGATGAGACGCGGGGCGCGGCCTATCGCCAGCGGGGCTATATCGACGATCCGATCACCGCCTAGCCGGTGGGGCGTGGCATGTCCCTGCGCCGGGCCGAGGCGCGCGAAACGCTCTCGCGGGATCGCGGGTTTCGGTCTAAGGCTGTCGCCATGACTGACAGCACCCCGTTTGAGATCTTTCTGGTGGCCCCGCCCGGGCTGGAACCTGTCCTGCAACAGGAAGTGGCCGAGGCCGGCTTTGCCGATCCGGTCGCCGTGCCGGGAGGCGTGACCATTCAAGGGGGCTGGCCCGATGTCTGGCGGGCCAATCTTGAGCTGCGGGGCGCCACCCGCGTGCTGGCGCGGCTGGGCAGCTTCATGGCGTTCCATCTGGCGCAACTCGACAAGCGTGCGCGCAAATTTCCGTGGGCCGAAATCCTGCGTCCCGATATGCCTGTCCGGGTCGAAGTGACGACAAACAAGCGGTCCAAAATCTACCACGCCGGGGCCGCCGCGCAGCGTATCGAACGGGCGCTTGCCGAAACGCTGGGTGCGCCGATCTCGGCCGAGGCCGCACTGTGCGTCAAGGTGCGGATCGACGACAACCGGGTGCTGCTGAGCCTCGATACGTCGGGCGAGTCGCTTCATAAGCGCGGCCATAAAGAGGCGGTGGGCAAGGCACCGATGCGGGAAACGCTGGCCGCGCTTTTTCTGCGTCAATGCGGTTTTGACGGCACCATGCCGGTGCTGGACCCGATGTGCGGCTCTGGAACATTCGTGATCGAGGCGGCGGAGCGCGCCGCGGGCCTTGCCCCCGGGCGCAGCCGCAGCTTCGCGTTCATGGATCTGGCCAATTTCGACGCAGGTCTTTGGGATGAGATGCGCGCAGCGCAGCCTGCGGCGCGGCCCACGGATCTGCTGTTTCGTGGGTCGGACCGGGATGCGGGCGCGATCCGCATGGCGCAGGCCAATGCCGCGCGCGCCGGGGTGGCTGAGCAGACCGATTTCACGATGCATGCGCTGAGTGACCTGCCGCGCCCGGACGGTCCGCCGGGCCTGATCATGGTCAACCCGCCCTATGGCGCGCGCATCGGCAACAAAAAGCTGCTCTTTGGTCTCTACGGTGCCTTGGGGCAGACATTGCTGGCGCGGTTTTCCGGCTGGCGCGTGGGCATTGTCACGAGCGAGACGGGATTGGCGCGTGCGACCGGGTTGCCGTTTTTGCCAACAACCCCATCCGTGCCGCATGGCGGGCTGAAGGTGACGCTGTTCAGAACCGACCCGCTGCCCTGATCCGCCCTGTGGCTCGATTTGCGAACGCACCCGGCTAGATACAGGAGCCGGTGCCGGATGAGCCGTGCGCCGATCGCAATGCCAGATCACCAGTGAGGGCCGACATGCAGAACACCGTCGATATCGACAGCGACCACACCGTCGCCCGGTTCGCCCCCGATGCGGAGGCGCTCCAAAACGCCGCGCAGCAGGGCTATCGCAGCGTCGTTAATTTCAAGACCGATGCCGAAAAACAGGACGTTTCACCCGAGGAGGAGAAGCAGCTGGCCGAGGAGGCAGGGCTTGTCTATCTCCACCATCCCGTCGCGCCTGACGCGCTGGATAAGGCGCTCGTCGATGCGTTCCGCAACAAGCTGGCAGACCTGCCGCGTCCTGTCCTGCTGCATTGCGCATCTGGCAAGCGCGCCGGGGCGATGACCCTTATGGCGATCAGCGCCACACGCGGGCTCGATGGCGATGCCGCGTTGGCCTTGGGTCGCGCGCAGGGTCTGGACCTGACCGGCGAGCAGATCGGTCGGTTCGTCAAAACCTATGCCGATGACAAGGCCGGCGCCTGACACGGTATTGTCCGTCACCGGCATTCGGTGACGGGCCGAAGATTGGCGGATGACCCAGACGGCCTGCAATGGGCCTATTGGCGTCACGTGAGCGTTCTCATTCGTCGCGTTCTCTGGCATGGGGTGAGCAGCCTTTCCCAGCGCCGAGGACCACATGCAAAAGATCACTCTCCCCGAGCGGCCGAACTGGCGGGATAAGGCGCAGGAGCTGGGCTTTACCTTCGCGGATATGCATGGCGAACCCTATTGGGACGAAAGCTCTGCCTACCAGTTCACCCTGCGCCAGATCGAAGACGATATCGAAGACCCCTCGACGGAGCTGCATGATATGTGTCGGCAGGCCGCCGCGCGCATCGTTGCCAGTGAGGAGCTTCTGACCCGTCTGGGTATTCCGGCGGAGCATCACGATCTGGTCGCGACAAGCTGGCAGCGCGGCGATCCCGAACTCTACGGTCGGTTCGATCTGGCCTATGACGGCACCGGCCCGGCGAAGCTGCTGGAATATAACGCGGATACGCCGACGTCCCTTTACGAAAGTGCGTCGTTTCAGTGGAGTTGGCTGGAAGATCAGATTGCCGCTGGCGTGCTGCGCGACGACGACGATCAGTTCAACCGCATGCATGAGGCGCTTGTCGAGCGCTTTGCCGAACTGTTCGAGCCGGGCACCGATCTGCATTTCGCGGCGATGGGCGGCAATCCCGAAGATTACGGCACGGTCGAAGCGCTGGGCTGGGCCGCGCGGGAGGCTGAATTGGGCGCCCATTACACCGATCTCGATAAGATCGGGCTGAGCGCCGAGGGCCAGTTTACCGACGCCGAAGATCGCGTCATCGGCATTCTGTTCAAGCTCTACCCATGGGAAGACCTGCTGCGCGACGACTATGCCCGGCATCTGGCGGGGGCGGGGTGTCTGATGCTGGAGCCCGCATGGAAGTCGGTCCTGTCGAACAAGGGCCTGCTGCCGGTGCTGTGGGAGATGTTCGAAGGGCATCCGAACCTGCTGCCTGCCTTTTTTGAGGCTGATGCCGGGCCGGCCATGCGCGGTCAGGGCACAGGCAGCGCGGCGTTTGAGAGGGCAGCCGCCACCCTGCAAGCAGGCCATGTGGCCAAGCCGCTCTTTTCCCGCGAGGGCGCGGCGTTGACGATTGTCGAGGACGGGCGCGTCACCGATCATTCGCCCGAAGGCGATTACGGCGATCAGCCCCGCATTGTGCAGGCTTATGCGCCGCTGCCGGAATTCGAGGGCTTTCGTCCGGTCGTCGGATCGTGGATGGTGGGCCGCGCCTGCGTCGGGCTGGGCCTGCGCGAAGACAGATCGCGGATCACGCAGGATCTGTCGCGATTCAAGCCGCATTTCATCCGCGATTGAGGGGGGAAGACCATGAGAAAAAGATCGAGAACCGTTGCCTTGGCCATCGTCGGCGCTGCGTCGTTCACATTGGCGGGGTGCCGTGACGAGCAGGTGGACGCACAGGCCTTCCCCGATCTGGAAAGCTGCAAATCGGCGGCTGTCGCGGGGGGATTGTTCTCCTCCGCCGAATGCGACACCGCCTTTGCGGAGGCCGAAGCCCTGCATGTCGAGGCTGCGCCCCGTTACGACAGTCTGGCGGTTTGCGAGGAGCAGCATGGCGAAGGGGCCTGCGGCAGCGAAGAACAGGTCGCAGAACGCGGATCGGGCAGCATTTTCATGCCGCTTCTGGCCGGATATCTGATCGGTAACATGATGGGCGGCGGGCGCGGGATGGCGGCGGCGCAGCCGCTCTACCGCAGCGCGGATGGGCGGTTTACCAATGCGACCGGCTCCAGCACCTATTCCAGCAATTCCGGCCGGGCAAAGATGGGCAGTTCGATGTTCGCGCGCCCGCCATCGACGGTGGGCAAGGCGCCGATGACCCGCGCTAACGTCGCCTCGCGCGGCGGCTTCGGCAGCACCGGAGGCTCCCGCAGCAGCTTTGGCGGCTGAGGAAGTCTCCAGCAGCGTTAACCTGCCATTGACCTGATGCTCCTATGTCTGGTCGGACCGCGCCCTGTTCGCGCGCGGCCGGACTTTGCGGGAGCATGTTATGACCGATCTGAAAATGGCGCGCTGGGTCCGCCATTCGTTTTCGTGGTTGTTGGCCGCGATGATCGTGGCATGGCTCGGCATGGCCGGATCGGCTGTGGCGCAGCAATTGGTATTCCAGCCGGTCGGTCCGCCAACCGTCGTCGGCTCCGGCGTGGGCAAGCGCGCAATCTGGCGCAATGCGGGCACCGTGGGGGGGCAGACCGTCGATATCGTCGGGGTGCTCACCAACACGACGCTCGACCACCAATTCGGCACCGGCAACAACCAGATCCAGATCACATCCGTGTCTCAGGATCCGCATTTTGCAGATTTCCTGATCTACGAGGCGGGCACCTACGACATTAACAGCAACACCGGCGGTGTGCCGGTGGTGGCGGATGTCTTTGTTCAGATCAACGATATCGACGGGCCGTCCAACGAACAGGTCTATGCTCAGCTATGCGCGGGGCTTGTCGAATACATTCGCATCGACCGCAGCGCCACGACCCGCCGATCTTTCTTTACCGGCACCAGCGCCGTGGGGAGCGAGATTTTTATCCTGTCGGGGGACCAGAATTATGCCAACCAGCCGGAATCGGGGTTGGAGATCTTCTATCCTCAGACCTCGGTTTTCCGGTTCGGGCGCACGGCCAATTCCCGGTTTCTCGTGCGTTTGGGCAACCCCACCTACGAGGAGGCCGACACGCTCGACATGTCCTGCGCGGACTTCCGTGCGACCAACCTGACCGACGATGTGAAGGAGCAGGAGCTCGGCCAGCCGGTCACGCTCAACATCCTGTTCAACGATTCGGTCGCGACCGAGAATAACAACCCCCCTGCCAATGACAGCGAAGCGCCAAGCCGCTATGCGCTCCAAGCCATCGATCTGGTGCCCCCCGCGGGGGCGATCAATACGGTGACCGACAGTTCGGGCCATATCGTTGCGTTTGATATGCCGGGGGAGGGGACGTGGACCTATGACGACCTGACGGGCGAGTTGACATTCACACCGCTGATCGCGTTTTTCGGCGTGCCGACGCCGATTGATTATCGCTACCAACGGCCTGAAAATACAGCCGGGCAGGTCTATTCCGCCTCCGCCAATGTCAGCATTGATGTAGGGGCGGTCGGCCTGCTGAAACTGGCGACCCTCGCCGATACCAATCTCAACGGCTATGCCGATCCCGGCGAAACCATCGCCTACGTCTTTACCGCCGAGAATTTCGGCAACGTGACCCTGACGAATGTGGCGCTGGCGGAAACGCAGTTCAGCGGGCAGGGAGTGCCGCCGGTCATCACCTTCCAATCCGCGACGGCGCTGTCCCCCCAAGGCACGTTGGAGCCGGGGGAACGGGCTATTTATACGGCGACCTACACGCTTGTCCCTGCCGATCTGGACACGACCATTACCAACCAAGCGGAGGTCACGGCCACCACCCCCGCAGGCACGCCCGTTTCCGATTTGTCGGACAGTGAAAATGCCTCTGACGGCGATGGAGTTGCGCAGAACGGGCCGGGACCCGGGCGCGACGACCCGACCAGCATCTATGCGGGCTCCGGCCCCGACCGGGGCGACGCGCCGATCACCTATGGCGATCCGGAGCATGCCGATACCTCGGGCTATCGCATTGGCGCGGTGCCGGGGGATGGCGACAGCAGCGCCCAGCACAGCGCGGATGCCACCGGTGACGATGCCGATGCGGGCGGCGACGACGAAGCCGAAGAGGTGTTTCCCCAGCTATACGGGGGGCTCACCCGCAGCGTCGCCATCCCGGTGGGGGAGGTCAGCCCCGGCGCGGGGCGGTTGCAGGTGTTTGTCGATTTCGGTGCCGACGGCACGTTCCTCACGCCCGGCGATCAGGTCGGCACGGATCTCAGCGATGGCGGTCCCGGCGATCTGGACGGAGCAGTGGACGGGGTCATCACCTTCGAGATCGCGGTGCCGCCGACCGCGCCGCTGGTGCCCACCTTTGCAAGGCTTCGGTTTTCCACGGTGGCCGGGCTCGATGCCGTGACAGCCGCAGCGGATGGCGAGGTCGAAGATTACGCAATCGTGCTCAAGACCCCGCCCGATGCGGATCGCGGCGATGCTCCGGCGAGCTACGGTGATCCGCAGCACGTCGTGGAAGGTGCAACAACGTTGTATCTGGGCACCGTGCCGCCGGATGTTGATGTGCTCGCGCAATCCTCGGTCACCGCCGATGGCGATGATCTGGACGGCGGCGACGACGAGGACGGTGTGACGCTGCCCACGCTTTACGCGGGGGGGCTGGCCGAAATCACCGTGCAGGTTGTCGAACCCGCGCCCGGCACCGCTGCTCTGCAGGCGTTCATCGATTTCGACGGCGACGGAGATTTCGCGCAGGCGGGGGATCGCGTCGCAACCAATCTCCGCGATGGCGAGGCGGGCGATAAGGATGGCACAGCAAACGGCGCAATCACCTTCGAGGTGGCCGTGCCCGCGGGCGCGACGACCCTGCCGACCTATGCGCGTTTCCGCTGGTCCACCGATACGATCGACGCCGAAACCGCCTTCGACGGGGAGGTGGAAGATTACACGCTGACGATTTCCAGCGATCCTCCGCCCTTCCTGTGTGATGGGTCGCTCTACCGCTTCGATGGCAACAACGCGATCTTGCGCCGCCTGCAGGTGGAGACCAGTGGATCCACCTACACCGTCAACACTGTCGATGTTGGCAACGCCGGTAACGACCTTGCCGGGGGGTGGGGATACAATGCCTTGGATGGGTATATGTATGGGGTGCGTCCCAACAGCCGCCGTCTGTATCGGGTCGACGGCAGTGGCAGCTTCACGAACCTTGGCAATATCTCCGGCGCGGCGGATGCGCGCGACGCGGGCGACATCCTGCCCAATGGGACCATGCTATATGTGGTGAACAACTCCACGTGGCAGATCGTCGATCTGAGCAATCCCGCCGCAGCAGCCAGTCTGGGCACGCTCAACCTCAGCAGTTCTATTTCGGCGGAGGACATCGCCTATAATCCGGTCGACGGTGAAATTTACGGGATCGATCAGGCCTCGGACCGGATTTTTCGGGTCTCGCCCAATGGCGGTCTGCCGGGCACCGTGACGCCGACGCTGATCGGCCCGGCGATCTATGCAGGCACGTTCGGCTCCGTCTGGTTTGATCAGGACGGCCGGATGTATGGTTATTCCAACACCACCGACAATCTGTATCTGATCGATACCGCGACCGGCTTTGCCCAACTGATCGCGACCGTGGCTGCCGACGATCTGGGGAATAGCGAAGCCGCTTCCTGCCGCGGGCCAGCACCGGTGGAGTTTGGCGCTGTCGCCGGGAATGTCTACGAAGACAACAACGCCTCCGACACGCGTGACGGGGGGGAGCCGAACCTTGGCGGGGGGATCGGGATCACGATTTTCCACGACAACAACACGCCCGCCAATTTCGCCGATGATATCGAGGTGGGCGCGACTGATACGGCCGTGGATGGCACCTATGGCTTCGACAGTCTTCTGGTGAATTCTGGCTATCGGATCCTGCTGGACGAGGCTGACCCGGACCTGGGTGTCGGGCGCACGATCGGCACCTCCAACCCGCTGCTGGGGGTGAGCGTCGCCGCCGCGACCACGACCGAAAATCAAGATTTCGGCTTCGACGCGGCGGGGGCGGACCTGTCGCTCACGAAATACGCCGCGCTGAGCGGCACCGTGACCCCGCGCAGTTCCGCCGCGCCGGGCGACTTGATCGACTGGATCATCACCATTGAAAACAGCGGGTCGGGCTCGCCTTCGGGGGTGAAAGTCATCGACCGCATTCCAGATGGGTATGATTACATCTCGGATAGCGCGCCGGCGACGGGCGACACCTATGACCCCGATACCGGGTTGTGGTTTGTCGATGAAATCCTCGCTGGCAGTTCCGAGACGCTGGTGGTGACCGTGCGCATGCGCGACACCGGCACCACCACCAACACCGCCG
Source organism: Pacificitalea manganoxidans (assembly GCF_002504165.1). GTDB lineage: Bacteria > Pseudomonadota > Alphaproteobacteria > Rhodobacterales > Rhodobacteraceae > Pacificitalea > Pacificitalea manganoxidans. The sequence continues at coordinate 461,345 of NZ_CP021404.1, forward strand.
AGATCGTGTATAGCTCGCTTCCTGACCCGGACAGCGATGTGACGACCGGGCATCTGATCGACGATGGCGACGACGGGATCGCGGATGACGACGAGGCCAGTTATGCGCTGGCCCGGATCACCGGCGGGCGGCGGCTTGCAGGGCAGATTTTCATCGACAATGGCGCAGGCGGCGCGGTGGCGCATGACGGGCTGCGCGGTGGCACGGAAACAGGCGCTCAAGGCAGTCGCCTGCGTCTGCTCGACGGGAGCGGTGCCTTTCTGGCCGATCCGGTCGTGGCCGGGGATGGAACGTGGTCTTACACCCTTCCGGCCAGCTATAGCGGGGATATCACGGTCGAATTGCGCGATCAGGCCAGCCGCATTCCGATTTCGGAGCGCACGGATGGCCTGCCCGGCCTGACCGATACGGACCCTCATGACGGGCGTTTTAGCTTCACCCCGGACAGCGGCGCAGATTATCTGGACCTTAATCTGGGTGTGCTGCCGGTGCCGCAACTCAGCCGAAGTCAGGCCGCCGCAATTGCCGCCGGGCAGGTCGTGACCCTGCCGCACCGCTATGTGGCCAGTTCTAGCAGCGAAGTGACCTTTTCCGTGACCACCCTGTCGGAAACGCCCGCCAACGGGTATTCGGTGGCGCTGTACCGCGATCCCGATTGCGATGGGGCCCCGGACACGCCGCTGACGGCTGCGGTGCCCGTCTCCGTGGGGGAGGTCATCTGCCTCGTCGCACGGGTCGCCGCGGGCGGTGGGGTCGGGCCGAGCGGTAGTTTCGCCTTCAGGCTGGAGGCTGACACAAGCTTTACGGACACCAGCGCGACCCACCAGCTGGTCAATGTCGACAGGCTTGGCGCGGCGACGGCCTCGGGTTTGATCCTGCGCAAGACGGTGCGCAACCTGACCCAAAACACGGCTGAGGACACCGCCAATAGTGGCAGCCCCGGCGATGTGCTGGCCTATCGCATCCATGTTGTGAACGCGACGACGGAGCCTGTCGACGATATCGAGATCTTTGATCGGACGCCGCCCTATACCGAACTGGATTCCGCACCAACCAGCCCGACCGCGCTGTCGGGTGGGGTCAGCTGCGCAGTGGTGGAGCCTGCGACACCGGCAGCGGGCTATAGCGGCCATCTGCGCTGGACCTGTTCGGGGGCGCTCGACCCCGGAGCCGAAGGTTCGGTCATATTCGAGGTGCGGATCGGCGACTGACGCATTGGCCGATCCGGCATCCCTGTCACAGCAGGGGTCTGCCGCCCGCGCGGGCGGCCTTCCGTAGGTAGATCCTCGTCAACTGCTGATCGCGACTTAGGTCTGTGCCTGTGCGCGACGTGGCGCGGCAGAGGAGTCTGGGTGATGACAGCATTGTTCGTGGGGCTCGCGCTGGTCGCGCTGCTGGGGGTCGTCCACCATTTCGGGGTGTCGTCGCTCCGCCGGGTCTGGCCGCATCCCGAACGCTCCGCGAATTTGGCGATCCTCGGCTCGTTCATGTGCCTGTTGGCGCTGCATTTCGTGGAGATCCTGCTGTTCGCAGCAGTCTATCGCGGCCTGCTGGAATGGCCTGAATTTGGCGCGTTTACAGGGGATTTCGACGGCTCTTGGACCGACTTGATCTATTATTCGGGGATCAATTTCACCACGCTCGGCTTCACCGGGATCGAAACATCGGGCCCGATCAAACTGGTGAGCATGATGCAGTCGCTCGGCGGCTTCATGGTCCTGACATGGTCCGCCACGATCATCTATGCGATCTGCAGTCAGGCGTGGCCGGAAAAATGACAGCGGCCCAACCGGGGCCGGGCCGCTGCATCAGGTAGGTCAGCCGCGCGACAACACTGCCGCAGGGCGGGCGCGGGCAAGCCCGGAGGTGATGAGACCCGCCAAAACGACCTTGATCAGATCGCCCGGGATAAAGGGCAGCACCAGCGCGGTCGCCTCGGCCAGCGTTTTGTCGAGCATGACGGCCATGCCGATGATGCCCGGAATATAGAGCGCGATGACACCCCCCAGAAACGCCCCGATCGAAGCCGCGGCCACCAGCGGCGCGCTGCGCAGCTTCTCGGTGACGAGCCCGGCGACGAAGGCCGCAATCGGCCAGCCAATGAGGAAGCCCACGGTCGGCCCAAAGAACACGCCCAACCCGCCCCGGCCCCCGGCCAGTGCCGGCACGCCCAAGGCGACGACAAGTTCCAGCAGCAGCACCGCGAGCAACCCGCGCTTGGCGCCCAGAACAGTGCCGCAAAGCATCACGCCAAGGCTCTGGGCAGAGATCGGCACCCCCGACATGAGGGTGATCGTGGGCACCAATCCCAGCACCGCGATCAACGCGGCGAACAGGGCGATGAGGGCAAGGTTGCGTTCCATGGGAGTCCTTTCAGAAGGGGTCAGTCGTTACGGGATCGGGCAGGCACGCCGCCGCGGGCCTTCAGCGCCTCGGCCACATGTTCGGCATCGTCGAGCGTCACCAGCGTCAGCGGAATAACGACCCGCCACCCCGCGCGACGGGGGCTGCGGGCGCGCCACGCTTCGGCCAAGGCCCGCCCTTTGTCGAGCAGGACAGGCGTGAATCGCAGCACCAGCGCGATGGCAAATCCGATGAGGCCCGGACGCAATCCCAGCCGCTCCAACGGGCGCAGCAGGGTGTCGACGACGGCGATCAGGTCTTCCAACCGGGTGGTCATGGTGACGAGGTTGGCCAAGGCGACGGTGGCGAGGATACGCGCGGCCAGCATGGCCCCCCGCGCCAGATCATCGGTCAGCGCATGCCAGACAAGGATCACAGCCACGAAGATCCATAGCGGCTTGAGCGCGCGAAGGCCCGATACGGCAAAGCGCGCGCCACAGATGGCGTAGAGCACAGCGACCAGCGCCAAGGGCGGCAGCATCAGCGCGGGCGCGTCGATCAGCGCAACGCCAAAGGTGAACCCCGCAAGGCCCAGCAGCTTTGCCCCCGCCGGGACACGGTGGAATGGCGTGCGCACGGGCGAGGTCAGAGCAAGCATGACGCGCCCTCCTCAGCGATGCGGGTCATTTCGGTGGTGAACGTGCCCAGCACGCTCCCGGGCGGTCCATCCGCGCGGACGCTTCCCTCGTCGATCCAGATCACCCGGTCGTAGCCTGCGATGGCGGCGGGATCGTGGGTGATATGGATGAGCGCCGGGGTGATCCCGGCCAGATGGTGATGCAGGGCGCGCGTCGTGGGGATGTCGAGTCCGCTGAAGGGTTCGTCCAGCACGATCACCGAAGGCTCCATCGCCAGAACGGCCATCAGGCAAACAAGGTGCCGCTGGCCTTGGGACAAGGTTGCGACAGCGCGTTCGGCCCAGTCCAATCTGTCAAACCGGGCAAGCATGGTGCGAGCGCCGTCCCGCGCGGCGCGTTTCGACTGCCCCAACTGCCGCAGGCCAAAACTCAGCTCTTCCTCGACAGTGGGGAAGATGATCTGGTGATCGGGGTTCTGAAACAGGATGCCCACCGCCCGCAGCGCGCCGCGTCGGTCTTTCAGAACGTCGATACCGTTGATCTGGACGCGGCCCGCATCCGGCGCGATGAGCCCGGCCATCAGGCGGGCGAGGGTGGATTTGCCCGACCCGTTGCGCCCGACGATCCCGACCCGTCGTTCGGTCACGTTCAATGCCACATCGGACAACACCTGCCGCCCGCCGAGGCTCAGGTTCAGGCCCGCGATGTCCAGCCGGAACGGCACCTGTGCGGCACCGGTCGGAGGGGCAACAGTCGTCATCGGGCGGGCGTGTCCTTCGGGCGGCGGTGCGATCGCCGAGGGCTAGCATGATCGCTCCCATCGGCCAAGCGGTGTCTGGGACCGGGAGGCCAGAGCAGCGGGCAAAGCGGCGGGTGATCCGCATCAGGAAGGCCCGCCGCTTCGGCCACGGGAGCCTATGCGGAGGTGGTGCAGATCGGGCAGGCCGCCGCCGCCGCAATGACCGCTTTGGCCGTATGTCGCTCCACGCTGTGCCGTGGATAAGACTTGCGATGCGGTCCGGGCACCGTGGCACACGGCCAGCACACTCATTTTTGATGCACCGCCAGATGACGTGTTTTGAGCGATCACTCAATGCGGGCTAAGCCCGGTCTGCGACGCCGTCAGCACGTTGGCCGCGCGTTACGTTGTCAGACGTATAGCGCGCGGGCAGTGGGCCGAGGGTGAGTGTCGTGACCTTTGGATTGAAACCAACCCCGGCGCGCATCGCAGCCTCCCAACTACAAGAAAGACTACGATCAGATGATGACACCACACTTCCTCAGGAACCTGCTCTTGGCCGGATTGGTCGGCGAAATTACGTTCGAGCTTTATGCATGGCTGATCTCGCCGATCTTGTTCGGTGTCTCTCTGGCCCCTGCGAATTTGGTGATCGCGCTTATCAAGATCGCTCTCGGCGTGGCAGTGCCGTATTGGGCCGGCTTCCTCCTCCACTTTACCATCGGTGTGGTCGGGTTTGCCGCGTTCGTCTGGGTGACGCATCTGGTGTCGCGGACCAACCTTATCCTGTCAGGTGTGATTGCGGGGGTGATTTTGTGGTTCATCGCGCAGGGTGTTCTGGCCCCGGTCGTCGGGCGCAGCTTCATGATGGGTTTCGGCGCTTACACACAGTCGTCGTTCATCGGGCATGTCGGGATGGCGACGGTGATCGGCTATGTCATGGCCGCGCTGCAAACCCGCCGGTCCCTCGCGACCGCCTGACGGCTGCCCTGACGCCTTCGCAGGGTGGCCGTTGGCCGCTGCGGGGATGTCTCCATTCGGGAAGCGCATATGAAAAGGCCCCCGCCGTGGCAGCGGGGGCCTTGAAATGAGCGATTTGCGCGGGGCTCAGAAATCCCAGTCGTCGTCTTCCGTCGCGACGGCTTTGCCGATCACATAGGAGGAGCCGGAGCCCGAGAAGAAGTCGTGGTTTTCATCCGCGTTCGGCGACAAGGCGGCCATGATCGCCGGGTTCACTTCGCAGACGTCATCGGGGAACAGCGCCTCGAAGCCCAAGTTCATCAGCGCCTTGTTGGCGTTGTAATGCAGGAAGTGCTTCACGTCCTCGGTCAGGCCCAGCCCGTCGTAGAGCGTTTCGGTGTAACGGGTTTCGATCTCGTAAAGCTCGAACATCAGCGAGAAGGCGAAATCCTTTAGCTCTGCGCGCTCGGCCTCTGACAGCCGTTCCATGCCGCGCTGGAACTTGTAGCCGATGTAATAGCCGTGCACGGCCTCGTCGCGAATGATGAGGCGGATCAGGTCGGCAGTGTTGGTCAGCCGGGCGCGGCTGGACCAATGCATCGGCAGGTAGAACCCCGAATAGAACAGGAAGCTTTCCAAAAACACGCTGGCGATCTTCTTGCGCAGCGGATTCGCGGTAGCGTCGTATTCGTTGAGGATCAGCTTCGACTTGGCCTGAAGCTGCGCGTTTTCTTCGGACCAGCGGAACGCCTCGTCCACCTCGGCGGTGGAGCACAGCGTCGAGAAGATCGACGAATAGGACCGCGCGTGCACCGCCTCCATAAAGGCGATGTTGGACAGCACGGCCTCTTCGTGCGGGGTCACGGCATCGGCCATCAGAGCAGGGGCCCCGACACTGTTTTGAATGGTGTCGAGCAGCGTCAGACCTGTGAACACCCGGATCGTCAGCCGCTGTTCGGCCTCCGTCAGCTGTGCCCAGCTGGGAATGTCGTTCGACAGGGGCATCTTTTCCGGCAGCCAGAAATTGACCGTCAGCCGGTTCCAGATCTCCAGATCCTTATCGTCCTGCAAGCGGTTCCAGTTGATCGCGCGGGGCAGGGGGCGGGAATGGGTCATGTCTTTCATCATCTTGCCTTAGAGCGAACAGGAAACGCAGCCCTGCACCTCGGTCCCTTCAAGGGCCATCTGGCGCAGGCGGATGTAGTAGATCGTCTTGATGCCTTTCTTCCACGCGTAGATCTGCGCGCGGTTGATATCGCGGGTGGTCGCGGTATCGCGGAAGAACAGCGTCAGTGACAGACCCTGATCGACATGCTGGGTCGCGGCGGCATAGGTGTCGATGATCGCCTCGGGGCCGATCTCATATGCGTCGCGGTAATATTCGAGGTTGTCGTTGTTCATATAGGGCGCGGGATAGTAGACGCGACCGATCTTGCCTTCCTTGCGGATCTCGATCTTCGACGTGATCGGATGGATCGAGGAGGTGGCATTGTTGATGTAGCTGATCGAGCCGGTCGGCGGCACGGCCTGCAGGTTCCGGTTATAAAGCCCGTGTTTCTGCACATCCGCGGCCAGCGCCGTCCAGTCATCGCGCGTCGGCACCGACACGCCTGCGGCGTCGAACATTTCCTGCACGCGCGGCGTCTCAGGCAGCCAGTCGCGGCTGGTGTAACGCTCGAAGAAGCTGCCATCGGCGTAGGAGGAGTCCTCGAACCCGACGAAGGTTTTGCCCCGTTCCCGCGCCAGCGCATTGGACGCCCGCAGGCAGTGGTAGAGGATGGTGCAGAAATAGATGTTGGTGAAGTCGAGCCCCTCGGCGGAGCCGTAATGCACATGCTCGCGTGCCAGATAGCCATGCAGGTTCATCTGGCCCAGCCCGATCGCACGGCTTTCGTCATTGCCGTGGCGGACCGAGGGCACGCTGTCGATCGCGGACATGTCGGACACGGCGGTCAGCGCGCGGATCGCGGTGTCGACCGTCTGGCCCAGATCGCCGCCATCCATCGCCTTGGCGATGTTGAGCGAGCCGAGGTTGCAAGAAATATCCGTGCCCATCTCTTCGTAGCTCAGGTCGTCCTTGAAGCTGGACGGGCGGTTCACCTGCAAAATCTCGGAGCACAGGTTCGACATGGTGATGCGGCCCGCGACGGGGTTCGCGCGGTTCACCGTGTCTTCGAACATGATGTAGGGGTAGCCGCTTTCGAACTGGATCTCGGCAATTGTCTGGAAGAACGCGCGCGCGTTGATCTTCTTTTTGCGGATGCGGCTGTCGGCGACCATCTCGTGATATTTCTCGGAGACGGAGATTTCCGAGAACGCGCAGCCATAGACCTTCTGCACGTCATGCGGCGAGAACAGATACATGTCCTCGTTTTTCTTCGCGAGTTCGAAGGTGATGTCGGGGATCACCACGCCAAGACTCAGTGTCTTGATGCGGATCTTCTCATCCGCGTTCTCGCGCTTGGTGTCGAGGAAGCGCAGGATGTCGGGGTGATGCGCGTTCAGATAGACCGCGCCCGCGCCCTGACGCGCGCCAAGCTGGTTGGCATAGGAGAAGCTGTCTTCGAGCAGCTTCATCACCGGGATCACGCCGGAGGACTGGTTCTCGATCCCTTTGATGGGGGCGCCATGCTCGCGGATATTGGTCAGCATCAACGCGACGCCGCCGCCGCGCTTGGACAGTTGCAGCGACGAATTGATCGCGCGGCCGATACTTTCCATGTTGTCTTCGATGCGCAGCAGGAAGCAGGAGATAAGCTCCCCGCGCTGTGCCTTGCCCGCATTGAGGAAGGTGGGCGTCGCGGGCTGGAACCGGCCGCCGATGATTTCTTCCATCAGCCGAACGGCCAGATCCTCGGACCCCTGCGCCAGCGCCAGCGCGACCATGCACACGCGGTCCTCATACCGCTCCAGATAGCGCTGCCCGTCATTGGTCTTCAGCGTGTAGGAGGTGTAATATTTGAATGCGCCGAGGAAGGTCGGGAACCGGAACTTCTTGGCGTAGGCCATGTCCCACAGCTTGTGCACGAAGGCGCGGTCATAGGCGTCGAGTACCTCGCCCTCGTAGTAGCCTTCTTCGACAAGGTAGCCCAGCTTTTCGTCCAGCGAGTGAAAGAACACGGTGTTCTGGTTCACATGCTGCAGGAAATACGCCCGCGCGGCGCGGCGGTCCGCGTCGAACTGAATGCGGCCTTCCGCGTCATAGAGGTTCAGCATCGCGTTCAGCGCGTGGTAATCCAGCGCCGGTTTGGCCGAGGCGCTCGCGCCATGCTTGTCTAGTGCGGTTCGGTCGAGAGTTGCGCTTTCCAAAACCTGTCCAATCCTTGGCGAATGCGGGCGATGTCCCCGTCGGTTCCGGCAAGCTCGAATCGTGCCAGAAGGGGAACGTCGCATTTAGCGGCTATGATACGGCCCGCAAGGGCGAAGGTCGCCCCGAAATTGCGGTTGCCCGAGGCGATCACGCCCCGGAGATGACTGCGGGTTTCCGCGTCGTTGAGAACGCGGATGACCTGTTTCGGCACCGCGCCCCGGCCCTCGCCGTCCGAGTATGTCGGACAGACCAGAACGAAAGGCGCGCGCGGCGGCGTAAAGGGCTCGGAACTGCGGATAGGAATCCGCGATGCCGGCAGGCCCAGCCGGTCAATGAAACGTCGGGTGTTACCGGAGCCCGACGAGAAATAGATCAAGCCGGGCATCGCGGGAACCGGCGATCAGGCGAGCGCGCCGATCTTGTCGGGGCGGAACCCGGCCCAATGATCGTCGCCTGCCATTACGACCGGCGCCTGGCGATAGCCCAGCTCCTGCACGCGGGTCATCGCGGCGTCGTCTTCGGTCAGGTCGATCACCTCGAAATCGAGGCCGCGCGCGGACAGGGCGCGGGTGGTTGCGGTGCACTGCACGCAGGCCGGCTTGGAATAAACGGTGATGGTCATCTGCTATCGTCCCCGAAGTGTTGCTTGAGCGGGAAGTCCGACCCTCCACACCAGATATAGGACTATATCCGCCGTGTTGAAGCCGGGCCTCGCCCGTGTCGTCATCTGCGTCTCGGGATGCTTTGCATCCGCCACGGCCCGCGCGCGCCTGATCCGTTCATGCCGGTATCCGGCAAGCCAACGGAGCAAGGCTCATCGCGTATATCTGCGGGGGCAGCGCCGGATTGGACCGGCTTCCCGTCTGGCCGAAACGTCGGAACCAAAGCACCAAGACAACAGCATATAGAGGGCGGATGGCCTATTGTGTCAATATATGGAAAAGGCTTGACGCGGGCTTTTGTTTGGGGGGCCGAGGGTGCGCCTGATTTGCGGGCAGCACGCGACGGTGTTTGACACGAAAAGAGGGCGCGCGAGATCAGGCACTTGCCCCCTCGCGCGCCCCTTTGTCCAGTGGCGAAATATTCCCTCGCGGAAGGGTTAGTCTCGCTCCATTCCCGCCAGCAGATCGGCATTGCCCCCGGCGGCGGTCGTGTCGACGCACAAATGTCGCTCATGTGCCACATGCCCCGCATCGGGGCGGCCTGTGATGAGCGGCAGGATTGGCCCGTCCCGCTGGGCCAGCGCCTGCGCCAAGGGCCGCGCATCGGTCTCAGAGCCCCAGAACAGCACAGCGGACAGCCCGGTCAGACCGCGCAGGGTGTCAGGCGTCACCGTGCCTTCGGCGATCACCGCGTGGCCGCCCAAGGCCTCGACCGCGTCGGCCTGCGCGCGCGCGGCTTCGGCGCCCGGTCCCATGCATAGCAGCGACGCCCGGCTGACCAGCCGCAGCCGGTTCGATTCGCCGGTGGGTCCGGGCAGGTCCGTGACCCGCAGCACCTGTTCGCGCGGTGCGGCGTCGAGCGCGCGTTGCAGCGCCGCAGGATCGGCCTGAGCGGTGGTGTCGGGGTGAGTGACTGGGGCCGTGACGGGATGGCCCGGCTCCGGCGCGGTGTAGCGCGTCAGGTAGTTTGGTCCGCCCGCCTTCGGCCCTGTGCCGGACAGCCCCTCGCCGCCAAAGGGCTGGGAGCCGACGATGGCGCCGATCTGGTTGCGGTTCACATAGGCGTTGCCGACCTCGATCCGGTCCGCGATGTCCTGCACCCGCCCGTCGATCCGGGTGTGCAGCCCAAAGGTCAGCCCATAGCCGGTGGCGTTGATCGCGGCGATGACCTGCTCCAGCTCCCGCGCCTTGAACGTGGCGACGTGCAGAACCGGCCCAAAGATTTCCTGCTCCAGATCGGCGATGCCGCCGATACGGATCAGCGCCGGGCCGACAAAGGTGCCGTCGGCGGGCGTCTCGAGTTGCTTGATCAGCCGACCCTCGGTGCGGGCGGTGGCGATATGCGCGTCGATCCCGGCCTTGGCTTCGGCATCGATGACCGGGCCCACATCGGTGGACAGGTGCCACGGATCGCCCAGCCGCAATTCGTCCATCGCGCCCTGCAGCATTTCCAGCAGCGTGTCCGCGACATCCTCCTGAACATATAGACAGCGCAAGGCGGAGCAGCGTTGCCCTGCCGACTGGAATGCCGAGGCAACGATGTCGCGGATGGCCTGTTCGGGCAGCGCGGTGCTGTCCACGATCATCGCGTTCAGGCCGCCGGTTTCCGCGATGAGCGGCGCGCCGGGGGCAAGTGCGTAGGCCATGGATCGACGGATGCGCAACGCGGTGTCGGTCGAGCCGGTAAACGCGACGCCGCTCACGCGCCCATCGCCGGCGATCGCCGCGCCGACCACATCGCCGCGACCGGGCAGCAATTGCAGGGCACTGCGCGGCACACCGGCTTCGTGCAGCAGGCGCACGGCGTGATCGGCGACCAGCGCGGTCTGTTCCGCCGGTTTCGCCAGCACACCATTGCCCGCCGCCAATGCCGCCGAGATCTGCCCGGTAAAGATCGCAAGCGGGAAGTTCCACGGGCTGATGCAGGCAAAGATGCCGCGCGCGGGGCGGCTCAGCGCCTCGCCGCCATTGGCGTAGTAGCGCAGAAAATCGACCGCTTCGCGCAGTTCGCCTACGGCGTCAGGCAGGCTTTTGCCCGCTTCCTGCGCCAGCAGGGCAAAGAGCGGGCCAAAGTCACGCTCATAAAGATCAGCGGCACGGCGCAGCACCTGTGCGCGTTCGGCGGCGGGGACTTGCCACGGGGCGGCATGGTCGAGCGCGCGGGCGACATCCTTGGCGCTGGCCTCCTGCACCTGCGCGACGACCGCGCCGGTGGCAGGGTTGTGCACCGTGACCGTGCCGCCCGTGCCCGGACCGGCATCCCCGGCAAGACGCGGGGCGGCATCGGGCACCGTCACACCTGCGCGCGCAGCGTCGATCCGCGCCAGCGTCGGGCCATCGGTCAGGTCAAACCCCATCGAATTGCGCCGCCCCGGGCCAAAGATCTCGGGCCCCGGCGCCAGCATCGCATTGCGGTTGGCCTCGGGCGTGCCAAGCGCGGTGAAGGGGTCGGCGGCGACGGTTTCCGGCGCGACCTCCTCATCGACGATCTGGTTGACGAAGGACGAATTCGCGCCGTTCTCCAGCAGCCGCCGCACCAGATAGGCCAGCAGGTCGCGATGCGCGCCCACCGGGGCGTAGATCCGGCAACCGGTGCCCTCGGCATCATGCACGATCTGGTGCAGCCGCTCGCCCATGCCATGCAGACGTTGAAACTCGTAGCTGCCCGGCGCGGCGTCGCGCGCCATATGCAGCACGGCGGCGACGGTATGGGCATTATGCGTGGCGAACTGCGGATAGATCCGGTCGGTCATCTGCAGCAATTTGCGCGCATTGGCGATGTAGCTGACATCGGTTGCGGCCTTGCGCGTGAACACCGGGAAATCCTCCAGCCCTTCGACCTGCGCGTGCTTGATCTCCGTGTCCCAATAGGCGCCCTTGACCAGCCGCACGGTGATGCGGCGGTCGTGCCGTTCGGCCAGCGCATGCAGCCAATCAAGCGTCAGCGCGGCGCGGCGGCCATAGGCCTGCACCACCACGCCGAAACCGTCCCACCCGGCGAGCGACGGATTGGCCAGCGCGGCCTCGATCACCTTGAGCGAGATTACCAGCCGGTCGGCTTCCTCCGCGTCGATGTTAAGCCCCATGCCCGCCGCTTTCGCCTTGCGGCACAGGTCGGTGAGGATCGGCACCAACTCCTCCAGCACGCGGGCTTCCTTGGCGACCTCGTAGCGCGGATGCAGAGCCGACAGTTTGACCGAGATGCCGGGATTGCGGCGGATATCCTGACCCTTGCAGCGCTTGGCGATGGCGTCGATTGCGCCAGCATAGGCGTCGTAATAGCGCCGCGCATCCCTCGCGGTCATCGCCGCCTCGCCCAGCATGTCATAGGAATAGGTGTAGCCCTTGGCCTCCATCTTGGCCGCACGGTCCAGCGCGCCTTCGATGGTTTCGCCTAGCACGAACTGCCGTCCCATTTCCTTCATCGCGCGGCCGACGGCGGTGCGGATCACCGGCTCGCCCAGCCGCTTCACCGCGCCGCGCAGATGGCTGGCAATGCCGGGGCTGCGGCGGTCGTCCAGCACCTTGCCCGTCAGCATCAGCGCCCAGGTCGACGCGTTGACGAGGCTGGAGGCCGAATGACCCAGATGCTTGCCCCAGTCCGAGGGGGCGATCTTGTCCTCGATCAGATCGTCGATGGTTTCCGCATCCGGCACCCGCAGCAGCGCTTCGGCAAGGCACATCAACGCGATGCCTTCCTCAGTCGACAGCCCATATTCCGCGAGAAACACCTCCATCAGGCCGGGGCGGGCATCCGCGCGCACCTTCTTCACCAAATCGGTCGCTTCCGCGTGAATGGCCGCGCGGTCGGCGGGCGACAAGTTCGCCTGCGCGATCAGCGTCTCCAGCAGCGGTGCTTCGGGCGCGTGTTTGGCGGCTTCGATCCGGGTCAGGGGCAGCGGTGCGGTCATCGGGGATCTCCTGTCGGCGGCGGTCATGTGAGACCATGTAATGCGGTTTCGGACCGCGTCGCGCCATGTTACGGCAGGATGGATGGTCAGATTGACCATTGTCGTGATGTGAGTAGTTGAAATGACCAAATTAGATGCCAAAGGCGGTCCGCTTGACCTGGCGGGGCTGGACCGGATGGACCGGGCGATCCTTGCGGCGCTGACCGCGGATGGCCGGATTTCGCTGACCGATCTGGCGGCGCGCGTCGGCCTGTCAAAGACCCCGGTCACCGCCCGTGTGCGCCGGATGGAGCGCGACGGCATCATCACCGGCTACAGCGCCACGCTGTCTTGGGCGCGGCTCGGGCTCGACCATGTCGCCTTTGTGGAGGTGAAGCTGTCGGACACGCGTGAACGCACGCTCAGCGCCTTCAACGCGGCGGTGCGGCAGGTGCCGGAGGTGGAGCAATGCCATATGATCGCGGGCGGTTACGACTACCTATTGAAAGTGCGCACCACCGATATCAGCGCCTATCGCCGGGTGATGGGGGAACGCATTTCCAGCCTGCCCCATGTTGCCTCAACCTCCACCTATGTCGCGATGGAGGCGGTGAAGGACAGCAGCCTGCTGGAATGACCGCCACGCCCCGCCGTTAGCGTTTCCGAAACCCGTCTGCCGCTAGACTGTCGCGACGCCGGGCCTGCTGCGGGCCCGCCCTGCCGACAGGAGGTGACGGATGGCCGCATGGCCGCGCATAGCGGACCGGGTGCGCAGCCGCGTGCGGGGCGGGGCGCTGGCCTTTGCGCTGGCCTTTTGCGTGGGGCTGGTGGCGGCGCTTGGCTGGCTGATGCTGCGCGAGATCGGCAATTTCGCCAATGCCGATGCCGACAACCCCCGTTGGACGCTCAGTCAGGTGGACGCGGAATTTTTGCAGTTTCGTCTGGGGTTGGAACAGGCCCAGCGGGACCCCCGGATGCTCGACGCGCTGCGGCGACGGTTTGACGTGATCTATACGCGAGTGAAATCGCTGCGCGAGGGCGACGCGTATAGCACCCTGCGCAACAACCGGGAATTTGAGGCAGCGTGCCTGAGTGTCAGCGGTTTCCTCGATGCCGTGGTGCCGCTGATAGACGGGCCGGATTCGGTTCTGCTCGCCGCATTGCCGCAGATCCGCGCGCGGGCGGCTGCGCAAAACGCGCGTGTGCGGCAACTGTCCCTCGGCGGGCTATCGACCTTTGCCGAGATCGCGGAAACCCGGCGCGCGGCGGCGGCGAATATGCTGGTGCGGATGGCGACCGTGCTTGGGCTGATCTTTGCGGGTCTGGCCGTGCTGTCGCTGTCGCTGCTGCGGCTAATCCGATCGGGGGAAGAACGTGCGGAGACGCTGCGCCGCACCGGGGTGCGCCTGCGCACCATCGTCGAAACCTCCCACGATGCGATCCTTGTTTGCGATGCGGGCGGGCGCATTCTGGAACTGAACGCCGCTGGCGAGGCGATGTTCGGTGTCTCGCAGGAGGAGGCGCGCGGGGTTTCGGCCATCGACCTGTTGGTTCCCGCCGAGGATCGCGCCGCGTTGCGCCGGGGGCGGCTTGCGTTTCTTGAGCGCGGATTGCGCCCTGATCCCGGTCAACGCCGGTTCGAGGTGACGGTGCAGGCGGCGGGCCGGACCTTACCCGTGGATGTGTCGGTGGACAGCGCCCAATCGGGGCGGCAGTTGGTGCATGTGGCGTTCTTTCGCGACATTTCCCGCCGCCGCGCGACGGAGGCCGCCCTGCGGGACGCCCGCGATCGCGCCCTCGCCGGGGAAAAGGCAAAGGCCAAGTTTCTCGCCGTCATGAGCCACGAAATGCGCACGCCGCTGAACGGCCTTTTGGGCACCATTGCCCTGCTGCGGGACACCGGGCTGGACCGGCGGCAGACGGGCTATCTGGATACGATGGCGTCGTCGGGGGAATTGCTGCTTGGCCTCGTCAACGACGTGCTCGACCTGTCGAAATTCGAAGCGGGCAAGATCCGCCCCGAACGCCGGGTTTTTGACGTGGGCGCCCTTGTCGCCGGGGTGGTCGAAAAAATGGAGGGCCTTGCCGCCGGCAATGACACCGCGCTGGGGTGGAGCTGGGTCGGCCCGCCCATGAAATCGGCGCTGGGGGATGAGCGCCGGTTGCAGCAGGTTTTGCTGAACCTTGTCGGAAATGCGCTGAAATTCACCCGTGGCGGCAGCGTCGAGATCGAGTGTGAAATGCTCGGTGCGCCGCCCGATCCGACCGTGCCGCAGGTGGAATTTCGCGTCTACGACACCGGGATCGGCATCGCAGCGGAGCATCTTGAACAGATCTTTCAGGATTTCGAGACGCTCGAATCCTCCGCGGATCGGAAGGCGGATGGCACCGGGCTGGGGCTTGGTATTTCGCGGCGGCTGGCGCAGTTGCTCGGCGGGGAACTTGGCGCGCAGAGCGAGCCGGGCGAGGGCAGCGTGTTCTGGCTCCGCCTGCCGCTGACGGTTCCGACGCAGGCGCAGATCACGTCCCACGTCCATGCCAGCACCCATGCCCGCAATCGCGATGCCGCCGCCATCGAAGGACCGCCGCCCGAGCCGATGTCGGTGCTGCTGGTCGAGGACAACAAGGTGAACCGCTTCGTCGCGCGCGAGATGATCGAGGCCGAGGGCCACCGCGTGACGGAGGCCAAGAACGGGCTGGCGGGCGTGGAAATGGCAGCAGCAGAGCGTTTCGATCTAATCATGATGGATATTTCCATGCCGGTCATGGACGGCGAGCAGGCCGCGCGGGCGATCCGGGCCGGAACCGGTGCCTCCTCGACGACGCCGATCATTGGGGTCACTGCCCATGCGCTGTCGGAGGCGGGCGACCGGCTCTGCGCGGCGGGGATGGCGGAAAACCTGTCCAAACCGATTGATCGCGCGGATTTGCGCCGTTTGCTACGCCGTTTTGCCAGCGCGCGGCCTGATGGCGCTGTGCCCGCCGAAACCCGCCTGCCCCGGATTAGGGCCCATCCGGACCGGCTGCTGGATCTGGTGCAATTGTCCGATCAGGCGGATGCGCTGGGCTGCAAGGTGATGCAGCAGCTATTCGATAGCTTCCTTCCGGAAATGGAGGAGGCGCTCGACAGTCTGGTCGCCTTGCCCCGCGATGAGCCGCAGCGCCTGCGCCATGCCGCCCATGCGCTGGCCGGGTCTTGCGCCAATTTCGGGCTGCATGAACTGCGCGCCGCGCTGGCCGAGATCGAGGCTGCCCCGGATCATGACACCGACGCGCGTCTGGCCCGGCTTGTCCCGCTCTGGACCCGAAGCCGCGCCGCCTTGCTGGAGTGGTGGCGCGAGGCGCGCGGCACGCCGGAGCAGGCACAGCCCGCAAGCCCCGAAGCGGCGGGGGCCGTGGATTACCCCGGCGGGGGCTGACCCCGGTCACGCTGCGCAGGAGGATCGGGTGGGCGTGATGATGGCGGGCACGGCGGCACCTATCAATCCGCTGCTGGTTTTCTTGACAGTCGCCAGCCGTTGCGCGGTCGCCAGCCGATGCGCGGCGGCTCCTCCACGGCAAGCGGGGGAACTTGTCGCTGCCCGCAATGGTTGAGAGCCGGAATGCGTGCGGCACAGCGCCTGCCGCTCCCCCTGCCAGCACCGAACCTCCGGAGGCCCGCTTATGAAGACCACCCTTACCGTCAATGGCAAGGCGAGGGAGCTTGACGCAGACACGCGCGTCACGCTTCTTGACGCATTGCGCCATCACCTCGGCCTTACCGGCACCAAGAAGGGCTGCGACCACGGCCAATGCGGCGCCTGCACCGTGCTGGTGAACGGACGGCGCATCAATTCCTGCCTGTCGCTGGCCTGTATGCATGACGGAGACGAGATCACCACGATTGAAGGTCTCGGCACGCCGGATGATATGTCGCCGCTGCAAAAGGCCTTCGTCAAACATGACGGGTATCAATGCGGCTACTGCACGCCCGGACAGATCTGTTCGGCCACCGCGATGCTGGATGAGATCAAGCAGAACTGGCCCAGCCATGTGTCCGACGATCTCGACGCTCCTGCCAAACTGACAGTGGAGGAGGTCGCCGAACGGATGAGCGGCAATTTGTGCCGGTGTTCCTGCTACCCCAACATCGTCGATGCCATCCGTGAGGTGGCCGAGGCAGAGGGGGAGCGGCCATGAGGAGCTTCGACTACGCCCGCGCGAATTCGGTGTCAGAGGCAACATCCGAGGCCAGCGTTTCCACCGACAAAGCTCGGTTCATCGCCGGTGGCACCAACTTGCTGGACCTGATGAAGCTGGAGGTCATGACGCCGGAAAAACTGGTGGACATCACCCGGCTGGACCTGCGCGACATCACCCCGACGGAGGATGGCGGCCTGCGCATCGGCGCGCTGGTCACCAACAGCGATCTGGCCGCTGACGCCACGGTGCGCCGCGATTACGCGGTGCTGTCGCGGGCGCTGCTCGCGGGGGCATCCGGACAACTGCGGAACAAAGCCACCACCGGCGGCAATCTGCTACAGCGCACCCGCTGCTATTATTTCTACGACACGGCCATGCCGTGTAACAAACGTGACCCCGGTTCGGGGTGCAGCGCGATTGGGGGCGCGACCCGGCTGCATGCAATTCTGGGCGCAAGCGAGGCCTGCATCGCCACGCACCCCTCGGATATGGCCGTCGCCATGCAGGTGTTGGGCGCGCAGGTCGAAACCGAACGCGCGTCTAACGAGGGGCGGCTGATCCCGCTGGCTGAGTTCTATAAACTGCCGGGGGACAGCCCGCATATCGAAACTGTGCTGGAGCCGGGCGAGTTGATCACCGCGGTGATCCTGCCCCCGCCACCCGGAGGCACGCATGTCTATCGCAAGGTGCGCGACCGGGCATCGTATGCCTTTGCGCTGGTGTCCGTTGCTGCCGTGATCGGCATGGACGGCGGGCGGATGGCGCGCGTGCAGCTGGCCTTTGGCGGCATCGCGCCCCGCCCGTGGCGCAGCGCGGAGGTCGAGGATCTGTTGCAGGGCGAAGACCCCGCGCCCGCCCTGTTTGACCGCGCCGCCGATCTGCTGCTGGCCGACGCCCGTGGCCAAGGCGGCAATGATTTCAAGATACCGCTGACCCGCCGCACGCTGCGTGCCGTGCTGGCCGAGGCCACCGGGATGGGAGACAGCCAATGACCGCGCATCTCAAGATCGACGGCCCCGATGAAAGCAACCGGCTCGACGGGATGGCGCAGGGGGTCATCCACACCCCCGCCGACCGGCCAGAGGGGGCACTGAAAGTCACCGGCACCGCAACTTATGCCGCTGAATGGCAATTGGATGGGGTCGCGACAGGCGTCTTGGCCCGCGCCACGATCACCCGTGGCAAGGTGGTGCAGGTCGATGTCGATGCTGCCCGCGCGCTGCCCGGTGTGCTTGATGTCATCACCGACAGTCGGCTGGTGCGAAACCCGGCGCAGGGCATGGCCAATGAATCCCCCGTGCAGGAGCCGGAAACCGTCAGCTATTTCGGCCAGCCGATTGCGCTGGTCGTCGCCGAAACGTTCGAGCAGGCCCGCCATGCGGCCCATGCGCTGCAAATCCGCTATGAAACGGAGGATGGCGCCGCTGTCAGCCCCGAGCAGTCCGAGGACATCGACCTGCCCGAGGGCAAACAGGTCGCGCAGGGCGATCTGGATCAGGCCATGGGGGGCGCGGCGTTTACTGTCGATCAGACATGGACCACGCCGGGGCACAATGCCTCCGCGATGGAGCCGCACGCGGCACTGGCGGAATGGAAGGACGGCAAGCTGACGCTGCACAGTTCCAACCAGATGCTGAAATACAACCGTAACGAAGTGGCGGATGCGCTGGGCGTCGATGCGGAGAAGGTCCGCGTGCTGTCGCCCTATGTCGGGGGCGGGTTCGGCTCGAAACTCGGCATCGGGCCGGAGGCGGTGGCAGCCGCGATCGCGGCTGAGAAGCTCGGTCGTCCCGTGCGCGTCGTGATGACCCGCCAGCAGGTCTATGAGACCGTGCTGCACCGCTCGGCCTCGCGTCAGCGGATTCGGCTGGCGGCGGATGAGGATGGTCGGCTTCTGGGGCTCGGCCATGACTTCACTGTTTATAACAACGTCGGCGAAGTGTTCAGCGAGCCGGTCGCGCAGGCCACGCATTTCACCTATCCCGCCGCCCATCGCGAGATCGTGCACCGGGTCGCCACAGTGCACCGGGTGCCGACGGGGTCTGTTCGGGCGCCGGGTGAATCCATCGGGGTGACCGTGTTTGAGAACGCGATGGATGAATTGGCGGAGGCCACGGGCATCGATCCGCTGGACCTGCGCCTGCGCAACATACCGGACCGCGATCCCGAATCGGGCAAGCCGTTTTCGTCGCATATGCTGGCCGAAGCACTGCGGGACGGTGCGGCCCGGTTTGGCTGGGAGGGGCGCGACCCCAAACCGCGCGCCCGGCTGGAGGGCGATTGGTATATCGGCACCGGCATGGCCGCCGCCGTGCGCGTCAACACGGTCATGGAAAGCAAGGCGCGGCTGTGCCTGAACCCTGACCTGACCGCCGAGGTCGAAACCGACATGACCGATATTGGCACCGGCACCTACGCGATCCTGACGCAGATCGCGGCGGAGCTTCTGGGTCTGCCGCTGTCGCAGGTGACGACCCGGCTGGGCGATACCGATCTGCCGCCCGGCGCCGGGTCCGGCGGGTCGTGGGGGGCCAGTTCTGCAGGCACGTCCGTCTACCTCGCCGGGATGAAGCTGCGGGAAGAGATCGCGCAGAAGCTGAGCATCGCCGAGACAGATCTGACGCTGAAGGATGGCATGGCGATCCACGGCAACCGGACGACGCCGCTGTCGGATCTGCTGGACGGACCGTTGGAGGTCATCGGCCATGTCGAGGGCGGCGATGCCGGAGAGACGGTTCGGCAGGCCACCTATGGCAGCCATTTCGCAGAGGTCGCGGTGAACCGTCATTCGGGCGAAACCCGTGTGCGGCGGATGCTGGGCAGCTTCGCCTGTGGGCGGGTGCTGAACGAAAAAACCGCCCGCTCGCAATGTCTGGGCGGGATGACCTTTGGCATCGGCATGGCCTTGACTGAGGAGATGCTGTTTGACCCGCGCGATGGCCACGTCGCGAACAACGATCTGGCCGAATATCATTTGGCGGTGAACGCGGATGTGCCGCAGCTGGGGGTTCATTTCGTGCCCGAGCGAGACCCTTGGGCCAATCCCATGCAGGCCAAGGGCATCGGTGAGCTGGGCATCTGCGGCGCGGCGGCGGCAATCACCAACGCCATCTGGCACGCCACCGGCGTCCGCGTGCGGGATTATCCCGCGACGCTGGATAAGATCCTGCCGTATCTCGATTGAGCGCGTTTCCGGTCCGGGTGATCTGCCCGGACCGGGGCCTTAGGCCAGTGGCAACCGCACCAGATGGTTGTCCCAGGCCTGTTCGGTCTTGGCCAAAGCACGGGGCTGTCCGCCCCGAAGCGCGATCAGCCCCCCAAGCCCGTCCGAAGCCAGGAATCCGTCGCCTGCTTCTGCCAGACCGCAGATATCGGCGCGGTGCACGGCCCCCAGAAACGTCCCGTCGGTGGTGTAGCGATGCAGCAGTCCGCCGCGCGGAGAGGTAATCGCCACCTCCGCACCTGCCGGACCATCGGTGATCGCGATGGAGCCCGCGTAATTCTGCATCATGATCTGTTCGGGCCCTGCCTCGGCCAGAATCGGCGCCGCACCCCGGCGATGGAGGCCCAGCAGCGGCGGCACGTCTCCACTGTCGCCTTCCCATTGCATTGCAAACCCAACCAACCCGTCCGGTCCCAATGCGAGGTGCCGGATCGAGTTCTGGTGCAGGTCGCGGGACAGTTCGACCTGATCGAGCAGCGTGCCCTCGGCGTCGATATAACTGAGGTTCGGGCGCATGCTGTCGATGTTCAGCTTCTCCCGGTCCTCGACATCGGTCGCGATTCCGCCATTGGCGACGGCCAGCGTGCCGTCAGGCAGCTGTTTAATGTCATGCGGGCCAATGCCGTGACTGTCGAGTTCGCCGCGCCGGGTGTAGCCTGCCGCGACATTCCAGACGCCGATACGCCCGGCGCTGTCGTCGATTCGCTGTTCCGCGGTCAGCAGGATCGCACCGTCATCGACATAGACGCCATGTCCGTTGAACACGCGGCCCTCGGGCGGGGTGAGGGTGTGCAGAACCCGACCGCCGACGCAGTCCAGAACGATCGCAAACCGCCCCGGACGACGGGCAAAGGCCACAGCCTCGGCGCGGTGAGGATGGCCTGCGCCCGCATGGCCGCGCGCGGGCAGGGGGATATGAAACACCCGCTCGCCCGCATCGGTCAGACCGTATAGCGCGTAGGTGCCATCCCGCTCCTGCGCTGCGGCAAGGTAGCCGGGGCTGCCCGCAGCCGCCCAGCCAAGTGCCGGGACAGACCCGGTGGCCAGAAGCCCGGCTAGAAATCCGCGTCGGGTTGCACGCATGGGAACCTCCTCAGTCGCCATCCATCGAATTGAGCCCCATCGACACGCCAAGCGCGGGGCCGAGTGTCGCTTCGATCTCGCGCTCCAGCTGCATGAGGCTGCTTTGCACCGATTCCACCCGGAACCGGCCCATCGGATCGGCCACGCCGGCAAGGATCGGATCGTCGAGCGCTTCAAGCTCGGCCCGCGCATTGGCAAAGGACGTGGCAAGCGTCTCGCGGGTGCGGTCATCTGGGGCAAGCCCCAGCGCCAGCGCTTCGTGCCCGTCGAGCGC
Source organism: Pacificitalea manganoxidans (assembly GCF_002504165.1). Lineage (GTDB taxonomy): Bacteria > Pseudomonadota > Alphaproteobacteria > Rhodobacterales > Rhodobacteraceae > Pacificitalea > Pacificitalea manganoxidans. Next base: position 482,649 of record NZ_CP021404.1, read on the forward strand.
ACCAAGAAGATTGGCAACGCTGCGCCCGGCCAGCCGGCTTTCGGCCTGTTTGGGGCGGGGGGTGTCAAAGGTGCCCAGCGGGCCACCAAGCCGTTCGTTGATGTCGAAGCCGAGCGACGAGATCAGCGCGGTATAAAGCGCCTGGCGCGGTTCGCTGGCGTCAAGGAACCGGGTGTTGTCGGGCGCGCCGGGCGTCCGCATCGTGGTGCCGAAATTGCCCGCCCAGCCATCGCGCACGATGTCGGCCAGATCGGCCAGATCGGCGCTGATCGCCCGGACCGCCGCGCAAGCGCCGGAGTTCGCGGTGTAGTTGGAAAACCGCGGATCGAACAACAGCGACTCAATGGCGTAAAGCCCGCGCACGGACACGGGCGCCGTGGTCATAGAGCGGGCGGTGATCTTGGCCGGGGCGGTGGCGATCAACCGGGCCAGCGCGCGAGGCCGGTGCCCCTGTGCATCGGGCCAGTAGGCGATGGCATAGCGGCGGCCTTGATCCTCCAGCGGGCCAAGCCGGTAATCTTCGATCATCAGCCAGTCATCCACGGCCTGCGCCCACGCGGCGCGCAGCGGCTCGGAACTGGCGAGGCATTCGGTTTCAGCAGTGCGGGCCAGGGCGGCTGTGCTGCGCGCAAAGGCGTCCAGATGCGGAAGGATGACCGCTTCAATGACGTGATCGACCACCGGATCGACATCCTGCGCGGCGGTGCCTGCCATACCTGCGTCACCCGTCGAATCTCCGCTCGGCTCGCGCGCGATGGATGCCACGGGTGGCGGCGTCTCGGCGGTGTCGGACTGGGCGGTGTCGGACTGGGCAAGGGCGGGGGTGCCGAAGGTCGGTCCAAGCAACACCACGCCGGTCAGAGCGGTGCAGGCAAGGCGGCAGAGCAGGCGCATCAGATATCCTCCAGAAAGCGGAGCAGGGCGGCGCGGTCGTCCGGCTCCATCTCGACCACCCGGTCGCGGGCGGCTTGTGCTTCGCCACCATGCCACAGAACCGCCTCCAGCAGCGAGCGGGCGCGACCGTCATGAAGGTAACTTTCCCGTCCGGTGACTTGAGCGGTCAGCCCGATCCCCCAAAGCGGCGGCGTGCGCCATTCGCGCCCCGTGGCGCGGCCTTCAGGGCGATTATCGGCCAGCCCCTCGCCCATGTCGTGCAACAGAAGGTCGGTATAAGGCCAGATCAGCTGAAAACTCTGGGCCTGATCCTCGGCCTCCGGCGTCGCGCGGGCGGTCACATATTTGGGAGTGTGGCAGGCAGTGCAGCCGGTTTCATAGAACACCTGCTTACCGCGGAGCACCTCCGGATCGCCCGGCGCGCGCCGGGCGGGCACACCCAGATTGCTGGCGTAGAAGCTTACGAGGTCCAGCGCGTCGCCGCTGACCTCCAGCCCGGTGTCGCGATCACCGCCATCGGGCGCGGCGCGGCAGGCTTCCTGCGCCGGGCTGCATTCGCCGGTGCTGTCGGGAAAGATCGGCGTCGACAGGCCCATATCCCCGGCAAAGGCCGCAGCGGATTGCTCCTTTACCGTGGCCTTGCCCGCCTTATGCCCGAACCGGCCCAGCATCGGGGTATGAAACTCATCCGACATCACGATACTGGCGCGGCCAGAAATACCGTCACCGTCCCGGTCATCGGGGTCGGCACGGGCGAGGATTTCGGCAGCGGGGATGGATTCCAGAAGCCCCAGCCCGATCATCTGTGGCGCGATGCGGGGGGAGATCATCAGATCATCGCGCATCGGCCCGTAGCCGGGATCGGCAATGGCGTAGCTGGGCGCGCGCAGGGTTACGCTTTCACCGCCCGACAGCGCCACCGGCACATCGGTATAGTCGATGGTCATCTGACCTTCGGCGGTGTGACCGGCAAGCGCGAAGTTCTGCAACTGGCCGCCATAGACGGGGTCCGGGCGGGTGGCGAGCCAATCCTCGATTTCCGTCGCCGCTGCGGTGGAGGCCGGATCGTCCGTGCCATCATGAGGAATCGACAGCCGCAGAAACAGCGCGACGGGCGGGTCGCTTTCATCGACAGGTGGATGGCCGCGCCCGTCCTTCAGGTGGCACTGCTGGCAGCCGCGCGCATTGTATAGCGGGCCCAGACCGTCGCTGGCGATTGTTGAGCTGGGGGCCGATACCCAAGCGCGGGTGAAAAGCCCATTGCCGAGGTTGAACCGCATCCGGCCTTCCAGCCCGATATTGCCGGAGGGATCGGAAAACGCATCGGCCGTGGGGCGAACACGCACGGTGGCGGCCCCGGCGGGGTTTTCCTCGAACCGTTCGGGCGCGGTGAAATCGCGGGTGGGGGCTGTCACAGATGCAATGCGCGCGCGCTCGGATTTGCTGCGCGGCAGATAGGCGCCCTGCAAATCGGGCAGGGTTGCATGGCGGGGCGGCAGGCGCGCGGCATCGGGGTCCGCCGCGGGGGCGGTGCTGACGGTGCCGAGAAGACCGATCAGTGTCAGCCCGGCGAGGGTGGATATGCTGCGTCGCATCCTGCCTCGAACTCACGCGGGGGCGCGTGTCGTTATGATCTGTGTCACCGCGCGGCGTCAGCAAAGGGCGCCTGCGCGCGCCGTAGCTAGCGCATGGTTGCGCGGGCGGAAAGTGACGTGTCGCCGCGCGCCGGGGGCGGGCGTGATCGCGCCGGTGAAATCACACGCCGCCCACCGGCCGGGGCCGAGGGCGGCGCATCCTGTCAAAGCGTCCGTGCGCATCCAAAGGATGGCGCGGACAGGGGCAAAGCGCGGCCTTACTGGAAGATGTCGCCCAGCGTGTCGTCGCCTTCGACCACAACGCCGCTCAGATCCAGCGCGCCGGACATCCGTTCGATCGAGCGGGACTGCGCGACGAGCGCATCGATGGCGTTCTGGATCAGCGCGGTGTCGGCTTCCTCGCCCGAGGTCAGCAGCAGGTCATAGGGGCGGCCCGCATCGGCGGCGTCCTTGATGGCCTGCAGATCGTCGAGGCTTGCCTGCACTTCGGTGGTGAACGCCTGCGCGAGATCGGCATCAGCCGCTGCCACTAGATCACGCAGCGCCGCGCCTTCGATCACGTCGCCGCTGACTGTCTCATACCGGCCCAGCCAGACGTTCTGCACGCCGAGCACATCGTCGTAGTGGCTGTGCGGGGTGTTGTCGGAGAAGCAGTCATGCTCCTCTTCGGGATCGCGCAGCATCAGGCCCAGCTTGATGCGCTGACCGCCCAGTTCGCCAAAAGACAGGCTGCCCATGCCGGTCAGCATCGCAGAGACGCCAGCCGCGGGGTCTTTCGTCACGGCTTCGCGCCCGGCGCCGCCGTCGGTCCACTGCGCGGCCATCCATTCCAGATCATCGACCAGCAGGTCGGAGGCAGTGGCCAGATAGGCGGCGCGGCGATCGCAATTGCCATTGGTGCAGCCGTCGCCTTGCAGGTAGTCGGTATGCGGACGGGTGCCTGCACCGGGACCGTCGCTGGTCAGATCCTGCCCCCAGAGCAGGAATTCGATGGCATGGTAGCCGGTGGCGACGTTGGCTTCGTTTTCGCCCATCTCATGCAGGGTGTCGGTCAGCAGGGCCGCGTCGATAACGTTTGCGTCCACCGTTTCGCCATTCAATTCAAAGCTGGGCGTGGCGATGACATTCAGGTTGGCCTGCGCATTTTCGCCCGAACCGAAATAGCCCGCATCGACGTAATCGATCAGCCCTTCGTCCAGCGGCCATGCGTTCACTTTGCCTTCCCAGTCGTCGACGATGGCATTGCCGAACCGGTAGGTTTCGGTCTGCATGTAAGGCGTGCGCGCGCTGCGCCATGCGGCGCGGGCTGCTTCCAGCCCCGCTTCGGTCGGATCGGCGAGGAAGGCGTCAATTGCCGCATCGAGGTCGCGCGCGGTGCTCAGCGCATCGCCATAGGCGGCCTCGGCGATATTGGCATAGGTTTCGACAACGGCGGCCTGATCGGGTGCGTCCTGCGCGGCAAGCGGCATGGCGGCAAAGGCCAGCAGCGGCAGCGACATGGCAGCGCGGAAAGTGTGGGTCATGGGACTGTCCTTCGGTCTGGGGCGTGCGGGCGCTGTTGGCTCAGGCCCGGTTCGGGACGTCAGTCCCGGTTGATGCGCTGGAATCCAACAGATTTAGTCGGGATTGTAAACTGCCGGATTTAAGCGCCGTGCGCGGGCCGGGCGTTTCGTGCCGCACGCATCACAGCGTTGCCACGGCGTCGCGATCCGACAGGCGAAGGGTAGGGGGCCCAGATCACCGTCTTGTCAGCGGCTTGCCGCTTTTTCCGCGCCCTGTCGCGAGACTTTCATCAGCGCCAACCTATTGTCATTCCGGCGGAGAAATTCGCCCGTTTCGTTGACGACGCCACGCCCGAGGAACGCACATGACCCATGCCGCCCCGCTCTCCGACACCGGCTCCCGCAGCCCGGCCGAGACCGATCGCATCACCGCCATCACGGCGCTTTTCGAGGCCACCCGCGCCCGGAGTCGCGCGCTAGTCGCGCCGCTGTCGCCCGAGGATATGATGCTGCAACCGATGCAGGATGCGAGCCCCGCGAAGTGGCATCTGGCGCATACGACATGGTTCTTCGAAGAGTTCATCCTGAAGCCGCGTGACCCCGACTATCGGTCCCCCGATGACCGCTTCGCGTTCCTGTTCAACTCTTACTATGTGCAGGCCGGTCCCCGCCATGCGCGGGACAAACGCGGGCTGATCTCGCGCCCTGACGTGGCGGATGTGATGGCCTATCGCGCGCATGTCGAACAGGCGCTTGCGGCTGTGCTGCGCGCCGGGCGCGATGACGCGGCCGAAATCGCGGATCTGGTGGAGCTGGGCTGCCACCATGAAATGCAGCATCAGGAATTGCTTGTCACCGACCTGCTGAACGGGCTGTCCTACAACCCGTTATTGCCGGTCTATCAAGCCCCCGATGGCACCCCGGCAAAGGGGGAAAACCATCCCGTCACCTACACCGCCCATGCCGGTGGCTTGGTTGAGATGGGGTTTGACGGCACCGCCGCGCAGGCAGGCTTTGCCTATGACTGCGAAATGCCGCGCCATAAGACGTATCTCGCGCCCTATCAGCTTGCCGATCGCCCGGTCAGCAACGGCGACTGGATCGCCTTCATGGAGGCGGGCGGTTACGCCGATCAGACGCTGTGGCTTATGGATGGCTGGGCCTGCGCACAGCGCGAAGGCTGGGATGCGCCTTTGTATTGGTGGCAGCAGGACGGCGAGTGGTGGAGCTACACCCTGCGCGGACCGATGCCTGTCGATCCCGCCGCGCCGGTGGTGCATGTCAGTTACTATGAGGCCGATGCATTTGCCCGCTGGTCCGGCGCGCGCCTGCCGACGGAAGCCGAATGGGAAAGCGCCGCAGGCGACACGCCGATCCGGGGCAATTTCCTCGATGCCGGGGAGGATGACGGCGCGGAGACGCTTGGTGCACTGATCCCACGCGCGGGCGGTGGCATGTATGGCGATGTCTGGGAGTGGACGCAAAGCCCGTTCACGCCTTATCCCGGCTTCCGCCCGCCGGAGGGCGCGATCGGCGAATATAACGGCAAGTTCATGGTCAATCAGTTCGTGCTGCGCGGTGGCTCCTGTGCCACGCCGCGCGCGCAGATGCGGCCCAGCTACCGCACGTTCTTCTATCCGCATCAGCGGTGGCAGATGTTGGGCCTGCGGCTGGCGCGGGATGCGGGCTGAAATGAAACACGCCACACCCGAAAACGAATTTGCCCGCGCGCTGCTTAAGGGCCTTAGCGACAGCCCCAAAACGGCGGAAGCAAAGTGGTTCTATGACGCGGCTGGTTCCGCCTTGTTCGAGCGGATCACCGAACTGCCGGAATATTACCCTACCCGGACGGAGATCGGCATTCTGCGGGACCGCCTGCCAGAGATCGCCGCCCACGTCCCGGCGGGCGCGGCGCTGATCGAATTCGGCAGCGGCGCAAGCGTCAAGACGCGGGTGCTGCTGGACGGGTTGGACCAGCTTGCCGCCTATGTGCCCATCGACATCTCGGCGCAGTTTCTGGCGGAAACGGCGGACGGGCTGCGCCGCGACTACCCGGCGCTGACGATCCATCCGGTGACCGGCGATTTCATGACCCAACTGACCCTACCCCCGGCGCTCGACGCGCGGCCCAAGGTCGGGTTTTTCCCCGGCTCCACCATCGGCAATCTGGACCGGGACGCGGCAGTGGCCCTTCTGGCGCAGGCGCGGCACTGGCCGGATGCGGCGGGGTTCATCCTCGGCGCTGATCTGGTGAAGGATGCGGATGTCCTGCGCGCCGCCTATGACGATGCCCAAGGTGTCACGGCGGAATTCAACCGCAACCTGCTGCACCGCGCCAACCGCGAAGCCGGCGCGGATTTCGACCCGGACAGCTTTGCCCATGAAGCGCGCTGGAACGCGGCTGAGGCGCGGATCGAGATGCATCTTGTGAGCCGCGCGGCGCAGCGCGTTCAGGTCGCGGGCCAGCACATTGATTTTGCCGAGGGCGAGACGATCCACACTGAAAACAGCCGGAAATATACCGCCGAAAGCCTGACCGATATGGCGCAGGCGGCAGGCTGGCGGGTGGCGGACTTGCTGACCGACCCGCAGGATTATTTCGCGGTCGCCCTGCTGAAGCCCGCCTAGGCGGCGCGCGTTACACCACCTGCCGCAGTTGGGCGGCGTCCCGCGCGGCTAGTCCCGGCTCTGCCCTGTGGTGCAGGACTACGGGCCTGCCATCGACCTGCGCGACCCGGATCGGAGTTTCGTAAAGCGTGGCGAGCGCTTCGCCAGTCAGCACGCTGGCGGGCGCGCCTTCGGCCTGCACCATGCCGTGTTTCAGCGCCACGACATGATCGGCCCACGCCGCGGCATAGTTCACCTCGTGAATGACGATCACGATGGATCGTTGGTCCGGCCCGGGCCGGGACATACGGTAAAGCCGCGCCATCAGCGCCTGCGCGTGCCGTGGGTCGAGATTGTTGAGCGGCTCATCGAGCAGCAGCCAATCGGTTTCCTGTGCATAGGCCATCGCGACATGCGCGCGCTGGCGCTGGCCACCGGACAGTTCATCGACATAACGGCGCGACAGTTCGGTCAGATCGAACATTTCCAGCGCACGGGCCACGGCGGCGTGATCGGTGTCGCGCATGCGCCCCCGGCAATGGGGCCAGCGCCCGAACGCCACCAGATCCGCGACAGTCAGGCGGCTGGCCACGCCGGTGTCCTGCGTCAGGATTGCGAGTTTGCAGGCAAAATCGCGCCGTGACAGGGTCTCGGCGCTCGTGCCGTCGATACGCAGCGCGCCGTGGCGGCGCGGCTCCAGCCCCGCGATCAGGTGGAGCAGCGTCGACTTTCCGGCACCGTTTGGTCCGATCAGCGCGGTGATGCCGCCTCGGGGGAGGGTGAGGTCGATGTCACGCAGGATCGGCATATCGCCGATGACGTGATTCAGCCCGGTGATCTCGATCATTTCAGCACCCCTTTCAGGACAAGCGTCAGAAACAGCAGTCCGCCGCCAAATTCGATAATCACGGCGAGGGAGGATTGCTGCCCAAGCACCCTCTCGAACACCGTCTGGCCTATGACAAGGATCGCCGCGCCCAGCATGGCGGCGGCCGGGATCAGCACCGCGTGGCGGTGGGTGCCGGTCAGCCGATGCGCAAGGCTGGCCGCCAGCAACCCCAGAAAGGAGATCGGCCCGACAAGGGCAGTGGCGCAGGCCGTCAGGGCCGCGACCAGCGCCAGCACGCCCAACACCGCGCGGTCGTGATCTAGCCCGAGACCCAGCGCATTGCGCCGCCCTAGCGCCATCACGTCCAGCCGCCCGGCCATCGCCTGTGCCAGCGGCACAATGACGGCAAACAGCGCCGCCGCGATGGCCAGATTGGTGCGGTCGACGCTGTTGAAGCTGGCGAACATAGCGCTTTGCACCACCGCGAATTCCGAAGGGTCCATCAGGCGCTGCATCAGCCCCGCCAATGACCGCAACAACACCCCGATGATGACCCCGGTCAGCAACATCCGCGACAGATCGGACCCGCGGCTGCGAAACAGCAGCCCGAACAGCGCGGCAGCGGCGACCATCATCACGCCGGTTTCGATCAAAAACTTCGCTCCGGTGGCAAGGCTGGCAAAGCCGATGCCGCCAAGCGTCATCACCAGCGCCGTCTGGATGAATAAAAACAGTGCGTCAAAGCCAAGGATGCCGGGGGTCAGAATACGGTTTGCGGCGACGGTCTGAAACAACACCGTGGCGGTGCCGATGCCGCCGCCGACAACCAGCAATGCCGCGAGCTTTACCGCGCGCAGTTCAAGGATGAACCCGATCCGCCCGCTTAGCCCCAGCGTCATGAACGCCACACAGGCCAGCGCCAGCACCACGCCGATCCCCCAGACCGCGCGCAGGGGCAGGGGCGGTGCGACATGGCGCAGGGCGGCGGCGGCGTCAGCGGGCATGGCTTTGTCCGCCGCGGGTGTTGAGGATCCACAAAAATACCGCGGCGCCGGCCACGCCCACGACCGTGCCGACCGGGATTTCGTAGGGCCAGCGGACGAGCCGCCCGACGATATCGGCAGCCAGAACCAACCCCGCCCCGCCCAAGGCGACGACCGGCAGGGTGCGGCGCAGATTGTCGCCCATCAGGCGGGAGACGAGGTTCGGCACCACCAGCCCGACAAACGGCACCGCGCCCACGGTGACCACCACCAGCGCGGTGACCAGCGCCACCGCGCCGAGGCCCAGTTGCATGGCCCGCCGGTGATCCAGCCCCAGCGCCCGCGCCCGCGCGGCGCCCAGCCCGGTGACGGTCAGTGCATCGGCGCTCAGATAGGCCAGCACGGCGATTGCCCCGGCCAACCACAGCAATTCATACCGCCCCGCCAGCACGCCCGAAAAATCGCCGGTCATCCAGTTGCCCAGATATTGGACCAGATCGGCTTGCCACGCGAACCACGTCGCCCCGGCGCCAAGGATGCCGCTCCAGATCAGGCCGATCAGGGGCACCATGAACGGATCGCGGGGGGACAGCCGGTGGATCAGTGCCAGAAACCCCACGACGCCGCCCAATGCGGCCAGCGCGGCCACGCTCATCTTTACGATCACCGGCGCGCCGGGGGCGATCAGGGTGATAAGGAGCAGGCCCAGCATCGCGCCTTCGGTGGTGCCGGTCGTCGAAGGTTCCACGAAGCGGTTGCGCACAAGTTGCTGCATGATGACGCCCGCCACCGCCATGGCCGCGCCGCAGAGCAGCGCCGCGAGGGTGCGGGGGGCCCGGCTGATCGCCAGCAACTGCCACGCATTCCCGTCAAGCCGCGATGCACCGATCAGCAGGCTAAGCCCGGCGAGGCAGGCAAGGGCGATGAGGGAAAGGACGACAGGGCGGGTCATGGCGGCAGATGTCGGGTCAGGAAGGATGGCCCGGTCCGCAAGGGGCCGGGCCGGGGTAGCCGGGTCAGGACCCGAACGCGTCGGTGATCTGATCGAGCGTGTGCATCGCAGCGGAAATCCCGCCGCCCGCGACGTAGATCTCGGCCGGGTCGAGATAGACGATATGGCCGTTCTGCGCGGCATTCGTGCCCGCGACCAAGGCATTGTCGAGCGTCGCCTGCGCGGCCTCGCCCGCCTGTCCGATGGCCGCGCCGCGATCCACGACAAGCAGCCAGTCGGGATTGGCCTCGGCGATGAATTCGAAGCTGACGGATTCGCCATGCGCCTGCGTCTGGTCGACATTTTCGACGGCCTCGGGCAGCCCAAGCGCGCTGTGCAGCCAACCGAAGCGCGAGCCTTTGCCATAGGTCGAGATATTGCCGCCATTGGTCAGGATGATGAGCGCATTGCCCTGATCGGCCACGGCGTTACGGGCTGCGGTGAGCTTCTCGTCAAGCTGCGCCAGCAGCGCGTCCGCTTCGGCCTGCTTGCCAAAGATCTCGCCATAGGCCGTGGTGCGGGCGCGGATCTGGTCGACGTAACCATCGGGCGTAATCGTCATGTCGAGCGTCGGGGCCAACCGCGACAGCGCCTCCACCTGCGCAGAGGACCGCCCGCCCGCGATGATCAGATCGGGATTCAGATTCGCCAATGCTTCGAAATCCGGCTCGAACAGGGTGCCCACCACGGTCGCGTTCTGCGCCACGTCATTCAGCCGGTTCAGGTAAAGGCTGTTGGGCACACCGGCGATCTCCACGCCAAGCGCGCTGATCGTGTCGACGGCGGCAATGTCGAATACCGCGACGGTGTCCGGCGTCGTTTCGATCTGCGCCTCGCCGGTCGCCGTGGGCACAGTGACGGGGGCGGCCTGCACGGGAGCCAGCGGTGCGGTAAGGCTGACAGCCAGCACAGCGGCCAAGGTGACGGGTTTGCGGATGATGAGCGGCATCGGGCACTCCAGACAAGGTCGGACATCGCGGCGGATGTCGTCGGACAGGATGGAATTGGGGTGCGTCTGGCTGGCGGATCGCTGGCGGCACGAGGGATGATTTTTCACTAACGGCTTGCCGCATCCGGGTCCAGCGCATAATCCTACAAAAAAAGTCAGGAGTTCATGCATGCCCGAGTCAGTTGGAACTTTCCGCACCGCCCATGCCAGCAAGTATTTGAAACAGCTGTGCAAACACTTCTCTCACAAAATCCGTGTGGAGTATGACGACCTACGCGGAATCTGCGAAATGCCAATGGGTCGCGCCGTGATGACGGCGCAGCCCGCGCGGCTGGAGGTCACGCTTGACGGGGCCGACGACGCCGCGATTGGCAAGATGCAGGGCGTGATTGATCGCCATCTGGCGATCTTTGCGCATCGCGAGACATTCGATGGTCTGGACTGGGAGCCTGTCAGTGAACGCGCCTGACAAACCCGCGACCGACGCCCTCACAGGCGACCCCGCCGCCGGTGTGCCCCATTACGATGTGCATCAACTGACCGGCAGCGACGGGCGCGCCACCATTGCGCTGGAAGGGCAGGTCTACACCCTGCGCATCACCCGCGCGAACAAACTTATCTTGACAAAATAAAGGCCGGACCGGGCGAACCGGTCCGGCCTTCGTCATCTGTGCGGTCAGGCGATCAGGCCGCCAGTGCCGCTTTCTCCTCCCGCCGTGCCTTGGGGAAGACCAGGTAGTAGAACACGGGTGCCGCGATCAGCGTCAGGATCGAGGCAAATCCCAAGCCCCCCATAATCGTCACCGCCATCGAGGCAAAGAACGCATCCCCCAGCAGCGGGATCATCCCAAGGATCGTCGTCGCCGCCGCCAGCACCACGGGCCGCAGACGGGAGGTCGACGCTTCGACCACCGCGCGGGTGAAGGGCACGCCCTCCGCACGGGTCAGATCGATTTCCTCCACCAGCACGATGCCGTTCTTGATCAACATCCCCGACAGGCTGAGCAGACCCAGCAGCGCGGTGAAGGAGAACGGAAGCCCGGTGCCCAGCAGCCCCAGCGCCGCACCGTTCACCGCCATCGGCACCAACAGCCAGATGATCAGCGGCTGACGCAGACGCCCGAACAGTAGAACCGAAATCAGCACCATGCTGAGCAGCGACAGCGGCAGCTGTTTGCCCAGACTTTCCTGCGCCTCGGTCGAGTTCTCGTACTCGCCGCCCCACGCCATGCGGTAGCCTTCGGGCAGGGGCATCGCTTCGATATCGCCGCGGATGTCGGTGAACACGCTTGCCGCGTTCACACCGCTTTCCACCCCGGCCATGACCGTGATGGTGAACAATCGGTCGCGCCGCTGGATCAGCGTGTCCTGCACCTCGTAGGTGAAGCCATCAATCAGCTGCTCGATCGGGATAAAGGCCGAGGCGCTTTCGGAATAGACCGGCTGATCGATCAGATGCGAGGCGCTGACGCCGGTTCCGGCATCCGCCCCGGCAGACCGGCCTGCGGGCAGGCGCACGATGATCGGGATCAGGCGATCCTCTTCGCGGTAGACACCCGCCTGACTGCCATCGGTCGCGGTCGCAAGCGCGCCGGCGATATCCTCGCGGGCGACACCGGCGGTCTGGGCGCGTTCAGCTGCATAGATCGGCTTCAGCACCAGTTCGCGCTCTCGCCAGTCGGTGCGCAGGTCGATCAACTGATCCGAGGCCTCGTGCATCCGCGCCGTCGCATCCTGCGCCAGTTTCCGCAGGATATCAGGATCGGAGCCCGAAAACCGGACCGCGATGGGTGCACCGCCGCCGGGACCAAAGGCCAGACGTTCGGTGCGGAATTCGCCCTGCGGCAACTGGGCACGCCCGAAGGCCTCCAGATCCGTTTGCAGCGGCGCGATCTGTTCCAGTTGCTCCGTGCGGATGATCAGATGGCCATAGGTGGCAAGGCTTTCTTCCGGCGCGTAGGTCAGCATGAAACGCGATGCGCCCCCGCCGACGAACGTCGCGACCGATACGATATCGTCCCGCTCCGCCAGCCAGTCCTCGATCACGCGCATGTCGTCCGAGGTGGAATGGATGCTCGCCCCCTGCGGCAGCTTGTAATGCACATAGATCAAGGGCGTGTTGCTGTCGGGGAAGAATTGCTGCTTCACCATGCCAAAGCCGATGTAACACGCCACGGTGATCCCGATCAGGGCCACCACGACCAGCCAGCGCAGTTTCAGCGCCAGCCGCAGCGTGGCCGCATAGGCGCGGAACACCGGACCGTCATACTGTCCGGCCCCGCCGCCCGCGCCCCGCTTGAAGAAGTAATGCGCCAGCAGCGGCGTCGCGGTGATTGCCAAAATCCACGACAGCAGCAGCGAAATAGCGATCACGGCGAAGAGCGAGAACAGGAATTCCCCCGTCGCGTCGGGGCTAAGCCCGATCCCGGCAAAGGCCATGATGCCGATGACCGTCGCGCCCAGCAGCGGGATCTGCGTCTTGCCCGCAATGTCCTGCGCCGCATCGCGGGAAGATTTGCCCTGCGCCATGTCGCCTTGCATGCCTTCGGCCACCACGATGGCGTTATCGACCAGCATACCCATCGCGATGATGAGCGCGCCCAGCGAAATCCGCTCCATCTCGATCCCGAAGAGCGACATGAAGAACAGCGTGCCCACAACCGTCAGCAACAGCGTCGTGCCAACCACCACCGCCGCGCGCCAGCCCATGAACAGGGCGAGCACGACCACAACGATGGCGACCGACAGCGCGAGGTTGATGAGGAACGCGTTCGACGCCTCCTCGACCACCACATGCTGCTGATAGATCGGGTGCAGTTCGACGCCCACGGGAATGTCTGGCATCAATTGGTCCAGCCGCGCATCGACCCGCTTGCCGACATCGACGATGTTCAAGCCGGCCTTGCCAGCGACCCCCATGGTAAAGGCCTCCTGCCCGTCGAAGCGGATGATCATCGACGGATCGGTGACGCGCCCGCGGAAGACGCGCGCGATGTCGGTCACCTCGATCACCTCGCCGCCGACGCCGATGGTCAGGCCGCGAATTTCCTCGACACTGTCGGAGCCAGAGGGCGCCTCGATACGGATCTTCTGGCCCTGCTGGGTGACGGACCCCGCTGAGGCAACGGCGTTCGAGTTCGCGATTGCGCTGGCGATGGCTGCGGGCGGCAGACCCAGATTGGTCAGGATCGCGGTTTCTGGCTCGACGAAAATCGCCTCGTCCGGCAGGCCCGCCAGTGTCACATCGGCCACGCCTTCGACGGCCAGCACCTCGCGCCGCAGAAATTCAGCCAGATCATGCACTTCCGCATCGGTGAATCCGGGCGCGGTGATGCCGTAGAACACCCCGAACACATCCCCGAAGCTGTCATTCACGATGGAGGTGCCCGCCCCTTCGGGGAGGCTGGGCTGGGCATCGCTTACGCGGTTGCGCAGCTTGTCCCAGATCTGGGGCAGTTCGGTGCCGTCATAGGTGCTTTCAATCTCGACCGTGATGCGGCTGATGCCCGGTTTGTTCGACGATGTGATGTGGTCGATTTCCGACATCTGCTGGATCGCGGATTCCAGCGGTTCGGTCACTTCGCGGGCGACCTGATCCGCCGAGGCACCGGGGTAGGAGGTGAACACCACGGCAGTCTTGATGGTAAAGGCCGGATCTTCCAACCGGCCCATCGTGGCGAAACCCCAGATCCCGCCCAGCAGACAGCCCAGCATGACGATCCAGGTGATCAAAGCCTTGTCGATGGAAGCGCGTGCGATGTTCATCAGATCACTTCCCGATCGCGGTGAAGCGGCGGACGGTCTGGCCGTCCTCCAGCATGGCGGCGCCGGTGGCGACGATCTCCGTGCCGGGTTCTGGGCCTTCCTGCATCACCACACGGCCATTGTCGCCGATCTCGATCTGCACGGGCGTGCGCACCACCGTCCCCACATCGGGGTCGTCTTCGTGAGGGGCAAAGATCATTACATGGGCGGTGCGGTCCGGGTCAAAGACCAGCGCCGTTTCCGGCAGCAGCACGGCATCGCCGCCTTCCGACATCACCGATGCGGTCACTGTCGAGGAGGCGCCGGGCAGCAGCGCGGTGGGCGGCGTGTCGACAAAAGCCAGCGTCAGGGTAAAGGTCTGCGCCACCTCGGCGGTTTCCGCTTCGAATTCCCGCATCACCAGTTCGTAGGTGCCGGTGCCGCCGGGGATCATCGCCGTGAATTGCACGTCGTCGCCACCCTGCGCGCGCCGGAACAGCACTTCCGGCACGTCGATGTCGATCCGCAATTCGCTCATGTCATGCAGGCGCACCACCGGAGTGCCAGCCGAGACGGTCGTGTAGGCCGCAACCATGCGCCGGGCCACCAGACCATCGAACGGCGCGGTCAGCGTCGCGTCCTCCAGCTGATCCTCGGCGGTGTCGAGCGCGATTTCCGCCAGCGACACGGTGGTTTGCGCATCGCGGATCTGCACTTCCGCGACGTTGGAGCCGGACAGCTTTTCCAGCCGCTGCAAATCGCGGCGGGCCTTGTCGAGATTGACCTGAGCCTGATCCAGATTGCGCTGGAACGGGACCAGATCAAGCTGCGCGATCAGCTGCCCGTCATCGACGGGGGCGCCTTCGGCGGCGGGGAACTGGACGATCTGCCCGCCGACCTGAAACGCAAGATCGACGGTTTCGCGGGCGCGGACGCGGCCAAAGAACTGACGCTCCAGCGGCGCGCCGCCGCGGGTCAGGGTCATCAGCTTGGCCGGGCGCGGCGGGCGCGCGGGCTCTTCTGCCGGGGTCGCTTCGGCGGTCTTAGCCTCCTGCGCGGCCACCGGGAATGCGGTGAGGGGCAGGGCGAGCAGGCTCATCAGACACGCCGTCAGCAAAGCGTGCGCGCCGGTCCGGGCGCGGCGACGCGCATCGGGCAGGGAACTGGGCAGGCGGGGGGACAGGCGGGGCATCAGGCTGGTCATGAGGAGGGCATTCCTGGCAGCGGGTCGGTCGCACCAAAGCGACCGGAGGTTCCAAATTGAGTAAAGGCGGCAGCCATCATCTTGGCATCGATTCCGTCCGGGCGGGTGACCCAGAACCGCAACATGCCGACAAAGGCGCCGGTGAAAAAATGGGGGTGAAGCCGCCGCGCGGCTTCGGACGCAAAGGGCCGGTCGATCGGATCGCACTGGTCCATCATCTGTTCGACCATCTCGGCAAATCGGGTTTCCGGCGTCAAATGCGTCACGCCGTTGAGCAGGGTGTGCAGCCGGGGGTCCGAGCGGTCGATATCGATGAGCGCCTGTTCGACAATGCGGGCTAGCATCTCGGGGGTGCCGCGCTCGGGGTCGTCGATGATCGCCGAATGCCGCCGGGCCATCTCGGCCAGCAGCCCGGTCAGATACTCGTCCAGCATCGCCGTAAGGTCGGTATAGTTGGAATAGAACGTGGGCCGCGTCACACCGGCGGCACGGGTCAGCGCGTCGACCGAAATTTCGGCCAACGGCTTTTCGGCGAGCAGGCTGCGCAGAGCAGCTTGCAGCCTCAGACGGGTGCGACGACGACGTTTGTCCATAGCGCCGGACATACGAGTTTCTTTACATCTGTCAAGAAGACTCTCGGCCGCGCAATGTTGCCATGCAGTTAATGCAGAACCCGCCGCAGCCCCGCCTGCGTCCGTTTCAGGCCGGGAAGGTAAATCTCGGCCAAGGCGCTGGCGTCGGCATGCAAAGCAGGCAGGCCCACATTCATTGCAGCCACCGTGCGGTCCTGCACGTTCAGGATCGGCACAGCGATGGAGCGCAGGCCGATCTCCACCTCCTGATCGATGATCGCATAGCCCTGTGCGCGGATACGGGCGAGTTCGGTCATGATCGCCTCCGGCTCGGTCAGCGAATGCGGCGTGCGCGGGGTCAGGTCGGATCGGTCGAGCAGGGCGCGCGTCTCCGCCTCCGGCAATGCCGCCAGCAGGATGCGCCCCATAGATGTGCAATGCGCAGGCAGTCGCGATCCGGGCATCAGCCCAATCGACATCACCCGGCGCTGAGCGGCGCGGGCCAGATACACGATCTCGGTTTCGTCCAGCACCGAGACGGACGCGGACTGCCCGATCTGATCGGAGAGTTGATCCAGCCACGGCTGCACGATCTGCGGCAAGGGCAGCGCCGAAAGCGCGCCCATGCCCAGCCGCAGCACCCGTGCGGTAAGTTGGAAATGCTTACCGTCGTGATCGGCATAGCCCAGTTCGCGAAGGGTCAGCAGGCAGCGCCGCGCGGTGGCGCGGTCCAGCCCTGCGGCCTCTGCCGCTTCGGCCACCGATTGCCGGGGGCGGTCGGGTCCGAAGGTTTCGATGACCCGCAGCCCCTTGGCCAGCGATGCAATGAAATCGGTCTTTTTGTGCGCCATGCGAACGAGATGCCCCGCGCATTGAACAAATGTCAACATGCGCACCTGAACGCTTCATTCATTGCCGGGACAGGCGTAGATCGGCCCGAACAAAAGAGGAGACCAAGGATGGACAAGAGAATTGCCTCCGTGGCCGAGGCGGTCGCGGACATTCCTGATGGTGCCGTTGTGATGATCGGCGGATTTGGCGGGTCTGGCGCGCCGATCGAATTGGTGCATGCGCTGATCGACGCGGGCCCCAAAGACCTGACCGTGGTCAACAACAACACCGGCAACGGCAATGTCGGCATCGCCGCACTGATCGATAACAATCAGGTCCGCAAGATGATCTGCTCCTTCCCGCGCTCCAAGGATCCGCGCGTGTTCACCGAGCGCTATCTGGCGGGCAAGATCGAGTTGGAGCTGGTGCCGCAGGGCACGCTGGCCGAGCGCATCCGCGCGGGCGGTGCGGGCATCCCCGCCTTCTACACGCCCACGGGCTACGGCACCGATCTGGCGGAGGGCAAGCCGGTGGAGGAATTCGAGGGCCGCCACTATGTGCGCGAGCGCTGGCTGAAGGCCGATTTCGCGCTGGTGAAGGCCGAGTTGGCCGATCCGCATGGCAACCTGACCTATCGGAAGGCCGCGCGGAACTTCAATCCGATCATGTGCATGGCCGCCGACCGGACCATCGTGCAGGCGCGGCAGATCGTGCCCCTGGGCGGGATCGATCCGGAACATGTGATCACACCGGGCCTGTTCGTCGATGGCATCGTCGAAGTGTCCGAGCCGCAGCAGGAAGAGCTGCTCAACCTTGCGGGAGCGACCTACCCATGATCGACGATATCAAGCTCAGCAACGCCCAGATCGCGTGGCGCGCCGCGCAGGACATCGAAGACGGCGCCTATGTCAATCTTGGCATCGGCTTCCCGGAGATGGTCGCACAGTATCAGCCCGAGGGGCGTCAGGCGATCTTCCACACTGAAAACGGTGTCCTCGGCTTCGGTCCCGCGCCAGAGAAGGGCAGCGAGGACTGGGATCTGATCAACGCTGGGAAAAAGGCGATCACCGAACGGCCCGGCACCGCGTTTTTCCACCATGCCGACAGCTTCGCGATGGTGCGCGGCGGGCATCTGGATGTGGCGATCCTCGGGGCCTATCAGATCGCGCAGAATGGCGATCTGGCGAACTGGTCCACCGGCAAGGGCGGCGTGCCTGCCGTGGGCGGCGCGATGGATCTGGTTCAAAGCGCCAAGCGGGTCGCGGTCATCACCGACCATGTCACCAAGAAGGGCGATCCGAAGCTGGTCGAGGCCTGCACCATGCCGCTGACCGGCGTGGGCTGCGTCACCCGCATCTACACCAGCCTTGCCGTGGTCGACGTGCAGGACGGTCACTTCGTGCTGCGCGAGAAGCTTGCCGCGATCTCGATGGAGGATCTGCAGGCGTTGACCGGTGCCCCGCTCGCGACCGATGGCCCGGTGGCCGATCTGGTCGTGCCCGAACTGTAAGGAGGAGGTCGCGATGACCGACGTTTATATCTGCGCCTATACCCGCACCCCCATCGGCCGCTTCGGCGGCGCGCTGGCAAATGTCCGCGCCGACGATCTGGGCGCCATCCCGCTAAAGGCGCTGATGGCACAGCATGATTTCGACTGGGCTGCGGTGGATGAGGTGATCTTCGGCTGCGCCAATCAGGCGGGCGAGGACAACCGCAACGTGGCGCGCATGTCGGCGCTGCTGGCGGGTCTGCCCGAAAGCGTGCCGGGCACCACCATGAACCGGCTCTGCGGCTCCGGCATGGATGCGATCATCACCGGCGCGCGCGCGATCAAGGCCGGTGAGGCTGATCTGATCGTCGCGGGCGGGGTGGAATCGATGACCCGCGCGCCGATGGTCATGCCCAAGGCCAACACCGCATGGAGCCGCAAGGCCGAGATCCACGACACCACCATCGGCTGGCGCTTCGTCAATCCGCTGATGAAGAAGCAATACGGCGTCGATTCCATGCCCGAGACCGGCGAGAACGTCGCCGAGGAGTTTGGCATCTCCCGCGCCGATCAGGATGCTTTTGCCCTGCGCTCGCAGCAGAAGGCAGGCGCGGCGCTGGAAAACGGACGGCTGGCGCGGGAGATCACCCCGGTCACCATCCCGCAGCGCAAGGGCGACCCGATCACCGTCGACACTGACGAACACCCCCGCCCGCAGACCACTGCCGAGGCGCTGGCGAAGCTGCCGACGCCGTTCCGCGAAAACGGCACCGTGACGGCGGGCAATGCCTCGGGCGTCAATGACGGCGCGGCGGCGCTGATCCTCGCCTCTGCCGAGGCCGCGCGGAAGCATGGCCTGACCCCCATCGCGCGGGTGCTGGGCGGGGCCACCGCCGGTGTCGCGCCGCGCATCATGGGGTTCGGCCCCGCGCCCGCGTCGAAGAAGCTGATGACGCGACTGGGGTTGGAGCAATCCGATTTCGACGTGATCGAGTTGAACGAAGCGTTTGCGAGCCAAGGCCTTGCCACCCTGCGCGATCTGGGCATTGCCGATGACGATCCGCGGGTAAACCCCAATGGCGGCGCAATCGCGCTGGGCCATCCGCTGGGCATGTCGGGCGCGCGCATCACCGGCACCGCGGCGCTGGAACTGTCGCTGGGCGGCGGCAAACGGGCGCTGGCCACCATGTGCATCGGCGTCGGTCAGGGCATCGCCATCGCGCTGGAAGCGGTCTGAGCGGGGCGCCTTGGTAGGTCTGCCGGTCCGGGGCGCGCAGGCGCTTTGGGCCGTGCAGTGCCATGATGGCCCGTTACCGCTGTCAAATCCGATCCGAAATCGCTAGAGAGTGGGCGACGCCGGAGCCCCGCTCCGCGCCGCAAACGGGATACAGCCGCCCGGTCCGACGGGCGGGCAAAGTGAAGACGAGGATAAGACATGACTGCTCTTGAATCGCTGCGCGACATGACCGTGGTGGTCGCCGATACCGGCGATATCGACGCCATCCGCAAGCTGACCCCGGTGGATTGCACCACCAACCCGAGCATCCTGCTGAAGGCGCTGCAAAGCCCGGCCTTCGAGGATCTGGTCACCACCGAGATCGAGGCTGGCAAAGCCGCAGGCAAGTCCGCGCTCGACGTGGCGGATGCGCTGACCATCGGTGTCGGTGTCGAGCTGACGAAACTGGTGCCGGGCCGGGTCTCGACCGAGGTCGACGCCAACCTGTCTTTCGATACCGAAGCGTCCATCGCCAAGGGCCGCGCGATTATCGCCGGGTATGAGGCCAAAGGCGTCAGCCGCGACCGCATCCTGATCAAGCTGGCCTCCACATGGGAAGGCATCCGCGCCGCCGAGAAGCTGGAGGCCGAGGGCATCCAGTGCAATCTGACCCTGCTGTTCGCGCAGTGTCAGGCGATTGCCTGTGCCAATGCGGGCGTGTTCCTGATCTCGCCCTTCGTGGGCCGGATCACCGATTGGTATTCCAAGGCCGAAGGCGGCAAGGCCTACGCCCCGGACGAAGATCCCGGCGTGAAGTCCGTGCGCGCGATCTATGACTACTACAAGTCGAACGGTGTCGAGACCGTCGTGATGGGCGCGTCGTTCCGCAACACGGGGCAGATCAAGGCGCTGGCAGGCTGTGACCGGCTGACCATCTCCCCGGCGCTGCTGGAGGAGCTGCACGAGGACGAGGGCGCGCTGGAGCGCAAGCTTAGCCCCGACAATGCCTCCGGTGTGGCGAAGGTCGAGATGGACGAGGCGCAATTCCGCTGGGAATTGAACGCAGACGCGATGGCGACTGAAAAGCTGGCAGAAGGCATTCGTAACTTCGACGCCGATCACAAGAAGCTGCTGAAGCTGATTTCCGACCGCATGGCCTGATTCCAAGCGATGTGCGGCAGATCTAACGGCGCGTCCCTCCGGGGGCGCGCTTTTTCGTGGCGCTAGGGGTCAGGCGATCCGCGCGATCATGATGACGGCGGCGTAATGCGTGGCGGCGGCAGCCAGCACATGGCCGTGCCAAATGGCGCGCGAAAACCGCAGGCTCTTGGCCCGGTAGAACAGCGTGCCCAGCGTGTAGGTCAGCCCGCCGATCACCAGCAGCACCAGCGCCGTTACCGGCAAGGTCATCACCAAAGGCCACGCCGCGATCATCCCCAGCCAGCCTTGGCCCAGATACATCGCAAAGCCCGCACGCGGCCAACGGTGAAAAAAGGCCAGCTTCATCACGATGCCGATCACCGCAAAGGCCCATGCCGTGATGGCCAGCGCCCAGCCGCGCCCGCCGCCCAGCCCGATAAGCGCCATCGGCGTGTAGGTGCCCGCGATCATCAAATAGATCGCCGCATGGTCGAACCGGCGCAGCACGCGGCGGGCCCGCTCATGCAAGGTCAGGTTATAGGCTGCCGATAGCGAAAAGGTCGCGATCAGCCCCACGGCGTAGAATACCAGCGGCCAGATGCGGTCTGCCGGGACGCTGAGCGCGGCCCAGACCATCAGCGCGGAGACGCCCGCCACGGCGGCGGCCACCCCGATGATGTGGACCACGCCATCGGCAATATGTTCGCGCAGGCTGTGCGGCAGCTCGATGCGGGTCATGGGATCTCCCTGTATGTTGCGCCTATCCTAGCCGATTTCCGGGGGCGATGCAGTGACATCTGCGTTCGCGACGCTGCGTTCCCGTGGTGCGGCGGCTGAGAGCCCGCGCGGGCGCCGTCGCCCCGTCTGGTGCGAAAATCGAATACGGGGTGTCTGCCTTCTGATTGGTGGTATGCCGGGGAGGGGCCTAGTCTGGCGGTCAAAGGTCCGGCCCCGCCGGTCCGGCGATCGAATAGCGGAGACGACCTATGAATGAACCAACGGCCCTAGTGATCAGCGCCCATGCGGCGGATTTCGTGTGGCGCTGCGGCGGCGCCATCGCGCTGCACCAGTCCCGCGGGGTGAAGGTCACCATCGTTTGTCTCAGCTACGGCGAGCGCGGCGAAAGCGCGAAGCTGTGGAAGGAGGAGGGCATGACCCTCGATAAGGTCAAAGCCGCCCGCCGTGCGGAGGCCGAGGCCGCCGCCGCGGCGCTGGGCGTCGAAGATATCCGGTTCTTCGATCTGGGGGATTACCCGCTGGAACTGGATCGCGCCGCCAAGGACAAGCTCGTCGATGTGATCCGCGAAGTGCAGCCGCGCTTCATCCTGACCCATTCCAAATACGACCCCTACAACACCGATCACATGTATGCCTGTCAGGTGACGCTGGAGGCGCGGATGATCGCGCAGGCTTGGGGCCACAATCCGGGGCAGAAGGTGCTGGGATCGCCGCAGGTTTACTTGTTCGAGCCGCACCAGACCGAGCAGATGGGCTGGAAGCCCGATACCTTCCTCGACATTTCCGAGGTCTGGGATCGCAAGCGCGCGGCCATCGAATGCATGCAGGGGCAGGAGCACCTGTGGGACTACTACACCAATGTGGCCGAAAACCGGGGCAACCATTTCCGCCGCAATTCCGGCGGTCAGGCGGGCGGGCGCAAGGCGACCCATGCCGAGGGCTTCCAGTCGATTTTCCCGCGCACCGTGGATGAACTGTGATGGGGGGCGTCGTTGTTCAGAATGTTGCGCGGGCCGATGCCGATGTGGTCCGTCGTCTGGGGGAATGTGGCGTCGCCACCGTGCACGAGGCGCAGGGCCGCAAGGGGCTGATGGCTCCGGTCATGTCGCCGATCTATGCGGGGGCCAAAGTGGGGGCTTCCGCGGTTACCATCTCTGCGCCTCCGGGCGACAATTGGATGGTGCATGTCGCGATCGAGCAGTTACAGGACGGCGATATCCTTGTGCTCGCCCCGACGTCGCCCTGCGATGACGGGTATTTCGGCGATCTGCTCGCCACCTCCGCCATGGCACGGGGCTGTCGCGGCCTGATCATCGACGCGGGGGTGCGCGATGTGGCCGACCTGACCGAAATGGGATTTCCCGTCTGGTCCAAATCGGTCCATGCACAGGGCACGGTCAAGGAAACCGTGGGCTCGGTCAATGTGCCGGTGGTCTGCGCCGGGGCCTATGTGCGTGCGGGCGACATCATCGTCGCCGACGATGACGGGGTTTGTGTCGTGGCCCGCGAGGAGGCCGAACAGGTTCTGGCCAAGGCCGAAGAACGCATCGCCAAGGAAGACGAGAAACGCGCCCGTCTGGCCGCCGGAGAACTGGGGCTCGATATCTATGACATGCGCGCACGGCTGAAGGAACGTGGGCTGCGCTATGTCTGATGTGGTAGGCGGGGCCGGCGTGCGGGCCATGTGGATGCGGGGCGGCACCTCGAAAGGGGCGTATTTCATCGCGGACGATCTGCCGGGCGCAGGCATTCCCGCCCCGGAGGTCACCGCCGCCGATGCCACGCGCGATGCGTTTTTGTTGCGGATCATGGGGTCTCCCGATCCGCGCCAGATCGATGGGATGGGCGGGGCCGACCCCCTGACCTCGAAGGTCGCGGTGGTGCGCCGCTCCGCGCGGCCCGATGTGGATGTGGAGTATCTGTTCCTTCAGGTTTTCGTTGATCGCGCCACGGTCAGTTCCGGCCAGAACTGCGGCAATATCCTTGCCGGTGTCGGTCCTTTTGCCATCGAACGTGGTCTGGTGGTGCCGCAGGCGGACGTAACCGAGGTCCGCATCCACATGCTGAACACCGGGCAGATCGCCGTGGCGCGGGTCGATACGCCGGGCGGGCAGGTCCGCTATGACGGCTCCGCGCGAATTGACGGTGTGCCGGGCCACGCCGCGCCGATTGCCATCGCCTTCGAAGACACCGCAGGGTCGACCTGCGGCGCGCTGCTGCCCACGGGCAATATGGTCGATGAGATCGATGGCGTTGCCTGCACCCTGATCGACAACGGTATGCCCTGCGTGGTGATGCGGGCCGATGCGCTGGGGATCACCGGCGATGAGGCTCCCGACGCGCTGGAGGCAGAAGACAGCCTGCGCGCGCGGCTCGAAGCGATCCGGCTAAAGGCCGGGCCGATGATGCGGCTGGGCGATGTCAGTGACAGTTCGGTGCCGAAGATGACGATGGTGTCAGGGGCCAAGAGCGGCGGTGCGCTGTCCACCCGGACCTTCATTCCGCATCGCTGCCATAAGGCCATCGGTGTGCTGGGCGCGGTCAGCGTCGCCACCGCTGCGCTGCTCCCCCAAGGACCGGCCGCCGAGGTGGCGCAACTGCCCGAGGGCGCGGAGAAATCCCTGTCGGTCGAGCACCCCACAGGCGAGATGACGGTGATCGCAACGGTCGAAGACGGCGAGGTCACCCGCGCCGCCATCCTGCGCACCGCGCGCAAGTTGATGGACGGGGTGGTCTTCGCCTGACGGGAGCGGGCGACGGGAGAGACCGCCCCCGCCCGCGAACAAGCGAAGCGCGCGGGCGAGCGCCTGCCCGTCCCCACGGGCTGGCGCTTTGCCATCTCGCGCTGACCTCGGACCGGGGAGGGGCTTGGCTGGCATAAAGCGCGCCGTTCAGTCGTGGCAGCACCATCCCCGGGCAGGCTCCCGTTGTGACCTGAATGCCTGCGTTTCGTAGCCTCTGAACTGAGCGCAACCGCCCGCGAACAAGGCGAAGCCGCGCGGGCGAGCGCCTGCCCGTGCCTGCGGGCTGGCGCTTTGCAATCTCGCGCTGACCTCGGACCGGGGAGGGGCATGGCTGCCATAAAGCGCGCCGTTCAATCGTGCCGGCGCCATCCCCGGGCAGGCTCTGCCCCCCCCCTGCAGCACCTGCATGCTCACCTCATCGTGCGAAATACAGCCGCTCCGGGTTGGTCACCAACAGCTTTTGGCACAAGGCCTCGGTCGGGGCGATCAGCGGGATACGGTCGACGAGCAACCCGTCATCGGGCAGATGGCTTTTCATGTTAGGATGCGGCCAGTCGGTGCCCCACAGGACGCGATCCTCGAAGTTCGTCACCAGATGACGGGCGAACGGGGTCACGTCGTCATAGGGTGCCCCTGCTTTTGTCAGCCGTTCCGGACAGCCGACCTTCACCCACATGCGCGGGTCTTCCATCAGATCGCAGAATGCGGCGAATTCGGTGCTTTCCACGCCTTGGGCCACATCGGGGCGCCCCATGTGATCGATGACGACATCGCAGGGCAGGGCCCGCAGGAACGGGGATAGCTCCTCCAGATCGGCGGCTTCGAAATACACCACGACATGCCAGCCAAGCTCCGCCACCCGCGCGGCCAGCCGGGCGGATATGTCGAGCGGATCGGGATCAACCAGCCTGCGCACGAAATTCAGCCGCACACCGCGCACGCCCGCAGCGTCCATCTCGGTCAGCGCCGCATCCTCGATTTCTGGATCGACGACCGCGATGCCACGGCAGTTTTCGGGATCGCTGCGCAGCGCGTCGAGCAGGGCGGCATTGTCGCGCCCGTGGCAGCTTGCCTGCACGATCACATTGCGCGACAGGCCCAGATGGCGGCGCAGGGCGAAAAGCTTCTCCTTCGGCGCGTCGGAGGGCGTGTATTTGCGCTGCGGCGCGTAGGGGAAGCGGTCGCCCGGCCCGAAGACGTGACAATGGGCGTCAACCGCCCCCGCAGGCGCGCGGTAGTCAGGGATGCGGGGCTCAGGATGCCAAGTCGGCGGATCGATTTGCATGAGGTTTCCACAGGTTGAGCACGAGGATGGCCAGCAGGGCCAGCGAAAGGACAAGCGCGACGAGGCTCGGCACCCCGCCCACAGGCAGCACCAGCGACACGGTCGCGGCAGCGGCGACAAGCCAGAACCCCAGCTTGTGCAGCAGTGTCAGCGGGCGAACCATCCAGCCGGTAAAGGCCGTCCCGGCAGCAAAGGTGCCTGCGAAGGCCGCGAGTGTGGCCAGCGCGATGGTGACGGGCGTGCCGATCAGCAGCAATTCCGGCGCGTAGACAAAAAGGAACGGGGCCACGACCTTGACGAAGCCAAGCCGGATCGACTCGACCGCCGTTTCGTTCGGGCTGGCGCCGGCAATCGACGCGCCCGCATAGGCCGCCAGCGCCACCGGTGGCGTGATCGCGGACAGCAGCCCGTAGTAGAAGATGAACATATGCGCGGCGATGATGGGCAGGCCGAACTGCTCCAACGCGGGCGCGACCAGCACCGCCAGAAGCAGATAGGCTGCCGATGTGGGCATCCCCATGCCCAGCACGAAGCTGGCGATCATAGTCAGCAGCAGGGTCAAAAACAGGCTGCCCGCGCCCAGATCGACGATCAGCGACGACAGTTTCAGCGCCATCCCGGTCAGCGTCATGACCCCGATCAGCATCCCTGCGATTGCGACGGCGGCGACCACGGGCAGCACGTTGCGCACGGTTTCCATCATCGCGGCGATCAAGGCCACCGGACCGATCCGTGTCTGCGGGGTCAGCACCGACACGACCAGCGTTGCCAGCACACATAGGACAGCGGCGGCGGACGGCGTGTATCCTACGGCCAAAAAGACAACGAGCGCGACCAGCGGCAGCAGCAGATGCCCCCGCTTGAACAGCACCTCGCGCAGCAGCGGCACGTCTTCCCCCTCGGCGCGGCCAAGGTCGTATTTACCGGCTTCCTCCCGCACCGCGACCAGCAGCGCAAAGACGTAAAGCAAAGCCGGGATCAGCGCGGCGGCGGCGATCACGGCATAGGGCGTCTGGGTCAGCTCGGCCATGAGGAAGGCAGCGGCGCCCATCACCGGCGGCATGATCTGCCCGGCGGAGGAGGCGGCAGCTTCGATCGCGCCTGCGACCTTGGGCCGGTAGCCCGTGCGCTTCATCAGCGGAATGGTGAAGGTGCCGGTGGTCACGACCCCCGCCACGGCAGACCCGTTGATCGAGGAGAACATGGTCGAGGAAATCACCGCCGTCAGGGCCGGACCGCCCTGCACCCGACCGGTCAGCGCATGGGCCAGATCGACGAAGACCTGTCCCAGCCCGGTCTTCAGCAGAAGCGTCCCAAGGAAGGAAAACAGCAAGATATATTGCGCCGCGACCCCCATCGGCAGACCGAACAGCCCCTCGGTGCGCAAAAACAGGTTCGACGTGACCCGGCCCAGCGAATAGCCCGCATGGCCGTAGGTGCCGGGGATCGACGCGCCGAAAAACGCATAAAGCAGCGCCACGACACCAAGCCCCACCATCACCCAACCGATCACATAGCGCGACACGATCAGCGCGGCGGCGGTGGCGATGATGAACAGCGCCATGTCGGTGCGGTCCGCAATCCCGCCCGATCGGATGATGTCCATATAATTGGTCCACAGAAACGGACCGGGGATCAGCACCAGCACCGCCAGCACATAGAGCGCGGCGCGCCATGCGGCCTGCGGGCGCGCGGCGGCGACAACGATCAGCCCTGCGGCCATCGACAGCGAAAAGAAGGTCGAGCGCAGCACCAGCGCGGTGATGTCCCCGAACCACGCGGACCAAAGCACAAGCCCGGTCACCAGCGTGGACAGCACGGCCAGCGCAGCGAGCGCGGCTTTGTGCTCCCAGTTGGCCATGGCGTTGCGCGGCAAGATCGAAGTGATGAGTGACACCGAAGAGGCTCCTTACCTGCCGCGTGGCGGGCTGACGCGCTGCTACGGGCGCAGCCTGCGCGGGACATGAAAATTGGGGGGCGTTACGCGGCGCGCCCGTCCGCATGTGGCATCCGACAATGGCACGGGGCAAAAGCAGGGCCGGTGCGGGATGCGCGACCGGCAGATGAGCTCCGCCGGTCGCTGGGATCATAAGGGCGGTTTACTTCGCGTCGAAATAAGCCTGTGCGCCGGGATGCAGATCGATGGGGGCATCGCCTGCCTTCTCCATCGTGATCTTTGCGGCGGCGGGGTGCACCTTGCCCAAGGCTTCGAGGTTGTCGAACAGCCCGGCGGTGATCTTCTCCACCAGCGCGGGGTCGGCATCGGCGGCGGTGAACAGGATCGCGGGATCACCCACGGCGGTCACGTCGCCCTCCTGCCCCTCATAGGTGCCGGCGGCGATCTCGACCATCTCGTAGAACGGGTATTCTTCCAGAAGGCCGGTCACGTTGTCGGCTTCGACCGGGATCAGGGTCACGTCCTCGGTGGTGAACAGTTCGATGAACGCGGCAGCCGGAGTGCCGGCAAGGATGATCGAGCCGTCAAGCTGGCCGTTCTTGATCGCGCCGGTGGCTTCGCCGTAGCTCAAGAAGGACACGTTGCCCATGTTGAATGCGCCCTGCGCGTTGAGCAGACGTTCCGCAAAGACCGAGGAGTTGGACCCCGGAGGGCCGATGGAGATGTCGAGATCGGCAAGATCCGCCACGCTCGCCGCGCCGCTTTCCTGCGTTGCCGCGATTTGCAGCACGGCAGGGTAGAGATAGGCGATGGCGGCCACGTTCTGCGCGTCGCCGTCGAACACGCCTTGGCCGTTCTTGGCCTCATAGAGCGTGGAGGCCGAGGAAAAGCCCATCGTCATTTCGCCGGCAGACACGCGGCGAATGTTTTCGACGGAGGCGCCGGTCACTTCGGCATTGGCGCTGACGCCGTCGACCTGGCGGCTGAGCAGGTCGGCCATGCCCGCCCCTACGGCGTAGAACACGCCCCCGGTGCCGCCGGTGCCGATAGACACGCGGTCCTGTGCGACGGCGGGCAGCGCCATCAGCGCGGTCAGCGCAGTGGCGAGGCTGAGACGTTTCATCATTCCGATATCCTCCCTGATATGTGACGGACGGGTGTTGTCTCCCCGAACCCGATGATGGGGACACTATGCGCCCTCCCGTCACGGCGAACCAATTCAATTGCGATCAGGACAGCGAAGCAATATCCATTTTATGCAATAGCCTCGGTGAAAGAGTTATGGATCAACCTATCCCGAACCTGCGTCATCTGTCGGGTATCCTGACCATTGCCCGGACCGGCACGGTTTCTGACGCCGCGAGCCGCATAAACCTTTCGCAACCCGCATTGACGCAAGGGCTGCAAAAGATCGAAGCGCGGCTGGGCGTGGCGCTGTTCCAGCGCAGCAGTGATGGCATGCACAGCACCGAGGCAGGAGCGCTCTATCTGGGGCGGCTCGACCGGGGGTTTCGGTTTTTGCGCAGTGCCGCGCGCAGCGTTGATCGTCCGCATCTGTGGCGGTTGGTCAGCGTGGGTCAGTTGCGCGCGTTGATCGCCACCGTGGATCACGCCGGGTTTCGTCCGGCAGCGGCGCATCTGGATCGCCGGGTGTCGACCGTCAGCCGTGCCTGCCGGGAAATCGAAAGCCTGGGCCGGGTCGCGTTTTTCGAGACCACCTCGCGCGGGTTGCGTCCGACCCGGCAGGCCGAGGCCTTTGCCCGCCACGCGCAATTGGCGCTGAACGAATTCGTGCAGGCCGAACGCGATGTGATGGGCTGGCAGGGCACGTTCGAGGGGCGGCTGGATATTGGCTGTCTGCCGTTGATGCAGACGATCATCCTGCCGACGGCGCTCAGCCGGTTCGCCGCGGAATATCCCGGTATCGCGCCCCGCATCGCGGATGGACCCTATGCGCCGATGGCGCGCGGGCTGCTGCGCGGCAATCTGGACCTGATCGTGGGGGCGCTGCGCGGGGGCGATCTGCCCGATGGGTTGGTGCAGACGGAGCTTTTCGCGGATCACCTGTGGATCGTCGGGCGACCGGAGCATCCGCTGGCGGGTCGGCAGCGGGTGGCGGAACGGGATTTGGAGGGCTTCCAATGGGTCGCCCCGCGGGAAGGCGCCCCGGCGCGCGCGCATTTCGCCCAGCTTCACGCCCGGCTCGCCACGGGGCCGGAACAGCCACAGCCAATCGAAACCGGCTCCTACGCTGTGGTGAAGGGGCTGCTTGCCGCATCCGACCGGCTGTCGATCCTGTCGGCCAAGCAGGTGAAGCACGATGTCGACGGCGGGCGTCTGGCGCGGATCGACGTGACCCTGCCTGACAGCGGGCGCGCTATCGGCTACACGCATCGCGCCGACTGGCTGCCCAGTGTGCCGCAGGCCCGGTTTCTGGAAATCCTCACGGATGTGGCGCAAAGCTCGTAGACCCTGCTACGCCGCGTCGGCATCTGCGCATGCTTGACCTCGGGCGGTCGCTGAGGGACTGCTTGGATATGACTGATGCACCCATGAAACTGCTGATCGATACCGATCCGGGCGTCGATGATGCGATGGCGATCCTGTTCGCCGCCCGCCATCCGGGGATTGAACTGGTTGGCCTGACCTCGGTCTTTGGGAATGTCACCGTGGCACAGGCCACGCGCAACGCGCTGGCACTGGTCGAGCGCGCGGGGCTGTCCTGTCCAGTGGCCGAGGGCGCGGGCGCGCCCCTCGTTCTGCCGCCCTTTGAGCCCTCGGCGCATGTGCATGGTCCCGAAGGCTTTGGCGCGATGCCCGCGCCCCGCCCGGCCGGCCGGGCCTTGGACGAGGATGCCGCCGATTTCATGATCCGTATGGCGCGCGACCACGCGGGGGAGCTGGTGCTGTGTCCGGTCGGACCGATCACCAATGTCGCCGAAGCGATTCAGCGTGACCCGGAGTTTGCCCGCAACGTGAAGCAGATCGTTTTCATGGGCGGCGCGCTCGACGTGCGGGGCAATGTCACGCCCTACGCGGAGGCCAACACATGGCACGATCCGCACGCGCTCGACCTTGTTCTGGGCTCCGGCGCGGATGTGCTGATGGTCGGGCTCGACGTCACGTTGCAGGTACTGCTGGAGGCCGGTGATTTCGACCGACTCGCCGCGCTTTGCCCCGGCGATGGCGGCTGGCTGCGCGATATGGCCGGGTTCTATCTGGATTTCTACCGCTCCATCGGGCTGACGGGATGCGGGCTGCATGACCCAATGGCGGTGATCGCCTGCCTGCGCCCCGATCTGTTCACGATCGAATACACCCCGCTGGAGGTGGTGTGCGACGGCGACGAGATCGGGCGCACGCGCCGCTCCGCCCGACCGGATCGCGTGGCGGTGGGCGTGTGCACCGATTGCGACGCCGCCGCCGTCGAGGCGCTGTTCTACGCGCCCTTCGACGAGGCCTGACGCGCGACTACCACACGACCGGGTGGACCTCGCCCGTCTGGACCTGCACCAGCCCTTCGGGCGCATGGTCCGATGGCGCGACGAGGTTCCAGCGCCACGGCGAGCAGGTCAGCGTCGCAAAGGCCAGCCGTTCCGGCAGGCCCGGCCCCCAGCGCGGATGGAACGACGGCTCGAACATCCAGTCCACCGCCTCCCCCGCCGCGTGGAGCGCCGCCATGTCCGCCGCAAGCTCTTGCGCCGTGCGGGCCGTCATCAGCCCGGCGATTTCATAGCGGACCCGCGCCACGACCGTGCCGCGATGGACCAGAACCCAGCCGCCCCCCATCTCCGCACAGGTATTCACCGCCAGCGCCATTGCCGCGTCGGAGGAACCGACGCACCAGATGTTATGCTTGTCATGCGCCATCGAGCAGCACAGCGCGGTGTCGTCATCGCGGGGGCCGCATCCCAGCCAGAACATTTTCGACACTGCCGCGCGGCCCGAATACCGATCGGTGATCGAGAATTT
The DNA here is from genome assembly GCF_002504165.1 of Pacificitalea manganoxidans. Taxonomy (GTDB): domain Bacteria; phylum Pseudomonadota; class Alphaproteobacteria; order Rhodobacterales; family Rhodobacteraceae; genus Pacificitalea; species Pacificitalea manganoxidans. Next base: position 513,831 of record NZ_CP021404.1, read on the forward strand.
GGTGATGTTGCGCGTGGCGTCCCGCTGCACCATTCCGTCCGCAACGGGTAGCTCATAGGTCAGGAAATCGTCGGTCCAGTGGTAGGGCCGCAGCACAGCCGCCTGCATGGTGTCGCGGTCCGGCGCAGCGGGGATGGCGAAATCGGCGGCGGTCAGATCGCGCCCGATATTCACCGTCTGCCGCGCCCAGTCGGGCCAGTCGATGTGCGGCACGTCGAGCAGATATTCCGTGCCGGAGGAGGCCTGTCGCCCATCGGCCCAGACTTCGGCGATCTCGAACCGCTCCACATCCGACAGCAGCACCAGATCGGCAAACCGCCCCGGCGTGACCGAGCCGACCCAAGGCGTCAGCCGCATGTGGCGCGCGGGATTGATTGTGACCATTTGCACGGCGGTTTCCACCGGCAGCCCTGCTTCGACCGCCATGCGGACATTCCGGTCCGTGGCGCCGGTGGCGAGCACCTCCTGCGCCGGGCGATCATCGGTGGTTAACGCAACCTGACTCCAGTCGCGCAAGCCGCGCTCCAACAGGCCCGCGATTATCTCGGCCCCGGTATGGATGCGGATTTCGACGAACAGTCCGGCCTGCAATTTGTCGAACGCTTCTTCGGCGGTCCATGCCTCGTGATCGGACGCGATGCCGGAGGCCGCAAAACCGTTGATATTGGGCAGGTCGCGAATGCCGGCGGCATGGCCTTCGACCACGGCGCGGGCGGCCCATGTCGCCTCGATCATCGACCACAGGCGGTCATGGGCGGGGTTGTCGCGGTCGCGCACGGCGGGCCAGTCCATCACCTCGTCCAGACCGGCGGCCATCAGGCTTTCGCCCAGAAACCGGGTCTGGTCGTCGCCATCCAGATGCGCGCCATGTTCCCATGCGGTGGGCGGCACGGCGGAGCCGGGCAGGGGGAAGATCTTTAGCGGCGATCCAGCAGCCCGCGCCGCCAGCCAGAAATTGAGGGTGCGCGCGGGCACAACGTTGGAAAACTCGTGGCTCGCCTCGCACGTCCATGTATTGCCGCGTGGGATGACCAACGCGGCCTCGTATTCGGGCGTGACATGGCTGCTTTCGATATGTTTGTGCACCTCGCCCAGACCCGGCACGGCGGCCAGCGCGCCGCGATCGACCTCGGCCCGTGCGCGTCCCGCGAAACTGCCGCGCGGTCCGACATGGGCGATGCGCCCGGCAAGGATCGCGACCTCCACATCCTCGCGCCAAAGCCCGGTATTGGTGTCCAGAAGCCGCCCCAGACGCAGCAGCAGATCAGCATCGCGCCGCCCCAGCGCGACATCGATCAGATCGCGGCGAATGGCGGATTCACCGGGCGCGGTGATGGTGCCGGGAAAGGCGGTCGTGCGGGTGGTGTCGGTCATGGCTGCTCCCAGCCCTGCGCGGTGCGGTTCAGGATCGGCGTGCTGAACGCGCCATGCACCGGGATGTCCCCCCATGTCGCCAGCCGCGTGCGCCAGCCATCGCCCTGGAGCATCGCGGCGCCAATCGCGACCGGGGTCACGCCGACCAGCGTCAGCACCCGCAGCACGGCGGCCATCGACGCGCCGGAGGACAGCACATCATCGACCACAGCCACCCGGCGACCCTGCAGCATGGGGCGCATGCGCGGATCGATATACAGCCGCTTGCCGCCAGATGGTGTGGTGATCGAGGACAGCTCTACCGACAGCGCTTCGTCATACCAGAATTTACGGCTGGTCCCGAGCGGCACCATCCGCTCATGCCCCAGCCGCCGGGCGACCCCTTCGGCCAAGGGCAGGCCAAGTGTCGGCACCGCCACGATGATTTCGGGCTCATGCGGGGCGAGCCGGGCGGTGATTTCCGCGCTGAGCGCATCGAGCACCGCGAAACTTGCCTGATTGACGATAAGCGACGCCACCCCGCGCTGCCCGTCCGATAGCGCCCGGATCGGCAGCAGCAGCTGCGCCTCGTCGAGCGGCGCCGCGTAGGTCTCTTGGTCGGCTTGTACGCCGGGGGTCAGGTCCCGGTGCAGCTTTTGCCACACATCTGTTCTCACGCTGGTTTCCTCTTGTGTCTGTCGGTCACGCTTCTAGCCTGCCGCGCGCAGGACATGGGACCGAAATAATGACTGAACCGCTGATGCCCGACACGTTTATGGATGCCGACACGCTGGCCGATTTGACCACGCTGCGCCGCGACTTGCACGCGCATCCCGAACTGGGCTTCGAGGAGCATCGCACCGCCGCCATCGTCGCCGCGCGGCTGAAGGCGGCGGGGCTGGAGGTGACGACCGGGCTTGCTGGCACCGGGGTGGTGGGCACGTTGCGCCGCGGCTCTGGCAACCGCGCCATTGCGCTGCGCGCGGATATGGATGCGCTGGCGATGCCCGAGGAAACGGGTCTGCCCTATAGCTCCACCATGCCGGGGCGGATGCATGCCTGCGGCCATGACGGGCATACCACCATGCTGTTGGGCGCAGCGGAGGCGTTGGTCGAGGATGGCGCGTTTTCGGGCACCGTGCATTTCGTGTTTCAGCCCGCCGAGGAAGGCCGCGGCGGTGGCGCGCGGATGATCGCCGAAGGCTTTCTGGAGCAGTTCCCCGTTGATGCGGCCTATGGGCTGCACAATATGCCGGGGCTGGATCTGGGCGTCGTGGCTGCGGTCGAGGGGCCGCAACTGGCCAGTTCCGACAGTTGGCATGTCACCTTTCGCGGCATCGGCAGCCACGGCGCGAAGCCGCATCAGGGCCGGGACGCAGTGACGGCGGCGGCACAGTTTCTGGGGCAGTTGCATGGCATCGTCGCGCGCGAGGTCGATCCGCTGGAGCCTGCGGTGGTGTCGGCCTGTGCGCTGGAGGCGGGCGATTTCGCCGCGCTGAACGTGATCCCGGAGCAGGTGCGGATCGGCGGCACCGCACGGGCCTATTCGGCGGGCGTCCGCGATCAGCTGGAAGAGGCCATCGGCCGCCACGCGCAGGGTGTCGCGGCAGGCTATGGCATCACGGCGGAGTATCAATTCACCCGGCGCATTCCGCCCGTGGTCAATGATCCCGGCGCGACGGCCACGGCGCAGGCGGCGGTGCGGGCGCGGCTGGGAGAGGCACATCTGCGCACCGCGTTCCCGCCCTCGACCGCCGGGGATGATTTCGCGGAATTCGGCAGCCGCGTTCCGGGCTGCTATGTCTGGCTGGGCATGGGCGCGACCCGCGAAAACGGGCAGCACCACAACACGAACTACGATTTTAACGATGCCTGCATCCCGCATGGCGTGGCCTTCTGGCAGGCCGTGGTGGCGGCTGAGCTGGGTTAGCACGCCGTGCTTGTCCCGGCCTCCGGCGATCCCGCGATGGCAAGCCCGGCCAGCAGTCGGGCGCGCAGCGCAGCCGCGTCGAGCCCCATCGCCACCTGAATCGGATGCGGCCCGTCGATCAGCGCACCGGTGCCCGGCTCCACCTGCAATAAACGGGTTTCCACGCGAAACAGGTCCGGGTGCAGCGCCAGCAGCGGCACGCAGGGATCGTGCAACGGGCGGCTTTCGCGGTCTTCGTTGGCTCCGAAATAGGCGTCGATCAGATCGGCGCAGGTCGTGGCGCGCGGCGTGGCCGCTGCGCGGAGCGCCGCGACATAGGCCGCATCCGCGCGCAGTTGCCGGGTCGCGTCGAGCGGGATCAATGTCAGGTCGAGCCCTGCATGCAGCACGATCGCGGCGGCATCGGGATCTTGGCCCAGATTGAACTCCGCACGCTGACCGGGGCCAAAATTGCCGCGTGTGGCAACGGCCCCGCCCATGACGATCAGGCGCTTGATCCGGCCCGCGACATCGGGCGTGTGCTGCAAAAGCTGCGCGATGTTCGTCAGCGGGGCAAGGCAATGCAACTCGATGGTCTTGGGCGGGGTCTGCATCAGCAGATCGCTCAGCGCCGTTACCGCGCCGTGGCGCGAGGCGCCGAGCCGCGCTTCGGGCAGGAACACGCCGCCCAGCCCGTCGCTGCCGTGGATTGCCACTTCCGGTTCAGCCGCACGGGCCAGCGGCGCGGCAGCGCCGGGGTGCACCGGCACCGTGCGCCCGGCCAAGGCCGCCAGCCGCGCGGCGTTGTCGGTGGTCACCGGCAGGCCGATATTGCCCGCGACGGTGGTCAGCGCCAGAACGTGCAGATCCGGCTGCCGCAGCGCATAGAGCAGCGCAATCGCGTCGTCGATGCCGGGGTCTGTGTCGATGATGACAGGGGTCATAACGGGGCTCCGGCAGGGGCGGCGTCGCGGTCGATTTCCACGATGCGAGCTTTGAACTGGTGGGCGACCTGCAACGCATCGGCCAGCGCACGCTCGGCGTCCAGTGTCGTCAGCGCGCGATCCTGCATCAACCACTGCCCGGCGACCATCGTCGCGCGCACGTCCGTTGCGGTCGCGGCGTAGGTGAGCATCGAATAGATGTCATAGATCGGGTGCAGCCTCGGGTCATCCAGCGCGATGCGGATCAGGTCGGCCTGCTTGCCCGGCTCGAGCGATCCGATGCGATCGGCCATGCCCAGCGTCGCGGCCCCCTCGATCGTGGCCATGCGCAGCACGTCGCGGCAGGGCAGGGCGGCGCGGGAGCCAGCGGCGATCTTCTGGAACATGGTTGCGGGGCCGAACTGCGCGAAAAGGTCAAGCGTATTGCCCGACATTGGCCCGTCGGTCGCGATACCTACCTGCACGCCGCGCGCGCGCAGGGCGGTGATCGGGGCGATGCCGCGCCCCGCTTTGCCGTTGGAGCGCGCGTTATAGGCGACATGCGCGCCGCGTTCGGCGATCAGGTCCATGTCGGCTTCGGTCGGATACATCACATGCGCGGCGATCAGCGCGGGCCCCAGCAGCCCGGCGCGATCCGTCACCTCGACCGTTGTGCATTGATGGGTCCGGGCCGCCCAATCGAGTTCGGGCTTGGTTTCGGCCAGATGCATCTGCACCGGCAGGCCGGGATGGGCGGCGGACCATTCCGCAACGCGGGTCAGCACATCCAACCCGGTGGAATAGGGCGCATGCGGCGCGGCGGAGGCGGTGATGCGCGGATGCCCGGCATAGGTCTCGGCCAGCGCGTCGAGCCGGGCAAAGCCTTCGTCCATGCTGGCATGATCGGGGGCGGCGAAATCGGCCAGTGTCTGTCCGACCACCCCGCGCAGCCCGGCGGCATCCAGCACGGCACCGATGCGGTCTTCGAAATAATACATGTCGGCGACGGTGGTCACACCGCCGCGAATGGTCTCGACGGCAGCAAGCCGGGTGCCGATTTCCACCACCTCCGCCGTGACCAGCGCGCGCTCCAGCGGCAGGATGTAGCGAAACAGCCGGTCGTCGACATCCTCGCCCAGGCCCCGGAACAGGGTCATGGGCAGATGCGCGTGCGGATTGACCATGCCGGGCATGACCAGATCGCCGCCCATGTCCTGTGCGGGGCCAAATCCTGCGCCGTCAGGCGGATCGCCCGCGCCGAGCGCCACGATCCGGTCTTGGTCGAGCGCGATCCAGCCGCGCTCGATCTCTGTCATTTCCGCATCCATCGTCAGGATGCGGGCATTGGTCAGCAGGCTCACGCGGCCTCCTGCGGCAGCAGGCAGCATTGCTCGGCGCGGGGCACCAGCACCGCCGCACCCCCGGCATCGAGCGGGTGGCTCAGTGCGCCATTGGCCTTGAGCACCCCGGCGGGGGTTTCGCAATGATACTGGTAGGCGCGGCCGAGATAGGTGCGCAGGCCCAGCGTCGCGGGGATGCCCGCGCCCTCGGTCGCGACCTCCAGCCCTTCGGGGCGGGTGGCGAGGATGAAGTTCTGCGCAGGCACGGTGAACTGGCTCTTGGGCAGGTCCAGCGTCGCGCCGCCGGTCATCTCGGCACGCACCGCGTCGCCGGCCTCGCTGATCGCGCGCATGGGGATCATGTTCTCAAACCCCACGAAATCCGCGACAAAGGCATTGGCGGGGCGGGAATACAGCACCTCGGGCGTGTCAAGCTGCATGATCCGGCCCGCATTCATGATTGCCACCCGGTCGGAGATGCTGAACGCTTCTTCCTGATCGTGGGTGACGTAAAGTGCGGTGGTGCCGTTGGCCTGTTGCAGGCGGCGGATTTCCACCCGCATGTCGACGCGGAGCTTGGCGTCGAGGTTCGACAGCGGCTCATCGAACATCAGAAGCGGCGGCTCGATCACCAGCGCGCGGGCCAGCGCCACACGCTGTCGCTGACCGCCCGACAGGTTGGCCGGGTGCCGGTCGGCCAGATGGCCCAGACCCACCCGGTCAATGATATCATCGGCGCGGCGACGTTGTTCGGCCCGGGCGACACCGCGCTGCTTCAGCCCGAAGGCCACGTTTTCACGCACCGTTAGATGCGGAAACAGCGCGTAGGTCTGAAACACCAGCCCGATATTGCGCGCATGGGCGGGCAGGCGGGTCAGGTCGCGGTCGCCCAGCCGGATGGTGCCGCCGCTGGGTTCCAGAAACCCGGCGACAAGCCGCAGCGTCGTGGTCTTGCCGCAGCCCGACGAACCCAAGAGTGACACCAGTTCACCCTCCGCCACATGCAGCGACAGATCATCCAGCACCTTGGTGCTGCCATAATGGGCGGAGACGTTTTCAAGCGAGAGAGATACGGTCATTTTGTCAGGAAAGTCAGTCCGAGGGTCCGTTCCACAATCGCCATGACGGCGACGGTCACACCCATCAGCAGCACCGACACCGACGCAATGGTCGGATCGAAGAACTGCTCCATATGGGCGAGCAACTGGATCGGAAGGGTGGAGACGCCGGGCCCGGTCAGGAAGATCGACACCGAAACGTCATTGAGCGAGGTGATGAAGGCAAGGATGAAGCCTGCGATGATACCGGCGCGGACATTGGGCAGCACCACGGTGAAGAACGCCTTCCACCGCGGACAACCCAGCGACACCGCCGCCTCCTCGACCGAGAAGTCGAACGAGTTGAGCGAGGCGCCGACGACGCGCACGCAATAGGGCAGCACCAGCAGGGCATGGCCGACCAGCAGCGCCGCGATGATCGGCAGGCCAAGCCCGGTCGCCAGAGACTTCATCAGCGAAAAGCCCAGCACGATTTCGGGGATCAGGATCGGCAGCACATAGATATTGCCCAGAAAACGCGGCAGTTCGATCCGGTAGCGTGCCAGCGCATAAGCCGCCGGGATGCCGATCAGCATCGACAGCGCGGTGCCGCCCACCGCCAGCAGGAAGCTGATGACCATCGTGCGCTTGAAGGCTGAGATCTCGAACACGTTCTCATACCAGCGCAGGCTCAGCCCCTGCGGCGGGAAGGTGAGGTAAGACGTGTCCGACAGCGATGCGCCAAGGATGATGACCAGCGGCCCGATCAAGAACAGGAACACCAGCACGGCAAAGGCGATGAGAAGCGGATGTGTGCGTTGTTTCATGTGGATCACCCCGCGACCGGATTGAGACGGCGCGCGACCTTGGACATCACGATCACCGTGGTCAGCGTCACCACCACCATGACGGCGGCGATGGTCGACGCGCCGACCCAGTCGAATGTCACCATCGCGCGCTGATAAAGGAACGTGCCCATCATCATCTGCCGCTCACCGCCTAGCAATTGCGGCGTGGCGTAGCTGGTGAAGGAGCCGGTGAAGACCAGAACCGATCCGACGATCAGCCCCGGCACGGCCATCGGCAACACCACCTGCCGGAATGCAGCAGCAGGTTTCGCGCCAAGGCTTGCGGCGGCATCGGTTAGGTCTTGGGGGATGCCTTCCAGCACGCCGACCAGCGTCAGGATCATCAGCGGCACGAACAGGTAGATCATCGCGATGATGACCGACCCTTGCGTATACAGCATGCTCAGCGGCTCGGAGATGGCGCCGATCCACAGCAGAAAATTGTTCAGGATGCCGTTTTTGCCAAGGATCACGAGCCACGCAAAGGACCGCACGACCACACCGGTCAGCAGCGGAAACACGGCGGCGATGATCAGCAGGCTTTTGATGCGGCCGGGCGCGCGGGCCACGACCCAAGCGGTGGCAAAGCCCACGATTAGCGACACGGTGGTGGTGATCAGCGCCACTTCCATCGTGCGCCACAGGACGGTCATGCGGAAGCGCGACTCAAAGAAGGTCGCGTATTGCGCCAGCGGGCCTGCCGGATCGCCAAACGTGGTGGCTAGCGTCGCAAGGACGGGAAGCCCCAGAAACAGCAGCACCAGCAGCAAGGCAGGGGCGGAAAGGGCCCAAGCGCGAAGACGGGGAGGCATGTTTGGCCTGCTCCTCTTGTATCAATGCGTCATGCCCGGACGGGCGGCGGCGTCGATTGCCGGATCAGGCAGGGCGCGGCGCGGGCGGGGCAGACGGGTCGTATCAAACGGTCGTGCAGGGACGATCAACGTGGCGGGAGTGTCGGGGGCCACCGCGGATGCACGGGGCAGAAACGGGAACGCGGCGCCTCTCGGCCCCGCGCCCCCTCATGTCACGATCGTCCCGGCAGGTCGATCACATGCCGAAGATCTCGTTCCAGCGGTCGATCCAGTCGGTGCGGGCGGCGTTCATCGCGGCGTAATCCATGGTGATGAGCGAGTCGATCGCCTCCTGACCATAGGTCCAAAGCGCGGCTTGCTCCGGCTCCAGTTCGACATTCATGTTGATCGGGGCGTCGACGCCCTGTTCGGCTTCAAGCTGCTGCACTTCGGTCGACAGCAGGTAGTCGATGAACTCATAGGCCAGATCGACATTTTCCGCGCCGGTCGGGATGTTGACGGTGTTCAGCACCGCGATGTCGCCATCTTCCAATTCGGCCCAAGTCACGGTGGGCACGGCTTCCTGCAGCGAGCGCAGGGTGAAGTCTTGGGTCATCGTGACCGAAACTTCGCCGGTGGAGAACAGGTTCACCATTTCCGAGCCGGTGTTGTAGTTCTTGACCACGTTGGGCTCGATTTCGGCAATCGCGTCAAAGGTCGCGTCGGCGTCCTCATAGGCGTCCACCCCGGCGTGGTTGCCGGCCTGCACCACGAACATCGGACCTGCGGTGGTGGTGATGTTGGGCAGCGACACCATACCTTCCAGATCGGCGCGCCACAGATCATCCCAGCTGGTGATCGGCTCGACCTTGTCGGCGTCATAGACGATGCCGATGCGGCCCACGGTGTAGGCGGGGCCATAGCCGCCCTGCGGATCACGGGCGATTTCGTAGATGTCGTCGATGTTTTCCAGCTTCGAGCGATCAAATTCCTGGAACACGCCGTTTTCGATGCCAACTTGGCTGTATGCGTCGGTGAGGAAGATCACGTCCACGCCTTTGCCACCGCGTGCGGTCAGCTTGCCCAGACGATCGGCGTTGTTGCCGGTCTCGAACACGACGTCACAGCCGCATTTTTCCTTGAACGGGGCGATGAGGTTGGCGTCGAGCTTATCGCCATTATAGCCCCACCAGGAAATGGTGAGCGTTTCGGCATGCGCGGTGACGGCGGAAGCTGCCAGCGCGATTACGGAAGCGGTGAGTGTCGTGTTCATGTCGCAGACCTGTCGCAAGGGGTGAGTCGGATCTCGAAGCGCCCGACATTTGCCTGCGTTTCAGTAAACCCGCAGACCGGGTGCGCAAGTCAAGGGCGCCGGTAACCGGCGCATCAATTTGCATATGTGTGCTAACGGTTACTTTTTGGGCAATTTTCGCGGGCGCGGCGACCGCGGATAGCAAAAACGCACCTACCAGCGCAGTTGCATTCGGCCCAGAAGCGCCCCCAGCCCCGCGACCGCGCCGATGGCGAGGCTATACCACACGGCATAGAACAGCGGCGAATCCTCGGTGCAGAACAGCGAGTAGATCGTCGCGGCGAAGGCCCCGGCAGCCAGCCCCGCCAAGGCGCCACACCGGGTCGGATGAACGGGCGCGCCCCGGCGCAGCGCGATCAGCAGCCCCGCCAGCATCGGCACCGACAGCGCGACGATAGCGCGCCCGCAGATGTCGATGGAGGAGCCGATGAACAGATCGAAGCGAAGCCCGGGACGGGTCACGATATAGGCGCCCACGGCCAGCGCGGCGGCCAGTGCGGGCGGCAACCACAGGGCATATCGCGCGCGGCTTGGCGCGGCGCCGGGATGGGCCTGCCGCAGACAGCAGATCAGCGCCGGGATCGCGAGCGCCAACGGCAGCAGCGTCTTGGCCGCCGTCACCGGGTGGCTCAGGGCGTTAGGCAGGGCGGGCCGAAAGCCGAGAAACAGCGCGAAAATCAGCGCCGTGGCGACCGCGCCCAGCGCCAACCACCGCAATGCTTGCACCTCGACCGTAGGAACGGGCGTGGCGGGCAGGTCCGCGGTCAGACTGTCGATCAGATCATCGGTCTTCATCGTTTGGTTCTCCGTGCCCCGGATCGTGCCGGGACGTTGTCTTGCGCCGGGCGGGAGCCCGAAGCTGACCGCGCAACGTCTCGGTCCGTTTCGGTCCGCCCTTCCGGCCGCGCGCCGTTCGCCCCGTCTGGGCGTGGTCCCGCCACCGTTCGTTTCAGCCGGGCCATGGCGCGGTGAAACGCCACCCGCACCGCGCCTTCGGTCATGTCGAGCCGCGCGCCCGTCGCCCGGGCCGAGGCGCCTTCGACACCGATGGCCCGCAGGATCGTGGCCGACCGCGGGTCAAGTTCCGCGATGAGCCGGTCCAGATCCCGCGCCGCCGTGGCATCCCCTTGGCCCGGATCGGGCAGCACATCCGCCAGATCCTCCACCGGGGTGGCGGCATGGGGGGGCTGACGGCGCCACGCATCCACGCATTTGTAGCGCACGATGGCGAAAAGCCACGGGGCCACCGGGTCCGTGTCGCGCCATGTCGCGCGTTTGCGATGCACCGCCAGCAGAATGGTCTGCACGATGTCCTCGGTTTCATGGGGCAGCGCACGCGCGCGCCGTTCCACGATCCCGCGGATGACAGGGGTGATGTCGCGCAAAAACAGCCCGTATGCCACCTGATCGCCTTGGTTGGCGCGGCTCAGCAGATCCGCCCAGCGGCTATCGCGGTCGTCACTCATTGCCCGTCCCTTCGTGGCAGATGGGGCGGACGTTACACCGCTTCACGGGAAACACCGCACCGATCACCTGAACGTGAGCACTGTAACGGATCGCGCTGGCGCTGCGAAGGGACTGCCACGGACGCCAGTGACGGCGCCGCCACCCGAGAGGAGACTACCCCATGTCCACGACCAGAACCGCCCTTGTCCTTGCTTCGTCCATCGCCGGTGCCCTTGGCATGGCGCAAGCCGCAAGCGCACAGGACGCGATGAAATCCGATGCCGAGATGGAAAAATGCTACGGCGTGTCGCTGGCGGGCGAAAATGACTGCGCCGCCGGTCCCGGCACCACCTGCGCCGGCACCTCGACGATGGATTACCAGGGCAATGCCTGGACCTTCGTGCCCGCAGGCACCTGCGCCGAGATTGAGCTGCCCGAAGATCGCATGGGGTCGCTCGAAGCGCTGGAGCGCGACATCCCCGCGTAATGCTTCCCATGCCGGGGGTGTGCAAACGCCCTTGGCTGGTCCGGGCCATTTGGGTCCGGGCCGCGCGTCCTTTCTCCCCCCGGAGAGGGCGCAGGGCGCGTCATGGTCGGATCTTTATCGTTCCCTACCGATCATGGCGTGTCCGCTTTCTGCGAATGACGCGCGTGCCCGCCTGAAAGGAAACCCCATGCCTTTGCCAAATCATGTCGGTCTTGGCTTCAAATCCGAGCATTTCCCTAACATCGCCGCTGAGCGGCCCGATCTGGGTTTCTTTGAGGTGCATGCCGAAAATTACATGGGCGACGGCGGTCCGCCACACCGGATGCTGGAAGCCCTGCGCCGGGATTACGCGCTGTCAATTCACGGGGTTGGGCTGTCGATCGGGGGGGCGGGGCGTCTCGATGCCGATCACCTCGCCCGTCTGCGCCGGGTTTGCGACCGCTACCAGCCGGACTCGTTTTCCGAGCATCTGGCATGGTCGAGCCACGGTGCCGCCTATCTCAACGATTTGCTGCCGCTGCCCTATACCGAGGAGACGCTAACCACCGTCTGCGCCCATATCGACGAGGTGCAGGAGGCGCTGGGCCGTCCCATGCTGCTGGAGAACCCCCGCCACCTATGTCGGGTTCGACGCCACCACGATGGAAGAGACGACCTTCCTGCGCGAAATCACGCGCCGCACCGGCTGTGGCCTGCTGTTGGATGTGAACAACGTCTTTGTGTCCGCCACCAATCACCGCCGCGACGCGCGCGCCTATCTTGCCGATTTCCCGGTCGAGGCGGTGGGCGAAATTCATCTTAGCGGCCACGACACCGAAGAATTACCCTCCGGGCCGTTGCTGATCGACGCGCATGGCAGCCCGGTCGCCGATCCGGTCTGGACGCTCTATGACGAACTGATCGCGCGGATCGGCCCCTGTGCCACGCTGATCGAGTGGGACAATGACGTGCCCGAGTTTCCGGTGCTGATGGCAGAGGCCCGCGCCGCGCTGGGTGTGCTGGAGGGCGCGCGCCATGCCCTCGCATCCTGACATGCAGGACGCCTTTCGCCGGGCAGTGGCGGGCGGGGCACTGCCGCCGGGTCTGACGGCACCGGGGGATGTGGAACGCCGCTTTGCCGTCTATCGCAACAACGTCTTTCATTCGCTGACCCAAGCGCTCCGCACCCGGTTTCCAGTCGTCGAGCAACTGGTCGGCGCGGAGTATTTCGGCGCGTTGGCGCGTAACTTCGTTACCGATCATCCCCCCGATGACCCGGTGCTGGCACGATATGGGGCGCGTTTGCCCGATTACCTCGCTGTGCAGGCGGAACTCGGAAAGCTGGGCTATCTGGCGGATGTGGCGCGGCTGGAATTGGCGCGCGGCGCGGCCTATCACGCCGCCGATGCCGAGCCTGTCGATCCCGCATGTCTGGCCGACGCCGCCGCGCAATCGCCCGAGACGCTGCGCCTGATCCTGCATCCCAGCTTGCGTTGCCTTGTGTCCCGCTGGCCCGTGCTGTCGCTGTGGCGGGCGCACCAGCCCGGCGGTGACATCAAGTCCGTTCCCGCCACGGCAGAGGCCGTGTTGATCTGCCGCCCGCAGGACCGGGTCGACCTGCACGCCGTGTCCCCCCATGCCGCAGCGCTGATCGCAGACCTTGCCGCAGGCGAAACGCTGGGAGCCGTGGCCGAACGCGCCGCCGTAGAGGGACGCGACGACGATCTGACCACGGCGCTGGGCATAATTTTACAGCATCGCCTGCTTGTCGGGCTGAGCCGTGTGACCGTTTCCGCACCCCATCCGCAAGGAGAGCCCTCATGACCACCGCCACCACACCGCACCGTCCCGCTGCCCGCACGGCCTCCTCCCACGCAGATGCAGCGCCCGCGCGCAGCGACCCCGTGCGCGGGGCCGTGCGCCGGGGCAATGCCGCTTTGGGCCGGATGATCCCCGTCGATGTGCCGCTGTTCATGCTGCGGGTGTTTCCGGCGGCGGTGTTCTGGCTGTCGGCCCGGACCAAGGTCGACGGGTTTGCCATTGCCGACAGCACCTATTTCCTGTTCCAGCATGAATACGCGCTGCCCGTCATCCCGTCGGCGCTGGCGGCGGTGCTGGCCACGGTGGCGGAGCATTTGTTCGCGGTGCTGCTGATCGCCGGTCTGTTCACCCGGCTCGCGGCGCTGTCGCTGCTGGTGATGACGCTGGTCATTCAGGTCTTTGTCTATCCCGGTGCATGGGTCACGCATGGCCTGTGGGCTGCCTGCTTCGTCACCGTGATAGCCTGCGGTCCGGGGCGACTGTCGCTGGACCGTTTGCTGCGGCTGGAGCGCTGAAACCTTCCAGCGCTGGACGTTGCCGCATCGGACCCCCGCGCCTAGATCGTGGTGAGACAGACAAAGGAAACACGATGATGATGCATGAGCAGATGGGCGGCGGCATGATGGCCGCGATGGCAATATTCTGGGTTCTCGGGCTGATCGTCTTGGGTCTGGTGATCGCAGCGCTGGTCAAATATCTGCGCAACTGAGCACGCGAAGTCCGGCGGTGCACGCCCTCCGGTAATGCGCTGATAACGCTGCACGCGCACAGGGTGTTTGTCGTTTTCGCGCAACGTCCGGGCGTCGTTCCGCCGAGACGCGCGGGACCGGTTTGCCACGACGCCGCGCTGCGCGCATTTTACCTTTCGTCGGGGGGCGGAAAAACGGAGTGCACATGTCACAGCAGTCAGGAGCGGACGGGCTTCGTATCGCGGGAAAGCGGTTCGACGTAACGACCGGTAAGCTCGCCAAGCCGGGCGGCGAGGGCACACGCCTGTCGCCCGAGGCCGCCGCGGTGCTGGAACTGATGGCCGATGATCCCGAAAACACCGTCCCGCTGGATCGCGTCGCCGCGCGGATCGGACGGGATGCGGGGCTGGACGATGTGGAAAGCGTCGTGTCCGAGATTCGCCGCGCTCTGGGTCCGCAGGGCCATGCGGCGCTGCGCACGGTGGGTGAAAAGGGCTATGCGCTTTACCCCGACCCCACGGCCACTGGCGCCCCCGACCGGACCTTCAAGATGGTCGTCCATTCCATCGCGATCCTGAGCTTCGTCGTGGTGTCGGGCGTGGGCTATTGCCAGTTGCAGGCCGATAGCGGCGCGCGCGCACAGGTCACGCCGGTCACGACACCGTCACATTGAGGGCGTCGCGGGTGTTGGTCTAGACGAGGCTCAAAACCCAACCGCCCGCCGCCGCCAAGGCCAGAACCGCCGCCACCGGCAGCCGCGTGGCGCGCAGACATACCGCCGCCCCCGAGGCCAGCACCAGCACCCGCCAATCGAGGGTCGAAAGTTTCGGCACCCAGAGCGTCAGCGCCCCAGTGCCGATCAGCCGCACCTCCCCAAACAAGACATGCAGCCCGAACCATACCGACAGGTTGGCAATAACGCCCACCACGGCGGCGGTGATGGCGGTCAGCGCGCCATTGAGACGCGGCTGCGCGGCGATCCATTCGATATAGGGCGCGCCCGCAAAGATCAGGGCGAAACAGGGCACGAACGTTGCCCAGAGCGTCAGCAGCGCGCCCGCGATCCCGCCCGTCAGCCCGCCCGCGCCGCCCAGACCGGCAAGGAAGCCCACGAATTCGGTGACAAGGATCAGCGGGCCGGGCGTCGTTTCCGCCAGCCCCAGCCCATCGAGCATCTGACCCGCGCTGAGCCAGCTGAAATCGGTGACCACCTCCTGTGCCATATAGGCCAGCACGGCATAGGCCCCGCCAAAGGTCACCACGGCCAGCTTGGAAAAAAACAGGGTGATGTCGGTCAGGATCGGCGCGGAGGGCAGCAGCGCCAGCGCCCCCAGCGGCGCGAGCCATAGCGCACCCCCAAGCCCCAGCACGGCGACGGTGTGACCGGTGCGCACCGGGATAGATGGGCGGGTGTCCAGGCTGGCGGAGCCGGTCGCGGCGCCTGGTGCCGTTAGTGCGCCCCAAAGCGCGGCGGCAAGGATCACCAACGGGAACGGCAGGTCAAAAAAGAACAGCGCGACAAAGGCGCAGACCGCCAAGATCAGATGCGCGCGATATCGAAAGGCCCGGCGCGCCAGCTTGACCAACGCTTCGATCACGATGATCAGCACCGCCGCCTTGATCCCCAGAAACAGCGCCTCGACCACGGGCAGATTGCCCAACGCGGCGTAGATCCAGCTCAGCGCGAGGATGATCAGCGCCCCCGGGGCCACGAACAGCCCGCCCGCGATCAGCCCGCCAGCCACCCCGCGCAGCCGCCAGCCAGCATAGGTGGCAAGCTGCATCGCCTCCGGGCCGGGCAACAACATACAAAATGACAGCGCGTCGAGAAACCGTTTCTCGCTCAGCCAGCGAGTGTCTTCCACCAGCACACGGTGCATCAACGCGATCTGTGCCGCGGGACCGCCGAAAGACAGGATGCCGATCTGGAAAAAACGCTGTGTCAGCGCCGCAAGCGACGGGGTCGCGGGCGGCTCGGCAAGGGGCGAAGGGTCAGGGTCCGTCACGCGGGGCGCACTTCCGTATTGGTGACCGGAACGGGCCGGACCGATTGCGCGCGACCGAACCAAAGCGACGGGCGGCTGTCAACCTGAGCTGGGTGCGGACAATCGCGCAAAGGGCGGCCCAGACGCGGGCGGGGCGTGGCCCGAACCCCGCCGCGGATCGGACCCAAGGCAGCCCATATGAAAAAGGCGGCCTAAAAAGCCGCCTGTTTCGCATGGGGATCGGTGCCGGGCTCAGCCGCCGGGCTTCGATTTTTCCAGCGCGTCGAGACGGGCTTTCAGCGCCTCGTTTTCTTCGCGGGCTTTCTGGGCCATGCCGCGCACCGCTTCAAATTCGTCACGGGTGACGAAATCGCGGTCGGCCAGCCAGCGGTCAACCCAGCCCTTCATGGCGGTTTCGGCTTCGTCCTTGGCGCCCTGTGCCACGCCCATCGCGTTGGTCATCAGCTGCGACATGTCGTCGAAAAACTTGTTCCGGCTTTGCATCGGAGGCTCCTGCATCGGTTTCTTCCAATATGGGGCAGGCACCGCCCGGCCTCAAGGCCGCCGCGGCGGGAATGCCGGGCTGCGTTCACCGCGACGTTCACACAAACGAGCGTTGACTTCGACGCACCGATGCCGGCACATCCGGCCCCATGCAGGCAATGATCACCTTCCCCGAAATCAACCCCGAGATCTTCTCGCTGGCGCTTGGCGGCTTTGAATTCGCGCTGCGCTGGTATGCGCTGGCTTATATCGCGGGGATTCTCGCAGGGTGGTGGATTGCCGTCGTGCTGAACCGCAATCCGGCGCTGTGGCATCGCGGGGTTGCGCCCATGACCCGGTCGCAGGTCGATGATCTGGTGACATGGGTGATCCTTGGCATCGTGCTGGGCGGGCGGCTGGGCTTCGTGCTGTTCTACCGGCCCGGCTACTATCTGGAAAATCCCGGCGCGATCCTGCAGCTGTGGCAGGGCGGCATGTCCTTCCATGGCGGGCTTTTGGGCGTCGTGATTAGCGTCGGCATCTTCTCGATCCGGCAATCGCTGCCGAAACTGTCGATGACCGATGTGCTGGCCTTGTGCGTGCCGCCGGGGCTGTTCTTTGGCCGGTTGGCAAATTTCATCAATGGCGAGTTGTGGGGCCGCCCCACCGATGTCCCGTGGGGCATGAAGTTCCCGACCCTGTGCACCAGTCCCATCGCGCAGGGCTGCGAAGTGCCGGGCGCTTGGTTCTACTACGGCAACGAACTGACGCGGCATCCCTCGCAATTGTATGAAGCCGTGCTGGAAGGGCTCGTGCTGGGCGGTGTGTTGCTGTGGCTTGCCTATCGGCGCGGCGCGCTGAAACAGCCGGGGCTGATCGCGGGCGTGTTTTTTGCGGGCTATGGCGCGGCGCGGTTTGTTGTCGAACATTTCCGCCAAGCCGATGCGCAATTCATGTCGCCCGATAACCCGCTGGGCTTTGTTATCGGGTCGGGGCAGGTCGGGATCACGATGGGGCAGCTTCTGTCGCTGCCGATGATCGCGCTTGGGCTTGTGCTCATCTGGGTTTCGCGCCGTCAGCGCGACCGGCGGGAGGTGACCGAGGGCTCCCGCGCGTGAGCGCCGAGGTTCCCCTCCGCACCCCGCCGCTGGCCCGGCTCATCGCGGAGCGCATCGCGCTGACCGGGCCGATGCCGCTGTCGGACTATATGGCGGAATGCCTGCTGCATCCCGAACATGGCTACTACAGCCGGGGCGAGGCGTTTGGCGTCGCCGGGGATTTCACTACGGCACCGGAAATCAGCCAGATGTTCGGGGAATTGATCGGGCTGGCGCTGGCGCAGGCGTGGCTGGACCAAGGCCGCCCCTCGCCCTTCGTGTTGGCCGAGCTTGGCCCCGGTCGCGGCACGCTCATGGCCGACCTGCTGCGCGCCACGCGGGCGATGCCCGGCTTTCACGCCGCGGCGCGGATCGTGCTGGTCGAAGCAAGCCCGGCATTGCGCGAGACGCAGGCGCGGGCGCTGACCGGCTATCCGGTGGAATGGGCCGACAGCGTCGCCGATCTTCCCGATCTGCCGCTGTTCTTGATCGCCAACGAATTTTTCGACGCGCTGCCGATCCGCCAGTTTCACCGCGCGCCCGAAGGCTGGGCCGAGGTGATGGTGCAGCGCGCGGAAACCGGGCTGTGCTTTGGCCTGTCTGCCGCTGCGCCGCGCGCGCCGTTGATGCACCGGCTTGCCGATACCGCGCCGGGGGACATCGTCGAACATTGCCCGGCACTTGCCCCCGCCACCACCGACCTTGCCTCACGCATTGCGGCACGGGGCGGCGTGGCGCTGATTTTCGACTACGGCGACGCGGTTTCGCGGGGGGACACGTTGCAGGCACTGCGCGACCATGCCCCCGTGCATCCGCTTGCCCATCCCGGCGAGGACGATCTGACCGCCCATGTGGATTTCGCCGAAATCGCCCGTGCCGCCCATGCAGCTGGCGCGACGGCGAGCGCCATGATGGGGCAGGGCGCATGGCTAGAGCGTTTGGGCATTACCGCGCGCGCCAAGGCGCTGGCCAAGCGGATGGACACCGACGAGGCGCTTCGCTCCCATATCGCCGCACATCGTCGCTTGACCCACCCGGCGGAAATGGGTTCGCTCTTCAAGACGATCGCAATCACCCCGAACGGTGCTCCTCAGGCCCCAGGATACGATCCCGCATGATGCTCGAAATCATTACCCACCAAGCGCTGTCCCCCGCGTTGCATGGCTTCTTCACCCGCAAGGGAGGGGCGTCTTCGGGCGTGTTTGCCGGGCTGAATTGCGGGATGGGCAGTTCGGATCAGGAATCGGCGGTCATCGTCAATCGCGAGCGCGTGGCGTCTGCCATGTATGCACTGCCCGAAGATATGCAGGCCGTGACGCAGGTGCATTCGGCGGATGTTGTCGCGGTCGAGGTGGCAACCGAGGATCGCCCCCGCGCCGACGCGCTGGTCACCGCGACCCCCGGCGTGGTGCTGACGGTGTTGACTGCCGATTGCCAGCCGGTGCTGTTTGCCGATCTCGAAGGCGGCGTCGTCGGTGCGGCCCATGCCGGATGGCGCGGCACGCTTGACGGCGTGCTCGAAGCGACGGTCGAAGCGATGATCGATCTTGGCGCGGATCGGGAGCGGATCACCGCCATTGTCGGACCGTCGATTTCGCAGGCCGCCTATGAGGTGGGTCCAGATTTCATGGACACCTTCATGATGGCCGACCCGGACGCGCAGCGCTTCTTTGCGCAGGGAAAGGGGGATCGGGTGCAGTTCGATCTGCCGGGCTACGGCGTGCATCGGTTGCGCGAAACTGGGATCGGCTACGCGGAATGGACCCGGCATTGCACCTATGCCGATCCGGATCGGTTCTATTCCTTCCGCCGTGCGACCCATCGCGGCGAGGCCGATTACGGCCGTCTGCTGTCCGCGATCAAGCTCTGACCTCGGCGGTCGCGGACGCGACCCGGCTCGGCCATATCTTCGCCAAGTTCTAGGGCCATGGTTAACCACGGCCGCGTCAACGCCGAAGGTCCGCCCCGTGGGGCTGGCCCCGGCGATGCGACACCAACACATACAGATCCGACCCGGCGGAACGGCTGCCGACTGGCGCGGAGAGCAGATAAGAAGGGCAATGCAATGCTGGAACGCCGCTGGATGGCATGGATCCGCGACGAGGCTGCCACGCTGGTGACCCCACCGGCATGGCAGCGAGGTCGCGTACGCGCGGTCATGATCGTGCGACGTGAAAATAATGTGGAACCGAAGCGCGTTTCGGATCGTTACGACCAAGATCCCGCAGCGCGTCACAGCGCGTAAGGGAGTTTTCCCCGTTCGGTGCGACGCCTGAACCACGTCGCACCAACCCTCGTGGCCCCGTCATGCCCCTCGCATGGCGGGGTTTCCCTTTTCGGGCGTCGGGAACGGCGGGGCAGGGGCATCTCAGGTCTCAGGCCAGATTTTCGCCACAGTGATCCAAGCGAATCGCAAAGCCCTCCGCGCACGCCGCGCGCGTAATTAGGGTGCCGCAGCGAAACAAAAGCGCCCGCATCGACGGATTGGTCGGGAAATGGCGGGTTTGGGGCGCCGATTTAAATAAGGTTTTGACAAATCTGGCAAGTTTGGGGCAATCATGGGGGCAGGATCAGCGACTTAGATCGCGGTCCCGTCTTTCAGGACTGCTCGTTCAGATGGGCGATCTCATCGTGTTTAGCCTCGACACGGATCTCTGAGATCGCCCGCCTGCACCCCCCCCTCCATCTTCATCACGCATACCGACAAACCGCGTTTGGTATGTCCGTCAGGGTCGTTGAGGTCAG
Source organism: Pacificitalea manganoxidans (assembly GCF_002504165.1). Taxonomy (GTDB): domain Bacteria; phylum Pseudomonadota; class Alphaproteobacteria; order Rhodobacterales; family Rhodobacteraceae; genus Pacificitalea; species Pacificitalea manganoxidans. The sequence goes on from NZ_CP021404.1 coordinate 534,076, forward strand.
GCGCTTTTGGCGAGCCTGTCTTCCAGCACCTCGAACGGCACGGCGGGCTCGTCCTTGGCATTGCGGATAACGAGCGAAGTTTTGACGCTGGCCACATTTGGCGCGGCGGTCAGATGCTCGGTCAGGAAGCTCTGGAACGTCGACAGGTCCGGGGCGACGCATTTCAGGATGAAATCGATCTCGCCGTTCAGCATGTGGCATTCGCGCACAAGCGGCCATTCCCGGCATTTCTGCTCGAACGCCGACAGATCGACCTCCGCCTGACTGCTAAGCCCGACCAGTGCGAAAACCTGCACCTCGAACCCCAGTTCGCGCGCGTCAATATCGGCATGATAGCCACGGATCAGGCCTGCTTCCTCCAGCGTGCGCACACGGCGCAGGCAGGGGGGGGCGGAGATGCCGACCCGCTTGGCCAATTCCACATTGGTCATCCGGCCATCGGCCTGAAGTTCGGCGAGGATCTTACGATCGATGGGGTCAAGCTTGACGGTTGGCATGAGCGCTCCTTGAATTTGCATATGATAGGTAGCTGGCCGGCGCTCCGCAACAATATTTCATCTTTGCGCAATAATACTCCAAAGGGTCCGCATCGAACGTAAATGGTGCGCGGACGCTTATGCCAGAGCGCCCGCCTGCGGGGCGGCTGCGGGGTTTCGGATCGACGTCGGCTTGCTTATATCGGGCCAACAAACCGCTCTTCCCCTCGTTCCCGGAGTTTTCATGACCCAGTCCGCGACCCGCCACACCAAGGCCCTGATCATCGGGTCGGGCCCCGCCGGCTACACCGCTGCCGTCTATGCCAGCCGCGCGATGCTGGAGCCGATCCTTGTGCAGGGGATTCAGCCTGGCGGCCAGCTGACCATCACCACCGAGGTGGAGAACTGGCCCGGCGATACCGAGGTGCAGGGGCCGGACCTGATGATCCGGATGGAAGAGCATGCCCGTGCGATGGGCACGGAGATCCTGACCGATCATATCGCTTCGCTCGACCTGTCGAAGCGTCCCTTCACCGCGACGTCTGACAGCGGCACGACCTACACCGCCGATGCGCTAATCCTTGCCACCGGCGCGCAGGCGAAGTGGCTTGGTCTGCCCTCCGAGGAGAAGTTCAAGGGCTTCGGCGTGTCGGCCTGCGCGACCTGCGACGGGTTTTTCTATCGCGGCAAAGAGGTCGTCGTGATCGGGGGTGGCAACACGGCCGTCGAAGAAGCGCTGTTCCTGACCAATTTCGCGTCCAAGGTCACGCTGATCCACCGCCGCGACACCCTGCGGGCCGAAAAGATCCTGCAAAACCGCCTGTTCAAGCATCCCAAGGTCGAACTGATGTGGGATCATGAGGTCGAAGAGGTGATCGGCTCCGAAAACCCGCTTGGCGTGGAGGCCGTGCGCGCCCGCCACGTCGAGACCGGCGAGATCACCGAAGTGCCCTGCGCGGGCTTCTTCGTGGCGATTGGCCACGCGCCCGCCTCCGAACTGGTGGTGGGCCAGCTGGAGCTGCATGACGGCGGCTATGTGAAGGTGCAGCCCGGCTCTACCGCCACGTCGATTCCCGGCGTGTTCGCGGCAGGCGATCTGACCGATCACATTTACCGTCAGGCGGTGACGTCGGCGGGGATGGGCTGCATGGCGGCGCTCGACGCGGAGCGATTCCTTGCAAGTGTGGGCGAGGCAGAGGGCGCCCAGACCCCCGCAGAAGCCCCGGCTGAGGCATAAGCCTCCTCACGCAGCCGGGACGGTGATGTGTCATGGTTTCGGATGCGCGAAAAATCGTTCGCTAATCCGGCGATCCTCTCGAATATCGAACCAAAGGACGCGGTAATCCGCGTCCTTTTGGTCTCAATCCCCCTATTTCGTCAGCGTTTCCTTGAGTTCTTCGAGGCAGAATGGTCAAAGGCGCCCCAACACCCGCGCCGGGTGGGAGGTGCGGCGCACCTGTCCGAATGCAATCCGAAGTGGTTACACCGATGTCCAATCTTGCCCCCGTCCCCGAGCTTTACGTCTCCTACGAAAGCGCCCAGAAACTAAAGGTCGAGGCCGGCGACCTGCTGAGCTGGGATCTGACCCCGCGCCAGATCTGCGACCTTGAACTGCTGATGAACGGCGGGTTCAACCCGCTCAAGGGCTTCCTGACCGAAGCCGATTACGACAGCGTTGTGGACAATATGCGCACCGCCGATGGTGCGCTGTGGCCCATGCCCATCACCCTCGACGTGTCCGAGAAATTCGCTGATGGCGTCGAGCCGGGCACCGACATCGCGCTGCGCGACCAAGAAGGCGTGATCCTCGCCATCCTGTCCGTTACCGATAAATGGGTGCCGAACAAGGCGCGCGAGGCGGAGAAGGTTTTCGGCGCTGACGATGAGGCGCATCCGGCGGTGAACTACCTGCACAACATTGCGGGTCCGGTTTATCTCGGCGGTCCGATCACCGGCATCCAGCAGCCCGTGCATTATGACTTCAAAGCGCGCCGCGACACGCCCAACGAGTTGCGCACCTTCCTGCGCAAGATGGGCTGGCGCCGCATCGTCGCGTTCCAGACCCGCAACCCGCTGCACCGCGCGCATCAGGAGCTGACCTTCCGTGCCGCGCGCGAAAGCCAAGCGAACCTGCTGATCCATCCGGTCGTCGGCATGACCAAGCCGGGCGATGTAGATCACTTCACCCGCGTGCGCTGCTACGAGGCGGTGCTGGACAAATACCCCGCCGCCACCACCACGATGAGCCTGCTGCCGCTGGCCATGCGTATGGCTGGTCCGCGTGAGGCCGTCTGGCACGGGCTGATCCGGAAAAACTATGGCGTCACCCACTTCATCGTTGGGCGCGATCACGCCGGTCCGGGCAAAAACAGCCAGGGCGAAGACTTCTACGGCCCCTATGACGCGCAGGATCTGTTCCGCGAGCACGAGGCCGAGATGGGCATCGAAATGGTGCCGTTCAAACACATGGTTTATGTCGAGGAGCGCGCGCAATACGAGCCCGCGGACGAGATCGCCGACAAGGATAAGGTCACGATCCTCAACATTTCGGGCACCGAACTGCGCCGCCGTCTGGCCGAAGGTCTGGAAATCCCGGAATGGTTCTCCTTCCCCGAGGTGGTGTCCGAGCTTCGCAAAACCCGTCCGCCGCGGGCCAAGCAGGGCTTCACCGTGTTTTTCACCGGCTTCTCCGGGTCCGGCAAATCCACCATCGCCAACGCGCTGATGGTCAAGCTGATGGAAGCGGGCGGTCGCCCGGTGACGTTGCTCGACGGGGATATCGTGCGCAAGAATCTCAGCTCCGAACTGGGCTTCTCCAAGGAGCATCGTGACCTGAACATCCGCCGTATCGGCTATGTCGCGTCCGAGATCACCAAAAACGGCGGCATCGCCATCTGCGCACCCATCGCGCCCTATGCCGCCACCCGCCGCGCCGTCCGTCAGGATGTCGAGGAATATGGCGCCTTTGTCGAAATCCACGTCGCCACCCCGATCGAGGTCTGCGAAGCACGCGACCGCAAGGGCCTCTATAAGCTGGCGCGCGAGGGCAAGATCAAGGAATTCACCGGCATCTCCGACCCCTACGATGTGCCCGAAAACCCCGAATTGCGGGTCGAGACGGAAAATGTCGATGTGGATCACTGCGCCCATCAGGTGCTGCTGAAGCTCGAAGCCATGGGTCTTTTCAGCGGCCAGAGCTAGGGCTTGCGGCCCACAGCCCCAATAAAAAGCCCCGCAGGTTCGACCTGCGGGGCTTTTGCATTCTGGTGCGCCGGGGGTAGCCCGGTCGCGGGTCAGTGCACGGCGACGGGCGTCAGATCGTTCTGCCGCGCCAGCACAAAGGCCAGATGGCGGTCGCCGACCAGCGCCAGACGTTCGCCATCTTCGCTATGCACGGCGTAAAGCTGCTTGCGGCCCATGGCCTGTTCCTGAACCTCCTCGGGGAGGTCTTCGACATCTACAGCACGCACATAGACGATTGCCTTCTGGGCGATTTCGGCCTCGGCGCCGAAGGGATATTCGGTGTCCATATCTGCTTTCCTTCCTTCAGCTCCGGGTTATCGGGATTGTGTGAACAACGGTTTCAGGGGCGCTTCGTTCCAGATCGAGGTGCAAAAGCCCGTTTTCAAGCGTTGCGCCGGTCACATCGACACCCTCCGCAAGCACGAAGCTGCGCTGAAACTGACGCGCCGCGATGCCCCGGTGCAGGAAAACCCGCTCCCCGCTGTCATCGGTTTGGCGGCCCCGGATCACCAGTTGGCGCGCCTCTAGGGTGATCGACAGATCGGCGTCCGAAAACCCGGCCACGGCCAGCGTGATGCGATAACTGAGATCGCTTTTCTGTTCGATGTTGTAGGGGGGATATCCGTCATTGCCGGTCTTGGCAGTGCGTTCGACCAGCCGTTCAAGCTGCTCGAACCCCAAAAGGAAGGGGTGCGACCCCAGTGTCGTCTTGCTCATAATGGCACGGTCCTTGTCGAAGCGACGATGCATTCGGAAGGCCCCGGAACTGGCGGCCTCCGTCCGTTTCAATATGGGGAGCGCCTGCGCGCGACGCAAGAACTGCGCCTGAGGCGACGCCAGCGTTGCGTGAAAGGCGCGGCTCGGTGTATGTGTCGGCGTGACCCCGACCCAAGATTGTCCGCCTTATGAACGCACCCAGTGAAATGAACCATGACGAGGTGCTGAAGGTGCGCCTCGAAGTGCTGAAGCGCGAGCATCGCGATCTCGACGAGGCGATTGCGGCGCTGCAACGGGGCACGGCGGATCAATTCACCCTGCAACGGCTGAAGCGGCAGAAGCTGCATCTGAAGGATCAGATCGCCCGCGTCGAGGATGAGCTTTACCCCGATATCATCGCTTGATCCTGCCGCCGCGCGCGGCGTTTCCGCATGATTGCACCCGTTCCGCATCCGGCTATAGTGCGCGCTCATTTCCGCAGGCTTCAGGGGGCTAGGCGACGTGTCAGGACCAGATATCGGGATCATCATGGGCAGTCAGTCCGACTGGCCGACGATGAAACGCGCAGCCGAGCTGCTGGACGAACTGGGGATCAGCTACGAGGCGCGCATCGTCTCGGCGCACCGCACACCCGACAGGCTGTGGAGCTACGGCAAGGACGCGGCGGGTCGCGGGCTGAAAGCGATCATCGCCGGGGCCGGTGGCGCGGCACATCTGCCCGGCATGATGGCGTCCAAGACCCGCATCCCGGTCATCGGCGTGCCGATCCAGACCCGCGCCCTGTCGGGGGTCGACAGCCTCTATTCCATCGTGCAGATGCCGCGCGGCTATCCGGTCGCGACGATGGCCATCGGGGAGGCAGGCGCCGCCAATGCCGCGCTGATGGCGGCAGGCATCCTTGGCATCACCGACCCCGCTCTGGCCGAGCGTCTCGACAGTTGGCGCGCGGCGTTGTCGGCCTCGATCCCGGAGGAGCCGCAGGATGACTGAGCAACTGCCCCTCAATTCGGTGATCGGCATTGTTGGCGGCGGCCAACTGGGCCGGATGCTGTCCGTCGCGGCGGGGCGGCTGGGCTACCGCACCCATATCTTTGATCCGGCACCGGGTGGGCCGGCGATGCAACTGGCCGATGCCGCGACCGTCGCCCCCTATGACGATCACGCCGCGCTGGCGCGTTTTGCCGCTGCCTGCAACGTCATCACCTACGAGTTCGAGAACATCCCCGCCGAAGCGATCGCGGTGCTGGAGGGCGGGACAGCCCCGGTGCGCCCCGGCCGCCGCGCGTTGGAGACCAGTCAGGACCGGCTGGTGGAGAAGGATTTCCTTGCCGGTCTGGGGCTGCAAACCGCCCCCTATCGCACCGTCGACAGCGCCGATGACCTTGCCGCCGCGCTGGACGCAATCGGCGCGCCTGCAATCCTGAAGACCCGGCGCATGGGCTACGATGGCAAAGGGCAGGCGCGGCTCCAATCGCCCGCAGACGCCGATGCCGCATTGGCCGCGATGCAGGGCGCGCCCGCGATCCTCGAAGGTTTTGTCGAGTTCTCCCATGAGGTGAGCGTCATCGCCGCGCGCGGTGTGACGGGCGAAGTGTCCTGCTTCGATCCCGGCGAAAACCTGCATGCGGAGGGCATTCTGCGGACCACCTCCGTGCCCGCGCGGCTGACCTCCAGCCAACGCACCGATGCGGTGTTGCTGGCCGGGCGTATCCTCAACGCGCTCGATTATGTCGGTGTGATGGGGGTGGAGTTGTTCGTGACGACCGGGGGGCTCATCGTCAATGAAATCGCCCCGCGCGTGCACAATTCCGGACACTGGACGCAAAACGGCTGCGCGGTTGACCAGTTCGAACAGCACATTCGGGCCGTGGCGGGCTGGCCGCTGGGCGACGGGCTGCGTCATTCCGATGTGGTGATGGAAAACCTGATCGGGGATGACATGGACCGCGTGCCTGAATTGGCGCGCCTGCCACATGCGGCGCTGCACCTCTATGGCAAGGCCGAAACCCGCGCTGGCCGCAAGATGGGCCATGTGAATATCGTCCAGCCCAAACAGGGCTGAGACGTCAGTCAAACGAAAGCCCCGGACCTGCACGGCTCCGGGGCTTTTGCTTAATCTAAGTCACGATGCCACGGGCAGCGATGGCTCATGCGCCAAGGCAGTAGCGCATCACGGCCTTCTGCGCGTGCAGACGGTTCTCGGCCTCGTCGAAGATCACCGATTGCGGGCCATCCATCACCGAATCCGTGACTTCCTCGCCGCGATGGGCGGGCAGGCAATGCATGAACAACGCGTCCTTGCCCGCCGCCGCCATCAGCCGATCATTGACCTGATAGGGGCCCAGTTGATTATGGCGCCGGGCGCGGGTTTCCTGCGGATCGTGCATCGACACCCATGTATCTGCGACGACCAGATCGGCACCTTCGACGGCTTTCATCGGGTCCGGCTCGAACGTGACCGACGCGCCGCACGCCCGCGCGCCTTCGACAAATTCCGCCTCCGGGGCCAGCGTTTCGGGTCCGGTCCACACCATGTCAAAGCCCAACTGCCCCGCCGCATGCAGAAACGAGGCGCAGACATTGTTGCCATCCCCGGCCCAGACGACCTTCTTGCCGGTGATCGGGCCGCGATGTTCCTCATAGGTCATCACATCGGCCATGATCTGACAGGGATGCGTGCGGTTGGTCAGCCCGTTGATGACCGGCACCGTGGCATGTTCGGCCAGTTCCAGCAGGGTTTCTTCGGCAAAGGTGCGGATCATGATCATATCGACATAGCGGCTCAGCACGCGGGCGGTGTCTGCGATGCTTTCGCCGTGGCCCAGCTGCATCTCCGACCCGGTCAGGACCAGAGTTTCGCCGCCCATCTGCCGCACGCCCACATCGAAGGAGGTCCGCGTGCGGGTTGATGGCTTCTCGAAAATCAGCGCCACGAGGTGATCGGCCAGCGGGGTTTCGGCGTCGCGCGCACCTTTCGGCTTACCCGCGCGGGCGGCCTTGATCCGCTGCGCGTCGTCCAGCATCCGCCGTAGATCGGCGGGATCGGTTTTGTGGATGTCGAGGAAATGCGAATGGCTCATGTCAGGCTCCTTTCTCGACGGACGCGGCCACGGCTGTGGCTGCCCGGTCGAGGCGCGCGACCGCTTCGGCGATCTCTGCGTCGGTGATGTTCAGCGGCGGCAGCAGCCGGACCACGTTATCGGCGGCGGGAACGGTCAGGATTTCCGCGTCGTAGCCCGCTTTCACGACATCGGCTGCGGGGGCTTTGCAGGTCAGGCCCAGCATAAGGCCACTGCCGCGCACGCCGGTAAAGACCTCCGGATGCGCGTCGATCAGGCCTTCGAGCTTCTGGCGCAGCGCGCCCGCCTTGCGATTGACGGCGTCGAGGAAGTCGGGTGTTGCGACCTCCTCCAGCACCGCGAGCGCAACGGCGCAGCCCAAGGGATTGCCGCCATAGGTGGAGCCATGCGTGCCCGCGACCATGCCCGCGGCTGCGGCCTCGGTCGCCAGCACCGCGCCCAGCGGGAAGCCGCCGCCGATACCCTTTGCGACCATCATGATGTCAGGCGTGACGCCCGCCCATTCATGCGCGAACAGCCGACCGGTCCGGCCCACGCCACATTGCACTTCGTCGAAGATCAGCAACGCGCCGGTGGCATCGCAGATCTCGCGCAGCGCTTTCAGATCCTGATCGGGCAGGGGGCGAATGCCGCCTTCGCCCTGAATGGGTTCGATCAATACAGCGGCGGTGCGGTCTGTCACGGCGGCGCGCAGCGCGTCCATGTCGCCCCAGTCGAGATGGGTGAACCCGCCAAGGATCGGACCGAAGCCTTTGGTCATCTTCTCGGACCCGGCGGCGGCGATCCCGGCGGCGGAGCGCCCGTGGAAGGAGCCGTGGAAGGCGATGATTTCCACCCGCTCCGCATCGCCTTGCTCATACCAATATTTGCGCGCCATCTTTACCGCCAGTTCGCAGCTTTCGGTGCCCGAATTGGTAAAGAACGCGGTGTCGGCAAAGGTCAGGTTAACCAGCCGGTCGGCCAGCGCCTGCTGCTGCGGGATGCGGTAGAGGTTCGAGACGTGCCATAGCTGCTGCGCCTGTTCGGTCAGCGCCTCGACCAGCCGCGGATTGGCATGTCCCAGCGCATTAACGGCAATGCCCGCACCCAAATCCAGAAATCGGCGTCCATCGGCCTCGATCAGCCAGCTGCCTTCGCCTTTGACGAAGGAAAGCGGTGCCCGGTTGTAAGTCGGCAGAATGGACGGGATCATCGGCGGTGCCTCTATTCAGGAATGCATGAAGTGCCCACGGGGACACGGTTTTGTCAATTGAAGAGAAGGGGTTCGGGCGCGCGAACCAAGCGCCCACAAGAACAGGTGCGCCCTCAGGCGGTGATACGTCGGCGTCGCAGCGCAGCAGGGATCACGGTCACGTTCATGCCGCTGCTGGTAGCGGGTTGCGCAGGGGAAAGCCAGCCTTATCTGCGCCGGGCGCGACGCCCCGGCAGCCCGGCGACATTCAGTGCGGGTGCACGTCGCTGTCGCAGATCGCGGTAGCAGGGCGCGGTCCTGCCCGCTAAGGAAGGATCATGCGCTTTCGCTTGACCATGCCCGGTATCCCATTTCTGCTCCGTAACCCCGCCGCGACCGATGTGGCGGAGCAGATCGGCGCGGTGACACGGACCCCGCTACTGGCATCGCCGCGGGTCAACGCGTGTGGCACTGATGCGCCCGTGGCCGCTTTGCCCGGCCTTGATCCATTCCCTGCCCCCGAGAGGAGCACGTCCCCCCGATGAGCGACACCCCGCCCCGCAACCGGCCCGGCGCGACGCCTCCGGTGATGTCCCTCGAAGGTTGGGACGAATTGCGCACCGCCTATCACGTCGCCCGCACCGGGACGGTGTCGGGGGCGGCGGAATCGCTTGGCGTGCACCACGCGACCGTCATCCGCCATGTCGATGCGCTGGAGAAACGTCTGGGCGCGCGGTTGTTTCAGCGTCATGCGCGCGGCTACACCCCGACCGAGGCCGGAATGGATCTGATGCAGGTCGGACGCACGACCGAGGATCAGTTCGCGCAATTGGCCAGCCGCATCCGGGGCCGGGGTGAGGGGGTGTCGGGCGATCTGACCATCACGTCGCTGTCGGTCATGTCGCCGCTGATCACACCGCTGCTGGTCGAGTTCGGCGCGCTTTACCCGGCGGTCGAGGTGCGGTTTCTGACCGATGAGCGTGTGTTCCGGCTGGAATACGGTGAAGCCCATGTCGCGATCCGCGCCGGGCGGCAGCCGCAAGAACCCGACAACGTGGTGCAGCGGTTGTTTCGCTACGATATCGGGTTTTACGCGACGCGGGAATATCTGGAGGGCAGGCCTGCGTTCGACGGCGATAATTGGGACAAGCACCGCTTTGTCGGGGTCGATACGCGGCTGCTGCGCGCGCCGTTCTATGGCTGGCTGCAAAATGAAGCACCTCCGGAGAGCATCGCGTTCCGCACCAGTTCTCAACGCGCCAATATCGACGCGGTGCTGGCCGGGGCGGGTATCGGCTTCTTGCCGCGCTGGCTGGGCGAACGTCATGACGACGTGGTCGAGGTCATGCCCCCGCGCGAGGACTGGAGCTTCGATCTGTGGCTGGTGACCCATGTCGATCTGCACCGCACCGCAAAGGTGCAGGCGGTCGTGCAATTCCTGAAGGAACGTTTCGCCGAACTTGGGCTCTAGCGCCGGGTCAATCCGCCTCGGGCGGCAGGTCTGGGATCAGATCGGGAAGCTCCGCGCGCAAGAACCGCTCGAACTGGTCGAGGTTCACGGGCTCGAACTGACCAAAGCCCTGCATCCAGACCGACGCCGCGCGCAAGGCGTCTGGCTCCAGCTTACACCATTTCAGCCGACCGCGCTTTTCTTGCGAAATCAGCCCGGCGCGCGTCAGGATCGCGAGGTGTTTCGAAATCGCGGCCAGCGACATCTCGAACGGCTCGGCCACATCGGTGACGGCCATGTCATCCTCCAGCAGCATCGACAGGATGCGGCGGCGGGTCGGGTCGGCAAGGGCTGCGAAAACGATGTCGAGCGAGGGCGTCATGGCACCGGGCCTAGGGGCGGTCCGGACCATCGTCAACCATACGGTTGAATTTGCCAAGGGGGGCTCGAACGGGCCCGCGCGCGGCAGATGCAGCGTGCTGGCGGAGTCCGCTGAAAATAAAATCGTTTTATAACCGTCACTTAACCATTCACACCTCCGTGCAATGGCGCGTTGACTCCGGGCGGGGTCCTGCCTAGGTTCCGCCGGACTGTTGAAGGGGCCCTGATCATGGCTGAGCCGAGTGCAGAAGAGCGGTTGCGCCGTCTCGAAGCCCGGATCGCCGCCGCCAAAAAGGCGCAGGAGCCGGGCCCCAGAGTAGACGAGCACTATTCACGGGCCAATCAGGCCTGGCGCATGGTGATCGAGCTGGTGGCCGGTATCTTGATCGGTCTTGGCATCGGGTTGGGGCTGGACGCGCTTTTCGGAACGCGCCCGATTTTCCTGGTGCTGTTCATTTTGCTGGGTTTCGCCGGCGGTGTGCAGACGATGATCCGCACCGCGCGCGAAATTCAGGCCGAGGACGAGACGGGCCGACGGGGCGATGCCCCCGGCAAGCAAGGGGACTGAGACGTGGCAACCGAAGAAACGACCGGCGGCGGTATCGAAATCCACCCCATGGACCAGTTTGTCGTGCAGCCGCTGTTCGGCGGCACCGACATCAGCTGGTATACCCCCACGAACGCCACGCTCTGGATGGCGATCGCGGTGGCTTGTGTGGCCGCGCTTCTGGTGCTGGGCACCCGTGGCCGTGCCATCGTGCCGACCCGCGCGCAGTCGCTCGCCGAACTGACCTACGGCTTCATCTACAAGATGGTCGAGGACGTGTCCGGCAAGGATGGCGTGAAGTATTTCCCCTACATCATGACCCTGTTCATGTTCATCGTGTTCGCGAACATGCTGGGCCTGATCCCGACCTCCTTCACCACCACGTCGCATATCGCTGTTACTGCGGTTCTGGCGCTGCTGGTGTTCGTGACGGTCACGGTGATCGGCTTCGTCAAGAACGGCACGAAATTCCTCAGCCTGTTCTGGGTCACTGCCGCGCCGCTGGCGCTGCGTCCGGTGCTCGCCGTGATCGAGCTGATTTCCTACTTTGTCCGCCCGGTGAGCCATTCGATCCGACTTGCGGGCAACGTCATGGCGGGTCACGCCGTGATCAAGGTGTTCGCGGGCTTTGCCGCGGCCATGGGTGCGTTTTCGTTCCTGCCGATCTTTGCGATCACGGCGGTCTACGCGCTCGAGGTGCTGGTGGCATTCATCCAGGCCTATGTCTTCACCATCCTGACCTGCGTGTACCTGAAGGACGCGCTGCATCCGGCGCACTGACGCGCCACCGGTCAGGACAGAAATCCAAGCCAATTCCAACGTAAGGAGAACGATCATGGAAGGCGATATCGCAGAACTCGGTAAATACATCGGTGTTGGTCTCACGGCCATCGGCATGGGCGGCGCAGCCGTCGGTGTGGGCACCGTGGCCGGCAACTACCTGGCCGGTGCCCTGCGCAACCCGTCCGCCGCCGCGTCGCAGACCGCGACCCTCTTCATCGGCATGGCCTTCGCCGAAGCACTGGGGATCTTCTCGTTCCTCGTCGCGCTTCTGCTGATGTTCGCCGTCTGATCAAGACCTGAACTTCCTTACGGCTGGACGGGCAGGGCAGACGGCCCCGCCCGTCCGGTAATTTCCAAGGTTTCAGGAGACACTCGATCATGGCGACCGAAACGCAAGTGGCGCGCATCGCTGAGGATGCCCACGGCTCTGCCGAGGCCGCGCATGCTGCGGGTGAGGCGACCGGGCTGCCGCAGCTCGACTTTTCGACTTTTCCCAACCAGATTTTCTGGCTCCTGATCGCCCTGATCGCGATCTATTTCATTCTGTCGCGCGTCGCGCTGCCCCGCATTGCTGCGGTTCTGGCGGAGCGGAGCGGGACCATCACCAACGATCTCGCCGCCGCCGAGGAGCTGAAGCTCCGCGCGACCGAGGCCGAAGCCGCCTATCAGAAGGCCCTGACCGAAGCCCGTTCGGAAGCGCAGAAAATCGCGACCGAAACGCGGGCCGAAATTCAGGCCGATCTGGATGAGGCCACGGCCAAGGCCGATGCCGAGATTTCCGCCCGCACTGCGGAATCGGAAAAGCGCATCGCCGAGATCCGCGAAAGCGCAATGCAGAGCGTGTCCGAAGTGGCCCGCGATGTAACCGCCGATATCGTCGCCGCATTCGGTGCCAAGGCCGACAAGTCGACCGTGGATGCCGCCGTGGATGCGCGCCTGAAAGGGGGTGCCTGATGGCCCGCCATAGTGTGACTGCTGCAATCGCGCTGACCGTGGCTTCTGCCGCGCCCGCGCTGGCTGCGACCGGCCCGTTCTTCTCGCTCGGCAACACCGACTTCGTGGTGCTGATCGCGTTCCTGATCTTCATCGGCATTCTGGTCTATTTCAAGGTTCCGCAGCTTCTGCTCGGCCTTCTAGACAAGCGCGCCGAAAGCATCCGCTCGGACCTCGATGAGGCCCGTGCGCTGCGCGAAGAAGCCCAGACCGTTCTCGCTGGCATCGAGCGCAAGCAGAAAGAAGTGCAGGAGCAGGCCGATCGCATCGTTGCCCAAGCGCGTGACGACGGCCAAGCCGCGGCCAAGCAGGCCAAGGCCGATCTGGAACATTCCATCGCGCGCCGTTTGCAGGCTGCCGAGGAACAGATCGACGCTGCCGAAACCGGTGCCGTGCGCTCCGTCCGTGACCGGGCCATCGCGGTGGCCAGCGCCGCTGCCGCCGAGGTGATCGCCAAGCAGATGACCGACGCCGAAGCAGACGCGCTGATCGATCAGTCGATCAAGGATGCCGGTGCACGCCTGCACTAAGCGCCAGATATAAGAACTCGGAAAATACCGAGGGACAGCGAAAAACCCCGGCTCAGCGAGCCGGGGTTTTTTGGTTTGCGCCTGCGGCGCGCGTCATAGTCGGAGTTCCAGGCCAGCAGGCGCCGCGGTTACCGCCAGTCGAAGAACCCGTCGCCCGCGCGGGCCAACAGCCCCTGTGCCATATCGATGGCCATCTGGGGTCCGTCCGCGATGGCGCCAATTGCCTCGTCGCTCAGCGCTTCGGACCCATCGGTGCGCAGGATTTCCCCCCGCAGACGCAACTGATCCCCGTCCAGTTCGGCCAGCGCCGCAATGGGCGTCTCGCAGGAGCCGTCGAGCGTGGCAAGGAAGGCGCGCTCAGCGGCAAGGCGCTGTGCCGTGGGCACATCGTGGATCGGCTCCAGCAGGCGGGCGGTGTTGCTGTCGTCCATGCGGCGTTCGATCCCGATGGCCCCCTGACCCACGGCAGGCAACATGTCGTCGGAGGGGATGGGGCTGCGGGGCACGTCGCCCGCGTTCAATCGGTTCAGCCCCGCCATGGCAAGGAACGTGCCCTGCGCCACGCCATCGGCCAGCTTGCGCAGACGGGTCTGCACGTTGCCGCGGAATTCAACGACCTTCAGATCAGGCCGCCGGTGCAGCAGCTGTGCCTTGCGCCGCAGTGACGATGTGCCAACGGTCGCGCCCTGTTCCAGAACTTCCCAGCCGGTGCCGTCGAGCGTGACAAAGGCGTCGCAGGGGTCTTCACGCGGGAGATAGCAGTCAAGGATCAGACCCTCGGGCTGAAGGACCGGCATGTCCTTCATCGAGTGCACGGCGATGTCGATCCCGCCGGCGGTCAGCTGTTCCTCGATTTCGCGGGTGAACAGCCCCTTGCCGCCGATCTCGCGCAGGGCGCGGTCCTGCACCCGGTCGCCGGTGGTCTTAATCACGACCACGTCAAAGGCCGCGTCCGGCAGGTCAAAGGCCGCGCCGATCCGGCGGGCCGTTTCATGGGCCTGAGCCAGCGCCAGCGGCGATCCACGGGTGCCGATTTTCAACGGGCGGTCGGGCGAGGGGAGCGTGATCTGTGTCATGGGCCGATCCATAGTTGTGACACCGCCGCGTGACAAGTCGGGTCACGGCGGCGCTGCGTGCCGCTTGACTTCCGCGCCCTGAGCCGTGACCACATGGCCGACTGAAAACGGAGGCCCCGATGACCAAGACGATCCTGCGCGCGCTTGCTGGCGAAACCCTGCCCGTCCCGCCGATCTGGATGATGCGTCAGGCCGGGCGCTACCTGCCGGAATACCGCGCCACCCGCGCCAAGGCCGGGGATTTCCTGTCGCTGTGCTACAACCCCGAACTTGCCGCCGAGGTGACGCTCCAGCCGTTGCGCCGGTATGGCTTTGACGCGGCGATCCTGTTTGCCGACATCCTGCTCGTGCCGCAGGCGCTCGGCGCGGATCTGTGGTTTGTGACCGGCGAGGGGCCGCGCCTGTCCACGATCACCGGCGCCGAGGGGGTTGCGGCGCTGAAGCCTGCGGATGCAATCCACGACCGGCTTGCGCCGATCTATGAGACCGTCCGCATCCTGTCGCGGGAATTGCCTGCGGACACCACGCTGATTGGCTTTGCTGGTGCGCCTTGGACGGTGGCCACCTACATGATCGCCGGGCGCGGCACCCCGGATCAGGGTCCGGCCCATGCGTTGAAGGACGGCGACCGCGCCACGTTCGAGGCGCTGCTGGATCGGATCACCGCGGCCACCATCGAATACCTGTCCGCCCAGATCGAGGCCGGGGCCGAGGTGGTGAAGCTGTTCGACAGCTGGGCAGGCTCGCTCAAAGGCGCGGATTTCGACCGCTATGCCTTGGCGCCCGCGAAACGTATCATCACCGAATTGAAGGCCCGGCATCCGAACGTGCCGATCATCGCGTTCCCGCGCGAAGCCGGGCCGCGCTACGAGGGGTTTGCAAAGGCGACAGGCGCCGATTGCGTGGCGCTGGACAATTCCGTCGATCCGACTTGGGCCGCCGCGCATGTGCAGGTGGATGGCTGCGTTCAGGGCAATCTCGCGTCGCGCCATATGGTGACGGGCGGTCAGGATTTGGTCGATGAAACCCGCGCCATCGTGAAGGCGTTTTCGGGCGGGCCGCATATTGTTAACCTCGGGCACGGGATCACGCCGGATGCGGACCCCGAAAATGTCGCGCTGATGGTCGAAACGGTGCGGTCGGGCGCGACCGGCTAACATTCCGAAAGCTGCAAGGTGTGTTTGCAGTTTTAATACAACCTTAACGAGTCTCTGACTCGCCTCCGTATTGCCACATTTCGACCTCAATTCGCCGCGACATAGGCTTAGGGTTGTAGTGGAGGATAGGATGAACAAGCCGTTTAGCATCTTGGATGCCGGCTATGACGGGGCCGAGCCGGTCTTGGAAACAAGCTGGGGCATGACGGAGGCGCAGCAGCGTCGGCAGGATGCCGCCCTGCGCGACGTGATGCTGGCGAGCCTGCGGTTCGGCAATCTGGAGTTGGACGAGATCAAGGTCTCCCAACGGCTGGACCGGAAGCTGTCGTCAGAGCGGTTTTTTCAGCGGCTCGAACGCCTGAGCTAAGCGCTGCACGGTCGGGGGGCGCATCCCGGCCATAGGCCGGGCCGAATCCCTCCGCACCGGCTTTCTCATGTCCGCAGGCAGGTGGGCGGCTTAGAAATCAGGCGTAACGCCGGGCAGGTCCAGTGTCACCAGCAGGTCGCGCAGCTCCTGACGCGCAGCGACGTTTGACAGGTTCAGACGCTCCACACCGACATCCTTCAGGTCCAGCAGGGTCAGCCCGCGGGGGAACAACTCGCGGAAGATGACCCGCTCCGAGAAGCCCGGCGCGACGCGGAAGCCGATCCGCTTCGACAGCTTTTCCAGCGCGCTCGCCATTTTCTTTTTGTTGATCATCTGCTGCGCGCCCAGCCGGTTGCGGGTCACGATCCAGTCGATCGGCGGCAGCCCGGCCTGTGCCCGGATCTGACGGGCCGACCACACCATTTCACTATAGACGGAGGGGCCGAGGATCTTGCCGTCTTCGGGGCTGACACGGGCAAGAAGGTCGAAATCGACAAAGCTGTCATTGAGAGGCGTGATAAGCGTGTCGGCCAGCGAATGCGCCACTTGGCTCAACCGGGTATGGGAGCCGGGGCAATCGATCAGGATGAAATCCTTCTCCCCGTCGAGCGCCGCCACAGCGGTGGAAATCCGGCGGTCGAACAGGTTCTCGCCTTCGGCCAGATCGCCGCGCTCGATCTCTGGCAGATCGCGGTAGTCGGGCATCGCAAGATCCAACCCCTGCGCATTGCAGAAAGCCTTGCGGTTCTCGATATAGCGCCCGAGGCTGCGTTGCCGCAGGTCCAGATCCAATGCGCCCACACGGTGCCCCATGCGCACCAGCGCGGTGGAGATATGCATGGATGTGGTGGACTTGCCGGAGCCGCCCTTTTCGTTCCCGACGACGATGATATGCGCCAAAGCCGTTTCCCCTGTATGTCCTGCGGTTCGTTGCCCCCGACCGCCTGCCGACTATAGGGTGCGGTCGGGCCGGAGAAAAACCGCCGATCACCGGTTTTTCGTATCCAATGGGCGGTTGCGGCGCTTTTGGCACAAGCGGGCGGGGTGGACCGAAGGAGGCGCGCGATGACACAGGCCGTTCGGGGTGTGAACCATGTGACACTGGCGGTGACGGATCTCGACCGCTCCGTGGCGTTCTACAGGGATCTGCTGGGTTTCAGGCTGCGCGCGCTTTGGCCCGATGGCGCCTATCTGGAGGCGGGGCCGCTGTGGCTGTGCCTTGCCCGGGGGGCATCGGTAACGGAGAGGGGCGATTACACGCATCTGGCGTTCGATGTGGCCGAGCCGGATTTCCCCGCATTGGCCAAGAAGGTATCGGCAGCAGCGCGGCTTTGGCGTGACAACCGCAGCGAGGGCGCGTCGCTCTATTTCCTAGACCCTGACGGGCACCGGCTGGAATTGCATGTCGGCACGCTGGACAGCCGTCTGGCGGCCTATCGCGATGGCGGGCGCGTGCAGGTCTTCGACTAGATCGCGGCACGCCCCAAACGAAAACGCCGCCCCGGGCAGGGGGCGGCGTATCGTGTCTGTCCCTCGGGAAACGTTGTCCCGATGACCGGCGCTCTTAGAAGCCCAGGCCTTCGTATTTTTTCTTGAACTTCGACACGCGGCCGCCCGAATCCATCAGGCGCGAGGTGCCGCCATTCCAAGCGGGGTGCACCGACGGGTCGATGTCGAGCGACAGGTTGTCGCCTTCCGAACCGTAGGTCGATTTCATCTTCAGGACGTCGCCATTGGTCAGCTTGACGTCGATGAAGTGGTAGTCGGGATGGATATCCGTTTTCATGACGTGGCTCCTCAAGCGCCGGTTTTGGCTTTGTAGTGGTTGTCCTCGGCGATACGGGCACTCTTGCCGCGACGCGCACGCAGGTAATACAGCTTCGCACGGCGAACACGGCCACGACGCACAACGGTGATGCTGTCGATGTTGGTCGCGTGCAGCGGGAAGATACGCTCGACGCCTTCGCCAAACGAGATCTTGCGCACGGTGAACGACCCGGCAATGCCCTGGCCGTTTTTGCGGCTGATGCAGACGCCTTCATAGGCCTGCACACGGGTGCGCGTGCCTTCGGTCACTTTGTAGCCGACGCGGATGGTGTCACCGGCTTTGAAGTCCGGGATGTCCTTGCCAAGTGCGGCAACTTGCTCGGCTTCGAGCTGTGCGATCAGGTTCATCTGATCCACTCCTTCTGGTTGCTTGCGGTTTTTTCCGCAAAGGTTTGTGCCGTCCTCAGAGCTCTCGGTCTTCTTCCGGGTCCCGTCCGTGCGTTGCACAGAAAGCCCGCCAGAGATCAGGTCGTCTTTCCTTGGTCAGCCTTTCGGCCTGCGCCTTGCGCCAGCTTTCGATCTTCGCATGGTGCCCGGAGAGAAGAACTTCGGGAACCAAACGACCCTGCCAGTCGGTCGGACGCGTATATTGTGGGTGTTCCAGCAGCCCGTCGGAGAAACTCTCCTCGATGACGGACTCATGATTCCCAAGCACGCGCGGTATAAGTCGGACCGTCGCGTCGATCAAGGCCTGAGCAGCAATCTCGCCGCCGGTCAAGACGAAATCCCCCAGCGACACCTCCTCGATGTCGTGTTTGTCGATCACGCGCTGGTCAACGCCTTCGAAACGCCCGCACAGCATGGTGATCCCGTCGCCCTGCGCCCAGCGGCGGGCAGTGGCCTGATCGAACCGGCGCCCGCGCGGGCTGAGATAGACCACGGGCCAGCGGGAACGGTCGGGCACGGCGCCCTGCGCGGCCTCTTGCAGCGCCGCATCGACAACATCGGCGCGCAGCACCATCCCCGCGCCGCCGCCTGTGGGCGTGTCATCGACGTTGCGGTGTCGGCCCTCGCCGAACCGGCGCAGGTCCAGCGTGTTGAGCGCCCAGAGCCCATCCTGCAGGGCCTTGCCGGTCAGGCTTTCGCCCAGCACACCGGGAAAGGCATCGGGAAAAAGCGTGATGATGCGGGCCTGCCACGCGCCCTTTTGCAGCGGCGGTTCGTCCATCAGCGACCGGGGCCGGAGCGAACTGCCAATCGACAGGCGACCATGCGAGCGCGCGGCGGTCGCGCGAGAGGGGCGAGGAGCGTCGGAGGTCATGAGCGCGGTTCCGGGATGGGCCGAGGCACTCCGCCGGGGCGGATCACGGCGTGTCGTTGCGGGATCGGGGTGCTGGTGGCGCAGACGGCGCGGAATGTCCAGCATCGGACGCGGTCCCGGCATCCGTTTCGCGCGTCTCCGGGGTTGGGCCATGCCGGTCTGCAGGAGCAAACAGCGCCTCGAACGCGGCGCGCTCCTGTGCTTGCAACCGCGGGGTCAACAGCAGCGCCAGTGCCAGCCCCGCCCCGGCAGGCAGCAGCCACAGCCAGCCCGGAACGTGACCTTCCAGACCCAATGCCGCGGCCAGTCCGCGTCCGGCACCAAAGAGCAGCGCGACGATCAGAAGCTGGGTGATGATCTTGCCGCCGACGAACAGCGCCGCCGCCAGCCAGCCACGGGGCAGCCGACGGGAGGTCAGCACCACGACCGACAGGCAAAACACCACCGCCAGCGGCAATATCCAATAGAGCCCCGCGCCCGACAGCCCTGCTGTCAGTGGCGAGGTATAGAGCAGGACGGCCCCCAACGCCGAAAGCCGCCCCGTCATGGAGCGGCTCCCGCATTGCGTGCCCATCGGCGCGGACGCGCCCGGAGCATGGAGGGACTACGCCCGGTCAGGCGATGGCGACGATGCCAAGGATCACCAGCAGGAACAGGATCAGCACCACACCGATCAGGATCTTGGCGCCGGTCAGAGCGGCCCCGGAAATCCGGCCAAACCCAAGGAGAGCGGCCACAGCGGCCACGACGAGCAGTATGAGAATGATCTCGAACATCTGGTATCCTTTCGCGTTCCGGGGCCGACAGGGCCCTTTCGCCATCAACTCTCCGCGAGCCGGAGGGTTCCACGCCAGCACGACGGGGGCGCGGCGCAGGATACGCGCGAGACATCAGAACAGGCCGTCTGGCGGGTCGGCGACGATGCGGCCGCCTTTCACATCGACGGTGGGGATCACGGCGCGGGTGAACGGCAGCAGCACCGTGGCCTTCAGGTTCGGTCCGTGGATTTCCAGCAGATCGCCTGCGCCATGATCATGGACGGCGCGCACGGTGCCCAATTGGGTGCCGCCGGTGTCGAACACCGCCAGCCCGATCAGATCGGCGTGGTAGAATTCATGATCCGGCAGGTCAGGCAGAACATCGCGCCCGGCAAACAGGCGCACGCCCTTGAGCGCGTCGGCCTCTTCCTTGGTGCGGACCCCGGACAGGCGCGCGGCAAACCCATTGGTGATGGAGCGGGCGAGGGTGACCTCGTAGCTTTGGGTGCCATCCTCGGTCCATAGCGGGCCGTAGCTCGCCACATCCTCCGGATCGGCGCAGAAGCTCTTCAGCCGGACTTCGCCTTTCACGCCGAAGGAGCCGGCAATGGCGGCGACGCAGACGCGGGGGTCAGTCATCGGGGACCTCGGATATGAAACGGCACGGAAGCGACGGGATGCGTCGCGGTCCACCGCCCGGCCCCGTGGGGGACGGACGGCGGCGATGTCATGCGGGCAGCGCGCCCGGTGGCGCCCGGCCGGGCCGGGCGCCGGGGCCGATTACTCGGCGGACTGCTCTTCGGCGGGGGCGTTCGCAGCTTCGGCAGCGGCGGCGGCCTTCGCGGCACGCTCTTCGGCGCGCTCTTCGGCTTTCTTGCCGGGCTTCGCTTTCTTGGGGTTGTTGCGCTCGGCCTTCTCGGCGGCGCCAGCAGCTTCGAGGAAGCGCTGGATGCGGTCGGTCGGCTTGGCGCCCTGAGCGATCCAGTGCTGCACACGCTCGATATCCATCACCACGCGGCGCTCGTCATCCTTGGCGAGCAGCGGGTTGTAGGTGCCGAGCTTCTCGATAAAGCGGCCGTCGCGGGGCATGCGGCTGTCGGTGGCAACGATGGCGTAGTGGGGGCGTTTCTTGGAGCCGCCACGGGCGAGCCGGATCTTCATGGCCATGTCTGTTCTCCTTGAGATGGCGTTCTTTGGTCTGGTGCACCGCGGGGAGGCGCGGCGCGGGGGTCGGTTATTCCTGATGCGCCTTATGGTGGCGGATCACCTCCTGAATGATGAAATTCAGGAATTTTTTGGCGAATTCGGGGTCGAGGTCGGCCTCCTTCGCCAGATCTTCGAGCCGGGCGATCTGCTGCTCCTCGCGGGAGGGATCGCTGGGCGGAAGGTCATGTTCGGCCTTCAGGCGGCCAACATTCTGCGTGTGCTTGAACCGCTCGCCCAGCGTGTAGACGAGGATCGCGTCAAGCCGGTCGATGCTGGCGCGGTGTTCCAGCAGCAGCTGGGCGGCGCGGGCGGCGTCATCGGACAGATCGTCAGAGACATGAGCCGCAGGCATGGTGTTCGATTTCGTGTCGGTCATTGCAGCGCTCACTTCTTCTTGCCGAAGCCGGACAGGCCCGGCGGCAATGCGCCGCCGCCCAGACCGGGCATGCCGCCCATGCCACCCATTCCGCCCATGCCGGGCGCGCCCATCTTGCGGGCAGCCGCTTCCAGCGCCTTGGGGTCCATGGTGGAGGGATCGGGCATGCCGCCCTTGCCGAACATGCCCTTCATCGCGCCCTTGAGCATGCCCTTCTTGCCCATCTTCTTCATCATGTCCGCCATCTGGCGGTGCATTTTCAGAAGTTTGTTCAGTTCGGCCACTTCCAGACCGGCGCCCTTGGCGATCCGTTTCTTGCGGCTGGCCTGCAACAGGGCGGGGTTGGCGCGTTCGCGCTTGGTCATGGAATTGATCAGCGCGATCTGGCGGCGCAGCATGCGGTCATCGACGCCCGCGCCTTCCATCTGGCCTTTCATCTTGCCCATGCCGGGCATCATGCCCATCAGGCCTTCCATGCCGCCCATCTTGAGCATCTGATCCAGCTGCATCCGCAGGTCGTTCATCGAGAACTGACCCTTCTGGAAGCGCTTCATCATCCGCTCGGCCTGTTCGGCCTCGATGGTTTCCTGTGCCTTCTCGACCAGCGCGACGATGTCGCCCATGCCAAGGATACGGCCCGCGATCCGGTCGGGGTGGAATTCCTCCAGCGCGTCCATCTTCTCGCCGAGGCCGACGAACTTGATCGGCTTGCCGGTGATCGCGCGCATCGACAGGGCCGCACCGCCGCGCCCGTCGCCATCCATCCGCGTCAGCACGACGCCGGAGACGCCGATCTTGCCGTCGAATTCCTGTGCGACGTTGACGGCGTCCTGACCGGTCAGGCCATCGACGACCAGCAGGGTTTCGCGCGGCTTGACCACATCGCGGACCGACTGCACTTCGTCCATCAGCACATCGTCGATATGCAGACGCCCGGCGGTGTCCAGCATGTAGACGTCGTAGCCGCCCAGTGCTGCCTGCTGTTTGGCGCGCGTGGCGATCTGCACCGGGGTCTGACCCTTGACGATCGGCAGTGTGTCAACGCCGATCTGCTGGCCGAGGATCGCGAGCTGTTCCATCGCTGCCGGGCGGTTCACGTCGAGCGAGGCCATCAGCACCCGCTTGCCGTTGCGCTGGCTGAGCCTGCGGGCGAGCTTGGCGGTGGTGGTCGTCTTACCCGACCCCTGCAAACCGACCATCAGGATCGGCGCGGGCGGGTTGTCGATCTTCATCTCGCCGGGGTTGGCGTCGTCGCCCGACAGCACATGCACCAGTTCGTCATGGACGATCTTGACGACCTGCTGGCCCGGAGTGACCGATTTGGTCACCGCCTGACCCGTGGCCTTATCCTGCACAGCCTTGACGAAGGCGCGGGCGACGGGCAGCGATACGTCGGCTTCCAGCAGCGCGACGCGCACCTCGCGCAGGGCGGTTTTGACGTCCTCATCGGACAGCGCGCCTTGCTTGGTCAGGCGCTCAAAGACCCCAGAGAGTCGATCGGACAGGTTCTCGAACATGTTCCGGCCCTCCTGCGGCCCTTTAACATTGGTCTGCCCCATGTAGGAACCGACCGCCCAAACGCCAACGACACCAGTGGGCGAAACTCGCTGACTGGTGGCGATCCCGGCTAAAGGCACGGGACCGGAAGCTGTCTCACTTCCGGATGGTCGGGTCGGGCCATACTGCGCGGGGGGCGCGGAGTCAAGCGCGGCAGGGGGCGGGCTTGCTCAGGGGCCGTCGATTGACGAGGCCCTATAAGGTCCGCCCAGCGAGGCGCGTTCCCTCAAGTGCCGCGCGGCTTGGCGCACCCCCTTAAGTCCCGCGCGGCTTGGCGCGCAAGGTCGGTGCGGCCTCGGTCGGGTCTTCGGGCCACGGATGGCGCGGGTAGCGCCCGCGCATGTCCTTGCGCACATCCGTATAGGCCCCGGTCCAGAAACCGGGGATATCCATCGTCGTCTGCAAAGGGCGCCCGGCTGGCGACAGCAGGGTGATCCGCAGGGGCAGGCGTTTCGGGCCCACGGTGGGATGCACGGTGGTGCCGAACATCTCTTGTAGCTTCAGCGCGATTTCGGGCGCATCGCCGGAATAATCGATAGGGATCGCGCGGCCTGTCGGGGTGGTGAAACGCGCGGGCACCTCGCGATCCAGCCGGGTTTTCGCGTCCCAGCCCAGACGCATCTCCAGCGCGGGCAGCAGATCCAGCGCGCGCAGATCTTCGGCCGTGCGTTGATGGGTGAGGTGCGGCAGCAGCCACGTCTCCAGCGTATTCAGCAAGGCAGGCTCGCTCAGATCGGCGATCTCTCCACCTTCGGCCCGGTAAAGCTCCGCACGCGCCTGCAAGCGCCGCGCCGCTCCCGACCACGGCAGCCCCAACTGGCGCAGGCCGTCGAGCGCGGCGCGGCTCAAGGCCTCCGGCGGGGCGTCTTTCCATGTGCGGTCGCTCAGCGCGATGGCGCCAAGCCGCTCCTGCTCGCGCGCGATGACGCGCCGTTCCCGGCGCGACCATTCCGCCACCTGAACCCAGCCGATGCGGTCGCCCAGCACCTCGCGCAGGGCACCTTCGGCAATCGGCAGGGCCAACCTGATGCGGGCCTCGCGGGTGTCACCGTCCAGATCGGCGGCGACCAGCAAGCGCTGTCCTGCGAGCGGATCGGCGGCATCGATCACCGCGCCCTTGCCACCGGACAGGAGCCAACGCGGCGCATCACCGGGGCGGCGCAGACCAATGCGGTCGGGATAGGCGAGTGCCAGAAGCTGCGCCGGATCAAGCTGCACCTGCGTCTGCCCCTGCGTTGGGCGAGGGGCGGCGGCGGCCAGACGCTTGGCCTCCGCACGGATACGCTCCAGCGCGGGGCGATGCGCCTGTGCCGCGGCCTGCCGATCCCCGCGCAGCGCCGCCAACCGCAGCGACAGATCGGCGGAGGCGCCCCGCAACGGATCACGGTCCGCCAGCAGCGCGGCCAAGGGCGCGGCGATTTTGCCCCCGATGGCAATCATATGGCCCAGTCGTGGATGCAGCGGCAGCCCGGCCAGCACCCGCCCATGCGCGGTGATGGAGCCCGCCTGATCCAGCGCGCCCAGATCGCGCAGCAGCGCGCGGGCCTCGGCCAGCGCGGCCTCGGGCGGGGGCGTCAGGAAGGGCAGGTCGTCGGCCCCCCATTGCGCCAGTTCCAGCGCCAGCCCGGTCAGGTCGGCGGCTTCGATCTCTGCCGGGGCATGGGCGGGCCGCGCGCCGTCCTCGCCTTTGGTCCACAGGCGATACGCCCGGCCCGGAGACAGGCGCCCGGCGCGACCCGCACGCTGTTCGGCCTCGGCGCGGGAGGCAGGCTCCGTCACCAGCCGCGACATGCCGGAGCCGGGATCGAACCGCGCGCGCCGGGCCCGCCCGCCATCGACCACGGCATGGACGCCCTCAATGGTCAGCGACGTTTCCGCAATCGACGTCGCCAGCACGAGTTTTCGCCCGTGTTCCGGCGGGCGGATGGCGGCGCGCTGTTCGGCAAAGGGCAGGGCTCCGTAAAGCGGATGCAGGCTGACCCCCGCAGGCAAATCGCCCAGCTGCGCGGCGGTGCGCCGGATCTCGCCCTCGCCGGGCAGAAAGGCCAGCACACCGCCCGTCGTTTCCGCGAGCGCCCGGCGGATCAGCGCCGCCATGCCGTTTTCGAATCGCTCGGCCTTGGGGCGGGGTTGGTCGAGCCAGATACGTTTCACCGGATAGGCGCGGCCTTCGGAGGTCAGGACCGGCGCGCCCTTCATCAGCGCGGCGACCGGGGCGGCGTCCAGCGTGGCGGACATCACCACCAGCATCAGATCCTCGCGCAGCGCGGCGCGCACCTCCAGCGCCAGGGCCAGCCCCAAATCGGCGTTGAGCGAACGTTCGTGGAATTCGTCGAACAGAATCGCGCCGATGCCGGGCAATTCGGGATCGGACTGGATCATTCGCGTCAGGATGCCTTCGGTCACCACCTCGATCCGGGTGCGGGCGCTGGTCTTGGCCTCGCCCCGGATGCGGTAGCCCACGGTCTCGCCGCAGGGTTCACCCAGCGTTTCCGCCATCCGCTCGGCACTGGCGCGCGCGGCCAGACGCCGCGGCTCCAGCATCAGGATGCGCCCCGTGACCAGCCCGGCGTCGAGGATCGCCAGCGGCACGCGCGTGGTTTTCCCCGCGCCCGGCGGGGCTTGCAACACCGCCCGCCCCGCGCCGCGCAGCGCGGCGATCAGATCGGGCAGAATGGCGTCGATGGGCAGGGGCGCGAATTGGGTCATGAGCCGCGTTATCGGGCAGATCGCGGTTAAGGTGAAGGCCTGCAGGCCTGCCGCACCCGCCCACGAAAAAGGCGCGCCCCCGGAAGGAAGCGCGCCTGAAGCTCGTCGTGCCGAATTTACTGCGACAGTCTTACTGGGCCGCGGTGATGCGACCGTCGGTGTAGGGCTGGTAGGGGCCCTGCTCGGCCAGATACTCCGCCGTGACATCAGCCAGATCGGGGCCGAAGTCATAGGCGTTCTCGCCCTCGACGAACATGGAGTAGCCGTCACCGCCATTGCGGACGTAGTTGTTGGTCACCACGCCATAGGTCGCGGCTTCGTCGATGGGCTGCCATTCGCCATCCATGTCGACCATCACCTCGGACACGCGGCTGCCGGCTTCGGCGCTGGCGTCGAAGGTGAACTTCAGCCCGGCGACCTGCGGGAACCGGCCTGCGCCTTCCTCGACTTGGCTAACGCCGTTTTCCAGCGCCGCGATGACGGTGGCGCCATCGGTCTGGAAGGTCGACAGCGTATTCTGGAACGGCAGCACGGTCAGCACTTCGCCCATCGTCACTTCGCCCGCGTCGATGGAGGCGCGCAGACCCCCGCTGTTGGCGATGGCGATCTGGATGCCCTGATCGGCAACCCGGTCCAGCATCGCATCGGCGACGAGGTTGCCCATCGAGCATTCCTGCGCGCGGCAGATGGTGCGGTCGCCTTCGATGGCTTCGGCGCTTTCGGCCACGACCTTGTTGCGGATCTCATCCAACGGCACGGCGGCTTCGGCGATGCGCGATACGGTCGCTTCGTCCTCGGTCACCGCGGCGTCCATGATGAGCGGCGCGCCACTGGCCTGCGTGATCGTGCCTTCGTCGTCGAAGGTCACGTTCAGTTCGCCCAGAAACTTGCCATAGGCATAGGCCGACACGATGGCAGTGTCGCCGACCATGGTCGGGTAGGGGCCCTCGGCGCCGTCCATATCGCCCAGCAGGGTGTTGGTGTGGCCACCGACGATCACGTCGACGCCGGTAGTGTTCTCGGCCACCGTTTTGTCCACGCCGTAGCCCGAATGGCTCAGCACGACGATTTTGTTGACGCCCTCTTCGGTCAGGCGGTCCACCTCGCCCTGCACGGCATCCGAGGGATCGGTGAAGATGATGTTCTTGCCGGGGCTGGCCAGTTCATGGGTGTCCTGCGGCGTCAGGCCGATGAGACCGATTTTCTCACCGCCGACCTCGACCGTGGTCGATTTCATCAGAACGTCCGCCAGCAGCGGCTCGCCCGACACATCGGCGTTCGACATCAGGATCGGGAAGTTGATCTCGTCCATGAAGCCGCGCAGCACCTCGGGGCCATCGTCGAATTCGTGGTTGCCCACGGTCATCGCGTCATAGCCGAGCTTGTTCATCATCTCGGCGGCGAGCTTGCCCTTGTAATAGGTGTAGAACAGCGTGCCCTGAAACTGGTCCCCGCCATCGACGAGCAGCGAATTGTCGGCCCGCTCGCGCGCGTCCTTGATCGCGGTCACGAGACGCGCGGTCCCGCCAAAGCATTCGCCGGCGGTGTTGTCCTCGGCGGAGCAGCCGGAATCGTATTTCGAGATCGGCTCGAACCGGGCATGGAAATCGTTGGTATGCAGAATGGTGAGCGAATACTCGGCCGAGGCGGCGCCGGCGGTCAACGCCAGGGCGGCCACGGTGGAAAGGATGCGAATGGACATGAACTGAGCTCTCCCGTTGGTGTGCGACTCAAAGCTTTACCGCCCGGTCAAAAGGAGTCAAAGGCGGACGCGGTTATCGCTACGGCAATTGCGTAACGGTTGTGCAACCGCGATACCGTGCGCGGCGAAATGGCCCTGCGATTTCAAGCGCGAAGGTCGAAACGGGCGTTTTGTCGCCGTAAAAGCGTGATTGACCCGCGCCCGTTTCACGGGCATTTCCGCGCCATGCTGATCTACAAGATATTCCGCCGCTCCGAATGGGAGAGCTTCCGCGCCGCAGGGGAGACGCTGGGCGCGCCGGTCGACCTTGCTGATGGATACATCCATTTCTCGACCTCCGAGACGGTCGCGGCGACGGCAGAGAAGCATTTCACGACCGAAAGCGATCTTGTTCTGGTCGCGGTCGATGTGGAGGCGCTGGGCCCGCAGGTAAAGTGGGAGCCCTCGCGCGGCGGTGCGCTGTTTCCGCACCTGTATCGCGCGCTGCGATTGGACGAGGTGGTCTGGGATAAATCGCTGCCCTTGGGCGCGGCTGGTCATATCTTCCCGGAGGGCGTGGTATGAGCCTTGTCGAGCGGGCCGGGCTTTCGGTGCTGCAGAAATTCGACCCCGAAACCGCACATGGGCTGGCGCTGCGCGCGTTGAGCGCCGGGCTTGTCCCGCTGCCGGGGCCGGTGTCGTCGCCGCGTCTGGGCGTCCGGCTGGCTGGGCTGGACTTACCCAACCCGATTGGTCTGGCTGCGGGGTTCGACAAGAACGGCACCGCGATGGGGCCGCTGGCACGCGCGGGGTTCGGTTTTATCGAATTGGGCGGTATCACGCCGCGTCCGCAGGTGGGCAATGACAAGCCCCGGCTCTGGCGGCTCAGCCGGGACCGGGCAGTGATCAACCGTTTCGGGTTCAACAATGACGGCGCCGCCGCGATGGCTATCCGTCTCTCGGCCCGGCCCCGTGGCGCGGTGATCGGCCTGAACCTTGGTGCCAACAAGGACAGCGCGGACCGCGCGGCGGATTACGCCGAGGTGCTGCGCATCTGCGGGGCCAATGTGGATTTCGCCACCGTCAACGTATCCTCCCCGAATACCGAGAAACTGCGCGATCTGCAGGGCCCCGCCGCGCTGCGCGCGTTGCTGGCGGGTGTGCTGGAAGTGCGCGCCAAGATCGCCCGCCGGGTGCCGATTTTCCTTAAAATCGCGCCGGACCTGTCGGACGCTGAACTGGCCGCCATCGCCGAGGTCGCGATGGATATGGGCGTGGACGGCATCGTCGCCACCAACACGACCCTTGATCGCGAGGGGCTCAGCAGCCGCAAGGCGCAGAATGCTGGTGGCCTGTCTGGCGCGCCGCTGTTCGAGAAATCCACCCGCGTGCTGGCGCGGCTGTCGCGGGACACGGCAGGCAACGTGCCCTTGATCGGTGTTGGCGGGATCGGCTCTGCTGAGCAGGCCTATGAGAAGATCCGCGCAGGCGCGACGGTGGTGCAGCTTTACTCCGCGATGGTGTTTGAGGGGCTGAGCCTTGCGGCGCGGGTCGCGCAGGGACTGGACCGGTTGCTGGAGCGCGACGGCTTTGCCAATGTCAGCGATGCGGTGGGCACCGGGCGCGACGACTGGCTTTAAGCTGCCGCGTCAGTCCGCGCCATGCACCGCGCTGCGTTCCAGTGCCGGATAGCGCAGCCCCAAGGTCAGCCCCCGCAGCGCGTAGCTCAGGTTCAGCGCGGCCCATAGCCCGTGATTGCCGTAAAGTGGCATCAGCACGGCCACCGCTGCGTAATAGCCCAGCACCGACAGCACCATCATGTTGCGCATGTCGCGGGTGCGGGTCGCGCCGATGAACGCCCCATCCAGCATCCAGCTGGTCAACCCGGTCAGCGGCGCGATCACCATCCAGAATAGGTAATGGCGCGCGGCTTCGCGCACTGGCTCTGCGGTGGTCATCACGTCGATAATCGCAGGTCCGCCCAGACCGAAGGCCAGCGCCAGCAGGGCCGCCGTGATCAACCCCCACAGCGCGGTAAAGCGCAGGCCGCGTCGCACGCGGGCCGGATCGCGGGCGCCGAATGCCTGCCCGATCAGCGCCTCGGCGGCAAAGGCGAACCCGTCCAGCGCCGACGCCGTGATATTCAGAAATTGAAACAGCACTTGGTTAGCGGCCAGTTGCACGTCCCCGAAATCCGAGCCGAAGAACATGAAGCTGACCACAATGGTCTGAAGCAACAGCGACCGGATCAGGATGTCGGTGTTCACCGCGGCCATCCGCTTTAGCCGGGGGCGGTCGAACACCCGCGCCCAGTCGCGCCATGCGGGCACCCGGAATGCCGCTCGGCAGAGCCACAGCGCCAGCAGGACACCCGACCATTCCGCGATCACGGTCGCTGCGGCGACACCGCCGACCCCCATGCCGAACCCCAGCACGAACACCAGATCCAGCAGGATGTTCACGCCGTTCATCCAGACCTGAATCACCAGCACCGAGCGCGTTCGTTCCAGCGCAATAAGCCAGCCGGTGATGGCGTAGACCGCGATGGCCGCCGGGGCTGACCAGATGCGGATCGCCATATATCCGCGGGCAAGGGTCTCCACCTCGTCACTGGCGGGGGCGACCCGGAACGCACCGGCGAAGAGTGGGTATTGCAGAGCGATCAGACCCAGCCCGGCGGCACCGGCGATCATCAGGCCACGGGTCAGCATGGCGGCCACTTCGGCGGTGTTGCCCGCGCCATGCGCCTGCCCGGTCAGCCCAGCCGTGCCCATCCGCAGGAAGCCGAAAATCCAGTAGATCGCGGTCAGGACCACCGCGCCGATGCCGACCGCGCCGATGGGGGGCGCCGCGCCCAGCTGGCCGATCACGCCGGTATCGACCGCCCCCAGAATGGGCGTTGTGGCATTGGACAGCACGATCGGCAGCGCGATGGCCAGCACGCGGCGGTGCCCGATGACGCGCGGTGCGGCGGGGCTGGCGATGTCGCTCATGGGCGGGGGGTCACGCCGCAGGGCCTGCCGCATCGCCACGCCCGAACGGGGCGGGCAATTGCGCGGGATCAGGCATCAGGAAATGGCCGGTCGCCTGCGCGAACAGGCGGCTGCGATTGTCCTGCCAGCCTTCGACATGGACCGAGGCGTAGCGCCGCCCGGAGCGGTTCACCCGTGCCCGTGCATAGGCATCGCGCGGCAGGCCGGAGCGCAGGAAGTCGATGGTAAAGTCGATGGTCTTGGGCAGGCGCGGCAGCGTTTCGGGCGTCAGGGTCGCGGCGTCGATCTCGCCCCGCTCCACCGGAGCCCAGATCATGGACCACGCCAATTCGATCATCGCGGTCATTTCCAGAAAGGCCGAGGTCGCCCCCCCATGCATGGCGGGCAGCATCGGATTGCCGGTCAGCGCGTCGCGCCACGGCAGAACCGCGGTTAACTCGTCGCCGCGACGGTCAAAACGGATACCCATGAAGGCCGCGAAGGGCACCGCCTGCACCAGCGCCGACAGCGCCGCATCGCGCCGTTCCTTGACCACCTGCACCGGTTCGGGCGTGCGCGGCGGGCGGGGCGGGGTCTGCGTCGTGCTCATGATCCGTCTCCCTGACCCATGCGCCCGCGTGTCACGGTAAAGGTGCCTGCGGCGGTGGCGACGGGCACATCGGTGTCCTCATCAACGGCCCGCGCGCGCACAAAGGCCACGTTGCGGGTCGCATGGTAGCATTCGGCCTCGGCGGTGATGCGCTGGCCCGGCGTGGCGGGGCGCATGTAATCGATCCGCAGATCCAGCGTGGCAGTCGTGGCGACACCGGGATGGCACATCACCGCCGCACCTGCGGTGGTATCGATCAGCGCCGATACCGCGCCGCCGTGAATCACGCCCGTAGCCGGGTCGCCGATCAGCCGCGCGTCATAGGGCATCGACACAACCGCACGACCGTTGTCGAGCGCGTCGATTCGCATGCCCAACGCATGTGCGAATGGCAGCGCCTCGATGAATTGATGCGCGACTGTGTCCTGACGGGTGGTTTCGTCCGGGGTGCCGGCGGGATCAGCGCCCGGCGATGACGGATCGGAGGTGTGGGTCATGAGCATATCCTTCGCGCCGGTTATCGACCCAAGCCCCGCCGGGACGCAAGCCTTGCCGCCGCGGGCGCCACATGTTGACGTGACGAAGAAGGCTATGCCGTTGAAGGTGGACGGTGTTAGACCTACGGTTGTCAGGCCGACCACTGGCCAGACCGAGCGGAGGATCACGCCAGCATGAGCGACGAGCGTTTGAGCTTCAAGGAGATGTGCAGCAGGTTCGATGTGACCCCGCGCACCCTGCGATACTATGAGTATATTGAACTGCTGACCCCCGAGAAGGAGGGCCGCAGCCGATTCTACGGCCCGCGCGAAGTGGCGCGGATGACGTTGATCCTGCGCGGCAGGCGGTTCGGCTTCAGTCTGGAGGAAATCCGGCAGTGGCTCCAGATATACGAGACCAAGGGCACCCGCGTGCAGATGGAGGCATGGCTGGAACTGGCCGACCGTCAGATCGCGGCACTGACCCAGCAGGAAGAGGAGCTGGCCCGCACCCTCGCGGACCTACGCCGCCTGCGCGAAGAGACTCGCCAGAATATGACGTGACGTCCCACGCGAAATGGCCCCTTCCGGGACACCCGTTTCGGGAGTGAGGCCACTTTGTTTTCCTAGCAAAATTGCGCATTACCCAGCGGAAGCTTTTGCATGATTGCGCGGGGCGCGAAGTGACGCCGCGTAACAATTCCGGCGCGATGAGAATTTCTTGTAAGCTCGAATTAATTCACGCATCTCCGGCGTCCCGATCGAAAGAAAGAACGCAAACGGAGATCGAAACTGATGAACGAAGACCTGATGACGATCCGCGAGATGTGCGACACCTTCGAGGTGACCCCGCGGACCCTGAGGTTCTACGAAGCCAAGGAGTTGCTCGCCCCCTTTCGTGAAGGCCAGAAACGGTGGTTCACTCGGCGTGATCGCGCCCGGTTGAAGCTGATCCTGCGCGGCAAGCGCTTTGGCTTCAGCCTCGAGGAAATCCGCCAGCTTCTCGACCTTTATGACCTGAACGACCATCAGGTTACCCAGCTGAGCCGCACCCATGAAATGGGCCGTGCGCATCTGGCCGATCTGGAACGTCAGCGCGCCGAGCTTGATGAAGCGGTGAGCGAGCTGAACGACCAGCTGAAGCTCGTCGAATCGATGCTCGACGAGGTGACCGCGAGCCGGGCCGCCGAATAAGCGGCCCGCCCCCGTCATCCCCGGCAGGCCGGGGTGAGCAGGGCGGGGTCGGCAGGGGAGGCAGCAGGAGGAATGCAAAGGCTGCCTCGGCCATAGGGCCGGGGCGATACAGAAAAGGGAGAGAGAACCATGCCGAGCTACATGGCGCCGAACCAGGACATCCAATTTGTTCTGCACGAGGTGCTCAAGGTCGCCCAGAACGACACGCCGGGATATGACGAACTCGACGCGGAGTTTACCTCCGCCGTTCTGGAGGAGGCCGGCAAGCTCGCCTCCGAGGTTCTCGCCCCCCTCAACACCGTCGGCGATACCGAAGGCTGCACGCTGGAAAACGGTATTGTGCGCACGCCTACCGGCTTCAAGGCCGCGTTCGACAAGATGCGCGAAGGCGGCTGGACCGCTCTCGACTGTGACGCCGATTACGGCGGGCAGGGCATGCCCTATGTGCTCAACACCGCCGTAGGCGAATTGTTTGTGTCGGCCAACATGGCCTTCAATATGTATCAGGGCCTGACCCACGGGGCCTATACCGCGATCCACGCCCACGGGTCTGACGCACAGAAAACGACCTATCTGGAAAAGCTCGCCACCTGCGAATGGACCGGCACCATGAACCTGACGGAGCCCCATTGCGGCACCGATCTGGGCCTGCTGCGCACCAAGGCGGAGGCGCAGGACGATGGCAGCTACAAGATCACCGGGCAGAAGATCTTTATCTCCGCCGGGGATCACGATCTGGCTGACAACATCATCCATCTGGTGCTGGCAAAGGCGCCCGGCGGCGGCGAAGGCACCCGGGGCATCAGCTTGTTCATCGTGCCGAAGTTCATGGTCAACGATGACGGCTCGCTCGGTGATCGTAACGCGGTTTCAGTCGGCAAGATCGAAGAGAAGATGGGCATCCACGGCAACTCGACCTGCGTGCTCGATTACGACGGGGCCACCGGCTATCTGCTGGGCGACCTGCACAAAGGCATGCGGGCGATGTTCACGATGATGAACGAGGCCCGGCTGGGTGTCGGCCTGCAAGGCTACGCTCAGGCCGAAGCCGCCTATCAGAACGCGGTCGCCTATGCCCGCGATCGGCTACAGGGGCGGGACGTGACCGGGGCGAAAAATCCCGATGGCCCTGCTGACCCGCTGATCGTGCATCCCGACGTGCGCCGCATGTTGCTGGATCAGAAAAGCTTCGTCGAAGGCGCGCGCGCATTCACCTATTGGGGCGCGTACCTGATTGACGAGGCCCATCGCAAGAACGACGCCGCCGCGCTGGGGCTGGTCAGCCTACTGACGCCGGTGATCAAGGGCTTCCTGACCGATAAGGGCTTTGACGCCACGATTCAGGCCCAGCAGGTCTATGGCGGTCACGGCTATATCGAAGAATGGGGCATGTCCCAATTTGCCCGCGATGCCCGGATCGCCATGATCTACGAAGGGGCCAACGGCGTTCAGGCGCTGGACCTTGTGGGGCGCAAACTGGCGCAGGATGGCGGCAAGCATGTCATGGCCTTCTTCGATTTGGTAAAAAGCTTCATCAAGGAAAACGAAGGCGACGCGGCTCTGAAGGCCGATTTTCTCGACCCGCTGAAGGCCGCGAGCAAGGATCTTCAGACCGCTGGTATGTTCTTCATGCAGAACGGCATGAAAGACCCCAATGCCGCGCTGGCCGGATCAAGCGACTTCATGCACCTGTTCGGGCATGTCTGCCTTGGCCTGATGTGGGCCCGCAGCGCCAAGGCGGCGCGCGCCGCGCTTGATGCGGGCACGGGCGATGCGGCGTTCTATGAGACCAAGCTGCTGACCGGGCGCTACTACATGGCGCGCCAGTTGCCCGCGACGCGGATGCATCTGGCCCGCATCGAAAGCGGCGCCGAGCCGGTGATGGCACTGGACGCCGACCGGTTCTAAGCCGATCCTCGGGGCGCGCGCGGCACGGTCCGCGCGCGCCCTCGAAGGAGCCCCCAATGCCCAAGCGCCTGCGCCTGACCCGCCGATTCTCCGTTGCGATGAGCGAGGACGGCTATCGTCGTCTGCGGCGGCTGGCGGCGGAGGCGGGGCTTGATGAGGGCGAGTTGCTGTCATTTCTGTTCGAGAATCTCGACAGCGTGATCGACGAAGACAAATTTGGGCACCGTCTGCGGCTGTTCAACGCCGAACTGGACGCGCGGAAGCGCTGATCCGGTCCGGGGGGCGTGGGTATCCGGCGCCAACACCCGCTGCTGATTTGTGCCGTTGCGTCGTGAGTATTTCAGGGAAGCCGAAGTGGCTTTACCCTCGCGCAGCCGATGTCATGCTGCACCCATCGCGGGAGAGGAATGAACCATGACCATCAAGCTGCATTGCTTTGGCGAGAGCGGAAACAGCTACAAGGCGGCGTTGCCGTTGGACTTGTCCGGGCTTGGCTGGGAGCCGGTGAAGGTGGATTTCTTTAACGGTGAGGCGCGGGGCGAGGCCTATCGCGCGCTCAACCCGATGGGCGAGGCACCCATGCTTGTCGCGGGCGATCTGTGTCTGACCCAGTCCGGGGTGATCCAATCGTGGATCACCGAACAGACCGGGCAGTTCGGCGGCGCCGACCGGGCAGAGGCGCGCGAGGTGCTGCGCTGGGTTCTGTGGGACAACCACAAACTGTCGTCGCAAGCGGGCACGGTGCGCTTTCTTGCCAATTTCCTGCCCGAGGATAAACGGCCCGCTGGTGTGATCCCGTTCCTGCAAGGGCGCCT
Source organism: Pacificitalea manganoxidans (assembly GCF_002504165.1). GTDB lineage: Bacteria > Pseudomonadota > Alphaproteobacteria > Rhodobacterales > Rhodobacteraceae > Pacificitalea > Pacificitalea manganoxidans. Next base: position 569,397 of record NZ_CP021404.1, read on the forward strand.
GCGCGCGGCGTATCAAGTGCTTGATGCGCATCTTGCGGGGCGCGACTGGATTGTCGGCGACGGCCCTACCAACGCTGATTTTTCCTGCTGCGGCTACCTGTATTACCCCGAGCCGTTCGGCTTCGACCGGGCCGATTGGCCCGCCATCGACGCTTGGCTCGACCGGATCGCCGCCCTGCCGGGCTGGCAACACCCCTATGACCTGATGCCGGGGCATCCGTCGGACCGCGCGTGACGCCGGACGACAGCCCACGACACATGAAGGAGGAGACCACATGACCGAGGCCTATATCTACGACGCCGTGCGCACCCCGCGCGGCAAAGGCCGCAAGGATGGCAGCCTGCACGAGGTCACCTCGGTGCGGCTGTCGGCGGTGACGCTGAACGCGCTGAAGGACCGCAACGGGCTGGAAGGCCACGCTGTCGAAGACGTGATCTGGGGCAATGCCACGCAGGTGATGGAGCAGGGCGGCTGTCTGGCTCGCACCGCGGTGCTGGCGTCTAAGCTGGATGAACGCATTCCGGGCCTGTCGATCAACCGCTTCTGCGCCAGCGGTATGGAGGCGGTGAACCTTGCCGCCAATCAGGTGCGTGGCGGGGCTGGTGACGGCTACATCGCCGGCGGCGTCGAAATGATGAGCCGCGTTGCGATGGGGTCCGACGGGGCGGCGATTGCCGTCGATCCGACCGTCGCGATGAAAAGCTATTTCGTGCCGCAGGGCATCAGCGCCGACATCATCGCCACCATGTATGGCGTGACCCGCGATCAGGCCGATGCGCTGGCGGTCGAAAGCCAGAAACGCGCCGCTGCGGCATGGGAAGCCGGGTATTTCGACAAGACCGTGATTCCGGTGACGGATCAAAACGGATTGCCGATCCTGACCCGCGACGAATATCTGCGCCCCGACACCAATATGCAAAGCCTCGGCGCATTGCGTCCGGCGTTCAAGGACATGGGCGAAGTCATGCCCGGCTTCGATGCTGTGGCGCTGATGAAATACCCGCAGCTAGAGCGCATCGACCACATCCACCATGCAGGCAACAGCTCCGGCATCGTGGACGGGGCGGCGGGCGTTCTGATCGGGTCCAAGGCGTTTGGCGAAGCCCACGGGCTGAAGCCGCGCGCCCGCATTCGCGCCACGGCCAAGATCGGCACCGATCCCACCATCATGCTCACCGGCCCGGTTCCCGTGACCGAGAAGATCCTCGCCGATAGCGGCATGAGCATCGGCGATATCGACCTGTTCGAAGTGAACGAGGCGTTTGCCTCGGTCGTGCTGCGCTTCATGCAGGCTTTCGATGTCGATCCGGCAAAGGTGAACCCGAATGGCGGGGCCATCGCCATGGGTCACCCGCTGGGCGCGACCGGCGCGATCATCATTGGCGCGTTGCTCGACGAGATGGAGCGCGCCGACAAGGAAACCGGCTTGGCCACGCTATGCGTCGCGTCCGGCATGGGCGCCGCGACCATTCTGGAACGCGTGTGAGAGGGGGAGAGCAGATGACCGATTTCACCATGAAGACCGACGCCGACGGCGTCGCCATCATCACCTGGGACGTGCCGGGCAAGTCGATGAACGTGCTCAGCATCGCCGCGTTGGAACAGCTGATCGCCCATGTCGAGGCCGCCCTGGCCGATGACGCGGTCAAGGGCATCGTCATCACCTCCGCCAAGGCCGACTTCGCCGGTGGCATGGACCTGAACGTTCTGGCGCGGATGCGCGAGGATGCGGGCGATGAACCGGCCCGCGGCCTGTTCGAAGGCATCATGCAGATGCACAAGGCGCTGCGCCTCATCGAGCGCGCGGGCATGGATGACAAGAACAAGGGCGGCAAACCTATCGCCGCCGCGCTGCCGGGCACCGCGCTGGGCATCGGTCTGGAAATCCCACTGGCCTGTCACCGCATCTTTGCCGCCGATAATCCGAAGGCCAAGATCGGCCTGCCTGAAATCATGGTCGGCATCTTCCCCGGTGCTGGCGGCACCACGCGGTTGGTGCGCAAGCTGGGTGTCATGACAGCCTCGCCGTTCCTTCTGGAAGGCAAGCTGTCGGACCCGCAGAAGGCGCGCGCCGCAGGCATCATCGACGAGGTCGTGGACGATCCCGTCGCCGCCGCGAAAGCATGGGTGCTGGGCGCGGGGGACGCCGATATCGTGAAGCCGTGGGATCAGAAGGGCTATAAGCTGCCCGGCGGCGCGCCCTATCACCCGGCAGGGTTCATGACCTTTGTCGGCGCATCCGCGATGGTGCATGGCAAGACCAAGGGCGTCTACCCGGCGGCCAAGGCGATGCTGTCGGCGGTCTACGAAGGCGCGATGGTGCCGTTTGACACCGCGCTGAAAATCGAAGCGCGCTGGTTCACCAACGTTCTGATGAACCCGTCCTCCTCCGCAATGATCCGGTCGCTGTTTATCAACAAGACCGCGCTGGAGAAGGGCGCGAACCGCCCCGACGCGCCTGATCAGACGGTGAAGAAGGTCGGCGTCATCGGCGCAGGGATGATGGGCGCGGGTATCGCGCTGGTCTCCGCGCAGGCGGGGATCGAGGTGGTGCTGGTCGATGCCAGCCAAGAGGCCGCCGAGCGCGGTAAATCCTATACCGCCGATTACATGGACAAGGGCATCGCCCGGAAGAAGGCCACGCCCGAGAAGAAGGACGCGGCGCTGGCGCGCATCACCGCGACCGACGATTACCAGCAGCTTGCCGGTTGCGACCTGATCGTCGAGGCGGTGTTCGAAGACCCCAAGGTCAAGGCCGAGGTCACCGCCAAGGTCGAAGCCATCGTCGGCCCGGACTGCATCTTTGCCACCAACACCTCAACCCTGCCGATCACCGATCTGGCCCGCGCCAGCGCCCGGCCCGAGAAGTTCATCGGCATCCACTTCTTCTCCCCGGTCGAGAAGATGGCGCTGGTGGAGATCATCAAGGGCGAGCAAACCGGCGATGCCGCCGTGGCCAAGGCGCTCGATTTCGTGCGCCAGATCCGCAAGACGCCCATCGTGGTCAATGATGCGCGCTTCTTCTACGCGAACCGCTGCATCATCCCTTACATCAACGAAGGCATCCGCATGGTCGCCGAAGGGGTGGAGCCTGCGCTGATCGAAAACGCGGCGAAGCTGGTGGGCATGCCGCTCGGGCCGCTGCAACTGGTCGATGAGACCTCGATCGACCTTGGCGTGAAAATCGCCAAAGCCACCCGCGCCGCGATGGGCGATGCCTATCCCGACGGGGCGGTGGACGAGGTGCTGTTCTGGATGGCCGATCAGGGCCGTCTGGGCCGCAAATCCAAATCCGGCTTCTATGCCTATGACGACAAAGGCAAGCGTCAGGGACTGTGGGATGGGCTGGCCGGGAAATACCCGGTGGCCGACACCCAGCCCGATCTGGCTGAAGTGCAGCAGCGCCTGCTGTTCGCGCAGGTGCTGGAGGCGGTGCGGGCCTTTGAGGATGGCGTGCTGACCGACATTCGCGAAGGCGATGTGGGCGCGATCCTTGGCTGGGGCTTTGCGCCGTGGTCGGGGGGGCCGTTCGGCTGGCTTGACATCATCGGTGCTGAACGGGCGGTGGAATTCACCGAAGTGCTGACCGCCACCCACGGCGACCGTTTCGCCACGCCGCAATTGCTGCGGGACATGGCGGCAGCGGGCGACAGCTTCTACGAGCGGTTCGGTGACGGGGCCGCAATGGTTCAGGCTGCCTGATCGAAGCGATAGCCGAACCGGGCAATATCAGGAGCGCAGAGCCGGGCGACCAGCTCTGCGCTTTTGTCGTCATAGTAGCTGCGGAAATCGGCGCGGCGGGTGCTGGCATTCACGCCTGCGGGCAGGGTCAGCGGAAATCCCAGATGCGCGCGGACGGGGGCCAGATCCTGTTCCAGCGCCTCCAGCCGGACGAAAGCCGCGCAGTGCTCCACCCCGTCCGCGCGGCGCATGTAGCTGCCATAGGGCGCGTTGTGCAGGCTCGCGCGGGTCTGGGGATGCGCCAGAAACGCCGCAAAGGACAAATCCCGCGCCAGTCCGACTGCCGGATGATCGAAGCTCTGCCCGCGCAGCCAGTGATAGTAGCTCACCACGCGGTCCCACGGATTGCGCACCAGCGTGAAGGTGAAAAGACCCGCGATCTCGGCATCCGGGATCAGGCCCGAAATATCCGCAAGCGTGCTGTGTTTCCAAAGCCGCCCGCGTGCCGTGACCCCGGTCAGCCGCCGCTTGCGCCGCCGGGCCTTGGGCGTGTCGCCGATCAGGATATCGTCGGCCATCGCGCGGGCCTCCAGCGCCAGCGCCATCGCGGTGCCGCCGGTCTTGGGGATATGGACAAAGATATAGCCACGGCCACGGGAGATAATCATGCGATCGACGCTAGCGTCTGCGCGCGATCTGGGCCAGCATCCGTGCGGGTGGCGATTGTTCGCCACACGGGCCTGCGCTATCGTGCCGGCATGACAAGAGGCAGACGAGCAGGCCCATCGCCCAAATGACGGCGCTATCGCAGTATCAGCGGCTGGAATGTCCCGGCGTCTGGACGCCCGAACCGGGCGCCCGCAGGATCAACGTGATCGTGTCCTTCGGCAACAGCTCGCTTGTGATTTCGGATGGCAACAACCGGGCGCTCAGCCATTGGTCGCTGGCCGCGACGGAACGAGTGAACCCGGACGAAAGCCCGGCCTTCTACAGCCCGACCGCCGAAGCGTCTGAATTGCTGGAAATCGACGACGATACCATGATCGAGGCCATCGAAACCGTGCGCCGTGCGGTCAACCGCACCCGCCCGGTGCGGGGGCGGCTGCGGGTGTTGGGGCTTGTCGGCTCGGCGGCGGCGGTGTTGGCGTTAGGTGTGTTCTGGCTGCCCGGCGCCTTGGCCCGCCACACGGTCGACGTGGTGCCGGATCCGACCCGCGCGGAAATCGGCGCGCAATTGTTTCAGGCCATCGACCGCGTGTCCGGCGAGCCATGCCGCACGACGCGGGGTGAGCGCGCGCTGGCCAAAATGCACACCCGATTGGTGCCGCCCGGTGCGGGGGGCGGGCTGATCGTTTTGCCGGATGGGGTGCGGGGCGCGGTCAGCCTGCCGGGCGGGCTCATCCTGCTCGACCGGCGTCTGGTCGAGGATTACGATACGCCGGATGTGGCTGCGGGCTATGTGCTGGCGGAATTGTCGCGCCACGAAGACCCGCTGATGCGCCTGCTCGACACCGCTGGCGTGCGCGCCACCCTGCGGCTGCTGACCACGGGCACGATGAGCGAAAGCATCCTGACGGATTATGCGGAGGCGCTGGTTGCCACCCCGCCGACGCCCGCCACCATCGACCAGCAACTGGCCGAGTTCGCCCGCGCAAAGGTATCCTCGACGCCCTATGCCTATGCCAAGGATGTCACCGGCGAGGCCACGCTGCCGCTGATCGAAGCGGACCCCATGCGCGGCGGCGACGCGGTGGAGGTTCTGGCCGATAGTGATTGGGTGGCGTTGCAAGGCATCTGCGGGCAGTAGCCCGTGCTGCAATCAAACAGCTGCAAAAGCGACGCCCCGCCCGATGTCTCGGGCGGGGCGTTTTACCTGATGAAACCTGCGAGGTTTTTGGTCTTCTTGTTATCTGCGGAGAAAGGCGTCGGAATAGCCCGCACGCCGGGCCGCGCCGAGCGCGGCGTTTAACTGTCCGGCATCCGTGAATGGCCCGGCCAGAACAATCTGAAGTGGCTTTCCGTTTTGCCGGGTCGCAGCCGTGCGCACCGGCAAGCCCATTGCGCGCAGCCGGTTCACGGCTTTGCCGACATTTGCGGGCGCGCCATAGGTGCCCACCTGCACATACCGTGCGGCGGTCGGGGCCGAAGCAGCGGTTTTCGGAGCGGATTTGGACGAATAGCGGGGGGCCGCGCTGCCGGTCGGCTGGGTCAGGATCAGGCGCCGGTTTTCGGTAATGACGCCGGAGCCTGCGGCGGGGCGATTGGTGTTGTGCCGCCCGTCGGTGTTGACGCGGCGATACCCGTTCGGTGTCGGCGCATCGGGGCCGATTAGCAGCATCGGGCCTTTCAGATCGCCGCTGCGCCGGGTGCGCACGGCCCCGGCATTGCTGTCATCATAGGGGCTGATGTCCTGCGGGCCGCACCGCGCACCGGGGTTGATATAGGGTGCGCTTGCCGCGGATACGCCGGGGCAGGCAGGCTGCCGGACGACGCGCTGTGTGCGCGCGGGGACTGCGGCGCGGGCCTTTGCCTGCGCGGCGGCACGGGCATTGGCCTGTGCCTGCGCCTGAGCGCGCGCGTTGGCCTGTGCCTGTGCCTGTGCCTTGGCATGCGCGGCGGCTTGCGCCTGTGCGCGGGCGTTTGCCTCTGCCTGCGCACGGGCGGCGGCCTGCGCTTTCGCTTGTGCCGCGCTTACGGTGCGGACCGCAGGAGCGGCCTGCACAGGCGCCGCAACCACGGGCGCGGGTTTCGCGGGGGATTGCGGTGCGGGTGCGACGGCGCGGGCGAGGCTCGGCTGCTGTCCGCAGATCACATTGCGCTTGCGATCCACACGGGGCACCCAGCGCACCGCACCACCGAAGCCCGCGCGAATATAAACGCAGCCTTGGCTGTCGATATACTGATTGGCCGTGTAGCTGCTCGGCGGATATTCGGCAGGCTGGTCTTTCGACCGCAGCGTCTGGGCGTGACCGGCGCTGACGGCGATCCCACTGACGAGAAACGCCGCGAGGAGCATTCTGCTGGCAGACATCGTATTCCCCACAAGATGTTGTGAAACTGTGTCCGAAAGGCACCAGCTAGTAAAGGTTTATTTCGTGCCGAACATCCGGTCACCCGCATCGCCCAGTCCGGGCACGATGTAGCCCTTTTCGTTCAGGCACTCATCCAGAGCGGCGGTGACGATGGGCACATCGGGATGCGCCTCCTTCATCCGCGCGACGCCTTCGGGCGCGGCCAGCAGGCACAGGAACCGGATGTTGGTGGCACCCGCCTTTTTCAGCAGGTCGATCGCCGCAGCAGAGCTGTTGCCGGTGGCCAGCATCGGGTCGACGGCGATCACCAACCGGTCGTCCAGCGCCTCGGGCACCTTGAAGTAGTATTGGACCGGCTGAAGCGTTTCTTCGTCCCGGTAGAGCCCGACGAATCCGACCCGCGCCGAAGGGATCAGTTCCAGAACCCCGTCGAGCAGGCCGTTGCCCGCCCGCAGGATCGAAATCAGCGCCAGCTTTTTGCCTGCCAGCACCGGGGCGTCCATCGGTTGCAGCGGTGTGTCGACGGTTTCCGTCGTCAGTTCCAACTCGCGGGTAATCTCATAGGCCAGAAGCTGCGAAATCTCGCGCAGCAATTGCCGGAACAGGGCGGTCGGCGTGTCGCGCTTGCGCATCAGCGTGAGCTTATGCTGCACCAGCGGGTGGGTGACGACGGTCAGGTGGTCGCTCATCTCGAATAGCCTCGCGCGCGGAAAACTTGGATCGCTCCGGTGCTAGCCTCCGCGCGGCGTCGGGTAAACCCTTCTGCCGCGCGTGACGTCATGTCGGCGGGTGGAATGCCCGGTCCTGCAGCACCCCGCCCCTAGCGCGCCGCATCCAACCGCTTTGCCAACGCGGCACGGGTCGGCGCATCGCAGAAGGCGGCGTCCAGAGCGACATGGTTCAGGTCGTGGAAGTCATCCTCGTTCCAGCCGAACACATCGGCCAATCGGTCGTATTCATGGGTCATGGTGGTGTGGAAAAACGGCGGATCATCGGTCGAGATCGTCACCTTCACGCCGCGCGCGCGCAGTTTTTCAATCGGGTGGGCCTGCCACGATGATACGGCGCGCAGTGCGACGTTGGAGCCGGGGCAAACCTCCAGCACGATGCCATCCTCGGCCAGTTGGTCGACCAGTGCCAGATCCTCGATCGCGCGGATGCCGTGGCCGATGCGCTCCACCTTCAGGTCGCGGATGGTGTCGGCCACCATGTCCGGCCCGCCCCATTCGCCCGCATGCGCCGTCAGCCGCAGCCCGGCCTCGCGCGCGCAGTCGAAGGCCCATGCGTAATCGCCGGGTCGGCCCACCATTTCGGCCCCCGCAATGCCAAAACCGGTGATGAAATCGCCCGCCGTCTCTGCTGCGCAGCGCGCAATCGGGCGGGCGGCATCGGGGCCGAAATGCCGGATGCAGGTAATGACGCCGCGCATGGTGATGCCGTCCTGTGCCTCGGCCTCGGCCGCCGCCTCCTGCATCGCAGCCAGATAGTCGCGCCACGCACCGACATCGCCGCCGCCGCAGAAATCGGGGCTGAGGAAGCTTTCGGTATAGATCACGCCATGTTCGGCCGCGCGGGCCAACACCTCGCGGGTGAGGCGGCGGTAATCCTCGGGGGATTTGAGGACAGCCGTTGCAGCCTCATAGACCTTTAGGAACTCGTTGAAGTCGGCGTAGGCATAGTGGCCACGCTCGTCAAAGACACCATCCAGCCGCAGACCCTTCTCCGCGGCCAGACCCCGCACAAAGGCGGGCGGCGCGGCGCCTTCCAGATGCATGTGCAATTCGATCTTGGGCAGGGTCGTATGGCTCATAGGAAGCTCCGTCCGGGGCCGGTCGGCCCGAGGCCGAGATGGGTTGAAACAGTGGCCGCCACATCCGCAAAGCCGCGAATGCCGATGGCCTCAGATGGGGCAGGGGTGCCGCGCGCGCCCAGCACCGGAACCCGCTCGCGGGTGTGGTCGCTGCCGCGCCATGTCGGATCATTGCCATGATCGGCGGTAAGGATCATCAGGTCGCCGGGGCGCAACCGGGCTAGCACCGCGCCGATCCGCGCATCAAACCATTCCAGCGCGCGGGCATAGCCCGCCACGTCGCGGCGGTGGCCGTAATGGCTGTCGAACTCCACGAAATTGGCGAAGGTGAGCGATCCGGGCAGCGCATCAGCCACGAGATCCTCCAGATGGTCCATCAGCGCCGCATCGTCGCCCTTGCGCAGATCGTCGACACCACGCCCGGAGAAGATATCCCCGATTTTCCCGATGCCATAGGTGCGCCGCCCGGCGGATTGCGCCCAGTCCAGCAGCGTCGGCGCGGGCGGGGCGATGGCGTAATCGCGGCGATTGGTGGTGCGGGTAAATCCCGCCTCCGCCGTGCCGATAAAGGGCCGCGCGATCACACGCCCGACTTTCATGCCGTGCAGATGCGGGGCGACATCCCGGCAGAGCCGGAGCAGCCGGTCCAGTCCGAAATGGTCTTCATGTGCGGCAATCTGAAACACGCTGTCGGCGGAGGTGTAGCAGATAGGCCAGCCGTTGCGCAGATGCGCGGCCCCCTCGCGGGCGATGATCTCGGTGCCGGAGGCGTGGTAATTTCCAAGCGTGCCCTCGGTGCCTGCCGCAGCGCGGATCACGGCCAGCAGGTCGTCGTCAAAGGCAGGCACAGTGTCGGGGAAATAGTGCCAGTCCCACGGCACCGGCACGCCTGCCAATTCCCAGTGTCCTGAAGGCGTGTCCTTACCGGCGCTTACCTCCTCCGCCGCGCCCCACAGCCCCTGCGGGGTGGCGGTCAGGCCCGGCACATCGTCATTTGAGGCTAGCCGGATCGCCGCGCCCAGCCCCAGCGCATCCATATGCGGCATATGCAGCGGCCCGCTGCGGCCCGCATCGGCCCGGCCTGCGGCGCAAGCCTGCGCGATATGGGCCAGCGTATTGGCCCCGGCATCGCCGAACTCCGCCGCATCGGGCGCACCACCACAGCCGACCGAATCGAGCACGATCAGAAATGCCCTGCGTTGGTCGGGCGCGGGGAGAGAGGCTGCGCCTGCGTTCACGCCTCGACCCTTTCGATCAGCAGATCGGGCGGATCGACGGGCGCGGAGGCGGTGACATAGGCCGCGCGTAGCGCTTCGGCGGCGGTTTCGGCTTCGGCGGGGGAGGCCGCGTGAATGCGCCCCAGCGGGTGATCCTGACCGCAGCGGTCCCCGATCCGGGCCAGATTGACCAGTCCGACCGCGGGGTTGATGTGCGCGCCAGCGACCCGGCGACCACCGCCCAAGGCCACGACGACCTGACCCAAGGCTTCGGCATCGATGCCGGTGACAAAGCCTGCATGACGGGGCCAGACATCGACGACCACCGGCGCCGCAGGCAGGCGGTCCGCGTAGCGTTCGACGAAATCCGTCGGTCCGCCCAATGCCGCGACCATCGCGCCAAACCGCTCCGCCGCTGCGCCCCCATCGAGAACCCGCGCGATCTGCGCGCGCCCCTCGGCGATGTCGAGGGCAAGCCCACCGCTGACCAGCAGCGCAGCGCCCAATTCCATTGTGATGCGGCGCAACGGCGCGCTTACCGCACGTCCTGTCAGCGTGTCGAGCGCGGCGATCACCTCCAGCGCGTTGCCCGCGACCGGCACGACCGGCTGGTTCATATCGGTGATCAGCGCCGTCGTTGGGCAGCCAGCGCCCGATGCGGTGCCGACGAGCGCCCCGGCCAAGGCGCGGGCTTCGTCGATGCCCTTCATGAACGCGCCTGTGCCAAGTTTCACGTCGAGCACCAATCCGTCGAGCCCGGCGGCCAGCTTCTTGGACAGGATCGACGCTGTGATTAGGTCGAGGCTCGCCACGGTGCCGGTCACGTCGCGCACGGCATAGAGACGTTTGTCAGCCGGGGCGATGTCGGCGCTGGCGGATACAATCGCGCATCCCACCCGCGCAGTGACGTCGCGCAGGGTTTCCACGCTCACATCGGCGCTGTAGCCGGGGATTGCTTCCAACTTATCAAGAGTGCCGCCGGTATGGCCCAGACCACGCCCGGAGATCATCGGCACATAGCCCCCGCAGGCGGCGAGAGCGGGCGCGAGCAGCAGGCTTACACAGTCCCCGACACCGCCGGTCGAATGCTTGTCCAGAACCGGGCCGGGCAGATCCCATTGCAGCACGGTGCCGCTGTCCCGCATCGCTTCGGTCAGCGCGATCCGGGCGGCCTCGGACAACGGCGTGCGACACACGCCCATCGCAAACGCCCCGGCCTGCGCATCGCTGACCGAGCCATCGCCGAGACCGGCAGCGAACCAGCGCATCGCCTCCGCATTGGGGGGCTGTCCCGCGCGCAGCAGGCTCAGGATCGAGGCCGCGTCCATTGCTCAGACCTTATCCATATGGGCCTGCGAAAACGCGCCCGGCAGCAATTCAGCCACCGTCACGGTGCGCGTGGCACCGCCCTTTGTGGCCATCGTCACCCGAACGTCAGAGCCGGCAAATTCTGCGATTTTCTGGCGGCAACCGCCACAGGGGGGCACCGGGTCCGGGCTGTCGGCAATGACAGCGATTTCGGCGATTGTCGTGTCGCCCCCCGCGATCATCGCCGCGATGGCGCCCGCCTCGGCGCAGGTGCCTTCGGGATAGGCGACGTTCTCGACGTTGCAGCCTTGGTAGAGCGCGCCGGACCCTGCGCGAATCGCGGCTCCCACGTGGAAGCGCGAATAGGGAACGTAGGCGCGTCCGGCCACATCCCGCGCCAGCGCGATCAGGTCTTGGGTCTGCGGCGAAAGGGGGGTGTCTGACATGGGCGGATCTCCTTTGGTCCCAGTCTGGTCGTGGCCCCCGGCGGTTGCAAGCCCGCGCGCCCGGTGACGTCCGAGCAACGCCGCGATGCCGTGGCGTGCCGGTCCGGGAGCGGCGCCGCGCCGGGGATGACGCGGGCCGTCGGCACCGCCCGCGTCGCCTCTGCCAGCCAGTCTGGCGGGGCGGATTGGCACAGCCCGGAATGCCGCGGCGCGGCACCGCGAGAACCCGCCTTTCGCGTCCAGACGAGGGTTGCGAAAATTGGCACAGGGCGTATCAGATCGGGCGACAGCCCTGCTGGTTCAACATTAAACTTTCTTCGAAAGAGAGGCGCCTGATGGCCGATGCACCCAAATCCGCCCTTCAAGGATCGGGCCAGCAAAGCCCGGCGCTGAACTACCACGAATTCCCTAAGCCCGGTAAGCTGGAGGTCCGCGCGACCAAGCCGCTGGCCAATGGCCGCGACCTGTCGCTCGCCTATAGCCCCGGCGTCGCGGATGCCTCGCTCGCCATTCGCGACGATCCCCGTGCGGCGCGGCGCTATACCAGCCGGGGCAATCTGGTGGGCGTGGTGTCCAACGGCTCCGCGGTGCTGGGGCTTGGCAATATCGGCGCGCTGGCGTCCAAGCCGGTGATGGAGGGCAAGGCCGTCCTTTTCAAGAAATTCGCCAATATCGACTGTTTCGATGTCGAATTGGACGAAACCGACCCGGAAAAGCTGGCCGAGATCGTCTGCGCGCTGGAGCCGACCTTTGGCGCGATCAATCTGGAGGATATCAAGGCCCCCGATTGCTTCATCGTCGAGAAGATCTGCCGCGAGCGGATGAACATTCCCGTTTTCCATGACGACCAGCACGGCACCGCCATCGTCGTGGGCGCGGCGGCAACCAATGCGCTGCGTGTCGCGGGCAAGCGGTTCGAGGATATCAAGGTGGTTTCCACCGGCGGCGGCGCGGCAGGGATCGCCTGTCTGAACATGCTGCTGAAGCTGGGGCTGAAGCGCGAAAATGTCTGGCTCTGCGATATCGAAGGTCTGGTCTATGAGGGCCGGAGCGAACAGATGACCCCGCAGAAGGCCGATTTCGCCCAGCCCAGCGACCTGCGCACGCTGGGGGATGTGATTGACGGGGCGGATCTGTTCCTTGGGCTTTCAGGGCCCGGTGTGCTGACGCCCGAGATGGTATCCCGGATGGCCAGTCGTCCGATCATCTTTGCCCTCGCCAACCCGACGCCCGAGATCCTGCCCGAAGATGCGCGCGCCGTGGCGCCGGATGCGATCATCGCCACGGGCCGGTCGGATTATCCCAATCAGGTCAATAACGTCCTGTGTTTTCCGTTCATTTTCCGCGGGGCGCTGGATGCGGGGGCGACCACCATCAATGACCAGATGCAGATCGCCTGTATCGAGGGGATCGCGGCACTGGCCCGTGCCACCACGTCGGCCGAGGCCGCCGCTGCCTATCAGGGGGAGCAGCTGACCTTCGGCGCCGATTACCTGATCCCGAAACCGTTCGATCCGCGGCTGATGGGGGTCGTGGCCTCCGCCGTGGCACAGGCCGCCACCGAAAGCGGTGTCGCCGAGCGCCCGATCGAGGACATCGCCGCCTACAAGGCGCATCTCGACCGCTCGGTCTTCAAATCCGCGCTGCTGATGCGTCCGGTTTTCGAGGCCGCCGCCAGCGCCGAACGCCGCATCGTCTTTGCCGAGGGCGAGGATGAGCGCGTGCTGCGCGCCGCGCAGGCAATGTTGGAGGAGACCACCGATACGCCGATCCTGATCGGCCGTCCCGACGTGATCGAAAGCCGCTGCGCTCGTGCCGGCCTGACGATCCGCCCCGGCACCGATTTCGAACTGGTGAACCCGGAAAACGACCCGCGCTATCGCGATTATTGGGAAACCTATCACCGGTTGATGGCCCGGCGTGGCGTGACGCCGGATCTGGCGCGCGCGATCATGCGCACCAACACCACCGCCATTGCCGCGGTCATGGTGCAGCGGGACGAGGCCGACAGCATGATCTGCGGCACGTTCGGGCAATATCTGTGGCACCTGAACTACATCGATCAGGTGCTGGCCACCGGCGGGTTGCGTCCCACTGGCGCGCTTTCGTTGATGGTGTTGGAAGAAGGCCCGCTTTTCATCGCGGACACCCATATCCATGCCGAGCCGTCGCCCGAGGATCTGGCCCAGATCGCCACCGCCGCCGCGCGCCATGTCCGCCGGTTTGGATTGGAGCCGAAAATCGCGTTCTGCTCGCATTCGCAATTCGGCAATCTCGACACCGGCTCCGGCCCGCGCATGCGCGCCGCGCTGGCATTGCTTGACGCGCAAGGCGCCGATTTCTGTTACGAAGGCGAGATGCATGTGGATAGCGCGCTGGACCCGGCTCTGCGCGCGCGCCACCTGCCCGAAGCCCGGTTCGAAGGCGCGGCCAATGTGCTGATCTTCGCCAATTCCGACGCGGCCTCCGGCGTGCGCAACATCCTTAAGATGAAGGCCCAAGGGCTGGAGGTCGGGCCGATCTTGATGGGCATGGCCAACCGCGCCCATATCGTAACCCCATCGATCACCGCGCGGGGCCTGCTTAATATCTCCGCCCTCGCCGGAACCCCGGTCGGTCACTACGGCTAACAGGTTGCAGGGCGGGAGGGCGTGGATCCGACCGCGCCCTCCGAACGGCAAGCAACCGCTCTCGGGCAAGGCCGCGAGAGCGAGCGCCTGCCTGTCCCTGCGGGCTGGCGATTTGCCACCTCACGCTGACTTCGGAGCGGGCAGGGGTGTGGCCGGGATAAAGCGCGCTCGCTCAATCGTTGCCGCGCCATCCCCCGGGCAGGCTTACGGTGCGCCAAGGGGAGCGCCGATGTAGTGCCTCCTCCGAACTACGCGAATTCGCCCGCGAACAAGCGAAGCGCGCGGGCGAGCGCCTGCCCGATCCGGCGGGCTGGCGCTTTGCCATCTCATTCTGACCTCTGAACGGGGAGGGACTTGGCTGGGATAAAGCGCACTCGCTCAGCCGTTGCAGCGCCACCCCACGGGCAGGCTTCCGCTGCGCCTGAAATATGCGCGCGGCGCTTCCTCTCGCACGCCCCCTAAACAAAAAGGGCGGCCCCGCGGAGCCGCCCTTTTCATCTCGATCACGCTTGCCCTTACATTTCGGGGTAGAGCGGGAATTTTGCGCAGAGGGCGCTGACTTCGTCGCGCACTTTGGCTTCGACCTCGGAATTGCCGTCATCGCCGTTGGCGGCGAGCCCGTCGACCACTTCGACGATCCAGCGCGCGATCTGGCGGAATTCGTCTTCGCGGAAGCCGCGGGTGGTGCCCGCCGGGGTGCCCAGACGGATGCCCGACGTGACAAACGGCTTTTCGGGATCGAACGGCACGCCGTTCTTGTTGCAGGTGATATGCGCCCGGCCCAGTGCGGCCTCGGTCGCCTTGCCGGTCACGCCCTTGGGCCGCAGATCGGCCAGCATCAGGTGGTTGTCGGTGCCGCCGGACACGATGTCGATGCCGCCTTTCGACAGTTCATCCGCCATGGCGCGCGCGTTGGCGACGACCTGCGCGGCGTAGCTTTTGAACTCGGGACGCAGCGCTTCGTTGAAGGCCACGGCCTTTGCCGCGATGACATGCATCAGGGGGCCGCCCTGCAGGCCGGGGAACACGGCCGAGTTGATCTTCTTGGCGATCGCCTCATCGTTGGTGAGGATCATGCCGCCGCGCGGGCCGCGCAGGGATTTGTGGGTGGTGGTGGTCACCACGTCGGCATGAGGCACGGGCGAGGGATGCGCACCACCGGCAACCAGACCGGCGATATGGGCCATGTCGACCATCAGATAGGCGCCGACTTCATCCGCGATCTTGCGGAATTCGGCCCAGTCCCATGTGCGGCTATAGGCGGTGCCACCGGCCACGATGAGCTTCGGCTTGTGGGCCAGCGCGCTTTCGCGGATCGCGTCCATGTCCAGCAGCTGATCCTGCTGACGCACACCGTAGGAGACCACGTTGAACCATTTGCCCGACATGTTGACGGGGGAGCCGTGGGTCAGGTGACCGCCGGAGTTCAGATCCAGCCCCATGAAAGTGTCGCCGGGCTGCAGGAGCGCCAGAAACACGGCTTGGTTCATCTGGCTGCCGGAGTTGGGCTGCACGTTGGCGAACTTCGCGCCGAACAGTTCCTTGGCCCGCTCGATGGCGAGGCTTTCGGCAATGTCGACATACTGGCACCCGCCGTAGTAGCGCTTGCCCGGATAGCCTTCGGCATATTTGTTGGTCATCACCGAGCCCTGCGCTTCCATCACGGCGGCAGAGACGATGTTTTCCGAGGCGATCAGCTCGATCTCGTCGCGCTGGCGACCCAGTTCCTGTTCGATGGACTTGGCGATCTCGGGATCGCGGCTGGCGAGGGTTTCGGTGAAGAAGCCGGTGTCGCGGACGATGTCCTTCATCATGCACACTCCTGTCTGGCCGGGCCTTGAAAATGCCGGTGCGGGGATGCCGTGGCGCACCGGACGGGTGCCATCGGCGGGGATTGCGCGCCTCATAGACCAAACTCCGCCGCTGCGGAAGGCATAGCGGCCGCCCGCCCGCCTCATAATGTCGCGACACAGCCGCGCGGCGGGGGACGCGGGGTGGGCGCGCCGCGAGCGCCGGGCGCATAAGTCGCAGATCTCGCCGCTCGGCTCGGAAGGCCGCAAGGTCCGCAGCCTTGCCTTTCCGACCCCGGCACGCAATGTCTGAACCCATGCCCGCCCGCATGAGGACCGCGCCGCAATGAAGATCGCCTTTCTGGCCAGCAATTCCGAAATCGCTCAGGAGGCCTGCGCTACCCTCTGCGACAGCTACGGCAATGTCGCGCCCGATCAAGCGGAGGTGATCGTGGCGCTGGGGGGCGATGGCTTCATGCTGCAGACCCTGCACGGCACGCTGCATCTGGATGCGCCGGTCTATGGCATGAATTGCGGCACGATCGGCTTTCTCATGAACGAATACGCCGAGCCGCGGCTGCTGGAGCGGCTGGCCGCGGCGGAAGAAGAGGTCATCAATCCGCTGCGAATGCGCGCAATTTCGGGGGATGGCGAGGCGCATGACGCCTTGGCCATCAACGAGGTGTCGTTGCTGCGCGCCGGACCGCAGGCCGCCAAGCTGAAGATCACCGTCGATGGCAAGGTCCGGCTGGACGAACTGGTCTGCGACGGTGCGCTGGTCAGCACGCCTGCGGGATCCACGGCCTATAACTATTCCGCCCACGGGCCGATCCTGCCGATTGGCGCGGATGTGCTGGCCCTGACGGCGGTGGCGGCGTTTCGTCCGCGGCGGTGGCGCGGCGCGTTGCTGCCCGAAAGCTCCGAGGTGCGGTTCGATGTGCTGGAGGCCCGCAAACGCCCGGTCATCGCCGATGCGGACAGTCGGCTGGTGACCAATGTCGTCAGCGTCCTGATCCGGTCGGAGCCGCAGGTGCGTCACCGCATCCTGTTCGATCCCGGTCACGGCCTGAACGAGCGGCTGATCCGCGAGCAGTTCAACTGACGCGGGCCGGGGCTGGCTCTCTGCGCCGTTTGCCCACAGCGGCGTGCTCAATCGTGCCTGCCGGGACGTAGCGTCGTTGATCAACGCGACGCGCTCTGGCATCCTCAGATCCTGTCAACCGACGGTTAACCGCCTCCCCTTCAGAATGGGCGGGCCGTCCCAGGAACGAGGCATGTCAATGAACACCCGGCTCAAGACCTTTGTCGTGCTGGCCGCTCTGGCCGCGCCCCTGACTACCCTGCCTGTTGCGCAGGCTTCTGCCAACGTGGTGCAGCGCGCTTGCCTGCAATCGGACCGCGCTCAGGCCACCCGTTCGCGGTGCACCTGCATCGGCCGCGTCGCGGATCAGGTTCTGACCCGCAGCGATCAGCGCAAGGGCGCGAAGCTCTTCCGCGATCCGCATCAGGCTCAGGAAATCCGCCAGTCGAGCAACCGCTCGAACGAGGAATTCTGGCTCCGCTGGAAAGCCTTTGGTCAGACCGCGCAGGCCGTTTGCAGCTAAGTCCGGCGCGGACTGCATATTTCTGGATCAGGCGTGACTCACGCCTGCTCCGCCCTGTGTCCAATCTCGGCCATCAGTCCAGCGCCGGATTGTTCGATCAGCTTGATAACGTAGTCAAATCCGCCCTCGTAATAGGGGTCGGGCACGTCCTGTTCCGCCGGGTTGTGCCCGCCGCTCGCCGCCGCACCCCAAGACAGCATCAGCCGCACAGGGACGGTATTTCCCGCCGGGCGCAGCCGTTCGAGATCTGCGCGATTCTGCCGGTCCATCGCGAGGATCAGGTCGAACCGGTCAAAGTCAGCCGCACTGACCTGCCGCGCCCGCAACCCCGACAGATCATAGCCCTGCGCCGCGCCCGCCGCCTGCATCCGCGCATCCGGCGGATCGCCGATATGCCAGCCGCCCGTGCCCGCACTGTCCACATGGATCGTCAGACCGGCATCCTCCGCCAGCCTCTTCACGACCACTTCCGCCGTGGGCGAGCGACAAATGTTGCCAAGGCAGACGCAAAGAATTCTGTATGTCATCGGACATACTCCTGTAATCATTTTGTCCAGCCTAGGCTGCGCGCCGTAACAAGGAAACCCGCATGACCCGAGGCCATTTTCCCCGTGATGCGAAGCTGGTGATTCTCACCGGCGCAGGTGTGTCCGCTGAAAGTGGGCTTGGCACGTTCCGAGATAAGGGGGGTGTCTGGACAAAATATGATCTGGCGGAGGTTGCCACGCCCGAAGGTTTCGCCCGCGATCCCGCCCTTGTGCACGGCTTCTACAATGCCCGCCGTGCCAATGCCGCCGACGCCGCGCCCAATGCCGCGCATCACGCGCTGGCAAAGTTGCAGGCTCAATGGCCGGGGGAGGTGGTGCTTATCACTCAGAATGTCGATGACCTTCATGAACGGGCCGGGAGCGATGAGGTGATCCACATTCACGGCACGCTCACCGGGGCGCTCTGCGCGGCCTGCGAGCACCGCTGGCCTGCCCCTGCGCAGATGGCCCCGACAGATACCTGCCCGGCCTGTGGCGCGGAAACGACCCGGCCAGATATCGTCTGGTTCGGGGAAATCCCCTACCGGATGGAGGAAATCGCAGGTCATCTCGACACGGCAGAGGTTTTTGCCGCGATCGGCACATCGGGGCAGGTTTATCCAGCCGCCGGATTCGTGGAGGAGGCCGCGCAGATGGGCGCGCATACGGTCGAGATCAATCTGTCGGAGGAGCCGACCTCGCCCTTCTTTCAGGAACGGCGATTCGGTCCTGCCACGGCAGCGGTGCCGGAATGGGTCGCGGAACTGCTGGCCCGTCTTTGACCTGACCGATTCGCATAGAACCGCGCGCTCCTGACCGCATACACGGGCGCTGGACGCATGGTTTCTGGCCTGCTAACAGCAAAAGCCCCGTCGGCCATGCCGCGGGGCTTCGTGTCTCGGAGCGCCGCCCCGCCGGAACACGGCGGAGGGGCGGGTTTCCGAAAGCGGTCGTCAGATGCGGCCGATTAGGCTGCGGTCTGGGCCGACTTCGCGATATCTTTCTTGATCTTCAGTGCCTTGGGGGACAGCTCAGCGTCCTTCGCCTTGGCAAGGAAGGCATCCAGGCCGCCACGGTGATCGACCGAGCGCAGCGCAGAAGCGGAGATTTTCAGCTTGAACGAACGGCCCAGAGCATCGGAGATGAGGCTCACGTCGTTCAGGTTCGGCAGAAAACGCCGCTTGGTCTTGTTGTTGGCGTGGCTGACATTGTTGCCAACCATCGGGCCCTTTCCGGTCAGTTCGCAGACGCGCGACATGGGATCATCCTCGTGTTCGACAAATAACATGGGCGCCGCATGGGGCGCCCGGAATTCCGTTTGCGCGTTTAAGAGCATCCGCCGCGAAGTGTCAACCGCGAAAGCCCGCCGGACCGGTCCGCATAGGCGGGAATGGCATCCGCAGGCCGGGGTGGGGGGCTGTCTATCGCACCCGTTGTCCCTCGGACACCCCCGCCGGGGGCTACCCTAGCCCTGCCGCAGCCAGCTTAGCACTTCACGAGCCGCGGGGCCGGGGGCAGCCGTTCCCTGTGCCACCGCGTCGCCGAGTTCCTGCATGCGGTCGCGGGCGGCGGGCTCTTCGCGCAGACGGGCAAGCAGGCCCTGACGGACTTCCTCCTCGAACCAATGGCGCGCTTGTTCCGCGCGACGTCGGGCGAAATGGCCGTGGCTGCGGCGCCACGCGGCCAAAGCCTGCACCTCCTGCCATACGGTATCCAGCCCGGTGCGATCCAGTGCGGAGGCCATCATCGCCTTGGGGAAGTCTTCGGGGTCTTCGGGGCGTTTGCGCAGCAGGCGCAGCGCGCCGGCGTAATCCGCGCAGGTCCGCCGCGCGGTGTCGCGCAGGTCGCCGTCTGCCTTGTTCACCACGATCAGGTCCGCGATTTCCATGATGCCGCGCTTCACCCCCTGCAATTCGTCACCGCCCGCAGGGGCCAGCAGCAGCACGAACAGATCCGACATCTCCGCGACCACGGTTTCCGACTGACCCACGCCCACCGTCTCGATCAGGATCACGTCGTAGCCCGCGGCCTCGCACAGCGCGATGGCCTCGCGGGTGCGCCGTGCCACGCCGCCCAGATGGCTTTGCGCGGGGGAGGGGCGGATAAATGCCTGCGGATCACGGGACAGGTGCTCCATCCGGGTCTTGTCTCCGAGGATCGAACCGCCTGTGCGCGCCGAGGACGGATCGACCGCAAGCACCGCGACCCGCAGCCCGGCGCCGGTCAGCATCAGGCCGAAACTTTCGATAAAGGTTGATTTCCCCACGCCCGGCGTGCCCGACAGACCGATGCGCAAGGCCTCGGCGCCACTGACCGCAAGCTGTGCGATCAGGTCGAGCGCCTGCGCCCGGTGATCGGCCCGGCCGCTTTCGACCAGCGTGATCGCCCGCGCCAGCGCCCGGCGATCCCCCGCCGCAACCCGCGTTGCCAGATCCGCGATCTCCATGCCTGTCCCCCAGTCTGGTCCGCGCCCGTTTGTCGCGTCCACCCGGTGTAGCAATGCCGCCCGCAGCAGGAAAGCACTGCAAACCGCACCTGTTCACGCCGGTTTCGGCATGTTTCGGTGTTTCACACAGTGGTGACGGCGCGCGATGGGCTTTGAGTTGCGTCCGATGGTTCCTATCTTGTTACTAGGCGCATCCAGAACAGGGGCGGTGGCCTGCGGATCGTGTATCCCGACCGCGCCCTCCCGAATTTCGATAAGGAGATCTCCCGTGAGAGCACAGGCAGTTGTCCAAACCAGACAGCAGGACGCAGGACTGCGGATGGTGATGCAGACGGCGATCGCAATGATGACGGCGCTGGCGCTGTTGGTGTCGCAGACGCTGACCGCCGACGCCCAGAGCGCACCGGCCAGCTTTGCCGACCTCGCCGATCAGGTGAGCCCGGCGGTCGTCAACATCACCACCTCCACCACGGTCGCAGGCAATACCGGCACCGGACCGATGATTCCCGAAGGCTCGCCCTTCGAAGAATTCTTCCGCGACTTCATGGACCAGCAGCAAAACGGCAACCGCGCCCCGCGCCGGTCGTCCGCTCTCGGTTCCGGCTTCGTGATCTCGCAGGACGGCTACATCGTCACCAATAACCACGTTATCGAGGGCGCGGACGAGATCTCGATCGAGTTCTTTTCAGGCAGCACGCTCGATGCCGAGGTCGTCGGCACCGACCCTAACACTGATATCGCTCTGCTGAAGGTGGCGGGCGAGCCCGAAGATCTGCCCTTCGTCTCCTTCGGCGATAGCGACAAGATGCGCGTGGGCGACTGGGTGATGGCCATGGGCAACCCGCTTGGGCAGGGTTTCTCGGTTTCCGCTGGCATCGTGTCGGCGCGCAACCGGGCGCTCAGCGGCACCTATGACGATTATCTGCAGACCGACGCCGCCATCAACCGCGGCAACTCCGGCGGGCCGTTGTTCAACATGGATGGTGATGTGATCGGCGTGAACACTGCGATCCTGTCCCCCAATGGCGGCTCGATCGGCATCGGCTTTGCCATGTCGTCGGCGGTGGTCACCAAGGTTGTCGATCAGCTGAAGGAGTTCGGTGAAACCCGGCGCGGCTGGCTGGGCGTCCGCATTCAGGATGTGACCCCCGATGTGGCGGAAGCGATGGACCTGAGCGACGCCAGCGGCGCGCTTGTGACCGACGTTCCCGAAGGCCCGGCAGCCGAGGCGGGCATGCAGGCGGGCGATGTCATTACATCCTTTGACGGGCTCGATGTGGCCGATACCCGCGAATTGGTCCGCCGTGTCGGCAATACGGAGGTCGGCAAAACCGTCCCCGTCACCGTGTGGCGCGAAGGCGCGACCGAAACGCTGCAAGTGACGCTCGGCCGCCGTGAAACCGCCGAAGGCGCCGTGCCTGCCGCGATGGACGCAACCCCGCAGGAACCGGAGGAGGCCCAAGTGCTGGGCCTCACCGTTTCGCCCATCAATGAGGAACTGCGCGAAACGCTGGAACTGACCGCCGGGACCGAAGGTCTGGTCATCACCGAGGTCGACGAGATGGCGGAGGCCTACGAGAAAGGCCTGCGCGCGGGCGACGTCATCACCGAAGCGGGCCAGCAGAAGGTCACCGCGGTCGCCGACCTGCAGTCCCGCATCGAGGAGGCCCAAGACGCCGGGCGTAAATCCCTGCTGCTCCTCATCCGCCGCGCAGGCGAGCCCCGCTTCGTCGCGCTGACGGTCGATGGCGACATCCCCGCCCCGGAAAACGACGACGCGCCGGCGACGACTGAACAGTGATTTAATCTAGGCGCCTGATTAATTAACGCCCCGCTCCGGCGGGGCGTTTTTTTGTCCGGATCAGGTCACGCGACGTTGGAAAAGCGTCTACTTACCACGCGATCTGCTCGAATGTCGGCATCCAGTTATTCTTGCGCCCAAGCAGCGCGCTTCCCTCTACGGTTAGGTGCCCGCCGTCTTTGTATATGAATGTTCCGTCCCGCAGAGGAGAGCAGGTTTTGTTGTCACAGATGTCTTTGGAAAGCCAGTAAATACCGACGTTGTCGGTCAAAGTCCTTAGCAGCTGATAAGGGCGCGCATCCTTGACAAATGCGAAGTCACAGCTGTTTGGCGGGGCCTTAAAGTAAACGCTTTTGATGAGGCATTGACCTATATCCCATCCGCTTTTCGGCGGTGGTGCGACAATCATTACCTTTGCGCCAGTATTGCGAATGGCGTTTAAGGTCTCGCGAATTTTCCCAGCGGCAAATTCCAGTGAGCCGCCTTTAACAATCTCTCCTGACGCCAGGAGCAGGTCACTGTTTATAATTTCGCTGAAGGGAGAGGCAAGAATAACCGTAATCGGCGCCTTCTGATCTGCCAACCAATCAAGGACCTCCTCATTAAACTCGATGCATCGGCGTGCCCAGTCGTCGCCTTGCGAACGAGTCCGTTGCGCGGCGCCAAGAATCGGAGCGCAGGCGGAGAGAGATTGTAGCTGGAGTTTGGCCCCCGGATCGCTAGCTAGAATGCCATCGGTTAGGTGTTGAGCATAACTGTCGCCCCAAAGTAGGATTTCTGGTGTAGGATCGGTGTAGCAGTTCGGTGATGTAGTGAACCCGGAATGGCAATCCGCGTGCAGGCCGCGGTTCGGACGAACCAGGTACTCCAGTTCCGCGACAGTCAGCTGATCGTTACCTCTGTCGACATACCCTTCGCTCAATTGTGCACTCAGGCCCACCACAGAAATCAAAACCGCGATCGCTGCGCCTGCTTGGAACAGGTGTCGTTGTCGCGGAAAGAGCCTGCCCTCCCGGCGTCTGAAAGGTGCCTCGATCCAACGGGTACTTGCCCAGCCTATCATGAACGAGGTTAGCACTAGGACGGTCAAGAAGGTCACGCTCAGCTCCTGGAGGCCGTGAAGCCTTGCGAGAGCAAAAAGCGGCTGATGCCAAAGGTAGGTGCTATAGGATATAAGCCCGACTGCCACCAAGCCGCGCAACGATAGAAGCTTTGCCGCTGCGTTGCCCTGATGAGCAAACAGAATGATTAGAACCGCTCCGCTCACAGGCAAGAGCGCATAGACGCCGGGGAATAGGGTGGAATCGTTATAGTTAAAGATGGCCGCGGCGATGAGAGCGAGCCCAAGAAGTCCCAGTGAATTGTTTAGTCTGGTGTTGCGGAACCTCGGCACAAACACGCAGAGCGCCCCGGCCAGCAATTCCCAGATCCGTGTGGGCAGAAAGTAGAACGCAGCGCCCGGTTCATTTCTAGACCCCCATTCCGCCAATGCAAAGCTGGCGAGGAAAGATCCGATAAGGCACGAAATTAGGATCGGCTGCCGCCAGCGCCTCAAAAAAATTAGAAGAAAGGGAAAGAAAAGGTAGAATTGTTCTTCTACAGCCAGGCTCCAAGTATGAAGAAGGGGCCTCATCTCGGCAGCTGTTCCAAAATATTCGTCGCCTCGTAGGAAGACAAAGTTTGATGAAAACGCAACTGTCATCATGACTGTCTCCCCGAAATCTTCAAGTTGCGAGGGGAACATCCACATATGTGCAAAGGGAAGAATCATGAGAATCATAAAGAAAAGGGCAGGAAGAATGCGACGGGCGCGCCTTTCGTAGAAATTGGCGATTGAGAAGTGCCCAGACTTCATCTCATCCAAAATGATCGTTGTAATGAGGTAGCCGCTGATGACAAAGAATACGTCAACGCCGACGAATCCACCTTCGAACCATGAAAATCCTGCGTGAAAAAGAATCACAGGCACGACTGCGATAGCCCGTAATCCGTCAATCTCTGGCCTGTACTTCATATTAGATGCTCGATGGTATACTGAAAAATCTCTTAGCCTAGGATCCGCCAAAAGGCATTACAGGCTACCATCGGCTCCATAGGGGCGGCGAAAATGGGTTTCAATGTCAACCTAAGGTCGCATGAAAGTGGACGTTTGGGTGTGGCACTAGCGCGTCAGCGCTCAACTCCGCCAGAAACTCACCGTCAGAAGCGCATAAACCACGAGCAGCTCCAGCCGCCCGACCAGCATCGCGATGGCGAGGAGCCATTTGGCCATCGGGTTAAGGTTTGCGAAGTTGCCCGCCGGGCCGATCTCGGAGCCGAGGCCGGGACCGATATTGGCCAGCGCCGTGGCCGCACCGGAAACCGAGGTCACGAAGTCGAGGCCGGTCATCCCCAGCAGCACAGACAGCACGCCCACGCTCACCACGAACAGCGAGAAAAACGCCATCACGGATGACAGCACGTCTTCTGTCACCGGACGGCCATCAAAGCGCGGGATGAAGATGCCGGAGGGGGAATGTAGACGCCGGATTTGCGCCCGGATGGCCGAAAACAGGATCTGATAGCGGAATATCTTGATCGAGCAACAGGTCGACCCTGCGCAGCCGCCGACCAACCCGATGAAAAAGAATAGCACCCCCGGCATCGGCCCCCAGAGCTGATAATCGACGGAGGCATATCCCGTGCCGGTGATGATCGATGTGACGTTGAACAGGCCTTCGCGCAGGCCATGCTCGAAATGGTCGCCATTGACGATGATCCGGTAGATCGTCAGCACCAGCACCAGCGCGCTGATCACCAGCAGGAACGCGCGGATCTGGGTGTCGCGATAGAAGGGCCGCGCCGTGCCGGCAAGGATCTGCACATAGCGGACGAAGGGCAGGCTTGCGAGGATCATGAACACCGACGCGACATATTCGGCAGGCCCTTGGAACCGTCCGAAGCTGGCGTCATAGGTAGAAAACCCGCCGGTCGACAGCGTCGTAAGCGCGTGGTTGATCGCCTCGAAACTGTCCATGCCCACGGCAAGATAGCTGAGGTAACAGGCAAAGGTCAGCGTGACGTAGCAGACCGAAATACGGCTGGCGATTTCACCTGCGCGGGGGAGGATCTTACCCAGCGTGTCAAATGCCTCGGACCGAAACACCTGCATGCCGCCGACCCGCAATTCGGGCAGGAACACCATCGCCACGACGATGATCCCGATGCCACCGGTCCATTGCAGGATCGACCGCCACAGCAGGATGCCTTTGGGCAGGTCGTCGAGCCCGGAAAACACGGTGGAGCCGGTGGTCGTCAGGCCGGAGATCGCCTCGAAATACGCATCCGTCCAACTGGCATGGGGCGGGCCCAGCATGAAGGGCAGCGCGCCAAAGATCGGAAGCGTCAGCCACACGCCCGTGGTCAGCAGGAAGGTCTGCCGCAGTGTCAGCCCCTCGCCCACGCCATTGGAGCAAGCCAGCGCCATCAGCCCGCCGCTGAGCAGGGTGATGACCGCACTTTCAAGAAAGATGGGCCAGTGTCCGTTGGCTTCCATCAGGTCCATGCCAAGCGGCAGCAGCATGAAGCCGCCGAGGCAGGTCAGGAGAAGGCCAATGACATATCCCACGGGGCGGATGTCGAACATGAAGCGAAGCGTTGGCCTGCCCCGCGCGGGGTGTCAAGAACGGAGCCCGCGACGCCTGCGCGCGGCTGTGCAAGCGCGGCATGGCGACGACAGCGCGGTGTGGTTTGGCCGATGGGGGGCGTGGAGCGACGCGCGCGATTCGCGGGGCGCGCTCGGCGGCACGGCCCGGTTTGTTCGCGGTGGCGGACCCCAACTCTGATAGCGTTGGGTCACGAGATACCCGGCTTCGGGTGCTGGATGACGGGAGACATGGAATGAAAATCTACATCACAAGCGTCTTCGTGGACGATCAGGCGAAAGCGCAGCGATTCTACTGCGACATCCTTGGATTTACCGTGAAGCATGACGTGCCGATTGGCGCGCATCGCTGGCTCACCCTTGTCAGCCCGCAACAGCCGGAGGGTCCGGAATTGCTGCTGGAGCCGAGCGATCACCCGGCGGTCGGGCCCTATACGGCGGCATTGGTCGCGGATGGCGTGCCGGCGCATTCGTTTCAGGTCGATGATCTAGCCGCGGAGCACGTACGCCTGACGAAGCTGGGCGTCATGTTCACCCGTGACCCGATGGATGCCGGCCCTGTGCGGATGGCTGTGTTGGACGATACGTGTGGGAACCTGATCCAGCTGGTCGAGATGACCGGCGCGACGGAGGGGTAAGGCCGCCGCTCATCGCCTGACCCGCCGTGGCCTGTGCAAATTCCCGGCCTGTGCCGTGGCGCGCTCCGGCGGAGCGTTATTTTCGCCAGCTTTCCCGTTTGCGATAGATCGTCGAGGGCGACAGTTGCAGAACGCGCGCCGCGCGCGGGATGGAGCCGCCTTCGCGGGCAATGGTGGCCTCGATCACCAGTTGCTCGATCTCGGCGAGGGGGCGCCCGATAAGCGTCGATAGGGCGACATCCTCGGCGGGGGTGCGGGGTGTGTCCTCGGCGGTGGCAAGAGCGCCTGTAGCGGTCTGCGCCTCGCTCCGCGGCACGCCAGCCGAAAAGGTGTCCGGTCTGGGCCGGACTGCGGTGCCCCGGGCGGGCATGGGGCCGATATCGAGTTGCTGGATCAGTTCAAGCGGCAGCATTTCAAGCTCAACCTGCGTCCCGTCATGGGATGTCACGACATGGCGCAGCGTCTCGGTCAATTCGGCCAGATTGCCCGGCCATGGCAGGGTCTGCAGGCGCGGGGCGAGGTCAGGGGCGAATTCGACGAAGCGGCGGCCTTTCTCCCGTGCCAGCGTGCGCAGACGCGCGGTCGCGATTTCCAGCACGTCGTCGCCCAGATCCGCCAGATTGGGCATATCCAGAGGCAGCACGCACAGCCGGTCCCGCAACCGGTTGTCAAATTCACCATCCGCCACGGCCTGATCCAGATCGCGGGTGGTCGTGCAGACCAGACGGATATTAATCCGGTGCGGCACGGTCGAGCCAACAGGCTGCACGGTGGCGGAGCGGATGATGTCCAGAAGCATCGGCTGCAACCCTCGGGGCAGGGCGCCGACCTCGTCCAGAAACAGCGTGCCTTCATGGGCAAGCTGAGCCGCACCGGCCCGATCCGACAGCGCGCCGACAAAGGCCCCGCGCAAGTGACCCATCAACTCGGCTTCCAGTTGCTCCACCGGGCGGGTGCGGCAATCGAGTTCGATAAACGGTTTCTCGGCCCGGCCGGAGGCCAGATGAACGGCGCGCGCGCAGCGGCCCTTCTCGGTGCCGGGCGCGCCCCGGATCAAGACCGGCGCGCCGGAGCGTCCATAGGCTCGGATCGTGGCAAACATCTGCCCCATGCGGACGGAACGCCCCTGAAACCCGCCCAGCGGCGCATTGCGGTTTTCGTCCTCCTCCGGCGGGGGATCATGCAGGGCAACGGCGCAATTATGCAGGCGGAACTCGCTAAACGGTTTTACGAGTATCTCATACGCGCCACGACGCACCTCCGCCGCGGCGGCCTGAAAACTGGGACCATCGGCGATCAGCACGATGCGACAATCGGGATGCAGCGCGCGACACTGGGCGCATAGCGTGCTGCGGTCATCGCTGCTGTTCGTCTGGGTCATGTCGATGAACGCGACCTGATACCGCGCGTCCGACATCGCGGCGAGCGCCCCGGCCCCGTCGGCAACCGCCGTGACGCGATGGCCTTCGGACCGCAGAGTGGCGGCATAGGCATGCCGCAACGAGGCAGACCCCTCAACAAGCAGAATTTGCGCCACGCCCTGACCTCATCCCTGTTCCACGCCGGCGCATCGCGGCGCGGCTGCCACCCCGTTGCTACGCGCAAAAGCCTAACGTGGCGTTTCACGGCACCTTACGAACCAGCAGTCGTTTCCTGTCGCACCCATTACGGGTGCAGGGTGATATTAGGTCACAAATTCCGTGGTTTGCATTGCTAAAAATCAGCTTTGCGGGTTTGCCGGGCCGCATAACGCTGCGGCAATTTCCTCTAAAATGGCAGGATCATCGATGGTCGCGGGGGCGGTGACGGTTTCTCCATCCGCGATCCGCACCATCGTGGCTCGCAGGATCTTGCCCGAGCGGGTCTTGGGCAGGCGTTGCACGACCACGGCGCGCTTGAAGGCCGCGACGGGGCCGATGCGGTCGCGCACCAATGCGATGCAGTCGGCGATGATGTCCTCCACCGGTCGGGCGCAGCCTGTGTTGAGGCACAAAAGCCCCACCGGCACCTGTCCCTTTAGCGGATCGGAGACACCGATCACCGCGCATTCGGCAACATCGGGATGAGCGGCGAGCACCTCTTCCATCGCGCCGGTGGACAGGCGGTGCCCGGCGACATTGATCACATCGTCAGTGCGCGCCATCACATAGAGATACCCGTCCTCGTCGAGCATCCCGGCATCGCCGGTTTCGTAATAGCCGGGAAAGCGGCTGAGATAGGCGCGGTGGAACCGCTCGTCGGCGTTCCACAATGTCGGCAGCGTTCCGGGGGGCAAGGGCAGCCGCAGCGCGATCGCGCCCAGCGTGCCGGGCGGGCAGGGGGTGCCTGCTTCGTCGAGGATGGTGATGTCATAGCCGGGCATCGCGACGGAGGGTGATCCGGTCTTGATCGGCAGCGGCTCGAGCCCGCGGGGATTGGCGGCGATGGCATAGCCGGTCTCGGTCTGCCACCAATGGTCGATCACGGGCACGCCCAGCGTCCGCTCAGCCCATTCCACGGTGTCGGGATCGGCGCGTTCCCCGGCCAGATAGACCGCGCGCAGGGACGACAGATCATGCTCGCGCGCCAATGCACCGGCGGGGTCTTCGCGTTTGACCGCGCGCAGGGCGGTGGGTGCGGTGAAGAAGGCGCTGACCCCATGGCGCGCCATCACCCGCCAGAAGGTGCCGGCATCGGGGGTGCCTACCGGCTTGCCTTCGAACACGACCGTGGTGCAGCCGTGGATCAGCGGCGCATAGCAGATGTAGCTGTGCCCCACGACCCAGCCGACATCGGATGCGGCCCAGAACACCTCTCCTGCTTGCATGTCGTAGATATTGGCCATGGTCCAGTCGAGCGCCACGAGATGCCCGCCCGTGGGGCGCACCACTCCCTTTGGCCGCCCGGTCGTGCCAGAGGTATAGAGGATGTAGGCCGGATGATTGCCGGGCACTGGCTGGCAGGGCGCTTGGGCGGCATCGCGCTGAAATGCATCCCAATCGACATCGCGATCCGGGTGCAGATCCGCCGGTTGCTGCGGGCGTTGCAGGACCACGCAGAAGTCAGGTTGGTGGTCCGATTGCGCCAATGCGGCGTCCAGCAACGGCTTATACGGGACGATGCGCGACGGCTCGATCCCGCAGGATCCGGCGAGGATGCAGCGCGGCTGCGCATCATCGATCCGCACGGCCAGTTCATGCGCCGCAAAGCCGCCAAAGACGACCGAATGAATGGCCCCGATGCGCGCGCAGGCCAGCATCGCGATCAGCGCCTCCGGCACCATCGGCATGTAGATCACGACCCGGTCGCCGATCCCGATCCCGCGCGCCGATAGCGCCCCGGCAAGCCGCGCCACCCGGTCGCGCAGGTCGGCATAAGTGATATGCGCGACAGTGTCGGTCACGGGGCTGTCGTAGATGATGGCGTTGCGCGCGCCGTGGCCTGCCTCGACATGACGATCAACGGCATTCCAGCAGGTGTTGACCAGACCGTCGGCGAACCATTCGTGCCCGCCGGTCGCGGTGTCGCTCAGCGCGCGGGTAGGGGCGCGGTCCCAGTCGATGGTGCGGGCGGCGTCGAGCCACCATCCTTCGGGGTCCGCCAGCCAGCGGTCATAGACCTCGCGGTAGCTCATTCGGTGCTGCCCTCCTCGCCTCTCCTGCAGGTCACAGGCGCCTCCTCTGCGACCATGACGGATCGACGATAGGGCAGGCGGGCGCGCCGGGGCAACATGAACCTAAGGAGGGGGGAGGGCGCTTGGCGCGCGGCGGGCTGGGATGGTCCCGTCAGGGGCCTGCGATGGGCAGGCGGTCGTGCGGTCGCGGTCCCCCGCCCCGGCAGATAGCCACCGGGGCGGGGGGATAGGCTCAGCCGATGGCGACGGCTTTCACGTCGGCATCGATATAGGGGTCATATTGGGCGAAGTTCTCGGCGAACATTTCCACCAGCTTCTGCGCCTGCGCATCATAGGCCTTGGGATCGGCCCAGGTGGACCGGGGGTCGAGCAGGGCCGCATCGACGCCGGGCACCGTGACCGGAACCTGGAAGCCGAAATTGCCATCCTTGCGGAAGGTCGCGTCATTGAGCGAGCCGTCCAGCGCAGCGGTCAGCAGGGCGCGGGTCGCCTTGATCGGCATACGCGAGCCGGTGCCATAGGCGCCGCCGGTCCAGCCGGTGTTGACCAGCCAGCACGACGCCCCGTGCTGGGCGATCTTGTCCCGCAGCAGGTTGCCATAGACCTCGGGACGACGCGGCATGAAAGGCGCGCCGAAACAGGTGGAGAAGGTCGGTTCCGGCTCGGTCACGCCACGCTCGGTCCCCGCCACCTTCGAGGTGAAGCCCGACAGGAAGTGATACATCGCCTGCGCGGGCGTCAGCCGCGCAATGGGAGGCAGCACGCCAAAGGCATCGCAGGTCAGCATGATGATGTTCTTGGGGTGCCCGCCCAGCCCGCTGTCGGATGCGTTCGGGATGTAGTGCAGCGGATAGGCGCACCGGGTGTTGGCCGTCAGGCTGTCATCCTCGAAATCCAGCTCGCGGGTGTCTTCGTCGAACACCATGTTCTCGATCACCGTGCCGAACATATGCGTGGTCGCGTAGATCTCCGGCTCCGCCTTGGGCGACAGCGAAATGGTCTTGGCGTAGCAGCCGCCTTCGAAGTTGAACGTCCCGCGATCGGACCAGCCATGTTCGTCGTCACCGATCAGCGTGCGCGACGGGTCTGCCGACAGCGTGGTCTTCCCCGTGCCCGACAGGCCAAAGAACACCGCCGTGTCGACGGGGTTGCCCTTGGCGTGGTTGGCCGAGCAATGCATCGGCATGATGCCTTTTTCGGGCAGCATGTAGTTCAGCAGGCTAAAGATCGATTTCTTGTTTTCGCCCGCGTATTCGGTGCCGCCGATCAGGATCATCTTCTTGTCGAAGTTCATCGCGATGATCGTGTCGGAGCGGCAGTTATGCCGCTCGGGGTCGGCCTTGAAGCTGGGGCAGTTGATGACCGTGAATTCCGGCACGAAGGTGTCGAGTTCCTCGCGCTCCGGGCGGCGCAGCATGGTGCGGATGAACAGGCCGTGCCACGCAAGCTCGGTCACCATCCGCACATCCAGCCGGTGCACCGGATCGGCCCCCGCGAACAGGTCGGAAACAAAATAGTCCCGGCCCTTCATATGCTCCAGCATATCGGCATGAAGCGCATCGAACCCTTCGGCGGACATGGGCGCGTTGTTGTCCCACCAGATCTTGTCCTCCACCGACGGGGTGCGCACGACGTGCTTGTCCTTGGGCGAGCGGCCCGTATAGGCGCCGGTGGACACAAGAAACGCGCCGCCATTCCCCA
Source organism: Pacificitalea manganoxidans (assembly GCF_002504165.1). Classification (GTDB taxonomy): domain Bacteria; phylum Pseudomonadota; class Alphaproteobacteria; order Rhodobacterales; family Rhodobacteraceae; genus Pacificitalea; species Pacificitalea manganoxidans. The sequence goes on from NZ_CP021404.1 coordinate 601,285, forward strand.
ACGTGCCTTCGTCGCGTTTCAGAGCTTCCTGAATCAGCGCGGGCTCGATGTAGTTATAATAGACGTTGCCGAGCCCCGTGATGCCTTGATCTTCCAGGCGCTGGGCCGGGTTTACACGTCCGATGGTCATCTGAGTAGCTCCTGCTGCCGCCTGAGGCGGCCCTGATTGATACAGTGTCACGCCTCCTCCTGGCGCGATGCGCAGCCCAAAACGAGGCTGACCGCCTTTCTATATCACGCGAATTTTTCGGAGAAACAGGTCACCAGCGCACAGTTAGCGCAACCAGTTCAACTTTAGCGCAACCATGGGCGGAGCGGCGCTGCTGTCGGCTGCGCAAGTGATGCAAATTAGCCATTCCTTTCCGAATTTGGCGTCAGTTGGGCGGGCGGCTCGGGGGTGATTCGCACTTAGTAGTTGAATTCAAAGGGGGGAACCCGGAAACTGTGGCAAAAAACGGGCATGAGAGCAGTTTGGAAGGATACGGTTATGTCTAGGATCGCCCTGGTTGATGACGACAGGAATATCCTCACGTCGGTCTCGATGACGCTGGAAGCCGAAGGCTTCGAGGTCGAAACCTATAACGACGGGCAATCCGCGTTGGACGCCTTTAACCGGAAACTGCCCGATATGGCGGTTCTGGACATCAAAATGCCCCGCATGGACGGCATGGACCTGCTGCAGCGGCTGCGCCAGAAAACCACGATGCCGGTGATCTTCCTCACCTCCAAGGATGATGAGATCGACGAGGTGCTGGGCCTGCGCATGGGTGCCGACGACTATGTGAAAAAGCCATTTTCTCAGCGCCTGCTGGTGGAACGTATCCGCGCGCTTCTGCGCCGGCAGGAGGTCATGGCCGCCGATGAGGTTGCCGAACCCGAAGTCGGGCAGGTGATGGTGCGGGGCGAACTGACAATGGACCCTCTGCGCCACGCGGTGAAATGGAAGGAGAAAGATGTCTCCCTCACCGTGACCGAATTCCTGCTTTTGCAGGCGCTTGCGCAGCGTCCCGGCTTTGTCAAAAGCCGCGATCAGCTGATGGATGTGGCATATGACGATCAGGTCTATGTCGACGACCGCACCATCGATAGCCACATCAAGCGCCTGCGCAAGAAGATGCGCTCGGTCGATCCCGATTTCAGTGCCATCGAGACGCTGTATGGCATCGGGTATAGGTATAACGAAGAGTGACCATGACCGGGGAGAGGTTCGTGCGGGAGGATCGGACTGCGCCGCGTTCCGATGTCGTGCTCGGCGAGGACTGGGTCAGCGGTGACGATTCTTGGCATGACATCCGCGCCAAGCGGAAGGGTCGGGGCATCCTGACCCTGAACCGATCCCCATTGGCGCGTAAGATCATCACCTTTAACCTGCTTGGGCTGATCGTGCTGATCGCGGGGGTGTTTTACCTCAACCCGTTCCGCGACAGCCTTGCGTTGCAGCGCGAAGCTGGGCTGGTCGCCGAAGCGCGGCTGGTCGCCGACGTGTTCGAGATGCAGATCGCGCAGCTGGGCCTGCCGGGCGTAGCCCCGTTCGGCGCTACCCCGCCCGGCGGTGAGGCCGCGAGCCCTCTCGGCACGGGTGCTGTAGGCACAGGCGGCGGGGGCACGGGCAGCCCGGAAAGCAGCGGCGCAGACACGGGGGCCTCCACCGACGGCACGCTCGATGCTGGTGCAACCCTTGCCACGCTGGATCTGAGCCGCGGGGCCGAAGCGCTGGTATTCACCCCCGATGGCAGGCTGCTGGCCCGAAGCCTTGGCGCGAACCCGGAACCGGCGCTGTCTGCCGATGTACCAAATACGGTAATCACCGATTTCCTGAACTGGATCTGGTCGTCGATGTCGGCGCTGTTCGGGCAGGCAGATCTGCCCCGGACCGACCGCGATGCGGAGGCGCTGAGCCGTCAGTTGATCGACCGAGCCGGGATGGGCGAAACGGTTTCGGTCACCGGCACGGATGCCGATGGTGCTGCGCTTTTTGCAGTGGCGGTTCCCGTCCGGCAGGGTGGCGAGATTCTGGGCGTCGTGGCGCTGGCCAGTGCGGTCGGCGAAATCGACGCGCTGGTCCGGGCCGAGCGGGAACAGGTGTTGCAGGTCTTTGTGATCGCCATCCTCGTGTCCGTGGGGCTGTCTTTGGTGCTGGCGTCGACCATCGCCAATCCGCTGGCCGATCTGGCCTCCGCCGCCGAATTGGGCCGCGACCGCAATACCAGCAAGGTCAGCCCCGGTCGCGTTCGCATTCCGGACCTTGCCGGGCGGCCTGACGAAATCGGTCGCTTGTCAAAGGCGCTGCGCGGCATGGTCGGCGCGCTTTACGACCGGATCGATGGCAACGAACAGTTCGCCGCCGACGTGGCCCATGAGATCAAGAACCCGCTGGCCTCGCTCCGCTCCGCCGTCGGCACGCTGCGGGTCGCCAAACGCGACGATCAGCGCGAAAAACTGCTCGACGTGATCGACCATGATGTGCGCAGGCTCGACCGGCTCGTGTCCGATATTTCCAACGCCTCCCGGCTCGATAGCGAGTTGGTAAAGGAGGAGGAGGAAAGCTTCGACCTGCTGCGCATGATCGGCAATCTGACCGAGTATCTGGGCGAGGATGCAAAGGCCAAGGGCATCGATTTCATCACCGATATGCCGCGGCAGCCAATCCGCATTCTGGGGCTGGAGGCACGACTGGCGCAGGTGTTCGTCAACCTCATCACCAATGCCGTATCCTTCTGCGAAGAAGGCGACGCGGTGCGGGTCTGGGTTCGCAAACGCCAAAACCGCGTGCTGGTGGTCGTCGAAGATACCGGCCCCGGTATTCCTGAACAGGCGCTGACCAAGATTTTCGCGCGTTTCTATTCCGAACGTCCCGTGGGCCAGTTCGGCGATCATTCAGGGCTTGGGCTTGCCATCTCCAAACAGATCATCGAGGCGCATGGCGGGGTCATCTGGGCCGAAAACATCCGCCCGACGGATGCCGATGACAGCACCGCCCCGCTGGGCGCGCGTTTCGTCGTCGGTCTGCCGGTCTAAGCGCGGAGCAGCGCGCCGCGCCGGTCAATCGGTGCGGCGCAGCACATGTTCGGCGGCGGCCCCCACCCGCAGCAGATGCTCTTCGCCAAACGCGCGGCCCAGCAGCGAAATTCCTGTGGATGGCACGCCCGTCGGCAGAGTCAGCGCGCAGAGCCCCAACAAATTGCCAATCCGCGTATTGCGCAGCGTTAGCAGGTTCTCGGCCACAAAAAATGCGCTGTCGCGTTCCAGCCGCGCACGCTCCGGCGGCAGGTTCGGCGCTGACGGGATGAGCACCGCGTCATAGCCCGCCACGGCCTCCGCCCATTGCGCGCGGAGCCGGTCCAGCGTTTGCCACGCCGCCACGAACTCTGCCGCACTGGTCGCGGCACCGCCGCGAAACCGCTCCCGCACCTCCGGGTGCATCTTTTCGGGCGCGGCTTCGATCATTGCCCGCCATGTGCCATAGGCCTCGGCGGCAAAGACGATCTTGGCGAGCGGCATCGCGTCGCGCACTGCATCCACCTTGATCCGGGTGATCTGCGCGCCCGCGCGGTCCAAGCGGGCCAGCGCGGCGTCGAAGCCTGCGGCAGGGGCATCGCGCAGATCGTCGAACGCCACGGTTTCCAGCACCGCGAACCGCATCCCGGCGACACTGTCCGCTCCGCGCAAATCCACGGAGCGACGACGGTCCATCGTGGCCAGCAGCAGCGCCGCATCCTCGACCGAGCGGGTGAGCGGGCCGATCGTATCGAACCGTGCGCAAAGCGGCACCACCCCGGTCAACGGCAGCCGACCCGACGTGGTTTTTAATCCGACCAAGTCATTCCACGCCGCAGGCACCCGCACCGATCCGCCGGTGTCGGAGCCAATCGCCGCAGCCGCCAACCCAAACGCCACCGATGTCGCCGCCCCCGAGGACGACCCGCCCGAAACCGCGTCTGTATCGTTGACGCAGGGTGGCGAGGCGGTGACCGGGTTCAGCCCCAGTCCAGAAAACGCCAATTCGGTCATGTGGGTCTTGCCCAGACATACGAGCCCCGCCGCACCTGCCCGGCGCAGCACCTCCGCATCGCGCGACGGCACCCGGCCCGCCAGCAGGGCGGAGCCGGACTCGGTCGCGGTGCCGGCGGTGTCGAACAGGTCTTTCCACGAGATGGGCACACCGTCCAACGGACCTTGGCGCTGGCCTGCGCGGGCGCGGGCTGCGGCGGCCAGCGCCTCCTGCCGGGCACGCTCGGCGGTCATGCGAGCATAGATGCGAGGCGCGAATTCATGGCTCTGCGCGGCGTCTAGGAAACAGTCGGTCAGCGCCACAGGGTCGATTTGCCCCGCGTTGATCCCGCGTCCCAGCTCTGCCGCGCTCATCTGTCGCCATGTCTCGTCCATCGTCGGTCCTTCCGCTGCCCCGCGTCGTGCTGCCGCATCGGCGGACCGTAGCGGCGTGGCGGCACATGGACAATCCCGCCCGCGCGGCCATATTGAGCGCCATGACAGAGCCTCGATCCGCCCCTTCCGATATCGTCATTGCCGGTGGCAGCCTGACCGGCGCGACCCTTGCACTGGCGCTGGCCTCCGCCGGGTTTCCCGTGACCGTGATCGATCCCACGCCCCCCGACGCGCAGCAGGCTGGCGATTTCGACGGGCGCAGCTATGCGTTGGCCCATGCCAGTGCGCGCATGTTGAAGGCGCTGGGCCTGTGGGATGGTATCGCGGCAGACAGCCAGCCGATCCTACAGGTCAAGGCCAGCGATGGCCGCGCGGGCGACGGGGCGGGGCCGCTGTTTCTGAGCCTCGATCATGCGGAGATCGACGAAGGCCCGATGGGCTGGATGATCGAAGATCGCTATCTGCGCCGGGGCTTGATGGCGGCGTTAGACGCCGCACCGTTGGTGCAGTTTCGCGCAGGCCGCCGGGTCACCGCGCAGGCGCCTGCACCGGCAGGCATCGCGGTTACGCTGGACGATGGCACCGTGCTTGAGGCCGCGCTGCTGGTCGGGGCCGATGGGCGACGATCCGGCACCGCCAGCCGCGCTGGTATTCGCCGCACCGGGTGGTCCTATGGCCAGACCGCGCTGGTCTGTGCGATCGAACATGAGCGCCCGCATGAGGGTATCGCGCATCAGTTTTTCATGCCGGAGGGGCCGCTTGCGATCCTGCCCCTGCCCGGCAACCGGTCGTCTATCGTCTGGACGGAGCGGGACGCGCGTGCCGCGCTGGTCAACCGGCTGGACGAGGCGGAGTATCTGGCTGTGCTGCGGCCGCGCTTCGGCGATTTCCTCGGCGCGCTGCAATTGGCGGGCGCGCGTTTCTCCTATCCCCTGTCGCTCAGCATGGCCCAGACGGTGATGACTGAGCGCGTCGTGCTGGTCGGCGATGCGGCCCAAGGGGTGCATCCCATCGCGGGGCAGGGGCTGAACCAAGGTCTGCGCGATGTGGCGACGCTGGCGGAGGTTTTGGCCGATGCCCGCCGCCGGGGCGAAGACGCCGGAAGCTGGGGCGTGCTGGATCGGCACCGGGCGTGGCGTAGCTTCGACCGTGCCGCGCTGGGCTTGGCCACGGATGGGTTCAACCGGCTCTTTTCCAACGACAACCCGGTGTTGCGGTTGGGCCGCGATCTGGGCATGGGGCTGACCCACCGGCTGCCCGGCCTGCGCCAACGCCTGATCCGCGAAGCGGCGGGGCTGGAGGGCGAGGTGCCGCGCCTGCTGCGAGGGCGCCCGTTGTGAGCCCGCTGCGCCCCGGTCCGCGCAACCTTATCACCGATGTGCCGGGTCTGCGGGTGGGGCAGGCGCAGGACCGCAGCCTGCAAAGCGGCGTCAGCGTCCTGACCGCCGACGCCCCGTTTACCGCAGGTGTGCATGTGATGGGCGGGGCGCCGGGCACACGCGAAACCGATCTGCTCGCCCCTGATAAGCTGGTGACGCAGGTGGATGCGCTGGTGCTGTCGGGCGGCTCGGCCTTTGGGCTCGATGCCGGATCGGGCGTGGCGGATGAACTGCGCGCGCAGGGGCGGGGGTTCGCTGTCGGGGATCAGCGGGTTCCCATCGTGCCCGGCGCGATCCTGTTCGATCTGCTCAATGGCGGGGATAAGGCATGGACGCACAATCCCTACGCCGCCTTGGGACGGGCCGCGCTGCGCGCCGCAGGGGCTGAGGTCGCGCTGGGCAGCTATGGCGCGGGCACCGGCGCGCTTGTCGCCGGGCTTCGGGGCGGAATTGGATCGGCCTCTGCGATATTGCCGGATGGGACAACCATTGGCGCGCTCGTCGCGGTCAATGCGCTGGGCGCGGTGACGGTGGGCGAAAGCGGACATTTCCACGCCGCCGCCTGTGAATTCGGGGCGGAATTCGGCGGGCTGGGCATGGCGCCGCAGGCGGCTTTCGATCCCACGGCGCTGCCGCCCTTGAAAACCAGCCAGCCGGGCGAAGCCACAACCATTGCCATCGTCGCCACCGATGCGGCGTTGGACAAGGCAGGCTGCACCCGATTGGCCATCGCCGCGCATGATGGCATGGCGCGGGCGATCTGGCCCTCGCACACGCCGCTGGACGGTGATCTGGTGTTCGCGGCTGCCACTGGCGCGCGTCGCTTGGCCGATCCGGTGGCGGATGCGGTCTTGTTAGGCCACGCCGCGGCGCTGTGTCTGGCGCGGGCGATTGCGCGCGGGGTGCACGCGGCGGCGCCGGGCGGCGCGCTGCCCGCATGGTCGGAGCGCTTCGCCGCAGCCTGAGCGACATCGTGATCGGGCGCTGCCCTTGATCTTCGGTCCGCCCGACGTAGGGTTCGCGAGGCGGGAGGCCCCCGGCGCGACAGTCTATGTCGCCGGGCGTGACCCCCGGCAAATGGCGTGCGCTGGGCGCGCCCGAATGGGAGATCTCACATGCTCGATGCAGCCAACGACCTGAAATCCAAATTATCCGATCCGTCCCTGCTGACGGACAAAGCCTATGTTGCGGGGGAATGGGTTGCCGCCGACGATGGCGGAACCTTCGAGGTGCGCAACCCGGCCACCGGGGATGTGCTGGCCCATGTCGCGGATCTGGGGCGGGCGGAAACCGCGCGCGCCATCGACGCGGCGGAAAAGGCAGGCAAGGAGTGGGCCGCCCGCACCGCCAAAGACCGGGCCAAGGTGCTGCGCAAATGGTTCGATCTGATGATGGAGGCGCAGGACGATCTGGGCGCGATCCTGACCGCCGAGATGGGCAAGCCGCTGGCAGAGGCGAAGGGCGAAATCGCCTATGGCGCCTCGTTCATCGAGTGGTTCGCGGAAGAGGCGAAACGCGTCTACGGCGAAACGATCCCCGGCCACCAACCGAACCTGCGGCTGAGCGTCATCAAGCAGCCGGTGGGCGTCGTAGGGTCCATCACCCCGTGGAACTTTCCCAATGCGATGATTACCCGCAAATGCGCCCCCGCGCTGGCGGCAGGCTGTTCCTTTGTCGGGAAACCTGCCGGGGAAACGCCGCTATCGGCCCTTGCCATCGCGGTTCTGGCCGAGCGGGCGGGCCTGCCTGCGGGGCTGTTTTCCATCGTGCCCTCGTCCAGTTCGTCGGACATCGGCAAGGAGTTCTGCGAAAACCACAAGGTGCGCAAACTGACCTTTACCGGCTCCACCCCTGTCGGGCGCATCCTGCTGGCGCAGGCGGCAGATCAGGTCATGAAATGCTCGATGGAACTGGGCGGCAACGCGCCGTTCATCGTCTTTGACGACGCCGATTTGGACGCAGCCGTGGACGGTGCCATTGCGTGTAAATTCCGCAACAACGGTCAGACCTGCGTCTGCGCCAACCGGATCTATGTGCAATCCGGTATCTATGACGCCTTTGCCGAGCGCTTCGCGCAGAAGGTCAGCCAGATGAAGGTTGGCGACGGCTTTGACGCGGAAACCGATTTCGGCCCGCTCATCACCGAAAAGGCGGTCGAGAAGGTCGAAGAGCACATCGCGGATGCGCGCTCGAAAGGCGGCGACGTGGTGCTGGGCGGGGACCGGCACGAAAAGGGCGGCACGTTCTTTCAGCCGACGATCATCACCGGTGCCACGCAGGACATGGTCTTTGCACAGGAAGAGACATTCGGTCCAATGGCGCCGCTCTTCAAGTTCGACACCGAAGAGGAGGTGCTAGGCTATGCCAATGACACGATCTTCGGGCTTGCCGCTTATTTCTATGCACGCGACGTGGGTCGGATCACGCGGGTGAACGAAGGGCTGGAATACGGCATCGTCGGCGTGAACACCGGCATCATTTCGACCGAGGCCGCGCCCTTTGGCGGGGTGAAGCAATCGGGGCTGGGGCGCGAAGGCTCCCGCCACGGGATCGAGGATTTCCTCGAACTTAAATACACCTGTCTCGCCATATAAGCGCGGTAGAATCACGGTGCGCCTCGCGCGCAGAAGCCTGATCCCCGCCGGGGGTCAGGCTTTTTCTATTCAGTTTGGGTGAAGGACCGCAGAGCGGTGTCAGCCAAAGCGGCGCCCGGTGCGTTCAGCGAGACCTTCGAGCAAGAAATCGAGGCTGAGTTTGCCCAGCGGTCGGCGGATCGACCGGTTCAGTTCCCGGCAGCGGTCCAGCACGACCTGCAATCCGGCGTAGGAGGCGAGATCGTCGGCGGTCAGCTTTTGCAGATCGAGGTCAAAGGCTTCGGCCACCGCGCGGAACGCGACATCGCGGGTCCGGTCCACATTGCGCCCGCTGGCATGTTCGGCATTGCGCAGCTGGATCAGAGCGCGGCCCTGATGATCGGCCAGCGCCCATGTCCCGAAAAAGATCAGCGCCACCAGAACGAGATAGGGCAGACCAGCGATTCCGAATCCGAAAACGAACAGGCCAGCGGCCTCTGGTATGCAAAGCAGAATGATCGTGGCTGTCATCAACATCGACGCCGTGTGGCGGATCGTCTTGCTTTCCATAACGGGGCTCCCTCCGAACCAAACCAATAAACCCGGACTCCACCTTGCCGCCGCGACGGGGCGAATTTGTGGCGGCGGCAGGGGGATCTCGTGGCTGGAGGAGAATTCACCCCGGCGTCACTCAACCGTTGCGTGACTGTTACACGCGGACGCCACTCCCTCGGCCGGACAGGACAGTTCACACCGAACCGGGGATCCCGCATATGCTCAGACCGATTACCGCAGCCTCCGTCATCGCGCTTAGCGCCGGTGCCGCGCAGGCCGACATGAATTTCGCCCGTATCGCTAGCTTTGCCACGCCGACCAACATGGCCGAGGGCGAAGACACCGCGCGCGAAACCTCCGCCGAGATCATCGCCGCCTCCGAAGACGGCATGACGCTCATCTACACCGACAGCCCGCTGGGCGCCGTGGGCCTGATCGACATCACCGATCCTGCCGCCCCCGCGCCGCTGGGCAATGTCGATATGGAGGGGGAGCCGACTTCCGTCGCCGTGTTGGGCGGGCGGGCATTCATCGGGGTCAATACTTCCGAAAGCTATACCGATCCTTCGGGCCATATGACGGTTCTGGATCTCACCACGCGCGAGGTCGTGTCGACCTGCGATCTGGGTGGGCAGCCCGACAGCATCGCACTGGCAAAAGACGGCAGCTTCGTCTCCATCGCCATTGAAAACGAGCGGGACGAGGATGCGGGCGACGGGCGCACCGGGCAGATGCCTGCGGGCTTCCTTGTGCAGATCGATGTCGCTGACGGGGATCTGGCCTGCGACAGCCTGCGCCTAGTGGACCTGACCGGGCTGGCCGATGTGTCGCCCGAAGACCCCGAGCCGGAATTCGTCGACATCAACGCGGCGGGCGAGACCGTGGTGACGATGCAGGAAAATAACCACATCGTCATCGTGTCCCGCGCGGGTGAGGTGATCGCGGATTTTTCCGCCGGGGCCGTTGATCTTGACGGGATTGACGCAACCGACGAACGCAGCGCGCTGCTTTTCACCGAAAGCCAGCCGGGTCGCCTGCGGGAGCCGGACGCGGTCAAGTGGATCGACGACACCCTTTTCGCCACCGCCAACGAAGGTGACATGGACGGCGGCAGCCGGGGTTGGACGATCTTTGCCAAGGACGGCACCGAGGTTTACGAAAGCGGCGCCAGCTTTGAACACGCGCTGGTTCAGATCGGCCATTACCCCGACACGCGGTCCGATGCGAAAGGCGTCGAACCAGAAAGCATCGAAACCGCAACCTTCGACGGCACGCCGCTGGTGTTTGTCGGCTCGGAACGCGGCTCCGCCGTTGGGGTCTATGACGTGACCGATCCCGCCGCGCCGGTGCTGCGGCAAATCCTGCCTTCCGGCATTGGGCCCGAAGGCTATGTCGCGCTGCCCGACCGCGATCTGCTGGTCTCCGCCAATGAAACCGATTTGATCGAGGATGGCGGCGTGCGCGCCCATGTCATGATCTATCAGTATCGCGACGGCGCGCCGACCTATCCGCAGCTGACCTCCGAAGGCGCCGACACGCTGATCGGGTGGGGGGCGATTTCCGGCATGGTCGCCGATCCGCAGGCCGAAGGCACGATCTACGCGGTCAATGACAGCTTCTACGGCTATCAGCCCACGATCTTCACCATCGACGCCACCGCGACGCCGGCGCGTATCACCGCCGCGACGCCCGTGACCCGTGCGGGCATGCCCGCGCAGAAGCTCGACCTCGAAGGCATCACCACGGATGGCGCAGGCGGTTTCTGGCTGGCCTCCGAAGGGCGCAGCGATCGTTTGGTCCCCCATGCCCTGATCCATGTGAATGCAGCGGGCGAGATCGAGGAAGAGGTTGGCATCCCGGCGGACCTGGCCGCCGTGGAACAGCGCTACGGCTTCGAAGGCGTGACCTGGGTTGGCGAGACGCTTTGGATGGCCGTGCAGCGGGAATGGGGCGACGACGCCGAAGGCATGGTCAAGTTGCTGGCCTACACCCCTGCCACCGGCGAGTGGGGCGCGGTGCATTACCCGCTGGACCGCGTCGAGGCCGGTTGGGTTGGCCTGTCCGAGATCGTGGCGCAGGGCGATACCGTCTATGTCGTGGAACGCGACAATCAAATCGGTGACGCGGCCCGGATCAAGAAGATCTACGCCATTCCCGCCGCCGATCTGGTCCCCGCACCGCTGGGCGGCGATCTGCCCGTGGTCAGCAAAACCGAAGCCTACGACCTGATCCCCGACCTGAAGGCACAGGGCGGCTATGTGGTCGATAAGGTCGAAGGTCTGGCAATCACGCCGGCTGGCGCGATGTATGTCTCGACCGACAATGACGGCGTCGATGACAGTTCGGGGGAGACGTTCTTCTGGCAGGTCGAACTGCCCGCCATCGGCGGCTGATCCGATCCAGAGCGCAGATCAATGAGGGCGGGCCTTTGGGCCCGCCTTTTTTCGTATCCCGGTGCGGGGCGGGCCCTTTGCCATTCGGCGTGCCCCGCTCCGCCCGATGTCAAAGCGTCGCGATCAGACCCATTTCGCCAGCGGGGGCAGGGACATCAGCACCGCGTTGGCGTCATGCCCGGTTTCCAGCCCGAACTTGGTGCCCCGGTCATAGACAAGGTTGTATTCGGCATAGAGCCCGCGATGCACCAGTTGCGCGTCCTTGTCCGCCTCCGTCCACGGGGTGTCGCGGCGGGTCTCGGTGACGGGAAGGAACGCGGGCAGAAAGGCGGAGCCGACGGAGCGGGTAAAGGCGAAATCGGCCTCCCAATCGCCGGTGCATAGATCGTCGTAGAAAATGCCGCCCACGCCGCGCGCCCGGTTGCGATGGGGGATGTAGAAATATTCGTCCGCCCATGCTTTGAACCGCTCGTAATAGTCCGGGTCATGGGGGTCGCATCCGGCCTTCAGCGCGGCATGAAACGCGGCGGTGTCGTCGGCATATTCGATGCAGGGGTTCAGATCTGCGCCGCCGCCGAACCACCAGCCCTGCGGCGTCCAGAACATGCGGGTGTTCATATGCACGGCGGGGGTGTGGGGGTTCTGCATATGCGCGACGAGGCTGATCCCCGAGGCCCAGAACCGCGGATCTTCGGCAAGGCCCGGCAGATCGCGGCGCGCGGCCATGGCGGCCTGTGCCCGCGGGGCCAATGTGCCGTGCACGGTCGACACGTTGACGCCGACCTTCTCGAACACCCGTCCGCCACGCATGACGCTCATCAAACCGCCGCCGGCGTCGGAGCCATCATCGGAGCGGCGACGGGTTTCGCTTACTTCGAATCGTCCGGGGGTTTGATCGGCAAAGGGGCCGGTCTGCTGGCTGTCCTCCAGCGCCTCGAACGCCGCGACAATCCGGTCGCGCAATTCGCGGAACCAAGCGGCGGCACGAGCCCGCTCATCATGGAGGTTCAATGCGGGACCGGGTTCGGTCACAGGATCGGATGCGGGGGTGGGGCGGTCGGTCATCTCAACTCTCCGTTGATCGGTGCGCGCAAGGGGCTAGCACGCGGCGCGGCAGCGGACCAGTTCACAGCAGTTTGGCAAAACGTCGCGGGCGAAATACATTGTGGCTCTGATCCGCGGCGGATCACACGGAGGACTGCAATGTATGCGAAACTCGCCTTGATGCTGGCCATGTCGGGGGCGCTGGCGGCCTGCGCCACCCCGCGTCAGCAATGCCTCGACACCGCTCAGCGGGATCTGGTCGTCGTCGATAGCCTGATCGCCGAGACGCGCGGCAATCTGGAGCGCGGCTACGGGCTGGAGCGCGAAAAGCAGCTGCGCACGACCCGCCGGTTCTGCACCCGCCATGTCCGCGATGACAAAGGCCGGTTGCGGCCCATCAGCGGCTTTTGCCCCGAAACACGCAGTGTCACCCGCGAACGGCCCGTGGCCATCGATTTGGGCGCTGAGCGGCGCAAGCTCGACCAGCTGATGGAAAAGCGCGACCAGTTGCAGGATCGCACCCGTGCGCAGGTTGCCAGTTGTCAGGCCCGCTACCCAGCAGGCTGACGGACCGGGGCGCGCCTAGTGGATTGGGGCCGGAACGGCGTCGAGCAGGGTGCGCCCGCCATCTACGGTGACGATCTGCCCGGTCATGAAGCCCGCGCCTTCGGACGCGAGGAACTGTACCGCCTCGGCCAGCTCCTGCGGCTTGGCGATCCGCGCCATCGGCGTGTGATCCATGATCTGCCCGCGATATTCGGAGTTTTCCTTCAGCGCGGTCTTGAGGCTTTGCGACATGACGGAGCCGAACGCCACGGCATTGACCCGAATGCGGTTTGGGGCCAGCGCGACCGCCATGGAGCGGGTCATCTGATCCAGCGCCGCCGACGCCATCGAATAGCCCAGCAGGCTGGGATTGGTGCGCCGGGCCGCGATGCAGGACAGGTTCACGATCGCGCCTAAAGGCCCGTCTTCGCGGTCGTCGATTTCCGCCTGTTTGATCATCCGTTTCGCGATCAGCTGGGTCAGCCGCAGCGACAGGATCACGTTCTGGTCGATCAGCGTTTCGACACAGTCATTGTCGGGGTCGAGAGGATCGGACGTGGCCATCTGACGGCTGGCATTGACGAGGATGTCGACCCGATCAAAGGCGTCGATCGTCGCGGATAGCAGATTGGCTTGGGTCAGCTTCTCGCGCAGATCGCCAGTAAAGGCACGCTTGGAGCCCTCCTCCCCGGTGTCGCGGTCGATCTCCTTGCGCAGCGCGCCTTCGTCCATATCCGCAAACATGACATTGGCGCCCTGATCGACAAAATGCCGGGCGATGGCGAGGCCGACGCCATTGGCGGCCCCGGTCACGATGGCGGTCTTTCCCGCGATGGAAAAACTCATAGGCTCAAGGCTCCCTTGGCTACCGTGGGCAAAGTCTAGGACAGATCAGCGCGGCTGACGAGAGCCACCGCCCGCGCCGCGTTTCAGCGGGCGTTTGGCAAGATACAGCTTGAACCGGGTGTCGCCGCCCAGATCGCGCAGTTCGGTAAATGCCTCCGACAGCGGCTTCTCATAGGGCAGGTGCCGGTTCGCGACGAGCCACAGCGCACCCGCCGGTTTCAGCAGACGCGCGGCAGCGGCGATGAAGCCTGCCCCCAGCGACGGGTCGGCGGCGCGGCTGGTATGAAAGGGCGGGTTCGTCACCACATGATCGAACGGGGTCGCATCGCTAAAGCGGGTCGCATCCGCCCATTCGAACCGCACGCGGGGATCGGTGATGTTCTGACGGGCGGCCTCCAGCGCGGCATATTCTGCCTCGACCAGCACCAGTTCGCGCAGCTTTTCGTTGCGCAGCAGCGCGGGCGCGAGATAGCCCCAGCCCGCCCCCAAATCAACGACCCGACCGTTTAGCTGTTCGCCAAAGGCCTGAGCCAGCTGGACCGAGCCGAGATCGGGGGCATCTGCGGAAAAGACGCCCGGCGCGGTGATCCAGCCGTCATCGATACGGGTGAAATCGGGCGTCTGCCAGTCATCCAGCGCCCCCTCAGCGGGCGCGAAGGCAAATGTCTTGCCGTGCGCCTTAGAGAACGGCATCCCGGCCTCGCCCCGCTTGCGCAGGTCTTTGAGCAGGCTGTCGATACCGTCGGTCTTCTGTCCGTCGATGATCAGTGTCGGCGCGCAGGGCGCGGCGTGGGCGATCATCGCGCGGGCTTGGGTCTTTGACCGGGGCAGGCACACGATGGCGGCAGCGAATGCCTCCTCCCCGGGGAGGGTCGGGGCCACCTGCCAGCCAGCGGCCTCCCATGCGTCATGCTCGGGGCGGAAGCCATGGACGATCAGGCAACGGTCCTGCGGCAGCCCATCGGTATCGATGTCGGCAGTGGGCCGCAGGATCAGGATCCGCCCGGTGTCGGGCAGGGTGACCGCGCCGGAGGCCAGCGCGAGGGACAGTCTGGGATTGGTCATGAGCAGAGCCGGGCGCGTTCTACGCAGCCGGGCCTTATTCCTTTTCCATGGTGCATTGCAGCGGGTGCTGGTGACGCCGGGCGAAATCCATCACCTGCGCCACTTTGGTTTCGGCAACCTCGTGGCTGAACACGCCGACGACCGCAACGCCCTTCTTGTGGACCACCAGCATCAACTCGAACGACTGCGCATGGGTCATGCCGAAAAACCGTTCCAGCACATGCACGACGAATTCCATCGGCGTATAGTCGTCGTTAAGCAGCAGCACCTTGTAAAGCGGCGGCTTCTGCGTCTTTGGCTTGGTCTTCTGGATCACGCCGGTGTCGTCATCGGTCTTACCGGGCGCGTCTGCCATCATGATGTCAAAGGCCGGAAGGGTCACGGGCGTGCACACTCCTGATTGGTCTGGCCGGGTCACGGATGCGACCCCGCAGAGGGATGGTGGCGGGAACGTCGGGCTCTTTATATAACCGCGACCGCACCGCTGAAAAGGGGCGGCGGCGAAAGGAGGGCTTCGCGAGATGCGCAAATTGACGACAATCGGCTTCGATGCGGATGACACGCTGTGGCACAACGAGCGGTTTTTCAAGCTGACACAGGCCCGGTTCACCGAACTTCTCGCCGATCATGCGGAGCCGGAGCATCTCGACGCGCGGTTGCTGGCGGCGGAGCGGCGCAACCTCGGGCGCTATGGCTACGGCATCAAAGGGTTTGTCCTGTCGATGATCGAAACCGCAATCGAGGTGACCGACGCGCAGGTGCCCGCAGAGGTCATCCGCGCGATTCTGGAATCAGGGCAGGAGATGCTGGCGCATCCGATCGAATTGCTGCCCCACGCCCGCGACGCGATCGAGGCAGTGACCGGCTCTCACACCGTGTTGCTCATCACCAAGGGCGATCTGCTGGATCAGGAGCGCAAGTTGGCGCAATCGGGTCTGGGCGAGTTGTTCGACGGGGTGGAGATCGTGTCCGACAAAACCGAAGCCAGCTATCGGCGGATCTTTGCGCGCCATGGCGACGGTGCGGAGCGGGCTATGATGATCGGTAATTCGATGAAATCCGATGTAGTCCCGGCGTTGGAAGCTGGCGGTTGGGGTGTTTATGTCCCCCATGATCTTGGCTGGGCGCTCGAACATGCGCCGACTCCCAGCAGTCATGCCCGTTTTATGGAACTTTCTGATCTGGGTGGACTGCCGGCCCTAGTCGACGAGATCGGCTGATCTGGGGGCTTGGCGGTCTGTCGCCGCTAGATGTGGCGGGCGGTTCATAAGTGCAAAGAGCATTTGTTTTTTGCGCAGTTTCGTGGATACCTTTTTCGTGTTAGCGTCGCCTTAATTAATGCCGACTCCGGCAAACGGGGCGGCGAGAGGCAGTGAAAGAGGGCAGGCGCGATGACACTCGGGCATGGAAGCCGCTTGGGGCTTTTCTCGATCCTATTCGTTCTCACTTTATTCGGCATAAGCCTGCGATCACACGCAGCGCCCTATGCGGCACTGGTGATCGACGCTCGATCAGGCGAGGTGCTGCATTCCGAAAACGCGGATGCCCGTCTGCATCCGGCCTCTCTCACCAAAATGATGACGCTCTATATCACCTTCGAGGCCGTGCGCCGGGGTGAGTTGACGCTCGACACCAAGGTCAAGATCTCCCAGCACGCCGCCAATGAGCCGCCCTCCAAGCTGGGGCTTCGCGCTGGCCAATCGATCGAGTTGCGTTACCTGATCCGTGCCGCATCGGTCAAATCCGCCAACGATGCCGCCACCGCGCTGGGTGAGGCGATTGCCGGGAGCGAGGCTGCCTTTGCCCGGCGCATGAACCGCACGGCCAAGGCGATGGGCATGAGCCGCACCACTTTCAAAAACGCCCACGGCCTGACCGAAGAGGGTCACCTGTCCACCGCCCGCGACATGACCCTGCTGGGGCGGCACCTGTTTTTCGACTTTCCCGAATACTACAACCTGTTCTCCCGCCGCTCGACCAATGCGGGCGTGCGCGAAGTCGCCAACACCAACCGCAAGTTTCTGGCCGATTACGAAGGCGCGGACGGCATCAAGACGGGTTATACCCGTGCCGCCGGGTTTAACCTCGTGGCCTCTGCGCAGCGCGGCAACGAACGGATCATCGCCACCGTGTTTGGCGGGCGGTCCACCGCATGGCGCAATCAGCGCGTGGCCGAACTGCTCGATCTGGGGTTCAAGCGCGCGCCGACACGGGTCGCGATCCGCAAGCCCGCCGCGCTGAATTATGCCGCCCTGCCGCCTGAGCCCAGCAGCCCCAATATCGTGACGCGCGAAGTGGGCAAGGCGATCAACGTCGAACTGGCCGTGGCGCGCTCCGTCCGCCCCGCCCCCAATCCGGGCCGCAAACTGCAAGCGCCGCCCGAAACGCTGTTGCTGGCCATGCAGGACGAAATCAACGACGCCGTGGCCGAGATCGCCGAAGCGCAGGTCGCAGCGGCTGGGACCACCCCAGACACGACAGCCGCCGATCTGGCTGCCGCGGTAGCCGACGCGGCGACCGCCGCCCCCGAGGTTTTGGCGGATGCCACCGAATTGGCTGTCGTGACGCTGGGCACGCGCCCGATGCCGAATCCGCGCATGGCGGCGGTTGCCGTCCGCAACGCCCAAGCCGCGGCCCCCGCCCCGGTCACACCCGCGCCCGAAGCCGCACCGGTGGAGCTGGCCGATACGGTGCCGATGCCGCGCCCGGAAAACATCTCGCTTGATACCAGTTCCGTTCAGATGGCGGCGCTGGTGCCCCAGCCCATCGCCCTGCCCAGCGGCGAAGCCCCGGCCGAGCAGGAGGTTGTCACCCGCATCTCGACCTCGGGGACCAAGCACTGGGGCGTCAATGTCGGCAGCTATCCTTCGCAGTATAAGGCCGAGCGCGTTTTGCTAAAAACGGCGCTGAAGGAAATGGCCACGCTGCAGGGCTCCCTTCGCAAAGTGGTGCGTCGCCCGACCGGGTATGACGCGAATTTCCTCGGGTTGAGCCAAGAGCAGGCCGAGCTTGCTTGCCGCCGGATGGAAGCGCGCGGCACAGAATGTCGCCCCTTCGGTCCCGGCAGCAGCAGCTGACGGTTCGGAAAACGGTATGAAGAGGGCGGTCCAGCGGGCCGCCTTTTTCATATGTGGGGTTGAGATCGGCGGAGCATGGGTGCGCAGCGCAGCCGTGGCGAAGGCATCACGCTAGGCAGAGCGCGTTAGATACTGCGCAGGCCTTCCCGCACTCCTTAACGGTCCTGTTCGCGCTCCAGCTTCTTGCGGGCGGTGTTTTCGTTCTGGGCCTTCCGCCCGGCCTCCAGCAGACCGGCCTCGACGAAACCCAGATGCCTGTGCATGGCCTCGCGCGCCGCATCGGGGTCGCGGGCGAGGATCGCGTCACGGATAGCGCGGTGTTGGTCTAACAGGGCGCTCCGCGTGGCGCGCTGACGGAACAGGGTCTGCCGATTGTAGAGAACCCCCTCCCGCAGCAGGGCGAACATTGAGCGCATCATGTGCAGCATGATGACGTTATGGCCGGCCTCGACAACGGCCATGTGGAACTCCGCGTCGAGATGCGCCTCGTCATCGGGGCGGCGGCGCTGGTGCGCGGCCTCCATTTTGCCAAACACCGTATCGATCAATGCCAGATCGGTATCCGATCCTGCCCGCGCGGCACGTTCGGCAGCCATGCCCTCCAGATCGCGGCGGAAGCTGACGTAATCCAGCACCGCCTCCTCATGCGCGCCGAACAGCGCGATCAGCGGTGCGGAGAATGCAGAGCCCAGAACTTCGGCGACGAAGATGCCCGCGCTGGGGCGGGTGGTGAGTAGACCGCGTTCTTGCAACGTCGCCAAGGCCTCACGCAGCGACGGGCGGGAGACGGCCATACGTTCGGCCAACTCGCGCTCGGGCGGCAGGCGTTCGCCCGGACGCAGCACCCCACGCAGGATCAGCAACTCGATCTGCCTGATCACGGCATCTGCGCGTTTCTCGGGGGCGATGGGCTCGAACGGCATGATTTCTCCTGCGACGGTCGGATCGTTCTAGACCGGTCCGCACGATTACGAAAGCGGGCGTATGATTGGCCGCGCGGCCGGGGGGGTGAAGACGACAAAGGCCGCCGGGGGTGCCGGCGGCCTTCTGGTTCGTGAGTGGTCTGCAATCCGCCTTGCGGCGCGCCGCTTACTGAGTCGGGCGGATGATGATCTCGACCCGGCGGTTCTGCGCGCGGCCATCGGGGGTCAGGTTCGAGGCGATCGGCTGGTCTTCGCCGCGACCGATGACGCGAACCCGGCTGCCGGCAACGCCCGAACGGGTCAGGACCGATGCCACGGCCTGTGCGCGGCGCTGGCTGAGCTGCTGGTTGTAGGCGGCTTCGCCGGTGTTGTCGGTGTGGCCCACAACATCCACGACGCTGTTGGGGTAGCGCTGCAGGCTAGAGGCAACGGCGCGCAGGTCATCCTGCAGATCGGCACGAACGGCGTAGCTGTCGGTGGCGAACAGGATGTTCTGCGGCATGGTCACGACGAGCGAGTCGCCGGTGTTGACGATCTGGGTGCCGTTGGCGTCGAGCTGCGCGCGCAGTTCGGCTTCCTGGCGGTCAAGCTGTGCCCCGATGGCGGCACCAGCGCCTGCACCGACCAGCGCGCCGATGGCGGCGCCGCGGCGGCGCTCTTCCTCGTCGTCGCCCACAGCCACACCGGCAGCAGCGCCGAGAACAGCGCCAGCCAGCGCGCCGTTGCGGGTTTTGTCACGCTCGTAGGCAGGATCGCCGGTGCCATACATACCCGGGGCACAGGCGGAAAGGGTGAGCGCGCCGAGGGTCACGGCGGCGAGGGAATATTTAAACGTCATCTGTCAGCCTCGTTGTCGAAGTTCATTCATCAACCGCTAAATACGGTGTCCGGTTCCGTTGCAAATTCACATTTTCAGGTGATGAGCGTGAATTCGCCGTGGATGCCGGGCGGCACGGTGACACTGCACCGGGCCCCTGCCGTTCCCTTGCGCGGTTTAGAGGCTGTTATGCAATATCAGCGCCGGTTTCGGCCTCGAACCGGGCGGATTCCCATGCCAGCATCGCGCGCTTTACGGGCAGGCCCCAGTGATAGCCGCCAAGCCCGCCGGATTTGCGCATGGCCCGGTGACAGGGAATCAGCCACGAAATCGGATTGCGCCCCACGGCGGTGCCGACAGCGCGCACCGCTTTGGGGGCGCCGATGGCCTCGGCGATGGTGCCGTAGGTGGTCACATGGCCCGAGGGAATCGCCATGAGCGCCTCCCAGACCTTGATCTGGAACGGCGCGCCAATGGCGTGAAGCGGTGCGCGTCCACCCGAAAACGCGGCCTCGACCCAAGGCGCGATGGCGTCTGGGTCGTCGACCACGCGGGCGGCGGGCCAGCGTCCGCACAGATCGGCGCGCGTGGCGCCCCGCCCGGCCTCCGCCGAAAAGCCCAAGCCGCACAGCCCCCGGTCACTGCCCAAGGCCAGCACCTCCCCGAATGGGCTGTCAAACCACCCGGCATGTAAGGTCAGGCCCGCACCGCCTGCGGCGTAATCGCCCGGTGTCATTGCCTCCCACCGCAAAAACAGATCGTGCAGTCGTCCACCGCCCGACAGCCCCAGTTCGCTTGCGGTTTCCAGTGTCGTGCAGCGGTCCCGCAGCAGGTAACGGGCCTGATCCAGCGTCAGGTATTGTTGGTAGCGTTTGGGGGAGACACCGACCCATTGGCTGAACACCCGTTGAAAATGGGCGGGGCTCATGCCGATCTGCGCCGACAGGTCATCCAGCGTCAAACCCGGCCCGCCCGCGTCGATGATGTCGAGCGCGCGTCGCATGACGCCATAATGATAGGCCGACAGTGCGGGATCAGCCGTCTGTTGCTGGGCTGCATCGGCGGGCAGGGGCGTGGGGGTCGGGCGACCATCGGGCATGGGGGCGATCCTGTGTCTGAACGCGTTGACGATACCGCAGTCCCCTAGCGCGGCGCGACCCGTTTCCTGCGGTTTGCACCGGTGCGAACCGGCGGGCGGCTTGTGCGCCCCGCAAACCCGTGCCAACAAGCCGCATGACCCCGCAATTGCCCTATGCCGACATTGTCGAGATCTTCCGCCGCTTCCACGAGGCCGAGCCCGAGCCGAAAGGCGAGCTGGACCACGTCAACGCCTATACGCTTGTCGTGGCGGTGGCGCTGTCGGCGCAGGCGACGGATGCCGGGGTGAACCGTGCCACGCGCGAACTGTTCAAGATCGCCGACACCCCGGAAAAGATGCTGGAATTGGGCGAAGAAGGCCTGATCGAGCATATCAAGACCATCGGGCTCTACCGCAACAAGGCCAAGAACGTGATCAAGCTGTCGCGCATTCTGGTCGAGGAACACGGCGGCGTCGTGCCTTCGAGCCGCGCGGCGCTTCAGGCGCTGCCGGGTGTGGGGCGCAAAACCGCGAATGTGGTGCTCAACATGTGGTGGGGCTATCCAGCGCAGGCGGTCGATACCCATATTTTCCGTGTGGCCAACCGCACCGGGCTGGCACCGGGCCGCGATGTCGTCGCCGTCGAGCGCAACGTCGAGGATCAGGTGCCCGCCGAATACCAGCATCACGCCCATCACTGGCTGATCCTACATGGTCGATACCACTGCAAGGCGCGCAAGCCGCAATGCCCGACCTGCCTGATCCGCGACATCTGCCTATTCGAGGACAAGACCCAATGAGTGACAAGACCTACCGCGTCGTCGGCATCGGCAATGCCATCGTCGATGTGCTGACCCAGTGTGACGACAGCTTTCTGGACCTGATGGGTATCCAGAAAGGGATCATGCAACTGGTCGAGCGCGAGCGCGGCGAAATGCTGTATGGCGCGATGACGGAGCGGCGTCAGGCCGCGGGCGGCTCGGTCGCCAACACGCTGGCCGGTCTGGGCAATCTGGGTCTGAAAACCGGCTTTATCGGGCGGGTGGCCGACGACGCGCTAGGGCAGTTCTACGCCAAAAGCATGAACGAGGGCGGCACCGATTTCGTCAACGCGCCGGTCGCATCTGCCGAACTGCCGACCTCGCGCTCGATGATCTTCGTCTCTGGCGATGGCGAGCGGTCGATGAACACCTATCTGGGCATTTCCGCCGATCTGGGGCCCGATGACGTGACCGATGCGGTCGCCGGCGGCACGGAGATCCTGTTCCTCGAGGGCTATCTCTACGACAAACCGCAGGGGAAAGCCGCGTTCGAGCGAGCGGCTGCGGTCTGCCGCGCGGCAGGCGGGCAGGCGGGCATCGCCCTGTCCGACCCCTTCTGCGCCACGCGCCACCGCGAGGATTTCCAGCGTTTGGTGGGGGAGCTGGATTACGTCATCGGCAACGGGCACGAATGGGCCGCGCTCTATGACTGCGATCTGGAAACCGCGCTGAACCGCGCGGCGAAGGACACCCGGCTGGCGGTCTGCACCCGGTCCGGCGACGACGTGCTGCTGATCCGGGGGGAGGAACGGATTTCCGTGCCCGTCACCCGTCAAGTGCCCGTCGATGCGACCGGCGCGGGCGATCAGTTCGCGGCAGGGTTCCTTTACGGGCTGGCCACCGGGCAGCCTCTGGCCACCTGCGGGCGCATGGGCTG
Source organism: Pacificitalea manganoxidans (assembly GCF_002504165.1). Lineage (GTDB taxonomy): Bacteria > Pseudomonadota > Alphaproteobacteria > Rhodobacterales > Rhodobacteraceae > Pacificitalea > Pacificitalea manganoxidans. The sequence continues at coordinate 623,665 of NZ_CP021404.1, forward strand.
CGTCGCCGCCACCGAGGTGATCGGCCATTTCGGCGCGCGCCCTGAGACCAGCCTTGCGGATCTGTTTCGCGCCGAAGGTCTTATCTGAACCGACAGCGGACCGGGGCCGCGGGATCAATCGATCTCGCGCGCCTCGTCCACGAGCATCACGGGGATGCCGTTGCGGATCGGGTAGGCCAGATGCGCGGCGCGGGAAATCAGCTCCTGCGCGTCGGCATCATAGATCAGCACTTGCTGCGTGCGCGGGCAGACGAGGCTTTCCAGCATACGGCGGTCGAATTTCGGCACGCCATCGGGATGATGCTCCGGGGAGGGGCTGGGGCCCGCTGCGTCGTGGTCGTTCATTGCAGTCTTTCCTCATCACCGCCCCGCAGGGCAAACTCCAACAGGGTAATCAGCGTCTCGCGACGTGTCACCAGGTCGGGGGCCTCCAGCAGTGCCTGTTTGTCTTCCACATCGAAGGGGCACAGCATCGAGATGGAGTTGATCAGCAACTCCTCGTCGGCCTCGTGCAGGCTGTCCCAGTCGGTGTTGAGCTCCTGCGCCGCAAAATAGCGCCCGAGCAGGCCAAGGAAAGCGTCGCGATCCAAGTCGGGGTCATGCTCCGTCCGGCCCAGATCGCGGTCGAACCCGGCCCAATCTGCATCGGCCTTCAGATAGGGGGCGAAGCCTTCGACCTCGCGCAGCATGCGAAATCGCGAAATGCCGCTCAGCGTAATCATATAGCGGCCATCTTCGGTTTCGGAAAACCCGGTGACGCGCCCGGCGCAGCCGATCCGGTGCAGGCGGTTTTTCCGGCCCTCCGGGGTCTGGAGGGGCTGCACCATGCCGATCAGCCGGTGGCTGGTTTTCAGCGTGTCGTCGAGCATGGCCAGATAGCGCGGCTCGAAAATATGCAACGGCAGCCGCGCGCGCGGCAAAAGCAGCGCACCGGGAAGGGGAAAGACCGGGATCGACGCCGGCAGGTCAGCAGCGGAAAACATGAGGCAGAACTAGCCCGCCCCCCACGCACGACAACGGCGCAGGAGGCGGGTTGCGTCAGGTTCAGACGAAGATCATCGAGGACAGCTTCCGCCGTCCCTTCAGAACAACCGGATCCTGCGGTTTGAGCGCGTCGAAAATGGTGAAAAGCTGGGTCTTCGCGGCGGCATCGTTCCACTCGCGATCCCGGCGGAACACCTCCAGCAACTGATCCACGGCCTCTTCGACCTGACCGTTGGCATGGAGCGCCTGTGCGTAGTCGTACCGCGCCTGCAAATCGGCAGGATCGGCGTCGACGCGGGCCTGAAGCTCGGCCGTGGGACCGGCGTTCTCGGCCTGACGCAGCAGGGCGATTTGGGCGCGCGCTGCTTCGACATCGGCACTGCCGGAAATCGCGGCCGGGGCGTCCTGCACCAATGCCTCGGCTTGCTCGATCTGACCTTGTGCCAGATGGGCGCGGATCAGACCGCCATAGGCGGCGGCATTGGCGGGATCTTCTTCGAGGATCGCGGCAAAGGTTTCAGCGGCGTCGGCGGCTTCGCCTTCGGCCAGCATCGCCTCGGCGGCTTCGATCGCGTCGGCCAGACCGCCGTCACCGGCCAGCGCGGCGACACGCTCGACAAAGGCCGTGATCTCCCCCGGGGACACCGCGCCCTGAAACCCATCGACGGGCTGACCCTGATGGAAGGCATAGACGGTCGGGATAGATTGGATGCGCAGTTGGGCCGCGACCTGCTGGTTTTGGTCCACGTCGATTTTGACCATGCGGACCTTGCCCTTGGCGGCGGTGACCGCCGCTTCGAGCGCGGGGCCCAGCGTCTTGCACGGGCCGCACCACGGGGCCCAGAAATCGACGATGACGGGCACCTCCTGCGACGCTTCGACCACATCGGCCATGAAGGTCGCTTCGGTGCCGTCCTTGATCAGGTCGGTCTGCGCGCCGCCGGGGGCGGACGCGGCGGGGCTTTGGCCGAATTCCAGCATCAGAAAGGCTCCATCGGATAGCTGTCAGTTGCCTACGGTAGATGGAGTAAACATGCCAACGTTGCAAGGCATGGCCCCATCCCTGCGGACCGGGCCCCTCGTGCGGAGGTTACAGGTCGAAACTGGCAAAGACCGGCGCGTGATCCGACGGCTTCTCCCATCCGCGCGCGGGGCGCAGCACCCGGCTCGAATGGCCCGCCGCCGCGATGTCGCGTGTGGCCCAGATATGATCGAGCCGGCGTCCCTTATCCGCCGCGTCCCAGTCCTTTGCCCTGTAGGACCACCAGCTGTAAAGCTGCCCTTGCGGGATGTCCTGACGGGTGATGTCGACCCACGCGCCCGCATCCTGAACCTGCCCCAGATGCTCCACCTCGGTCGGCGTGTGGCTGACGATCTTCAGCAATTGCTTGTGGGACCAGACGTCATCTTCGCGCGGGGCGATGTTCAGATCCCCCACCAGGATAGCTTTCTCCGGCGGGGTGGCGTGAAACCAATCTCGCATTTCGGTCAGGTAATCGAGCTTCTGACCGAATTTGACGTTCACCTCGCGGTCGGGGACATCGCCACCGGCGGGGACGTAGAAATTATGGATGGTAACGCCGTTTTCCAGCCGCCCGGCGACGTGGCGGGCATGTCCCAGCGCGGCGAAGTCCTGCTCCCCGGCATCCTCCATCGGCAGCTTCGACAGGATGGCGACGCCGTTGTAGCCCTTCTGCCCGCGCGCGATCATGTAGTCATAGCCGAGCGCCCGAAACACATCATGGGGGATCTTTTCGACGGGGCTTTTGCATTCCTGCAGGCACAGCACATCGGGAAGTTCCTCGCGCAGGAGCCGCGCGACCAGTTCGGCCCGCAGCCGGACGGAGTTGATGTTCCAGGTGGCGAGTGAAAAGGCCATGTGCCGTGCGCTCCTTCGATCATGGAGCCTTGGCCTTGCCCTGTGTGGCCGCTCGGATCAAGGGCGAATGGGGGCGGATAGGCTGGGGTTCGGGGCGGATGGGGCAGCCCCAAATATGGAAAACGGCCGCCCCTCCCAAGGCGACCGTTCCCGGTGAAGCAGCGGATAGCGGCTCCGCAAGGCAGATTGCGGCGCTCAGCTATGGCGCTCCAGCCACTGGTCTACGGACCGTTGCGCTTCTTCGCGGGTCTGGCCGTAGCGTTCTTGAATGATGCCTTCCAACTGCTCGCGGTTGCCCGCGGCCCGGTCAAGGTCATCATCGGTCAGCTCACCCCACTGTTCGCGGGCTTTGCCTTTCATCTGTTTCCAGTTGCCTTCGACGGTATCCCAATTCATCGGAATAACTCCTCTTGGTTGTGTGAAGGGTCTCGCGCTCCGGCGTCACAGCGGACAACCGGAGCGCGGTCATGTGGTGCAGCCTTGTCAGGCGGCGCGTTCAATCAGGTCAGACCGAGGGCCTGCCGCGCACGAATTTCGCAATCAGCGCGACCACGAAAAGGACAAGGAAAACAACGAACAGGATCTGCGCGATGCCTGCCGAAGCGGATGCGATCCCACCAAAGCCGAGCACGCCGGCGATGATGGCGATAACGAGGAACGTAAGAGCCCAACCGAGCATGGTAACCTCCTGTGAGTGTCTGTTTTCACAACTCGGACGGGACGCGAAGGTTCCGTGGGGGGAGCGTGATTGCGCACTCGGCGAAGGTGGGTTTGCCCGGGGGGCCGTCAGCCCACGCGCGGTGTGTGACGACCCGCGCGCAAGGTCCGCAGACCGGGCAGGCGGGGTGTCATACTGTGGCGGCATTGCGCAGGGCAGGGGGTGCTGTCAGCATCGCCCGCCCAATCGAAAGGGGCCGATGCGGGCGGCCCCTTACAGCATCGACGGCACGACCAGATCGGGCGGGCGATGCCCATCGGCAAAGGTCTTGATGTTGATGATCACCTTCTCGCCCATCTCCAGCCGCCCTTCGACGGTGGCGGACCCCATATGCGGCAGCAAAACGACGTTCGGCAGTTCGCGCAGGCGGGGGTTCACCTCGGTCCCGTGTTCGTAGACATCGAGCCCGGCCCCGGCCAGTTCCCCGGCGCGCAGTTGGCGGGTCAGGGCGTTTTCGTCGATCACCTCGCCCCGCGACGTGTTTACGATGACGGCGCCGGGCTTCATCAGCTTCAGCCGCCGGGCGTTCATCAGGTGGAAGGTAGACGGCGTATGCGGGCAATTGATCGACACCACGTCCATCCGGCTCACCATCTGATCGAGGCTTTCCCAATAGGTCGCTTCCAGCGGCTGCTCGATTTCGGGGCGGAGCCGCTGTCGGTTGTGGTAATGCACCTGCATTCCGAAGGCCCGTGCGCGTCGGGCCGTGGCCTGCCCGATCCGCCCCATGCCCAGAATGCCCAGACGCCGTCCGCCGACCCGTCCGCCCAGAAATGCGGTCGGCGCCCAGCCGCCCCATTGCCCCGATTGCATGACAGCCAGCCCTTCGGGGATGCGCCGGGTGACGCCGAGGATCAGCGCCATGGTCATGTCGGCGGTGTCCTCCACCGTGACGCCGGGGGTGTTCGAGACCAGAATGCCGCGCTGCCGGGCGGTGGCCACATCCACATTGTCGACCCCGGAGCCGTAGTTGGCGATCAGTTTCAGCCGGTCCCCCGCCTGTCCGATCAGCCCGGCATCGATCTGGTCGGTGATCGTGGGCACCAACACATCGGCCCGGCGCATGGCGGCGACCAGTTCCTCGCGGCTCATGCGGGCGTCATCGTCGCGCAGTTCGACGTCGAACAGCTCCTTCATCCGGGTCTCGACCGCGTCGGGCAACCGTCGCGTGACGACAACACTCAGGCGCTGGGCTGGCATGGCGAACCTCCTCGGGCTTGTCCGGTCTTGCTTTGCGGTGGCAGATTGCTGGCAAACGGCGGGCAGCACAAGCGGCGGCACCGTGGAAAACCTTGAGAAAGAGCGGTTTGGCATGTGGCCACAGGCAGGAACGGTCCTCCGGGTCTTGGCGATTCTCGGTGCGGTCGCGGGCGGGACGGCGGTGTCCGCGGTGCAGGCGCAGCAATCGGCACCCGCGCCGCAGGCGGATCAACGCCCAGCCCCCAATCCCGAGCGTGGCCCGGATGCGGAAACATCCACGTCCCCCCCCACGCCCGCACCCGGCACGTCGCCGACCCCCGCAGCGCAGCCCGCGCCCGCCGAGCCCGCACCTGCGCCTGACGCGGCGGCCTCCGCCCCGGCCAAGGCCGAAGACCGCGGCCCGGTCACCAACCTGCCGCTGCCGCGCTACGTTTCGCTAAAGGCGTCAGAGGGCAATGTGCGGCGGGGACCGTCCCTGACGCACCGGATCGACTGGGTGTTCAAGCGGCGCGACATGCCGTTGGAGGTAACCGCCGAATTCGGCCACTGGCGCCGGGTGCACGACCGCGACGGTGCCGGGGGCTGGGTGCATTATTCTCTGATCTCCGGCGTGCGCACGGTGGTGGTGGAGGCCGAGATGCTGGACCTGCGCGCCCAGCCCGAAGCAGGCGCGCCGGTCGTTGCCCGGGCACAGGCGGGCGTGATCGCCCGGCTTGGCGAATGCGCGGGCGGCTGGTGCCGGATCACCGCCGACGGCTACACCGGATGGGCGCCAACCTCGGCCATGTGGGGCGTAAAACCTGACGAGGAGCGCGAGTGATCACGCTTCGCGCAGCTGCCGTTCGGCACTGCTGCGCCGCCGTGCCGCGCGGATGAAGGCCAGCACGAACAGCAGCGTCATCGTCAACACCACCGTCGGTGCGGGCGCACTGTCGAGGTAGAAGCTCGCGTAGACCCCGGTCAGCGATGCCCCGACCGAAATGGCGACCGCCGTTAGCAGCATCGTTCCGATCCGCCGGACCAGCAGAAACGCCGTCGCGCCGGGCGCAATCAGAAGCGCCACCGACAGGATGATCCCCACCGCCGTCAGCGCCGCCACGATGGTCAGAGACAGCCCGCCCAGCAGGCCATAATGCAGCCACCCGGTGCGCAGCCCGGAGGCGCGCGCCTGCGCGGGGTCAAAGGCATGCAGCACCAGATCCCGCCAGAACACGGCGATCAGCACGGTGATGACCAGCGCGATGGTTCCGACTTCGATCAGATCGGCGGCCGAGGTGCCCAGCATGTCGCCGAACAGCACATGATCGAGATGCATTTCCGTGGGGATGGCCACATACATCACCAGTCCCAGCGCGAACATGCCGGAAAATACGATCCCCATCACCGTGTCCTGCTTGATCCGGCTGTTACGGTCCAGATACCCGACCGCAAGCGAACACCCGATCCCGGCGGCAAAGGCCCCGATGGCCAGCGGCAGGCCCAACAGATAGGCCAGCACAATCCCCGGCAGCACGGCATGGCTCACCGCGTCGCCCATCAGGGACCAGCCCTTCAACACCAGAAAACAACTGAGCAGGGCGCAAGGCATGGCCACGATGCCTGCAATGGCAAAGGCCTGCTGCATGAACGGCAACTGGAACGGCAGGATCAGCGTCTCGATCATGGCCGCGCTCCCGGCGTGCGGGGTGTCGGGTCCGTCAGCGCCGCGCGTGCCCGGGCCCGCGCCGCGCGCACTCCATGCTTGGGCGCCCAGACGAATGCCGCAAGGAAGAGCAGCGTTTGCAGGATCACGATGATGCCGCCGGTCGCCCCATTGAGGAAAAAGCTCGCATAGGCCCCGACCGCCGAGGTCACCGCCCCGATCAGCACCGCCAGCGTAATCAATCGCGGAAACCGGTCGGTCAGCAGATAGGCGGTGGCGCCGGGCGTAACGACAAGCGAGATGACCAGAAACGCGCCCACTGTCTGCAACGCGGCCACGGTCGACGCGGCGAGCAGCGCAAAGAACAGCACTTTCAGCCGGGTCGGGTTCAACCCGATGGACCATGCGTGGCTTTCGTCAAAGAAGGTGACCATCAGGTCTTTCCATTTCCAAGTCAGCACCGCCAGCGTCACCACGCCAATGACGGCAAGCTGCGCGGTATCAGCGGGGGAGATCGCAAGTATATTGCCCAGCGTGATGGTCTGAATGTCGACGGAAACCGGCGATAGCGACACCATGAACAGCCCCAGCCCGAAGAAGGAGGTAAAGATCAGGCCGATCACGGTGTCCTCCTTCAGCCCCGTGCGCTGGGACAGAAACAGCATCGCCGCCGCTGCCAGTCCGCCCGACAAAAATGCGCCGAGCGCAAATGGCAGGCCCAGCATATAGGCCCCCGCGACGCCGGGGACGATCGAATGGCTCAGCGCGTCGCCGATCAGCGACCAGCCCTTCAGCATCAGAAAGGCCGACAAAAACGCGCAGACCGCGCCCACCAGCGCCGACACCCAGATCGCGGAAAACATGTAGCCGTAGCTGAACGGCATCAGCAGAAGATCGATCATTACGCGCGCTCCTGCCGCGATCTGCGGGCACCGCGCGCCGCAGTCTGTGCTAGGCGCGCAGGTCCGGTGCCGGGGGTGCGGGGCGTGGACGTGGCCAAGCGGCGGGTCATCGCTTCGGCTCCGTGTCCGCCGGTGTCGCCTCGGCGGGCGCGTCGGGCGTCTGTGACGCGGGCTCGTCCTGTTCGTGATACATCACGAAAGGCCGCTCGTCGTCCGACAGCACGGTGATTTGCCGGGTGTCGTGATCGTCGTCGTGGTGCAGTTCCGAGCCGCCCAGCGTGAAATGCCGCAGCACCCCACCAAAGGCATCCTGCAAATTGTCATGGGTGAAGGTCGTGGCGGTCGGCCCATGGGCCAGTACGGTGCCCCGGATCAGGACGGTGCGATCGCAGAATTCCGGCACCGAGCCCAAATTGTGGGTGGAGACCAGCATCACCCGGCCCTCGTCGCGCAGGTCGCGCAGCAACTGGGTGATCTGATCCTCGGTCTTGACGTCGACGCCGGTGAACGGCTCGTCCAGCAGAATGACCTGCCCATCCTGCGCCAGCGCCCGCGCAAGGAACACCCGTTTCTTCTGGCCGCCGGACAATTCACCGATCTGGCGGTGGCGGAACGCGTCCATGCCGACCCGCTCTAGCGCGCGTGTCACCGCCGCCCGGTCAGCGGCCCGGGCCCGGCGCAGCGGTCCCATATGCCCATAGCGGCCCATCATCACCACGTCTTCGACCAAGACCGGGAAGGACCAGTCGACCTCCTCCGATTGCGGGACATAGGCCACAAGGTTCGCTTTCAGCGCCGCGCGCACCGGCTGGCCCAGAATGGTGATCTCCCCCTTGGCAAGCCGGACGAAGCCCATGATCGCCTTGAACAGCGTCGATTTTCCCGCGCCATTGACCCCGACCAGCGCCGTGATCGTGCCGCGCGGGATGTCGAAACTGGCGTCGTTCAGCGCGGTGTGGCCGTTACGATAGGTGACCGTGATGTCGTCGACGACCAGCCCTGACTGGGACGCGGCGGCGGAGGGCGTGAAATCGAGGCTCATTGTTCCAGCCCCTGCGCGATGGTTTCGACGGTGACCCGCAGCAGATCGAGATAGGTCGGCACCGGCCCATCCGCCGCGCTGAGGCTGTCGACATAAAGCACCCCGCCATAGCGCGCGCCGGTTTCGCGGGCGATCTGCTCGGCCGGGCGGGCGGAGACGGTGCTTTCGGAAAATACTGCCGGGATGTCATGCGCGCGCACCGCGTCGATCACCCGGCGCACCTGCTGCGGCGTGCCCTGACCATCGGCGTTGATCGGCCACAGATACAACTCCTGCATGCCGAAATCGCGCGCGAGGTAGGAAAACGCGCCTTCCGAGGTGACAAGCCAGCGACGCGCGGTGGGGATCGCCTCGATCCGGGCACGCAGCGGGGCGAGCGCCTCCGCGATCCGGGCCTTGTAGCTTTCGGCATTGGCGCGATAGGCGGCGGCGTTGTCGGGGTCATGCTCGGCCAGCGCACGTGCGATGTTGTCGACATAGATTTCCGCACCGCTCAGGGCCATCCATGCATGGGGGTTCGGTTTGCCCGAATAGGGGCCCTCGCCGATGCCGATGGGCTCGACCCCGTCCGAGATCACAACCGACGGCACCTCGCCCATGTTTTCAAAGAACTGCGCGAACCACAGTTCCAGATTAAGACCGTTCCACAGGACCAGATCGGCATCACGCGCCGACAGGATATCGCGCGGGGTCGGCTGATAATTATGGATCTCAGCACCCGGCTTGGTGATGGAAACCACGTCGGCCAGATCGCCCGCCACATTGCGGGCCATGTCGGCAATCACGGTAAAGGTCGTGGCGACCTTCAGCCGTGGGGCGTCATCGGCGGCGCGGGCGGGCAGCGTGGCGGCGATCGCAAGAGCCATCGCGGCAAGGAGGGAGCGGATCAGGGGCAGGGCGATCTGGCGGGGCATTGGGCTTCGCTTTCTGGTCGCGCGGTCAGGACCGGTCGGGGGGCAACTTAGCTGCGGACTATGATCGAGTTACGGCGCGTGTCAATGCAGTTGAGAATTATTTGCAACTGGCGGCGCCGGGCCGCTTGCCTCGTTCTGGCGCAAGATGCCGCAAGATCAGGCACAAAGCGCCAGGATTTATTCTTTCCCGATGGCAGGGGGGCCGCTAGGCTTTCGGTCATATGAGCGCGGAAAAGAGCCGCGCCATCAGTTTGGGAGGACTACATGACCAAGATGCTGACCGCAGCGGCCACCGCCGCGCTGACCGTTGCCTTTGCCACCGAGGCGATGGCGACCGAATGGAACGTCTCGCTCTGGGGCAAGCGTCGCGCCTTTACCGAGCATGTCGAGAAGCTCGCGGAATTGGTGAGCGAAAAGACCAATGGCGAATTCACCCTGAACCTGTCCTATGGCGGGCTGAGCAAGAACACCGAGAACCTCGATGGCATTTCCATCGGCGCGTTCGAGATGGCCCAGTTCTGTGCGGGCTATCACGCGGACAAGAACCCCTCGATCACCGTGCTGGAACTGCCGTTCCTCGGTGTCGACAGCCTTGAGACCGAGGTGGAGCTGAGCCAGGCCGTCTATGCGCACCCGGCGGTGCAGGAGGATCTGGCGCGCTGGAACGCCACGCTGCTGATGCCTTCGCCGATGCCGCAATACAATATCGTAGGGCTGGGCGACGCGCCCAAGAGCCTTGAGGATTTCGAGGGGCTTCAGGTCCGCGCCACAGGCGGCATCGGGGAGGCAATGTCCGCCGTTGGTGCCGTGCCGACGTCCATGTCCGCGTCCGAGGTGCGTCAGGCGATGGATAGCGGCGTGATCAAGGCCGCGTCCTTTGCGCCGCATGCGCATATGTCCTTCGGCACCGTCGAGAACGCGACATGGTGGACCACCAATCTCGATCCCGGCACCGTGAACTGCCCGGTGGTGGTGAACACCGATGCGCTCGACGATCTGAGCGACGAACACCGCGAGGCGCTTCTGGGCTCCGTCGATGAGGCGCTCGACCATTACATCACCTATTACAACGACGAGACGATGGCCAAATGGGGCCCGCTGCTAGACGATAAGGGCATCGAGCAGGTGACCTTTGACGACGCGGCGCTGGAGCAATTCCGCGAGCGTGTGGCCGGCCCTGCCGCGACCGCATGGGTCGAAGAAAACTCCGCCCGTGGTCTGCCTGCGCAGGAATTGCTGGACCTCGTGCAGGGTAAGCTGGCCGAAGGCAGCTAATCCCGCCTGACGAACCGGGGCAGGGGCGCGGAGATCGCGTGCCTGCCCCGCCTTCGCTGACCCTACTTCCGCTTCACCGCACAGCCAAGGAGACGCGCCGATGGCAGGTGCCTCATCCGTCCTTGAGGACGGCTCGACCCTGAGCCGGCTTGACCGGACCCTGTTCCGTATCGAAACCGTAATGGCGCTGGTCTCCGGGCTGGCGGTGTTCTCGCTTATGCTGCTGGCGGTGTTGAGCGTCGGTGGGCGCCATGCGCTGAACCAACCGCTGCCCGGCTATGTCGACTGGATTCAGCAGGCGATGCCGGTGATCGCGGTGTTCGGGGTGGCCTATGTGCAGCGGCTGGGCGGCCATATCCGCATGGATATCGTCGTGGGTAACCTGAAGGGCCGCGCGTTGTGGAGCGTCGAATTTCTGTCGACGCTGGTAGTGCTGATCCTCGCCGTGCTGCTGGTCTGGGGCAGCTGGGCGCATTTCGCCCGCAGTTTCGATTTCTCCCAGCCGATGTGGAGCCGTGATTCGAGCTTTGACATTCGGCTGCCGCTCTGGCCTGCAAAGCTAGTCGTGCCGGTGGCGCTGGCGGTGCTGTGCCTGCGCTTGACGCTGCAACTCTGGGCCTATGGCCGCGCCATCGTGCTGGGCCTGAGCGAGCCGGTGGCCGTGCCGCTGATCGAGGATGCCGCGACCCAAGCCGCCGCCGAGGCCGAAACCGTGTCCGGCTTCGATGACGCGGATGACACAATGACTGACCGGCGGGGGCTGCGCTGATGGAACCGCTCGATATTGGATTGATCGTCACCGGCATCCTGCTGCTGCTGGTCGTGCTGGGCACGCGGGTGGCCTTTGCCGCCGCCATGTGCGGCATGATCGGGCTGATCTGGATTTTCTGGTCGAAGAAGGGCTACGACCCGGCGGAATTCACATGGGCCCTGACCGTGGCGACCAAGACCGCCGGGCAGGTGCCGCATTCCAAGGTCGCAAGTCAGGCGCTGTCGCTGATCCCGACCTTTATCCTGATCGGCTATCTGGCCTATTACGCGGGGCTGACCAAGGCGCTGTTCACCGCAGCGAAGCGCTGGGTCGGCTGGCTGCCGGGCGGGCTTGGCGTCTCCACCGTCTTTGCCACCGCCGGTTTTGCCGCCGTGTCGGGGGCGTCCGTCGCCACCTCTGCCGTGTTCGCGCGCATCGCCATCCCCGAGATGCTGGAAGAAGGCTATGACCGCCGCTTCGCCGCCGGGGTGGTGGCCGCGGCGGGCACGCTGGCCTCGCTGATCCCACCGTCCGCGATCCTTGTGATCTATGCGATCATCGTCGAACAGGACGTGGGCGCGCTGCTGCTTGCGGGGTTCCTGCCGGGGGCGTTCTCGGCGGTGATCTACGGCTCGATGGTCGTCATCATGGCGATGGTCTGGAAGAAGCTCGGCCCCCCGGTGCGGGGTTTCACATGGGGCGACCGGTTCCGCGCGCTGCCCGGCGCGCTGCCGATCTTTGCCGTGATCCTGCTCATCATCCTGTTCATCTACAACCCGTTCGGCGGGGATGCATGGGGCACGCCGACCGAAGGCGGGGCGCTGGGTGCGTTCCTGATCTTTGTCATCGCGCTGGTGCGCGGGATGCGCTGGCGGGAGTTTAAATCCGCACTGCTGGAAACCGCAAAACTGTCGGTGATGATCTTTACCATCATCTGGGGCGTGCTGATCTATGTCCGGTTTCTGGGCTTTGCCGATCTGCCGGGCGCGTTTTCCGACTGGATCGGCGGGCTGGAACAGTCCCCGATGATGACCTTCATCCTGATCCTGCTGGCCTATGCCGTGCTGGGGATGTTCATGGATGCAATCGGAATGCTGTTGCTGACGCTGCCTATCGTGTTTCCGGCGGTGATCGCGCTCAATGGCGGGGTCGGCGTCTCGGCGGCGGACAGCGCTTTCGGGATGAACGACATCGGCTGCGCGATCTGGTTCGGCATCATCGTGGTCAAGATGGCGGAGCTCTGTCTCATCACGCCGCCTATCGGACTCAATTGCTTTGTGGTGGCGGGCGTGCGGCCTGATATCTCGGTGCAGGATGTGTTCCGCGGCACCGCGCCGTTCTTCGTGGCCGATGCGCTGACCATCGCGGGGCTGATCGCGTTTCCTGCGATCGTCCTCTATCTGCCGGGGCAGGTTCTGAACCTCGGGCTATAGTCGCATGTCCTCAAACGGCCTCATAATCGGGCATTTATGCCAAATTATGAGGCCGTTGTTCATTTTTCGGGCGATTTCTGCGGCTGTTCACGGGAAATAAGCCACGAATCCGAGACGCCCCGGCTCGATTTTTTCATACCCCTAGCGTCGCGTCTCGAATTGGGAGAGGCGCACGAACAGGGGAAAATGTGATATGATTAAAAAACTTTTGGCCACTGTCGCCATGACCGGGGCACTGGCGCCGATGGCGCAGGCCGACATCAATGTCGGTGTTTTGCATTCGTTGTCCGGCACGATGGCCATTTCCGAGACCACGCTGAAAGACACCGTGCTGATGCTGATCGAGCAGCAGAACGCCAAAGGCGGCCTGCTCGGCGAGCAATTGGTGCCCGTGGTCGTCGATCCCGCATCCGACTGGCCGCTCTTTGCCGAAAAGGCGCGCGAGCTTCTGTCCGTGCAGGAGGTCGATGTGATCTTTGGCGGCTGGACGTCCGTCAGCCGTAAATCCGTCCTGCCGGTGATCGAAGAACTCAACGGCCTGATGTTCTACCCCGTTCAGTATGAGGGCGAAGAAAGCTCCAAGAACGTGTTCTACACCGGCGCCGCCCCCAACCAGCAGGCGATTCCGGCCACCGATTATTTCCTTGATGAACTGGGCGTTGAAAAATTCGCCCTGCTCGGCACCGACTACGTCTACCCGCGCACTACGAACAAGATCCTCGAGGCCTACCTGAAGGACAAGGGCATCGCGGAAGAGGACATTTTCGTCAACTACACCCCCTTCGGCCATTCCGACTGGTCCAAGATCGTCGCCGATGTCGTGGCACTGGGCGCCGATGGTAAAAAGGTCGGCGTGATCTCTACCATCAACGGTGACGCGAATATCGGCTTCTACAAGGAGCTGGCCGCCGCTGGCGTGTCCGCCGATGACATCCCCGTCGTGGCCTTCTCGGTCGGTGAAGAGGAACTGTCGGGGCTCGACACCTCCAACCTCGTCGGTCACCTCGCCGCGTGGAATTACTTCCAGTCCGCCGAATCCGACGCCAACGACGAATTCGTCGCGGCATGGAAGGAATACGCGGGTGAAGAGCGTGTGACCAACGACCCGATGGAAGCGACGATGATCGGCTTCAACATGTGGGTGAAGGCGGTCGAAGCGGCCGGCACCACCGATGTCGATGCCGTGCGCGCCGAGATGTATGGCCTCGAAGTGCCGAACCTGACCGGCGGCACCGCCGTCATGCTGCCCAACCACCACCTCGCCAAGCCGGTCCTGATCGGTGAGATCCTCGAGGATGGCCAGTTCGACATCATCTCCCAGACCGAAGAAGTGCCGGGCGATGCATGGACCGACTTCCTGCCCGAATCCGCGGTGCTGAAGTCCGATTGGCAGGAACTGGAATGCGGTATGTATAACACCGAGACCTCCACCTGCGTGCAGATCAAGTCGAACTACTGATCGCCCGCTGACACGCGCCGGGCGGGGCCGTTTGTCCCGCCCGGTCGAGCCCTCACAACCGCCGCTTATGCCTGTGCCGGTGCCGTGGTGCCCGATGCGGCGGTCGTGATCCCCAGCTCCAGCCCGAAAAGACATTTTCCATGACCCGACACGCCCGTTTGCTTGCGGTGCTCTGCCTGTGGCTGTTTGCCGGCATGGTGCCCGCCGCCGCGCAGCAGGACCCGGCCCCCGCCGCCGGTGTCGCCCGGATCGTCGCGCCTGACACCACTGCCGATGCCACCGCCGATCCTGCCGCCGCCGATCCTGCCGCCGCCGATGCCGAGAGCCCCGCGCTGACTGATCTTCAGGCGCTGTTGCAGCGTTTCGCGGATGACATCGCCAAGCCGTCGCGCCGGACCATCGGTGCCGTGATCGACGAGATCACCGCCAGCGGGCTGCCCGGCGTGCCGGTGTTCTTGCAGGTCTGGGGCGACCGGGAATTGTATCTGCATGAACCCGACGGCCTGTTCTACGCCATCGAGGAACAGGGCGACGACCAAGCCGCGCTGATCGAACTGTCGAGCGGTGATCAGGTCGCGGTGGTGAACGAGGATGATCTCGATCAGATCCGGCCCAATTCCGGGGTGCGCGAACTGATCGGTGCGGCGCTGGTGAAATTCCAGCTGACCGATACCGACCCCGCCCGCCGCCGCGAGGCGCTGGCCGGGATCGACCGCGCGCCCGATGCCTCCCATCTGGAGCCGCTCCGCGCCGCACTGGAAACCGAGGACGACCCCGTGCTGGCCGCGCGCATGACCACGCTGGAGCGGCTGCTGACCATCGCCTATGGCGAAACCGACGACGCCCGGATCGCGGCAATCGAAAGCCTTTCCGGCTCACTGTCCGTCGAAAGCCGCGGCGCGCTGAACCCGGTTTTGACCACCCGCCGCATCGCCACCGCAGGCCCGCCGCCCGAGGGCGCGAATGTCGCGACAGAATTGGAGCCCGGCAGCGATGCGCTGTCCGAGGATGACGCTTGGGCGCTACTTGTTTCCGCCGATCTGGCCCCGGCGACCATTTCCACCGCCGACCGCAACGCCGCGCTGATCGCCGCGATTGAGCAGGGCTTCGTCGGCGGTATCGCGGTGCATCAACTCGATACCGAGCAGGCCCGCGACCGCGCCTATGCCGCGCTGGCCGCCGATGGCGGCGCCGCGCCGCGCATTACCGGCGAAGACCGCGCGGAGATCCTCGCCAGCCACGGCTATTACGACATCTATGTCGAGCCGTCCGCCGCAGTCACCGGCGCGGCCGAGGCCACGCTGGCTGCGATCCGCACGCAGGTGGCGCTCAATCAGGTGCTGGATCTGGTGCTGGACGGTCTGTCGCTGGCGTCGATCTACTTCCTCGCCGCGATCGGACTTGCCATCACCTTCGGCGTCATGGGTGTCATCAACATGGCCCATGGCGAATTCATCATGATGGGCGCCTATACCGGCTATGTCGTGCAGCAGTTCGTGCCCGATTATACACTGTCCATCGCGCTGGCGATCCCGCTCGCCTTTGCCGTGACCTTTGCCGCCGGTGTGGCGATGGAGCGGCTGGTGATCCGCTGGCTCTATTCCCGCCCGCTGGAGACGCTGCTGGCGACGTTCGGCATCTCCATCGCGCTGCAACAGTTGGCCAAGAATATCTTTGGCACGCAGGCGCGGCCTCTGACCTCGCCGGGTTGGCTCGACGGGGCATGGGTGCTCAACGATGTGGTGTCGATCAGCTATATCCGCATCGCGATCTTCGTGCTGGGGCTGACCTTCTTCCTGCTGCTGCTGTTCATCCTGAACCGCACCCGGCTGGGGTTGGAGGTGCGCGCGGTGACGCAGAACCCGCGCATGGCCTCGTCGATGGGGATCAACCCCGACCGCATCAACATGCTGACCTTCGGGCTTGGCTCCGGTATCGCCGGGATCGCGGGCGTCGCCATCGGGCTTTTCGCGCAGGTCACATCGGAGATCGGCCAGCAATATATCGTGCAAAGCTTCATGACCGTGGTCGTGGGCGGGGTCGGCAATGTCTGGGGCACGCTCGCGGGCGCCACGATGATCGGCTTCCTGCAAAAGGGCATCGAGTGGATGAACCCCTCGAACACGCTCGCCGCGCAGACCTACATGATCATCTTCATCATCATATTCATCCAGTTCCGTCCCAAGGGCATCATCGCCCTCAAGGGCCGTGCGGCGGGAGACTGACCCATGAGCCTCACCATGAGCGCGCCGGTGCGGCGCAAATCCTTTGTCGCCAACAACCCTTCGGTCCTGATCTTTCTGTCGCTGCTGGCGTTGTTCACGGTCACCGCCACGGTGCTTGGCGAAGGCTTCGGTCTGGGGATCATCTCCACCTCCTTCATAAAGACGCTGGGCAAGACGCTGTGCCTGTGCCTGATCGCCATCGCGATGGATCTGGTCTGGGGCTATTGCGGTATCCTCAGCCTTGGCCATTTCGCGTTCTTCGGGCTGGGCGGATACATGATCGGCATGTGGCTGATGTATGAGCGGACCAAGGGCATCGTGCTCGACAGTCTGGCCAATGCGCCGCTGCCGCCCACCCCGCTGGAGGTCCGCGACGGCATCGGCAGTCAGATCTTTGGCGTCGTCGGCGGCTCCGACATTCCGTGGGTCTGGGGCTTTGCCGACAGTCTCACGCTGCAATTGCTGATGGTCGTGCTGGTGCCGGGGCTGTTGGCGCTGGTCTTTGGCTGGCTCGCCTTCCGCAGCCGCGTCACCGGGGTCTATCTGTCGATCCTGACGCAGGCGATGACGCTGGCGCTGTCGCTATACCTGTTCCAGAATGACAGCGGCTTGCGCGGCAACAACGGCCTGTCGGGCCTGCAAAACCTGCCGGGCGCGGCGGGCGACGTGCCGCAATCGGTGTTGTCGGTGTGGTTTCTCTGGGCCTCGGCGCTGGCGCTGGGGCTGGGCTACCTGCTGGCGGCCTTCGTGGTGTCCGGCAAGTTCGGCTCCGTCGTGCGCGGCATTCGCGATGACGAGGCGCGCGTGCGGTTTCTGGGCTACGATGTGGAGGGCTATAAGCTCTTCATCTTTACCCTCACCGCGATCATCGCCGCCATCGCCGGCGCGCTCTACTACCCGCAGGCGGGCATCATCAACCCGGCGGAGGTCGCACCGATTGCCTCGATCTATCTTGCGGTCTGGGTCGCCATCGGCGGGCGCGGGCGGCTTTACGGCGCGGTGATCGGCGCGGCCTTCGTGTCGCTCATGTCGTCGTGGTTCACCGGCGGCGGCGCGCCTGACATCGATCTGGGTGTCTATGTCGTGCAATGGACGGATTGGTGGTTGGTGCTGCTGGGCCTCAGCTTTGTTCTGGTGACGCTCTTCGCGCCCAAGGGCATCGGCGGTCTGGTGGATCTGATGGTGCGCAACCGCAACGTCAGCGACCGCCACGGCGCTGATTTCGGCCCCGATCAAGGCTCCAAGCGCGAGGAGGAACAGCCATGAGCACGTTGCTCGAAGTCTCCGGCGTCTCCGTCACCTTCGACGGGTTCCGCGCCATCAATAACCTCAGCTTTCAGATCGGTGCCGCCGAAATGCGGGCGATCATCGGCCCCAATGGCGCGGGCAAGACCACCTTTATGGATATCGTCACCGGCAAGACCCGCCCCGATGAGGGCCGGGTGATCTGGGGCGAACGCTCCGACAACCTGCTGAAGATGTCCGAAAGCCAGATCGCCCGCGCGGGTGTGGGCCGGAAATTCCAGCGCCCCACGGTGTTCGAGGATCAGTCAGTGCGCGAAAACCTCGCCATGGCGCTGCGCAATGACCGGCAGCCGTGGAAGGTGCTGTTCTACCGCAAAACCGACGAAGGCGCGGCCCGGATCGAGGCACTGGCCAAGCAGATCGGCCTGTCGTCTGAATTGACGCGCAAGGCGGGCGAGCTGAGCCACGGGCAGAAGCAATGGCTGGAGATCGGCATGCTGCTGGCCCAAGATCCGCGCCTGCTGCTGGTCGATGAACCCGCCGCCGGCATGACCCCAGCGGAGCGCGACCACACCACCGAAATCCTGAAAGAGGCCGCCAAGACCCGCGCCGTCGTCGTCGTCGAACATGACATGGATTTCGTCGAGAAGCTGAACTGTAAAGTCACGGTCCTGCACGAAGGCTCGGTGCTGGCCGAAGGCAGCCTCGCCCATGTCACAAGCAATAAAAACGTCATCGACGTGTATCTGGGGCGCTGACCATGCTGGAGACCCGCAACCTCACCCTGCATTACGGCCAAAGCCAGATCCTGTGGGACGTGGACATCACCGCCGCCACCGGGCGCGTCACCTGTTTGATGGGCACCAATGGCGTGGGCAAGACCAGCCTGCTGAAGGCGATTTCCGGCACGCATCAGCGTTCGGGCGGGGATCTCGTGCTGGATGGCGAGGTGCTGCCGCGCCTGCCCTCGCACGCGCTGGCGCAGAAGGGCGTGGCCTATGTTCCGCAGGGGCGCGATATCTTCCCACTGATGACGGTGCGCGAAAACCTCGAAACCGGCTTTGCCTGTCTGCCGAAATCCGACCACATGGTGCCCGATCAGATCTATGAACTGTTCCCGGTGCTGAAGGACATGACCAACCGGCGCGGTGGCGATTTGTCGGGCGGGCAGCAACAGCAGTTGGCCATTGGCCGCGCGCTCATCACCCGGCCCAAGCTGCTGCTGCTGGACGAGCCGACCGAGGGCATCCAGCCCAACATCATCCAGCAAATTGGCCGTGTGATCGAGTTTCTGCGCGACGAAGGCCAGATGGCGATCCTGTTGGTCGAGCAGCGCTTCGATTTCGCGCATGGGCTGGCCGACGATATCTTCGTGCTGAAGCGCGGCGCGGTGGTGCTGAAGGGCGAAAAGACCGCGCTCGATAAGGCCGAGGTGCTGCGCGCCGTTTCCGTCTGACACGCGCCACCCGGTCGCGCATGTCGCGGGGCTGGTCCTTTGGGCGGTTTCCTCGGTAAGAAGAGGAAACCGCCCCTTCGGCCGGAGCCCATGGCAGTCTATTTGCTCAAACGTCTGGCCTCGCTTGCCCTGGCCCTGATCGCGGCCAGCCTTGTCGTCTTTGCGCTGATCGAAGTGGTGCCCGGCGACCCGGCCCGCACCATGCTGGGCATCAACGCGACCGATGCCGCTGTGGCCGCGCTGCGCGACAGCCTCGGGCTTAATCAGAACATCGCGCTGCGCTACCTCGATTGGGTGGGCGGCATGCTGCGCGGCGACTTTGGACAATCCTATTCCTATCGCGTGCCGGTGGCGCAGCTGATCGGCGACCGGCTGTGGGTGTCGGTGCCGCTGGCGGGGTATGCGCTGGCGCTCACCGTGGTGCTGGCGCTGCCGGTCGGGCTGGCGGCGGCGGCACTGCGCGGGCGGGCGGCGGATTACGGGCTGATGGGCCTGACCCAGCTGGGCATTGCGGTGCCGAATTTCTGGTTCGCCATGCTGCTGGTGCTGATTTTCGCGGTAAAGCTGCCGCTGTTTCGCTCTGGCGGGTTTGCAGGATGGGACGCGGGGCTTGGCGCCGGGCTCTGGTCGCTGACGCTGCCTGCCGTGGCGCTGGCGCTGCCGCAGGCTTCGATCCTTGCGCGGGTGCTGCGCTCCGCGCTGATCGAAACGGCGGGACAGGACTACATCCGCACCGCGCGGGCCAAGGGCCTGACCGCACGCGGCGCGCTGCTGCGTCACGGGCTGCGCAACGCGCTGATCCCGGTGCTGACCATCATGGGGCTGCAATTTTCGTTTTTGCTGGCGGGCGCCGTCATCATCGAAAAGGTGTTCTTTCTGCCCGGCCTTGGGATGCTGCTGTTTCAGGCCATCACCCAGCGCGATCTGATCGTTGTCGAAAGCACGGTGATGCTGTTGGTGGCGGCGGTCATCATGGTGAATTTCCTGACCGATCTGGCCTATGCGTGGGTTGATCCGCGCCTGCGCCGCCGGGGCCGGGCATGAGCCGGGCGCGCCTCCCGCTGCCGCTCTGGCTTGGCGCGCCGCTGGTGGCGCTGGCGCTTGGCATGGCGCTGATCTCGCTGATCTGGACGCCCCATGACCCCGCCGCGTTGGCCATCGGTGACAAGCTTCGCGCGCCGGGCTGGAGCCACCCGCTGGGCACCGATCATCTGGGCCGCGATCTGCTGTCGCTGCTGATGGCCGGGGCGCGCACCTCGTTGGCGGTGGCGCTGGTGGCGGTGGGGATCGGCGCGGGGCTGGGCGTGCCGCTGGGGCTGTGGGCTGCGGCCCGGCGCGGGACATGGATCGATGATCTGCTGATGCGGGCCAATGACCTGATCTTTGCCTTTCCGTCGCTGGTGATCGCCATCCTGATCACCGCCGCCTTCGGGCCTTCGGCGCTCAATGCGATCATCGCCATCGGCATTTTTAACATCCCGGTCTTTGCCCGTGTCGCGCGGGGCGGGGCACTGACCATCTGGTCGCGCGAATTCATACTGGCCGCGCGGCTGGCGGGGAAAGGCGCGGCGCGGATTTCCGTGGAACATGTCCTGCCCAATATCGCGAGCCTGCTGATCGTGCAGGCGACCATCCAGTTTTCGCTGGGCATTCTGGCCGAGGCGGCACTGTCCTATGTGGGGCTTGGCGCGCAGCCGCCCACCGCCAGCTGGGGCCGGATGCTGGCCGAGGCACAGACCCTGTTCTACGGCTATCCCCGGTTGGCCATCGTGCCGGGGCTGGCGATCGTGCTGACGGTGCTGGGGCTGAACCTGATGGGTGACGGTCTGCGCGACCATCTCGATCCGCGTCTGCGGCAGCGGGCGGTGCAATGATCGCGCTCGATCATCTGACGGTGCGGCTCGGCGGGCAGCCGGTGCTGCAAGACCTGTCGCTGCGGCTGGAACCGGGGCGTATAACGGGGCTGGTCGGCGAAAGCGGATCGGGTAAATCGATGACCGCGCTGGCCATCCTGGGCCTGCTGCCTGCGGGCGCGCAGGTCACGGGCGGCGTGGTGCTGGACGGGGCGGAGATCACCACCTTGCCGGAGCGCCGCATGGCCCGCCTGCGCGGGCGCGAGATCGGCATGGTGTTTCAGGAGCCGATGACCGCGCTCGATCCGCTGATGACCATCGGCGCGCAGGTGGCCGAGACGCTGCGCATTCATCGCGCCGCCAGCCGGGCAGAGGCCCGCGCGCGCGCGGCGGCGCTGCTGATCCGCGTCGGGCTCGACCCTGACCGGGTGCCCCCCGAACGGTATCCGCATGAATTGTCAGGCGGGCAGCGGCAGCGGGTCTGTATCGCGATGGCCATCGCCCTGCGTCCGCGCCTGCTGATCGCGGATGAGCCGACCACGGCGCTCGACGTCACCACGCAAGCGCATGTGCTGGCCTTGCTGCGGCGGCTGGTGGCGGAGGAAGGCATGGCGCTGCTCCTCATCACCCATGATCTGGCCGTGGTCTCGCAGATGGCCGACACGGTCGCGGTGCTGCATCGCGGGCGGTTGGTGGAGCAGGGCCCGACGGCGCAGGTGCTTACCCGGCCCGACCATGCCCACACCCGCAGCTTGCTGGCGGCAACCGGCCACCGGCCTGTGCGCGCCGCACGCAGCACAGGCGCGCCGCTGCTGCGGGTCGAGGGCGCGTGCAAGGATTACGTCACCGGGCGTGGTATCTTTACCGCGCCGCGCCGGGTGCGGGCGTTGAACGATGTCAGCTTCACCCTGCGGCGGGGCGAAAGCCTTGGCCTTGTGGGGGAAAGCGGCTGTGGCAAATCCACGCTCGCCCGCGCCGTGCTGGGGCTGGAGCCGCTCGACGCGGGGCGCATTCTGCTGGCCGATGCGCCGGTATCGCCCAGCATGCCCGCCGCGCAACGCCGTCGCGCGCAGGCGGTCTTCCAAGACCCGCAGGGCAGTTTCGATCCGCGCCAGCGGGTCGCGCGGCTGGTGGCGGAGCCGTTCCACCTGACCGGACGCCCCGCAGACGCGGCAGCGCAGGTTGTCGATGCCCTGCGCGCCGTGGGGCTCATGGCCGAGGATGCCAGCCGCTATCCGCATCAGTTCTCCGGCGGGCAGCGCCAGCGCATCGCCTTGGCCCGCGCGCTGGTCATTCATCCCGATCTGGTGGTGCTGGACGAAGCGGTCTCGGCGCTGGACGTGTCGGTGCGGGGGCGGGTGCTGGATCTGTTGGCGCGGCTTCAGGCTGATCGCGGCCTGAGCTATCTGTTCATCAGTCACGATATGGACGTTGTGCGCGCAATCACCGACCGGGTTTTGGTGATGGAGGCAGGTCGTATTGTCGAGGAAGGCCCCACCGCGCAGGTCTATGCCGCGCCGCGCCACCCTCGGACCCGCGCCCTGCTCGATGCGGTGCCGCGCTTGACGCAGGCGGGTGCCTCCGGGGTTTAGGGCCGCGCGTCGACCCCTCACATCAGGAAACTATAGGCCGCATAGCCAGTGGCCACGCTCGCCGCGAGCGCCAGCGCCATGATGACCCCGTCCCGCGCCGTCAGCGCCAAGCCGAAGAGCGCGATCACCCCATGCGGCAACATCGCTGCAAAAGGCACAAGTTCCAGTGGCGGGACCAAGGCCGCCAGCAGCAGACAGATCGCCCCGGCCAGCCGCTGCGATGGCGCGCGCACCAGAACCTCCAGCCGCCGTCCGGTGTAGCGATCCAGAAAATCGGCCACCGGGCGCAGCTTTTTGACCGCATGGCCCAGCTTGTCCGCAGGCACCTTGCGCGATTTCAGCATGTCGGGGATCCACAGCCGGTCGCGCCCCAGCACGATCTGCGCGGAATAAAGCGCACCGATCAGGGCCAGCAGGGACGGCAGCGTCGGGATCGCCCCCAGCGGCGAGGCCCCCAGAAGCCCGGTCACCACCAGCACCGGCCCGTAACTGCGCCGTCCAAAGGCGCTGAGCAGGTCGTCCAGTGTCAGGCTTCGGCCCTTATCCGCGCAATCGTCGAGTTTATCGAGGATATCGCGCGCCGCGTGGGAGCCGTCATCGGGGCGCAGATCGTCGGCTAGGGAAGTGGCCATCGAAGATCCTTTTAGTAGGGACGCGCCACAGGTCATCGGGCGCGCAAGGCGGTCACAGCCGAACGTGATCGTAGGGGCACGGGTTCCCTTTACCCGCCGGTTGGAGGAACCTGTGCAGGAACCCGCCGTTGAGACTCAAATCCCCGTGAGACAGACAAGGCCCCGTATGACCGATCTCTCCGCTGCCTCCACGCCTGCGTCTGCGCCCGAGGCCGACGACACCGAATTCCCCCGCCACGGCTGGCGTGGCTGGTATGATCTGGCGATGCGGGTGAAATCGCAGGCGACAGAGGATCATCTGGCGCTGCTTTCCGCCGGGATCGCGTTCTACGGGCTGCTGGCGGTGTTTCCCGCCTTGGCCTTTGCCATGTCTCTGGCCGGTATCCTGACGGAGCCGACAGCCGTGGTGGAACAGTTGGAGGCCGTGGGACAGGTTCTGCCCGGCGAAGCCCGGAACATCATCCTCACACAGGCGCGCGAGGTCACCGGCTCAGCCGAAGACGGGCTGGGGCTTGCCGCGCTGATTTCGTTGGCGCTGGCGCTGTGGTCCTCGTCTCGCGGCATGAACGGCCTGATCGAAGGGCTGAACGTCGCCTATGGCCTACAGGAAAAACGCGGCTTCGTCCGGCTGACGCTGACCAATCTGGCGCTCACCTTCGGGGTGATGCTGGGCTTTGTGCTGGTCTTGACGCTGATCGCGGTGATCCCGGCGGCCCTGTCGGTGGTGCATGCCAGTTCATGGATCGAAACGGCGGTGGACTGGCTGCGCTGGCCCATATTGGCGCTGATCGCGATGTTCGGGCTGACGGTGATCTACCGGCTCGGCCCCTCGCGCGAGACATTCACTTGGCGCTGGCTGACCACCGGGTCGGTGCTGGCCTGTCTGCTGTGGCTGCTGGGGTCGCTCGCGTTTTCCTACTATGTCGGTGAATTCGCCAGCTACAACAAAACCTTCGGCACGCTGGCCGGGGCGATCATCATGATGACTTGGCTGTGGCTTTCGGCGTTCATCGTGCTGCTGGGCGCAGAGGTGAACTGCCAGATGTCCGAACGCCGCCGCCGCCGCCGCGCCGCCCGCAGCCGGGGCGAGGATGCGCAGGGGCTGGCGAGCGACTGAGGCCGATCACCCGTCCTGACGGTTGTAGGGGCTCTGGTTCACGGGCTTGAGCGAAATGCCTTCGGCGCTGGCCTTGGATTGCACCGCTTCTGGCGTTCGGCCCAGCTTCAGCCCGATGACCCGCGTGGGCGTGTTTTCCTCGGCCAATTGGCGCAGCTGCGCAATGTCGTCTTCGCTCCACGGATCGCCGGAATTGCGTTCGGTTTTGGCGGTCATGCTCTGCTCCTTGTCTTGTCTTGTCTTGTCTTGTCTTGTCTGGCTTTGCTCGTGCCGGGCGCGCGGGATCAGCCCCAGCCCTTTTCGGTCGTGATGCGCTCTTCCGGGGTGCCCCGGTCCAGCAGCACTTGCTTGATCTCCTTCACCATCCCGCGCGGACCACACAGATAGAACGGCTGGTCGCTGTCCTTTACCACCTCATCCAGAAACGCGGCATCGATGCGGCGATGGGGCAGGGTGCCCGTGTCCTCTTGCGTCGTGGTGAACACCGTCGTCAGCCCGGCGCTGCGCATCTGCTCCAACTCCTCGCGCAGGATGATGTCGCGCTCGCACGGGTTGGAAAAAATCAGGGTGCAGCCGTCCAGCGTGCCTTGGCGCGCGCGGTTGCGCAGAATGGCGATGAACGGCGTGATGCCCGCACCCCCGGCGATGAACACGCCCGCACCCTTATCCTCGATCGCGCCGGCGGCAGGCTCCGCCAGCACTTGATCGCCGGGGCTCAGGGTCGGGATCTGTTCGGTCACGCCGTCATGATCGGGATAGGATTTGATGACGAATTCCAGCCCTTCATCCTCGGGCAGCGAGGTGAAGGTGAAAGGACGGTCCTCCTCGCGCCAGCCATCGCGGTCCAGCGCCATATGCGTGGCCTGTCCGGGGGCAAAGTCATAGCCCTCGGGCCGGTCGAACCGCAGCCGCCATGTGTCATGGGTGACGGGGGCGATATCTTGTAGCGTCAGCACGTTTGCGGGGGGCATCAGAGAACTCCTTTCGCTTGTCCGTCCAACGCAGGGCAGGTCGGGCGGTTCCGGGGCGGGGTCCTGACCCGCGATTGGCCGAACGCGGCGCGGGGCCTACCATCTGCGATCCCGATCACCCCACTGACGGAGCCTGCCCGTGGCCGAACCGCCGCTCATCCCCCGGCCCGAGGGCCTTTATTGCCCGGAAGGCCGGTTCTACATCGACCCGGTGCAGCCGGTGGATCGCGCGCTTATCACCCACGGTCACGCCGATCACGCCCGCGCGGGCCACGGCGCGGTGATGGCCACCCGTCAGACGCTGGAAATCATGGCGATCCGCTATGGCGCGGATTTCACCGGCACACGGGAGGAGGCCGGGACAGAAGCGCGCGTGAACGGGGTCAAGGTCAGCTTCCACCCCGCCGGTCATGTCCTCGGCTCGGCGCAGATCCGGATGGAGATCGGCGGTCGTGTCGTCGTCGTGTCGGGCGACTACACCCGCGCCCCCAACCCCGCCTGCGCGCCGTTCGAACTAGTGCCCTGCGATCTCTTCGTGACCGAGGCGACATTCGGCCTGCCGGTATTCCGCCACCCCGATCCGCTGGCGGAGGTGGGTAAGCTGATGGCCTCGCTCGCGCAGTTTCCCGACCGCGCGCATCTGGTGGGCTCCTACGCGCTGGGCAAGGCGCAGCGGGTGATCGCACTGATCCGCGCCGCCGGTTGGGATCGCCCGATTTACTTGCATGGCGCGTTGCAGCGGCTGTGCGATTACCACATCGAACAGGGTGTGCCGCTGGGCGAATTGCGCCCCGCCACGATCGAGCGCGGCAATAAGGCCCAATTCGCAGGCGAAATCATCCTCGCGCCGCCCTCGGCCTTCGCCGCGAAATGGGCGCAGCGCTTCCCTGATCCGGTGCTGGCTTTTGCCTCCGGCTGGATGGGGGTGCGGGCACGGGCGCGGCAACGGATGTGCGAGTTGCCGATGGTGATTTCCGACCATTGCGACTGGCCCGCGCTGACTCGCACCATCCGCGAAACCGGCGCGTCGGAGGTCTGGGTCACCCACGGCGCGGAGGAAGCATTGGTGCATTGGTGCCGCAAACAGGGCCTTGCCGCGCAGCCGCTGCATCTGGTCGGCTACGAAGAGGAGCCTGAGTGATGCGCGCCTTTGCCCGCCTGCTGGACCGGCTCAGCTTCACGCCGTCGCGCAACGATAAACTGACGCTGATCGCCGATTACCTGCGCGACACGCCCGACCCGGATCGCGGCTGGGCGCTGGCGGCGCTGACCGGCGATCTGGATCTGCGCTCCATCACACCGTCGCGCCTGCGCCAGATGGTCGAGGGCCGCATCGACGCCGAACTGTTTCGCCTGAGCTACGATTACGTCGGCGATCTGGCCGAAACCATTGCGCTGATCTGGCCGGAAACGGAAACCGACGCGCAGCGGGAAACGACCCCGCCCGATATTCCCCTGTCGCAGGTCGTGACCCGGTTGCAGGCGATGGGCCGCGCCAATGTCCCGGCTGAGATGGCGCAGATGCTCGACGCGCTTGCGCCCGAGGCGCGGTTTGCGCTGCTGAAGCTGGTGACAGGCGGCCTGCGCGTGGGCGTGTCGGCGCAGCTCGCCAAGACCGCCCTGGCGCGCTTCGGCGAAGTGGAACTGACCGAGATCGTGGAGCTTTGGCACGGGCTGACCCCACCCTATACCGACCTCTTCGCGTGGCTCACCGGGGGGGAGAAGCCGGTCAATGCCGCGCGCGCCCCATTCCGCCCGGTGATGCTGTCCACCGCCACCGATCTGGATCAGTTGCAGGCGCTGGACCCTGCCGAACATTTTGCCGAGTGGAAATGGGACGGCATCCGCGTGCAGGCGGTGGCGGAGGCAGGCACCCGCCGCATCTATTCCCGGACGGGCGAGGATATTTCCGGCGCATTTCCCGATCTGGTGGAGGCGATGGAATTCGAAGGCGCGCTCGACGGCGAATTGCTGGTTCGGCAGGGCACCACCGGCGTCGGCAGCTTCGCCGATCTGCAAAAGCGGCTGAACCGCAAAACCGTGTCAAAGGCGCTGCTGAAATCGAATCCGGCGATGCTGCGCGCCTATGACCTGCTGGTCGATGGCGGCGATGACATCCGCGCCCTGCCGCAAACCGCCCGCCGCGCGCGGCTGGAAACGTTCCTCGCCCCGCTCGATCCCGCGCGCTTTGACCTGTCGCCGCTGATCCCATTCACGACATGGGACGATGTTGCGCAGGCACGCGATGACCTCCCCGATCCGGTGATCGAAGGCGTGATGATCAAACGCCGCGACACGCCCTATCTGGCCGGGCGCAGCCGGGGGCCGTGGTTCAAATGGAAACGCGACCCCTACCTGATCGACGCGATCCTGCTCTACGCACAGCGCGGGCATGGCAAACGCTCGGGCTTCTATTCCGACTACACGTTCGGGGTCTGGAAGGGGAACGAGATCGTGCCGGTGGGCAAGGCCTATTTCGGCTTCACGGATGAGGAGTTGAAGCAGCTTGATCGCTTCATCCGCGACAACACCCGCGAACGCTTCGGCCCGGTGCGCTCGGTCACGCCGGATCTGGTGCTGGAGATCGCGTTCGAGGGGCTCAACCGCTCGCCCCGGCATAAATCTGGCGTCGCCATGCGCTTCCCCCGCGTGCATCGCATCCGCTGGGACAAACCGGCGCAGGAGGCCGATCACCTGTCCACGCTGGAGGCGATGCTGCCGCCGGAGGGCTGATCCATCCGTTAACCATCGGCGCAGGTAAAGTGATCCGCCCCCACACCACGCCCGTAACCCGTGCAGATCATCCCGGTCAAAGCCAGCACGCGGAGCCGCTATGCAGACCATCATTCTATACGTC
Source organism: Pacificitalea manganoxidans (assembly GCF_002504165.1). Lineage (GTDB taxonomy): Bacteria > Pseudomonadota > Alphaproteobacteria > Rhodobacterales > Rhodobacteraceae > Pacificitalea > Pacificitalea manganoxidans. Next base: position 651,812 of record NZ_CP021404.1, read on the forward strand.
ATTACCGTGGTCCTGTTTCTGGGGCTCGACGCGATCGGCCTGACGCGGCTGGTGCGCCCGGTGTTCGAGGAAAACATCGGCCATCTTTTGCTCGATGATTTCCGGCTGGGGCCGGCGGCGCTGTTCTACATGGCGTTCGTCGCCGGGCTTTTGTGGTTCGTTTCGGAGCCTGCCCTGCGCGATGACGCGCCGATGCAGGCGCTGCTCAACGGCGCGATCCTCGGCTTTCTCGCCTATGGCACTTATGAATTCACCTCGCTCGCCGTGATGCGCGACTGGTCGATGCGCATGGTGGCCGTGGATGTGGCATGGGGCACCGTTCTTACCGGTGTTTCGGCATGGGGCGGGGTGGTTCTGACCCGCTGGATCAGCACCGCGCTGATCACGCCGGTTTGAGGGCCCCTGCGCCCATGGGGGCTTCACAAGAACATTAACGGAACATAAATTCCGTCCATGGCCAAGCACACTCTCGCACAGAAGCTCGCCATCCTGTCGGATGCCGCGAAATACGACGCCTCCTGCGCCTCCAGCGGGACGGATAAGCGCAACGCGCAGAACGGCGGGCTTGGCTCGACCGAAGGGTCAGGCATTTGCCATGCCTACACCCCAGACGGGCGCTGCATCAGCCTGCTCAAGATCCTGATGACGAATTTCTGCATCTTCGATTGCGCCTATTGCGTGAACCGGGTGTCGTCACGGACCGAGCGCGCCCGGTTTTCGCCCGACGAGGTGGTGCAGCTGACGCTGGAATTCTACCGCCGCAACATGATCGAGGGGCTGTTTCTCAGCTCCGGCATCATCCGGTCGCCCGATGTGACGATGGAGGATATGGTCCGCATCGCCCGGACCCTGCGGATCGAGCATCAGTTTCGCGGCTATATCCATCTGAAAACGATCCCCGACGCCTCCCCCGAACTGATCGAGGAGGCAGGTCTTTACGCTGATCGTTTGTCCATCAATATCGAACTGCCGCAGGATGACAGCCTGCGCCGCTTCGCCCCCGAAAAGCGCCCCGAAACGATCCGCACCGCGATGGCCGGTGTGCGCCTGTCGCGCGAGGCCGCGAAGGAGCGCAGCCATAGCGGCAAACGCCCGCCCCGGTTTGCCCCCGCCGGGCAAAGCACCCAGATGATCGTCGGCGCGGATGGCTCGGATGATGTCGCGATCCTCGGCACGGCGTCGCGGCTTTATTCCGGCTACGGGCTGAAACGGGTCTATTACTCCGCTTTCTCCCCCATCCCCGACGCCACCGCCAAGCTGCCGCTGATCCGCCCGCCGATGCTGCGCGAACACCGGCTGTATCAGGCCGACTGGCTGATGCGGTTTTATGGGTTTTCAGCCGCCGAGATCGGCGCAGGCACCACTGGCGGGCATCTCGATCTGGAGGTCGATCCGAAACTGGCATGGGCGCTCAACCACCGCGCCGATTTCCCCGTGGATGTGAACCGCGCCACCCGCGAAATGCTGCTGCGGGTGCCGGGCTTTGGCACGAAATCGGTGCAGCGCATCCTGACCACCCGGCGCCACCGCACCCTGCGCTATGACGACCTGATCGCCATTGGCGCGCGGATGAAACAGGCGCGCAACTTTATCACCTGTCTCGATTGGCATCCCGGCACGCTGACCGACAGCGCCGATCTGCGCGCCCGCTTCGCACCGCCGCCCGAACAGTTGAGCCTGTTGTGAACCACCGCGTCACGCTGCCCCATATCGGCACCGTGGCGGCATGGCGTGACGCCGCACGCCCGCTGGCCGCCGCCGCTGTGCCCGGTCATCTGATCCGCTGGCACCGGGAGGGCGCGGCCCAGGCTGATGACCTGTTCGCCGCCGAGCCGCCCGCCGGCGATCCGCCACAGGCCAGCCGCCGCATCACGGTGCCCAAACGCTTTCCCACACTGATGGCGCAGGTGGGCATCCATGCCGATCCCGAACGCTTCGCGCTGCTGTATGATCTGCTGACTCGGCTGCAAGACACGCCCCGGCTGCTGGATGATCCTGCCGATCCCGCCGTGCGCCGCGCCACCCGCATGGCCGCCGCCGTGCGCCGCGACATGCATAAGATGAAAGCCTTCGTCCGGTTTCAGGAGATCGAGACCGAGGGCACCCGCCGCCGCTTTGCCGCGTGGTTCGAGCCTGACAACCCGATTGTCGAGGCTACAGCCCCGTTCTTTGCCCGCCGCTTCGCCGATATGGACTGGATGATCGCCACGCCGGATATGGTTGCCCGCTTTGAAGATGGCGCGCTGTCCTTCCATCCCGGCGCGGCGCAGCCCGATCTGCCGCGGGATGCGACCTCGGCGCTGTGGGACGTGTATTTCCGCAATATCTTTAACCCCGCGCGGGTCAAGACCTCGGCCATGCGGTCCGAGATGCCGTTGAAATACTGGAAAAACATGCCCGAAACGCGGCTCATTCCCGATATGCTGGCGGAGGCTGAAACACGGGTGCAGAAGATGCGCGACGCGCTGCCCGAACCCGCCCCGGACCATGCCGACCGGATCGCCGCACGCTACCGCGACACGCTGGCGGAGCCGCCGCCCGCCACTGATTTGCAGGCGCTGGCCCGGCAGGCGCGCGGCTGCACCCGTTGCGATCTGTGCCACATTGCCACCCAGACCGTCACTGGCGAAGGCCCGGAGGATGCCGCCCTGATGGTGGTGGGGGAACAGCCCGGCGATACCGAGGATCTGGCAGGGCGGCCCTTTGTCGGCCCGGCGGGGCAATTGCTGGATACGCTGCTGGCCGAGGCTGAATTGCCGCGCGACCGGCTGTGGATGACCAACGCGGTCAAGCATTTCAAACATGTCCCACGCGGCAAGAAACGCATCCATGCCCGCCCGAACATGTCGGAAATCACGCAATGCCGCTGGTGGCTGGATCAGGAACGCATGCTGCTGAAGCCGCGCCTGACGCTGGCGCTGGGCGCTACGGCGACGACGGCGCTGACCGGGCGCTCCGCCGCGCTTGGCCCCCGGCGCGGCAAGGTCGAAGACACCGCCAACGGGCCGGTGCTCATCACCATCCACCCCAGCTATCTGTTACGCCTGCCCGATGCAGGCCGCGCCGCCGAGGAACGCGCCCGCCTGACCGAAGATCTCCGGCAGGCGAAGCGTCTCGCCGCGCTGTAATCCGCGCGACGCTGGGCGCGCGAATTCCCCGCCTGCCGCCCGCGCCTATAGCCGGGCGAAGGCCGCGCGAATGGTCGAGGTGCTATAGGGCTTTTTCACCACCGGCGCGTTGCCAAAGCCTTCATCCGCGACCTCGTTGCCGCCATAGCCCGTCGCCAGAATGAACGGCACGCCCTGCTCGCGCAGCAGCCGCGCCACATCGACCGATGTCGCATCGCCCAGATTGACGTCCAGCATCGCATAGCTCAGCCGCACCCGGTTCGCGATTTCCAGCGCGCTTTTGACCGAGCCCGCCACATGCACGGTTTCCGCGCCCATTTCCTTTAGGAAATCTTCGGCATCGAGGGCGATGACCATGTTGTCTTCCAGCACCATGACCTCGCCCGACAGCACGGCCAGATCGTCTGCGCCGGGGATGTTGCCGCCGGGCAGATCCATCACCGGCACCAGCCCGTCGCAGGGCCGCGCCGGATCGCGGAAGGCGGCGATGTAGCGCGCGGGCACGGTGAACCGGCCTTCGACACCGCCGACCTTATAGCTAAGCTGCGCTTCGCCTTTCAGCTCATAAGGGATCGAGCGTTCGATGATCGTGGTGCCGAATCCGCGCCGCGTCGGCGGCTGCACCGGCGGGCCGCCGATCTCTTTCCAGTGGACGGTCAGTTCATCCACCGCGCCGCGCTCCATCACGATCTCGACCCGGCCCGACCCCTGCGACAGCGCCCCGTATTTCGAACTGTTGGTGACAAGCTCGTGGAACACCAGCGCCAGCGTCGAAAACGCTTCGGGCGATATCATCACATCCGGGCCGCTAATGCTCACCCGGTCGGTGCGGTCGGAATGAAACGCCTTCATTTCCACTTCGATCAGTTCGCGCAGCGAGGCCGAAGACCAGTCTTCCCGCGTCAGCTGATCGTGCGCGCGGGCCAGTGCCTGAATGCGATCCCCCAGCACGGCGGTGTATTCCTGAATGGATTCGGCAGAGGCGCGGCTCTGGCTCATCAGCCCTTGGATCAGGTTCAGGATGTTGCGAATGCGGTGGTTCAATTCCGCGATCAGCAGCCCCTGTTGTTCCTGTGCGCGCTGGCGCTCGCGCCCGGCCTCGTCGCTCATCTTCAGCACGACTTCCAGCAGCGTGATGCGCAGCGCATCCGCCGCCCGCCATTCCGAAGACAGCCAAGGCGCGGATTTGCCCTTCACGATCTGCTGCCATGCCTCGAAGCTTTTGCGCGGGGTCAGCCGCGCGCCGTTCGGGCCCAGCGTCACCGCCTTGTCGGGATTGCCCGCCCAACGGACGGAGCGCGCCACTTCGCGACGGAAAAGCACGATATAGTCGCGGGGCTGGCGGCTAACCGGCAGCGCCAGCAGCCCGGCGACCCGGTCGGTGAACCCCGCCGCCGCGGGATAGATCTCCGACAATGCATCGGTGGCGAAGACGGAGCTCGGTGTTGCGGTGTTCAGAAACCGCGCCAGCCCGAGGAATTCCTCCTCCGTGGGGGCCGAGCCATGCGCCTCGTAACGCCCTTCGGAATAGATCGCGATGCCGTCATGGGCGATAACGCTGGAAATATCTTCGGCAATCGCGCCGAATTCATCGGCAAAGCTCGCCCCATCGCTGATCCGCGCCATCAGCCGGTCATGCAGGCCGCGCGCGCGGGTGATCTCGGACAGTTCCAGTTCGGTTTCCGATTGCGACAGCTCATAGCTGAAGATCTGCGCGAAAAGCTCGACCGCCGTGCGCAGTTCGAAATCGATGTAATGCCCATCATAGTGATGGCAGGCAAACAGGCCCCACAGCTTCCCCTTGCGTAGGATCGACACCGACATGGATGCCCGCACGCCCATGTTGCGCAGATATTCCAGATGAATGGGCGACAGCGCGCGGGTCACGCTTTGCGACAGGTCCAGCGGCTCGCCATGCGGGTTTAGCGTCGGGCGGATCTCGGCGCGGGGGGCGTCGATATCGACGACCAGCCGCAGCGGATTGCGGATATACAGCTCGCGCGCCTGCTGCGGAATATCAGACGCCGGGTAGCGCAGCCCTAAAAACGGCTCGCGCCCCGGAGTGACGGTTTCCGCGATCACCTCGCCACAGCCATCGGCGGCGAAGCGGTAGCACATTACCCGGTCAAATCCGGTCAGCGCGCGCAGGCTGCGCGTCGCCTCCTGACACATGCCCTCCAATGTTTCGCGCTGCGCCACGCGGCGCATCATCGGCTGGACGAAGCTCAGATCTTCGCGCGGGCGGCTGGCGGGGGCGGGCTCGAATTCGAACACCATCGACCGGTTGGACCGGTGCAGCGCCACGTCGAACAGCCGCCCATCATCGAACAGGTCATAGCCGAACATGCGGGCCACGGCCTCGGTCCGGTCCGCGACCTGCACCTTGCCCCGCAGATCGTGCAAGGCCTGTTGGCTCAGAAACTCGTTGAGAGACAATCCCACCAGATCGCTGTCCGGCAGCCCCAGAATATCCGCCACGTTGTCCGAGGCGTGTTGCACGATCCAGTCCGAAGACACGGCGATCAGGCAGCCGAAACTCTGCACCGCGCCGATGATGTGAATGGGTTCACGGTCGCAGTTGGTCAGATCCACCTGATACTGCGTGTCGGGCTGTGGCCCTGGGGTCATATAAATTCGTCCTGTCTGCTCGCGCCCGCGCAGGACGACGATCAAGTTTCCCTGTGGTGGAGGGTGTGTTTTTGCCCTCGCGCCGCATCGGTTGCGCGCGGTTCCCCCCGGTCTTATGCTCTGCCATCTTTGCCCGTTTTCAGGGATTTCACAATTGGCAATGCTGCGAAGCGCCTTGCGGACAGGGTTGTCCGACGCGCATCTCCGGGTGGATCGGCTGTTCTCCTGTTTCGACCTGACGGTGCCTGCCGGTCTGGCCGCGTTTTGTCGTGCCAATGAGAACGCCCTGCGCAGGTTGCGGTTCCCTGTGCCGGATGATGCGGCGGCGGCTTCGGTCCCGGCTGGCCCCTCCGGTGACACGCCGCGCGGGGCTGAGGGCCGCGTGCCCGCCAGCCCTGCGACCGATCCGCTGCGCATCGATGCCACTGCCATGATCACCGCCTTGCAGGCCGCCGCTTGCCGCACTTGCGGCCACGCCGCACCCCGTCGCCGTGGCCTATATCCTGCTGGGATCGCGTCTGGGCACGCAGGTGCTGCGCCGCGATTGGGCGCAAAGCGACGATACGCAGGTGCAGGGCGCGGGCCGTTATTTCGCGCTGCCGCCGCTCACCGCCGAATGGCGCAGGCTGGTGGCCGATCTCGACGCGCGCCCGGTGCTCGGCCCCGACGCCCAGCAGATCCTGAGCGACGCAGAAGCGATCTTTGACCTCTTTGCCCGGTCGGCGTTGCTGGAATTGGCCCGGATGGGCGTGACCGCGCCGGACTGACCGCGAGATCTGCCTGAGCCCGCGCGGAACCGTCCCGCGACGCCAGCCGTTTGCCTGTCGCAGATCGCAGGCAGGGAGGCCCGCATGACAGATTATCCCCATGGCACCCGCGTTGAATGGAACTGGGCAAACGGCACGGGCACCGGCAAGGTGCAGCGCAAGTTTACCGAGCGCGTGACCCGCACCATTTCTGGCTCCGAGATCACCCGCAATGCGGATCAGGACAATCCCGCCTATCTGATCGAGCAGGAAGACGGTGACGAAGTGCTGAAATCCGCGTCCGAGCTTCGCCGCGCAAGCGACAGCGGCAGCTGATCCCCCATGACCCCGCCGCCCGGCCTGATCCATTATCCAGACGACCGGCCCGGCATCGCCCGACGGCGCTGCGGGCGTGGCTTCAGCTATATCGCGCCCGATGGCACCCGCATCGATTGCAAGGTCGAGCGCGCCCGCATCAACGCCATCGCCGTGCCGCCCGCCTATGAGGACGTGTGGATCAGCCCCCATGCCAACGGGCATCTACAGGCCACCGGCTATGATGCCCGCACCCGCAAACAATATCGCTATCACCCTGAATGGTCGGCCCATGCCGCTGAAACGAAATTCGCCGGGCTGCGCGCGTTCGGGCTGTCGCTGCCGCGCCTGCGCGCCCGCATCTATGCCGGCCTGACCGCCGAACCGGGCGATCCCGAACTTGCCATCGCTGCGGTGCTGGCGCTGATTGATCGCGGGTCACTGCGCGTCGGTCATCCCGACTACACCGCAGAAAACGGCAGCTACGGCGCGGTGACCCTGCGCCCCCGCCACGCCCGGCTGAAGGGCGGCGGCGTGACGCTCGATTTCGTGGCCAAGGGCGGCAAGAAGGTCTCGACCCGCATCAACGGCACCCGGCTGGCCCGCGCGCTGGCCGAGGTGCAGGATCTGCCCGGCGGCACATTGGTGGGCTGGGTCGATGACCAAGGCGCGCCGCATCCCGTGCGCTCCGATCAGATCAACGCGGTGATGGCCGAGTGCTGCGGCGAGGGCGCGACGCCCAAGACATTCCGGACGTGGAACGGCACGCTCGCGGCATTTCGCTGTGCGCTGACCATGCCCGACGACACCCCCGCCACAATCAAGGCCTTGGCCGAGGCAGCATCGGACACGCTCCACAACACGCCCGCCATCGCGAAATCGAGCTACATCCACCCCCGCGTTCTGGACCTCGCCGAGCTCGACGCGGAAGAGCGCAACGCCCGGCTAAAAGCGCTAAAGCCCGACGCCGGACGCGGCTGGCGCAGCGGCGAGCCTGAACTTCTGGCCTATCTGGAGGAGGACTAGCCCCGCTTGCGAACAAGGCCAAAGGCCACGCGGGCGAACGCCCGTTGCGCCTCGTTTACCGATCCTGAGAGGGTCTAAGAACGAAGCGCACCCGCTCTCGAACAAGGCGAAGCCGCGAGAGCGAGCGCCGGCCCGTCCCCACGGGCTGGCGCTTGGCCATCTCACGCTAACCTTGGAGCGGGGAGGGACTTGGCTGGGATAAACCGCCCCGCTCAGCCGGAGCAGCGCCATCCCACGGGCAGGCTCCCGTCGCGCCCAGACCACAGAGCCTCACAACCTTTGAACGAAGCGCAACCGCTCTCGAACAAGGCCAAAGGCCGCGAGAGCGAGCGCCTGCCCGCCCCAACGGGCTGGCGCTTTGCCATCTCATGCTAACCTCCGAGCAGGGAGGTATTTGGCTGGGATTAAGCACACCCGCTCAGTCGTCGCAGCGCCATCCCACGGGCAGGCTCCCGTCGTGCCCAGACGACATAGACTCACAACCTTTGAACCCAGCGCACCCGCTCTCGAACAAGGCCACCTTTGATCGCCAAGCGGAAACGGTTCGGCTCGGAAAAACCCCACCGCCCCGCCACCCCACGGGCAGGCTCCCGGTGCGCCGAACTCAGCTTTGCCACTTCATGTCGAAATAGCGCCGCTGGTCGTCGGCCCATGCGCGGATGTCGTATTTCTGGACATGGCTGCGCAGTTGCTTCATCCGGCTGGCGCGTTCCTCGGGGCCCATCTCCAGCGCCTGAAGGATCGCGGTGTCCATTGATCGGTGCGAGAACGGATTGGTCGGCACCGCCGCGTCCATCTCCACCGCCGCGCCGGCGAATTCCGACAGGACCAGTACGCCCTGATCGTCGATCCGGGAGGCAACGAATTCCTTGGCGACAAGGTTCATGCCATCGGCCAGCGGCGTGATCCACGCCACATCCGCCGCCTGATAATAGCCGATCAGTTCGGTGAACGGGATCGCGCGGGAAATCAGCGCCAAGGGCTGCCACTCGAATGTGCCGAAGCGCCCGTTGATCCGGCCCGCCGTGGCCTCGATCTCGTTCTGGATTTCCTCATAGGCGGTCATGGCGCGGTTGGCGCTGACCGAGACATGCATCAGCCGCAGCTTGCCGCGCAGTTGCGGATTGGCCTCCAGCAGGCGCTCGTAGCTTTGCAACTGCTCGATCCCGCCCTTGGTGTAATCGGTCCGCCCGACCGACAGGATCATCTGGCTGCCGCCCATTTCCTCGCGCACGGAAGCGGCGGCGCGGCGGGTTTCCTCGCTGCGGGCCAACTGGTCGATATAGCTGACATCGACCCCCACGGCAGAGGATGCGATGGCGATCTCGTGCCCGTCAAACGTGATGCGCACCGGGGTCGTCGCCTCGTTCAGCGCGGTGCCTTCGGAGAAGAAGTCGGGATTGACCTTCTCGCGCTTCACCTCGCCGATATCGAACAGCGACCGCGCGACCGAGACGAAATTGTTGGCGTAGCGCGGGATGTGGAAGCCCACCACATCGCAGGCGAGCAGGCTTTGCGTGATTTCCTTGCGCCACGGCAGCACGTTGAACATATCCGCCGACGGGAACGGCGTATGGTGGAAAAAGCTGATCCGCAGATCGGGCCGCAACTGGCGCAGATAGCCGGGCACCAGCCACAGGTTGTAGTCATGCACCCAGACCACCGCGCCTTCGGCGGCTTCGGCGGCGGCGGCCTCGGCAAAGGACCAATTCACCTCGCGGAAGGTCGGCCAATCCACCGGGTCGTAGTTATACTTTTCCTTGAAGGAATGCAGGATCGGCCAGAACGCCTCCTTCGAGGTGACATGGTAGAAGCTCGACACCTGCGCGGCGGTCAGCGGCAGACGCGAGACCGAATATTTGCCGTAGCTGTCCTCGATCTGGATGACGCGCTCGAAATCGGGGTTGTTGGGGTCGTCGGCCTGTTTCCACGCCACCCACGCGCCCTTTTCGTATTGCCCAAAGAAGCTTTTCAGCGTGGGCACGATCCCGTTTGGGCTTTTGTTTTCGTGGTATTCGATCTTCCCGTCAACCTCGACCTCCTCATAGGGCTGGCGGTGGTAGACAATGACCAGTTCGGACGGCATCTCAGGCTCCTTCGGGAAGTTCGGGTGTGTCGGCGTGCAGATCGAAATGGCGCACGGCCTCCAAAATGCCAGCCGCGCCGATCGCGGTCGCCTCATAGCACATGGGCACGTTGCGGACCTGATCCAGCAGCGCGGCCTCGGACCCGCCGACGGCCACGGATTTCAGCCCGCATTGCAGCATCGACAGATCGTTCATCGTGTCGCCCGCGCATAGGATGGTGCGCTCGTCCAGCCCCAGATGGCTGACCAGACGCCGCAGCGACGGACCCTTCGACACGCCCTTCGGCAGCACGTCGAAATAGCGGTTGTCGGAAATCAGATGATCGAGCCCCAGCGCCTGCACCTGCGCCACCGCCGCGTCGGGGCGGAAGGCATCGGGCACCAGATCGTAGCTCACCCGGTAGCGGAATTCGGTCGGTTGCAGCGTCAGGCCCGGATGACCCTCCAGCGCCGCGCGCACCGCCGCGCCATTGTCGCCCCAGCGCCCGGCGATATCGTCCTCCAGCGCGGGGATGGGGGCGATCTTCCGCGCTTCGGTGACCTGCGCGATGGTGGTGCCCACGTCGCCCACCACATATTCCGGCCAAGGCAGACCCTGCGCGGCACACATATCGAGGATGAATTCCGGGTCGCGCCCGGTGACGAAGATCAGGCCCACGCTGTCGCGGTTCGCTTCGATCCAATCGTAAAGCGTCCGGCGCGCGGTATCGCTGCCGCCCAGAAACGTGCCGTCGAGGTCGGTCGCCAGCACAAAATCACAGGCCGTCAGGTCGGTGCGCGTGGCGGAAAAGGGAAGCGTCATATCAGGCGATGTCCTTGTCGAGTTCGGGAAGCGCGGGCTCGGCCGCTGTGCCAAACGGATGGTCGAGCGAAATTTCCATCGCCCGTGGTTCAGCTTGAATGGGGCGGGACCAGAAATCCGCAAAGGTGCCGCGCAGGTCCGCGCCGTCGTGTAAGATGGCATGCACCACCCGGCAGATCGGCATCGGCAGCCCGATGCGGTCAGCCAGTTGCACGATGGAGACGGCGTTGACCTCCCCCTCCACCACCACGGGCCGCCCGTCGAAACATTTGTCCCGCGCGATGCCTTGGCCCAGTTGCATCCCCAGCGACATGTTGCGGCTGGTGGTGGACGAACAGGTCAGCGTCAGATCGCCGGTGCCGGTCAGGCCGGTCACGGTTTCGCGCCGCCCGCCCAGGGCTTCGGCCAGCGCTTTCATCTCCTCGATCCCCATCGAGATCAGCGCCGCGCGGGTATTTTCGGCAAAGCCCGCGCCCATCATCATGCCGCAGGCGATGGCGATCACGTTCTTGACCGCGCCGCCGATCTCCACCCCGGTCAGATCGTCCGACAAATAGGGCCGAAACGTCGCCGATCCCAGCGACACCGCCAGCCGCGCGGCGGGGCTTTCATGGGGCGCAAGCCGGTCGTGATAGGTGAAGGGAAACGCCACCGTCGCGGCAGTCGGGTGCGCCATCGCCGTTTCGGCGGCAAAGGTCGGGCCACTAATCGCGCCGATGGGGTTGCCGCGCAATTCCTCTGCCGCGACCTCGGACATCAGCAGGCCGGTGCCCGTCTCGATCCCCTTGGCGCACAACGCCACCGGGGCGGCGGGGTCCACATGCGGTGCGATCCGGGCGCACATGTCGCGCAAGGTGCGCGAGGGCGTGACGACCAGCACCGCCTCCGCGCCCTTCAGCGCGTCCGCCAGATCGGTCGTGGCGCGCATCGGCGGCAGATCGATATCGGGCAGGTATTTCGAATTGCGGCAATGGGTGTTGATCTCATGGGCGGCGTCTTCGTTGCGGCCCCAGATGGTGACCGAGCGCCCGGCCCGCGCGAGCACGGCGGCCAGTGCGGTGCCCCACGATCCTGCCCCGATCACGGTGACGGACCTGTAGGGATGCGCCACCGACGCTCTGTTCTGTTCTGTCATGACCCGGCAGGTCCTCGCTTGCAGCTGTTCCAGTATCGGCAGCCCGGCATCGCCGCATCGCGGGGCGTCGCAGGCCGGTCCGGGCAGCGCTGCTGGCCGCAATGCCATGCCGCGCCGCGCGTCGGGGCGGCGGTGTGTCACCACGCCAGCCCCGTTCGGACCTGCGAAAGGATAGGCTGACGCCGCCGGGTTTCAACCGGAATGCTGCGCAGCGGCATGGCGCGGGACCGCTCCGGCGGCAGGGCAGGGCCCCGTCCGCCACGCGCAGGCAGGCAGGAGCGCGCCCGCTGCGTGCTGCCTAAAATGTGAGCGTTAACGGAACGGACCCGCCCGATAGGGTCGCTCGCGGCGTCTCGGACCTGTCATGGCAACCGCGCCGCGCGCCCTTATGCCAGTGTTGTCCGCCTAATCCCGCCTCGCGACCGCTCAGCGGGGCACCACCCGCAGCGGGGCGAAAACCGGCCCCTCCGGTCCGATCTCGAAATGCGCGGCGATCCCGAACACCTGCGCCAGCAAATCGGGCCGCAGCACCGCCTCCGGCGCGCCATCGGCGACGATCCGGCCCTGATCCAGCATCACCAGCCGCGTGCAATGCCGCGCCGCCAGCCCCAGATCGTGTAGCGACAGGATCACCGCGTGGCCTGCTTCTCGCGCCAACGCGGCGAATGTCTCCATCACCGCGATCTGGTGGCCGGGGTCCAGCCCCGCGACCGGCTCATCCGCCATCAGCAGCGGCGCTTCCTGCGCCAGCGCCCGCGCGATCAGCACCCGGGCCTGTTCGCCGCCCGACAGCCGCGTGGCGACCCGGTCGCGCATCTCGGTCAGACCCAGCCGCGTCAGCGCCGCCTCCACCGCTGCCCCGTCGCGGGCCGGGTCGCGGGGATGCGCCACGCGCCCCAAGCCGACCAGATCAGCCACCGTTACCGGCCACGCGATTTCCCGCGCTTGCGGCAGCCACGCGGCGCGCCGGGCCCGCGCGGCGGCGGGCAGGGCGGACAGATCGCTGGTCCCGGTGGCAGGCAGCAGCCCCAGCGCGGCGCGCAGCAGCGATGTCTTGCCCGCGCCATTCGGCCCGATCAGCCCGACCATCTCGCCCGCGCGCAGCTCCAGCGTCACATCGTCGACCGCCAGCCGCCGCCCGCCACGCCCGCGCCGCACGCTTAGCCGCTCCAGCCGCAGCAGGGTGTCATCGGGGCCGGTCATGCCTCGCTCCGGGTCTTGTAGATCAGATGCAGGAACAGCGGCGCACCCAGCAGGGCCATCACCACGCCCAGCTTCAGATCGCGCTCCGGCAGCACTACGCGCACCGCGATATCGGCGGCCAGCACCAGCGCCGCCCCGCCCAAGCCCGACGCCCAGAGCAGCCGCGCGGGCCGCGCGCCGACCAGCGGACGCAGCAGATGCGGCACCACCAAGCCGACAAAACCGATCGCCCCTGTCACCGCCGTCACCGCCCCGACCGAGGCCGCAACCCCGCCCACCAGCAACAGCCGCGTCAGCGCCAGATTGATCCCCAGCGCCGCCGCCGCATCCTCGCCCAGCGTCAGCGCGTCGAGCCCCCGCGCCGTCACCGCGATCATGCCCCAGCCCACAGCCACGAAGGGCAGCGCCAGCCAGACATGCAGCATGGAGCGGTCCGCCAGCGATCCCATCATCCAGTAGATGATTTCGCTCGCCGCGAACGGGTTCGGCGACAGGTTCAGCACCAGCGAGGTCAGCGCCCCGGCCATCGCCGACACCGCGATCCCGGCGAGGATCAGGACCAGCGACGCGCCGCCCGGTCCCGCCAGCCACAGCAGCAGCGCCACGCCCAGCGCCGCACCGCCCAGCGCCGCCAGCGGCAGCCCCATCGCAAAGGCCGCCGACAGCCCGGTATGGATCGCCAGCACCGCGCCCAGCGCCGCCATGCCGGATATGCCCACCAGCCCCGGCTCGGCCAGCGGGTTGCGCAGATAGCCCTGCAACGCCGCGCCCGCCACGCCTAGCGTGCCGCCGGTCAGCACCGCCAGCAGGGCGCGCGGCAGACGAATGTCGCGCAGGATCAGCGGCAGCGGCCCCTCGCCGCCCAGCAGCAGCGCCCGCAGCGCCTCGACCGGGCCGGTCGCCGCGGGCCCGGTGATGAGCGACGCGACGAACAGCATCACGCAGAGGCTCGTCAGCAGCGCAAACAGCAGCGCGGGCTTCATTGCGCGGCCTCGGATGTCGTGGGGGGGAGCGCCGCGCGGCGCGCCGCCAATGTCCGCACCGCATCCAGCACCCGGATGGTGCCGCAGACCCAATCGGCATCGCCGCGCCCGCGCAGGGTGCCTGCGGCGTTGAGCGCGGCAATGGCAGGGTGGGTCATGATCTCCTCGGCGCGGGAGGCACCGGGATAGGCCGTGCCGGTCAGCACCATGTCGGGTGCGGCCATCACCAGCAATTCCAGCGGCAGCGCACCGCCATAGGCCAGACCCATCTCGCCCGCGATATTGTCGAACCCCGCCGCGCGGATGATGTCGCCGCCCAGCGTCTCGGTTCCGGTGGTGTAGCCATTGGCGTTGTAGATGGCGAGCCGCGGACGCCCCGCCCCAGCCGCCCCGACCTTTGCCGCCCCGACTCCTTCCGCCCCGTCTCCTTCCGCCTCAACCCCCGCGATGCCGTCGCTCAGCGCGGCCAGATCGGCCTGAAACGCCGCCGCCATCGCTCGGGCCTGCGGCGCGCGGCCCAGCAATGTGCCGATCTCCATGATCCGGTCGGGAATGTCGCTTAGCCGGTCGGCGGGGGCGATGCGCGCCACGCGTAGGCCCAGCCGCTCCAGCATCGACAGCGTCAGGTCATGCCCCCAGACCCCCGCCAACACCAGATCGGGCCGCATGAGGTATATCTCCTCCGCGCCGCCGTGATTGACGGGATAGGCCGCGGCCTCCTCCGCCAGTGCCGAGATCAGCGGATCGCGCGCCACATGGCTGACAGAAATCAGTTGCCCCGGCGCGGCCAGCATCATCGCCAGCTGGTCGGTGCACAGGTTCATCGACACCACGCGGGCAGGTGGGACCACCTCCTGCCCGGCGTGGGCCGAATGGAACGGCAGCGCCAGCCCGAAGACCAGCGCGACCGCTCGCATCAAACGATCAGAACGCCGCACGCACGCCCACATAGACCGCACGGTCCGAGGTGCCGTAGCCGGTGATCGTCTGATATTCCTCGTCAAAGAGGTTCTCCACCCGCAGGTAGGCCTCTGCGCTGTCGGTGATGTCATAGGTGATCTGCGCATCGACACGGGTCCAGTCATCCAGCGGCTCCAGCGCGCTGCTGTACGTAACAGGATTATAGACCGGATCCACAACATCGGCATTATGCGTCACCGTCACCCGACCCCGCAAACGGGCGCTCAATTCCGCGTCCACGCCCAGCGTTAGATCATGGCGTGGCACCCGTGCCAGCCGGTCGCCATTGCGATCCTCGGTTTCAGTGTAGGTGTAGTTCGCGACTAGATCCACTGTGGGGGTGATCGCCACGCCGGCTGAGAGCTCCAGCCCCTCGACTGTGGTGCGGCCCTCGACCTGATTATAGCCGGAGACGCTGGTGTCGTAGGTGATCAGATCGTCGATCTCGGTGCGGAACGCGGTGGCGCGGACAAAGCCGTCATTTGCAAACCGCTTCTCGATTCCGAGCTCAAAACTTTCGCTGCGCTCGGGGTCCAGATCCTCATTGCCATAAGAACTATCATAAAGTTCGTAAAGCGACGGCGCCCGGAACCCGGTGCCATAGGCGGCGCGCAGGATCAGGTCATCGGCGGGACGCCACGCGGCGGCCAGACGGCCGGTGGTGGCGGCACCGAAATCGCTGGTGTCGTCGTGGCGCAGGGACAAAGACAGGTCCAGATCGCTGCGCGGTGCCCAAAGCGCCTGCGCATAGACACCGGTGGTGGTGCGGTCTTCTTCGACACCGTTCGACTCGGTGGTTTCGTCGGTCCGGTCGGCCCCGAATACCAGCTCCAGTTCCGGCGTGATCTGCGCCACGCCTTTATAGGCCAGTTCCTCGCGCGTGCCGAGATAATCATAGGCGAATGGACCAAACCATGTCCCGGTCAGGTCGCGGTCGATCTCGTAGCGGCTGACCGACAGTTCATGTTCGATCACGTCGCCTTGGATTTCCGCAAACAGGCGCACGCCGTTGCTGTCGGCGGTGGTCACGTCATCGGGGCTGCCATCGCCATCCTCGCCCGCGCCTTCGTCATAGTCGTAGGTCGTGTCCTGCAGGAAGCCCGCGATCCCGATCCGCACCGCGTCGGTCAACTGATGCGCACCGTAAAACGACAGGCGCGTGGCCTCGTAGCCGTCTTCCTCGCCATTGCCGTCATTCTCGTCGGCGGCAGAGAACCCGTCGGAAATCACATGGTTGATGCTAAAGGCCAGTTCGGTGCCGCCGTCGCGGATCGCCAGATTGTAGCCTTGGCGATAGGTGCCATAGCTGCCCGCCTCGGCAGACACTTCATGGGTCACGCCATCCTCGGTCGGGCGGTGCGAGGTGATGTCGAGCACGCCGGTGATCGCCTCGGAGCCGTAAAGCGCCGATTGGCTGCCCTTCAGCAGTTCCAGCTTCGACACCGCGCCGGTGGTCAGCTGACCAAAGTCGAAATAGGTCTGTGTGCCCGACGGGTCGCTGACATCGATGCCATCGACGCGCACGGCCAGATAGGCCCCGGCCAGACCGCGCACGCGCAGTTGCGACGCCTGTCCCAGCCCGCCGGAGGCCGACACCGACACGCCCGGCTCAAAGGCCAGAATCTCGGCCACGGTGGCGACGGGGGCGCTTTCGATCTGCGCCTCCTCGACGATCTCGACGGTGGAGCCGGTGCGCTCCGCGTCGGTTTCGGTGCGGTTGGCGGTGACGGTGATCTCATCCAGTTCGATCACGGCCTGCGCGGCCAGCGGCGCGCCGGAACCCAGCAGCGCGGCAACAGCCGTGCCACCCAAAAGCATCAGGCGCGAAGAGCGGCGCGGCGCGGCGGCGGTGAAACCACCAGCGAAACGGGGGGTCATCATTGTCTGTCCCTTTCAGATCCGCCACGGGCTCTCGGGCACGTTTTGGCGGTCCAATAGTGTAAATGTCGCGGACGAGGACGATCCTCTCCCGCAGACGATGCACGCCACCTCTACGGAAGAACCGTTATCCCAAGCGCACCCCGCGCCCGGATCGGGTGATCGGCTTCGGCAGGTCTCCTGACTTGCGGGTCATCGCGGTGCCGGGCCTTCCCGGACCTCAACAGGTCCAGTGGCATGTTCCGGCCTCGCTCTCCGCCTACAGTTGCGGGGGCAGTCGCGGCATGGGGCAGAAAACCTGCCCGTCACCGCATTCCCTTTTCATCGGTCGGATTGCGCCGACCGAACCGAAGCATCCTTGTCCTAGCCCTCCGCCCCGCCGCGATCAAGCTGTGCAAGGGTCGTAGACGCTTCGTGACCCGACGATCCACCGAGTGCGGAGATTTTTTGCAACACCGCCCCGCCGGGCTGCGGATCGGGGGCAGGGCGGGCGCGATCCCTTGTCATCCGCGCGGGCAGGGGGGTTAATCGCGGGATGCACCCGCCCCCACGCCCAGCAAACCGGACCTTGCCCGCCTTGACCGACGCCCGCGCCCAGCCCGCCATCAGCCCGACCTTCGATCAGAAACTCGATGCGCTGCTCGACGTGATCTATCCCGATCACGACCGCGCCGGGCTAAAGCACGACATCCTTGCCGCGTTCTGGCCCGAAGGCAGCCACCGCCGCCGCCGCGCCCGGATGCCCGGCACCGCGCTCTGGTCCGAACGCGACACGGTGGTCATCACCTACGGCTCCACCATCGAAGACGGCCAGCACAAGCCGCTCGATCTGCTGCGCCATTTTCTGGAAACATGGCTGAAGGATGCGATCAACGGCGTGCATATTCTGCCGTTCTTTCCGTTCACCTCGGATGACGGGTTCGCCGTTACCGATTACCGGGCGGTCAATTCCAACCTTGGCGACTGGACCGACATCGCCCGTATCGGCGCGGATTTCAAACTGATGTCGGATCTGGTGCTAAACCATGTCTCGTCGCAAAGCGTGTGGTTCAACGAATACCGCCAAGGCCATCCGCCCTATGACCGCTTCTTTGTCGAAGCCAGCCCCGATGACGATCTGGACAGCGTCACCCGCCCCCGCACCAGCCCGCTGCTGCGCCGGGTGGATACCGCGATGGGCGAACGCCATGTCTGGTGCACCTTCAGCCACGATCAGGTCGATCTGGAGTTTCGCAATCCCGAGGTGCTGCTGGAATTCCTGCGGGTAATGCGGCTGCATATCGATCAGGGCGTGCGCATCCTGCGGCTGGATGCGGTGGCGTTCCTGTGGAAGGAAATTGGCACCTCCTGTATTCACCTGCCCCAGACCCATGCGGTCGTGCGGCTGATGCGGCTTTTGCTGGATTACGCGCAGGAGCCGGTGGTGCTGCTGACCGAAACCAATGTGCCCAATGCCGAGAACCTGAGCTATTTCGGCAACCGCAACGAAGCCCATGCGATCTACAATTTCTCGCTGCCGCCGCTGATCCTGAACGCGCTGCTCTGCGGCACGTCCAAACACCTCAACCAATGGCAGATGGCGATGCCGCCCGCGCAGTTGGGCTGTGCCTATCTCAACTTCTCCGCCTCCCATGACGGGATCGGCATGCGCGGGGTCGAAGGCATCATCCCCGATGACGAAGCGGACGCCATGATCGACGCGGTGCGCAGCTTTGGCGGGTTGGTGTCGATGCGCTCCACCCCCGGCGGCGGCCAGCGGCCCTATGAGATCAACATCACCTTCTTCGACGCGATGAAGGGCACGGTCGCCGGGGCCGATGGCTGGCAGTTCGAGCGGTTCCTCTGCTCCCAGACCATCGTCATGGCGCTGGAGGGCATCCCGGCCTTCTACATCCATTCGCTGCTGGCCACGCCCAACGACCACACCGGCGTGGAAAAGACCGGCGTCAACCGCGCCATCAACCGCCACCGCTGGCACTATCCCGATCTGGTCGAGCGGCTCCACGATCCCGAAAGCGACCAGTCCCGCGTGCTGACCGAGATGAAGCGCCGCATCAAGATCCGCCGCGCGCAGAAAGCGTTCCATCCCAACGCCACCCAGTTCACCATGCAGCTGGGCGAGGCGCTGTTCGGCTTCTGGCGGCAGAGCCTCGACCGCGATCAATCGGTCTTTGCGATCCACAACGTCACCGATACCGAAGTGCGTATTCCGGCGGTGTCGCTGAACCTGATCGGCGGGGATGCGTGGATCGATCTGCTGACGGGCGAGCGGCTGGACGAAATGGCCGGCGACACAGCCCCCGACACGCCCCCCTCCGGCGGAGCCGAAATCACCTTCGCGCCCTATCAGTGCCGCTGGATCAGCAACCGCGGCGGGGGGATTTAGGGCGTAAGGTCGGGGCAGGGAGAAGCGCCCGCCACACCCTCGGTCCGAACCTACCCGCTTTTCCGTTAACGCAGCGCCCGCCCTAACTACCCCAGCGCAACACCAGCCTGCCCGTGGGATGGCGCTGCTCCGGTGGAGCGGCGCGCTTTATGCCAGCCAAGTCCCTCTCCGCTCCGAGGTCAGCGTGAGATGACAAAGCGCCATCCCGCCGGGACGGGCAGGCGCTCGCTCTCGCGGCCTTCGGCCTTGTTCGCGGGCTAACCCGCGCTGACCGCTCGGCATCCCGCCCGTTAATCCAGCGCCTGCCGTCATCACCCCAGCGTAACATCAGCCAACCTGTGGGATGCCGCTCGCCCGGACGGCTTCGCCTCATTCGTGTGCGGATGCGCTGATCTCCAAATGTCGCTGCGCATCGTAAAGCCGGGACCGACACGAGCCTGCCCGTGGGGTGGCGCTGCTCCGGTAGATCGGCGCGCTTTATACGAGCCAAACACCTCCCCGCCCAGAGGTCAGCGTGAGATGTCAAAGCGCCAGCCCGCCGGGACGGGCAGGCGCTCGCCCGCGCGCTTTGCTTGTTCGCGGGCGGGTGCGCTAATCTTCACAGGTCGCTGCGCATCGTAAAGCCGGGACGGACACCAGCCTGCCCGTGGGATGACGCTGCTACAGTAGAGCGGCGCGCTTTATGGTAGCCACTAACCTCCTCGCTCTAAGGTAAGCGTGAGATGTCAAAGCGCCAGCCCGCCGGGGCGGGCAGGCGCTCGCTTTCGCGGCCTTCGGCCTTGTCCGAGAGCGGTTGCGCTTAGATCGTCGGAACATGCTACGTTGCCGATCTCAACTCGGTGCAGCACCAGCCTACGGGCCACCCCGCCCGGCACCCCCCCCACGACGGAAAACGCACCCCCTCCGCCCACGGGGTTGCCTTCCCCGTCACCGGCTGCGATTGTCCGGCTCCGCCAGACAGCACGGACATTCCCATGCCTCCCAGCCAACCCGCCGATCCCGAACGGGTCGCCGAACGCCGTAGCAACGCCCGCACCATCCGCAAGGTCGCGCCCTATCTGTGGCCCGATGGCGAGGCGTGGGTCAAACGGCGTGTCGTGCTGGCGATGATCGCGCTGGTGGTGGCCAAGCTCGTCGCCATCGCCACGCCGTTTTTCTACAAGGCCGCGGTCGACTCGCTGGCCGATGATGGCGGCGACAGCGCCGCGTGGCTGCTGGCCTATGGCGCGGTCGGGCTGACCGTGGCCTACGGCATGGCGCGGGTGATGAACGTGGCGCTGCAACAGGCCCGCGACGGGATCTTTGCCCGCGTCGGGCAGCGGGCGCTGCGCACCATTGCGCTCGAAACCTTTCGCCATATCCACGCGCTGTCGCTGCGCTATCACCTGACCCGGCGCACCGGCGGGCTCAGCCGGATCATGGAGCGCGGCGTGAAGGGCGTGGAATTCCTGCTGCGCTTCTTGCTGTTCTCCATCGGGCCGCTGGTGCTGGAACTGGCGCTGGTCTCCATCGTGCTCGCCGTGGTGTTCGACATCTGGTATCTGGTGGTCCTGCTTGTCACCATCGCGATCTATGTCTGGTTCACCTTTGCCGTGACGGAAATGCGTGTGCGGATCCGGCGCGAGATGAACGCGCAGGATACCGACGCCAATCAAAAGGCTATCGACAGCCTGCTGAACTACGAGACGGTGAAATATTTCGACGCCGAAACATGGGAGGCCCGCCGCTACGACCGGGCGATGGCGGGCTATGAAACCGCGGCGATCAAGACTGCCGTGTCCCTGTCGGTGCTCAATGCGGGGCAAAGCCTGATCATCACCTGCGGGCTCGTGGGCGTCATGGTCATGGCGGCGATGGGCGTGCAGGATGGCAGCCTGACGGTCGGTGATTTCGTCATGGTCAACGCCTACATGATCCAGATCACCATGCCGCTGAATTTCCTCGGTTCGGTCTATCGCGAAATCCGTCAGGCGCTGGTCGATATGGGCGAGATGTTCGATCTGCTGGAACAGCCCGCCGATGTGCAGGACAAGCCGGGCGCGCCCGATCTGCGCGTCACCGGCGGCGAAGTGCGGTTCCGCGATGTGAAATTCGGCTATGATGCGTCGCGCCCGATCCTGAAGGGCGTTGATATCACCGCCGCGCCGGGCGCGAAGCTGGCCATCGTCGGGCCTTCGGGCGCGGGCAAATCCACCATCGGGCGGCTGCTGTTCCGGTTCTACGACGTGACCGGCGGCGCGCTGGAAATCGACGGGCAGGATCTGCGCGACGTGACCCAGGACAGCCTGCACAAGGCCATCGGCGTGGTGCCGCAGGACACGGTGCTGTTCAACGATTCCATCGGCTACAACATCGCCTATGGCCGCCCCGATGCCAGTCAGGAAGAGGTCGAGTCCGCCGCTCGCGCCGCCCGCATCCATGACTTCATCATGGCGCTTCCCGAAGGCTACGACACCGCCGTGGGCGAGCGCGGGCTAAAGCTCTCCGGCGGCGAAAAGCAGCGCGTCGGCATCGCCCGCACTCTGCTGAAGGACCCGCCGATCCTGCTGCTCGATGAGGCGACCTCGGCGCTCGATACCGAAACCGAACGCGACATCCTCGAAAGCCTCCGCGCCATGGGCGAGGGCCGCACCGTTCTGACCATCGCGCACCGGCTGTCGACCATCGCCGACAGCGATCTGATCGTGGTCCTGGAGGCGGGCGAGGTCGTGGAAACCGGCACCCATGACGACCTGCTCGCCCAGAACGGCCGCTATGCCAGCATGTGGGCCCGCCAAAGCGCCGAACGCGCCGACGCCGAAGACGCCGCCTAGCGCCGCGCGGGCACACCTGCCCGCATTCCGGGCCACCGATTGCACGTAGGGGCGCGTTCGCCGATGGCGGGCGGCCGCACCGGGCGTAGCCGTCCTCGGATAAGGCTCAACAGGTTCCGCCGACCGACGCACACCCACCCGCGAACAAGGCCGCAGGCCGCGCGGGTGAGCGCCTGCACGTCCCTGCGGACTGGCGCTTTGTCACGTCGCGCAGACCTCGGGGCCGGGAGGTGTATGGCGACCATAAAGCACACCCGCTCAGCCGCCACAGCGCCACCCCACGGGCAGGCTACCGTTGCACTTACAACACAACCCAGATGTGGCCGGCCCCTCCGAACTGAGCGCAACCGCCCGCGAATAAGGCCGTAGGCCGCGCGGGCGAGCGCCTGCCCGTCCCTGCGGGCTGGCGCTTGGCCACCCTCGCGCTGACCTCAGAGCGGGGAGGGATGTGACTGGCATAAAGCACACCCGCTCAAACGCAGCTGCGCCACCCCACGGGCAGGCTTGCGGTGCACCTAGAGTGGCAGCGCCTCGAAACCTCAGACCTCAGCGAACCCGCCCGCGAACAAGGAGAAGCCGCGCGGGCGAGCGCCTGCCCGTCCCCGCGGGCTGGCGCTTGGCTACCTCACGCTGACCTCGGAGCGGAGAGGAGCACCTAACCATAAAGCACACCCGCTCAGCCGTCGGAGCGCCATCCCACGGGCAGGCTACCGTTGCGCTCCAGGACAACCGCTCCCGGACAAGGCTGCAGGCCGCGCGGGCGAGCGCCTGCCCGTCCCTGCGGACTGGCGCTTGGCAACCCCCGCGCCAAGCTCGGAGCGATGAGAGACTTGGCCCCTATCTAGCGCACCGCTCAGCCGCAGCAGCGCCACCCACGGGCAGGCTGGCGGTGCGTCTGAGCCGGTGCGCGGAGCACGCGCGGTCCATCGGCGGTTCCGCCTGCCGCTACTCCCTGAGGACGCGCGGCAAGCTGCCCGGCCCGCAGGTTACTCGGCGGCGCGCAGCGGGGGGGATGCGGGGTGCGGATCGGCGGGGGCGTCTTCGTCCGCACTGGCAGCGGCACCAGCGTCCGCACTAACGCCGGCACCAGCGTCGGTGGCGCGCGCACTGTGCTCCGCCGTGTCGTCCCACAGGATTTCGGGGTGGCGGATGCGGCGGGCGGCGCGGGTGAGCGCCACGTCGCGGGCGGCCTTGCTGCCCCGGCCCAAAGACAGTGCACGCAAGCCGCGCAGCGTCTTATACGCGCCCACGCCCAGCCAGATGCGCAGCGCCAGCATCGACGGCGTGAAGACCAGCGTCAGCACCGTCGCGATGCCCAGACCGAACACCACCGCCGTGGCCAGCTGCTTCCACCACAGCGCGGTGGGGCTGTCGATCGAATAGCCGCCGCCAAAGAAATCGAGGCTCAGCCCGAACATCATCGGCGCCAGACCCGCCATGGTCGTGATGGTGGTCAGCAGCACGGGACGCAGGCGATCCTCGGCGGTGCGGATCACCGCTTCGATCCGGGGCATGTAGGAGGAATATTCCTGATAGGTGTCGATCAGCACGATGTTGTTGTTCACCACGATCCCGGCCAGCGCGACGATGCCGGTGCCGGTCATGATGATCGAAAACGACTGCCCCATGACCAGCATCCCGATCAGCACGCCCGCGGTGGAGAGCACCACCGCCAGGAGCACCAGCACCGCGTTGTAGAAGCTGTTGAACTGCGCCAGCAGGATGATGAACATCAGCCCCAGCGCGGCGGCAAAGGCGCGCATCAGGAACTGACCGCTTTCGGCCTGATCCTCCTGATCGCCGGTCCATTCCCATTCGACGCCCGGCGGCAGCGGCTGATCCTGCTCCAGCCATTCGGTCAGGCGGGCGATCCGTTCGTTGGGGTTGGGCACCTGCGTGACCGTTTCGCCATCCGCCAGCGTCAGGGCGACGGGCGTGGCGCTGACGCCTGCCTTGATGTCCATGTAGCGTGCGCCGTCGATGCGCTCGATCCGGCCCAGCTTGGCGACAGGCTGGCGGGTGATGAAATTCGACAGCGGCACCAGACCTTCGGTGGTGCGGACCTTCAGACTATCGAGCGTGGACAGAACCCGATCTTCTTCGGGCAGGCGCACGCGGATGTCGATTTCCTCGTCCGACGACGGCACCCGCATGGTGTCCAGCAAAATGCCCCGCGTCACCAGCTGCACCATCGCGCCGACGGTGGCCACATCGGCACCGTAGCGTCCGGCCTTCTCCACATCGACGTCGATCTGCCAATCGATGCCGGGCAGGGGGCGGGTGTCATCGACATCCTGCAATCCCGGCGTCGCGTCGAAGCGCGCGCGCACGATGCCCACGGCCTCCTCCAGCGTGTCGAGCCGGTCGCCGGTCAGCCGCAGATGCACCGGCTTGGCCGAGGCCGGGCCCATCGACAGGTTCAGCACTTCGGCCTGAATGCCGGGGATCTCCGCGATGCGGCGCTGCAATTCGGCCAGCACATAATCGCCGTCATATTCGGCGTCGACCTCCTCGCCATCCAGCACCCACCAGCCGTCGGTGGCGTGGCGCGGGCGGTCTTCCCAGCGGACCAGTTCCAGCTGCACCTGACCGATCGTGTCGAGCGGGCTTTGTGCGCCGCCGGTGTTGGAATTGAGCCCGCCTTCGCCCGCAAAGGCAAAGGCGCTTTCGACGCCCTTGGTGGCAAGGATCACCTGCTCGACCTCGGCGACCAGCGCGTCTTTTTCGGGCAGGGATAGGTTGCCGCGCGCGCGGACATAGACAATGGCCTGCTCCGGCTCGGAGGGCGCAAAGAATTCGACGCCGTTATTGTGCTGGCCGTAATAGCCGAACACCGCGACGATAAAGGCGATGACCGCGCCGATGGTCACCAGCGGCATCACTGGATTGCCCGCGATGGCGGTGATGAGCCAGCCGAACGCGCTGCGCCGATGGCCCGCCCGAACCCGGCGGCGGCGGCGTTCGATCCGCGCCGCGCCAAGGCTGATCGAGGTGCCAAGCGCGCCCAGCAGGAACGCCGCTGCGCCGGGCACCCATTGCACAAGTTCCGGCAGCGGCGACACGCCGTCAAACACATAGCCGGGGTTGAGCAACTGCATCGCGCCCAGAAAGGTCAGATAGGCAAAGGCGGGCACCAAGGCCGCGCGGATCACCCACGGCAGACCCCGGCGCAGCGCCTGTGCCGTGCGCTCGAAGCTGCGCGACATCCGCCCCGACACGCCGCCCATCACCGGCAGGTAGATCAGCGCGACGATCAGCGACGCACACAGCACGAAGATCAGCGTCACCGGCAACATGCCCATGAATTCGCCGGGCACGCCGGGCCAGAACAGCATCGGCAGAAAAGCGCAAAGCGTCGTCGCGGTGGAGGAGATCACCGGCCAGAACATGCGCTTGGCGGCTTCGACATAGGCATGCATCGGCCCGGAGCCTTCGGAGATGCGCTTATCGGCATATTCGACGACCACGATCGCGCCATCGACCAGCATCCCCACGGCAAGGATCAGCCCGAACATCACGATGTTGGAAATGGTAATTCCCATCACGCCGAGCAGCACGAAACACAGAAGGAACGAGGTCGGGATCGCAAACCCCACCAGCAGTGCGGGCCGCGGCCCCAGCGCGGCGAGGATCACGATCATCACCAGCGCAATCGCCGTCAGCACCGAGCCTTCCAGCTGCTGCACCATCGAATTGACGGTAAAGCTTTGGTCGTTGGAGGCGGTGACGATCACCGATTGGCGCAGTTCCTCGGGCCATGTCTGCTGGGCCTGTGCCACGGTTTCGCGGACCAGCGCGGCGGTGTCGATGACGTTGAAGCCTTTGCGCTTGGACACCTGCAACGCGACCGTGCGTTCGCCGTTGAACCGGGCCGTGCCCGCGCGATCCTCGAAGGTCAGGTGAATTTCCGCCAGATCGCCCAGCGTGACCTGCCGGTCGCCGTTGCGTTTGACGGGCAGGCTGTAGATGTCCTGCGTTTTGTCGAAGCTGGCGGGAATCTTGACCGAAAACGCGCCCGCCTCCGTCGTGATCTCGCCCGCCGCGATCAGCTGATTGTTGTTGACCACGACATTGATCAACTCGCCCGCCGTGACGTTGTAGGATTCAAGTTTCAGTGGATCGATGGTGATTTCGACCATCTCGTCGCGGTGGCCCGCCAGCGCGGCCTCCAGCACCGGGTCGAGCTTCTCCAGCCGGTCTTGCAGATCATTGGCCACCTGCAACAGCGTGCGTTCGGGCAGGTTGCCCGACAGGGTGACGATCAGGATCGGAAATTCGGAGAAGTTGATTTCCCCGATGGTGTAATTGTCGGCGCCTTCGGGAAACGCGGTCTCGGCGGTGTTCATCGCAGCGCGCACATCGGCCAGCGTCGCGGATTTATCCCAGCCGAATTCGAATTCCATCACCAGATTGGCGTAGCCTTCGGTCGCGACGCCGGTCATTTTGTCCAGCCCGTCGAGATCGGCCATCTCGGTTTCCATCGGGCGTATCAGCAGCTTCTCCGCGTCTTCGGCGGAGATGCCGGGAAAGGGGACGGAGATGAACACCGCCGGAATTTCGATATCCGGCTCGCCTTCCTTGGGCAGGTTCACATAGGCGAAACCCCCTGCGGCCAGCGACAGCACGATGAAGGCTAGGACCATCCGCGCGCGGGCGGCGGCCCAATCGACAAGCCCGGTCACAGGCCGGACTCGCGGTAATGCGGGGTGACGGGCACGCCGTCGGACACATATTCCTGACCCAGCACGATGATGTCGGCGCGGTCGGGCAGGCCGGTGACCCAGCTGCCCTGCAACGTGTCGCGCACGACCGAGACGGGCACGAAGCGGGCGATGTCGCCCTGCGTCACCGTGCGCAGGCCCAGCACCCCGTCATCGTTGAGCGTCAGCGCGGAGGACGGCACCAGATGCGCGGGCGCGCCATCGGACGCGATGGTCAGATCCACGGTTTGCCCGTCGCGGATCGCCAGATCGGCGTTTTCCACATCGACCTCCATGCGGAAGGTGCGGGTGGTGGGATCGGCGGAGCGCGACAGGAACGTGACCTGCCCGGTGACCTCGCGCCCCGAGATCAGCCGCGCGGTGGCGGTGGCGCCGGGGGCGATCTTATCGACCGAGGTTTCGGGCACGAAGCCCACCAGCTTGATCGGGTCAAGCTGGATCACCGTGGCGCAGTCGGAGCCGGGTTGCAGCAGGCTGCCTAGTTCGGCGGTGTCGGATTCCAGCAGGCCCGCAAAGGGCGCATGCATTTGCAGCAGTTCGATTTCGCGCTGGGCGGCGGCCAGTTGCGCTTCGGCGGATTGGATGCCGGAGCGGGCAGATTCGACGCCGGAGCGAGCCGATTCCAATTGCGCCTGCGCCGAGGACAGCGCCGCGCGGGCGGAGGCGAGTTGCGTGTCAGACGCGTAGCCGCCCTGACTGAGCCGGGAGGAGGCGGTTTCGTTGATTTGCGCCTCTTCCACCGCGGCTTCGGCGCCGGTGACGCCGGCCTGTGCTTCGGGCAGGCGGGCGCGCGCTTCGGCGAGGGCGGCGCGCGCCCCGGCCAGTTGCGCCTCGCGCGTGCCGGGATCGACCTCGCACAGCAATTGACCGGCCTCGACGAAGCTGCCCTTGCGCAGGGGGTCGGACACGACCTGTCCTGTGGTTTCGGCGCGCACCGTGACCTCGCGCGCCGCGGAGGTTTCGCCGCGCAGGCGCACGGCGCTGTCGATGACCTGTGCCTGCGAATGAAGCGCCACGACGGATACCGGGCGGGCGGCGTCGGCATCCACATCGGCATCGGGGGCGGCGGCTTCGGCGGTCGCGTCGGGGGCGGCATCGGGCGCGGGATCAGCCGCGGCGTCTGCTGGCGCGGCGTCGGGCGGGGCGGTGACCCCGGCGAACTGCATCAGACGCTCGCGATCCAGCACCAGAAAATAGAGACCCACGACGACCAGTGCCGCCGCAAGGATGGAGAAAATGCGCATTGGCCGTTCCGCTTTCGTTAACCGCTCACCGTTGACACGTCGGGTGCGTGACGGGGGCGGGGCCGGATCCGGACGCCGGTGCTGAACCGCCCGGTTCAAATTAGGAAGCGGCGGATTATAACACAAGATTGAATACGGGCCTGCGGCGCTGATGCCGGGGGAGTGTGACCCGAACGGAGCAGGGGCGCTGCGGGGGCGGGCAGTTTGCGGGTTTTCGGCGCCTTGCGCATTGCGGCCCTACCCGGCGCATCCATCCGTCGCCCGCGTCCGTAACGGATGTCCGGCAAGGGGGGGGATTCGCGCCGCGGGGCCCAGCCGGGCAGGTCAGCGGGCCTGTCCCAATTGTTTCGCACGCGAAACAATTTACAGGTCGGTAAGGGTTTGGGCCGCGAATTTCGGCGGGGCCGCGCCCAACGGGGCCACGCGGTGCGCTGTGGTGACGGGATCTTCACCGGTTTGGCTGCGCGATCCGCGGAGCTTACCCAGCACGCGCGCGGGTCTGGCCAGCGCCCACCGGCTGCGTTAAGAGGGGGGCGATTTTCCGGCCGGTTGCCGCCCCTTGCACAGCCGGATGCGGGGCACGAGAGGATAAGATGAGCCAGACCGACAGTTTCATCGACGAAGTCTCGGAAGAGGTCCGCCGCGACCGCACCTACACCTTGATCCGCCGCTATGGCTGGATCGCGGTGGTCGTGGTCATCCTGATCGTCGGTGGCGCGGCCTGGAACGAATGGCGCAAGGCGCGCGAGGCATCGCTGGCACAGGCCGCGGGCGACGCGCTGGCCACCGCGCAGGAGATCGAAGACCCGGCGGAACGGCAGAATGCGCTTCTCGACAGCGATGTGCCCGAAAGCGCGGCACCGGTGGCGGAACTGCTGGCCTCGGCTGCGGCGCTGGCCGCAGACACCCCCGATGAGGCCGCCGATATTCTGGCTGAACTGGCGGCGGATGGCTCCGCCGATGCGATCTATAGCGATCTGGCGGGCTACAAGCTGCTGCTGACCGCGCCCGAAGGCTATCTGAGCGATGCCGACCGTGCCGCGATGTTCGAACGGCTGAGCGCGCCGGGCGCGCCCTATCGGCTGTTGGCTCTGGAACAGAAGGTCGTGGAACTGGCCGCCGCTGGCGAGACCGGCGCCGCGCTGGATGGCGCGCAGGCGCTGTTGCAGGAAAACGGCCTGACTGCGGGCTTGCGTCAGCGCGTTTCCCAGTTGATTGTGGCGCTGGGTGGCGATCCCAACGGGACCGCCGGTGCAGAGGACCGGGCCGAAACCACGCCGAGCGCGCCTGCCGCGCCGACCGCGCGCGTGGCAGAGCCTGCGGCCGCGCCCGCGGCGGATGCCGGGGCCGAGGTCGCGCCGGACAGCGCTGCGCCGGAGACCGGGACGGAACCGGCAGCCGCGCCTGCCGCCGCCCCCGAAAGCACGACCCCGCCGGCCGCGACCGAGGATACGGACGCAGCCCCGGCGGAGACGAACGATACGGAAGCGGATCAGGGCTAAGCTGCCCTGACGCGCGCTTCGGAACCGGCACCCCGCAAGGGGCGCAAAGCAAAAGCCGGGCCGCGTGACGTGGCTCTGACCGGCGACAGGTCGGCGGCGGAAGGAATGAGGGGACGAGAGCGGTGAAGGCACTGTCATTGATCGCATCGGTGGCGCTTGTGGCGCTGACGGCAGCGTGTGAACGCGAGCTGATCCTCCCCGGAGAGCGCGAAACCGTGCGCGGCGCGCTGAGCGGCGTCGTGGAGGAGGGCGTGGCCCCTGCGGATGCGCAGATTTCCCGCGCGATCGCGCTGCCGGGCACCGTGAACCTTGGCGAGTGGACCCATCGCAACGGCTCCGTCAGTCACAAGACCGGCCATCTGGCGCTGCGCTCGGGCACGCTGGCGCGGCAATGGTCGGTGAAGATCGGCGAGGGCGACAAGCGCAAGCAGAAGATCACCGCCGATCCGATTTTCGCCGCCGGGCGCATCTACACCATCGACAGCGCCGCGACGGTCGTCGCTACGGCGCCCAACGGCGCGCGGCTGTGGTCGCATAGTCTGGTGCCGGGCGCGTCGCGCGGGCCGGTGATTTCGGGCGGCGGGCTGGCCTATGGCAATGGGCTGGTATTTGCGTCCAGCGGCTATGGCGAAGTGACGGCGCTGGACCCCGCCACGGGCGGCGTGGTCTGGGAGCAGGATTTCGACGCGCCGGTGGCCGGCACGCCGACGGTCGCCGATGGCATGGTCTATGTCGTGTCGCGCGACAACCGCGCCTTTGCGATCAATGCCACCACCGGGCGGCTGGAATGGCAGATGCCGGGCATTCCCACGACATCGGTCATGGTGGGCGGTTCCGCCCCGGCAGTGTCATCGGATTCGGTGATCTTCCCGCTGGGCACCTCGGAAATCGTGACGGCGCTGAAGCAAAGCGGCATCCGCCGCTGGGGCGCGCAGATCGCGGGCGAACGCCGGGGCCGCGCCTATGCGGATATCACCGATATCACGGGTGATCCGGTCATCGACGGCACTACGGTCTATGTCGGGACCCAAGGCGGGCGCACCGCTGCGTTCGACGTGGCCAGCGGCACCCGCAAATGGACCGCGCTGGAAGGCGCCTATTCCCCGGTCTGGCCGGTGGCGGGGTCGGTTTTCCTTGTGTCCGACGAGGCGCATCTGGTGCGGCTGGACGCGGCGACGGGGGCGACGATCTGGTCGGTCGAACTGCCCTATTACAAGAAATCCAAGATCAAGCGCCGCAAGGCCGTGTTCGCCCATTATGGCCCGATTCTGGCCGGGGGGCGTCTGTTGGTGGCGTCCGATGACGGGCTGATCCGCAGCTTCGATCCTGCCACCGGGGCGCTGACCTCTACCACCGAACTGCCCGGCGGCGCGTCGTCGAACCCGATCGTCGTCAATGGCACGCTCTACATCGTTTCCGGAAACGGCCAACTCAACGCTTTCCGCTAGGCGGATTAGGGTGTAGTGGGGGCCTTCCGCGCAATTCGGAGGCCGAAATGACCTTCTCCCTCGCTATCGTGGGCCGTCCCAATGTGGGCAAGTCCACCCTGTTCAACCGCCTTGTCGGCAAGCGTTTGGCGCTGGTCGACGACCAACCGGGCGTGACCCGTGACCTGCGCGAAGGCGAGGCACGGCTGGGCGATCTGCGATTCACCGCAATCGACACCGCCGGTCTGGAAGAGGCCACCGACGAAAGCCTGCAGGGCCGGATGCGCAAGCTGACGGAACGGGCGGTCGAGATGGCCGATATCTGTTTGTTCGTGATCGACGCCCGTGCCGGGGTGACGCCGACGGACGAGATTTTCGCCGATATCCTGCGGCGCAAGAACGCGCATGTGATCCTTGCCGCCAACAAGGCCGAAGGCTCCGCCGCCGACGCGGGGGTCTATGAAGCCTATGGTCTGGGTCTCGGTGAGCCGATCCGCCTGAGCGCGGAGCATGGCGAAGGGTTCAATGACCTCTATTCCATGCTGATGCCGCTATCGGACGCCTTCAAGAAGCGGGCCGAGGCCGAAGCGCCCGATACCGATCTGGAACTGGAAGAAGACGGCGATTACGAAGCCGGGCCGGATGTCACCACCGCCGCCCGCGTGCCGACCAATGCCAAGCCGTTGCAGGTGGCCGTGGTCGGGCGTCCCAATGCCGGGAAATCCACGCTCATCAACAAGATCTTGGGCGAGGAGCGTCTGCTGACCGGCCCCGAAGCCGGGATCACCCGCGATTCGATTTCGCTGCGGATCGACTGGACCGGCACCCCGATGCGGATCTTTGACACCGCCGGGATGCGCAAGAAGGCCAAGGTGCAGGAGAAGCTTGAAAAGCTGTCCGTCTCCGATGGTCTGCGCGCGGTGAAATTCGCCGAGGTGGTCGTGGTCCTTCTGGACGTGTCGATCCCATTCGAGCAGCAGGATCTGCGCATCGCCGATCTGGCCGAGCGCGAGGGCCGCGCCGTCGTCATCGCCGTCAACAAATGGGATGTCGAGGACGACAAGCAGGAGAAGCTCGCCGAGCTGAAGGAAGAGTTCGCGCGCCTGCTGCCGCAATTGCGTGGCGCCCCGCTGATCACCGTGTCGGCCCGCACCGGGCGCGGTCTGGAACGGCTGCGCGAGGCGATCCTGCGCGCCCATGAGGTGTGGAACCGCCGGGTGACGACCGCGCGCCTGAACCAGTGGCTGTCGGCGATGGTCGAGGCGCACCCGCCCCCCGCGCCGGGCGGCCGCCGGATCAAGATCCGCTACATGACGCAGGTCAAGACCCGCCCGCCCGCATTCGTGGCCATGTGCTCCTTCCCCGAGAAGCTGCCCGAAAGCTACAAACGCTATTTGGTCAACGGGCTGCGCGAGGATTTCGACATGCCCGGCACGCCGATCCGGTTCACCTTCCGCTCGCAGGCGGACAAGAACCCCTACAAGGATCGCAAGAAGTCCACGCCATCGCGGCTGCGCAAGCATCTGGGCAAGAAGCCCGCCGACGAGAAATGAGAAAAGGCGCATCGCGGAAACGCGGTGCGCCTTTTTCGTGGGGTGGGGGCGCTTCCGCAGGGTGGGGCGATCCGGTTTGGGCCAGACCACGCAAAGGGTAAGCTCGCGTCGAACTAAAGAGAGACCGCCCGCGAACAAGGCCGCAGGCCGCGCGGGCGAGCGCCTGCCGTCCCTGCGGGCTGGCGCTTTGCCATCTCACGCTGACCTCCGAGCGGAGAGGGGTGTGTTGGCATAAAGCGCGCCGCTTAGTCGTTGCAGCGCCACCCCACGGGCAGGCTGTCGTTAAGCTACAGAGAGACCGCCCCGAATAAGCCGAAGGCGCGGGGCGAGCGCCTGCCCGTCCCGGCGGGCTGGCGCTTTGTTCTCTCGCGCTGACCTCGGAGCGGGGAGGGGTGTGGCAGCATAAAGCGCGCGGTTCAGTCGTTGCAGCGCCACCCCACGGGCAGGCTCCCGTTGAGCTACAGAGAGACCGCCCCGAATAAGCCGAAGGCGCGGGGCGAGCGCCTGCCCGTCCCCACGGGCTGGCGCTTTGCCATCTCGCGCTGACCTCAGAGCGGAGAGGGGTTTGACCGGGATAAAGCGCGCTGTTCAGCCGTATCAGCGCCATCCCACGGGCAGGCTCCGTTGCGCTACCGCGCCGCCGGTGGCGGGGCGGAGGGGCTAGAATTCAGGCGTGTCGGTCAGGCCAAAGCGGGTGAGGATGTCGGCCTGCATATCCGCGTGGACAGCGTTTTCGGCGATGCGGGCGACGCGGCTTTCGGTGGCGCCGCGCAGGGCTTGGGTGTTGTCGCCGTGGTTGAAGCAATAGATCATCGCGTCGAACGGCACCGGCTGTAGGGTCAGGCCGTAGCGCGCGACATTTTCGACCAGCTGCGCGTGGCGGCCGCGTTCATGGGCCGGGCCAGCCCCGGACGGGCCACGGCGGGTGTCGAAGCGCACCGCAGCCGACGAGCCGCAGGTTTTGAAAAACGGCTGCGCGGAGCTGTAGCCTTGGGCCGGTTGGCCCAGAGGCATCAGCTTGCGCGCGGCGACATCGGCCATCCAGCCATGCGGCAGGTAGTAGCCGTGGCCGTTATTGTCGCCCAGAATATACTCCACCAGCGCCGGATGGCAGATATCGTCCGCGTCGAGCATGAACAGATAGCCATCCCGGGGCGGCTGATGGGCCATGTGCCGGATCGCCATACGCTTTTTGCGGTTCTTGTCACTGATCGCGCCACCGGTTGGGAAGGGAAACGGCACAAAGGTCACGCGGGGGTCGTCAGGCAGGCTTTCGGGGCGGTCCTGCCCACAGATCACCCAGTCCCAGTTGGGATCGGTCTGGCGCAGCAGGCTTTCGCCCGTCAATTGAACCCAGCGGCAGACGGTCTGCCAGTCATTGGATTTGTCGCGCCCAATCAGCGGGGTCATGAAACGCACGCTCATCTGTGCCCGAGGCGAGGCCGGGGCCAGCGGATTGCGGGCCATCCAATCGGCCGGGTCGCGGGTGTCGCGCTGCTCGCGCTTCTTGGCCGCGTTGTGCTGGAGATGTTTGAAGTAGGTGAACATGGTCCGGGGCCCCGCGCCTAAATTGCTCGGGCGTGATACGGGCCGAGGGCGGAGAGGTCCAGACCGGGTGGCGCGGTCAGGCGGGCTCGCGCCGTGCGGCACGGTCAAGGCGGGGTTATACAGGACAGCGCGGTCAGCCGCGCTCCTGCCGGGTGGCGATGATCGCCCAGCCCACGATGCCGAGGCCAAGCACAGCGCCCAGCACAAACAGCCAATCGCCCCAATTTGCGGCGATGACGCCTGTGAGCGCCCAGATCACCGTCAGCCCGTATTCCGGGGCGTGGGGGCTCAGGCGCTGCACCGTGACGGCAAGGCCGGTGGCGAGGGCGAGCCCGATCCAGCCCCATCCCGTCATGCCCAAGCCGATGTCATACCCCGCAAGGCACAGCATCAGCGCCACGACCGAGGCCGCCGTCAGCCAGCCTGCATAGATCGCGATGGGGGCTTGTTGCAGCCAGCGGTCGCTGGTGGTGCAGGCGCGCAATGCCCAGAGCGCGGTGGCGAGCATGATCCAGATCAGCACCGTCGCCCAAACCGGTGATATCACGGCCAAGGGTAGCCAGCCGGTGCCAAGCACCAGCGAGATTGCAAGGGGCAGGCGATGCGGGGCCCAGCTTGCGTCTTCCGCGCGCTTGAGAAGGCCGAAGCCGGTGCCAAGGATCAGCCACGCATAGATCAGCCCCCAGATCGAAAACGCCCAGCCCGCCGGCTGGATCGGCGGATCGACCTGCGGCACGGGGAATTGATCGGGGGAAAAGCCGTTGAACCCCGGTGTGAGCAGGGGCGAGATGGCGAAGGCCACGGCGGCGACGAAGCAGATAAGGGCAAGGGCGCGGTTCATGCTGTGCCAACGCCGGGCGATGGGCCGGGTTCCGCCGCGCTGGTTGAGTATGCGCTGGGGAGCGGTGGGGGCGGGGCTGGCGCCTGCGGAGCGGCGGGACTGCGCCGCCGATGGCGCACCGCGGGGAGCCCGCGCGAGGGGAGCACCTGCCCGTCCGAGGAGGCTGCCGTTCCCTTTTCCGCGCTGACCGCTGGGGGGATGTTGAGGGCCGCCCAAATGCACCGGTCTGTTGGTAGAGCCCCACCCCGCAGGCAGGCTTGCGTTGAGCTACAGAGAGACCGCCCGCGAACAAGGCCGCAGGCCGCGCGGGCGAGCGCCTGCCCGTCCTCGCGGGCTGGCGCTTTGTCATCTGGCGCTGACCTCGGGGCGGGGAGGGGGTGTGGCAGCATAAAGCGCGCGGTTCAGTCGTTGCAGCGCCATCCCACGGGCAGGTTGGCGTTGCGCTTACAAATCGATCCAGATGCGGCTTGTCCTTTCGAGCTAAGCGCAACCGCCTTGAACAAGCCGAAGGCGCGGGGCGAGCGCCTGCCCGTTCCGGCGGGCTGGCGCTTTGTCATCTTGCGCTGACCTCGGGTCGGGGAGGGGTGTGGCAGCATAAAGTGCGCCGATCATGCGTTGCGGCGCCACCCCACGGACAGGCTCCCGTTGCGCCGATCACGCGTCGCGGCGCCATCCCGCGGGCAGGCTGGCGTTGCGCTTTGACTGCTGTCCGCCGGGCGGGCGGCACCTGCGCGCGGGGGTCGTGAACGAAAACGGCCCGGCGCTTTGCACCGGGCCGTTTGGGATACCGAAACCCTCGGGCGGATCAGATCACGCGGACCTGTGCGCCGATGGGGGTGATGGCGAAGAGTTCTTCGATCTTTTCATTGTAAAGACCGATGCAGCCGGAGGACGACCGGCGGCCGATCTTGCGGGTGTCGTGGGTGCCGTGGATCAGGTAGGCGGGCCAGCTGAGATACATCGCGTGGGTGCCGAGCGGGTTGTCGGGGCCCGGTGGGGTGTATTTCAGGGTCGGGTCGCGCTCCATCATCGAGGGCGTGGGCGTCCAGTCGGGGCCGACTTTCTTGCGCACAATTTCGGTGTAGCCGCGGCGGGTCAGCTCTTCGGACATCGGGACCGAGGTCGGGTAGAGCCGGTAATCGGAACCGTCGGCGTTCCAGTAATGCAGCGCACGCGAGGTGGTGTCGCAGACGATGGAGGTCTTGCCGAGGCTGTCGAAATGGTCCTGCCAGCGCTGGATGGTAAAGCTGGACGCGTTACGTTTGACGTCATCGCTGGCTTGCACCAAGGGGCGGATTTCCTGTGCGCGGACGATTTGCGGCGCGGCGAGGGTGACCATGCCGGCAGCACCCATCATCAGGGCCTGCCTGCGGCTGAGGGAGGAACGGCTCATCGAAAGCTCCTTTTCGGCATTCAGTTGGCTATGCTGCCGTTTGGCGAATAGACTGCTCGGCGTCCGGCCCTGAGGGATGCGGGTCGTCCGACGTCAGCGAACCTAGCGTTACCGGCGGTCTGCGTCCATGTGACCAGATGCGCAAGCGCCGGGTTTACATTCAATATCACTCATATGTGAGCCAGAAGGGCCGGTTTGGCGCGACACTCCGCACGCGCAGCGCGAGCTTCCCGCGCGCGCAATGCACGTTATGCGTGTGCTGGTCGCACCCCGATTGGGATGCGAGGCCCGGTCCGTGGCGCGGATCAGACGGGAATCAGTGCCACGGCGACCCGCCGCCCTTCGGACAAAAGCACGTTATAGGTGCGCGCCGCCGCCGGGCTGCTCATGGTTTCCAGTCCGACCTGCGCCGCCTCCATCGCCTCGCGCAGGGCGCGCGGGGGATGGGCGATTTCGGCGCCGGTGCCCAGAAACAGGACATCGACGCGTCCCGCAACGGCGGTCAGGGGGGCGATGTCGTCGAGCCCCTGCCACGGGATCAGCCCGGACGGCGTCACCAGAACCGGGCCCTGCCGAGGCTCCCCGCCGATGCGGAAGAACCCCGGCCCGTAGCCGTCGATCGGCAGGCTGTCGGTATACTCGATCTCGTTCAGGCGCATGGGCTTAGCCCTCCGCTTCTCCGAATTGGGTGCCGGCTTCGCCGTCCTTCTTGGTCCAGTCGCGCTTGACGCCCAGCATCCGCAGGATGTCGGACGCCACGAAGACCGACGAATAGGTGCCGACCACGATGCCCCAGATCATTGCGAACACGAAGCCGCGGATCACGTCGCCGCCCAGAACGAACAGCGCGATGAGCGCGATCAGCGTGGTGAGCGAGGTCATGGCCGTGCGGCTGAGGGTTTCGTTGATCGAGAGGCTCAGAACCTCCTCCAGCGGGCGTTTCTTGAACTTCCGCAGGTTTTCCCGCACCCGGTCGAACACCACCACTGTATCGTTGAGCGAGTAGCCCACGATGGTCAGCAGCGCCGCGATGATGGCGAGGTCGAATTTGATCTGCAGCAGGGAAAAGATCCCGATGGTGAGGGTCACGTCATGGACAAGGGCCGCGACGGCGCCGAGGGCGAATTGCCATTCGAACCGCAGCCAGATGTAGATCAGCACCGCGCCGATGGCCGCCAGCACCGACAGAACGGCAGTCTGGATCAGTTCACCGGACACTTCGGGACCGACCGATTCCACCTGCGGGAAAGTGATGGAAGGATCGACCTCCTGCAACGCGGCCTCGACGGCGTTGATGGTGTCTTGCTGGATGCTTTCCACGCCCTCCTGCGCCTGAATGCGCAGTTGAGCCACGTTTTCATCCGGGCCGAACGTCGGGTCGAACACCTCGGTGATCGAGATGTCGCCCAGACCCAGATCCTGCACCGCGTCGCGATAGGCCGCCACATCCACCGGCTGGCTGCTTTCGGTGCGGATCGTGGTGCCGCCCAGAAAATCGATGCCGAAATTCAGACCCATGGCAAAGAAGGCCACGAGCGAAATCACCATCGCCAGAATGGACGCCCCAAGGGTGAGCTTGGAGAAGCGGAAGAAGTCGAAATGAGTGTCGTCGGGAACCAGTTTGAGGCGCATGATCCGGCTCCTTTACACGGTGATTGTCTTGGGGCGACGGCGTTCGAACCAGATCACCACCAGCAGACGGGTGACCCAGATCGCGGTGAACACCGATGTCAGGATGCCAAGCCCCAGCGTGACGGCAAAGCCGCGCACCGGACCAGAGCCCATGACGAACAGGATGATCGCCGTCAGGAAGGTGGTGATGTTGGCATCGATGATCGCCGACAAGGCCCGCTCATAGCCGAGCTGGATCGCGCGGCTTGGGCCTTTTGCGGTTTTTAGCTCCTCGCGGATACGCTCGAAGATCAGCACGTTGGCATCCACTGCCATACCGATCGTCAGCACGATACCGGCGATGCCGGGCAGGGTCAGGGTCGCGCCGATGATCGACAGCAGGCCAAAGATCAGCCCCACGTTGATGATGAGCGCTATATTGGCGAAAATCCCGAACAGACCGTAGCTGGCCCACATGAAGCCGAGCACGGCGATGAAGGCCACGATACAGGCGATCTGCCCGGCCTCGATGCTGTCCGCGCCAAGTTCGGGACCGATGGTCCGTTCTTGCAGAAAGACCATTTCGGCAGGCAGCGCGCCCGCGCGCAGAAGCACGGCAAGGTTGGTGCTTTCCTCGACCGAGAAGTCCCCGGTGATGATGCCGGAGCCGGAGCCGATATGATCCTGAATGGTCGGGGCGGAGATCACCTCGTCATCGAGCACGATGGCGAAGGGGGAGCCGATGTTTTCCGCCGTATAGTCGCCAAAGCGCCGGGCGCCGGGACCGTTGAAGCGGAACGACACCGCCGGGCGGCCATTCTGGTCAAAGCTGGGCTGAGCATCGGTCAGATCCTCGCCGCCGACGACGGGGGCCCGCTCGATAATGTAGTAGACGCCTTCTTCGTCCGCGGCGGGCAGCACGACATCGCCCGCATCCGCCTGCGCGTCGGGGTTGGTGGTGCGGCCCACGACGGGGTTGAAGGTCAGCTGTGCGGTGGTGCCGATCAGATCCTTGATCTCCTGCGCCGAGCCGACGCCGGGCACCTGAATCAGGATGCGGTCGCCGCCCTGCCGCTGAATCGACGGCTCGCGGGTGCCGGCCTCATCGACGCGGCGGCGCACGATTTCCAGCGATTGCTGCATGGTGCGGTCATCGGTGGCGACGCGTTCGGCCTCCGACAGGGTGACGATCAGCAGATCGCCTTCGCCGCGCACGACGATATCGGTAGAGCCCGCCCCGGTGAGCGAGGTGACGGGCTGCGCGATGTCGCGCACGGCAGCCAGCGCTGCCTCCATGCCCGCGGGTTCCTGTAGGCGAATGCGCAATTCGTCCGGCGCTGCTTCGACCCGGCGGATGCCACCGACCTGATCGCGCAGGTCGCGCAGGCTGTCGCGGATTTCCGGCCAGAGCCCATCCATGCGGTCAGCGTAGACATCGCCCACCTGCACCTCGGCCAGCAGCGAGGCACCGCCGCGCAGGTCAAGTCCGAGATTCACGAGGGTCGAAGGCAGCCAGCCCGGCCAACCGTCCCGCGCCGCTTCGGCCTCGGGGGTGGCGCCAGCGGCTTCGATCGTGCGCACCGCGTCATTGTGGCTTTCGACACGGGGGTAAAACAGGTTGGGCATGGCATAGGCCAGTCCCAGCACCACCAGACCGATGATGACGATCCGGGAAAAGAGCGGGATTCTCAGCATGAAGGCGGGCCTTTTGCGTGAGGGGCGTCAGGGAAGAGACGCCGGGCGCAGGCCCGCCGTCCCCGATGGGCAGATCCGCTGGATCAGGAAGCGACCGGTTCGGTCCGCGACTTGACCTGAGCGACGGTGGACTGGACGACCCGGACCTTCACGCCCGTGGCGATTTCGACTTCCAGTTCGCCGTCTTCCTTGACCTTGGACACCTTGCCGATCAGCCCGCCTTGGGTGATGATCTCATCCCCGCGGCGCAGCGATGCGACCATGGCCCGATGCTCCTTCATTTTCTTCTGCTGCGGACGGATCAGCAGGAAATACATGATCGCGAAGATCAGGATGAGGGGCAGAAACTGCGCGATGGCACCGCCTTCCATGGGGGCTCCTTTAGCTTGGTGTGTCGGGTCTCGGGCAGCCCCGGAGACGCGCTTTTGAAAACGCGCGCACCCTAGGCCGCGGTCAGTGAATGTGCAAGCCAAGCTGATCTAGGGACGCCGGAGGCCAAACGGAAGGGGCGCGGCGCACGGGCGTGCGGGACGTGGTGTCACACCCCCCTTGCGGGCCCCTTGCGCGACCGACGCGCGCCGCATCTGGCACCGCCGCGCCAAATGCGCCATAACCCGCGCGAACCGATGCGCAACAACCATCAGGACGGCCGACGATGCACGATATCCGCACGATCCGCGACAACCCCGACGCCTTTGACGCAGGCATGGCCCGCCGTGGGCTTTCGGGCCTGTCGTCTCAGATCCTCGCCATCGACACCGCCCGCCGCGAGAAGATCACCGCCGCCGAGACCGCGCAGGCCGAACGCAACGCGGCCTCAAAGCAGGTCGGCGCCGCCAAGGGCCGGGGCGACGAGGCCGAATTTGAGCGTCTGCGCGCGCTGGTCGCCGCCAAGAAGGACGAGATCGCCCGCCTGAACGACGAGGCCCGCGCCGAGGATGCGCGGCTGTCGGAATTGCTGATGGGTCTGCCCAACATCCCCGATCCGGCCACGCCGGACGGGGCGGATGAGGCCGACAATGTGGAACTGCGCCGCTGGGGCACCCCGCGGGAGATGAGCTTTGCCGCGCTGGAGCATTACCAGATCCCCGCAGCACAAAAGGGGCTCGATTTCGAAACCGCCGCGAAACTGGCGGGCTCGCGTTTTGTTGTGCTGACCGGCGCGATGGCGCGGCTGCATCGGGCGCTGGCGCAGTTCATGCTGGACACCCACGTCACCGAACATGATCTGGCAGAGACTTGGACCCCGGTTCTGGTCCGCGAAGAGATGATGTATGGCACCGGGCAATTGCCCAAGTTCGGCGAGGACAGCTACCGCACCACCGATGGGTGGTGGCTGGTGCCCACCGCCGAGGTGACGCTGACCAATATCGTCAATGACGAGATCGTGGAGGAGGCAAGCCTGCCCCGCCGCTATGTCGCCCATACCCAGTGTTTCCGTTCCGAAGCGGGCAGCGCGGGCCGTGACACCGCCGGGATGCTGCGCCAGCACCAGTTCGAGAAGGTCGAGATGGTGTCGATCACCCGCCCCGAAGACAGCGCGGCCGAGCATGACCGCATGACCCGCTGCGCCGAGGTGATCCTCGAAAAGCTGGAACTGCCGTATCGCACGATGGTGCTGTGCACCGGCGATCTGGGCTTTGGCATGCGCAAGACCCACGACCTGGAGGTCTGGCTGCCCGGTCAGAACCAGTATCGCGAAGTCAGCTCCGTCTCCGTCGCCGGGGATTTCCAAGCCCGTCGCATGAATGCCCGCTACCGCCCCGAAGGCGGCAAGCCCGAATTCCTGCACACGCTGAACGGCTCCGGGCTTGCGGTGGGCCGCACGCTGATTGCGGTGTTGGAGAACGGCCAGCAGGAAGACGGCTCGGTCACGCTGCCCGCCGCGCTGCACCCGTGGCTCGGCGGTCGCACCCGCATCACCGCCGAGGGCGCGCTGGTCTGAGCACCGGCTGCGGTTGAGGCAGGTCGGGGGACGCCGTGAGCCTGCGGGTGCGCGAGGTTCGCGCGGTGGCGGTGTCGAGCGCCGTCCCGTTCTTTCCGGGTCTTATCTTAAAGTGCAACGGTAGCCTGCCCGTGGGATGGCGCTGCTGCGTCTGAGCGGTGCGCTTTATCCCTGCCACATACCTCCCCGCTTTGAAGGTCGGCGCGCGGTGACAAAGCGCCAGCCCGTCGGGGCGGGCAGGCGCTCGCCCGCGCGCTTCGCTTGTTCGCGGGCGGGGGTGTGTTATTCAAAACGGGTAGCCCGTGGCGGCAGTGCTGCCCAGCTTGACTTGGTTCGCGGGTGGCTGCGCTTCCTGTAGCCGCCTCTCTTAGTCTCTATGCCTAGTTGCCTTAGGCGCAACGGTAGCCTGCCCGTGGGGTGGCGCAGCCCCGGGAGGGCGGTGCGCTCTATGGTGGCCGAGGCCCTCTCCGCCCCGAGGTCAGCGTGAGATGGCAAAGCGCCAGCCCGTGGGGACGGGCAGGCGCTCGCTCTCGCGGCCTCCGGCCTTGTTCGAGAGCGGGGGCGCTTGGCTCGGCACGGGTAGGCTGTGGGCGGGAGCAGGTGACCGGCGGCGCGGGGATGGCGGTCATTCGACAGCAGGGCCTGTAACGAAAAAGAGCGGACCGACTGGTCCGCTCTTTCCGATAGTCGTCCCTCGCGGGATGGATCAGCAGCTGTAATACAGCTTGAATTCCATCGGGTGCGGGGTGTGCTCGTAGGCGTAGATCTCTTCCCATTTGAGATCCATGTAGCCTTCGATCTGGCTCTTGGTGAACACGTCGCCGGCCAGCAGGAAGTCCATGTCGGCTTCCAGCTCTTCCAGCGCTTCGCGGAGCGAGGCGCAGACGGTCGGGATGCCGGCCAGTTCTTCGGGCGGCAGATCGTAGAGATCCTTGTCCATCGCGTCGCCGGGATGGATCTTGTTCTTGATGCCGTCGATGCCAGCCATCAGCAGTGCGGAGAAGCACAGGTAGGGGTTGGCGGAGGGATCGGGGAAGCGAGCTTCGACGCGCTTCGCCTTGGGGTTCTCGGCCCACGGGATACGGACGCAGCCGGAGCGGTTGCGGGCCGAATACGCGCGCAGAACCGGGGCTTCGAAGCCGGGGATCAGACGCTTGTAGGAGTTGGTCGAGGGGTTGGTGAAGGCGTTGAGCGCCTTGGCGTGCTTCAGGATACCGCCGATGAAATACAGCGCCTCGTCGGAGAGGTCGGCATATTTGTCACCCGCAAAGATCGGCTTGCCGTCTTTGAAGATGGACATGTTCACGTGCATCCCGGTGCCGTTGTCGCCTGCGATCGGCTTCGGCATGAAGGTCGCCGATTTGCCGTAGGCATGCGCCACGTTGTGGATGACGTATTTGTATTTCTGAATCTCGTCGGCCTGATGGGTCAGGGTCCCGAAGATCAGGCCCAGCTCGTGCTGGCAGGACGCGACCTCGTGGTGGTGCTTGTCCACCTTCATGCCCATGCGCTTCATGGTCGAGAGCATCTCGGCGCGCAGGTCCTGAGCTTCGTCGATCGGGTTGACCGGGAAGTAGCCGCCCTTGACGCCGGGACGGTGACCCATGTTGCCCATTTCGAACTCGGTGTCGGTGTTCCACGACGCGTCGGTCGCATCCACCTGATAGGACACCTTGTTGATGCCGACCTGATAGCGGACGTCATCGAACAGGAAGAATTCGGCTTCGGGCCCGAAGTAGGACGTGTCACCGATGCCGGTGGACTTCAGGTAGGCTTCGGCCTTCTCGGCGGTGCCGCGCGGGTCGCGATCATAGGCTTCGCCGGTGTCGGGCTCGACCACGGTGCAATGCAGGCACAGGGTCTTTTCCGCGTAGAACGGATCGATATACGCGGAGCCGGACGACGGCATCAGTTTCATGTCGGACTGGTCGATGGACTTCCAGCCGGCAATCGAGGAGCCGTCGAACATGAAGCCTTCTTCGAGGAAGTCTTCGTCCACCTGATCGGCCACCAGCGTCACATGCTGCAGCTTGCCGCGCGGATCGGTGAAACGAATGTCGACGTATTCGACGTCTTCGTCCTTGATTTGCTTAAGAACGTCAGAATTGCTCATAAGTCCTTCATTCCTTCTCAGTTGAATGGTCGCAGGTCGGCCACGGGCAGGGCTGCGCGTGGCCGGATGGGAGGGCCGGTGTCAGAGGGCGTCGTCGCCGTCTTCGCCGGTGCGGATGCGGATGGCCTGTTCGACGCTGGACACGAAGATCTTGCCGTCGCCGATCTTGTCGGTCTTGGCGGCGGCGACGATCGCGTCGAGCGCCTGATCCAGCTGGTGATCCGACAGGACCACCTCGATTTTCACCTTGGGGAGGAAGTCCACGACGTATTCCGCGCCGCGATACAATTCCGTGTGGCCCTTCTGGCGTCCGAAGCCCTTGACCTCGATCACGCTTAGGCCCTGCACGCCGATCTCTTGGAGTGCCTCC
The DNA here is from genome assembly GCF_002504165.1 of Pacificitalea manganoxidans. GTDB lineage: Bacteria > Pseudomonadota > Alphaproteobacteria > Rhodobacterales > Rhodobacteraceae > Pacificitalea > Pacificitalea manganoxidans. The sequence goes on from NZ_CP021404.1 coordinate 695,864, forward strand.
TTCACGTCGTCGAGTTTGAAGGGTTTGATGATCGCCTCGATTTTTTTCATTGTGAGCCGACTCCCTTGATATCCGTTTCGGTCATGGGTCAGATCAAATCCCCGCAGCGGCTACAATTCAAGAGCGGGGCGCGTCGGGGGGGCAACTGCCCGAATCTGATGTGCCGCATGAATAAGCGGCGACATGCCCGATAAACGTGCAGTTTGGAAACGAAAAACGAGGCGGCGATGACGGGGATTCTGACTTCTGCCCAAATGCGCAGCACGGAGGCCGCTGCGATTGCCTGCGGAAAGTGCAGCGGCGCCGATCTGATGGAGCGGGCCGGGCAGGGCGCGGCGCAGGCGATCCGCGATGCGTTCCCCGTGAAACATCGTCATGCGGTAATTTTGTGCGGTCCCGGTAATAATGGAGGCGATGGCTTCGTCGTGGCGCGGCATCTGGCGCAGGCCGGGTGGCGCGTGGAGGTACTGAGCCTGCCCGGCGCGGGGCAATCCGGCGATGCCGCCCGGATGGCGGATCTGTGGGACGGGCCGCGCGAAGATCTGGCGCGCGCCGCCGCCGAAGCGGGCGCGCGCCCCGATGTGGTGATCGACGCGCTGTTTGGCACCGGGCTGGGCCGCCCGCTTGACCCGCTTTTGGCGGATGTGCAGGCGGCGGTCCGGGCGCGGGCGGGCGAAGGGGCCTGTGCCCGCGTGGCGCTGGACTGTCCATCGGGCCTGTCGGCGGATACGGGCGAGGTGGTCGGCGGTGAGGACGCGCCGGTGCTGCCCGCCGATCTGACGCTGAGTTTCCACAGCCCGAAGCCCGGTCATTACCTAAGCCGGGGGCCGGAGATCTGCGGCGCGTTGACGGTCGTGCCGATCGGTCTTCCGCCCGAGGATGTGCCACCGCTCGAAGCGCCGCCTACGGGCCCGATCACCCGGCTGGTCGCGCCCGCAAGCCCGCCGCGCTGGCTGGGCGCCCGCGTCGCGCCGGGCAATGGCGATCACAAATACACCCGCGGGCATGTTTTGGTGCTGGGCGGGAAGGTGGCGCAAGGCGGCGCGGCGCGGATGGCGGCGCGTGCGGCGTTACGGGTCGGGGCCGGGCTGGTGACGCTGGCCGTGCCGCCCGCCGCGCTGATCGAGAATGCCGCCCGGCTGGATGCGGTGATGCTGGCGCGCTGTGCGGATGCGGCGGCGCTGACCGAGCTGCTGGAGGATGCGCGGCTGAGCGCGCTGTGTCTGGGGCCGGGGCTGCCGCCCGACGCGCGCACGCGGGATCTGGTGCTGGCGGCGCTGGGGGCAGGGCGGCCAACAGTGCTGGATGCCGGGGCGCTGAGCGCCTTTGCCGACGCGCCGGATGCGTTATTTGCCGCGCTGCATCCCCGTGTCGTGCTGACCCCCCATGAGGGGGAATTCGCGCGCCTCTTTCCTGATCTGGCCGAGGCACGGCGCGAGGGCTCCAAGATCGACGCGGTGCGCGTGGCGGCAGACCGGGCCGGCGCGGTGGTGCTGCTGAAAGGCGCGGCGACGGTGATCGCGGGGCCTGACGGTGCAAGCTCGCTCCATGCCGGGGTCTATGCCCGCGCCGCGCCGTGGCTGGGCACCGCCGGAGCGGGTGACGTGCTGTCGGGCTTGATCGCCGGGCTGATCGCGGGACGCGGCGCGCAGGATGTGCACGGTCAGGTCGAGGTTGCCGCATGGCTGCATGTGGAGACCGCCCGCCGCTTTGGCCCCGGCCTGATCGCCGAAGATCTGCCCGACACGCTGCCCCAGGTGCTGCGCGATCACGGTCTGTGACGAAAGCCGCAAAAACCCCCTCGCCAGACCGCCCCGCCCGGTGTAAGAACCACCCGCCCGGCCCCTATGGCGCCGAGGTCAGTGCGGGTGTGGCGGAACTGGTAGACGCACCAGATTTAGGTTCTGGCGCCTTTGGCGTGGGGGTTCGAGTCCCTTCACCCGCACCACTGATCCTCTCAGACGAATCCAAGCCACCATTCGCCCTGCCAACTAGGCGGGGTCTTGCAGACCTGCGTGATCCAGTTGACAGAGCGGATTTGATCCTGTAGGTTGATTCTAGGCAAGGTAGAGGTGCATGGGGGTTAACGATGAAGCTAGTGAGTTCCGGAAAAGAGGTCATCGACAACATAGCGAGCCTGCAGCATGCGCTTCAGACCTCGGACGAGTTGGTGGACCGGCTGGCATTTGTTCATGCCTTTTACGTCGATGACCGCGATAAGGATGATCTGAAATTCGGCTTCAGCAAGTGGGTCGGGTATCACGACCTAGATGCGGACACCTATCTGGCCGATTACAAATCCCTGAACGGGCGCAGCACGGAGGCGGCGCTTGCGGAATTTTTCGAAGAGCTCAGCCCGTCTTCCCCTGCGTATCGCAAATATCACGAAGTCCTTGTGAATTGGCTCGACGGTTTCGGTAAACGACCGCGCAAATCCGTGCGTCTGATGGTTTTGCGGCCTGACCACGCCATTGAGGCACCCGCCGGTGAGGATCGGCGTTTGCTGGATCTGCTGCTTGCCGTCGCTGACCTGTTGCCGGTCGAGCAACGCCACGAACTGCGCGCGAAACTTTAAGCGCCCCTCCAAGTCTGTTGTCGAAAGCCCGTGCACGCGCTGCACGGGGGGTGTCCAACTATGTCTAGTGAATGGTGAGTATATGTCCCGCGATATTATCAACATTGGCGCGCTACAAAGTCACGTCGACATGTTGCTCCGGAATGCGAGTCCCGCACTCAAAGAGCGTGCACCCGGATTGCGAAACGCAATGGTTCGGATCGCCATGCATTCCGATAGTGTCGTGCGCGCCCGCCGTCGGAAGACTGATCCTGACTGGGCGCAAACGAAGTTCAAAGCGCAAAGCGTGCTTTACAGATTTCAACCCGACCGGTTTTTTGACCGACGTTTGCGCGCGTTGCTGACTGTTTTCGAAAACGTAACGCAGCTGGCCGGATCGAATGAAACTGGGGCACGAGATGCGCAGGCCTTCTTGCGGGGGGTGCCGCATCGCGGTCGGGACATCGACGACCTTGAGGACCGCGCCGCCGATCTGTTGGATCGTGCCCAGCGGGCGGCATTGCGTGCGCGACGGTTTGAAACGGTGTGTGCCAAAAACAGGCAGATCAGCGGCCAAATCACGGCGGAGCGCTGCACGACGTTGGATGAAGTCATAAAGCTGGGGCGCGAAGGTCAGAACTGTCTGGCCCACGATCTGGAATATTGGCGCAATTTTCTAGCGAAGACGCGCGCATTCTGGGCCCTGCGGGGCGAGGCGGGTCTGGTGGCGGTATTGGAGGTCGATTGTGAACGCGGCGCGGTCGTCGCGGCGCTTGGGCCCTCCAACGAGGCAATTGGCCTGCGCCATTTGCAGGATGTTGTCCGGTTCTGCTTGGGACAAGGGCTCGCACTTGGCAGTGCGGGCGAGGGTCTGCTGCCGGAATATGCCGGGGATTACCTTGTCCCGCCTCGGGTTGTTCGGGTGGAGGGGCACACCGCGTTCTATGCCGAATGGCACGGGGCTGTGCGGATAGATCTTGTAAAGGAGCGCGGTCGCCGTCGGCGTGGAAGGGCATCGACGCTCGCTGTCGCGTTGAACCCGTCCGTGCCGCTGATTGAGGCGGTGCTATCCTCTGACCTGCAAGACGAACTGGAAGATTTCGGACATAAAAGGTTGCGGAAAATCATCGGAACGGTTGCATTGGATCAAACCGCCCCGACGATCATGCAGCACAGATTGCTGGCCATGACGGCCTGATTTGGGAAATGAACGCGAAAGTCGCGATTTTAACCAGTGGAGAGACTAACATGACTATTCTGACCGGACCGGCAATCGGTGAAGCCGCGCGACAGATCTGCCAATCTGAAGGCGAGCGCTATCTGGCTGTTTCCTATTGGAGCGGGGGCTCAAGTGATTGGTTGCTAAAAGATGCGGAGTTGGAAAACCTGCATGTCGTATTGGATGTCAACGCTGGCGGGACGTCCCCGGATGAATTTAGAAATCTTCAAAGACTTCTTGGCGATCGGCTGCGCGTGCATCCCGATCTGCACGCAAAAACATTCTCGAGCGAGGTTGCCGCGCTTGTTGGCTCTGCGAATGCGACCCGGCCTGGACTGCAGATGAGACCAGACGGTCGTCTGGAACTGGCAGCGCATATCGAAGGGAGTGATGCTGCCGAGGCCTTCTTAAATGCCAAAACGGCGTATCAGGCGGGAAGCGAAGCCACCAACGATCATTATGGAATATGTGAGCTTCGATATCGACGCAACGGTCTTAACGTCATCGAAGCTGGCCAGATAGCGCCACTGAATTTTCTTGCAGCACTGAGACAGCAGCCCCATCTCTATGAGGCGATGCCATTAATTTATACAGATCAGAACCTGGAGGACATCGAAGGCGCAGCGCAAGCATTCGCTGACCTTGGTATCGGGGAAGATCTGAATTGGAACTATTGGGACGTGTATGAGTTCGAATTTCCACCCGAAATCTTTAATGAAAAATGTGTTGCATTGCATATTGGGGCGCAGGGCGGGATGTCTGTCGCGATCGTGCGGCCGATAGCAACGCAAGATGATTTTACGTTTGTTCAAAGGGTGTTATGGCGTGAGGTGCCGGGCTTTGAATATAACGGGCGCGGCGCTCGTTATATACAGGACGGCTACGACACGATCTGGGCCGCTATCGAGGATTTCGAAGGCGCACGGATCACCAATGTGCTGGATTTGATCACCCGGCTTCGGGGCTAGGGCAGTAACCCGCGCATCCCAAAACAGGATGCGCGGGCGCGCTTTATCTTCGCGGGACGCCCTTGCCGGGTTGGGCGCGTTTTTGGGCGGCGATGCGGAAGGGGGCGTTGGCGGCGCCGTAGCCTGCGTAGCTGCCGCGGCGCTGGACGATTTCAAAGAACATGCCGTCGCCATAGGTCTGCGAGAAAATCTGGAAGAATTCCGCGTCGCCGTGGCGATCATAGAGGATGTTCGCCGCGCGCATCCGGTCGAGCAGGTCGGGGTCGAGGCCGAAGCGCGCTTCGAGGTCTTCGTAGTAGTTTTCCGGCAGTTTGAGCGGCGCGAACCCGTTGGCCGAAAGCGCCTGCGCGGTGGCGAAGATGTCATCGGTTTCAAAGGCCGCGTGCTGCACCGCCGAGCCGAAACTGTCGGCCAAGTAGCGCCCGGCGAAGGTTCGGTGGCTTTCGGCGCCGTTGAGGGTGACGCGCAGCTTGGCGTCCGGGCTTTCGATCACCTGCGAGCGGACGATGCCATCGGGGTCGATCACGTCGACCATCGGCGATTTCGACGCCTCGAACAGGGAGGTGTAGAACAGCGACCAGCTGAGCATTTCCTCGTAATTCATGGTCTGCGCGATGTGGTCGATGCGGGTCAGCCCGGCGGGGGTGACCTGTGCCTCGTCCTGCGCCGGCTTAAATTCCACGTCCCAGACGCGGCTCAGATCGGCGCTGTCGTCGATGAAGTGCATGACGCCGCCGCCGACACCGCGAATGGCGGGAATGTCGAGTTCACCGGGGCCGATGGGCTGGCTGAAGGTGGGCGTGCCAAGCGCCACGGCCCGGTCCACCGTCGCCTGCGCATCGGCCACGCGCAGACCCAGATCGCAGATGCTGGTGCCGTGCATGATATAGGCGGAATGGGCGAAGCCTTCGCGCTCGGTATTGATGACGATGTTGATCTCGCCCTGCCGCCATAGGGTCACGTCCTTGGCGATGTGCCGCCCGGCGCGCTGGAAGCCCATCGTGTGCAGAAGCGCGCCCAGACGTTCGGCCTCGGCCTCGTCGGCGGCGAATTCGATGAACTCGAACCCGGAGGAGGCGACGGGGGCGGGGATCGCGGGGGCGTCGATGCGCAGGCTCGGCTCCGCCCGACGCACGCTGTCGATCAGGTTGACGAGCGAGCGATAGCCATCAGCGGCGACCATGCGCGGGCTGCCCATGCGGAACTGATCGTTGAAGATCTCAAGGCTGAGCGGCCCTTGGTAGCCGGTGGCCAGCACCGCGCGGGTAAAGCCGGTCACGTCCAGATCGCCCTCGCCGGGCATATTGCGGAAATGGCGGGACCAGTAGAGCAGATCCATTTCGATCTGCGGCGCATCGGCCAGATGGATGTAGAAGATCCGGTCGCCGGGGATGGAGCGGATGGTGTCGGGATCGATCTTGCGCCCCAGCGTGTGGAAGCTGTCGAGGATCAGACCGACATTGGTGTGATCGGCGCGGCGCACGACCTCCCACGCGTCGCGGTGATCGTTGATATGCTTGCCCCAGCACAGCGCCTCGTAGCCCACGCGGATGCCCTTGGCGGCGGCGCGGTCGCCCAGTTCGGCGAAATCGGCGGCGATCCGGTCAATGCCACCCAGACTTTCGGGATGGCAGGAGGAGCACATCAGGATCAGATCGACCTCAAGTTCATTCATGATGTCGAATTTGCGCTCGGCGCGGTCGAAGGCGCGGCTGCGCTGAGGTTCGGGCAGGCCTTCGAAATCGCGGAAGGGCTGGAACAGGGTGATCTCCAGACCGTGGTCGCGGATCATGCGGCCGACATCGCGCGGGGTGCCATCGAAGGCGAGGAAATCCTGTTCGAAAATCTCGACCCCGGAGAAGCCCGCAGCGGCGATCGCTTCGAGTTTTTCGGACAGGTCTCCGGGGACCGTGACGGTGGCGATGGATGTCTTCATGGCGTTGGTTTCCCCTGAGTTCAGGCTACGGCGCCGTTCTATCGCGGTGGGGCGCAGATGCACAGAGGGCAGGCACAGTGCGAACATGACGCAGGGGCGGGTGCCGGTTTTGCCCGATAGATGACGTATGGTAAGCCTGCGGCGGCGGAGATTTCGGCCATATCGCGGAAGGGTGCGCTATCATTCGGCAATCACGCATGTGTTCGCCCCCTGTTCCGGCGTTTCCGCAAAGTTAGTTTGCTGTTTTTTCGGTCCAAGGCATTGAATACTGGCGTTCACCTTGTTCTAGTCAGGGCAATTCGAGCGGCATCAAGACCGCCAATGAGATAAAATAGGGGAGCGGCTTTGGGAGATACCACGGCTCAGGACGCCTTTGTCGAATACGACCGGGTGCAGAAAAGCTACGACGGCGAAACGCTTGTCGTGAAGGATCTCAACCTCAGACTGCCGAAGGGCGAGTTTCTGACGATGCTGGGGCCCTCGGGGTCCGGCAAGACCACCTGCCTGATGATGCTGGCGGGCTTCGAGACCGCGACGCATGGCGAAATCAAGCTGGCGGGCAACCCGATCAACAACATTCCTCCGCATAAGCGCGGCATTGGGATGGTGTTCCAGAATTATGCGCTGTTTCCGCATATGACCGTCGCTGAAAACCTCGCCTTTCCGCTGATCGTCCGTAAGCTGGGCAAATCGGAGCGCGAGGCAAAGGTCAAACGCGCGCTCGACATGGTGCAAATGGGCGAATTCGGCGGGCGGCGTCCGGCACAATTGTCCGGTGGCCAGCAGCAGCGAATTGCATTGGCCCGCGCGCTGGTTTTTGAACCCGAATTGGTGTTGATGGACGAGCCTTTGGGCGCGCTCGACAAGCAGCTTCGCGAGCATATGCAATTCGAAATCAAGCATATCTCCGACAATCTGGGCATCACGGTGGTCTATGTGACCCATGACCAGACCGAGGCGCTGACCATGTCGGACCGCGTTGCGGTGTTCGACGATGGCCGCATTCAGCAGCTGGCCCCGCCCGATGAGCTGTATGAAGCGCCGCAGAACAGTTTCGTGGCGCAGTTCATCGGTGAAAATAACACGCTGGAAGGCACGGTCGAGAAGCTCGCAGGCGGGCAGGCTCTGGTCCGGCTCGACGATGGGTCGCTGATCGATGCGAAGCCCGTCAACGTCAATTCCGTGGGCGACCGCACCGTGATCTCGATCCGGCCCGAACGGGTGGAATTCAACCCCGTGAAGCTGTCGGACGACGCGCATACGCTGAAGGCCGAGGTGCTGGAATTCATCTATATGGGCGATATTTTCCGCACGCGGCTGCGGGTTGCGGGGAATGACAATTTCATCGTCAAAACCCGTAACGCACCGGGTCAGGTGCGGATGACGCCCGGCCAGACCGTGGAAATCGGCTGGATGCCTGACGACGCGCGCGCGCTCGACGCGTGAGCCAAGTTTGCGGCGCGCCGGGCCCAAGGGCCCCGGCAGTCGCCGCCGATCCGGGCCATGTCCCTCAGCCCCGGATCCGACGATCAGAAAGGGACACCAATTGGGAGAATTTCGTATGAAATTAACGACCACACTTCTGGCCACGACCGTTCTGTCTATGGCCGCAGCCCCCGTTTTTGCTGAAAGCCACACCGAAATGGCCGACAGCATGACCATCGTGTCGTGGGGCGGCGCCTACCAGATGAGCCAGCAGAAGGCTTATACCGAGCCTTACGCCGCAGAAAATTCCGACGTCAGCGTCACTTGGGACGAAAGCTCCCCCGAGGCGGTGGCCAAGCTGCGTGCGCAGAACGAAGCGGGCAACGTGACGTGGGATCTCGTCGACGTCGTGGCGTCCGACGCCATCCGCCTGTGCGACGAAGGTCTGGCGATGGAGTTCGATCCCGACGAGCTTCTGGCCGAAGGCGATGACGGCACCCCGGCCTCCGAGGATTTCGGCGATCTGATCGTGTCCGACTGCTTTATCCCGCAGATCGTCTATTCGACCACCGCCGCCTATCGCCCGGACCTGCTGCCCGAGGGCGCGCCGGAGCCCGACAGCATCTGTGCGATGTTCGACACGGAAACCTATCCCGGCAAGCGGACGCTGGAAAAGCGCCCGATCAACAACGTCGAATGGGCGCTTCTGTGTGACGGTGTCGCCAAGGAAGACATCTACGACGTGCTGGAGACCGAAGAAGGTCAGGATCAGGCCTTTGCCAAGCTCGACACCATCAAGGATCAGGTCGTGTGGTGGTCCGCCGCCGCCGAGCCGCCGCAGCTTCTGGCTGATGGCGAGGTCGTGATGGGCTCGTCCTATAACGGGCGCTGGTTCTCCGCGATCGAAGAGCAGGACCAGCCGTTCGAAATGCTGTGGGACGCGCAGGTGTTCGACCTTGACGGCTGGATCATTCCCGCCGGTCTGCCCGAAGACCGTCTGGCGCGCGTGAAGGATTTCGTGAAATACGCGACCGACACCCAGCGTCTGGCCGATCAGGCGAAATACATCTCCTACGGTCCGGCCCGGAACTCCTCCGCGCCGTTGGTGGGGCAGCACGCCGATCTGGGCATCGACATGGCTCCGCATATGCCGACCGATCCGGCCAACTCGGAAAACACGTTCCTCTACAACTACGAGTGGTGGGCTGATTACCGCGACGATCTGGACGCCAAGTTCCAGGCGTGGCTCGCACAGTAATCTAACCGGCACGACGGACGGGGGCGGTGTCACGCCCCCGTCCACACCATCCGAATGCCCGCGTCAGACGGGCCGATGATCACCACAGGTGAGGGAACTTCATGGCAGATGCTATTCAGGGCAACACCGGCAAAACCGGACCGACACCCGATGACGGTCTGCGCATCGCCGAGAACGAGGATGCGGATGGTCGTATGATCGCCGCCGACGGCACGCCCCTGAAACGCTCGTTGCAGCGCTCGCTGCGCCGCCAGAAGATCCGCGCATTGCTGTTGATCGCACCGCTGCTGATTTTCGTGCTGGTCACGTTTATCGCGCCGATCGCGGACATGCTGTTCCGTTCCGTCGAAAACGACATCGTGGCCGAAACCCTGCCGCGCACCGTCGCCGCGCTGGACGAGTGGGATTACCAGCAGGGCGGGGACGCGCCCGACGAAGACGTGTTTGCCGCGTTCTACTATGATCTGGTGGTCGCCGCCGAGGCCAAGACCCACACCCGGCTGGGCAGCCGCCTGAATTACGAGACTACCGGCATTTCGTCGCTGTTCCGCAAATCGGGGCGCCGGGCCGACCGGCTCGATACCGATATCTACACCGAACAATTCACCGCGCTTGATCCGGCTTGGGAAAGCCCGGCGACATGGATCGCGCTGACCGATGCGCTGGCCGATGGCCGGGCCGAGACCCTGCCCGAGACGCAAAGCGCGTGGCAGGGCTTTGCCCGCATCGTGGAGCTCGACGGCGACGATATCGCCGAAGAGCAACCTTGGGATTTCGTCTATACCGCGCTTTACCGCGATCTGGCCGCCAACGGAGCGCCGGGGAACCTTGACGGGGCCACGGGTGCCTTGGTCACGGCCGCGGCGCAGGCGGTGCCGGAATTTGAAACCGTGTCCATCCGCGATCAGTTCGTGGACGTTGACGATGACTGGCTCGACCCGGAGGTCTGGGGCACGATCAAGGCCTATTCGGGGGAGTTCACCCCCGGCTATTTCCTGAATTCCGTCGACTATCAGCTCACCCCCGCCGGGGTGGAGCCGCAGCCCGACGATCAGGCGATCTACATCCTGTTGTTCAAGCGCACGCTGTTCATGTCGCTGATGATTACCGTCAGCTGCATCGCGCTGGGCTATCCGGTGGCGTGGCTGCTGGCCAATATCAAGGCGCGGCACGCGAACCTGCTGCTGATCCTCGTGCTGCTGCCGTTCTGGACCTCGCTGCTGGTGCGGACCTCGGCGTGGAAAATCCTGCTGCAGCAACAGGGTGTCATAAACGATATCCTTGTGTGGATCGGGATCATTGGTGACGGCAACCGGCTGGTCATGATCAACAACCAGTTTGGCACGATCGTGGCGATGACCCATATCCTGCTGCCATTCATGATCCTGCCACTTTATTCGGTGATGCAGACCATTCCGCCGACCTATCTGCGCGCGGCGAAAAGCCTTGGCGCGACCAACAGTTACGCGTTCTGGAAGGTCTATTTCCCGCTCTCGGTGCCGGGGATCGGGGCGGGGTCGATCCTCGTCTTCATCCTCGCCATCGGCTACTACATCACGCCTGAACTGGTGGGCGGCACCACGGGCACGTTCATCTCGAACCGGATCGCCTACCATATCTCCAGCTCGCTGAACTGGGGGCTGGCGGCGGCGCTGGGCTCCATCCTGCTGGCGGTGGTGATGATCCTTTACTGGGCCTACGACCGCATCGTCGGCATCGACAACGTGAAGCTGGGGTAATCGACATGTCTTCTCTGCCTCCCTACGCCACGACCGGCCAGCGCATCTGGTATTACGCTTTTCGGGTGCTCTGCGGTCTGATCTTCTTCTTCCTGATCGCGCCGATCCTCACGATCATCCCGTTGTCGTTCAACGCGGAGAACTTCTTTACCTTCACGCCGAAGATGCTGGCGCTCGATCCCGAGGGCTATTCGCTGAAGCATTACCGGGACTTCTTTACCAATTCCGACTGGCAGCAGGCATTGCGCAATTCGCTGACCATCGCGCCGGTGGCGACGCTTCTGTCGGTGGGGTTCGGCACGCTGGCTGCCATCGGGCTGTCGCAGCCGCATGTGCCGTTTCGTCGGGCGATCATGGCGATCCTGATTTCACCGATGATCGTGCCGCTCATCATCTCGGCGGCGGGGATGTATTTCTTCTATTCGCGGATGGGGATGCAGGGCACCTATCTGGGTGTGGTTCTGGCCCATGCCGCGCTGGGTATTCCGTTTGTCATCATCACCGTCACCGCGACGCTGGTCGGCTTTGACCGGTCGCTGACGCGGGCGGCGGCGAATATGGGCGCGGGGCCGGTGCGGACCTTCTTCAAGGTGCAGATGCCGTTGATCCTGCCGGGCGTGATCTCCGGCGGGCTATTTGCCTTCATCACGTCGTTCGATGAGGTGGTGGTGGTGCTGTTCGTGGGCTCCGCCTCGCAGAAAACGCTGCCGTGGCAGATGTTCATCGGTCTGCGCGAGCAGATCAGCCCGACGATTTTGGCGGTTGCGACGATCCTTGTGGCGATTTCGGTGCTGCTGCTGACCACGGTGGAATTGCTGCGTCGGCGGAGCGAGCGGCTGCGCGGCATGTCGCCCGGCTGACGGATTAGAAGAACAGTTGAGGGACTGTGGAGCGACCCGGTGCAGCGATGCGCCGGGTCTTTTCGTGGGCGGCCTTGGCGCGGGTGCTTAGGGCAGGATCGACAGCCACACCCACATGGACAATGTGGTCAGGGCCGTGGCGATCAGCACCGAAGACGCCGCCACCCGTTTTGCCACGCCATACATGTTGGCGAAGAGATAGGCGTTCACCCCCGGCGCGACCCCGGCTGTCAGCACAGCGGAGCGGAGCGATGCGGTGTCGAGATGGGCAAACCGGCCCAGCGTGTAAACGATCACCGGGTGCACGATCAGCGACACCGCGGAGATATAGGCGATGGTGGCGCGGTCGCCTTCGGGGCGGTAGCGATACAGCACCCCGCCCAGCCCGAACAGCGCGACCGGCAACGCGGCGCGGATGATCAGATCCAGCGCGTCGGTCGCGACGCCGGGCAGCGGGACGCCGCCCAGATTGAACACCGCGCCCAGCAGGATGCCCAGCACCAGCGCGTTGCTGAACACCGCATGCAGGATCTGACGCGCGGTGGCCACGACGCCGCCGCCGCGATTGCGCACGATCTCCATCGCGGTGAGCCCCACGAGGTAGCCGAACGGTGCGTGGAAGGCGATAATCATGTAATTGGCGGTCAGCGCGTCGGACCCGTAGGCGCGTTCCGTGATCGGCAGGCCCAGCAGAACGGTGTTGGAGAACAGCCCGATAAAGCCGATGGCCACGCTGTCTTCCCATGGGCGGTGAAACAGATACCGCGCGCCCAGCAGCCCCAGAAAGAACCCGGTCAGCGCCCCGGTGTAGAAGATCGCCAGCAAGGCGACATCGAAATGCTGGCTGAGGTCGAGTTGATAGATCGCGCGGAACAGCAGGCACGGGATGGCGAAGCCCTGCGCGAAATGCATCAGCCCGTCGACCTCGGCCTCGCTGAACAGCCGCCGCCACGCCGCAAGGTAGCCAAAGCCCACGACAAGGAAGACCGGCAAGATGACATCGATGAGCGCGGCCATCAGGCGGGGTAGCTGATCACCAGCCCGTCATGGGCGGGGGTGATGTGGTCGGCGGTCTCGGCGTCGAGGATCTGATAGTCGAGATCGATATGCAGATTGGTGAGGATCGCGCGGCGCGGGCGGGCGCGCTCGATCCAGCCAAGGGTCTGTTCCAGATGCGCGTGGCTGGGATGTGGCTTGCGGCGCAGCGCATCGACGATCCAGCAATCCAGCCCGTCCAGCAGCGGCCAGACCGGTTCGGGGATGTCGTTTACGTCCGGCAGATAGGCCACGTCGCCGATGCGGAAGCCGAGCGCATCGATATTGCCGTGGCGCACTTCGAACGGGGTCAGGGTGATGGTGCCGCCCGCGCCCGCCACCTGCACTGCGCCGTCGATCCGGTGCAGGTTCAGGATTGGCGGATAAGCGGAGCCTTCGGGCTGCACGAAGGCATAATCGAACCGGGTGACCAGCGCTTGGGCCGTGACCTCATCGGCCCAGACATCCAGCCGCTCGCGCGTGTTGAACACCACCATGCGCAGATCGTCGATGCCGTGGACATGATCGGCATGGGCGTGGGTATAGACCGCCGCGTCCAGCGTTCCGATCCCCGCGTCGAGCAGTTGCGACCGCAGATCGGGCGAGGTGTCGATCAGCACGCGGGTCACGCCGTTGGTGCCGAAGCGTTCGATCAACAGCGAACAGCGGCGGCGGTGGTTGCGCGGGTTCGAAGGATCGCATTCGCCCCAATGGCCGCCCAGTCGCGGCACCCCGCCCGACGAGCCGCAGCCAAGGATGGTGAAGCGCAGTTCTCCCATCAGGCGGCCTGTGCCCGCCATGCCGCGGCCTTGGTGAACAGGCGCTCGAAATTGGCGGTGCTGCGGGCGGCGAATTCCTCCAGCGAGACGCCGAACACATCGGCGCCGACCTGCGCGGTGAACGCGGTATAGGCGGGCTCGTTGCGTTTGCCGCGATAGGGTGGCGGGGCAAGGTAGGGGCTGTCTGTTTCCACCAGAACCCGGTCCAGCGGCGCAGCGGCAAAGATGTCGCGCACCTCTTTGCTGCGGGGGAAGGTCGCGATGCCCGACATCGACAGGTAGAAGCCCAGATCGAGCGCGGTTATCGCCAGATCGGGACCGGAACTGTAGCAATGCATCACGCAGGAAAACGGCGCATTGGCGTGTTCTTCGGTCAGGATCGCGGCCATGTCGTCATCCGCCGCGCGGGCATGGATGATCAGCGGCAGTCCGGATTGCGCGGCAGCGGCGCAGTGGATGCGCAGGCTTTGCTTTTGCACCTCGGCGCTGTCCGCCGTGTAATGGTAATCCAGCCCGGTTTCGCCGATGCCGACCATCTTGGGATGCGCGGTGAGGGCCAGCAGATCCTCGACGCTGACGAGCGGCTCATCGGCGGCGCTCATCGGATGGGTGCCTGCGGCAAAGAACACGCAATCATGCGCCTCGGCGATGGCCTGCACCTGCGGCAGCTGCCGCAGCTTGGTGCAGATCGTCACCATCCGGGTGACACCGGCGGCCTGCGCGCGGGCGATGATATCGTCGCGTTCCTCGTCGAAGTCGGGGAAATCCAGATGGCAATGGCTGTCGACGATCTCGGGAGGCTGGGTCATGAAGATCCGGGATTGGTGCTAGGGCTGGGATACGGTGCGCGCCGCAGCGGCGCCGTTGATCCGCATCAGGGTATCAAGGATCAGCGCGGCAGGGTCAAGGTTGACCGCCCGGCCATGACGGGCGCGGGTGCCCAACTCGTCATGCAGCACGGCCCAGTGCCGGGCGCTGCCCGAATCCGGGCAGAGCCGAAGCATCAGCGCGGCTTCGTTCGGGCCTGCCTCGGGCGACGGAGGACCGGCGACGCCGGTGCGGGCCAGCCGGGCGAGAAACAGATCGATCAGCGCCAGCGTCAGATCGCAGCGGGCCTCCGCGCCCCGGCCCGCGCAGCTGTCGGCCAGCTTGATCGCGCGGCTGCGGTCCATCTGCGGCAACCCGTCGAAGAGGGTAAGCAGATCTGCATAGAGCTTGACCCCGTCCTCGTGCATGAGCGAAATCGCGGCCCCCACCGACCCCGCGGCCAAGGCCGCCAGCGCGCCGTCTTCGTCCGGCGCGTCGAGCCCGGCCTGTTCAACGGCGCGGGCCAGATCGGCCGGCGCCAGCGGCCCGCAGCGCAGGGTGCGACAGCGCGACCGGATCGTCGGCAGCAGGCGCGAGGGCTGGTGACTGATGAGCAGCAGCACCGCGTTTTTCGGCGGCTCCTCCAGCAATTTCAGCACCGCGTTGGCGGCGGAGGTGTTCAGTTCATCGGCACTGTCGACGATGACGACACGGCGTCCGCCTTCGACGGCGGACATGGTGAAAAACCCCTTCATCCCGCGCGCGGCATCCACGGTGATGTCTTGTTTCAGGCGCTTGGCCTTATCGTCGTAGGGGCGGCGAAGCAGGAACAGGCGCGGCTCCGACAGGGCGCGGACGCGTCGGGCGATGGGGTGATCTGCGGGCAAATCGAGGCTGTCTGCGGCGGCGGGCGCGTCGGTCCCGCCCGGAAGCAAATCATCCCCGGTCAGGGGAGCGGCCAGCAGGAAGCGCGCGATCTTCCACGCCAGCGTCGCCTTGCCCACGCCTTCGGGGCCGGTGATGAGCCATGCGTGATGCAGCCGGCCCGAGTTGAACGCCTCCAGAAACGTTTGCTCCGCCGCGCCGTGACCATGCAGCACGCCCGTGTCGCGGGGGTGTGGGGCGCCGTCGATCCGGTCGGCTTCGGGGCGGTCTTCGGTGACGGGCGCCTTCATGCGCGCTGCTCCAGCCGGGCGGCGACGCGGGACAGGATGTCGGCGGCGACCTCATCGGGGCTGCGGTCCCCCGACACGACGGTGCAGCGCGGTTCGGCCTCCGCCAGCGCGAGAAACCCCGCGCGCATACGCCGTTGCAGATCCTCGCCAAAGCCTTCGAAGCGTTCTTCGGTGCCGCCCCGCCCCAGCGCGCGGGCCAGACCCGTCGCCGGGTCCAGATCGACGATCACGGTCAGGTCCGGCTCGATTTCGATCATCAGATCGTGCAGCGCGTCGACCTGCGCGCGCAAATCGCCCCGGCTGAGGCCCTGATACATCCGCGTGCTGTCGGCGAACCGATCGGTGATCACGATCTGGCCCGCGGCGAGCGCCGGGCGGATGAGCTTTTCCAGATGATCGCGGCGGGCGGCGGTGAACAGCAAGATCTCGGTCTCGGCCGACCAGCGGTCCGGGTCGCCCTCCAGCACCAGTTTGCGGATCAGTTCGGCCCCTTCGGAGCCGCCCGGCTCCCGCGTCAGCACCACGTCATGCCCGGCGTCGCGCAGAGACTGCGCCAGCCGTTTGGCCTGAGTGGATTTGCCGGAGCCGTCGATGCCCTCGAAGCTGATGAACAGGCCGTGCTGGCCGTCGCTGTCGGTCATGATGCGCCCGCTGTCTTCCCGTCGTCGTCCGTCGTCATGCCGGGCGCAGATGCCCGGCGCAGAGGCCACGGCAGGGGATCGCCCGGCGCGCGGCGTTTAAAGTCCGGCGGCGTCGTCCGTCCACTGGTTGAACAGAACGGTTGCGGCGGTCCGGACCCGCGGCACGAAGCCGCCGCGCTGTATCGCACGTTCGGCGACGAGAGGGAATTCCCGAGCTTGCATGTCCGGCATCCGCACTGTCAGCGTGCCGATCTGCTGGCCCGGCTCCACCGGCGCGCGCAGCGGCGTCTGATAGGTCACTTCGGCCTCGATATTGTCCTGCACCAAAGCGGGCACCAGCAGATCGAGATCCTGCCCCAACACGGCGCTCACCCGCGGCTCCGCGCCCATCCAGACGGGGATTTCAGCAAGGCGGGTGCCTTCCTCGGCGACGGTTTTCTGGACGAACTGGCGGAAGGCCCAGTTGACGATGCGCTGCGCTTCCTCGGCGCGCTCGGCCTCGGATTCCAGCCCGGAGATGACGAATACGATCCGGCGCGAGCCCTGCACGGCGGACCCGACAAGCCCGTAGCCCGCTTCGGCGGTGTGCCCGGTCTTCAGCCCATCGGCGCCGATGCCAAGCCGCAGCAGCGGATTGCGGTTGCGATGGTTCTGCGGCGCGCGCCCGTCAAAGGCGAACTCCTTCAGCCCGAAATAGCCGTAGTATTCAGGAAATTCCTCGATCAGGCGGCGGGCCAGTTCGCCCAGATCGCGCATGCTCATCCGTTGGTTCGGATTGGGCCAGCCAGAGGCATTGGCAAAGGTCGAACTGGTCATCCCCAGCGCCTGTGCGCGCTCGTTCATCATATGGGCAAAGGCATCTTCGGTCCCGGCAAGCCCTTCAGCCACCACGACGCAGGCGTCGTTGCCCGATTGCACGATGATGCCCTTGATCAAATCCTCCACGCGGGGGCGGTCGGTCTCATCGAGAAACATCGTCGAGCCGCCCATCGCCTTGGCCCGGGACGAGACGTTGAACGTGGTATCGAGCGTCACGCGCCCGTCGCGCAGCGCCTCGAACACCATGTTGAGGGTCATCAGCTTTGACATCGAGGCAGGCGGCAGCGGCGTGTCGGCGTTTTTGGTCAGCAACACGGTGCCGGTGGTCTGGTCGATCACATAGGCGGCGGTGGCGCGGGTGTCGAACTGGGCCTGTGCCGCGATCGGCAGACACAGCAGGATCAGCCCGGCAAGGGCCGCGAACGGTGCGGTGAGACGGTGCATGGCGCTCATCACTCTCCTGTCGGCGGAGGCGCAGGCTGCGGCCCCCTGGGATGGATCATGCCACGCGCTTAGTGGATCAGCGCGAGACAAAATAGGCGTCGGCGTAGCCCATCGCCTTCACTTTCGCGAGAATGGCCTCGCGGTCATTGGATGTCGTGGCGGGGCCGACGACGACGCGCCAGAAATCGGTGCCGGAGCTTTCTTGGGCGTAGACGGTCGGCACCACGCCCGCGCTGCGCAGCGCATCGGCGGAGCGTTCGGCATTGGCCTCGACGCTGAAGATACCGATCTGGACAAAGGGTTTGGACAGAGTGCCGGGGGCGCGTGGCGCGGCGGTCGCGCTGGCAAGCGGCGTGGCGCTCGCAGAAGGCTGCGCGGCGGCGGTGGCGCGTGCTTCGGCGGCGTCAATCGCCGCTGCGGCCCCGGCGATTGGATCGAGCGTGGTGGCGCGGATCGCTTCGGGGGCGGTCAATACACCTTCGCCAGCGGAGGCGGCGACGGGTGTCGCGGCAGGCACGGGGGCCGGGGTCTTTTTCTGCCAGAACCAGCGGCGGCCCGAAGCAGGCGCGGCCTGCGCTGTGGCGGGCGCGGCGGCAATCACCACCTCCCCCTCGGCGGGCGCTTCGCCCGCGATCACCGGCGCGGTCGGCGCGGCGGCACTGCCGGCGGTTGCCTCGACCTGCGCTTTTTCCTCGCGGCGCAGGGCGGTGACGTTCAGCACGGTCGGCTGCCCCGCCAGCAGGCCCAACGCGTTTGCCGCATCCGCCGAAACCTGAATCTTGGGCCCTGCGGCTTCGCGTTCGCGCTTGAACAGCGCCCCGATCACGAATTGGCCGTTGCTTTCGTTGCGGATGATGACCCGTTCGGGATCGCCGACATCGGGATGCGCCACCCAGACCCCGCCAAGCGAAGGACGCCCGTCCCACAGCCCCGGTTCGGTCGATTGGAACACTTCGGGCGCTTCGATGTCACGTTCGACCAGACGGGTGGCGGCAGGCCGGTCGGCGGCAGCGCCCACGTCCGAGCCCGCATCCGCCCCCGGCTCGCACGCCGCAAGCGCGGCAAGCAGAGTCCCGCCGGAAATGGCTCTCAGGAAAAAACCCGTCTTCATTACTGCCCCTTTCGGCGCCTGCGCCGCGCCCGGAGCCGCCCTGCGGCCCGTTTCTGCCCTGTCCAGCCCTGTGCATGGCCGGTTTTTCCGAAGCATACAGCCAGTTCCGCAACGGGAAAAGGGCCGTGGTCCGCGTTCGGCAGTTTTCAGCGGGCTTCCAGAATCACTTCGCCCGTCCTAGGAGGTCCGCGCCGGAGGAGTGGCAGAGTGGTCTATTGCACCGGTCTTGAAAACCGGCGTGCGTGAGAGCGTACCGTGGGTTCGAATCCCACCTCCTCCGCCATGAGACGCGATGAGAATGGCGTAAGCCTTAGATCTCATCTCATGGGGCATATGTTCCACCTCCGAAAGCCCTACTGAGCGGCGCCTCTTGTGCCCCCTTATCCCAGATGCATCGGACCTTAGCCCCGGCTCGTTCATGTCGAGGTTGGCCACGCACAGTAGAATTGCGGGATCGACTTGGCGTCAGCGCGGGCCGATCTGACCACGGGGGGCGGATCAGTCAGCTCAATGCGCGCTCGCGCCTAAATCCGCGTCAAATGTCGCGGCGGTTTCGCGCAGGATGTCGACAAATTCCGTTATCATGCTGGAGACCGCCTGAATATCGGGCTGGGCGACCACATAGGTATGATTCAAGCGCGGTTCGAAAGGCCGCGTCACGACGCCGTTCTGGCGCCAAGGATGCGCGGCGAAGGGCTCTATCAACCCGACGGCAAGATTTTCCGCAATGAGCGCATAGCCGGTGTGCGAGCTCTGTGTGGCGATGTCGCTGCTGAACCGGACGCCGGAATTCTCCAGCACCGCGGTTGTGGCGTCCCAATCCACTTCTCCCTCGGGGAGGATGCGCAGGACATTTTCGCCCTCGAGGTCCTGCGGCACGATCACGTCCTTGCCCGACAGAGGATGCGAGGCATGCATCGCGCACACATGGGGCACTCGCAGGAAGGTCTCTTGGGTCAGCCCCGGCAGGTCGGGGAAGGCGTGGGTAATTCCTAGGCTGGCCTGATGTGTCTGCAACCTGAGCGCGATCTTTGTGTATGAGGCAGATTCAAGCTGGAATGCCACATTTGCGTGCAGTTTGCGAAAGCGGTAAATCGCCTTGGGGACGATACTCGTCGACAACGCGGGCGTCGCAAAGACCTTCAGTGAGGTCGGCGACCGGTCGCGAAGTTGCTGGGCGGAATGCTCCAATTCGTCGATCCCGATAAAGAACCTGTCTACCGCCGAATAGAATTGCGTGGCCTCGGGCGTTGGATGCAGTCGCCCCTTGCTCCGCTCGAACAGCTTGAAACCTAAGTGAAATTCAAGATCCGTGATCAACCGGCTGACGGCGGGCTGGGTCACGGACATGAGTTTTGCCGCCTGCGCCGTGGTCCCGGTTTGCATCACGCATCGAAAGGCTTCGACCTGCCGGTGCTTCATGTCCTGTCCTGCGGTATATAAGGTTTACACATAGACCTATGCAGCAAAATGACTTTACTGCAACAGTTCCGTGACCAAGAAATGTGCCCAATTTTACGTCATGGAAGGACGCAGGGGTGCATCAACCACGGATACTCGTCGCCGGTTACGGCGCATGGGCTAAGGCGGAAAATAACCCGGCTGCACAAGTTGTAGGGGAACTGCGCAAGCGCAGTTGGACCGGGTGCGAGGTGATCGGCCATGTGATGCCGGTCAACAGTGACGATCTTCCGGCGAGCATCGACGCGCTGCTCGACGCACACTGCCCGGATGTCTGGCTCGGCATGGGCGTGTCGGAAGCGGCGATCATCCAAACCGAAATGGTTGGCATCAACTGGCGGCACTTCGACGTGCCGGACAGGTCTGGTGCGCAGGTCGACCTGTCGCCGATCGTGCCCGGCGGGCCAGTAGCCTACAACGCTACCCTGCCGCATGCCGAAATGGTCGCCGCTGTGACCGCTGCGGGGATCCCGGCGGCGGTGTCGTTCCACGCCGGAACGCATCTGTGCAACCAGATGCTCTATACCACCGCGCATGCGATCCAGACGCGCGGCCTGCCGACCCTCACCGGGTTCATCCATGTGCCGCAGACCCCCGGCAACGTCGCCGAGATGGGCGGGCGCAAACGGCAGACAGCCTCCATGAGCCTTTCCATGACAACCGATGCCATCGCGATCTGCATCGACACGCTCGCGACCGCATTGGCAGCCCGACAAACCGAGACCGTTTGAGCAGGAGACCGACATGCCCGAGACCACCCCAACACAAGCGCCCCTGCTGTCTGTCCGCGACCTGAGCGTCGAGTTCGGCGAACCGTCTTCAGCCGCCCGTGTTGTCGACGGCGTGTCTTTTGATCTCGCTCACAACCGCACGCTTGCCATTGTCGGCGAGTCCGGGTCTGGCAAGTCGATCACGTCACTGGCGATCCTCGGCCTGCTGAAACATCTGGGTGGTCGCGTTGCGGGGGGCGAACTGCTGTTTCAGAGCGACGTTCTCGGGCGGCAGGTGGATCTCGGGCAATTGTCCGAACGCGAGTTGCGCAAGGTGCGCGGCAACGAGATTGCGATGATCTTTCAGGAGCCGATGACCTCGCTGAACCCGGTCTACACGATCGGGTCGCAGATGGGCGAAACGCTGGCGCTGCACCAAGATCTGTCGCGGGGCGCGGCGCGACGCAAGGCGCTTGAGTTTCTCGATCTGGTCCGGTTGCCCAATGCCAAGCGGCTGCTCGACAACTACCCCCACCAGCTGTCCGGGGGTATGCGCCAGCGGGTGATGATCGCCATGGCGCTCTGC
Organism: Pacificitalea manganoxidans; assembly: GCF_002504165.1. Lineage (GTDB taxonomy): Bacteria > Pseudomonadota > Alphaproteobacteria > Rhodobacterales > Rhodobacteraceae > Pacificitalea > Pacificitalea manganoxidans. The sequence goes on from NZ_CP021404.1 coordinate 717,391, forward strand.
TGCCAGCCCAAGATCCTGATCGCGGACGAGCCGACCACGGCGCTCGACGTCACCATTCAGGCGCAGATCTTGCACATCATCCGCGACCTTCAGGCTGAGATGCAGACCTCGGTGATCTTCATCAGTCATGACATGGGCGTCGTGTCGGAAATGGCCGATGACGTGCTGGTGATGCGGGCCAGCAAGCCTATCGAGGCCGGGGCGGTGAAAGAGGTGCTGGGTCAACCCAAGGCGCCGTATACCCAAGCGCTTCTGGCAGCTGTGCCGCGCATCGGATCAATGACGGGCACCACGATGCCGAAGCTCTTCGACATTCCGGGGCAGGAGATTGCGCCCGAAGAGGTTCCGGCCAAGCCGGTGGATCGTAGCAAGCCGGTTCTGGAGATCGAGGACCTGACGGTGCGCTTCGACATCCGGGGCGGGCTGCTGAGCCGCGTGACCCACCGTGTCCATGCAGCCGAGAAGGTGTCGTTCAATATCTATCCCGGCGAGACGCTGGCGCTTGTCGGTGAATCCGGCAGCGGCAAGTCGACCGTTGGCAAGACCATCCAGCAATTGCAGGAGCCGGTCTCCGGCGCGATGCGCTTTCACGGGCAGGGTATCTTTTCGCTGCCTGCCGACGACCGCAAGGCGTTCCGCAAGCAGACGCAATACGTCTTTCAGGACCCCTACGGCTCGCTCAACCCGCGCAAGCCGGTGGGTGAGAGCCTGATCGAACCGGCATGGGTGCATGGTCTGGTCAACTCCCGCGCCGAAGCAGAGGCGAAGGTCGCGGACCTTCTGGTCAAGGTCGGTCTGCCGGCGGAACATGCGGGGCGCTATCCGCACCAGTTTTCAGGCGGACAGCGCCAGCGTCTGTGCATTGCCCGCGCGCTGGCCTGCGATCCGAGCCTGATCATCGCGGATGAGGCGGTTTCGGCCCTTGATGTCAGCGTTCAGGCGCAGGTGGTCAACCTGCTGATGAAGCTGCAGGCGGAGCAGGGGCTGTCCTACCTGTTCATCACCCATGACATGGCGGTGGTCGAGCGCATCAGCCACCGGGTCGCCGTGATGTATCTGGGCCAGATCGTCGAGATCGGCACCCGCCAGCAAATCTTTGAAAATCCGCAGCACCCCTACACCAAGCGGCTTCTGTCCGCCGTGCCGGTGCTCAACCCCGGCATGCGCCCGGCCCGGCCGCCGCTTGAAGGCGAGATCCCCAGCGGCATGCGGGCCGTCGGAGACGAACCCGCACCGATCGAATTCGTCGCGGTCAGCGACGGGCACTTCGTCGCCGCACGGGCCTGATCCCACGTTCAATCGACCTTTCACTACCCCAACAGGAGATTTCGATAGATGACCATCTGCCAACCTTTCTCGGCAAAGATCGCCCTGCGGTCCGCCATGCTGGTGTCCTGTCTCGCGCTGGCTGCCCCGGCCTTTGCTCAAAGCACCACTCTGAACGTCGCCCAGCAACAAGACCCGCAAAACCTCGACCCGATCGACACGTTCCGGCTGTCCTGGGGCTCGATCGGCAGCAATATCTTTGAATCGCTGGTGTTTCGCGGTGAAGATCTCGAGCTTCAGCCCGGTCTGGCCACCGGCTGGGAATTCCTCGACGATGAGACCCGCATCCGCTTTACACTGCGCGAGGGCGTGGAGTTTCACAACGGCGAGCCGTTCAATGCCGAGGCCGTCAAATACACCTTCGACCGCCTGCTGGGTGATGAAGGCGCGAAAGGCCCGCAGCGCAGCAACTATACCTCGATCCGCGAGGTTGTCGTCGTCGACGAGCACACCGTCGATTTCATGATGGAACGCCCCGACCCGGTGCTAATCACCAAGCTGGCCGGCTATGGGGCAATGATCGTGCCCCCGAAATACGTCGAGGAAGTCGGCGAAGACGCCTTCGACATGAAGCCCGTCGGCACCGGCCCCTTCCACGTGACGGAATACACGCCTACCATCGGCGTGAAGCTGGCGAAGTTCGACAATTATTGGAACGGTGAGGCCAAAGTCGATGCGGTCAATATCCGCTTCATCCCCGAAGACGCGACCCGGATTGCCGAGCTTCTGTCTGGCGGCGTCGATATCTCGATGAACATCCCGACGCCGTCGGTCGAGACCGTCAAGCAGAACGCGAATGTCGATCTGGTGGCCGTGGATGGCCCTACCGTCGTCCTGACCCGGTTCAATACCGCAGATGGCATCACCGCAGATCCGCGTGTGCGCAAGGCCATCACCATGGCGGTTGACCGCAAGACCATCGTCGAGGCGCTGCTGGGCGGTCTGGCCAGCCCGATTTCCAGCGCGCAGGGCGCCAAGTCCTTCGGCAACGATCCCGCGCTCGAAGCCCATCCCTATGATCCCGAAGCCGCCAAGGCGCTTCTGGCAGAGGCCGGGGTGGCACCGGGCACCGAGATCACGCTCGACATGCCCAACAACGACGAGACCTTCCGCGAAGTCGCCCAAGTGATCGCGGCCTTCCTCGGTCAGGTCGGTCTGAACGTGAACATCCGCACCCACGAGCGCGGTGTCTATTTCAACGACATCATCGAGAACGGCAAAACCGGCGAGATTTACTACTACGGTTGGGGCGGCTGGACCTTCGATTTCGACAACACCGCCTACATCCTCTACCACACCGGCGAGCGTTTCAATCCGTACGTATCGGACCCGAAACTCGACGAGCTGCTCGACGCGCAACGCCAGACCTATGACCGCGACGTGCGCGAAGCTGCGCTGCAGGAAGTGGCGCGCTATGCCCACGAGCAGGCGCTCGATCTGCCGCTTTACAACACGTCGACCATTTATGGCGTCAGCACCCGCGTCGAGGGCTTCGATCCCGCCCCCGATGACCGTGCCCGCTACATGAACGTGACCCTGAATTAAGCCTCGCCCGGCCCCCTGCCAACGCGCCGGGGGCCGGACACTGCAATCGCACTCGCCGAGACCGCAAAAGAGGACCCCCATGCCCGTATTCCGTTTCATCCTGCAACGCGTCTTTCAGGCCGTCCTCGTGACCCTGGCGGTAACGCTATTTGTGGCCTTTGCCGTGCGCCTGACCGGCGATCCGGCGGCGATGCTGACTGCCGAGTCGAGCAGCGTGACCGAGGACGATCTGGTCCGCATCCGCGACGCGCTGGGCCTGAACCAGCCGTTCTATGCTCAGTATCTCGACTTCATCAAAAGCCTGGTGACCTTCGATCTGGGCAATTCGTTTTTCCGCGGCTCGATCCGCGATCTGATCGGCATCGCGCTTCCCTCGACCCTGCTTCTGGCGGTGGCTTCGATGGGCATCTCGATCCTGATCTCGATCCCGCTGGGCATCCACGCCGCGCTCCACAAGGGTGGCGTTTCCGACCAGATCATCCGGGTGCTGTCGCTCGTGGGTCTGTCCTTTCCGAATTTTTGGCTCGGCATCATGTTCGTACTGCTCTTGTCGATCGCCTTCCCGATCCTGCCCGCCTCGGGATTCGAGACATGGTCGGCGCTGATCCTGCCCGCGCTGACCATCGGCATCATCCTGACCGCGACCAATGTGCGCCTCGTGCGGACCCAGATGCTCGAAACGCTTTCACAGCAATATGTGATGGTGGCCCGCGCCAAGGGATTGAGCGAACGCGCGGTAATCTACAAACATGCGCTGCGCAACGCGGCCATCGCCATTGTCACCTTCCTCGGGCTGCAATTCGGCAACCTCATCGGCGGTCTCGTGGTGGTTGAGCTGGTCTTCAATTGGCCCGGCATGGGCACCCTGTCCATCGAAGCCATCGCCCAACGCGATTACCCGCTTCTGCAGGCAACCGTCTCAATCCTGGCGATCATGATTGTCGCCGTGAACCTCGCCGTGGACCTTGTCTATGGTCTCATCGATCCTCGCATCCGGGTGGCCTGACATGTCCGACACATCCCAAACTCGCCCTGTTTCCGCCTTCCGCCGCTTCAAGCGAAGCCCTTTTGCCAAGTTCGAATTCGTAGCTGGCGCGACGTTGACCTGCGTACTGACCCTTCTGGTGATGTTCTCGGGGATCCTATTCCCCGGCGGCGGCACCGAGGTGAACCTGCTGGCGCGGCTCTCTGAGCCGTTTCAAAGCGGGGCGCATCCGCTGGGCACCGATCCGCTGGGCCGCGATATTCTGGCCCGGATCGTCCACGGTGGGCGCATCTCGTTGACGGTGGGTGTCCTGTCTGCCCTTGGCTCGGTCGTTCTGGGCACGGTGATCGGGCTCTATGCGGGCTACTATCGCGGTTTCCTCGACAGCTTTGTGATGCGCTTTGCCGATGTGCAGCTGGCCCTGCCGTTCATCCTGCTTGCGATCACGGTCATTGCCATCGTCGGGCCCGGCATCGACCGGATCATCATCCTGATGATCGTGTCGCAATGGGTGCAATATGCCCGCCTTGTCCGCGGATCGGTGCTGAGCCTGCGCCAGCGTGAATTCGTCCAAGCCGCGGTCAGTTATGGCTTGCCGAACTGGAAGATCATCTTCAGCCACATCCTGCCCAATGCAATGGGGCCGCTGATCATTCTGCTGACGCTGAACGTGGCCAACAATATCCTGCTGGAAAGCAGCCTGACCTTTCTGGGCCTCGGTGCCGACCCGCAAACGCCCAGCTGGGGAGGCATGCTGTCCGAAGGTCGGAGCTACATCCAGACGGCATGGTGGATCACCGTGTTCCCCGGCATCGCCATCATGCTGACGGTATTGGGGCTCAACCTGCTGGGAGACTGGCTCCGCGATGAGCTCGATCCGCTGGGCAAGACCCGCTGACGCGAAATCCGGTTTAGCGACCGCATCGGCGGGCTTGCAGGTCGCGTGATGATATAATATCACACGATCCAGTCGCGTTGTCGCGGTGTAGCCTCTACAGTGAGTTCTATGGACTACCGACCTTCGATGATCTCCACTCTCTATAGGTATCCTTGTCCGCGCCACAGCGCCCCGGGCGGGCTGGCGGCAACTCGCGCAGATGGGTCTGGGGGCTTGCTGTTCGCAGGCGTCCGCTGCAATTTCGCGGGATGAAATTACGCTCTGTCCTTTCCGTGTCGGCCCTTGCGGCGGTCTTTGCCGGCGGTGCCGCGGCCCATCCGCATATCTTCATCGACACCGCCTTTGAGTTGCTTTTCGATGAGGACGGCGCGCTGGAGGCGGTGCGGATCGATTGGGCGTATGACGAATTTTATTCGCTTATGCTGATCGAGGAAAACGATCTCGACGCCGATGGGGACAGTCTGCCGGAGCAGGCCGCGCTTGATGCCTATGCTGGGCAGGATGTTGATTGGGCGGCGGGATTTCCCGGCGATTTCACCATTGCCGTGGACGGTGTGGCGGTGGAGCTTGACGGGCCGGTGACCCATCGCGCGCGCTATGAGGCGGGGCGGGTGGTGACGTCGCATATCCGTCCGTTGACCACGCCGCTTGATGTTTCGCAGGGGGTGGTGACGGCGCAGGCCTACGACCCGACCTATTTCGTTGCCTATGAGGTGCCCGAGGCGCCCGGCGTAGCGGGACGCGACGATTGCCAGCTTGACCGGGAGGTGGCCGACCGTAAGGCCGCGCAGGCGGAATATGGCGAGAAACTTGCCGAGGTCGATGCCACGTCTGACCCGTTCGAGGTGGTTGAGCTTCCCGATATTGGCGTGCTGTTCGCCGACCGCTTTGTGCTGACATGCGCCGCGTCGTTCTGATCCTGCCCGTGCTGCTGGTCGGCGCCGGGATCTGGGCGCTGGCGACCGGCATCGATCAGGACGTGGCGCGCTGGGCTGCGGGCTGGCAGAGGGAGTTTCAGAATGCGCTGGCGGGCGGGTTGCGCGCCCTTCGCGCGGGGGAGCCGGGGGCCATCGCCGCGCTGACGGGGCTGTGCTTTGCCTATGGCTTTTTCCATGCGCTGGGGCCGGGGCATGGCAAGTTCCTGATTGGCGGCTACGGGGTCAGTCACGAGGTGCCGCTGCTGCGGTTGTCGGTCATTTCGCTGCTGTCCTCGCTCGGTCAGGCGGTGACCGCAATTGCGGTGGTGTTGGCGGGGCTGTTCGTGATGGGCTGGACGCGCACGCAGATGACGGGCGCGGCCGAGACGATCATGCTGCCGCTCAGCGCTTTGGCCATCGGGCTCATCGGGCTATGGCTTGCCTTTCGCGGGGCGCGCAGGCTTTGGAGGCTGCGGGCGACGCATCACGGAGATGAACCCGGCCACACCCACGGACATGAAGGGGCGCAGGGCTGTGGCGCGGGCTGCGGCCATCGCCACGGGCCAAGCGTAGATGAGGTCCGCCAAGCGGGCGGTCTGCGCGACGCGGCGGCGTTGATCGGAAGCATCGCGATCCGGCCTTGCTCGGGCGCGATCCTGCTGTTGGTGCTGACATGGCACATGAACATTCTGGGCGCGGGCATTCTTGGCGCGGTTGCGATGTCGACCGGGACTGCGGCGCTGACCATCCTAGTCGCCGCGAGCAGCGTTTTCATCCGGCAGAGCACGCTGTTTTCTCTGGCGGGATCGGCCCGTGCCGCGCAGGTGCTGCCCGCGATCGAGATCGCCGCCGGCGGGGCAATCGTGCTGGTGTCGATCCAGATGGCAGGGCTGTTCGCCTAAACGCTGACCCCTTTATGAGCCGCTGAGGCTGCCGTTGCGAGAGCGTCATTGCACGCGGCCTTGGCGCCCTGCGCCCGTCCTATTGCCCTTCGGGCAGGCTGAGAAGGTGCGAGGCGGTAATCAGCCCGTGCCAGACATGATCCAGCGCCGTGGTCAACGCCATGTCCTCTTCGTGCTCCCAAAGATAAATCGCGCGCCCGATTGTGCTGAGAACGCTGCTGGCAAGCGCGGCGGCGGTCTCGCGGTTATCGACCCGCCCGCTGAGACACTCGGTCAAAGTCGCGCGCTCGGACTGGAGGAAACCCTCCAGAATCCCGCGCGCTTTCTCGTTCGAGCGCAGGACCGCGCCGATCATCCTGAGGATCGGTTCATCATGGGCGAGATGCTCGAAATGCTTGTCGAGAAAGCGTTTGAGGTCAGCGGAGAGCGGGCCGGTGCCGTCGCACAGCGCTTGCAAATCCTCCTCGGCGAACGGGGGCGGGGTGCCAATCGCGGCGGCTTCCTTGTTCGTATAATAGTTGAAGAACGTCCGGGTGCTGATCCCCGCAGCGGCGGAGATTTCTTCTGTGGTGACGTTCTCAAGCCCCTTTTCCGCGCTCAGTCGAAGCGCGGTCATCTGGATATCGCGCGCCGTTTGCTGTCGCCGTCTCTCGCGTAACGAAACTGTCATGAAGGGATTCTTTGCATAGTGTGCAATATGTGCATATAGAGCATAAAACTTTTCCGTTAGTCAAGGATTGGACGCCAATGAAGGCCGGTGTTTGGAAGATAGTAGGCGCGATTGTCGCGCTGGCAGGGTCTGTAGCCACCTCAACTGCGCAACCGATCCCGGGAGGCCCCGCGGGCCCGATCAAGGTCGGGGTGGTCGAGATGACTTTGCAGGAGGTGCCGCGTGTCGTGACCTCCCCCGGACGGGCCGTGGCGTTCCAAGAGGTCGAAGTGCGTCCCCGCGTGGGCGGTGTCATTCAGGAAATCCTGTATTCGCCCGATCAGTTGCTGGAGGTCGGCGATCCGCTGTTCCGGATCGACGATTCCGCATATGTGGCGGCGGAGGCCTCCGCGCGGGCGGATCTGGCGAAGGCGGAAGCCAATCTGCCGGTGACGCAGGCGGCCAGTGACCGGGCCGAACAGCTGTCGGGTCGCGGGTTTACCGAAGCGGAGGTCGAAGCCGCGCGCGCCGATCTGGCCGAGGCCAAAGCCACGCTCGATGCAAGTCAGGCCGCGCTGGATTATGCGCAGACCGAATTGTCGTGGACCACGATCAAAAGCCCGATCTCTGGCCGGGCCGATGTCTCCTCCGTCTCGGTTGGTGATCTGGTGACGGCGGGCCAGTCCGATGAATTGACCACCATCATCCAATCCGATCCGATCTATGTGGACATGGTCGAGGCAAGCGCGCGCATCTTGTCCGTGCGCAAAGGCATCTCCGACGGCGCCTTGCAGCAAAACGACACGCTCGAAGCGACGCTGACGCTGGAAGATGGCGAGGTTTTCCGCGGCAACGGGCAGCTTGTCACGCCGAGCAACAGCGTCTCCACGACCACCGGAACCGTGACGATCCGGTTCAAATTCGACAACCCCGATCATGTGGTCATCCCCGGCATGTTTGTCCGGGGCGAGGTGGTGATCGGCACGACGCAGGCGTTTTTGGTGCCCCAGCTGGCCGCCACGCGGACCAATACGGGCAAGCTGTCGGCCTATGTGGTGGGCGATGACGGCACCGCGCAACAGATCGAGTTTGACGATGATGGGGTCTACGAAAACGCATGGATCGTGCGCGACGGGGTGAGCGCGGGTGACCAGCTGATCGTCGATGGTCTGTCCTCGATCCGGGCAGGGCAGGAAGTGACGCCGGTGGCGGCGGAAATCGACGAGAACGGCGTTTCGCGTGATGCCGACGAGACCGGCGTTCCGCGCGATGCCAATGCGCCGGCCGCGGAGAACTGATCCATGGCCGCATTTTTCATTCGTCGCCCGGTCTTTGCCTGGGTGCTTGCCATCGCGACCATGCTGCTGGGTGCCTACAGCATGGTCAGCCTGCCGATCTCGCAATATCCTGACATTTCCCCGACGACGGTGCGGATCACCGCGACCTATACCGGGGCCTCGGCGGAGACGGTCGAGAATTCGGTGACAGCGGTCATCGAAGACGGGCTGACCGGGCTCGACGGTCTGACCTATATGACATCTTCTTCGAGCGAAGGATCGGCCAGCGTTTCGCTGACATTCGATGACAGCATCGATCCCGACATGGCGCAGGTGCAGGTGCAAAACAAGCTCCAGCTTGTCGAGTCGCAACTGCCCGACGCGGTGACCAGCAGAGGCGTGTCCGTCAGCCGCTCGACTAGCTCGATCCTGTTGGTCGGCGCTTTGGTCAGCGAGGATGACAGCTATTCCTCATTGGAGTTGGGCGACATTCTGAGCAGCACGATCGAGGATGCGGTGCAGCGCACCGAGGGTGTCGGCTCGATCAACGTCTTTGGCACCGAATATGCCATGCGGATCTGGCTGAACCCGGAGCGGCTCTATCAATATCAACTAACGCCGTCTGACGTCACCTCGGCGGTGTCGGAGCAGAACACCAACGTGACGGTCGGCAGTCTGGGCGACCAGCCTGTCACAACGGGGCAGCAGTTCACCGTTTCCCTGTCGGCGCAATCGCAGCTTCAGACCGTCGAGGACTTTCAGAACATCCTGCTGAAGACCGCTACCGACGGATCGGCCATCTATCTGGGCGATGTTGCGACGGTCGAACTGGGCGCCGAAGATTACGGCAGCATCAGCCGGTTCGACGGTCACCCCGCCGCGGGCTTTGCCGTCAACCTGTCCACCGGCGCCAATGCGGTCGATACTGCCGAACGGGTCCGCACGGTGATGAACGGGCTGGCCTCGGCGCTGCCCGAAGGCGTACAGATTGAATACCCCTATGACACCTCCCCCTTTGTCGAGGAATCCATCGATCAGGTCTATGAAACGCTGATCGAGGCCATCGTGCTGGTGTTCCTCGTCATCTTTCTGTTCCTGCAAAGCTGGCGCGCGACGCTTATCCCGACAATCGCCGTGCCCGTCGTGCTTCTGGGGACGTTCGGCGTGCTGTCGGCGTTTGGCATGTCGATCAACACCCTGTCGATGTTCGCCTTGGTGCTGGCCATCGGTCTGTTGGTCGATGACGCGATCGTCGTCGTCGAAAACGTCGAGCGCGTGATGGAAGAAGACGGCCTCGACGCCGTCGCCGCGACCGAAAAGAGCATGGGCGAGATTTCGACCGCGCTGGTCGGGATCGTGATGGTGCTGTCGGCGGTGTTTCTGCCCATGGCGTTCGTCAGCGGATCGACCGGGGTGATCTACAAACAGTTCTCGGTCACGATCATCTCCGCGATGGTGCTGTCGTTGTTCGTGGCGCTGATCCTGACCCCCGCCATGTGCGCGCAGTTGCTCAAGCCGGGCCACGGGAAAGCCCCGGTGGCGCCGTTGCGCTGGTTCAACACCGGGCTTGACCGGCTGACGGGCGGCTATGGCACGACGGTCGGACGGTTGGCGCGACGGCCTTTCCGTATGCTGGTCGTGCTGGGGCTGGTCGGCTTTGGGGCCTATTGGGTCTATGACCGGCTGCCAAGCTCGTTCCTGCCGACGGAGGATCAGGGCGTTCTGATGGCGATGGTTGAATTGCCTCAGGGATCGACCGTCCAGCAGACGGAATACACAATCTCGCAGATCGAAGACTATCTGCTGACCGAAGAAACCAGCATGGTCGACGGCGTGTTCGCCAATGTGGGCTTCAGCTTTAGCGGGTCGGGCCAGAACTACGGTGTGCTGTTCATCCGGCTGAAGGATTACGAGGAACGCCCCGGTCAGGATGCCGCCGATCTGATGCTGCGCGCCAACCAGAGGTTCTTCCAGTCCCGGCTGGGCAGCATCTTTGTGTTGCAGCCCCCCGCCATCCCCGGTCTGGGCACGTCGTCGGGCTTTACGATGTATCTCGTCGATCAGTCCGGCGCCGGGCAGGAGGCGCTAAGCGCCGCTGCGACCGAACTCGTCGGAAAGGGGTTCGCGGACGGGCGAGTGACCAACCTGCGTGGCAATGACGACGCGACCGAGCCGTCGCTGAAGCTGCAAATCGACCAGCAGCGCGCCGAAGCGCTGGGCGTGTCCCTGTCTGACGTCAACACCATGCTGTCGACGGTGTTTTCCGGCTCCTATGTCAATGATTTCCCGCTGGGCAACAACCTGCGCGAAGTGATCGTTCAGGGCGGCGCCGACTGGCGTATGCAGCCCGACGATGTCGATCAGTGGTATGTGCGCAATTCGAGTTCGGAAATGGTGCCGCTGGCGGCCTTTGTCACCCGCGACTGGGAAATGGTCACGCCGACGCTGGCGCGCTATGGCGGCACCCGTGCGCTTGAACTGTCGGGCGAAGCGGCGGCCGGGATCAGCTCCGGCGACGCAATGGAGCTGATGGAGGAGCTCACCGCCGATCTGGATGGCTCCTACGCCGCCGCATGGACCGGGCTGAGCTATCAGGAACGGCTGTCGGGCGATCAGGAAGCCATCCTGTATACCATCTCCGCGCTCGTGGTCTTTCTCTGCCTAGCGGCACTGTATGAAAGCTGGTCGGTGCCCTTTGCGGTGATGCTGTCGGTCCCGATTGGCATTCTGGGGGCGTTGGTGACGACATGGTATTTCGGTCAGGCCAATGACGTGTATTTCAAGGTGGGTCTGCTGACCACGATTGGTCTGGCTGCCCGAAATGCCATCCTGATCGTCGAATTTGCCGAAAGCCTGCGCGCCAAGGGCCAAAGCCTGATGGAGGCGACGGTCATGGCGGCACGTCAGCGGCTACGCCCGATCCTCATGACCTCGCTCGCCTTCGGCTTTGGCATCTTGCCGCTAGTGCTGGCGTCGGGCGCCGGGGCGAACGCGCAGAAATCCATCGGCACCGGCATGCTGGGCGGGATCATCTTCTCCGCCGTGATCGGGGTGGTGATGGTGCCGGTCTTCTATGTCGCGGTCATCAAGACAACCGAACTGTTCTCGACCCGCAAGGAGGCGGCGCAATGAAACCTCACTCCCTTCTGATCGGGTTGCTTGTGGCGGGCTGCACGGCTGTCGGCCCCGATTACCAACGCCCCGACGTGGCGCTTGAGACCCGCTTTTCCGGCGGTAACGCAGAGGCTATCGGCGCGGTCGCTCAGCAGCGGTGGTGGCTCGACTACAACGACGCGACCCTGTCGCGTCTGGTGACGCGCGGTCTGGCGCAGAACCTTGATGTGATGGCCGCGACCGAAGCCATCCGGGAGGCACAGGCCAACCTGCGCAAGACCGGGGTGAACTCTGCCCTCGATGGGTCGCTATCGGGGTCCGCCACGGTTGCGGGAAGCGACGTGTCGGATAGCACCAGCTCCACCGAAAGCGGCGAGCTTGGCGCGTCGATGGTCATTGATTTGTTCGGTGGCATCCGGCGCGAACGCGAAGCCGCCAGCGCATCGCTGACCGCTGCCCGCGCCGATGCGGAAACCGTGCGCTTGGCGTGGCTGGCGGAGTTGCTCGCCGCCTATGCGGATGCGCGCTACTACCAGCAGGTGCTGGCGCTGACCCGCGACACGATCAGCTCGCGTCAGGAAACGGTGGACATCACCCGCACCCAGTTGGACGCGGGCGCAGCGACCGAATACGAAGTGGCCGAAGCGCAGGCGTTGCTGTCCACGGCGCGGGCAAGCCTGCCGCAATATGCGGCCCTGTTCGACGCGAATGTCTACGCGATCGCCACGCTGCTGAACGAGCCCGCCGATCCGATCATGGCGCTGATGCAGAAGGGCGCGCCGCAACTGTCCGCCCCCGGCGCTGCGGCCACGGGTGTGCCCGCGGATCTGTTGCGCAACCGTCCCGACGTGCGCAGCGCCGAGGCCGATCTGGCTGCCGCCGTCGCCTTGGTCGGGGTGGCCGAGGCCGCGCTTTACCCCTCGTTGTCGCTCAGCGGCTCCGTGGGGCGGAGCGAGGGCAACGACAGTTGGAGCTTCGGTCCGCAAGTCTCGTTGCCGGTGTTCAATCGCGGACAGCTGCGCGCCAGCCGCGATGCCGAAATCTCCGGCGCGAAGCAGGCTGAAATCGCATGGCGCGGCGCGGTTGCCTCTGCGGTGCAGGACGTTCAGGTCGCACAATCCAACCTGTCGCGCTATCGTCAGCGTGCGGCGTTGCTGGCGACGGCCGCCAGCGACTACTCTCGTGCCCTGACCTTGGCGCAGCAGAATTACCGCAGCGGGGCGATTACGCTTCTGGACTTGCTTGAAACCGACCGAAACGCGGCATCGGCCAAGATCACGGCGGCCGCGGCATCGAACGATGCCGCGCAGGCTTGGGCCACGTTGAAAATCGCGACCGGCGCAGGGGCCGCCGCAACCGGGCAGACGGGCGGCTAATCGCTGCCACGACACTAGCACAGCGGGGCCGTCGGCCTGCGCAGAGAACACAGGCCGTGAAAGGTTTAGACTGATGAGACATTCTGGAAAGTTGGCGCTGGTTATCGCGATCCTCGGCGCCTGTGCCGTGGCGCTGATGCTGTTCGGGGCGCGCATGGGGCTGTGGCAGCCGATCACCGGCTTTGGCCTTTATCGCAGCTACCTGACGCCCGTAGGGCTGATCGTGGCCGGTTTGGGGGCCGTGGCCTTTGCCATCCATCTCGTGCGCGGTGAAAAAGGCGGAATGCTGGCGGGCGGGATCGCTGCGCTGGTCGGTCTGGCGTTTTTGGCGCCGCAGATCGCGTCGACGATCAATCCGCCGCAGCGTGCCGCGCCGATCCACAACATCTCGACGGATACGGTCAATCCGCCCGCCTTCGAAGTGCTGGACGAAACCCGCGCCGAGCGGGCCAATCCGCTGGAATATGGTGGGGCCGAGGCCGCAGCAGCGCAGACCGCAGCCTATCCCGATATCGCCCCGCTCCTGACCGACCTGTCGCCCGATGCCGCCTATGAGCGTGCCCTGACCGTGGCGCGCGACATGGGCTGGGATATCGTGGCCTCCGACGCGGAGCGGCGCCGGTTCGAAGCAACGGCCTACACTTCGGTGTTCTACTTCGCAGATGATGTCGTGGTCGTCGTGTCCGAGGAGGCCAATGGCAGCCGCGTCGACATGCGCAGCGTCTCGCGTATCGGGCGCAGCGATCAGGGGGTTAATGCCGCCCGGATCCGCGCCTTCCAAGAGCAGTTCGGCGCCTAAGTCCGGGCACTCCCGGCGCCGCGAATATTCTCGCACGCCGCGCCGCCCGAGGGCCAGCGCGGCGTGCGGGCAGGGTCAGTAATTTGCAGGCGGATCGCTTGCAGGAAACGACTCGTCAACCTCTTCGTCGACGATATCCCACGTGCGGGGCGGGTTCTTCATTTCCTTGGGCCCGGCGTCGCGCACCGGCAGATCCTCACGGGTCTGGTTGGCCGTGCCCTGCGTATCGCGGGCGGCGGGGTCGGCCTGGTCCCGCTGGGCTGTGGCATTGGCAGGGGCGTTCGGTTTGGCAAACTTGTCAGACATGGTGTCCTCCTTTCCTACGGCTGCTCCGCGGATTCCGGGGTATTTCGGGCCGCGCGGAGACGGGATCATGAAAAACGACGATGAGGGGTGCTGGTTCCTTGAGGCGCGCGCAGTCGGCGCTCAGCCGCCCAGCGGCGGGATGCAGGTCCGCAGAGCGTGCAGGAAATCGTGGGACCATTGCGCGGTGCCGGTCTGTTCCACGACCTTCAGACAGGCGTCGTGACGGCGCTGGCGCTCTTCCAGCGGCATGTCCAGCGCCTCGCCGATGGCGCGGGCCATGTCATCCACATCATAGGGATTGACCAGCACGGCTTCCGTCATGTCCTCCGCCGCGCCTGCGAAACGGGACAGGACCAGCACACCCGGATCCTCCGGATCTTGCGCGGCGACGAATTCCTTGGCGACAAGGTTCATGCCATCGGCGGTGGAGGTCACCAGACAGGCGCTGGCCTTGCGGTGAAGCCGCGCAAGATCACCGCGCGGCACCGGCCTGTGGATGTAGCGGATCGGGGTCCAGTCCAGTTCCGCGAAGCGTCCGTTAACGTTGCCGGCGATCTCCTCCAACTCTCGCGTGATGTCTTGATAGGCTTGCACCTGTTCCCGGCTGGGGGGCGCGATCTGCACGAAACAGGGGCGCGTGTCGGTGGTGCGGTTTTCCAGATAGCGGGCAAAGGCGCGAAACCGGTTTGGCAGGCCCTTTGAATAGTCCAGCCGATCTACACCAATGAGGTATCGCTCAGGGGTCTCTCGGCCAAAGGGCGACGGCGCGTCTTGCAGGGCTTCGGCCCTGAACGCCCCTGCATCGATGCCGATGGGGAAGGATTTCAGCGACACAACCCGGTCGAGGAACTTGACGTTGCCGTCGGGCAGGAACTCCGCTCGCGGATCGGCGCGAAACATCTCCAGACAGCGGGCGACATCCCCACGGGTTTGCAGGCCGATCAGGTTATAATGGGCAAGACAATCGGCAAAGCTTTCCGGCTCCGGCAGCATCGACAGATCGCCAAGCGCGGGAAACGGTATATGGAGGAAGAAGCCGATCCGGTTCAGCACGCCGAGGGCGCGCAATTCCCGCGCCAGCGGAAAGAAATGGTAATCGTGAATCCAGATCAGATCGTCCGGCGTCACGATATCCGCGATCAACTGCGCCACGCGGGCGTTCACCTGACTATAGGCGTCCACATAGTCCCGCTGCATATCGATCAGATCGCCGCGCCGGTGGCACAGCGGCCAAAGCACGGAATTTGAGAAGCCTAAGTAGTAGTTATCCAGCTGCTCCTGCGTCAGGCGGAAGGCAAGCCGCTGGTAGGGCGTGCGACCGATCTCCTCCAGCGGTTCAGACCCGTCGCCGGTTTCAGGATGGGCCCCCAGCCAGACCCCGCCGGAACGCGCGAGGGCATCATGAAGCGCGACCACCAACCCCCCGGACGGGTTGTCCCCCATGGGAATGCGGTTTGAGACGACAATCAAACGCTCTGCCATTATCTCTTCCTCGGTTCACCGTGATTTCGGATGCTCGATAGGAAAACCGTCCGTGAACAAATGAGGTTCCGGTAGATTTCGCGCAGGCCCGTTCGCCTCATCCGCGCAGGCTGCGGTCCAGCCATGCCAGCGCGCTGTCCATGTCCGCCACCCGGTATTGCGCGCAGGTGTCCGTGCCGCCGATACGCAGGCCAAAGCCACCCATATTCTGCGCACTGGCAAACCCGTCCTCGTCCGTGGTGTCATCGCCGATCATCACCGGGTGGCGTCCTGCAAAGGGCGGCTGCGCCATGATCCCGGCTAGTGCGGTGCCCTTGTCGATACCGCGCGGGGCCGCTTCGCTGACCAGATTGCCATGCATATGACGCAGCCCCAGATCGCGAGCTGTATCCTCGACCGCGCGGCGGACGATGTCGCCGCAGTCGGGCCGGGCGCGGTAATGCAGCGCAACGGCCCCCGGCTTATGCTCCAGCAGCAGGTCATGAGCCTCGGCCACCGGGCTAAGCGCGCGGGCGGCGGCGCTGAGCGCATCGCTGAACTGCCCGTGCAGCGTGATCTCCTGTTCCGGCTGCCGAAGCTCCAGCCCATGCGAGCCGGACAGCGTCACCCCCAGATCGCCGGTATGGGTGGCAAGATCGGCAAGGCTGCGCCCCGAAATGATCGCCACCGCGCCAGAGGTCGCGCGGACCAGCGCCGCAATCAAGTCGCGCGTGGTCGGTGCGAGAGCCACAAGTTCGGGACGCGCGACAATCGGGGTCAGCGTGCCATCGAAGTCGAGAAAAAGCGCGTGCTGCCCCCAATCGACCGTTGCGGGAGGGCGGCTGTCATCCATCGTCATCGTCGTGTCTCATGCGTTTGTCAGGGCTTCACCCGACAACGCAGAGGCAGGGCATTCGGTTCGCGCCCGGCCAGCGGCATCTGCCCCCGACCGTCGCGGATTATTCGGCCAAGTCGCGCATTACCGAAATCAGGTCCGATTTTCCCTCGAACCCGATGCCGGGCAGGTCGGGCATGGTGATGTGCCCGTCTTCGACACGCACCCCGTCGGGGAAACCGCCATAGGGCTGGAACAGATCCGGGTAGCTTTCATTGCCGCCAAGTCCGAGCCCGGCGGCGATGTTCAACGACATCTGGTGCCCGCCATGCGGGATGCAGCGCCGGGGCGACCAGCCGAGCGTTTCCAGAACCTCCAGCGTGCGCAGATATTCTACCAGCCCGTAGGACAGTGCGCAGTCGAATTGCAGCCAGTCCCGGTCGGGGCGCATGCCGCCGTGGCGGATCAGGTTCCGGGCGTCCTGATGCGAGAACAGGTTCTCGCCCGTGGCCATCGGGCCGGGGTAGAAATCCGCCATCGCCGCCTGCAACTGGTAATCCAGCGGGTCGCCGATCTCCTCATACCAGAACAGCGGATACTGGCGCAGCATCTTGGCGTAGGCGATGGCGGTTTCCAGATCGAACCGGCCATTGGCATCGACAGCCAGTTGCGCTTCATCGCCGATCTCCTCCAGCACCGCGTCGATCCGGCGCTGATCTTCGTCCAGCGACGCGCCGCCGATCTTCATCTTGACCACAGTATAGCCGCGACCGACATAGCTGCGCATTTCTTGGCGCAGGGCGGTGTTGTCCTTGCCCGGATAGTAATAGCCGCCCGCCGCATAGACGAACACGCGCGGATCCGCTTCGGCGCCCTTGCGCTCCGCCAGCAGACGAAACAGCGGTTTGCCTTCGATCTTGGCGACCGCGTCCCATACGGCCATATCAATGGTGCCTACGGCGACGGAACGTTCCCCATGCCCGCCGGGCTTTTCGTTTTGCATCATCGCGGCCCAGATCCGGTGGGGATCGAGGTTGTCGCCTGCGTCATTGCGCAAGGTGTCAGGATCGGCGTCGAGGATGCGGTCGCGGAACCGCTCGCGGATCAACCCGCCCTGTCCGTAGCGTCCGTTGGAATTGAACCCGTAGCCCACCACCCGGCGCCCGTCGCGTTCGACATCGGTGACCACGGCGACGAGGCTCGCGGTCATCTTCGAAAAATCGATATAGGCGTTGCGGATGGGCGATGCGATGGGCTTCGTCACTTCGCGAATGTCGATAATGCGCATGGTGTGCTCCCGGTCTATGGCGGCCCCGTGGCCGCGCCTTGGGGGCAGGAGTAGCGCAGGCTGGCCGCAGCGGGCCAATGCCGTTTCGCATCTGATTGATGCAGGATGCGCATCAATTGGCGGTGGCGCGGGTCCAGAAGGCTTCGCCATTGGGCGACAGGCGCGACCGGGGGCGGTAGATCACCACCTCGACCGGGATGTCGTGATCGGGCAACGCGGCGCGCCGCAAAGTGCCCGCGTCCAGCGCCTGCCGGGCGAGGGATAGGGGCAGATACGCCACGCCCTGACCCTCCCGCGCCATTTCCATATTGGTCGCCGCCAGCACCGAATTCATCCGGGTTGCAAAGGCCGGTCGTCCGTGGCGGGACCAATGCGCCTCCAGAATGGCATGTAGCCCGGAGGCCTCGCCATAGGCGAGGAATGGCACATCGCCCGCGCCATCCAACCGCCAGCGGGGCGCGCCATCCGCATCCGGCGCGCAAAGCGGGGCAAGGCGGTCGGTGCCGATCACATGATGCTGAAACTGACGGTCAGGAAAGCTGTCGCGACCCTCCAGCCCCTTGTGAGAGATAAAGAACGTCGCATCGCCGCGCAGCATCAGGCGGGTGCATTGGCGATGGCTGTCAGACACCATGTTCAACGATCCGAACCGCGCAGGAGCCGAAATCTGCATCAGCCATTGCGGCACGAACGTATAGGACAACGCATGTGTTGCGGCGAGGTTGAGGCTCAGCGCAGTGGCTCCCGCGGCCTCCAGCGCGTCTTTGCGGGCCTCCGCATACAGCCGGACAAGCGCGGCGGCGCGGGGTTGAAACGCCTGCCCGGCGGGGGTCAGGGCAACGCTTCGGGTGGTGCGGGTGACAAGCGGCGTGCCGACGGCGTCCTCCAGTGCGCGGATTCGTCGGCTGAAGGCGGGCTGCGTCAGGTTGCGGGCCTCGGCGGCGCGCGAGAAATTCAGCTCCCGCGCGAGTTCGAGGAAATCCGCCAGCAAGCTCAGGTCCATCTCATGCCCCCCGGTGTCGAGCGCGATATATGCTTAAGCGGCATTGCGGGCAGGGGGAAGGAGCGGGGCGGTAATGGGCGCTGCCGTCGCCCGCGCGGGCCACGGCAGCGCCGGTCGGTATCAGTCGCTGACCGCGCCGGTTTCGTCGCGGCGGGCATGCATCCGCGCCTTGACCCGTGCGCCAACGATCAGCGGCAGGACAAAGCCGATGATGGCGATGGCCCACAGCGTGATCGACAGCGGGCTGTCCACCAGCGTCAGCCAGTTGCCGTTGTCGATGGTGACAGCGCGGCGCAGGTTGTTTTCCATCGCGTTGCCCAGCAGCGTGCCAAGGATGATGGGCACCAGCGGCACGTCGAACTTCCGCAGCGCCCAGCCCATGACGCCGAAGCCGATCATCACCAGCAGGTCGAAACTGCTGCCCGAGATGCCGTAAATCCCGACAAAGCTGACCATCGCCACGATCGGCATCAGAACCCGGCTGGGGATCATCAGCACGCGGGTGAACAGGCCCACCATCGGGATGTTCATCGCCAGCAGCATGAAGTTCGCGATGAAGAGCGCCGCGATCAGGCCCCAGACCACATCGGGGTTCTGGGTGAACAGCAGCGGACCGGGCGTGATGTTCAGCGACAGCAGGACCGCCAGCAGCACAGCCGTGGTGCCAGAGCCTGGCACACCCAGCGCCAGCATCGGCACCAGCGCGCCCCCGGCAGCGGCGTTGTTGCCCGCTTCAGGCGCCGCGACGCCGCGCGGATCGCCAGTACCAAAGGTGCCTTCCTTGTCGACGAGGCGTTTCTCCATCGAATAGCTGATGAAGGAGCCAAGCGATGCGCCCGCGCCCGGCAGCACCCCGGCAAGGAAGCCGAGGAACGAGGTGCGCAGCATGGTCGGCGTGCAGGCCTTGATCATCGACATCGGCGGGTAAAGTTTACCGATGGTGATGGACTTGCCCTCTGCCTCGGACTGGCCGTGACGGTTTTCGAGGAAGATCAGCACTTCGGACAGGGCAAACAGGCCAACGATGGCGACGAGGAAGTCGAGCCCGTCGTAAAGATGCACTTCGCCGAAGGTGAAGCGCGGCACACCGGTCTGGGTATCGACGCCGATGGTGGCAAGCCCGAGCCCCAGCGCGGCGGCAAAGGCCGATTTCGCCTGATTGGTCGAGGACACGCCGCCCAGCGTCATGAACGCCAGCGCGAACAGCGCGAAATATTCCGCCGGACCGAACAGCAGCGCGATCTTGACCAGCTGCGGGGCCAGCAGGATCAGGCCCCATGTCGCGAAAAACGCCCCGACGAAAGACGCGATGCCCGACAGCGACAAAGCCTCCCCGGCGAGACCTTTCTGCGCCATCGGATAACCGTCAAGGCAGGTCATCATCGCCGGTTCGTCACCGGGAATGTTGAGCAGGATGGACGAGATCCGCCCGCCATACATTGCCCCGTAATAGACCGATGTCAGCAGGATCAGCGAGGCCGTGGGCCCAAGGCCCAAGGTGAAGGCCAGCGGGATCAGGATCGCCACGCCGTTCGAGGGGCCAAGACCGGGCAGCGCGCCCATGATCGTGCCCAGAAAACAGCCCAGCAGCGCCAGCAGCAGGTTTTGCCATGTCAGCGCGACGGCGAACCCGTCACCGAGATTTCCAAGAAGCTCCATGGATCAGAACCCCCACGGACCGCGGGCCAGCGACAGGCCCAGCACAAGATGGAAAATGACGTAGATGCCGACCGAGGTGCCGACGCCGACGGCGATGGCTTCCAGCGGGGCCGATCCCAGCCGCCAAGCGAGGTAGCCCGCCGCAAAGGCGGTGGCGACGACAAAGCCCGCCACGGGCAGCATTTCGGCGTAAAGGATCATGACGACGACCGCAGCCGCGATTTCGACCAGCCGGCCAAGGCTGGGCCATTTGGGATCGGCGTCGGGACGCAGTGCGATGACGGCGCTCGACAGCCCGAGGATGGTGGCAACGATAAGGGGGAAGGCCTTGGGGCCGACGGCGTCCGACAGGAAGCTCTCCTCGATCGCCAGCGCCGCAAAGACGTAGCCGATGGCGAGAAGAACGCCGAAGACCCCGAAGATGCGATCGCTCATGGCGTCACTCCTGACATGGGGTTTGGGATGAACGGGGTTTTGGATGCGAGGAGGGCGCCGCATGACAAGACGCGGCGCCCGGTTCGCTGAGCTTGCGCCCGATTACTTGATGATGCCGATTTCCTTGGAAATCGTCTGGATCTGCGCGACCGAGTCCGACACGAACTGCTCGAACTCCGCGCCCTGCAGGTCGAGCGGGGCGAGGCCGTTGGCTTCCATCACCGCTTTCCATTCGTCGGATGCGTAGAGATCGCCGATCTTCGATACCCATGCGTCATAGGCCTCGTCGGACATGCCGGCGGGGGCGTAGAAGCCGCGCCAGTTGGCGCCGATCGCATCGACACCCTGTTCGCGGGCGGTCGGGAAGTCCGCGAAGTCGCCGGTCAGGCGCTCGGGCGCCAGCACCGCGATCACCCGGACGTCACCGGATTCGACAAAGCCTTTGGCCTCGGAGAGATCGCCGGTGAAGCCCTGCACGGACCCTGCCAGCAGCTGCGTCACGGCCTCGCCACCGCCATCAAAGGCGATGTATTTGACCTGACGCACGTCCTCGACGCCATAGGCATCGGCGGCGATCAGAACCTTCAGGTGGTCCCAGCCGCCCACAGCGGAGCCGCCGGCGATGGAGACGCTGGTGGGGTCGTTCTTGATCTGGTCGAGCAGCTGCGGAAGCGTCTCGATTTCGCTATCGGCGGCCACGGCGATCACGCCGTAATCGGCACCGATGGAGGCCAGCCAGCGGACCTGATCCATCGTGTTGCCGGGGAACGCGCCCTGTGCCAGCCGGGTCGCGGTGGCCGAGGATGCGGCGACGATCAGATTGTCGTCGTCATTGCGCTTGTTGACCACCTCGGCAAAGGCCACGCCACCGCCGCCACCGGCAAGGTTCACAACCTGCATGGTCTGGTCGATCAGGCCCAGATCCTGCATGGATTTGCCGACCTGACGGCAGGTGAAATCCCAGCCGCCGCCGGGGTTCGCCGGTGCGATGCATTCGGGGTTTTCCTGCGCCTGTGCCGCGATGGCGGACAGCGTCAGGGCGACAGCGGCGAATGCGCCACGGGTTGCGGTAAATTTCATAGGTCCTCCTCAGGATTTCATGTGGCGCACTCCCTTGCGCCAGATGGGGATCCGGTCGGGCGGGCCTGCGGCCTCTTCCCTAGGGATTGGGGATGTGTAACCAATAATCCTGTCACGAACCTGTCAGCGGGTCCGAAAATCTGCGAAAGGGAAAGCGGCACATGCGGATATTGATGGTGGAGGATGCCCGCGATCTGGCCGAGGGGGTGATCGCGCATCTTGCCCGCTCTGGCGTGGTTTGCGATCTGGCGCCCACGATCAACGACGCGCGAGATTGCCGGGCAGTGCAACGCTATGATGCGATCATCCTCGATATCAACCTGCCCGATGGATCGGGCCTGACGCTGCTGCGGGAGATGCGCGCGCAGGCGGATCGCACGCCCATCCTGATGCTGACGGCGCTGGCCTCGATCGATGACCGGGTGGAGGCGCTGGATCAGGGGGCGGACGATTATCTGCGCAAACCGTTCGACCAGCGCGAACTGGAAGCCCGGCTGCGGGCGCTGGTGCGCCGGGAGACCGACCGGCGCGAGGAACAGGTGACGCTTGGCGCGCTCACCTATCTGCCCAAGGATCGCAGCGCGACGCTCAATGACCGCCAACTGGATCTGACCCGGCGCGAGGCGGCGCTGCTAGACGCGCTGATCCGCCATCAGGGGCAATACCTGTCGAAAACCCGGCTTTACGATTCGCTTTACGGGTTCGAGGATGCCGATGTCGGCGTGAACGCGATCGAGCTTTACATCGCGCGCCTGCGCAAGAAGTTCGCGGGCAGCGATGTCGGCATCGCGACCCAGCGCGGCGTAGGCTACCGGATCGGGCTCAATGACTGAACCGGCCCTGCCGCGCAGTCTGGCATCGCGGGTTCTGGCAACGGTGTTCGCCATCCTCGTGATGGGCGGGCTGTTGGTGATGGTGTCGATCTGGTGGAATGGCCGTCAGGCGACGCGGCAGGCCTATGACCGGATTTTGGTCGGGGCCGCCAACGACATCGCGGAATCGATCCGCATTCAGGCCGGCGCGCCGCTGGTCGATCTGCCGGTTTCGGCGTTTCAGTTGCTGGCGCAGGCCCCCGACGACCGGGTGTTTTACGTCGTCACCGGACCGGGGGGCGATGTCATCACCGGGCTAAACGAGGATCTGCACATCCCGACCCCGCCACGGGAGGGAACCGGCCCGCGGTTCTTTGATGCCGATCTGCAAGGTGAGCCTGCGCGCTTCGTGCAGGTGGTGCGCCCGTTTGTCGAACGCGACTTCTCCGGGCCAGTAGAGATCGTCGTGGGCCAGACCCTGCGCGCGCGGACCACGATGCTGAACGAATTGATGATCGACGCGGCATGGCCGATGGCGCTGGCGGGGCTGGTGGTGATGCTGATCGCATGGGTGGTGCTGCGCAACGCCCTGCGCCCGCTCAAGGCGCTGACCGCAGATCTGGCCCGGCGCGACCCCTATGACCTGACCCCGATGAACACCGATGACGTGCCGCGCGAATTGCAGGTGATGCTGAGCGCGATGAACCGGTTCATGGGCCGTCTGAACGGGCAGGTCGAAGCGATGCGCAACCTGATCTCCGACACCGCTCACCAATTGCGCACGCCCGTCGCCGCGATCATCGTGCAGTCGGAAAACGCGATGCAGGAGGCGCGCGGCGGGCAGGGGCCGGGTCGCGCGCTTGATAAACTGCTCGCGCGGTCGAAATCCCTGAGCACCCTGCTCGATCAATTGCTGAGCCGGGCGTTGGTGGTGCATCGCACCGACAGCGCGGCACGGGTGCCCGTCGATCTGCGCGAAGTGGCGCTGGAGATCATGGAGCGCGACGATCACGCCCTGATCGCGCCTGACTGCGACTTGCGGCTCGATATCGGGGAGGCGCCGGTGATGGTGCGGGCCGATGCGTTTTCGCTGGGGGAGGCCGCGCGCAATCTGCTTAACAACGCGCTGAGCCACGGCCAGTCCCCGGTGACCATTGGCGCCAGCCATGCGGCAGGGGAAGCGCGGCTGTGGGTGCGCGACAGCGGCCCCGGTCCGGCGCCCGAAATCACCGTGCGGCTGGGCGACCGTTTTAATCGCACCTCTCAATCGCGCGAGCAAAGCGCAGGTATCGGCCTGTCGATCGTTCATGCGGTGGCCGTGGCTTTTGGGGGGCGTGTGGCGATGGGGCGGGAGCAGGACGGATTTTGCGCCGCATTGGTCCTGCCCGTGGCGGAGGATGCGGAATGACATGGTTGAGATCCGTGATCGCGGCGGTGCTGCTGCTGCCGCAGGCCGTAATGGGGCAGGAGGCCACGGCGCGTTTTGGCAACGGGGCGACCGAATTCCTGCTGCGCTCCACTACGGATATCGCCATCATCCGCCCGGTCATCGACCGCTTTGTCGCGCTGAACCCGGATCTGACCATCGCCTATGAGCAGTGGGGGTCGAACGATCTGTTTGCCGTCAGCCGCGCGGAGTGCACCGGCGATGGCGTCGCGGCGGACGCGGTGTTTTCATCGGCGGTGCAGCAATTGGTCTGGATGGTGAATGCCGCCTGCGCGCATCCCTACCGATCCTCCGCCACGCTTGCCCTGCCGCGCACCCGCCGCTGGCGCGATGAGTTGTGGGGGATCACGACCGAACCGGCGGTGATCGTTTATAACAAAAATCTTCTTGCCGACGATCAGGTGCCGCGCAGCCGGTTTGCCCTGCTCGATGCATTGCGCTCGAACCCGGAATTTTACCGCGACCGGATCGCCACCTATGACATCGCATCCTCGGGGCTGGGCTATCTGTTTGCCTATGCCGATAGTCTGGAGGCCTCGACCTTTGGTGCGCTGCTGGAAGGGTTCGCGCGCGTCGATGCGGTCGCCACATGCTGTTCGTCGGAAATCATCGAGGCGGTTGCCGATGGCCGGTTCCTGATTGCCTATAACGTGCTGGGGTCCTACGCCGCCAACATCACCCGGCCCGAGGTCGGCATGGTGCTGCCGCAGGATTATACGCTGTTTTTGTCGCGGGGGCTGATGATCCCGCGCGGCGCCCGGCACAAGGCCGCTGCAACCGCCCTGCTGGATTTCCTGCTGTCGGCCGAGGCGCAGGATCTGCTGCGGCAGGCCGGGCTGGTCATGGGCACCGATACGGCGGAGGCGGACCTGACCGCCAGCGCGCGCCGCTTCATCCCGCTGTCGCCCTCGCTTCTGGTCTCGCTCGATGCCAATCGCAGCGGCTTCCTGCTGCGCTACTGGGACGATACATTCGC
This sequence comes from Pacificitalea manganoxidans, assembly GCF_002504165.1. GTDB lineage: Bacteria > Pseudomonadota > Alphaproteobacteria > Rhodobacterales > Rhodobacteraceae > Pacificitalea > Pacificitalea manganoxidans. The sequence goes on from NZ_CP021404.1 coordinate 742,481, forward strand.
AGGCAGCACCGGCCCATGAACCATGGACCGGACGGGCAGGGGGCGAAGGGCGCGATGACCAGCAGTCATGACACGGCACAGGCCGTGCGGGAGCGCATCGACAGCTTCGTGCGGGGCCATTTTCACCTGCGCGGCACATTGCGATTGCACCGTCGCGCGCTGGGCTGGGATCTGCTGCGTGCGCCGGTCAACGTGGTGCTGGCGCCGCTGTTTTTGCTGGTGATGCTGGCAGGTCTTCTGGCGCGCGCGGTTGGGCTGCGCCGGGTCGGGACGTGGCTGGGAAACCGCCGTATGCTGTTCAAGACCGCCGTGGCGCGCGGCATCGAAGAGCGCATCGCCGCCGATCTGTTGCAAGGCGCACCGCTCACCCCGCGCAGTCAGGCATTGATTGACGACTATACCGCCGTGCGCTCCGCCGTGGCCGAAATCACCACCTCGCTGGTCGTGCTGGTGGCGGGGTGGGCGCTGTTTGGCACCGCTACGCCGGGGATCGCCTCGCTTGCGCCGACCGTGTCGGGCTATGTCGGTCACGCCACCGCCGTCATGGGGTTCCCGCTGGGCGACCGGCTGGGGTCGGTCTGGTATGCCGTGTTCCCGGTGTCGCTGCCGGTGTACTTCGTCATTGCGACGGGGGTGATCCTTGCGATGGTGGCGTCGCTGGTGACGACCTTTGCGGGTATTCTCGCGGACCCGGTGCAGGCGCATCTGGGCATCCACAGGCGGCGGCTGGCGCGGTTGCTGGACCGGATCGGACGCGCGGAGGGGGAGACCTCCGCACTGGCGCCGGAACATATCCTTGCGCGGCTGGCGGATCTGAGCGACGCGGGGATCAGTCTGGTGCGGCTGTTCCGGTCCTGACCTGCCAACACGGGGGCGGGGTGGTTACGAGGACTGCTTGGCCATGCGCAACATGACCACACCCGCCAGCGTCATCATCGTCGCCACGACCTTGGCCAGATCGAGCTTCTCGCGCAGGATGAACACGCCGATCAGCAACGCAAAGATGATCGAGGTCTCGCGCAAGGCCGTCACCAGCGCGATCGGCGCCTGCGTGAAGGCCCAAAGCACCAGCGCATAGGCGGCATAGGAGGCACCGCCCCCGATGAACAACAGCCGCCGTCCTTCGGTCGGCACACGGCGCAGCATCGCAGGCCAGCGCAGCGCGGCGAGCACGGCAAAGATCAGCGCGTTGGCGATGGTCATCCAGCCATAGAACCCCAGCGCCGTCCCGGCCTGCCGCGCGCCCATGCCATCGACCAGCGAATAGGAGGCGATGAAGCAGCCCGTCGTCAGCGCCAGCGCCGCGGCGTGCCGGTTACGTTGCCCCGCCCCGCGTCGCACCAGCGCCATCGAAATGATGCCCAGCCCGATCAGCGCCACCGCGCCCAGTTGCAGCGGCTCCAGCGGCACGCCCAGCACCACCACCGACACCGCCGCGACGATCAGCGGTGCGCTGCCGCGGGCGAGCGGATAGACCTGCGTCAGATCGCCGGTGCGATAGGATGCCAGCAAAAACAGCTGATAGCCCAGATGCAGCACCACGCCCGCCGCCATCAGCGGATAGCTGGCGGGGTTAGGCGCGGGCACGACCAACAGCACCGGCACGGCAAAGATCGCCTGCCCGATGACCACCGCAGCCATCGCCAGATGCTTATCGCGCCCGCCTTTGACCAAGGCGTTCCAACTGGCATGCAGAAGCGCCGCGAGGATCACGGCAAGAAAGACGGTAAGGCTCAACAGCATGCTCCTGCTCGAAAACGCGATGGTGGCGCGTTTTCGCAAGCGGCACAACTCCGCCCCGTCAGCTCGGCCCGGCCCGCTGCCGAAGCCGTCGCTGCCGAAGCCGCCGCTGCCGGGGTTTTACTGGGCCGCCAGCACCCCGGCGCGGGCGGTAAAGATCGCGCGGGCCGGATCGACATCGTATTGCGCGACGAACTGCGCGGCATCGCGGGACAGGGTGCGCACGCTGTCGAGGATATGGGTCACCTCCGCCTCGGTCATCAGCACCGAGAAGTTCAGCCGCACGAAGCCCGGTTTCTTCAATTCGTCCCCGGCGAGGATCTCGGCCCTGAGCGCGGTGGCGCTGTCGGCGTCATAGCCCAGCAGACGCAGAACATAGGGGCCGGCGCAGGCACAGCCGCCGCGCGCCTGAATTCCGAACCGGTCCGACAGCATCTTGGTCACCAGTTGCTGATGGATGAAGCCGCCCTGCGGATCGCGGATGCGGAACGAGATGATCGGCAAGCGCTGCGCCTCAGGGTGACCCAGCACCTCGATCTCTGGCGCGTCCTGCCACGCGGCAAGCGCACGGTCGGTCAGCGCGGCGTTGCGCTGGACCATCATTTCGGCGCCGATGTGATCCTTGACGATGACGGCCAGCGCGGCGCGGATGTCGCCGATCACATTCGGGGTGCCGGCCTCCTCCCGGTGCTCGATATCTCCGGCATAGTCGTGATCCTGCGAGGTGACGAACCGCACGGTGCCGCCCCCGGCCCAAGTTGGGCGATCCGTGACCACGACATCCCGGCGCACGATCACCACCCCCGAGGCCCCCGGCCCGCCGATGAATTTATGCGGCGACAGCACCAGTGCGTCGATCTCGGCGCCCTCGGACGGGGTCATGGTGATGGGCAGGTAGGGACCGCCGCCCGCGTAATCCCAGACCATCAGCGCGCCCGCGTCCTTTACCCGGCGAGTGAGGGCGCAGACATCCGCAATGATGCCGGTGACGTTGGAGGCGGCTGAAAACGCACAGATCACCCGGTCGAAATCGTCCGTATCCGCCAATGCGGCATCCAGCGCGGCGCGGTCCGGCCCGCCGGCGGCATCCTCGGGCAGTTCGATCACCTGCGCGCCGCATTCGCGCCACGGCAGGATATTGGAGTGATGTTCATAGGGGCCGAGGATCACCTTGACCTGCCCGTGATCCGCGCCGAGCAATGCCACCAGTCGATTGACCCCCGCCGTCGCGCCGGAGCCTGCAAACACCGTCGCGTAGCGGTCATCGGCGCCGCAATGGAGGGCGACGGTGGCACGGGCACTGCCGCGCAGGCGGGTCATGTAGCCGCCACAGAACGACGCTTCGGTATGGCTGTTGGCGTAATAGGGCAGCACCCGCTCCAGCACGAAGCGTTCCACGCAATGCAGCGCCCGGCCCGAGGCGACGTAATCGGCATAGACCAGCGTTTGCGGTCCGAACGGTCCGTCGATCTGCGCGTCCTTGCCAATCAGATCACGGCCAAGCGTCTGCGGAGCGGGCAGGTCGGCGCGGAACAGGTCCAGTAATGTTTCGGGGGTCGGGGTCGGCATGGGAGGGGTCCTGTCAGGTCTGGAGAAGAGCGGGCGGGGTGGACCGGGCGGTGGTCCCCCCAAAAGGCGGTGCACGGCGGGGCGACGACAGCCCGCCGCTATCGACAAGCAGCACGCCGCCGGTGGCCAGCGGCGTGTAGGAGGCGCGAAAATGGCCGATGGATTTGATGGCAAGCAGATCGAGCGTCTCGGGCGCGACGCCCATCGCGCGGAACGCCTCCGCGTCATAGGCCTGCACCCGAAGCGAGGAGACAAGCACGCGGGAACGTCCCAGCGCCAGCACCGCGCCCGGCCCGCCATCGAGCATCTCCCCCCGCATCATCGCGCCGGAATTGCGGTAGTGGACGGGTTGCAGCCGCTCGACGCGCGCCGCGATCGGGCCTGCTGGTGTGGGGATCTCGACCATGCCGCCCATGCCCGCCGCTGTGGCGGCAGTGACCAGATTTGGCGCCACGAGAAAGCCGAACCCGAACGCCACCCCCAGCCCGGCCAGATGCGGCAGCAGCGTGGTTTCCCCGCCGGTGCCGCCGCCGCCGGGATTATCGCCCACATCGGCCAGCACGACCCGTCCGCGCCCCAAGGCCGCGCGCAGCTCCGGCATCACGTCCGCTGCGCCCGGCACCGCTGCCATCAACGCGTCCTGACGGACCGCGACGGCGCGGCGCATCCGGTCGACGATGGCAGCGGGATCATGGCCCTCGGGCGCGGTGATCAGCAGGCTGGTGCCGCGATGGGCGGCGTCCGAGAACGGAAACCCGCCCAGCAGGGTGACATCGGCGACCGCGGCCCCTTCCAGCCGGTCGGTCAGCGCCGCCAGTTCCGCGAATGGCCCTGCGGTGGTTTCCTGCCGGGGCATCGGCACCTGCACCCCCAGCCCGACATGGCGGGTGCTCAGCCGCCGCGGCGTGAAGGCCAGATTGACCAGCCGGGCACCGCGGGCGCGGGTGTCGGTATGAGGGTAAAGTTTGCCGCCGATCACGATATCTGCGGCTTCGATCAGCCCCGGTCCGGGGTTGGCGTGGAAATCGAGCGGCACCGCGATCCGGGTGGCGGGACCGGTGGCGGTGCGCACGGCGCGGGCGATCACCGCTTCGGGATCATCCACCCCTTCGACCAGCAGCGCCCCGTGCAGCAGCAAAAACAGATGGCTCAGCGGGCCTTGCGCCAAGATTGCGTCAAGGCTGTCGAGCAATTCGCCCAGCAGGGTTTCGAAGCCCGCGCGCGTCAACGGGCCGCCGGGCAGGGCGGCGGTGCACAGCCCAATCTCCGGCGTGATCCCGCGCCCGGCCAGCGCCGACAGCACCCCGCCCATCCAGTTTTCGGTATCCCCGAACGCCGCCGACACATCCGGCCCGCGCATGTAATGGCGGGCCAGAAATTCGTCCCGCGTGACCGGGCGCGGAGCGATGCAGCTGGCCTCGTGGAACAGTTGCAGAATGGCGGCGCGAGGTGGCATCAGCCCCAGGTTTCGCCGAACAGGCGCATCCAGTTGCCGCCGAGGATCTTTTCGATCCGGGCCTCGCTCCACCCACGGGCCTGCATTTCAGCGGTGAGGTTGGGGAATTCCGCGTTGCTGCGGATGCCTTCGGGTTTGCTGATCTTGGCGGAGCCGAACTCGGTCAGGGTCCGACCGGTGCCCTTGTCACGGTTGGCCCATAGCAGCCACGGGCCGGGGCGCGCGCGGTTGTGATTGAAATCGGTGCCGATGGCGACGTGATCCTCGCCTACCAGATCCAGCGTGTGCTCCATCGCGTCGATGACGTCGCGCACGCGGGCGTCATTGCCTGCCGCCAGTCCCGGCGCGAACAGCGATGTGCCGATCACACCGCCTTTCTCGGCGCAGGCCTTGAACACCTCGTCGGGTTTGTTGCGGGGCACGTCCTTCAGCGCGCGGGGCAGACAATGGGTGATCGCCACCGGCTTGGCCGAATGGGCGATGGTGTCGAGCGACGTCTGAACACCGACATGGCTCAGATCGATGGTGATGCCTGCGGTGTTCATCGCGTCGACGGCCTCGCGGCCAAAGCCGGTAAGCCCGCTATCGGTCTGTTCCAGATAGCCCGCCCCAAAGAAATTCTGCGTGTTGTAGGTCAACTGCATGATGTTGACGCCGAGATCCTTGAAAATCCCAAAATAATCGAGCCGGTCTTCGACGGGGGAGGTGTTCTGCCAGCCAAAAATGATGCCGACCTTGCCCTCGGCTTTGGCCCGCTCGATATCCGCCAAGCTGCGCACGGGCATCGCGATATCGGCGTTCTCCGCCAGCTTCGCCTTCCACATGATGACGTAGTCCATGCCGCCGCGAAATCCCTCCCACAGCACGGAGGAGGCCGAGATCGCAGTGACGCCGCCCTGTTGCGCCTCCAGCAGGATGTCGCGGTTGAAATCGGAGCATTGCAGCGCGTCGATCACCAGCGAACGGGAATGCAGGGATGTGTCGGTCATAAGGTGTCCTTGGGGTCAGGCGAGATCGGTTAATTCGGGGTCAGGCCGTGGGAACGAGATCGACCGGAGGCCAGATGTTTTCGTCCATGTCGGGGGTGTTGTAGGCGCGGAACCGGTCCAGATGCTGTGCCGCGTCCTCGGCAAAGAACGACCGGGTGAGCCCGCTGGCCAAACGCCGCGCGCCTTCGGTCGCGGAGGGGATGCCGGAGGTCACCTTGCCGTGGCTTGGCACGGCGGCATAGGCAAAACACAGCAGCCGCGACAGCGCAGAACAGGTGCCGGGGGTCTTTTCGGTGAAGGCGAAATCCGGCGCCAGATAGGGGTGCGCGGCCAGAACCGGGTTCATCGCGGCCTTCTCCGGGCCGACCACATCGCCCCATGTTCGGATATGCGGCGCGACATGGCTCAGTTCGGGTCGGTCGGCCAGCGCGATGCCAAACCCGGTGGCAAAGATCGCCACATCGGCCTCAATCACCCCGCGGGGGGTCGTGATGCGCAGCCCGTCGGCGCGGGCCTTGATCGCCTGAATGGCGGCGCCGGCGTGCAGGTGGGCATGGGCGTGCCGGGCGACCCGCTCCACCGAATGTTTCGGCGGCGGCACCGGAAACCGGTCCCCTTCGTCCATCAGCGCCCATTTGGCGGCGTCAGGAAGCCCGACATAGCCCGCGGTCATCCCGCGCGAGCCGGTGCCGGTGAATTTGTCGATGACGGGCAGCTTCGGACGCCGCACCAGCAGGTCTAGCCGGGCGCAGCCTGCCTCCAGCGCCGCCGCCGCGTTGTCCATCGCCGATGCCCCGGCGCCGACCACGACGACGCGTTTGCCGCGCAGGGTGGCCGGGTCGAACATGTCGGCGGAGTGATAGACGCGGCCCCGAGGCAGCCCGCGCGCGACAGCGGGCAATTGCGGCGCGCCAAGCGCATCGAGCCCCGTCGCGATCACCACGCGGCGCGCATACTGCGTGCCCTGGGAGGTGCTGAGCCGGAACAGCCGACCTTCGGGCAGGATTTCGGTCACGTCACAATCGTTGAGGACATCCGCGCGGGTCATCCGGCGATACCAGATCAGGTAGTCCATCCACATCTCGCGCGGGGCGAGGGTCATGGCGTCCCAAGCCTCGGCGCCCCATTGCGCCTCGAACCATGCGCGGAAGGTCAGCGCAGGCACGCCAAGCGCGGGGCCGGCGGCCTCCTTCACCGTGCGCAGGGTCTCCATCCGCGCATAGGTGATCCACGGGCCCTCGCGGCCCTCTGGCGCGCGGTCAAACAGGCGGGTATTGCCGATCCCCTCCATCGCCAGCGCGGCATGGGCCACCAGCCCGCACAGCCCCGCGCCGATGATCGCCACATCGAGCACCGCCGCGCCATCGGGGCCCGGCGTTTCGGGCATCCACGGTTTAGGGGGCAGGTTCAACAGGGTGAATTGTCGGCTGAGTTCAGCCTCCAAAGCGGCAAGGCCGGCAGGCTCGGTCATGGTCAGGTCCTCAGCATCTGCTCGATCCGTTTGAGCAGCGATGCGTCCAGCGGGTCATGGAAAGTGCAATCGGGAATGGTGTCGCGGCATGCGGTGCGGAAGGCGCCGACAAAGCGCATCTGCGACGGGGCGAACACGCGGTTGGCTTCGCTCAGCAGGCCCCAGAAATAGGGCACGGGCGTTTCCAGCGGCAGGATGGTCACGCCATCGACAGGGATGCCGAACGCGGTTACCGGATCGACGATCGCCGCGCCCAGCCCGGAGCGGGCCACCATGATGGCGTTCAGCGACGAGTTCGTCGAAAGCTCCCGCGCGGGGGCGATGCCCTGTTCGCCCAAGGCGACGTCAATGGCGTGACGGATGCGGAAGGCGTTGCCGACGGTGATCAACCGGGTGTTGGCGAACACCGATAGCGGCAGCGGTCGATCATGATGCGCACGGGCCAGCGGTGTGTCACTCGCGACCACGGCCACCAGACGGGATTCGCAGATCACATGGCGCGCAAGGCCCAGATGCTCCATCGGAAACGCCGCGATGCCCAGATCGGCGGTGCGGTTGCGCAGGGCGCGCACCACATATTCCGCGTTCATCGTCTGCAGGTTCACATAGTCCGGCAGATCGGCACCGAGCGCTTCGAGCGCGGGGCCGATCAAGCCACCGGCCATTGCGGGCGTGGCGGCGATGTCGATGGCGGGCAGGCGGTCCTCGCGGATCGCGTCGGCATGATCGCGGATCTGGCGCAGACCGGAAATCAGGCGGTGCACTTCCTCGTAGAAGCGCAGGCCCCGGTCGGTGGGAGAGATGCGCGGCCCGTTGCGGTGAAACAGCTGAAACCCGACATCCGCTTCCAGATCCTTGACCAGTCGCGTGACCGTCGGCTGGCCAATTCCAAGCTGCCGCGCCGCGCCCGTCATGGAGCCGCAGGACATGGCCGCCTGAAACGCCTCCAGGCTGCGGACATCGAAAATCTTATCATTCTCTCTTGACATAATGGGGTAACTATCATCCAGTTTGCACATAGTAGCAAGCCCAGAATACCGGGATTGCAGGATAGCAGGATTTTACGGCGGACGGCCCGCTTGGGTCGCGTCACGCCACAGGAGTAACGCCATGTCCCTTTATACCCGTCTTGCCGGTGCCACCGTGCTTGTTGCCGCTGCCTTCCCGGCCTCCGCCGATACCTGGCGGCTGAGTTCGATGATGACGCCCGACAGTTTCGAGGGGCAGGCCTACCAGAAGTTCGCGGATCTGGTCGAAGAGTATACCGACGGCGACATCGATGTGCGGATCTACCCTAACGAGCAGATCGGCTCGATGGATTCGGTGGTCGAGCAGCTTTCCCAGAACGTCATCCAGCTTGCTCCGTCGGGTATCTCGTTCATGTCGCGCTGGGAGGAGGGCATCACCTACGCCGCCGCGCCGTTCCTGTTCGACGATTACGACCACTGGTCGAATTTCGTGAATGGGGAGCTGTTCCAGTCTTGGCTGGAGACGGTGGAGGAGGAGGCCAATATCGCCATCCTCGGCAATATTCCCGACATGCCGCGCGGCACCTTCCGGACGCTTCTGTCGGAAACGCCAATCGAGACTGCCGACGACATCGAAGGTCTGAAGATCCGCCAGTATCAAAACGACCTGATTATTGACGCATGGACCCATCTGGGCGCCGAAGTGCGGGTGCTGCCGTGGGGCGAGGTCTATGACGGTGTGAACCGGGGTATCGTCAGCGCCGTGACCTCCCCGGCCGAGGCGATCATGTCGATGCGCTTCTACGAGGTCGCGCCGAACATCATCCGCACCGACGAATATCCGCAGGCCGTGTCTTGGATGATGAATGTCAATGCGTGGAACGCGCTGACGCCCGAGCAGCAGGACGCGATGAGCCGCGCCCATGCCGAAGCCGCAGCCTATGGGCGCGAATTGCTGGATGAGGCCGCCGCCACGCTGAAGGCCGATCTGGAAGCCGAAGAGGGCGTGAACGTCAATTTCGACTTCGACAACGGTCCGCTCGTCGCGAAAATGCAGGAATTCTACAGCGCTCGCGAAGCGGCGGGGGAACTGCCCGAAGGGCTCGTCGCCGCTGTGGATGCCGCGCGGACCGAGTGATCTGAATGCCGCAAGCGCCACGCCCGGATGACGCTGTGATCGGTCCGCCGCGACCGATCCGGCATCTGCACCAGTTGCTCGACGGGGTTTCATTCGCCTTCAAGATAGCAATCACACTGTGTCTGGCCGTGATGGTGGCGCTGAACCTGTTCAACGTCATCTCGCGGTCCGTGCTGGGCGTGGCCTATGGCTGGATCTTCAGCTGGACGATGCTGCTTTTCGTCTGGATGCTGCTGCTGGGGCTCTTCGTGTTTATCCGCGACCGCCGCGACGTGGTGGTCGATGTATTCATGACGCGCCTGCCGGGGATGCCCCGGCGGATTGCGGGGCTGTTCGCCTGTGGTGTGGGCGTCGCGGTCATGTTGGCGATCCTGCGGGGCGCGCCCACATTGCTAAAGCTGCAAACCGCGCCGATGGATTCGATTGATCTGCCGATCTACGTCCGCTCGATGCCCCTGTTCATCTCGGCGGTGCTGGTGTTGCTGCATTTCCTGCTGGATTTCGTGGCCATTGCGTTTGGCTGGTCGCAAGCCTTCCCCCGGACCGAAGAGCCGGTCGAAGTGGGAGCCGTCGAATGATCCTTGGAACACTCGTAATCGGCGGCTTCGTCCTGCTTATGTTGCTGGGCGTTCCGGTAACGATGGCCATCGGCGCCTCCGCCATTGCCGGGCTTTACTATGCGGGCTTCGGGGAGATGGCGCTGGTGGTGCCGCAGCAGATCCTTGATGGGGCGGCAAAGCCCGCGCTGCTGGCGATCCCGTTTTTCATCCTTGCCGGGAACCTGATGAACGCGGTTGGGCTGACGGACCGGATCTTTAATTTCTGCCTCGCCGTCGTCGGGCATTTCCGCGCCGGTCTGGCCTATGTCAACGTCATCGCCTCGCTTCTGTTTGCGGGCGTGTCGGGGGCGGCAACCGCCGATATCGCGGGTCTGGGTCAGTTGGAGGTGCGGGCCATGCGCGCCCGCGGCTACAAACCCGAATTCGCCGCCGCGCTGACCGTCGCCACATCGCTGGTCGGCCCCATCGTGCCGCCGTCGATCAGCCTGATCGTCTATGCGTGGCTGGCCAACGAATCCGTCGCGCGGCTGTTTCTGGCTGGCATCGTGCCGGGTATTCTGGTGGCGCTGTCCTTCATCCTGTATATCCGCGTCGTGTCCACATGGACGCCGATGCCGCGTGAGCCGCGCGCCACGTTCCGGCAATTCGGCACGGCCGCGCTGGAAGGTATCCCCGCCCTTGTGGCGCCGGGGATCATTCTGGGCGCAATCATTTTTGGCTTTGCCACCGCGACGGAAGCGGGCGTGATCGCCTGCGGCTATTCGATCCTGATCGGCCTGTGCTACCGCTCGCTTAGCTGGAAGGCCGCATGGGACGCGCTGGCCGAAAGCGCGGTGCTCTCGGCGCTGATCATGATGATCATCGGGTTTTCGCAGATCATGGGCTGGCTGTTCGCGTTCGAACAGGTGCCGCAGGCGTTCGCCTCGGGCATCCTTGAGACCATCAACCAGCGCTGGATCTTCATGTCCTTTACCATCGTGCTGCTGGTGCTGATCGGCTGCTTCATGGAGGCCTCGCCCGCCAAGATCATCCTGCTGCCGCTGCTGCTGCCCGTGGCCGATGCCTTCGGCATCGACCGAGTGCAGTTCGGCATGGTCATCACGCTGGCGCTGCTGTTGGGCATCGCGACGCCGCCGCTAGGCGTGGGGCTTTACCTGATGTCCGCCGTTTCAGGCGTGCGGTTCGAAAAGCTCGCGGTGGCGATCCTGCCGCTGATGATCCCGCCGATCATCGTGCTGATCCTGATTGCCGCCTTCCCGCAGATCACGCTGTGGCTGCCGGATCTGGTGATGGGGCCCCGCTGATGAACGAGATGTCCCGATCCCAGACCACGCGCGCCGTGGATGCGATGGATTGTGCCGCCGGGCTTGCACCGGACGGGGCGATCTTTGCGGCGCGCGCCCGCCGTCCTGAATTCGTGGATGGCGCCGAAGCCTGCCGCGTGGCCGTGCTGACCCCCGCCGATGATCTGGGCCTGTCGCCGGAATTGCGCCGTGCCATCGCGCGGCGTGCGGCGCTGAGTTCCGGCAATGCCCGCCTGATTGCGGGCTACCCCATGCCCGATGATCCCGCGCTGGCGGCGTTGGCGACAGGTCAGGCGCCTGCCACCGCGCGCGACGCCGCGCTGGCCCGCCATACCGACCTGATCGCCCGCAGGCCGGGGCAGTCCACCCCGCAGGATCTGACGCGGCTGCAACAGGCCGGGCTGAGCGTGCCGCAGATCATCGCGGTGTCGGAATTGCTGGCCTTTGTCTGTTTCGAAATCCGGGTGGCGCACGGGCTGGCCCTGCTGGAGGCCGCATCATGACCGCCCTGCCGCGCATTCGCCTGAGCCCGCTGACATGGGTGCCGCATCTGCCGCCGGTCGAGATTGCCAGCGCCACGCCGGAACAGCTTGCCGCGATGCAGGTGACGCCCTCGGCCAAGAAAATCTCGCCTTATGTGCGCACGCTTGCTCATGATCCCGAAAGCTATGTGGCGCGCACGACGCTGTTCAACGCGATCATGTATGTGGAAGGTGGGCTGCCGCGCGCGGATCGCGAGCTTGGCGCGCTACAGGCTTCGCTCCGAAATGGCTGCCGCTATTGCGCCAATGTCCACGCTCGCCAGCATGCCAAGCTCAGCGGCGCATCAGATGTGATCGCTGCGATCTGGACCGCGCAGATGGACCGGCTGAACGCGCGCGACGCGGCGATTGTCGATCTGGCAGATAGCCTGACCCGCACACCGCCTGACGCGGACACCGACCATATCGCGCGGCTGAAGGCAGCCGGGATGGATGAGGTCGAGATCATCGACCTGATCCACGCCATCGCCATTTTTGGCTGGGCCAACCGGCTGATGCACACGCTGGGCCATTCGTAATGGCCGAGGGGCACCGGGGCGCATTGCGAACGCCCCGATGCCCCTTGTCGTGACCGCTTAGTCCAGTCGGCTGACGAAGCGCGTGTCGAGATAGGCTTCGATCGCCTCGGACCCGCCCTCGGTGCCGATGCCGCTGTCGCCGATGCCGCCGAACGGCACCTCCGGCAGCGCCAGACCCAGATGGTTGATCGTCAGCATGCCCGCACGCATCTCTTGCTCCAGCCGGTGTGCTGTCTCGGCGGAGCGGGTGAAGGCGTAGGAGGCCAGCCCGTAGGGCAGGCGGTTCGCCTCCGCCATCGCCGCATCGGTGGTGTCGAAACGGTTGATGACGGCGACGGGGCCGAACGGCTCCTCGTTCATGATTTCCGCCTCGACCGGCACATCGGTCAGCACGGTCGGCTCAAAGAACCAGCCGTGATTGCCCACGCGCTTGCCCCCGGTGGCGAGCTTGCCGCCTTTCGCCACCGCGTCATCAATCATGCGCTGAAGCGCGGGAATGCGCCGCTCATTGGCCAGCGGACCCATCACCGTGTCGGGATCGGTGCCTGCGCCGACCTTCACGGCCTGCGCTGCGGCAGTGAAACCTTCGATGAACTGATCCGCGACGCCGTCCTGCACGAGGAACCGGGTGGGGGAGACGCAGACCTGCCCCGCGTTGCGATATTTATGCGTGGCCATCAGCGACACGGCCTGATCGACATCGGCATCGTCGAACACCAGCACCGGCGCGTGGCCGCCCAGTTCCATCGTCGCTTTTTTCATATGGGCCCCGGCCAGCGCGGCAAGCTGCTTGCCCACCGGGGTGGAGCCGGTGAACGAGATCTTACGGATGATCGGGTGCGGGATCAGGTAGGACGAAATTTCAGCCGGATCGCCGTAGACGAGGTTGGCGACACCGGCGGGCAAGCCCGCATCGGCAAAGCAGCGGATCAGCGCGGCGGGGGAGGCAGGGGTTTCCTCGGGCGCCTTCACGATGATCGAGCAGCCAGCGGCCAGCGCGGCGGACAGTTTGCGCACCACCTGATTGATCGGGAAGTTCCACGGTGTGAAGGCCGCGACCGGACCGACAGGCTGTTTCAGCGTGATCTGGGTGACGCCGTTCTGGCGCGGCGGGATCACCTGACCATAGGTGCGGCGAGCTTCCTCGGCGAACCAGTCGATCGTGTCGGCACCGCCCATCACTTCCATCTTCGACTGCGCGACGGGCTTGCCCTGCTCGGCGGTCATGATGGCGGCGATGTCATCGGCGCGTTCGCGCAGCAGATCGGCGGCACGGCGCATCAGTTTGTAGCGGGCAAAAGCGCCGGTGGCGGCCCAACCGGGGAATGCAGCAGCCGCGGCATCAAGCGCGGCGTCGAGATCAGCGATCCCCGCATGCGCCACGCGCCCGATCTCCTCCTCGGTGGCGGGATCGATCACCGCAATGCTGCGACCGTCGCGCGCGTCGCGCCATTCGCCTGCGATGAAAAGCTGGGTGTCGGGATACGTCATCAAATGTCCTTTCCGAATGGCGGCGCGAAAGCCGCGCCGCCGCAATATGTCCGCCGGTGCTCAGGCCGCCTTGCGGACGGTTCCGAGCGCGGTCCGGATTGCGTCTGCCATCACGCCGATGCCCTCCTCCAGGATGTGGGCCTCGATGGTCAGTGCCGGGAGAAGACGGATCACGTTGGCGCGCGTTCCGCAAGACAGGAGAATCAGGTTCCGGCGTTCTGCCTCGGCAATTATGGCCGCGCACAGGTCTGGCGCGGGGCGGTTGGGGTCGCCGTCCTCGACCAGTTCAAAAGCCACCATCGCGCCCAAGCCGCGCACATCGCCGATGGCGGCGTGACCCGGCTCAGCGGCGAGCGCGCCGAGCGCCTCCTTCAGCCGGGTGCCGATTTCCTCGGCGCGGGCGCATAGCTGCTCTTCCTCGATGATGTCGAGCACCGCATTGGCGGCGGCAGTGGCGAGCGGGTTGCCCGCATAGGTGCCGCCCAGCCCGCCGGGATGCGGCGCATCCATTAGATCCGCGCGGCCCACCACGGCAGACAGCGGGAACCCACCGGCAAGCCCCTTGGCCAGCGTCACGAGGTCCGGCTTGACCCCCGAATGGTTGATGGAAAACAGATGCCCGGTGCGCCCCATGCCGCCCTGCACCTCGTCCGCGATCAGGACGATCCCGTGCTGGTCCGCCAGTGCGCGCAGCGCCTGCAGGAAGGCGGGCGGCGTAATGTTGAACCCGCCCTCGCCTTGCACCGGCTCAATGATAAAGGCCGCGACCTCCTCCGGGGCGACAACTGCGGATAACAGCGTGTCGAGCCCGCGCAGCGCCTCTTCTACCGAAATGCCATGGAATTCGTTGGGATGCGGCGCGTGGAAAACGCTGCCGGGCAGGGGGCCAAAGCCCTTCTTGTAGGGCATCACCTTGCCGGTCAGCGCCATGCCTAGTTGCGTGCGCCCATGAAACGCCCCGCCAAAGGCGACAACGGCCGGACGTCCGGTGGCAGCGCGGGCGATCTTGATCGCGTTTTCCACAGCCTCCACGCCGGTGGTCAGGCACATGGCCTTATTTTCAGCGCCGGTGTCCAGCAGGGCAGTCAGCCGTTCGCAAAGCCGCACATAGCCTTCGTCCGGGGCCACGTGGAAACAGGTATGGGTAAACGCCTCGGCCTGCCGCGCGACCGCCTCCATCACGCGGGGGTGACGGTGGCCGGTATTGGTCACTGCGATGCCGGCGGTGAAATCGATGAACCGCCTGCCATCGACATCCCACAGTTCAGCATTCTGAGCGCGGGCGGCATAGATGGATTTACCCGCCACGCCACGGGCGACGGCGGCAATGCGGCGGGTGTTGAGTTCGGAGCTAATGCTCATGACGAATCCCTCGGATTGATGCGATGCCCGCACGTTAGGATCGTTCATAATAATGAGCAATATGGATTAGGATGCGCGGCTACAGATAAGGCGGTGTGCAGGCGGAAATCACCACCGTCCGGCCGTCATGCACGTTGCGAAACCGATGCGGGATGCGTGAATCGAACAGATATGAATCGCCGGGATGCAGGACGCGCATGTCCTCGCCCACGGTCAGTTCCAGCGCGCCTTCGATGACGTAGCCGCCTTCGGTGGAGAAGTGATCGAGCATGTTTTCGCCCGTGTCCGCCCCTTTTTCATAGACCTCATGCAGGATCTGAAGGTTGTGACGGCGCGCATCCCCTATTTGCCGGAAGGCCATGCGCCCCTGCTGGTCCGTCACGCCCGAGGCGGGCAATTTCGAGGTCAGGTCCAGCAGGTCTTCGGGGTGGAAGAACGGGCCTTCGGGTGCTGCGCGCTCCCCTTCGAAGAAATCGCCCATCGACAGGTTCAAGCCGCTCAAGATCTTGCGCAATGTCGCGATGGAGGGGCTCGATTTGTTTTGTTCGATGATCGAGATCTGCGCATGCGGCACGCCCGCCCGCTCCGCAAGTTGGCGTTGCGACAGTTGCGCCGCTTTGCGCATGGCGAACAGCCGCGCGCCGATGTCGAAATTCGGATCGTCCATTTGCCGGTGCCCTCACATCACCGCTTCGATGAGGGTGGGGCCGGGTTCTGCCATTGCGCGCGCGATGGCATCGGCCAAGGCGCCCGCATCGGACACGCGCAGGCCGCGCACGCCGTGGCCCTCGGCGATCTTGACCCAATCGGGCGCGGGATCTTCGAGGCTCATCAGCGGCATCGTGGTCGCGTCGGGGCTGCCTGCGCCAATCTTCGACATTTCATTGGCAAGGATGCGGTAGCTGCGATTGGCAAGGATCACGACTGTTACGTTCAGCCCCGAGCGCGCCATCGTCCACAGCGCTTGCGGCGTATAGGCGGCGGAGCCATCTCCGGTGATGCACAGGACGGGCCGGTCCGGGCAGGCCACCGCCGCCCCGACGGAGGCGGGCAGCGAATAGCCGATCGAGCCGCCGCGATTGTTGATCCAATCATGCGCGACCGGCAGGTGGCCGCAATCCGCAAACACGTTCGCGCCGTTGGTGATGGCCTCATCAACGACAATCGCGCCTTCGGGCAGGACGGAGGCCACGGCAGCGCCCAGCGTTTCGGCGGTGATCTCGACATCGCCGGGGGCGTCGGGGCGGGTGCCGGACGTGCCGGTCACGGGCGTCGCGCCCAGTTCAGTGGCGATGGCCTCCAGCCCCGCTTCGATTTCGCCAAGCGGCGGGCAGACCTCGATCACGGTCGCGCTGTCAGGCAGCAGGCGGCTCGGGCGGCCGGGATAGGCAAAGAACGCGACCGGCGCGCGCGCGCCGACCAGTGCCGCATCGGTAACGCCTGACAGCGCCTCGGAGGCCGGATCAACGTGGAACGGGATGCGGCTCACCGGCGGCGTGTCGCCGCCTCGCGCTATGCGGGCCACGGCGGCTTCGGCAAACAGGCGGCAGCCGGTCAGCTTGGCGATGCCGTGGGCCAGCTGTGCCATGCGCGGCGTGATATATGCGGCGCCAAGGATCAGCACGCTGTCAGCGCCCTTGCGCAGGGCCTGCGCGGCCCGGCGCGCGGCGTCGGCGTCATACGGATGCGCCGGGGCGGGCGTTTGCGGCGCGGCGGTCACGGTGGTGTCGGTCCATGCGACGTCGTTGGGCACGATCATCGTGGCGACGCGCGCCTCTGGCCCGGCGATCTCCGCCATCGCGGCCACGGTCGCCTGCGCCAAGTCATCGGCCCGCTCCGGGGTTACGACATGATCGGACACGGTCTGCGCCATGCCTTCGATATCGGCGGTGAGCGGCGCGCCAAGGCCCAGATGATGGGTCGCATGTTCCCCGACGATATTGATGATCGGCGTCGCGGCTTTCTTGGCGTTGTGCAGGTTGGCCATCGCATTGGCGAGCCCGGGCCCAAGATGCAGCAGCGTCACGGCGGGTTTTCTGGCCATGCGGGCGTAGCCGTCGGCTGCGCCTGTCACCACGCCCTCGAACAGGCACAGATGCAGGGCGAGTTTCTCCTCCCGGCCCAGGGCGGACAGCAGGTGCATCTCTGTCGTGCCGGGATTGGCAAAGCAGGTATCGACCCCGTGAGCCGCGAGTGTCTGGGCGAGGATATCAGCGCCGTTGGTCATGGGGTGCTCCTTTGAAATCTGCGGCGCAGCATCGGGAGGCGAGGCGGTGCTGTCAATAATATTGAGCAACGGAAGTCTGTGGAATCAGGCGGGGGCCAACAAAGGCGCAGATTTTCGCTGAATACATGCGGCGCGGTGTCGGATCGGTGCGAGATCTGCTCAAAAAACCATCCGAACTGCCGCTAGGTCAAAAATTTAATGATGCAGAATCAAGCGCCAAGCGCCGCAGCCGGTCTGCGGCCACGGATAAAGTTTGACAAAGCTTCAGTCGATCTGAAGTATATTTGTTATGGATACGTCATATTCAAATAGAATACAAGAGCCGGAACGCAAGGGCGTGCGACCGCTGTCCACTGCGGTGAAGACGCTCGACGTGCTGACGTTTTTCGCGCAGCAATCCCGGCCTCTCCGGCTGGGCGAGGTCGCTTCGGCGATGGAGCTGTCGCGCGCCACGGCCTACCAACGGCTGCTGACCTTGGCCGAGGCTGGCTGGCTTGATCAGGATGCCTCCGGCGCTTACCGTTTGACGATGCTGGCCACGCGGCTGGCAGCAGCAGCGCTGGAGCAGGGCGATCTGGGCAGCCGGGTGGAACCGTCGCTGGGTAAGCTCGCCAGCCGGCTCGATGAAACCGTTTCGCTTGCCGTGCTTGACCGGGGCCAGCCCTGCATCGTCGCACGGGTGGAGGCCGACACACTGCTGCGCGCGGTGCAGAAGATCGGGACATTGCTGTCGCTGGCGGGTTCGGCCTCGGGGCGGGTTCTGTGCGCCTTTGCCGAAGACCACACGCTCGACCGGCTGCGCAACGGACCGCACCCGCTGCCCGATGAGGAGGTTATGCAGGCCGTGCGTATGCAGGGCTATGCGGTGTCCTCCGGCTACACGGAATCGGGCGTCGTCGGCGTGGCCGTGCCAGTATTCGATGCGCGCGGGCAAGTGACCGCCGCCGTCTCGCTCGTCCAGCCTGAAAGCCGCTTCGATATCGAAACCTGCCGCGCGCCGATGCTCGACGCCGCCGCCGAAATTACGGCGATCCTACAGGGAAGACAGATAGACCCATGACTGCCGCGCTTCATCAGTATGACGCCACCGGGCGTCCGACCCTGCGCAATCCGCAGGTTCTCATGCGGCCCGAGCGCCTTGCCGCCATGCAGCCAAGCCGGTTGAGCGGGACGTGGTCGGTGATGAACCGCATGATCGCGGAACGCTGGGACATCCGGCTGGAGCGCATGGACGTGGATGCCGAGGCCAACGGCACGATCCTCTACAGCATCCGCATCGGCGACCATGAATTCAGCTTCATCGCCTTTTCGCGGGCCCCCAATCCCGAAGCACGCACCGGACGGATCATCGGGCGGTCGTGGGACATGATGGGCACGCTCAACGAGGGCCCCGCGACCGCGGACACGATCGAGGCCGCGCGCCGTGAAATTCCGCTGCTCTATCGTGGGCGGGCGACGCCGAATGCATTGGTCTGGTGCCGCTCGAACCGGTCGATGCGGGTGTTCAACGGGGTGCTCGACGCGCTGTGCGACGGGCGTCAGCCACAGGTCGAAGACCTCAATCAGGTTTGTTACCTGATGCGGAATACCGGCCTCGATGGCAACGGCACGTTCGGGACGCGCGCCTTCCCGGCATTGGGGCCGGATCATCCGCTAGGCGGAATGCTACAGGCGCAGATCCTCAACGCCTATCTGATGCGCGAACTGTCCTGCGATCTGGTGGAGCATCTGGCGAAGCTGCGGTCCGACCGCGCAGTGCCGCTCGACCCGGCGATCCGGCGGTATATCGGGGTTGGCAACGGCTCCGCGCTGGGGCTGATCTTTTATGTGCAGAAGCATCCGCGGCTGCTGAATTCGTGGATCACTGCCCGCGAAACCGCGATTGCCGAAGCGCTGGCGCTGAAACTGGATGCGGGCGATTTGCGCATTTCGCGGTTGGCCGATCTGCTGCGCCGGGCGATCCGTTTCCGCCGCGAAGACCGCATGATGTATGAAACCTTCGCGTCCTCTGCCGAGGTGGCGGCGGATCTGGAAACCCTGCTGCCCCGGCTGGAGGAGTTGTTCGAGACCGGGCAGATCGACGGGGCCGACAGGGCCTATCCGCTCGATACGCTGGCCCGGGATTGCGCGGAACGGATGCAGCCCGAAAGCTACGAATGTTTCCTGTCGCTGATCATGGAACTGACCCCTGACGTGGCGGATGCCGGGGCGCGGGACGTCTCTGGCGCCGATGAGCTGGATGTGGATGTCAGCGCCACGGTCGGCGCGCTGCGGGATCTGATCCGCCGCGACTATGGCTGGGCGCTGGAGATCGACATGCAGGCCGAGGGCGCGCGCGATTACGTCTGGTATAAATCCGCCACCGCCGAAGAGCCGCGCCGTGGATTGCGCTCCGAAGTGCCCGAAGCGCGCGATCTGGGGCTGGATCTGGTGCGCGCGACGCAGAAGCTGAGCGCCGATCTGGACTCCGCACCCGCCGAGGAGGGGCTGGCCCGGTTCCTGCTGCGCCATCCCGAACACCGGTTCTATGTGGCCCGCGCCCAAAGCCTCGCTACCGCGCGCTATCACACGCCGATGGCCAATATCGATGCGGCGGATTTCACCCCGATCGATCTGGTGCGGCTGATGAACGTCGCGCTGCACGGCATCGACAAGACCCGCGACTACCTGCAACGCAATCTGCGCGGGGTGCTGTTCCACGGGGCACCGACGCGGGACGATCTGCGGGCCGGGGCAGGCGCGGACTGGTTTTTCCCCGGGGAGCCTCAGCAATGACCGATACGATCCTGCGCGTGATGCCGCGTGAAATGCGGCTGATGTCCGAACGCATCCTGTCGCTTACCACGCTGCCCAAGGGTTTTGCGCTGATGGTGGGCGATATGGCGATGTATTCGCAGGCGATGGGGCTGGGCGGGTTCGCGCTGCTGCTGGACCGGATGGACCAGTTGGCGACGGCGAACCCGGCCCGGCTGGTGTTGAACGATAACGGCGCCTTGGTTCTGGATGCGCAGGGGGAACATGGCTGGATCGTCGTGCCCTCGCTGATGGATCTGTTGGAAGAGCAACTGTTGCACGGGCCAACAGCGACGATTGCGTTCGTCAACGTGACTGACGCGGCGGAGCTGCGCGTGGCCTGCGGGTTGGGGCAGCGGCGCGGATTGAAGATCAGCTTCGACGGTGCGCGGGCGACGGCCACACGGGCGGCGGTGGCCGACCCGGTGCTGGACCGGGTGATGGCCCATGGCTGTGACATCCCGGCGGCGTTCTGGTGGAAGCTCTATCAAACCGCCCAGACCGCACTGACCCCCGACAGCGTCGTATCGCGCCGCCATGCGGGCGTGAACATCGTGCTCGATGACGGGCGGGTCATTGGCCGCAGCGACAATGACGACGACACGGATACGCGGTTCATCTCCCGCCCCGACACGCCGACCGAAACCGAAACCGCACGCCGGGGAGCGAATGAATGACCATGATTGACGGGCTTGAATGCGGACCTTTTGACCGCGAGTCCTTTCTCAGGCTGAAGGCCGCTGGGGTGCATGGGGTCGTGGTGACCTGTGGTTTCTGGGAAGGCGCGCTGGAGAGCCTCGACAGTCTGGGCCGCTGGCGTGATCTGGTGCGCGACAATGCCGATGTCACCTGCATGGGGGACACGCCCGAGGCCATCGAGCGGGCAGCCGAAGAAGGCCGGGTCGCGGCGATCATGGGATTTCAGAACGCCAACCTGTTCGAAGGCCGCATTCGTCTGGTGGAGATGTTCGCCGAACTGGGCGTGCGCGTGGTGCAGCTGACCTACAACAACCAGAACGAACTGGCGGGCTCCTGCTACGAGGCCGAAGATAGCGGCCTGTCGCGCTTCGGCGCCGAAGTGGTCCGAGAGATGAACCGCCAAGGTATGCTGATCGATTGCAGCCATGTGGGCGACCGCTCCACGCTCGATGCGATCAAGGCCAGCGAGAAGCCTGTGGCCGTCACTCACGCCAATGCCGCAAGCCTGTTTCCGCATAAGCGCAACAAATCCGACAAGGTGCTGCACGCGCTGCGCGACACCGGCGGTGTGATCGGCTGTGCGGCCTACCGCAATATCACCGGCGATTACTATTCCGGGCCGATCGAGCAGTGGTGCGAAATGGTCGCGCGCACGGTCGAGATCGCAGGCATCGACAGCGTCGCGATTGGCACCGATCGCGGGCACAACATGGATCGCGCCATCTATGACTGGATGCGCATGGGCCGCTGGACGCGGGGTGTCGATTACGGCGCTGCCTCCGCCGCCCGCCCGGGCAAGGCCCCGCCGCCCGACTGGTTTCAGGAATTGGAGGACATGCGGGTAATCCCCGATGGTCTCCGCTCCGTGGGGTTCAATAACGAAGAGGTCGAAAAGATCCTCCACGGCAACTGGATGCGCCTTTACCGCGCAACCTTCAGAACGTCCGACAGATATGAGGAAACCCAACAATGACCAAGTTCACGGACCCCACCGGCCTGTCGCGCCGCAGCTTCCTGAGTGGCACCGCCGCGCTTGCAGGCTCCGCATTTGCAGCCCCGCATATCGTGCGGGCGCAGTCCGACATGCTCTATATCAACTCTTGGGGCGGATCGTGGCTGGAAGCTGCCACCGCGAACCTGTTCGATCCGTTCAGCGCCGAAACGGGGATCGAGATTTCGACCGTTTCGCCGGTGTCCTTTGCCAAGCTCGCGGCACAGGTGCGCACCGGGGTGTACGAATTCGACGTGACCTCGCTGGGCGGTGGCGACATCGTTCGCGCCAATCAGGCGGGCCTGCTGGAAGATATCGCAGCCCCCTATGAAGGTGGCGTGTTTGAAAACGGCGTCGCCAGCCATGCCTTCGCCACCGTGCTGGGCTGGCGCACCGATAAATGGGATGGAGACGCGCCGCAGTCCTGGGCCGATTTCTGGGATGTGGAACGCTTCCCCGGCAACCGGTCGCTGCAACGCTACCCGGCCCGTATCCTGCCGCTGGCGCTTTTGGCCGATGGGGTCGCGCCGGAGGATCTCTATCCGCTCGACATCGAACGCGCGTTCGCCAAACTGGACGAGATCAAGGACCATATCACCGTGTGGTGGACCGCCGGGGCGCAGTCCGAGCAGATCCTGCGCGACGGCGAAGTCGACATGATCGGCATCTGGCACGGCAACTATTTCCGGGCCGAGGATGCGGGCGCGCCGGTGGCGATGACGTGGAACCAAGCCGAGATCGAGCGCGCCTATTGGGTCGTGGCCAAGGACACGCCCAACATGGACGCCGCAAAGGCGTTCGTGGAATTCGCGACCTCGCCCGAGGCGCTGGCCGGGTTCGTGTCACAGGCGAATTACGGCGCGCTGAACCCTGCCGCCAACGAATTCATCCCCGACACCGCCAAGCCGCGCATGCCCACCGCGCCGGAAAACTACCCCCAGACCTTTGAGCAGGACATGCTCAACTGGGGCGGCGATCCCGAAGAGGTGTCGATGCGCTTCGAGGAGTGGCTGGCCTACTGATCGCGGCCCGTCCACCCCGCAGCCGCCCCCTGTCCACCACGGGGGGCGGCTCCTTCCCACCCGATCCGAAAGTCCCGCGATGACCGCAGTGTCCGAAAATCCAGTGCTGACCGGCAGTGCCGCCGCCCGGCCGGAGCGGAGCAGTCTCACCCCTTGGCTTTTGCTCGCTCCGCTGGCCGCGTATCTGCTGATCTTCTTTCTCGTGCCGCTGGCGCAGGTCGCGATGATGAGTGTGACGGAGCCCACGACCGGCCTTGGCAATTACGAGAAGGTTCTGACCTCGCCGCTCTATCGCAAGGTGTTTCTCAACACCTTCTCCACCGCGCTGCTGGTCACCGTTTGCTGTCTGCTTGTCGGCTATCCGCTGGCCTATCTGATGGTGCATACCACGCGGCGCCGGGCGATGATGATCCTGCTGCTGATTACCATGAGCTTCTGGACCTCGTTTCTGGTGCGCACCTATGCGTGGATGGTGCTGCTGGGTCGTAACGGCCCGCTGTCATGGGTGTTTCTGCAACTGGGCTGGGACGAGCCGCCGCAAATGCTGTTCACGCGGTTCGCGTCGACGCTGGCGATGGTCCACATCCTCGCGCCCTACATGATCATGAACATCTATTCTGTTATGCAGAAGATCGATCCGTCACTGGTGCGATCCGCTGAGAGCATGGGCGCGCGGGGCCGGTCGCTGTTTCGCCATATCTACCTGCCGCTCAGCGCGCCGGGGATCGCCAATGGCTCGGTTCTGGTCTTCGTGATCTGCCTTGGTTTCTACGTCACGCCGGTTCTGCTTGGCTCGCCGCGCGAACAGATGGCTGCCGGTCTGATCGGACGGCAGATCGAGGAGTTCCTCGCCTTCGGGCCCGGCTCCGCCATGGCGATGGTGCTGCTGGTGGTGACGCTGGTCATCCTTGCGATCTACCACCGCCGCTTCGGCCTCGACAAACTTTACGGATGAGGGGGCAGTCATGAACGCGAGCTTCAAACTGATCGGCCTGCTGGTGGTGATCTTCATCGCCGCGCCGCTGGTCATCGTGGTGCCGATGTCACTGTCATCCGCGCCGTCGCTGCAATTTCCGCCGCCGGGCTACTGGCTGGGCTATTACGCGCAGTATTTCTCGGACCCGACATGGCTGCGCCCGACCTACAACAGCATCGTCATCGCGCTGGCCAATACGGTGCTGACCATGCTGCTCGTGGTGCCCGCGACATTCGCGCTGGTGCGGCATAAATTCTGGGGCAAGAGCCTCGCCAATGTGATGATGATGATGCCGATGGCGGTGCCGCATATCGTCATGGCGATCGGATACTATTCCTATTTCGGCCAGCTAGGCATCGTGTTCTCCAAGCTGGGCGTGATCCTTGCCCACACCTGCCTGTCGGTGCCGATCACCTTCCTTGTGCTGTCGGCGAACCTGAAGGGGTTCGACCGTACGCTGGAACGCGCCGCGCGGTCGCTGGGGGCGACACCGACGCAGACATTTATCCACGTCACCCTGCCGATCCTGCGTCCGGGGCTGCTGATCTCGTCGCTGTTCGCCTTCATCCAGTCCTTCGACGAAACCGTCGTCGCGATCTTTATCTCGGGGCGCGATGCGGAAACCCTGCCGCGCAAGATGTTCGACAGCATCCGGCAGGAGGCCGATCCGGTCATCGCCGTGATTTCCACCCTGCTGTTTCTGGTGGTGCTGGCCGGTCTTCTTGCGCCGCATGTCGCGCGCCTCATCCGTCGGCTGATCGGCCGTCCGGCCACCCACACCGAACCTCGGAGCTGACATGACCAGCTATTTGCAACTTTCTGGTCTCAACAAGACCTTCGGCACGTTCACCGCCCTCGAAGACGTCAATCTCGACGTGCAGAAGGGCGAGTTCATCACCTTCCTCGGCCCGTCCGGGTCGGGCAAGACCACGACGCTGATGATCATCGCAGGCTTCGAGAAGGCCACGCGCGGTGCGATCACGCTGGAAGGGCAGTCCATCGCGGCCCTTGCCCCGCAGGATCGCAATATCGGCATCGTGTTCCAGAATTACGCGCTGTTTCCGCATAAGACCGCCGAGGAGAACGTCTATTTCCCGCTGCAAATGCGCAAGGTGAAGCGGGCCAAGGGCATGGCACAGGCGCGGCGGATGCTGGAACTTGTCGGACTTGGCGGGTTCGAGCATCGCTACCCGAAGGAGCTGTCAGGCGGCCAGCAACAGCGCGTCGCACTGGCCCGCGCGCTGGTGTTCGAGCCCGATCTGCTGCTGCTCGACGAGCCTCTGGGTGCGCTCGACAAGAACCTGCGCGAATCCATGCAGATCGAAATCAAGCGGATTCAAAAAACGCTGGGCGTCACTACGATCTTTGTCACCCATGATCAGACCGAGGCGATGTCGATGTCCGACCGGATCGTCGTGTTCTCCAATGGTCGGATCGAACAGGCCGGCGCGCCGCTGGAGATCTATCATAAGCCGTCGACCCGGTTCGTTGCGGATTTCATCGGCGAAAGCAATCTGGTCCCGGCGACCATCACCGACCCCGCCGCGCAGATGGCCGAAAGCCCGCTTCTGGGCGCGGTGAGCTACGCCGCCACAGAAGGCCCCGCCGTGAGCGCCGGGCAGGAGGTGACGCTGGTGCTGCGCCCCGAGCATCTGAAACTGTCGCGCGCGCCGCTCGACGGCTACCATTCCGCGCAGATGACTATCGAGACGATCGTCAACTTCGGTGATAGCGGTCTGGTCATCGGGCACAGGGATGGCACCCAGCTGCGCGTGCGGGTGCCGGGCGTCGATGTGGTGATCCTGAAGGAAGGCGATGATTGCTACATTAACTGGACGCAGGATCATGTCTATCTGGTGCAGCAATGAGCGCTGACCTGACGGCCGCCACTTCGCCCGCCGATCTGGTCACGCGGTTCGGCGGCTCGGCGCGCGCGGCGCTGGCCACCGTGGCCGGGGGGGCGGGGTTCTTTGCGGTCACACCGCAGGCTCCCTATGACGACAACCTCACCACGGCGGAGCAAGCGCAGCAGCTTTTCGCCAAGGCCGAAGCGCGCCTGCGGGAGATCGGCTCCGACAAGGGCGCGATGATGTTCGCCACGATCCTTCTGCGCGATATCTCGGACGTGGCGGAGTTCAACGCGGTCTGGGATGCGTGGGTGGCCGATGTCGCCCCGCCCGCCCGCGCCTGTTTCGAAGCGCGTCTGGCCAGTCCGGCAATGAAGGTCGAATTGATCATCGTCGCCGCCTGCGCGCCCGCCGATACGGCAGGCTGACACGGCAGGCTGACGCGGAACCGCACAATTCGCGCGCCGCAATGCCCCGGCGGCGCGCGATAGGCGTGCGCCTCAGTCCATCCAGGTGGCGTAGTCCGATACCAGCAAATGCTGCGGGGCTTCGTCCTCCTCGATCGAGGCGAAGCGCCCGATATTCATCTCGAAGTCATTGTCGGCGGCGTCGTCGTTGACGGTGGATACTTCGCCGATCAGCACATCGTCGCCTTCGCCCCAGAACGCATGCCAAACGCCGGGCATCAGGGTCACGCTTTCCCCCGGCTCAAGCGCCAGTCGCCCGCCCGCCTGCACCGTGCGCAACTGACCGTCGACCGGCACCGTCACATCGGCAGCCCGGTCTATGGTGCCGTCCTCGGCCCCGGCGAACAGTTCGATCACCAGCTTGCCGCCACCACGGTTGATGATGTCCTCTGCCTTCAGGAAGTGGCGGTGCATCGGCGAAAGCTGGTCGCGGCGGGAGATCATGATCTTCTCCGCGTAGAGCATCCCGCGTCCCGCGCGCAGATCCCCCAGGCGCCCATTGCGGGTGGTGAACAAAAATAGCCCCAGTTCGTCGAACCGCGCCTGACCGTAGTCGGTGATGTCCCAGCCAAGGCCGCGTTCGCGATATTGCCCCCCGGCACGGGCCATCTGTTCGGGGGTGAAATAGGCAAACGGCGGCAGGACATAGCCGAACGACCGGATGAAGGCGTCGGCATCACGCAGGATGCTGTTTACATGGGAGCGTTTCATGATCGGGCTTTCCGGGTTCAGTCGAATGAAAGTGTGAGGCTTGAATGCCATGTCGCACCGGGGGCGAGCCGGGTCCCGGGGCCGCTGGTGCCGTTAGGGCGCAGATCGCAATTGACCGGCTCCAGCGCGAGGATATTGCGGGCCGGGCGGGCATCCCGCCATGTCTGGATATAGGGCAGGGTGTCGCCGCGCGTGGTCAGCCGGGCGCCGATGCCAGGCCAACTGCCCAAAGGCGGACGGTGCAGGGTGATCGCCGCGCCGTGGGTTTCGCGGCAGTGCGGCACATCCGGGGTGCTGGGCGGCGGCTTATCGCCCGCCGCGTCGATCCCCATCAGCCGGTCAGCGCCCAGCCGCACCTCGCATCCCGGCGCGGCGAGAGGGAAGCCGAAATTCAGATGATAGAGGATCATCATCTCCGCCGGGAGGGCCGAGACATTGGTGACCTCATCCTCGATCATCAGGGAGGCCCCGCCAATGGGCGCGCTCAGCCGCCGCCGCAGCCGCAGGACGGCTCCGCAGGGCATCGGATGGGTGATCTCGCCGGTGACGTGCAGATGCGGCACGGCGGCGTCCCAATCCTCGCCCAGCCCGGTCAGCCGCACGGGTGACAAGGCGAGCGTGCCATGCTGCGCCATGCCGTCGCGCGGGGCGCGGACGTTTTCCAAGCCACAGGTTACCAGAAACCCGGTCAGCGCCCGCTCGCGGTTGTGCTGGTCCCCGGCGGGATGACGCCACCCCACCGGAATGCCCCGGTAATGCAGGCTGCGGATATCAAGACTGGCGTTTTCCTTGACGTCGAATGTCAGCCCGCCGCCGGTGGAGAACGCGATCAGGGGCTGTCCGGCATCGGGACCATCGCGAAGCGCGATCCGCTGCACCGAGGCAAGCTGCCGCAAATCGCCAACCATGTCGGGCAGGCGATGCCGCGCCGCGCGGGGCATGTCGGGCATGGGCGCATGGGACTGGATCACGCCGCTTTGCGCTCCGCTCGGGCGGCGGTGCTGTCATGCTCCGGCACATCGCCGATTTCGGCCATGCGCGTATCTAGCTTGGACAGCATGTCCGAAAACACCTTCGCATAGGCGGGATCATCCGCGACATTGAGCAATTCCAGCGGATCACGGTCGCAATCGAACAGTTCCCATTCCGGCGGCTCGTCCGGGCCGTGGGCACCGGGTTGGTCCAGATCGGAATTATACCAGTAGATCAGCTTATAGCGGTGGCTGCGCAGGCCGTAATGTGCCCAGGCGTTGTGATGCTCGTCCTTGTGCATCCAATAGCGGTGATAGGCGCTGTCGGGCCAATCGGGGCCGGTGGTGCCTTCCAGCAGCGGGCGCATCGAGCGGCCTTGCATATAGCTCGGCACCGGCAGGCCCGCGTAATCCAGAAAGGTGGGCGCGAAATCGACATTGGTTGCCATGTCCTTGGCCACCGTGCCGGGTGCGATTGCGGCGGGGTAACGGATCAGGAACGGCATTTGCAGCGATTCCTCATACATGAACCGTTTGTCGAACCAGCCATGTTCCCCAAGGAAGAACCCCTGATCCGAGGTGTAGATGACGATGGTGTTTTCGGCGAGGCCTTCGGCATCCAGCCAGTCCAGCATGCGTCCGACATTCTCATCGACGGCGTGGATCGTGGCGAGGTAGCGCTTCATGTAGCGTTGATATTTGAAGAGGGCGAGTTCCTCTTCGGTCTCGAAGGTGTAGTTCTCGCCGGTGTGCCGGTCGATCAGGACCAGCCCGCGCGGATCGTCGGGATGCGGCACGCGGCGGTCGGTGTCGCCGGGCACGCACAGCTCGCCCACTTCCGCGCCGCCTTCGGGCTGCACCAGCCCCAGATCGGCGTATTTCAGATCCATCCGCACCCGCATCCGGGCCTCGCGCGCGGCACGGGCCCGGTTGGCGTAATCGTCGTTATAGGTTTCGGGCACCGTGATATCGCGCCCCTCGAACATGTCGCGGTCGCGCGGGTGCGGCTCGAAATTGCGGTGCGGGGCCTTGTGATGGCACATCAGGAAGAAGGGGCGGTCGGGATCGCGGTCCCTTAGCCAGCCGAGGCTTTTGTCGGTGATGATGTCGGTGACATAGCCCGGCTCGGTCCGCTCTTCGCCCATCTCGATCATCAGCGGATCGAAATATTCGCCCTGTCCCGGCAGCACCGACCAATAGTCAAAGCCTGTAGGCTCATGGGGCGTGCCTTCGCCCAAGTGCCATTTGCCGATCATGGCGGTCTGATACCCGGACTGGCGCAGATGCTTGGCCACATTGGGCCAGCGGTTGTCGATATGGGTGTCGAGCGTGGTGACGCCGTTCACATGATTATAGGTGCCCGTCAGGATCGCGGCACGGCTGGGCGTGCAGATCGAATTGGTCACATAGCAGTGGTCGAGCCGCATCCCTTCGTTCGCGATTCGGTCGATGCCGGGAGTGGAATTGAGTCCGTGGCCATAGGCCGATATCGCCTTTGAGGCGTGATCGTCGGACATGATAAACAGGATATTCGGTCTCAACTTGGGCTCCATCCCTGATCAAACGTCGTGGTCGAGTGTTGACCATTTTCTCAAATATGGTAATAACAAAACTAAATATAGGAATCAAGAATGTCTGGAGCCTCAAGCAGAGTGGTCGCGATCCTCGAAGTCCTCAGCGGACCGGACGGGGGAGAATTGACCGCGCAGGAAGTGGTCGACCGTGCGGGCCTGCCCGTATCCACGGGCTATCGCATCCTGACCGAGCTTCAGGATCTGGGGCTGGTGCATCGCGGGGCAGGGCGGCGCATTCTCGCAAACTTTAGCTTTGAGCGGCGTCTGCATTGTCCGGGGTTCGATCCCAAGGAACTGGCCGATGCCTGCGCGGATCTGAGCGAGTGCCTGACATCCGCCGCCGAGATCGTGGTTCTGAGCGGGCACAACATGCTGTGGCACATTGTGCAGCAGCATCCCAAGCAGGCAATCCGGCTGCGTGCCTATCCGGGTTTTACCCGCGGGGCCTACGAGCTTGACAGCATTTCGCGGCTGGCACTGGCCCATCGGTCCTTCGAGGTGCTGGAGAAATCGTGGGATACGGGCGCGTTCTACACGCCCGGCGTCGACCGGCGGTCGCTCGACTGGGCCGAAGCGCGGGAGATGATCGCAGCGGTCGATCCCGACGACATGCAATATGACATGATGGGCAACGCCAAGGGCACCCGCCGCTACTGCGTCGCGATCCACGGATCGGATGGCAAGATGGTGTGCCTGCTCACCGTGGCCGAAGCCGCGACGCCGCTGCGCGAGGAGGCACAGCACGTCGCGAATGTGCGGGCCCATCTTATGGCCCGGAAATCCAAGATTGAGAGCGCGTTTTCAGACCCGGCCCAAACCGGCTGATCCGCGCGAAGGTTTAACAGGGAGGATACCATGAAGTTCACGATACCAGCACTGGCCACGGCGGTGGCGCTGACGGCGATGCCCGCGTTCTCGGCGGAGCTTGTCCTGTCGATCGGATCGCGCGGCTACGGCCCGGCGGTTGATCGCAACCTTGCCCGCTACGAAGAAATGCACCCCGATGTCAGCATCGAGTGGAACAAGGTCTCGGACGTTCCGGGCGAGACGCGCAAACTTTACGTCACCAGCCTGACCGCGCAGAGCCCGACGCCCGATATTTTCGCGGTCGATGTGATCTGGGCTGGCGAGTTCGCGCAGCGCGGTTGGCTGGAGCCGCTCAACGGTCTGCTCGACGAGGAAACCATCGGCGCGTTCAACCCCTCGCTGCTGGCAGCCTCCACCGTGGATGACAAAGTGCATGCCTTGCCGCTTTACGCCGATGGCATCCATTTCTTCTACCGCTCCGACCTGCTGGAGAAATACGGCCTCGACGTGCCGCAGACATGGGAAGACGTGGTCGCGGCCTCGAACACCATCACCGAAGGGGAGGCCAACCCGCAGTTCTATGGCTTTGTGTCCATGTGGGCAAAGATCGAAGGCCTGTTCATGAACTGGCTGGCCTTTGCCAATGGCAATGGCGGCGGCTTCTACGATGCCGAGGGCAATGTCGCGGTGAACTCGCCCGCCAATATCGAGGCGACGCAGTTCATGGTAGACCTGCTGCACGAGCACCGCATGGCACCCGATTCCATCCTTAACGCCCGTCCCGACGATGCGCGCACGCTGTTTCAGCAGGGCCGCGCCGCGTTCCTGATGGTTCAGGATTTCGTCTATGCGCCGCTCAGCGCGGAAAACAGCCCCGTCGCCGGGAAGTTCGATTTCACCCGCGTGCCCTATTTCGAAGGCCACGAGGACGCGAATTCGACCACGATGGGCGGCTGGTTCCTGGGCATCAATCCCAACAGCGAAAACAAAGAAGCCGCGGCGGATTTCCTTGCTGATTTCACCGCCAAGGAGCAGCAGCTGACCGCAGCGGTCGAAGACAACCGGGCCCCCACCATTCAGGCCGTCTATGATGACGAGGCGATGGCCGGGAACGAGACGCTGGCGAAGTTCGGCAAGAACTACGACTTCGGCGTGGTGCGCCCGTCGGCTGGAACCGGCAGCGACTACCCCCGCGTGTCCGAGATCATGCAGCTCGAAATCACCAACGCCCTGCACCAGCAAAAGACGGTGGAAGAGGCGCTGAACGACGCGCAGGCGGAGCTTGAGGCCCTGCTGGCCGACTGACCCGACCCGTTCGCGCATTTCTCGATCTCCCGGCGGCATCTGGCCGCCGGGCTGACCGCTTACACCCAAACGGTGGACCCATGAACAGCATCACCTCCCCGCTCGACAGGCGCAGGCACCTGACCGGCATCGCCTTTATCACGCCGACCATGCTCGTGATCATCGCGATCCTCGTCTATCCGATCCTGCAATCCATCATGTTGAGCTTTGGCCAGTCCAGCATCGACGGCTCCGAGCCCTATCAGTTCGTCGGGCTGAAGCATTACGCCGCGCTGGCGCAAAGCGAACGGTTCTGGAATTCGCTCTGGGTGACGCTGCTGTTCACCGGCCTGTCGATCCCGCTGGAATTGGCGATGGGCATCGGGCTTGCCGTTCTGATGAACGAGCATTTCAAATTCAAGGGCATCGCACGGCTGGCCGTGCTGTTCCCATGGGCGCTGCCCACCGCGCTGAACACGCTGATGTGGCGCTGGATGTATAATACCGACTACGGCCTGTTCAACGCCGCCGCATTGCAAAGCGGGCTGGTGGACCGGCCCATCAACTGGCTGGGCGACGAAACGCTTGCGATGGGGTCGATGGTTGTGGTCGCCGTATGGAAAACATCGTCGTTCATGGCGCTGATCATTCTGGCGGGGCTGCAATCCATCCCGCGCGAGCTTTACGAAGCGGGGCGCATGGATGGGATGACCCGCTGGCAGGAATTTCGCGTCATCACCCTGCCGCTGCTGAAGGGGCCGATCCTCGTCGCGCTGATCGTGCGGTCGATGGATGCGCTGCGCACCTTCGAGTTGCCGTTCAACCTGACGGATGGCGGGCCGGTCACGGCGACCGAAAGTCTGTCGCTCTATGCCTATAAGGTGATCTTCGACTTCATCGAGTTCAACTATGGCGCGGCCATCGTGGTTGTGCAGTTCCTCGTCATCTTTGCGATGAGCCTGCTCTACATCCTCACCCTGCGGAACAAGGACTGAGCGCATGAAAACTCGCCCCCGTTTCGGACTTTACGCCTTGGTCATCCTGTCGGTCGTGGTGTCGTTCCTGCCGATCATCTGGCTGATCCTGACCTCGCTGAAAACGACCGAAGGCATCTATGCGTGGCCGCCGCAATACATCCCGCAGCCCTTCACGCTCAAGAACTACATCAACATCTTTACCAATTCTCCGGAGCTGCTGCTTTACGTCGTCAACAGCTTCATCGTGGCGCTGGGCTGCACCGTGCTGGCGCTGACCTTCGGCGGTATGGCGGGCTACGCCCTGTCGCGGCTGGGCATGCGCCGGGCCGGGGTGCTGATGGTGCTGATCCTTGCGGTGTCGATGTTTCCGCCGGTGTCGCTGCTGCCGTCGCTGTTCCAGAACTTCCTCAGCCTTGGCCTGCTGAACACCTATACCGGCCTCATCATCGCGCATACGGGGCTGTTCCTGCCCTTCACCGTGTGGATGCTGGCCAGCTATTTCGCGACCCTCCCCGGCGAAATCGAGGAGGCCGCGCGCATGGATGGCATGGGCGTGTTCCGGATCTTCTGGTCGATCGTCATTCCGCTGTCGTGGCCGGGCTTCGTGGCGACCGGGCTGATCGTGTTCATCTTCTCGTGGAACGAGTTTCCACTGGCGCTGGTGCTGATGACGCAGAACGCCATGCGCACCGCCCCGGTCGGGATCTCGCTCTATCCGGGTGAATATGCCTTCCCGTGGGAGACGATTTCGACTGCGACGGTGCTCGCCATCGTGCCGATCCTCGTCATCACCGCCATCTTCCAGAAACAGATCGTCGGCGGGCTGACCGCAGGCGCAGGTAAGTGAGACCCCTGACCATGACCGAAGTAAAACTGGACCGTATCGGCAAATCCTATGGCGCCGTCGAGGCCGTGCAGCAATTCGATCTGACCATTCGGGAGGGCGAGTTTCTGGTGCTGCTGGGGCCGTCGGGCTGCGGCAAGTCGACAACGCTGCGCATGATCGCGGGGCTGGAAAGCATCACACGGGGCGATCTGCTGATCGGCGGCAAACGCATGAATGATGTCGATCCAAAGGATCGCGGCGTAGCAATGGTGTTTCAGAACTACGCGCTCTACCCGCACAAGACGGTGTTCGACAACATGGCCATGGCGCTAAAGCTGCAGAAGGTCGACGCCGCCGAAATCCGGGACCGGGTCGGGCGCACCGCCGAAATGCTGGGGCTGACCGATTATCTGAACCGCAAACCTGCGGCCTTGTCGGGCGGGCAGCGGCAGCGCGTCGCCATTGGCCGGGCCATCGTGCGGACGCCGAGCGTGTTTCTGTTCGATGAGCCGCTGTCGAACCTCGATGCGAAGCTGCGGGTCAAGATGCGGATGGAATTGCAGGAACTGCATGCGCGGCTTGGGGCGACCTCGGTCTATGTGACCCACGATCAGGTGGAGGCCATGACCCTTGCCGATCGGATCGTCATCATGAATGGCGGCGTCGTGGCGCAGGTGGGCACCCCGCGCGAGGTCTATGACCGTCCGGCGAATGAATTCGTGGCGGGGTTCGTGGGCAGCCCGGCGATGAACTTCCTCGATCTGCGGCGGGACGATACCGGGCGCTGGATCAGCGATTGCGGCAGCATGGTTCTGGCGAGCCTGCCGGTCGATGCGGGCGCGCGGCAGCATGTGCGACTTGGCGTGCGTCCCGAGCATATCGAGGTTTCGGCGGATGGGGGCGCGGGCGCGGGCGAGGCTGGCTACCGCGCCGAGGTGCTGTTGGATGAATTGCTGGGCGCGGATGCGCTGCTGAGCCTTGGCATTGGGCAGGCGCGGCTGTTGGCCCGTGTCGGCGGTCTTGCCCATCCGGTGAAAGGTGACGCAGTGACGATCCGCCTCAACCCCGCGCAGCTGCATGTCTTCGACGCCGATACCGGGGCGGCGATCCGCGCCTGATCCCGGCCCTGGAGCGATCTGTTTGGCAAGCGTCGGTGATCCGCGCATAAAGACGCCATCGCGCAGGACGGGGGCACGGACATATGGAACGGAGTGACGATCATACGGACGGCCCCACCGGGGGATGCTGCGCGCCGGCATCCCGGCAGGCCGCCGCGCCTGCCATTCCCCCCATGCCGGACCGGGCGACCGCCGCCCCCCATCCCCTCCGCGCCAGCGCGCTACGGGTTGAGGGTGGCCGGGCGCTTGTCGGCACCGCCACGCCGCGTCTGCCGCAGGATGGCGAAAGCCCTCTGCGGCGGGTCACGCTCAAACCCTATCTGCTGAGCCCGACCACCGTCACCAATGCCGATTTCGCCGCGTTCATCGACGCGACGGGCTACCGGACAGAGGCCGAGAGGTTCGGCTGGTCGTTTGTGTTCTGGGCGCAGGTGCCGCCCCATGTCGATGCCCCGCACGGGGTGGTCGGTGTGGAATGGTGGCGCCGGGTGGATGGGGCCGACTGGCGCAACATCAACGGTCCCGACACCGCCGAGGCATGGCATCCCGACCACCCGGTGGTGCATGTGTCATGGAACGATGCCCGCGCCTTTGCCCATTGGGCCGGGGGCCGGTTGCCGAGCGAAGCGGAGTGGGAACACGCCGCGCGCGGCGGGCTGGGGGATGTGGCCTACCCGTGGGGGGACACCGACCCTGATGACCGTGACTTCCAGCCCTGCAACATCTGGCAGGGGGATTTCCCGGCTCGGAACCTTGGGCTCGATGGCTATGCGACAACCGCGCCTGCGCGCGCCTTCGCGCCCAATGGCTACGGGTTTTACAACATGGTCGGCAATGTCTGGGAATGGACGGCGGAGCCGTTCCGCATCCGCTCCGTCAAGCGGGCGGTGCAGGCGCGCATGGCGCAAATGAAGGGCTATAAGCTGTCCAAGGGCGGCTCGTTCCTGTGTCACGCAAGCTATTGCTGGCGTTACCGCATCGCGGCGCGGTCGGGCAACTCCCCGGACAGCACCACGACCCATCACGGCTTCCGGCTGGCGTTTGATGTCTGAACCCCGCGCCATATCAGCTTTGACCCAGCACGCCGCATGCTTTAACAAAGGTGCCATTCTCAGGGCGGGGTGAAATTCCCCACCGGCGGTTATAGCCCGCGAGCGCCATCCTTTGGGGTGGGTCAGCAGACACCGGTGAAATTCCGGGGCCGACGGTCATAGTCCGGATGGGAGAGAATGGGTGTTCGGCATAAGCGGCCGAAGGCCCTCTGCGCTCTGGGATCTTGTCATGTGGAA
Source organism: Pacificitalea manganoxidans (assembly GCF_002504165.1). Classification (GTDB taxonomy): domain Bacteria; phylum Pseudomonadota; class Alphaproteobacteria; order Rhodobacterales; family Rhodobacteraceae; genus Pacificitalea; species Pacificitalea manganoxidans. Next base: position 778,168 of record NZ_CP021404.1, read on the forward strand.
AGGATCTTGAGCTATGACAAAATCCCCTGAATTCGCCTTTATCAAGGCGGGCTGGCATGCCGATATCGTGGATCAGGCGCTGGCCGGGTTCCGGCAGCATCTGACGGACCAAGGCAGCGACGCGACAGTGACGGTCTATGACGTGCCCGGCGCGTTCGAGATGCCGCTGCTGGCCCGCAAACTGGCCGAAACCGGACGCTACGATGCCGTCGTCGCGGCGGCGCTGGTGGTCGATGGAGGTATCTATCGCCACGACTTCGTAGCGCAGGCCGTAGTCAGCGGGCTGATGGAGGCGCAGATGCAGACCGGCGTGCCGGTGCTGTCAGTGTCGCTGACCCCGCATCATTTTCAGCCTACGGCGGAGCATGTGGGTTTCTTTACCGAGCATTTCGTAAAGAAGGGCGCGGAGGCCGCCGGCGCCGCGTTGCAGATCAGCACGCTTCACGCGGGGCTGGCGGGTGCGGCCAAGCCCTCGATCGCCGCGTGATAAGGGCGGTCCTGGGCGCACCGTTGGCACCCCGGACCGGTCTTATACCTCAGTCGAACTTATTGACCGGCAGCTTCAGGTAATGTCCGCCATCGTCTTCGGCCGGGGGCAGGCGGCCGCCGCGCAGGTTGATCTGTAACGCGGCAAGGATGCGGTCGGGCAGGGCCAGCGTCGCGTCCCGCTTCTGTCGGCGCTGGATGTAATCCTCGCGCTTGGTGCCGTCTTTCACATGGATATTGTTGGCCTTGTGCTCGGCCACCGTGGCCTCCCATTGCGGCGTGTCGCGGTCGTCGGTGCCGTAGTCATGGCCGACGAACAGCCGGGTGTCGCCGGGCAGGGCGAGGATGTCTTGCAACGAGTCCCACAGTTCCGCCGTCGTGCCGCCCGGAAAATCCGACCGCGACGTGCCGGCATCGGGCTGCATGAACGTGTCATGCACGAAAGCCGCGTCGCCGCAGACATAGGTGATCGAGCCCAGCGTGTGGCCCGGCGACAGCATCACCCGCATCTCCAGATCGCCCAAGGCAAAGGTTTCGCCTTCCTTGAACAGGCGATCGAAATCCCGCGCTGGATCGAACACGTCATGCAGATTGTAGAGATCGGCCCAGATCTGCGCGATGTCGGGCACAAGCGCGCCGATGGCATTGGGGGCGCCGGTGCGCTCCTTCAGGTGGGCGGAGGCCATGACGTGGTCGGCATGGGGGTGAGTGTCGAGAACCCATTGCACCTCCAGCCCGTGTTCCGCGACCAGATCCATGACCTGATCCATGCTTTCGGTCGAAAAGCGGTAGTTCTTCGGGTCGAAGTTCCACACCACATCAATCAACGCGGCCTTTTTGGTGGCGGGATCGGCGCAGATATACTGGATCGAGCCGGTGTCGGGTTCATAGATGCCCCAGACATCGGGACTGCCCGCCCCGGTGGAGGGCGAATGGCGGACAACGGGTGTGTTGAAGGGATCGTCGCTCATCAGGTCGTTCCTTTCGAGTTGGGGGTCATCAGATCATCGGCATGTCGGGCCAGCCACATTCCGGCCAGCATGAAGGGCACAAAGATCAGCGTGCCGCTTGCGGCGATGGGGAGCGCGGTCAGGGCAGGGCCGGGACAGAACCCGCCCAGCCCCCAGCCGATGCCAAAAATCGCCGCACCGCCGAGCAATTTCGCATCCAGATCCTGCCGGGTGGGCAGGCGAAATTCACGGTCGAAGAACGGCCGCGTCCGGCTGCGCGTGATCCACGCAAAGCCCGGCGCGGTCACAAGGATCGCACCGCCCATGACAAAGGCGAGGCTGGGATCCCATGTGCCGAACAGATCAAGGAAATTCAGGACTTTGGCCGGATCGGACATGCCTGAAACAATCAGGCCCAAGCCAAACAGAAGGCCGGAGAGCAGCGCGAACAATTGTTTCATCGTCAGGCTCCGATCACATGGCGGGTGACGAGCACGGTCGCAATCGCGGTCGCCATGAAGGTCGTGGTGGCCACGATCGATCGCATCGACCCGCGCGAAATGCCGCAAACCCCATGACCGGACGTGCAGCCATTGCCAAACACCGCGCCAAAGCCGACAAGCGCCCCCGCCACGGCCATCAGAACCGGGCTGGACGGCACCCATTGCTGCGGCCACGCGCCCGAGACGATCAGCCATAGCGGCGCGGCCAGCAGCAGGCCCAGAACGAACAGGGCCGACACGCCGCGCGCCTCGCCATCGGTGCTGCGGGCAAAAACGCGGGATGTCAGGCCGCTGATCCCCGCGATGCGGCCATTCGTAGCCATCAGCAGCACCGCTGCCGCGCCGATCATCATGCCGCCAAACAGCGACAGCCACGGGGTGAATTCGGTTTCCATCTCAGCCTCCGGGGGCGGGCGCCCGGGCGCACCGGATCACCCTGCTTGCGTTGGGTCTGAAAGTGAATATATTTGCTTTTCTGAATATTCAATGGTCGGCATATGAAAAACTCCGATGACTTCCTCGACGGCGATATCACCGCCGCCGCGACCCTGATGAAGATGCTGGCTTCCGAAGCGCGGCTTCAGATCTTGTGCCGTCTTGCGGAAGGGGAGCGGTCGGTCGGGGATCTGGCGCAGGCCTGTGGTGTGTCGCAACCGACCATGTCGCAACAACTGACCCGCCTGCGCAAAGCCGACCTTGTCGAAGGCCGCCGTGCCGGGCAGACGATCTACTACCGCATCAAGGGGGCCGAGGTGGCCGCCGTTCTGGAAACCCTGCACCGGCTTTACTGCGCGCGCTGAGCGGGACGTGGCGGTCGGCGGCAGGGCTGCCTGCGCGATCCTAAGCGGGCCGGTTCGGTCAGCGCCCTGCGATCAGGATGCGCCGGTCGGTCTGCGTCAGGCGGCGGCACCCCTCCGCAGTGACCACGACGGTTTCGGATAACGCGAGCCCGCGCGCGGTCGTGTAGAGGTGCAACACCTGTCCTTCGCGGAAGTGCCAGTCGGCGCCGGGATGCAGGCTGACCATCGTTTCGGAGGAGCGCGGTGTCTTGGCGTAGATGCCAAGCTGATAGCCGGTGATATTGGGATAGGTTTCGCGCAGCCCTTCGCGCAGCATGCCATCGCGCAGGACAGCGTCGGCCTCGGCCGCGGGCACGCCGGGGCGGATCGCGGCGAATTGCGCGTCCTGAAGCTGCGCCATCCGGTCCATCACTTCGACATCCTCCGCCGCCGGAGCGCCTAGGCTGATCGACCGCATGAATCGCGCGGAATACAGCCGCACGCGCGGCACCAGTTCCACATGCAGGATGTCGCCCGCGCCCAGTTGATCCTCGGTGAAGGTGGCATGCAGGAAACCCATGCCGTGGCCTTTGCCCTGCGCGGCGCGCCGCGCGATGGAGATCGGGCCGACCCAGTAATCATCCGCGCCGTTTTGCAAGTAGAACTGCGCCCCGATGGCCGACGCGTCCCGCGCCCGCAGGCCCGGTGCGACCCCCGCCGCGATAGCCGCCATCGCTCCGTCGGCAATGCCCGCCGCCTGCGCGATAAGGTCAATCTCCCCCGCGTCCTTCACATCGCGGATGCGGTTCGAGATTTCGTGCAGGTTGACCCATTCGGCGTCCGGCAGCATCCCGGCCAGCCGGTCGCGGGTGTGAACGGTGAACCCGAAGGAGGTGAAATCCGCGGCGATCCTTAGGCCGCCCTGTCCCGCGCTCAGCTTTTGCAGCACCCCGCCGACACAGGCGTGGGCGTCTTCGTGATCGGCATAGGTTTCGACCTGCGGCACCCATGTGGCGGCGCGGCAGGGCACCTCGTCGATGGCGCGCAGGATCCAGACCGGATCGCCTTCTAGCGGCAGCACACAGGCGCGATAGAAGGTTTCCGAGATGGTGAAGCCGGTAAGCCAGTGCAGCAGCTCCGCGTGATCGCACAGGAACACCCCGGCCCCCGCCTGCCGCATGGCGGCGCGCAAGGCTTCGACACGGGCGGCGAAAGGGGCCGGGATCGTGGTCATGCAGCCGGTTCCAGACCGCAGATTTCAGCGATGGTCAGGATGTAGATCTTGACGCAGTCGAGGAACTGGCTCTTGCGCACCCGTTCATCGGGCATGGTATTGAATTCACCGCCCGGCCCGCAGACGATCCCTTCCATCCCGGCAGCGGCAAGGTGGGCGGCATCGGTGCCAAAGAAACACGACGGCGCGACCGGCCCGGTGGGTTGCGGCACGCCGCGCACCGTCTGGTAGGCGGCGTTGACGGCCTTCACAATTGGGCTGTCGCGGGACACCTCGAACGGCGGCATCTGCGGCTTGTTCTTGCGCTGGTCGTAGCTGTCGAGCGACCATTGCAGGCCGGGGAATTCCAGCTCCAGCGCGCGCAGCACGACGCGCATGTCCTCCAGCACCGTCTCGATGCTTTGCGACGGCGCGTAGCGGCAGGTGCCCAGCAGCCGGGCGCGGTCTGCCACCTGCGGCGGGCGCCATTCATGAAACTCATCGCCCAGACCCGCGCGCATGACGCCCACATGCGCCCGGTTGACCGCCCGGTGATCGGGGGTTTCGGCCCCGGTAAAGGTCATGGCATTGATGCGCGGCACCAGCGCTGCGGCGGCGGCAAGGGCATCGCAGGCCTCGGCCCGTTTGGAGACATGGCGGGTGCTGCCGGTCAGGTCGATCTGGTAGGAGAACGCGCCCGAATGCAGGGTCATGGCCTGAATGTCGGTCGGCTCGGAATTGACGAAGTAATCGGCGCGCACGCCCTGTTCCAGCATTCGCACCGTGCCGATCCCGCCCTGCAACTCGCCAATGACAAAGGACAGGATCACATCGCCCTTGGGCCGCAGGCCGGCTTTCAGGATCGTTTCCACCGCGCAGAGATAGGCGGCGTCGCCTGCCTTCATGTTGGACACGCCAATGCCGTAGATGAACTCATCGTCGATCACCCCGCCCCAGGGATCGACGGTCCAGCCGGTGGTGACGGGGTTGGTGTCGAGATGGCCGTTAAACAGCAGGCTCTGCCCGCCGCCTGTGCCCTTGAGCGTGCCGATGGCATTGACCCGCTGGCCCTCGACCGGCTGAAGCATCGCTTCCAGCCCGAGGCCCTCCAAAATGCCGTGCATATGCTCGGCCAGCGCCCGCTCCCCATCGGTTTCGGAATAGCTTTGGTGCTGCACCATGTCCGCGAGCCGGGCAAAGCAGGCGGACTCGTCGATAGAGGCGATCAGGTCTTCGGGGGTCATGCGGTCGTCCTTGTCGTATCGGATGTCTTGAACTGCCAGATCGGCGGCACGGCGTTCAGCGCGGCGTCGGAGAGGTGGCAAAGGATCTCGTGGCCCGGTTCAGGCGCACGCAGAGGCGGGCGGATGGTGTCGCATTCCGGGCCGATATGGCGGGGGCAGCGGCTGGCGAACGGGCAGCCGGGCAGATCCTCGGTGCGCTTGGGCAGGCTGCCCTGCAGCCGCACCCGGCGCGTGTCGCTGCCGGGATCAACGGAGTGGGACGAGGACAGCAGCGCTTCGGTATAGGGATGCCACGGCGCGGCATCGAGCGCGGCGATCTCACACGTCTCGACCATCTCGCCCAGATACATGACCGCGACCCGGTCCGCGACGTGGCGCAGGATGCCCAGATCATGGGTGATGAACACCAGCGCGGCCCCGGTGGAGGTCTGGATGTCGCGGAGCAGCCGCACGATGGCCGCCTGCACCGCCGCATCGAGCCCCGAGGTGATTTCGTCGCAGACGATCACGTCCGGTTGCGCGGCAAGGGCGCGGGCAATGGCCACGCGCTGTTTTTCCCCGCCGGACAGCTGATGCGGATAGCGGTTGGCATAGTCTGCGGGCAGATGCACCCGTTCCAGCAAGCGCCCGATTTCAGCCGCGCGCTCGGCGCGGGGCAGGTCCGGGCGAAACAGGCGCAGCGGACGGGCAAGGATCGTCGCCAGCGAATGGCGCGGGTTCAGCGAACTGTCGGGGTTCTGGAAAATCGTCTGGACACGGGCACGCCAAGCAGCGCTGTCGGGCGCGGTGGGCCTGCCGCCCAGACGCGTTTCGCCGGTGAAACCGCGCAGCCCCGACAGCGCCCGCGCGAGCGAGGATTTGCCGCAGCCAGACTCGCCCACCAGCGCCAGCGTTTCCCCCCGGTGCAGGCGGAAGTTCACGTCGCGCACCGCGCGCACATGGTTGCCGTCGCGCCCGCGCAGAATGTCGGTTAGCGACCGGCGGCCATAGGTGACGGACAGATCCCGCGCCTCGATCACCACATCGGTGGTGCGCGGAGACAGCAGTGGCGCGGGGGCCTTTGGCGCGGGCAGCGTTTCGCCGCGCGCAACACGGGCACAGGCGATCTGGCGGTCGCCGATATCGACGGGGCGGACCCTTTGGGCATCGCAGACCTCAGGCAGGTGATGCGGGCAGGAGGCGGAGAACAGGCATGGCGGCATTTCCCCGCGGCGCGGCGCGGGACGGGCGCCGCTGGTGGCAAGCCCGCGTGCCTGCTTTCCATCCGAAGGGCGCGGCAGACTGGCCATCAACGCCTGCGTGTAGGGGTGTTGGGGGGCGGCAAAGATGGTCTCGGTCGGGCCTTCTTCGACGATCCGCCCGCCATAGATCACGGCTACGCGGTGAGCGATTTCGGCGACAGTGCCCAGATCGTGGCTGATGAACAGCGCCGACACGCCGGTCCGGGCCTGAAGTTCCCGGAACAGGTCGAGCAGCGTCGCCGCCGTGGTGGCATCCAGTGCCGAGGTCGGTTCATCGAACAGGATCAGTTCTGGCTCGCAACCAAAGGCCAGCGCCAGCACGACGCGCTGTTTCTCGCCGCCCGAAACCTCGTGCGGGTAGCGGCCCAGCATCGCCTCCGGATCAGGCAGCCCGACCATGTCCAGCAATTCGATCGCACGGGCGCGGCGGGCGGTGGGGTCGAGCTTGGTATGCCGCCCCAGCGTTTCTAGCAGGTGATCGCCCAGCGTCTGCACCGGGTCCAGCGTGGTCGCGGCGTTCTGAAACACCATCGCGATGCGCCGACCGCGCAGCGCTTCGAGCGCCGGTTGCGGCAGGGTGGTGATGTCCTCGCCGGTCAGCTTGATCGCGCCGTGTTCGTCATGGACCCGGCCGGGCAGGTCGCGGATCACCGCATTGGCGAGCGAGGATTTGGCGGAGCCGCTTTCGCCCACCAGACCCAGCACCTCCCCCCGTGCGATATCGAGCGAGATATCGTCGAGGATGCGCACCGGCCCCGTGAACGTGTCATAATGCAGCGCATAGTCGCGCAGGCTAAGGACAGGGGTCATGCGTGATCTCCGGTCTTGGGGTTCAGCACATCGCGCAGCCCGTCGCCCAGCAGGTTGAAGCCGATGGCGACAAGGGCGATGGCGGCGCCGGGCACGGCCACGGGCCACGGGCTGCGGAACAGGTGGTCGCGCGCCTCGGCGATCATCAGGCCCCATTCCGGGGAGGGCGGCTGTGCGCCCAGCCCGAGGAAGGACAGCGTGGCGAGCGTCATGATGGCGAACGCGACGCGGATCGTGCCTTCGACGATGACGGGGGCGATGGTGTTGGGCAGGATTTCGGCGCCGACGATCCACGGCAGGCTTTCGCCGCGTGCCTTGGCGGCGGCGACGTAATCGAGGCTGCGCACCTGAAGCGTGACCGACCGCGCGATCCGCGCCATGCCGGGGGCAAAGGCGATGCCGATGGCCAGCACCGCGTTCAGTGCAGACGAGCCGAGCGCGGCAAGGATCATCAGCGCGAACAGAAGCGACGGGATCGCCATGACCGCGTCCGTCAGGCGCATCAGCATTTCGTCCATTACGCCGCCCAGATAACCGGACACGATCCCGATCAGCGCCCCGGCCACGGTGCCGATGACGGTGGCGAGTAGGGCCAGTAGCACGGTGGAGCGCGCCCCCACCAGAACCCGGCTCAGCAGGTCGCGGCCATACCAGTCGGTGCCAAGCGGGAATTCCACGCTTGGCCCGGCAAAGCGGGCGCCGAAGTGGAACGTCTCGGGGTCATTGGGGGCAAGGGCGGGGCCGAACAGGGCGGCGAACAGAACCAGCGTGCAAAGCGCCAGCCCGACCGCGCCCTGCGGGTTGCGAAGCAGGGCTCGAACAGTCTTCATTTGTACTGGATCCTCTTGTCGAGCGCGGCATAGGCAAGGTCGGCCGCAAGGTTGGCCAGCGCATAGGTGAGCGCCATGATCAGCGCGCCCGCCTGAAGCATCGGCAGGTCGCGGTTCTGGATCGCGAGAATCAGCTGCCGCCCGATGCCGGGAAAGGCGAACACCTCTTCGACGACGATGACGCCGCCGATCAGGTAGCCCACATCCAGCGCGATGACGGTGATGGCAGGGAGCATGGAATTGCGCAGCGCGTGGTTGTAGATCACCTGCCGCTTGGCCAGACCGCGCAGACGGGCGGCGCGGACGAAATCGCTTTGCAGCGTGTCGACCATTTCGGACCGGACCATCCGGCTGATATGGGCGGTCAGGATCACCGCAAGTGTGATGACCGGCAGGGCCATGTGGCGCAGCGCGTCGATCGGGTCTTCGGAGAACGGCGTGTAGCCCGATGCCGGGAACAGGCCCACGGACGGCCCGGCAAGCCATGCGAGAAGCAGGGTCGCCAGCACGAATTCCGGCAGCGACACCCCCAGATAACTGACCACCGACAGGCCAAGATCAGCCGGTCCGCCGCGCCGGGTGCCCGCGATGACCCCCAGCGGGATCGCGATCACGCAGACCACAGCCAGCGATAGCGCCGCCAGAATGGCTGAGCGTCCGAAGGCCGCCATGATGCTGGGGCCGACGGGTTGGCTTGTGCGCAGCGAGGTTCCAAAATCCCCCTGCAGCGCATTGCCCAGCCACGTGCCGTATTGAACGATCGCAGGCTGGTCGAGACCCAGCCGCTGGTTCAGCGCCGCCAGCGCCTCGGGGGTCGCATATTCGCCCAAGATCATCGTCGCGGCGTTCGCGGGCAGAAGCTGCGTCACGCCGAAGACGATCAGCGAAACAAGGAATGCGGTCAGCGCCAGATAGGCGAGACGACGCAACAGGAAACTGGCCGACATGTCGGGGCTCCGCAGAATAGGGAAATTGGTGGCGGTCGCGCCGGGGAGGCTGCGCGACCGCCGCTGTCAGGCGGCGTTTAGCTGCCCGATCCGAGCCAGACCTTATGCAGCGCGTAATTGGCGCCGCGGGGGTTCTGCTCGTAATTCATGACCTTCTCGGCCCGCGCGCCCAGCAGATCGAAGAAGCATGGCACCAGCGCGGGCACTTCCTCGCGCATCAGCTTTTGTGCTTCGGCATAAAGCTCGGCCCGGACGGCAGGGTCGGTCGTGGCATCGGCCTTGGCGACCAGCGCGTCGAATTCGGCGTTGTTCCAGCGGGTTTCGTTCCAGCTGGCATCCGAGGTGAACAGCAGGTTGAAGATCGTGCCTTCGGTCGGCTGCATGTTGTAGTAACCGACGTAGAATGCGCCCTTTTTCCAGACCTGATCGAGGTAGCTGGGGTGGTCCATCGTCTTGACGTTGATGGTCCAGCCGCCGGGCTTGGCCATTTCGCGCAGAACCACGGCCATCGCGGAGCGGTAGTCGGGCTTCACCGATGCGATAAGGTCGATCTCGATGCCGTCGGGGTGTCCGGCCTCGGCCAGCAGGGCTTTCGATTTCTCGGGGTCGTATTGCTTCAGCGGGGCGTCCGAGAAATAGGCGTAGGACGCGTTGACGGGGCTGTCATTGCCCGGCGTGCCGTAGCCTTCGGCGACCAGTTCGACCATTGCTTCGCGGTCGACGCAGCAGGACAGCGCCTCGCGCACCTTGGGGTCGTTGAACGGCGCGACGGTGCAATCCATCACCACATCGAGGAACCGGCCCGACGGGGTGCGCATGCCTTCGATCCCGTCGCCATCCGCAATGCGGGCGTAGTCGGTGGGCTGAATTTCGGTCAGCAGATCAATTTCGCCAGCCAGCATCGCGGCGGCTGCGCCGGCGGCGTCGGGGAAAGTGCGCACTTCGACCCGGTCCAGATAGGGCTGGCCCTCGACATAGTAGTCGGGGTTCTTTTCCACGATGGCGCGGTCATCTGCGATGAATTCGGCCAAGCGGAACGGACCGGAGCCAACGGGCGTCTGGCCGAGACTGTCGAAATCGCTTTCGATGATCGAGGTGGGGACGATCTTGGCCGTGGGATAGGTCAGTGCCACGGGCAGGTCGGCATAGGGCGTCGCGGTGCGGATGATGACCGCGTAATCGCCATCGGCCACCACTTCGGAAATCGGGCCAAGGTTGCGGCTGCCCGGCGCGGCGGTTTCGGGGTCCAGCAGCTTGGTGAAGGAGGCAACCACATCGGCGGAGGTCAGCGGCGCGCCATTCGAGAAGGTGACGCCTTCGCGCAGGGTGAAGCGCCATTCGGTGGCGTCCTCGCTCGCGCTCCATTCGGTGGCCAGATCCGGCGCGGCGGTCATCTCGGGGGTGAGCATCGTCAGACCGGAATAAAGCATTTCGGCCAGCAGATATTCGGAATTGAGCCGCAGCAGCATCGGGTTCAGCACCGAGGGCGTGATGTTGAGGGCCACGCGCAGCGTGCCACCGGGCGTGATGTCCTGCGCCTGTGCCATCGACACAAGGCCGGGCAGGGTCATCAGGCCGCCGGTGGCAGCGGCGGTGCGCAGAAAGGCGCGCCGATCGAGGGTAAAGGTCATTGAGTTGGTCCTTCTGTTGGAACTTTGCCGGGCTCTCTGGCGCCCTGCGGCGCGCATCCTTCGGCGAGGAACAGGAAAATCGCGTCCGACAAGCCGCGAAGATCCTCAACCGTGGTAAATTCATCCGGCCCGTGCACATTGCGGTCCGGGCGCGACAGGCCGCCAAGCAGCATGTGCTTCAGCCCGGCCTTCTGGACCCAACCGAAATCCGACGAGGTGCCGGAGCCGTAGCGCAGGAACGCCGCTTCAGGCAGGCTGAACGCCTGTGCGCGGGCCTGTGTCCAACGGTCGGTGGCGGGGCCGTCGGGGTCGTTCACGGGGGGCAGGTGGCCGGTGACCTGCAAATCCCAATCCAGCGCGGCGGTGCCTTGCATCGCTTGGGTCACGGCTGCGCGGATCTCAGCCAGAACATCGTCTTCGGTCTCTTCCGCCAGATAGCGGCGGTTCAGCGTGGCCTGCGCCAATCCCGGTAGGGCGGAGCCTTTGTCGCCCGCGTGAACCGCCGTCAGGTTCAGCCGCGCGCGCAGCGGCCCGTTAGACCATGGCGGCGGGGGCAGGGCGGTGGTTCGGGTCTCGACCGTCGCTTTCAGATTGTTCAGCGCCACCAGTGCAGGCAGCAGCGCTTCGGCGGCATTGATACCGCGATCGGCCTCGCCGGAATGGCTGGCCCGTCCGGTCACCGTCAGCGTCAGGTCCAGAGACCCGACGCAGCCCGCCCAGATCCGCGGTTCGGCGGAGCCGTTCAGGTTCAGCAACACCTCTGGCAGCAGGCGCGTTTCGGCAAGATGACGAATGCCCGGATAGCGGCCGCCTTCCTCATCCGTGCAAAACGCCAGCACCGGGCGGAAGGCCAGCGGTGTCTGCGTCCGCGTCAGCCGCAGCAGCGCATCGCGCACGGCGGCGATAGTGCCCTTCATATCGGCGGTGCCGCGGCCCAGAAGCCGGTCACCATCCCGCGTCAGTGTGTCAGCAGGAACGGTCCACCCATCGCCCACGGGGGCCGTATCGGTGTGAAAGTAGATCATGGCTTCGGGCAGGTCGTCGGACATGCCGGGTATGTCGGGCCGCAGGATCAGGTTGATCCGCTCGCCAGACAGGTTCGGCCCATCCCAAAGCGCCTGCGGGACACTCACCCGCTCCGCCGTGCCGCCCAGCGGCGCGAACAGATTTTCCAGCAGATCCGCAAAATCTGCGTAGCCATCGCCCGGCGGCATCGGCGTCGGGCAGGCGATCAATTCGCGCAGCACGGCGACCATCTCTTCGGCATCCGGCGCAGGGTCGACTACGAAATCAGCAGGGGCGGCGTCTTTTATCATACCTATATAGAAATACGACTAGACGATTCTTGGCAAGTGTGGTTTTTGAGGAAATATTAAGCGCAACGTGAACAGGAGTTACTCATGTCTGACGCGCTCGACCTGCAAAAATCGGACGCGCTGACCGCCGACCTCGTGCGCAAGCCCCTGCATGAACAGGTGCAGGAGCGCATCCTGAGCCACATCATTCTGGGCACTTGGGCCGAAGGCTATGTGCTGCCGCCCGAGACGGAACTGGCCAAACAATTCGGGGTGTCCTACGGCACGATCCGCCGCGCGATGGCGGCCCTGACCGCGTCGGGGGTCATCATGCGCCGTCGCAAGACAGGCACAGTGGTGACCGGGCGCACGCCGCATCATTCGATGTCGCAATTTTACAAATACTACCGCCTGCACACGATCGAAGGGCGGCTGGCCAGCAGCCGCACCGTGATGGTCGACGCCTGCCATCGCAACGCCACGCAGGACGAGGCGGAAAAGCTGGAACTGCCCGCGCGTGCGCCTGTGGTCTATATGCATCGTCTGCGGTGGGTCGATGACCGCCCGGTGATGATCGACCGGGTGACGCTGCCCTTGTCGCTGGCGCCGGACTTCCCGGTGACGATCGAAGAGATGCCGACACTGATCTACAAATGGCTGCTGGAACATCACGGTCTGCGTCTGGCCGCGATCCGCGAAAAACTGGTGGCGCGGCTCGCCAGCCCCGAAGATCTGAAATATTTCGATCTGCCGCTCGATACGCCCCGTGCGCTGCTGGACATCGAGGAAGTCTCCTACGATTCCAACAACCGCCCGCTGGTGGCGATGCGCCATGCGGCCCTGACCGACGATCACTGCTACATCAACGAAATCCGATAACGCGCGCAGACCTGCGCCGCGCGCATCCTGCTGGACGATCCGACCTCTGCTCGGGCATATCCGCGGAAGCGGCGGGCCATACCGGGCTGCGGCATCCGGGGGGACAGCAGTGACGACATTTGTTAAAGGCGCGCGGGCCGTGCACCGATGGACCGGGGCGGTCCTGTCGCTGCTTGTCATCGTGGTCAGCCTGTCGGGCGTGGTGCTGCTCTGGCAGGCGCCGATCAATCGGCTGATCTATCCGCAGGCGGCCACAGGCTTTGACGGCACAGCGGGATCGGCAGCCCGTGTGGCGCTCGCGGCCGAACAGGCATTCGGCGCGGATGGCATTGCGCAGGTCACGTTCGGTGACCTTGCTTTCGGGATCAGCGAGGTCACCCTGCGCGATCAGCGCACCGCCTTCATCGCCGCGAACGGGGAGCTTGTGGGGGTATGGGGTCCGAACGGGCGCTGGGACGACTGGCTTGTCGATGCGCATCATCGGCTGCTCGGTGGCAGGGCCGGGCTGTATGTCGTGGGGGTCGGCGGGCTTTTGACGCTGATGACCATTGTCGCCGGGTGCATCGCCTTCTGGCCCGCCCGTGGGTCATGGCGCAAAGGTGTGGTGCCCCGCGTCGCGACCCTGCAGGCCCTGCGCCGCAGTCACCGCAATGTCGGGATCGTCCTGTCCTTGCCCATCGCCGGGATCATCGTGACCGGGGTTGCGCTGTCCTTTCCCCAAACGGCCCAGCGGAGTATCGGCTGGACCTATGAGAACGCGCCCGATTACGGCGACACGTTCGGGGATGGCGTCGATATGCTGGAAGGCGCGGCGCAGGCGACATGGCCCAACGTGTTTCGCCGCGCGGCGGATGTGTTCCCCGGCGCGGTGCTGGCCGCCGCGATCTGGCCCACCGGACAAAGCGAGATCGTGATTCAGCTGCGCAATAGTGGCGATTGGACCGATGCGGGCAGCGGACAGGTCCAGATCACCGCCGCAGAGGGCTACATGGACCTGCGCATCGATGGCAGGCATCTGCCGCCGGGGGAGCGCGCATGGAACGCGGTCGCGCCGGTCCATACGGGCGCGGTGCGGGGCTGGGTCTATCAAGCGCTGGAAACGGGGGTTGGGCTGGGTTTGCTATACCTTGGCGTGATCGGTCTGATGTCGTTTCTGAAAACGGAATTCCCGCGCAGGTAGTGCAGGGAAATGGCGGTGAAGCTGCATCTTCGGTTGAAACTGCCTGCATATTCCGCCGCAAATTAAAAACGATATTATTTTGCTTGAATCGGAAATATCTATTTTTATGTGTTGACGTAGGGGCGCTTTCAGCGAAACTCCTGCGCGTGGTTCCCCCGGCGCCACGAGGACAATCGGGGCAATTGCGTTTGTGGAGGAGATTGAAATGAAATTGAAAAATCTTGCAGCCAGCCTTGCCATGAGCACGGCACTGGCCATTGCATTGCCGCCGGCTGCGGCGTTTGCACATCACGGTGTGAGCGGGCAGTTCGATCTGGATCAGAAGGTCGAAGTGACCGGCACCGTGACCCGCGTCCGCTTTGTTAACCCGCATTCCTACGTTTATTTCGATGCCGTCAGCGATACCGGAGAAGTTGAAAATCACCGCTGCGAACTGCGGTCGGGCAGTCTGCTGAAACGGCAGGGCTGGTCGCCGGATATGTTCCCGATCGGCTCGACCGTGACGTTCAACGGCTCGCCGGATCGGCGCGATCCGCTGACCTGCTACGCAGAGACCGTCACCTTCGAGGATGGCCGCATGCTGACGCGCTATGGCTCTGTCACCGAGGACGGCACGTTCGTGGAGCCGGAGGACAGCGAGGAGCAAGCAGCCGAGGAGGGCGTGCCCGCCCCCGCAGCGACCCCGGACCCGGATATGCCCGATCTGTCCGGCAACTGGTCCGAGCCGGTCGCCGATGGCCCGCCGCTGGCCTATGCCGGACCCGCGCCGGACTATGTGCTGACCGATGCCGCCGTGGAGGCCGCCGATGATTGGGAACCCGACGACAACCCGCGTTTCCATTGCCAGCCGACGAACATCATTCTCGACTACCGCTTCGATCAGATGATCAACAAGATCGAGCAATCCGCCGAGGAGGTTAAAATCACCTATGGCTTTATGGATGTGGTGCGCACGATCCATATCGACGGCAGTTTCCCCGACACGATCGAGCCCAGCGTCACCGGCTATTCTGTCGGCACATGGAACGACGGGAAGCTGACGGTGCAGACCAAAGGCTTCAAACCCGGCTTTCTAGAAGCCATCGGCGGACGGTCCACCCGCTCCGTGCCGCATAGTGATCAGATGGAAATCACCGAAGTTTTCTACATCGATGACGCCGGTGAACTGGTGCAGGAATACACGATCACCGACCCCGTCTATCTGGCGGAGCCGCATTCTCACCTGAACCGCTCGGTCAAGACCGAGGACGCGTTCATTCCCTACGAATGCGATGACCTGACCGAGAAAAACTAACGGCGGGCGGGGGCTGCCCCGCACATCCCGGTCAACTTCCGCCTGCCCGCATGGGTCCGTTGCAACGGCTGCGGCCCCCCTTGCGGGCAGGCAAGCCTAATTTCTGAAAGCGAGGGAATTTCATGGACCTCTTGTTCGCGCTGGAGGATTCCGGCGCTGGCATGCTCGTGTCGAGCACGCAATGGGGCTACGCCATCGTGCTGTCGCTGCATGCGGTGGGCATGGCAATCATGGTCGGCATCTCCTTGATGCTGATCTTCCGGGTTCTGGGCTTTGCCCGATCCATCCCGCTGGGCGCGCTGCCACCGTATTGGACGGTCGCGTTGCTGGGCTTCGCGGTCAATATCGCCTCGGGCACGATGCTGTTTATGGGCAGCGCGTCGGAGCTGTTCTTCAACTGGGCGTTCCGCATCAAGATCGTTTTGGTGCTGATCGGCGTGGGCCTGACATGGCGGCTGGTGCGCGGGTGTCTCAAGCGCGCGGCGCGCACGGGCGATGACGTGGCCACGCGCGGGGACCGGCGTCTTGCCGCGGTTGCGCTGGTTGTCTGGATCTCGGCGCTGATCGCCGGGCGCCTCATCGGTTATCTGAACTAGGGGGACGGCAGATGTATTCCTTAATCAATTGGGTCATCGAGACCCTCAATGCCACAGCGCTCAGCAGCTTCATCATGGGGAATGCGTGGTTCTTTCCGATGCTGGAAATGCTGCATTTCTTTGGGCTGTGCCTGCTGTTCGGATCGCTGCTGATCGTCGATCTGCGAGTGATCGGGCTGGCCCCTCGGGTGCCGCTTTCACGGGTCGAGATCTTTGTGCGGGTCACGCTTGTCGGGTTTGCCATCAACATCGCGACCGGCACATTGTTCGTGATCGGTGACAGCGACCGCTATCTGGTCAACATCGCGTTTTGGCTAAAGATGGGCGTGATCGTTCTGGCCGGATTGAACACCGCATGGTTCGTGCGGCGCATCCGTCCCCAGATCGACGCGGGGCTGGAAGGCGCGGCATTGAGCGCGGATGCACGCGTCGTCGCGGGCGCGTCGCTGGTCTTCTGGACCGCCGTCATCATCCTGGGTCGCATGATCCCCTATGTCGAAGAGTGATGCGCCCGGGCGTGACAGGCCAGCGCGCGGCTTTGACGCTGGCGCTGATCCTGCTCGGTGGGGTGGCGCTGGCGCATGGTGTCGCGCCGGGCGACCGTGGTTTCGTGCAAGGGACCATCGGCGCCCATCCGGCAGCGTTCATCTATCTGGGCGCCAAGCATATGGTCACCGGATACGACCATCTGCTGTATCTGGCAGGGGTGATTTTCTACCTTCGGACCCTGCGGGATGTGGTCGCGCTGGTCAGCCTGTTCGCGCTTGGCCATTCCATCACCCTGTTGGTCGGGGTGCTGGCCGGGCTGCATGTGAATGCTTTCCTGATCGACGCGGTGATCGGGCTGTCGGTCTGCTACAAGGCGGTCGAGAACCTCGGCGCGCGCGGGCTGCCCGATCCCCGGATCGCGGTCTTTGGCTTTGGCCTTGCGCATGGTCTGGGACTGGCGACCAAACTGCAGGATCTGAACCTGTCGCGCGACGGGCTGATCGCCAATCTGGTGGCGTTCAATGTCGGGGTGGAGGTGGGGCAGGTGCTGGCGCTCGCGGTGCTGTTCGGCCTCTTCCAGACCTTACGCGGGCGGGCAGGCATGCCGGCAATCTCTCAGACCGCCAACGTCGTGCTCTTTGCGGCGGGGCTGGGGCTCTTTGGTCTGCACATGACCGGATATTTCGTAACTTCATAAGACAGGAAAGGCCTTCGCCATGACCAAGGATCGCGCGGCGTTCCCCTATATGAAACTGGCACTCGGCGGTGCGGTGGCCGGGGCGCTGCTGATCGGTTTCGTGCTGCCTGCCGAATATGGCGTCGATCCCACGGGGCTGGGGCGCGTGACCGGGCTCACCGCATTGGCTCAGGAGGCCCCGGCAAGCGGTGCCACCGCCGCGCTGGCGTTCAATGTCGAGGATTACGACCCACAGGCCGAGCGTATCGAACGCTCGATCCAAGGATTGATCCATCTGGAGGACGCCCCGTTCAAAAGCGAGGTGATCGAGCTTCAGATCGAGGATTTCGGCGAGATCGAGCACAAGTTCATTCTGCCCGCGGATACCAGCTTCGTCTACGCATGGGAGGTCGTCGATCCCAAGGGGGATGGCGTCTATTTCGAGTTCCACGGCCACCCCTCCAGCGCCGATGCTGCGAGCTATCCCGAAGGGTTCGAAATGGCCTATTCCAAGGGCGAAGGCGTGGCGCAGAATGGCAGCTTCACCGCGCCGTTTCCGGGCTACCATGGATGGTATTTCATGAACCTCGAGGAAGGCCCGATCACCCTGCGGCTGACCATCGCGGGCTACTGGTCCGAACACAAGGAAATGTATCGCGCGGTCAACGGCGAAGTGCTCAATTCGGTAGAGTTCTAAGCCGGGTCGCACGGGGGCTTTACACCGCCCCGGCAGCCCCGCCCCCGTGCCAACTTAGCCCACCGGGGCCCAGCCGCGATCATCGCGCGCCGATATAGCCCGCCACCGCCGCGACGATCAGGCCGAGGATCACCGCCAGCGCGATCTTTATCGCCGACCACGGGCGTTCGCCTTGCACCCGGCCAGTCCGACCATTGACGACGAAACGGTAGGTCTTGCCACGATATTTATAGGCGGCAAGCCAGACGGGCAGCAGGACATGCTTGAACGTCACACCGGAAATCCGGGTGCGAATGTCGTCGATCCGCTGTCTGTCGCCGCCAATGTCGAACCGGACATCGCGCTGGATCTGGGCATCCATCTTCTCGCGCGCGACGAGGAAACCCTCCTCCAGTCCGACCTGATAGCCTTCGGCCCGAAAACCGGCGAGGAATTCCGGCGTATAAGGCTCCATCGCCGACAGATCCCACGGCTCCAGCGCGTCGGTGTATTTGCGCGGCAGGGTGTTGGACGCCAGCACCAGCACATCGTCAAAGAACCGGCCCACCCGGCCCGCGACAGGGCGCCAGCGGATTTTCTGCACCCGCTGCTGCGTGGGCTTGCCATCCCGCATAACCGTGCGCGTAACCCAGTAGACGGTGCCGCGCTGACCGCGATAATCGGACTGCGTGTCGGCGTCGAAGGTCCAGTAGGGCACATAGATGCCCTGCATCTTGCGCCCCTTGCGAGCGTAGTCCTTTAGCCCGTTGGGGGCAAACCACAGCCCGCCCAGCCAGTCCGACATAGCGTCATGGGCGTTGCGCTCGGTCAGGCCAAAGGGCAGCAGTCCGCGCGGCTTGATATGCCGGTGCACGCCGCTGTCGACCACCACCGGCGAGGCGCAGAACGGACATTCGCGGGCATGGGTGTCGTCGTCAAACTCGATCTGCGCGCCGCAACTGGTGCAGGTCGTGACGCGGGTTTCCTCCATCTCCACTTCCGGCAGGCGGGCCTCGATCGCGGCGCGGAAATCCAGTTCGCGGATGGCCTGCGGGGCGGCACCCGGCGGGATTTCCACCTGATCCTCGTAGCCGCAATGATCGCAGATAAGCTTGCCCGCCGCAGGGGCGAACCGAAGATCGGACCCGCAGGCAGGGCAGGGAAACCGGTGCGCGTCATCGGGGCCGGGGCCCGCGACCTCGATCTCGGGCACATCGGCCTCATCGGGCGCGTGTTCAGGGGGGCGCGCGGCGCCGGGCGGAGCGGGCGGCACATGCGGAAAACCGGATCGGGTCATCGGATCAGACGGCAGGTGGCGGCGGCGGAGGGGGCGGCGGCATCACCGTGAACAACTGCGCCAGCTCACCCACATCGCCGGCGGGCTTCCACCCGTCCTGACCGGCGGTCCAGACCAGCGTTTCGCGGGTCAGGGTGCCATCCTGCGCCATCCGTCCCAGCCGCGCTTTGGAAAACGGGCCTTGTGTCGCGCCGTTCTCGGCGATGTGCCACACATGTTCGACGGGCGGCGGTGGTGGCGCGGGGGGCTGCTGCATGGGCTGCGCATGCGGCTGCGGCGTCTGCCCCCAAGGGCCGGGCTGCTGCGCCTGCGGGCTGCCCCACGGACCGGCCTGCCCCCCGGCGCTGCCATGCGCCATCTGGTTGGCCATCGCCATGCCCATCCCCATGCCAAGACCAGCCCCCATGCCGCCACCGCCATTCGGGTTGGAGGCTGCCGCCGTCATCGCCTCGGCTGCGGAATACTGGGTGAACCGGCCCAGATCACCGGCAAGCCCCATCGAGGTGCGCTTGTCCAGCGCGGCCTCCACGGCGGGCGGGAGCGAGATGTTTTCGATATAGAATTCCGGCATGCTCAGACCGTAGCTGTCCAGCACCTTGGACACTTCGGCGGCGATGAGCTTACCCATGTCGAGCGTGTTCGCGGCCATGTCGAGCACGGGAATGCCCGAACCCGCCATCACCCGGCTGGCCTGCTGCACGATGATGTTGCGGATCTGGAAGCTGATCTCGTCACGGGTGAATTCACCATCGGTGCCGACGATCTCGGTCATGAACAGGCCGGGATCGGAAACCTTGATGACATAGGTGCCAAAGGCCCGGATACGGGTCGGCCCGAATTCCGGGTCGCGTAGCATCACCGGATTCTTGGTGCCCCATTTCAGGTCCGTGAAACGGTTGGTGGAGACGAAATAGACCTCGGATTTGAACGGCGACCGGAACCCGTGGTCCCAGTGCTGAAGCGAGGTCATGATCGGCATATTGTTGGTTTCGAGCATGTAGAGCCCGGGCGTGAACACATCCGCCAGCTGGCCCTCATGGACGAACACCGCCGCCTGACCCTCGCGCACTGTCAGCTTGGCGCCATACTTGATCTCATGGCCTTCGCGCTCGAACCGCCAGACCATCGTGTCGCGGGTGTCATCGGTCCAGTGGATGACGTCGATGAACTGGCCCGAGAGAAAATCGAAAATGCCCATGCGGGTCTCCGTCCTTATGGCGTGCGGTGCAAAGCGCGTCGCGCGCGGGTCAGCTTGGCCCGCCGAGAAGCTCCTCGGCGATGGTCTTGGCGATGGGGCGGGCCTCGGTAAGGCTCATGCCGGGGCGCAGGCGGTCGTCGTAAAGCATCCGCAGCATCATTTCATCCTGCGTCGTCAGCAGGCCGAATTCCTCGTCATCGTTAAAGATGGAGGGCCGGGCGCGCGGGCTGTCATTGGCCAGTCCCAGCCCCTGCGCCAATTCCTCGTGGATGCAGGACAGGCGCAGCAGATCGGGATGTTCGCCCCGGATCACCGCGACGGCGCGGGTATAAGCACTGTCCGTCCCGCGCGAGAACGCAAAGACCAGACAGAACGTGTCCTCGGTCATGGTCTCGATGGTGCGCACGGCGGTCGGGTCGATGCCCGGTATCATCCGGCGCAGCGTGTCGCCATAGGTCGGACGCTCATCCTCGTTCAGGACCAGAACCTGAAAATTGCCGGTGCCACCGGTGGTGGATATCGGGTGGCCGCTCACATCCGCCAGCCGCTTGATGTAGCTGTCGATATTGCGGCGGTCGGTGCGGCGCTGCGCATCGGGCACGGTCTCGCCAAAGCTGACCTGCACGCGCACGGGCTGTTCCCAGCGGCGCAGGCGGCTTTCGGTCTGTTCGGCGACCAGTGTCCCGGCGCGGCTGACATATTCATCGTATAGCGCGATGCGCAGGAAGTTTTCGGTCAGTTGGCGGGCGTTATAGGGCGTGTCCGGTCCGCCGCCATCCTGCCGCAGAAGCCCCTGCGTGCGCAGGTCGCGTTCGACCCGCGCGTAATGGGCCGACAGTTTGCGGCTGGCGTCGCCCGGCACGGCGCGCGGGGCGGGGATCTGCGGCTCGGGGCGGGTCGCGGGGGGCGGGCTGGTCACGGGCGCTGCGGTTTCGCAGGCGGTGATGACCGTCAGGCATAGCGCAAGGATGCCGCGCCGCCATCCGGCGGGCGGGGTCACCTCGGCCCGTGCCTTGGCTGCAAGGTCGGAGGCACGGGATGCGGTGTCTTGGGAAGGGCGTCGACCGGATCGAAAGGCGCGCGTCACGAAGCCTCCTCTCAACGCTGCGCGGGGGGCACGGCTGCCCCCGCATTGCCGCCCCGCGCATCCGCCCGAGCCCGGGCCGAGGCCAGCGTGTCGCGCAGTTCCGCTTCCATCTTCTGCAATTCGCCCTCGGCCTCGCTGCGGCGGCGCTTGCCTTCATCGGCAATTTGCAGGCTTTCCTCGATCGTGGCGATCAGGTCAGCATTGGCGGCGCGCACGGCTTCGATGTCGAATACGCCACGCTCCATCTGCTCGCGCACGGTCTTGTTGGCAGTGCGCAGGTTCTTTGCATTGGCGGTCAGCAATTCATTGGTCAGATCGGTGGCTTCGCGGACCGCGCCGGCGGCCTCCGCGCTGCGCTGGATGGTCACCGCCTGCGCCAGCTGGGTTTCCCACAGGGGCACCGTGTTGACCAAGGTCGAATTGATCTTGGTCACGAGGCTCTTGTCGTTTTCCTGCACCAGCCGGATCGAAGGCAGGGATTGCATCGTCACCTGACGCGTCAGTTTCAGGTCATGCACCCGGCGTTCCAGATCGTCCCGCGCGGCGCGCATGTCGCGCAGTTCCTGCGCGCGGATCACCTGATCGTCCTCGGGCGCGGCATCGACCTGCGCCTCCTTGGCGGGGATCACCTGCGTGTCGAATTCCGCCAGCTTTGCCTCGCCCGCAGCGATGTAGAGCGCCAGTTCGTCGTAGAATTCCAGCGTCCGGTCATAGAGCAAATCGAGCGATTTGATGTCCTTGAGCAGCTGATGTTCGTGCTGCAACAGGTTCGTGGTGATGCGGTCGATCTGATCCTGCACCTCCTCGTATTTGGCGACGAATTTGGAATAGGGCGCGACCCGGCCCAGCAGCTTCTCAAAGAAGTTGCGCTTGCGCCGCACATCCAGTTCGCTGACCGAAAAGCCGCGGATCGTGCCGACGATGTCGCGCAGGCCATCGCCTGCGGGGCCGACATCCTTGTTTTTCACATCCGCCAGCATCGATTGGCTGATCTTTTGCAGCTCGGCCTGCGCGCCGGAGCCGAAGGAGACGATGGAATTGGTGTCGCCCATGTCGATCTCGGCCATCCGCTTGCGGATTTCCTCGGACAAGGGCGCGTCGGCCTGATCGAGCGGGGTGATCGCGTCGGCGGGGGCGGGGTCGGCCAGAACCACGGCGCTGAGTTGCTCCACCTCGTGGGTGGCGCTGTCCCGCCCGGGGGCGGCGGCGGTCGCGAGCCCCTGCGCCACCGGAGCCTGCGCGGCGGCGGTGGTCTGCGGTGCGCCCTGAGGGGCCGTGCCGTTTGCGTCCTGCTTGAACTCGTTCATCGCCATCCCACTCCTGTCGGGCCGTTTGCCGACCCAGTTTTGTCAGACGGGCGCTACCGCGCCTCGATCCCGTCGCGCCGCAGCCGGTCGCGCAGCACGTCAATCTCTACATCCAGATCGATGCGGTCATCGGCCAGCATCTTCCGGGTTCGCGCCGCAAAGTTCTGCTCCAGATCGTCAAGCAGCGCTTCGAATTCGGCGCGGGTCTTCGTATCACGGTCGCGGGGGTGCAGTCCGGCGTATTTCACCGCCGCGTCCCGCGCGCCCATCATGTAGACCGTCAGATATTTCCGCGCTGCGGTCAAATCCCTCGGGTCTTCTTCCACGGTGCGGAACATGGTGCGGGCGGTGGTGCCGAATTTTTCGACGCGCGCCTGCATGCGCCGGTCGCCGGTGCGCATAATGGCGGCCTGCATGTCGGTCAGCATCTTCTCGGCCTCGCCCACCGCGCGCATCGCACGGCCATGCTGGCGGGTGTCCACATCATCCATGCCCTTGGCGGTCATCGGATCGAGCCCAAAGGACAGGATATGCAGCGCCGTCCCGATAAGGCCCAGCAGCACCGGTCCCAGCAGGCTGGCATCCGGGCCCATGGCAGCCGTGGCGATGCCCATGCCGATCATCACGGCGCCGATCACCTTGCGGGGCAGGGAAGGGCGGCGCGCGACCTTGCGGGCGTCATAGGCTTCGTGCGCGCGCACGCCTTCGCGGGTCAGCCATGCGCCGAACCACAGCACGCCAAGCGCCACCAGATCGGTGGCAAGCCCGACGGGGCCGGACGTGAATGCGGTAAACACCAACGGCAGCGGTGCCGCAAAAAGCAGGTTCACCCGCCCGCCCACGCGCGACCGGCGCCGACCCTCGAACGGGTTGACGGCAGGGGTAGTGGTGTTGCGGGTCTGGGCGCTGCCGCTCAATGGCGCGTCGTCCTCGCCGCCCTGTGGGCTGTATTTTCCGCCGTATCTCTGTGCCATCATGCGCCCCGTTTCATCCAGCCCCGGTCAGCGCAGCATAGACGATCAGGATCAGCAGCAGCGCGTAGGAAAGTTTCGACAGTCCGGTTCCGGGCATGGGCAGGCGCACCTTGCGCTAGAGTGTGGGCGTTCAGGATCCTTGCAGTGTCTATACCCGAGCGGGCTTTCGCCTGCCAGCGGGGCGGGCGGGAAAATGCCGATCCCGCTGCCACCGCCGTCCGATGAACCGGGGGCTCAGCTATGGCGTTCGGACCGGGCTTCGGCCTCCAGCTTGCGCTTGTAGCCGGTCTGGACGAATTCCACGATGAACAGGACCGCCACCGAGAAATAGAACGTCGTCTTCGACATCGGCAGCAACTCGTAGCCGAACAGCCGGATCTGAAGGCTTTCGTCATGCATCGCATGGGCCGCCGCAGGGCCCGCTTCGCCCAGTAGGACAACCCCGACGATCAGCAGGATGAACAGGCCCAGAACCTCATACATGCGGTTTTTCTTGAGGAAGTTCGTCACCCCGTCGGCCAGCACCAGCATCGCCAGACCCGACAGGATGATCGCGGTCGCCAGCACCCAGAACACATCGGTGATGGCCAATGCCGACAGCACCGAATCGAAGCTGAAGATCAGGTTCATCATCACGATCAACAGCACCACCTGCGTCGCGGACTTACCCGATTTGGCGTTCACGTCGGCGTCGATATGTTCGATCCGCAGCATGTGGCTGATTTCCTTGACCGCCGTATACATGATGAACACGCCGCCAAAGACGAACACCACGGTGGCAAAGTTCACGCCGCCTTCCAGCACGCCTTCCCAGTCAAAGACAAAGAACGGGTCGGTCAGCAGATCCAGCAGCTTGATCATCGCGAACAGCAAGATGACGCGCAGCGCCACGGCAAGGATGATCCCCCAGAACCGCACCGATTTCTGCTGTGCGACGGGGGCGCGCTGACTTTCAATTGAAATATAGAGCAGGTTGTCGAAGCCGAGCACCGCCTGCAAGAACAGCAGAACCAGCAGATTGCCGAGGTTTTCGACGGTAATGAAATCGGCCATGGGGCGTCTGTCCTTGCGTGCGGGGCATCAGATGAATCGCTGGCAGACTAGCCGCAGGGGCGCGCCACAGGCAACCGCGCAATTCAGGCGAAACCTGGAAATTCCGTGCTAAAATGGGGGGTTGAGGAGGCGGGGCCCATAAAAAGACAGGCGGTGCTGGGCAGAGCACCGCCTGTCGGGGATGTTGGGCATTGGGCCGCCCGAAGCCAGGGACAGGACAGGTCCGGCAAGGGGATGCACCGGTCTGTCGGGTATGTAATGCCGGTGGCCGACCTGCGGTTCCCGGCGAATGCGAAGTTTTTCAAAACTTTTTGCATCGCCCGAACTCTCGGGTCAGAACCGCCGCTGACGGGCGGCACGGGAACGCCCCCAGCCGCAGCCCCGACCGGAGTGCCAAGACCAATGATGCCCGCCGCCTATACCCTGCGCGCCGCCGCCCCCCGCGACGCCGATGCGCTGGCCGCGATCTATAACGACGCCGTGCTGAACGGCACCGCGATCTGGAATGAAACCACGACCGATGCGGAGGGCCGCCGCGCTTGGATGGAGGCGCGCCATGCGCGCGGCTTTCCCATTCTGGTGGCCGTCGATGCGGCGGATCGGGTGGCGGGCTATGCCTCTTACGGCGATTGGCGCCCGTTCGAGGGGTTCCGCCACACGGTCGAGCATTCGGTCTATGTCGCCGCCGAGGCGCGCGGTGCCGGGCTGGGGCGCGTGCTGCTAACGGCGCTGATCGAGGAGGCCCGCACCGCCGGGCGGCATGTCATGGTGGCCGCAATCGAGGCCGGCAACGTGGCCTCTATCCGCTTGCATGAAAAGCTGGGATTCGTGGAGCGCGGGCGCATGCCGCAGGTCGGGGCGAAATTCGGTCGCTGGCTCGATCTGGTGTTTCTGCAACTGGTGCTGGATGCCGCCGATACGCCGCCTGATGCACGTGAAACACCGGCCTCTCTGCACGGATGAGCCGGGAAGATAGGAGGCGCGATAAGCGGGCGGGGCTTCCCAATCGCCCCTGCGCCCCTATCATCAGCCTGACGCGACGGTCCCCGCCGCACGCCCGCAGACGAAAGGATCACTCCCTCCCATGACCGCCCCGTTCCAGACGCTCGACGCGTTCCGCAGCCTGATCGCCGAGTTGCCCGGCCCCGATGCCGACGCGCTGGAGGCCGCTCGCGCCCGCAACGCCCGGCTGGTGAAGCCGGTGGGCGCGTTGGGCCGGATGGAGGATCTGGCGATCTGGTATGCAGGCTGGCGCGGCAGCGAAGTGCCGGTCGTTGATCAGCCGCAAATCGTGATCTTTGCCGCGACGCATGGTGTGGCGGAACGCGGGATTTCCGCGCATCGCGCCGCTGCCACCCGCGAGATGGTCGAGAATTTCGCGCTGGGCGGGGCGGCGATCAACCAGTTGGCCCAATCCGTGCGCGCGATGTTGCAGATGGTGGAGCTGGAGCTTGACCATCCCAGTCAGGATATTTCCGCAGGCCCCGCGTTGAGCGAGGAAGATCTGCTGGCCGCGCTGCGCCGGGGCTGGGATGCGGTGAACCCCCATGCCGATCTGCTGGTGCCGGGTGACATGGCGGTGGGCAACACGACCTGCGCGGCCGCGATGGCCGCCGCGCTCTACGGTGGCGATCCGGCGCGCTGGGTGGGCAAGGACGGCGCGATGGACGATGCCGCGCTCGCCCGTAAGGTCGAGTTGGTGGAAACGGCCCTTCGGCAGCAGCCAGACGCCACCTCCGCCGATCCGCTGAAGGTCTTGCAGGGCTTGGGCGGTCGCGACATCGCCGCCATGACGGGCGCCATCGTCGCCGCCCGCGCGCAAGGCACGCCGGTGATCCTCGACAGCTATGCCTGCTGCGCGGCGGCGGCGGTGCTGGCGGCACTCGACCCCGCCGCCATCGATCATGTCGTGGCGGGCCAGCAGGGCGCGGAGCCGGGGCAGGGGTTGTTGCTCGAAAACCTTGGGCTGGAGCCGCTTCTGTCGCTGGGGCTTAACATGGGCGAAGGCTGCGGCGGCGCGCTGGCCATCGGCGTCATCCGCAGTGCGGTCGCCTGTCATGCGGGCATGATCGAGCGCGAAGAGGTGATCTGAGCGCCCGGCACCGGGCGGGGCATTATAGCCCCAGCCGCGGGATTTCGATCGCCGGGCAGCGGTCCATGACCACCTTCACCCCTGCGGCGCGGGCCCGGTCTGCGGCTGCGTCATCGACAACGCCCAATTGCATCCAGACGGCCTTCAGCCCGTCGAGATATTGCAGAGCGTCATCCACGACCTCGCCCGCCTTTTCGGACCGGCGGAAGATGTCGACCATGTCCACGCGGCCTTCGATATCCGACAAATGCGCGACAACCGTTTCGCCCAGAACCTTCTTGCCCGCATGGCCGGGATTGACCGGGACGACCCGGTAGCCGTGGGTCGCCAGAAACCGCGCGACCGAATTCGACGCCCGGCCGGGATTGGGCGACCAGCCGACGACGGCGATGGTCTTTACGCTGCGCAGCAGCTCGATCAGGTCGGTATCTGTGTTTCGGCTCATAGGGGATATTTGGAGCGGGCCCGGCGCAGAACCAGAGAGCCGCCAAAAAAAAGCGCCCGGTACAGGGACCGGGCGCAGAGTTACGGAACGAGGGACAGTGAAGTGAGGCACGAACGTTCCGTGTTCGCGCCTCCTGATGCAGATTTAGCCGCTTTCGGATTTTCTCCAAGCCCCCTCACCAATGTGTGATTATTTTCTTGCCTGTGACATTGGCGCCACAAATTACTCCGCGTCATCCTGTGGCAGATCCGCCGTGGCGGGGGCTGGGGCCGCGCCGGCGTCCACCGCATCAGGGTCGCCTGCCGCGCGCGTGGCATATAGCGCGACAGCCGCCGCATTCGACACGTTGAGCGATCCAAATCCTGCTGCGAACTCGATTCGCACCAGCCGGTCACAGGTTTCTTTTGTGCGCTCGCGCAGGCCCGGCCCCTCGGCCCCCAGCACCAGCCCCAAGGGCAGATCGGCGACCGGCGCGGCGACCTGACCCAGCGGCGTGTCGGCTTCGCCGTCCAGCCCGTAGAAGGTGTAGCCAAGCTTTTTCAGCCGCTCCATCGTGTCGGCAAGGTTCTTCACCCGCAGATAGGGCTGGCGTTCCAGCGCGCCCGATGCGGTCTTGGCCAGCGCGCCGGTTTCGGGGGCCGAATGGCGATGCGGGGCAATCACGGCGCGGGCGCCGAACACCTCGGCCGAACGCAGGATCGCGCCCACGTTATGCGGGTCGGTCACCCGGTCCAGCAGCACCAGACGCGGCGCGCCCATGCCCGGCTCGCACAGGTCTTCCAACGGACCCCAGTCGAGCGGTTTGACCTCCAGCGCCGCGCCCTGATGGACCGAGCCGGGATCGAGCGGCGCGGGGAATTTGCGCGGATCGGCGATCTCAGGCTCCATCCCCGATGCCGCGACCGCCTCGGCCAGCTTGTCGGCGGCGTTGCGGGTCAGCACCAGTCGCAGCCGTTCCCGGCGCGGGTTCATCAGCGCGTCGCGCACCGCGTGCAGCCCGAACAGCCAGACGGTTTCGGCGGCGGCGGCGCGGCGGGCGCGCTCCTTGTCGATGACCCAGGTCGGTTTCTTCATGATTCTGGCCCCTGCTTTCGGCGGTTCGGCGGATGGTCTTGCGTCGTGGGTCGCCTGTCCGGGCTTGGTGATGCCCGCTCACGCGACGTCGTGGTGATGCTTCGCCCGCCTTGGGCAAATCGGGCGGAAAGCGCAAGGAATTTCCTGTTGACCCTCTCAGGCGGCTTGGCTATTCACCCCCAGCGTCGGGCGACGTGCTGCAAGGTGCGGCAGCGGACTGTAACTCCGCCGGGGAGACCCACGCCTGGTTCGATTCCAGGGTCGCCCACCACCACCCCTCCAGGGTTAGGTGGTGATCCCGACGCAAAACCCCATTATAAGCGTTAAGACACGGCAGTTCCGCCCTCGCCTCTGCGTCATCCTTCGGTCGTGATGCGGGCCGTGGCCCCGTTGCGGCTGATCCGCAGGGTCGCGCCGCTGCGCGGATGCGGGGCCCAGTAATCGGTGATTGGATCGAACCACGGGTCCAGCTCCGCCCCTTGGGAGGCTGAGATAAACGGCAGCCAGACGCGCGGATCGTAAAACCGAAACAGCCCGACCTGCCCTGACGGCAGCATGGCCTGCATGTTCCGCCTCAACGCGCGCCGCGTGGCTGCACGCTCCGCCGTCGAATGGCAGGTGATTCCCCATGCCCGTGGCCAACCGTAGCTTTGCAGCGCGTCGCGAAACGGGCTCTCCGGGCGCAATTCTACGATATAGGGCGCGGCACGGGCCAATTCCGGGTCAAGCGTTCCGGCAAACAGGCTTTCGGCGCCGGGTTCGCGGATCAACAGGTTGTAGATCGCATCATCGCGGGCGGCGTCGATCAGGGCGAAATGCGGCATGGGGCTCAGCGGGCCGGGCCGGATGCGGGACCAGTGCCGCCGGGTGCGCCGCCATCCAGCGCGCTGTCCTCTGCGGCGGCGCGGTCGCGGGTTTCGGCCTCCGCTGCGGCGCGGGCGCAAGCCTCGCAAAAGGGCATGCCGCTGGCGGCGGCGTCGCGCAACGCCTGCGCTTGGTGAGCCGGGGCGGGCAGGGCTGGTTGCGATGACAGCGCGCGTCCATCGGTGGCAGCCCCTTGGCCGCGTGGTCCTTCGGGCAGCCCCTGTGCCGCGCTGCCGGATCGGTGGCTGTCCACGGCTTGCCCCTGCGGGACACCGCCGGGCGCGGCCCCCGCGCCGCCGCCTGCCATGCTGCCCGCTCCGCCGCCGCCACCCCCGCCGCCAGCACCGCCCACGCCGATCAGAACGGTTGGCGCGCCGGCGACGATCATCCCGCCATGGGCCGTGGCGTCGCCCACACGCGCGGCCGGGACGTTACAGACCAGCACCGTCGGGCACCCGGCGACGATCACGTCAGGCGGCCCGACGCAGGTGCATTGATCGCCGATCCGCGCTTGGGGAAGGTTGACGGTCAGGACCGTCGGCGCACCCATGATGATCGGGCCGCCGACATGGGGCACGGGTGGGGTGCCCGGTGTGATCATCGGGCAGACATGCATGTCACCAATACGCGCGGCGAGGACCATGATGGTTTCCTTGCGCTGGTCGGGCGAAATATGCCCGCATTATCCTGTGCCGGACCGCCAAGGGGCGGGCCTGAAATCGTCCGCCCGCAGCCGCGTCACAGGACAGCAGCGGCGGGCGGATTTCGCCGTGATAAATCGGAGCGGACGCCGGAGGGAAAAAAACGGCACCCGCCCCGTCTTTCTTGCCACAGGATGCGGGCAAGAGCCGTTTGGGTCAATGGGGGGCAGACCGACGGCACCCGCAGAATTGACGTCCAAACATGTATATTCCGTGTATCGCGCCGTGATCGGGTCGCGCAACGCGCAAAACGCGGGTCAGGCCCCGTTCCGCTGCGACAGACAGGGCGGGCGCTGGCCCATACCATGGCGGCACGTCCGGGGGAACGCCCGCATGCCGCTGCGACAAAAATCGCGGCACCGGGTTCCGTTTCGGGGCAAAGCGGGGCAAGGCTGGGGGATCGTGTTGCCCCAGCCTGTGTGAACCCCATGAGCGCCAAAGCCTCGTCCGGTCCGACCCGGACCTTCAACATCCTGATCGTGGCCCAATCCGGGCGGCTGCAATACGAGGCCGTGCTGTTTGCGGCCTCCCTGCGGCACAGCGATCCGGGCTTTGCGGGGCGGCTGATCGTGGCGGTGCCGGAGCCGGGCCCGCTTTGGTCCTTCGATCCCGGTCTCAGCAGCCATGTGACCGCCTTGCTTCAGGAACTGGGCGCGGAGGTGCAGGGCTTCACCTCCGAGATCTTTGGCGAAAGCTATCCTTACGGAAACAAGATCGAAGCGCTAAAGCTGCTGCCCGCGGGCGAGCCTTTCGTGTTCTTCGACACCGACACGCTCGTCACGGGCCCGCTGAGCGAGGTGGCGTTCGACTTTGACCGCCCTTCTGCCTCCATGCGGCGGGAGGGCACTTGGCCGGAGATCGAGCTTTACGGGCCGGGCTATGGCGAGATCTGGAAATCCCTCTATGACCGGTTCGAGCTCGACTACGACAGCAGTCTCGATCGGGGCCAGCCTGATGAGTATTGGGAGCGGTATCTCTATTTCAACGCGGGCTGGTTCTACGCCCGCGATCCGGCGGAATTCCACGCGCTCTTTGCCCGCTACGCCCGGGAGATCCGCGACGATCCGCCCGAAGCACTGGTGTGTCAGTCGTTTGACCCTTGGCTGGATCAGATCGCGCTGCCCTTGGTCATCCATGCCTTGGGCGGCGGACGTCCGGGGCCGGAGCTGGCCGGGCTGGATGGCGACGTGACCTGCCATTGGCGGGTGCTGCCGCTGCTTTTCGCGCGCGAAAGCGACCGTGTGGTCGACGTGCTCAAAGAGGTCTCCGCCCCCAACCGCATCAAAAAGGTGCTGAAGGAATACGAGCCGTTCAAGCGGATGATCTTCCAAAACAAGGGCGACAAGGCCCGCGCCCTTTTCGACCGCAGCGACCTGCCCCCGCGCGAGCAGATGATCCGCAACCAGCTCAAGAAAAACAACCTCTGGCTTCGATAATCCGTTCGGCGCCTCATGTAGCCGGAACAGGCCCGTGCCGCCCCGCGTTGCCTTGGTAACAGGAGGGTGATGATGGATCTGTCGGAGATGCTGTTTCAGGGCTGGGCGGATATTCTGCGCACCCTCATCGTGGGCGCGTTGGCCTATACCGCGCTGGTGGTGTCCTTGCGAATTTCGGGCAAGCGCACCTTGGCCAAGCTCAACGCTTTCGATCTGGTGGTGACCGTTGCGCTGGGCTCGATCCTTGCCACCATCCTTCTGTCGGAAAGCGTGGCGCTCGCCGAAGGCATCACCGCCTTCCTCACCCTGATCGGTCTGCAATTCGTCGTGGCCTTCGCCTCGGTCCGGTCGCGCCGGATCGCCGGGCTGGTCCGCTCCGAACCCCGTCTGCTGATGCGGGAGGGGGCGTTTCTGCCTGCGGCCATGCGCGATGAGCGGGTCACGCAGGCGGAACTGGAAACCATCATCCGTGGCTCCGGCACCCCCGATCCCGAGGATGTCGCTGCCGTCATATTGGAAAGCGACGGATCGTTCAGCGTGATTGGCAAGGCCAGCGAAGGCCGCGCCAGCTATGCCGAGGCTGGGCTGGACACCGGGACGCAGGCGGGCTGATCGGCGCGCGGGGCGGCCTCCGCGATACCCCGACGCGGCGCGCCGCGCCCAGTCCTAAACACCGCGACGGGACCGGCACGGCGACCGCCAAGCCGCCGCGCCGGTGTGGATCACTCCGTCGAGCCGATCTCGAACGTGATGCCCACATCCACGCGCACTTCGATCTCGCCGGGGGCGACGGGGACGCCGCCGCTATCGGCCATGCGCATTTCCTGACGCGCATACATCGGGCGGCCTGCGCTTTCCTCGGTGATCTCCACGATCCGGCCCAGCGAAACGCCTGCGGCTTGGGCCAGTGTCTCGGCCTTGGCGCGGGCCTCGGTCACCGCCGCCATGCGGGCATCCTCCTCGGCGGGGGCGGGATCGGCCAGATCGAAGCTCAGTTGCTGAAACCGGTTCGCGCCGTCGCCGCGCACCACCGTGTCGAGAAGCGGCCCCAGCCGCTCCAGATCACGCACCGTCACGGTCACGAGATTGGTCGCGATGAAACCCACGACCTCGGGCGGCTGGGTGTCGTCCCGTGTCGTCATCCGCCGCTCCGGCGACAGGCTCAGGCCCGAGGTCTGGACGTCACGCGCGGCGATGCCCTCGGCGGTCAGCCGCTCCAAGATCGCAGCGCCCACCTCATTGGCGGCATCGAGCGCGGCATCGGCGGTTTCCGCCCGTTCCTCCACGCCCATAACGATGGTCGCCATGTCGGGCGCGCGCTTGACCACGCCAGCCCCCCGCACGACGACTCGGCCCGGTGTTTGCGGGCCCGCGACGGGCGGGGTGGCCTGCGCCTGTGCCGCCCCGGACGGAAGCACGGCGGCGGCTCCGGTGCCAAGCCCGGCCATCACCACGGCAAGTGCAAGTTTCGTCGGCAAATTCCTGATCATTGCGATCTCCTCTCATATGGCGCGGAGCCTAGCGCGGATGGCGCAGAAAACACCCGCCTGCAGGGGGTTATGGCTTTCATTGGCGGTTTACCGCTATAAAGAGAATGTTACCGTCAGAAGGCTAACGGTCTCCCGCACTCGTGATGTAAAGTTTCTCGCATGAAACCCCGCTTCGCTCTCGATCTTCGCAACGATGAAATCGCGCTGCTGCATCGCAGCCGGGCTGGCTGGCTGCCGGTCGGCTCCGTGCGGTTCGACGCCCCCGATCTGGAGGCGCGTCTGCATCAATTGCGTGACACCGCCACCGAGCTGGAGCCCGCCGGGCCAACGGTAAAGCTGGTGCTGCCCAACGCGCAGGTGCTTTACACCGAAACCGCCGCCGCTGGCGGGGCCGGTGCGGACAGCGACGAGGCCCGCGTGCGTCAGGCGTTGCAGGGCGCGACCCCCTACCGGGTCGAGGATCTGGCCTATGACTGGCAGGCCGATGGGGCAGCCCCCCAGATCCTGCGCATTGCCGTGGTCGCGCGGGTCACGCTGGACGAGGCCGAAAGCTTCGCTGCCGCGCATGGGTTCGTGCCGCTGAGTTGCGTCGCCGTGCCGGAGCCGGGCACCTATCCCGGAGAGCCGTTCTTTGGCCCGTCGAACGGCGCGGCCGCGGTATTGGACGAGGGCGCAACGGTCGAGCGGGACGATGATGTGCTGACCCTCGCCGCTGTCGGCCTGTCCGCGTCGGACGCCCTCGCTGCCGACGACATCGCGACCGACTCGGAGCCAGACGTCACCGTGGTGCCCGCCGAAAACACCCCTGAGCCGGAGCTTCAGCCCGGCGTGGCGGAAGCGCCCGCACCATATCTTGACCGGTTCGAGGACAGCCCCGAGACGGTTTCGACCGCCGCGCCCGAAAGCGACCAGCCCGACAGCACCGTGCCGGATCAGCCTGAGGAAAGCCAAGTGCCGGACGGCATCGCGCCGGAAGACACCTCTGCGCTCGAAACGCCGACGCCTGGCGCCAGCCCATTCGATACCACCGCATCTGACAGCGTGGCAGGGGCCGATGAGGCGCGGGATCTCTGGGCCGAGCTTGACGCCGAAGCGGCGGAGGCCGAGGCGACCGAAATGTTCGCTGACGAACCCGCCGCCATCGTCACCGAAGACACCGCTGCGCCGGTCGCACCCGTCGCCGCCGCGCACTCGGACGCCCCGCCCGCCGAAGAGTCCCCGGTCAAAGAGACGCGCGCCGACACCACCCCGGCTGTGGACACGCCCGCCGAAGAAACACCCGCCGAAGACCCCTCCGCCGAAAGCGTGCCTGCCGAAGACGCACGCGCCGAGGACGTGCCCGCCGAGGCATCCCTCGCGGATCTGGACGATCCCGCGCCGATCACCTCCGCGCCGCTTGGCGAGGATGAGACCGCTGTAGCCGCGACCCCAACACCCGATGCGACAAAGGTCACGCCAAGCCAGCCGGTCGATCCTGTGGTGTCGGATAAATCCGTGCCTAGCGAACCTGCGGTGACGTTCCATTCGCTGCGCGCCACACGGGAAAGCCCCGCCCGCGCCGACAGCGATACCGCCCCGCGCCACGCGCCCGCGCGCCCCGCCCCCGATCTTGCCGCGCCCGACCTTACCGCGCCTGCGGCAAAGGGCCAAAGCGCCAAGCCTGCCTCACCGGATGGTAATAAGGCCTCCCCCGAAGCAATGGCCCGTGCCGATCGCGCCGCGCTTGCCGCCGCCGCCGGGTTCGCCGCCGGGGCAGGGCGCAAGGCACCGACCGGGCGTCTGGCGTCGCTCCGCCGTCGCTTTGGCAAGGGCGACACGCCTAAGCCCCGCCCTGCGCAACCGCCGCTCGATGACAGCGCAGGGCCCGTGATCGGCACGCCCGCACGGGCCAAACGCCCCGCAGCCGCTGGCCCCGTGCCGACGCCGGATCCCGCGGCCTTTGCCCCCGTTTCGGGCGCGCGCACTGCGGGCAGCCTTGCCAAGCCCGGCGGCGCCGCATCCGCGCCCGCTGCCACCACTTCCACCACCGCCGCTGCGAAGCCTGCGGCGACCGCGCCCACCGCATCGAAACCTACCGCATCGAAACCCGCTGCATCCAAACCCGACACGTCAAAACCCGGCGGGGCTAAGCCGCAGTCCTCCGGCAATGGCGCCTCGGTCTTTGGGGCCCGCCCTGACACACCCCGCCGGTCCGGGCGCGGGCTGCTGGTCGCGCTGGCGGCCTGTCTGGTCGCAGCGTTGCTGCTGATCGCGCTCTGGGCCGGGGTTCTGGGAGAGGACGAGCGTATCGCCGCCGTGCCGCCGCAGGCCTCCCTGCCGACCGATGCCATGCCGGAGCCGGAACTTGCCGATGAGGCTGAGGGCGATCCGTTGCCCGAAGGGCTCGATCCATCCACGGTCGCGACGACCGCCCCCACCGGCGCACAGTCGGATGCGGAACTGACGGCGCTGGCCCCGCAAGATGACACCGTGCCTCCCAGCACCGCCGCCGATGGCGCGCCGCTGGGCGATGGCGGCACCAGCCGCGTCTCCGACAGTCTGACCGCCGATGATCTGGGCGTCGCCGCCGACAGTCAGCCGGAGCGTCAGGCTCTGCGCGATCCCGGCCCGCGCAGCGATGCGGACCTGCCCGACATCGACGATCCGGATCTGGTCGGCGCGCCGACCGCCGCCGAACTTGCCGCGCGTGATGTGCCCGATCTGGCCGAAGCGCAGCGCGCCTATGCCGATACCGGCATCTGGCAGCGCCCGCCCGAACGCGCGGCGGAGCCGGACGATGCGCCCGTAGACAACGCCTATCTCGCCGCGATTGACCCCAGTGTCGGCGCGCATGATGCGGTCGCGCTGCCGCCGGTGCTGACCGATACGCCGATGGCCGCCCCCGCCGATCCCGCCGCGCCGGATCAAAGCTTTGCGCTGGGGGATGATGGCCGGGTCACGCCCTCGGCCCAAGGCACCCTGTCGCCCGAAGGTGTGCTCGTCTATTCCGGCCCGCCCGCCGTGACCCCGCCCGCGCGCCCCGGCGCGACCGGCGCGGAGGCTGATCTGCCCGCCACATCGTCCGAGGACACGCTGGCCGAAGGTCTGGTCGCCGGGAACCCGGACCTGCCTGACCGCCGCCCCGTGGCGCGACCCGGTGATCTGGAAGACACGGCGGAGCGCACGCAGCTTAACGGCTATACCCGCGATCAGTTGGCCGGGCTGCAACCCCGCGCGCGGCCCCGCTCATTGCAGGAGGCCGTGGCCGCCGCGACCGAGGCCGAGCCTGACGACAGCGCCGATCCCTCCGATCCTGTGGCCACCGCGCCCGAGGCCGAGATGTCCGACAGCGCGCTGGCCGTTGCGGCCTCCCGCCTGCCGCGCGACCGGCCCAGCAACATCGCTCAGATCGTCGCCCGCACCGTGGCGGCGCGCCCCTCGCAGGATGCCGTCGCCGCTGCGGTGGCAAGCGCGCGCCAGCAGGCCGCCGTTGCCCCCGCCGCGCCCGTCGCAGCGCCTGCGCCTGCCGCCCGCCGCGCGGAGCCGGAAGAAGAGGACGAGCCCGAACCCGTCGCCGCCCGCAATCAGACGGTGCAGCCGAATATCCCGACCCGCGCGTCGGTCGCCGCCAGCGCCACAGTCAAAAACGGCATCCGTCTGGGCGAAGTCACCTTGATCGGCGTGTTTGGCACGGCCAGCAATCGCCGGGCGCTGGTGCGCCTGCCATCGGGGCGCTACGTCAAGGTGGGCATCGGCGACCGGGTCGATGGCGGGCAGGTCGCGGCCATCGGCAAATCCGAACTGCGCTATGTCAAAAACGGTCGCAATCACGTTCTGGCCATGCCCAGCGAGGGCTGATGCCGCGCGCAGGTGTATTTCCCGCAGATCGATGCATTTGCGCGCGCGGGTCCACGGGCTGAGACTGGCGTGCGGGCCGGTCCGGGCTATAGTGACAGGGATCGTCCCCGAAGCTGGCCGATCCGGCGCGGTCGCGTGGGCTTGGCGGCTTCGATCCTTTGCCTAAGCTGGATTGCCCCGCCTGATGTCGCCACTCTCTCTGCCTTCTTCGCCGCCGCGTGTCACCTTAGTCCACGGCTCGGGGGATTGAGATGGAAGGCTTCTTTTATTCGGCCACCATTTACCTGACCGCCGCTGTCGTCGCGGTGCCGCTGGCCTCGCGGTTGGGGCTGGGGTCTGTGCTGGGCTACCTGTTGGCGGGGATCGCCATTGGCCCCGTGCTCGATATCGTCGGTTCCGAAACCGAAGACATCCAGCACTTCGCGGAATTCGGCGTGGTCATGATGCTGTTCCTCATCGGGCTGGAATTGGAACCCCGCGCGCTGTGGGAGATGCGGCATAAGCTGCTGGGCCTCGGCGGGGCGCAGGTGCTGTTGACGGTGGGCGCGGTCTATGTCGCCGCCGCGTTCCTGTTCGATCTGTCGTGGAACGTGGCGCTGGCAACCGGTCTGGTGCTGGCGCTGTCCTCGACCGCCATCGTGCTGCAAACCCTGAATGAAAAGGGGCTGATGCGCACGCAGGGCGGGCGCTCATCCTTTTCGGTGCTGCTGACGCAGGACGTCGCCGTGATCCCGATGCTGGTGATGATCCCGCTGCTGCCGCAGGTCGCCGCCACGGCCTCGGACAGCGGCGATGGCCACGGGGCGGGGGAGGCAGCCGCCGTCGCGCCCGGCAGTGCCGATCAGACGGTGCAGGCCGCGCGCTCCCTCGTGGAAAGCCTGCCGGGCTGGGGCGTGGCGCTGGTCACGCTGGCCGCTGTGGGCGCCATCGTGTTCACCGGGCGCTACCTGACCGCGCCGCTGTTCCGTTTCATCCACATGTCGCGGCTGCGCGAGATGTATACCGCCACCGCCCTGCTGATCGTGGTGTCGATTGCGCTGTTGATGTCCATGGTCGGCATCTCGCCCGCGCTTGGCGCGTTCCTTGCGGGGGTGCTGCTCGCGACCTCCGAGTTCCGCCATGAGCTGGAAGCGAATATCGAGCCGTTCAAGGGCCTGCTGCTGGGGCTGTTCTTTATCACCGTGGGCGCGGGCGTCGATTTCGAGGTGCTGCTGCGCGATCCTGCGATCATCATCGGGGCGACGCTGGGCATGATGGCGGTGAAAGGCGCGCTGCTCTACGCGCTGGGGACCGCCGGGCGGATGCGCGGGCGCGACCGCTGGCTGTTCACGCTGGGGCTGGCGCAGGCGGGGGAGTTCGGCTTTGTGCTCATATCCTTCTCCCTGCAACAAAGCGTCCTGCCGGAGCCGCTGGCAGAGCAATTGCTGCTTATCATCGCGCTGTCGATGCTGCTGACGCCGCTGTTTTTCATCGGCTACGAATGGCTGTCGCGGCGCGCGACCGATGATGGCGACGCCCTGCCTGAGCCGGACGAAATCGACGAACGCGGCCCGGTCATCATCGCGGGGATCGGGCGGTTCGGGCAGGTGGTCAACCGCATGGTGCAGATGGGCGGGGTGCAGACCACGGTGCTGGACCATGACCTTGCCACCATCCAATTGATGCGCAAATTCGGGTTCAAGGGCTTCTTTGGCGATCCCACGCGCCCCGAACTGCTCCATGCCGCCGGTCTGCTTGAGGCGCGGGTGCTGGTCGTGGCGCTGGATGATACCAAGGCGGCGGTCGAGCTTGTCCGCTACGCCCGTGCCGAACGCCCCGATCTGCACATCGTTGCCCGCGCCCGCGACCGGCTGCATGTCTATGAACTCTACCGGGCCGGGGCCAACGACATCATCCGCGAGATGTTCGACAGCTCCCTGCGGGCCGCGCGCTACGTTCTGGAAAACATGGACTACTCGGATTTCGAGGCCAAGGAATTGGAACGCGCGTTCTACAAACACGACCGCACCGCGTTGCAGGAACTGGCAAAGCTGTGGGATCCGCAGGTGCCCGTCAGCCAGAACGAGGCCTACATCGCCCGCGCCCGCGAATTGGACAAGGATCTGGAAACCGCGTTGGTCAGCAATCAAGCCGAACAGGCAGAGGCCGAAAACAGCGCGCCCAGCGGGCCGTCGCTTGCCACCGGTTCCTTCGTGCCCGGCGGCAGCCTGACCAGCGGCGCGCGCGATCCAAAGGACTAAGCCGCGCGCGCGTAGGGCATCGGGATTGCGAATGTCGGGCCGTAGCCGCGTGATCCCGCAGGATCAGCCCTTGGGTCGCGCGGCCTTCTCGGCGATGCCGGAGGTGCCCTCGCGGCGGGTCAGTTCGGCCTCGATCTCGGCCAATCCCACATCGCGCGCGGCGCACATGACGAGA
The DNA here is from genome assembly GCF_002504165.1 of Pacificitalea manganoxidans. GTDB lineage: Bacteria > Pseudomonadota > Alphaproteobacteria > Rhodobacterales > Rhodobacteraceae > Pacificitalea > Pacificitalea manganoxidans. The sequence continues at coordinate 817,157 of NZ_CP021404.1, forward strand.
AGGTGATACAGCACATCGGCGGCCTCGGAGGCCAACCGCGCGCGGTCGCCCTTCACCGCCTCGATGATCGCCTCGACCGATTCCTCGCCGAATTTTTCGGCGCATTTCTCAGGGCCCTTGGCGAGCAGCTTCGCGGTCCAGCTGCTGTCCGGCGCGGCGTCTTTGCGGGCCTCGATGGTGGCGGCCAGCCGCGCGATGGCGGCGCCGTTGTCCCCTGCGGCGCTCATGTCAGCCGCACCGGAATGCCGGCCTGCGCCATATGCGCCTTGGCCTCGCCAATCGTGTAATCCCCGAAATGGAAGATCGACGCCGCCAGCACCGCGCTGGCCTTGCCCTCGGTCACGCCTTCGACCAGATGGTCTAGGTTGCCGACCCCGCCCGATGCGATCACCGGCACCGGGACGGCCTCGGAAATCGCGCGGGTCAGCGGGATGTTGAAGCCCGAGCGCGTGCCGTCCTTGTCCATCGAAGTCAGCAGGATCTCGCCCGCGCCCTTCGCGGTGACGGTGCGGGCAAACTCGATGGCATCAATGCCCGTCGGTTTGCGCCCGCCATGGGTAAAAATCTCCCACCGGCCCGGCGCAACGGTCTTGGCGTCGATGGCCACGACGATGCACTGGCTGCCGAAGCGGTCGGCGGCGCGCGCGACCACATCGGGGTCGGCCACGGCGGCGGAGTTGAAGCTGACCTTATCCGCGCCCGCCAGCAGCAGGTTGCGCACATCGTCCACCGTGCGCACGCCGCCGCCAATGGTCAGCGGCATAAAACACTGTTCGGCGGTGCGGGTCGCCAGATCATACATCGTGCCGCGATTTTCATGCGTCGCGTGAATGTCGAGGAAACACAGCTCGTCGGCCCCGGCGGCATCATAGGCGCGCGCCGATTCCACCGGATCGCCGGCATCGATCAGATCGACGAAGTTCACGCCCTTCACCACACGGCCATCGGCCACGTCGAGACAGGGGATGATACGGGTTTTAAGCATAGGCGGCTCCTCGCGCGGTCGCGGCTCTTTTACGGGGAAACCCTTGTCATTGCCAATGCGCGGACGAGGTTTTCATCCAAGGGAAGGCTGACCCGACACCAAGAGGAGTTGACCATGACACGATTCACACGCCCGCTTGCCGCCGCGATTGCCCTGCTGGGCCTGACCGCTGGCGCCGCGAGTGCCGATATCGAGCGGCTGAAGGCCGAAGGCAGTGTCGCCGAAACCATCGACCGGCTGGAACAGGCGGTGGAAGGGGCCGGGGCGACGATCTTTGCCCGTGTCGATCATGCGGGCGGCGCGGCCTCGGTCGATATGGAGCTGGCCGACGCGGAACTGCTGATTTTCGGCAACCCGCAGCTGGGCACCCCGGCGATGCAGGCCGATCCGCTGGCGGGGCTTGCGCTGCCGCTGCGCGTGTTGGCCTACGCCGATGCCGAGGGCCAGACATGGATCGCCTATGAGGAGCCGGAGGAGATGTTTGACGATCTCGACATCGACGACGACGCGCCCTTCGTCGAGAAAATGGAAGACGCGCTGGAGAAACTGACCAAGGCCGCGTCGGGGATGTAAAACCACCCCCGCCCACCCTTGCCCCGGTCCCCGGATCGGGGTGAGGTGGTTCGCGGGCTGGCGCGATTCCGGGCAGGTCGCACCGTAATTGCTCGGAAAAATGCCCATTCCTTATATTTATTATAATAAATTGTTGCCGTAACGGAATCCGGTTCATAGGCTCAATCCGAATGCAATTTCGGAGGACCTTGATGGAGCCTTTGCTGCAGGTGGATCAGCTCACCGTCACCTTTGGCGGGATCGTCGCGTTGCGCGATGTCGACCTGCGCGTGATGTCGGGCCGGACCACCGCCATCCTCGGCCCCAACGGGGCAGGCAAGACCACCTTGTTCAACGCGGTCGCGGGCGTGGTGACGCCCAGTTCGGGCCGCATCCTGCTGGGCGACGCGGATATCAGCGCCGAACGTCCCAGCATCCGCAGCAAACGTGGCATCGCCCGCACCTTTCAGATCACGCAGCCGTTTTCCGGCCTGACGGTCATCGAAAATGTCATGGTCGCGATCGTGTCGCGCGGCGTGGGCATGGCCGAGGCCCGTGACGAAGCGGCGGACTATGTGGACTTTGTCGGTCTCGGCGCCAAGCTCGACGCTCCCGCCCGCACGCTCAGCACCGGTCAGCGCAAGCGTCTGGAACTGGCTCGCGCGCTGGCGACCCGGCCCCGGCTACTGCTGCTGGATGAGGTCACCGGTGGTGTCGACCGGCCCAGCATCCCTGAAATCCTCGACCTGATCCGCCGCCTGCGCGAAGAGCGCGGCATCACGGTGCTGGTGGTCGAACATAATATGGAAGTGCTGTTCGGGCTCGCCGATGACGCGATCTTCCTCAACCGTGGCGAGGTCGTCGTGCGCGGCTCGATGCAGGAGGTCGCGGAGCATGACGCCGTGCGCCGGATCTATCTGGGAGACGGCGATGCTTGAGCTCAACAACATCGATGTCCATTACGGCGCGACGCAGGTTCTGTGGGATGTTTCCATGCGCGTCGGCGCGGGGGAAATCGTGTCGGTCATGGGGCCCAACGGCTCGGGCAAAAGCACGGTGCTGAAGGCCGCGATGGGTCTGAAAAAGGCGACGCGCGGCGCGGTGATCCTCGACGGCGAAGACCTGCAAGGCAAATCCGCCACCCTGCGCCCCAAACGCGGCATGAGCATCGTGCTGGAACGCCGCCGCCTGTTTCCACGCATGAGTGTGCGCGAGAACATCCAGCTGGGCGCGTTCACCCGCACCCATGCGGAGGCCGCGCGCACGATGGACTGGGTGCTCGACATCCTTCCCGATCTGCAAGCGCATCTGAACGCCACCGCCGGCAAATTGTCAGGCGGGCAGCAGCAGATGGTCGCCATCGCGCGCGGCCTGATGGCCGATCCGCGCGTCCTGCTGATGGACGAGCCGTTCCTCGGCCTGTCGCCGATCATGGTCCGCACCGTGTCGGACATCATGCGCACCATCAACGAAAAGGGGGTCGCCATCCTCTTCAACGAACAGAATGCCAAACTGTCCTTCGCGCTCAGCCATCGCGGCTACCTGCTGGAAAGCGGCCGCGTCGTGCTCAGCGGCTCGGGCGAGGAGATGCTCGACCATCCGGAGGTCAAGCGCGTCTATCTGGGCCAGAAGACGGAGGGCGCGGCATGAGCTGGCTGATCGAAACCATTCTCAACGGGCTGATTACCGGATCGATTTATGCGCTGGTCGGTTCCGGCATCGCGCTGGTCTATGGCACAACGCGGGTGCTGAACTTCGCCCATGGCGAGTTGATCATGATCGCCGGCTATCTGGTGTTGTTCTTTACCGTGACGCTGGGCTGGAATGTGTGGCTGGCCTCGTTCCTGACGCTGGTCATGGTGGCGGGCGCGGGCGCGTTGCTGCAGCGGGCCACCATCGCGCCGTTGCTGGCGCGGGATGATTGGGCGTTCCGGGTCATCGCCGCCACCATCGGGCTGTCGATCTTTCTGCAAAGTGGGGCGCAGCTGGTCTGGGGCGAACAGTTCCGCACATTGCCCTATTTCTTCAACGGCGTGGCGGTGATCGGCGATGTGCGGATGCCGTGGCAGCGTATCGCGATCCTCGTGATCGCGTTGCTCATCATGGCGGCGTCGGCGCTGGTGCTTTACCGCACGCCTCTGGGCCGGATGGTGCGCGCCACCGCGCAGGATGCCGAAGCGGCGCTTGCCGTGGGGATCCCATCGGGGCTGGTGCATACGGCGGTCTTCGCGATTTCGGCGGTGCTGGCGGGGGCCGGGGCGATCCTGCTGTCGCCGCTGGTCACCGTGAACCCGTGGATGGGCGTGGCCTATCTGCTGAAAGGCTTCGCAGTGGTGATCCTTGGCGGGCTTGGTTCCTTTGGCGGGGCGGTCGCGGCGGGGTTCCTGCTGGGCCTGATCGAAAGCTTCGGCGTCGCCTTCGCGCCCACGGAATGGCGCGACGTGATCTCCTTCACCTTCCTCATCGCCGTGATCTGGGTCCGCCCCAACGGCCTCTTTGCCGGACGGGAGGCCTGATCCATGCTCGAAGTCTTTGGTCGCCGCCCGTATCTGATGCTGCTCGGCCTTGCCGTCGCGCTGCTGATCGCGCCCTTCCTGCAGCTTAGCGACTATGTGCTGCACATCCTGACGCTGTTTCTGATCTTTGGCGTGTTTGCCAGCGGCTGGAACCTGACGCTGGGCATTCTGGGGCTCAAGACGCTGGGCCATCACGCGTTCTTTGCCATCGGGGCTTATATCTCGGCCATCGTCGCCTATTACGGCGGGGTCAGCCCGTGGCTGACGATCTGGATCGGGGCGCTTGTGGCCTCTGCCGCCGGGGTGCTGATCGGTTTCCCGATCCTGCGCATCCGGTCGATGCCGCATGTCGCCATCGTGACGCTGGCCTTTGCCGAAATCGTGCGGCTGATCTTCTCCAACCTCAAGGACATCACCCGTGGGGAGCTTGGCTTCTGGGGAATACCGCCGTTCGAGCCAATCACGCTGGGCGACACCACGCTGCGGTTCGGGATCGGCAATGCCATTGGCTCCTACGCGCTGGCGGCGGTGATCTTCGTCGGTGTGCATCTGGCGCTGCTGGCGTTGCTCACCTCCCGGCCCGGTCTGACCTTCCTTGCCATCCGCGACAGCGAAGCGGCGGCGGAAAGCCTCGGCATCCGGCTGTCGGTGTGGAAGCTGGTGGCCTTCTCGGTCAGCGCGGCGGTCGTCGGGCTCAGCGGCGGGGTCTACGCCCATTACATGATGATCCTGACGCCGATCTCGGTCGCCGGGCCGGAAATGCTCATCACGCTGCTGGCGATGATCATCGTCGGCGGGGTCGGGCGCTTCTTCGGGCCGCTTCTGGGCGCGCTGTTGCTGACCGTGCTGTCGGAATTGCTGCGCGAATTCGGCGACTTCCGGATGCTGCTTTACGGCGCTGTCATCATCGCCTTCGTCTTTGCCGCGCCACAGGGGCTGGCGGGGCTGAAATTGCCACGACTGCGGGACAGGGCAGCGGCCAAGCGCGATCGCACCGCCTGATCTGTGCCACACGGAAATCCACGACCTCAACAGGGAATAAAGGATAAAAACCATGGCTTTGAAAACAACTCAGCGGCTGTCGACGGGGATGCTGTCCGCCGCGCTGGCGCTTGGCCTTGCCAGCGGTGTCTCGGCGCAGGAGACGGTGAAAATCGGGGTGATCGGCCCCATGACCGGCCCGGCGGCCAACACCGGCATCGCCCATCGTCAGGGCATGGAACTGGCGGTGAAGGACTGGAACGACGGCACCGCCGAAACCGTCAGCGACACGCCCCCCACCGCCGAACTGGTGTTCGAGGATTCGAACTCCAAGCCGGAGGTCGGCATCAGCGCCGCGCAGCGTCTGATGACCCGCGAAAGCGTCGATATGATCATCGGGGACACGCTGCACAGCCACGTCACCATGGCGCTGATGGAAATGGCCCCGCAATACGGTGTGCCGATCCTGAGCGCTGAGCCGGTCTCCTCCGCCATCGCGGATAAGGTCACCGCCGACCCGGAGCGGTATAAGCTTTATTGGAAGGGCAACTATAACAGCGACGGCTACGGGGAGGCGGTGCATAGCTTCTACCAGTGGGCGTTCGAAAACGGCGTGATCGAAGAAGGCAACAAGACCATCGCCTTCGTGGTCGAGGATACCGATTACGGCCTCGCCAACGCCGAGAAGATCGGTGAACTCTTCGAGGAAAGCGGCTGGACCGTCGCCGCGACCGAAACCGCGCCCACCGGCACCACCGATTTCTATCCGCAGCTGTCCAAGCTGCGCGATCTGGATCCGGCGGTTCTGGTTTCGGTGTTCACGCTGGCGAACTCCGGTATCTCCTTCGTGCGGCAGCTGGGCGAACAGGCGCTTGAGGCCTCGCATCTGGGGATCTTCTACCCGACCCGGCCCGAATTCATGGAAGCCGCGCCGGAGATCGCCGAAGGCATGATCTGGGCCGCGCTTCAGTTCAGCCCGGACGTGACCCCGGCGCATCAGGAGTTCAGCGACCGGATCGCGGCGGAATTCGACACGCCCGCGAATTACAGCCACGCCCATGCCTATTGCACCATGATGGTCGCCCTGCGCGCCGTCGATGCCGCTGGCAGCACCGATGCTGACGCCGTCGCGGACGAGATCGGCAAGACCGAATATGACTGCCTCGTGGGCAAATTCCAGTTTGGCGAGGATCACACCGTCATGTCCGGTGCGGATTCGATCCCGCTGCCCGTGGCGCAGATCCAGGACGGTCAGAGCCAGATCATCTGGCCCGAAAACGTCGCGACCGCCGAGCCGAAATAACACGGCATCACTGCGGGGGGCATCTGTCCCCCGCATTTTCGGGGAGGGGCAGGGCAAATGACGGATGACAGCGGACCTACGGCAAAGCCGGAGCGCGGCGCCATGAGCGGCGCGACAGGTGATAGGGGCAAGGGCAGCGGCACATCCTCCGCGCCCCCCGGCGCAACCACGCCCCGCCGCACCCCGCGCCACGGCGCGCGCAAACGGTCGTCGATCATCGCCGGGGAAATCCGCTCCCGCATCATCACCGACGGGCTCGATCCGGGCGACAGCCTGCCTATCGAGAAACTGATGATCGAGGATTTCGGCGCCAGCCGCGCCACCATCCGCGAGGCGCTGAAGGAGCTGGAGGTTCAGGGCCTTATCCGCATGAAGACCGGCCCCAATGGCGGTCCCATCGTCGCCGGCAGCAGCCCGCTCGAAGCGCTTCAGGCAATTCGCAACTTCTGCTATTTCGAGAAGGTCACGATCCACGACATCTATGAACTGCGCAGCGCGCTCGAAGTGCAGATGGTGCAGTCCGCCGCCGGGCGCATCGACGCCGCCACGTTCGAGCGGCTCGACGCGCTGATCGAGATATCCGCCGCCCCCGCCTCCGACGAGGCCGAGCGCCGCCGCCAGCGCGAAGCGGAATTCGAATTTCACACCGTGCTGGCCGAGGCCGCGCCGAACCGTCTGCTGACCCTGATGATCGAGGTGATCGCCGGGATCCTTGTCAGCGCCACCGCGCGCGACAGCGCCCGCCACCAGATGCATGGTGACTGGTCATGCGAGAACAGCCGCTACCACGCCGATATCGTCGCGGCCCTGCGCCGCGAGGATGCCGAGGCCGCCGCCGCGCTGATGCACGAACACATGACGCAGGCGCATCGCCATCTGGAGCTGATCTACGGCGATCTGACGCTGGAAGACATCGCGCTGACCCCGCGGGAGAGGGACTGACCCATGTATACGCCCCCCGCCTTTGCCGAGCCGCGCCCCGACCGGGTGCTGGGGCTGGTCGAAGCGCATGATTTCGCCACGCTCGTTCATGCCGATGGCACCGATGTGGCGCTGACCCAAGCGCCGGTGTTTCTGCACACGCCCCGCCATGCGGCGGAGGCCACAGCGGTCGAGGGCGCGACGTTGGAGTTGCACCTTGCCCGCGCCAACGCGCTGTGCCGCAGGTTGGAGCAGGTGCCGCGCCTGACCGTCGCCGTGCTGGGTCCGTCCCATTACATCACGCCCAGTTGGTATGAGACGCATGGCATGGTGCCGACATGGAATTACGCCGCCGTGCACCTGCATTGCGATGTCGTGCCCTTCACCGATCCCGACCGCCTGCACGCGCTGTTTGATCGCACCGCCGAAGCCTATGAGCCCGCTGTGGGGGGCGATTGGTCCCGCGCGGGCGACCGCCAGCAGATGGTCGATAAGCTGATCCGCGGCATCATCGGCTACCGCCTGACCGTGCGATCCCATGAGGCCAGCTTCAAGATGAGCCAGAATAAGACCCCCGCCGACCGCACCGCGGTGATCGACGGGTTGAACGGGCTCGATACGCCCGCCGCGCGGGAGGTGGCCACCATGATGGCCGACTATCTCCGGGAGACCAGCACAGATGACTGACGCCACCCCCTATCACCTTGATCGCGACGTGGTCGCCTATCATTGCGGGCGCGATCTGCCGCCGCGCCTGACCGTGGCGCCGGGCAGCATCGTCACCGTCGCCACCCATGACGCGCGCAGCGGGCGGCTGAAGCAGCCCGAAGACGTGATCCCCACCGCGCCCGATTTCGACGCGCCGGGCTACCCCAAGACCAACCCCGTCACCGGCCCCATCGCGGTCGAAGGCGCGGAGCCCGGCGATGCGCTGGCGGTGACGATCCTCGACATCGATCTGGACCCGCAGGGCTTCATCATCGCGCGACCCGAATGGGGCGTGGTGCAAAACAGCGTGCCGCATCAGGTCGCGCGCATGCTGCCGGTGCGCGACGGCGCGGTGGAATTTGGCCCCGGCATCCGCATCCCGCTGCGGCCCAATGTGGGCACTATCGGCACCGCGCCTGCGGGCGACGGCGTGGCGACCATCCATTGCGGGCGGCATGGCGGCAACATGGACAGCAACGCGATCCGCCCCGGCACCACGGTGCATCTGCCGGTCAATGTCGCGCAGGGTCTGCTGTTCGTGGGCGACGTCCACGCGGTGATGTCGGATAGCGAGGCCGTCGGCACCGGCTGCGAGATCGGCGCCCGCGTCACCCTGCGCGTCGATCTGGTCAAGGGCGCCGCCCGCGATTGGCCGTGGATGGAAACCGACACCAAGATCATCAGCTACGGCGCCGCCCCGGTCTATGAGGACGCCGCCGAAATCGCGATGGAGCAGATGATCGATATGGTCGCCACCCGCCATGACCTCAGCCCCGCCGAGGCATTCATGCTGATCGGGTTGGCGGGCGATATGCGGATCAACCAATCCTGCCGCTCGCCCATCGATATCAGCATGCGGGTCGAATTCCCCAAGAAACTGGACGGGCTGGCACGATGAGGAGCGACGATCCGATGACCGACACCACGACGCCCGAAACCGCGACGCCCACCACCGCGACGCCCGAAACCGCGCCCGATCCGCTAAACGGTCTTGTGCGGCCCGAATTGCTGGCGCTTGCCGATTACAACGCAGGCGTATCGCTGGAAAAGATGCGCGCCGAACTGGGGCTCGACCGGGTGGTGAAGCTCGACAGCAACGAAAACCCGCTGTCCTGCTCCCCCGCCGTGGGGCCTGCGATGCAGGCGGTGCAGGACCGGATTTTCCGCTATCCCGACCGCGAAGAACTGCGCCTGCGCGCCGCGCTCTCGCGGGATCTGGGCGTCGGGCCGGACCGGCTGGCCTTTACCGCCGGGTCCGAAGATCTGGTTTCGATCCTGTTTCGCATGGTGCTGCGCCCCGGCGATACGGTGCTGACCGCTGTTCCGGCCTTCGGGCTTTATGAGATCTGCGCGCAACATGCCTCCGCGCACACGCAAAAGGTGCCGTTCAACGCCGATTGGAGCTTCCCTGTCGATGCGCTGATCGCCGCGCTTGCGGACAGGCCGCGCGTGCTGGTGATCTGTTCGCCCTGCAATCCGGTCGGCGCGGCAATCACGCTCGATGATCTGGACCGGCTGCTGCGCGCGGCCAGTGCGGACACGCTGGTGGTGCTAGATGAGGCCTATGTGGAGTTCATGGACGACGCCACGCGGGGCCAGCATTTTGAACGGCTGAAGGCCCATGACGGCCCGTGGATGGCGCTGCGCACCTTCTCCAAGGCTTATGGTCTGGCCGGGCTGCGCATCGGCTATGGCATCGCCCATCATCCCGCCTTGGCAGCGGCGGTCTATAAAGTGCGCTCTCCCTTCAATGTCAGCGCCACCGCGCTGGCAGGGGCCGAGGCCGCCTATGGGGACCAAGATCATGTCGCCGCCACCCGTGACTTCGTCGCCGGGGAGCGTGACCGCGTCGCGGCGGCGCTGCGTGCGATGGGGCTCGATCCGGCGCCATCGCAGGGCAATTTCCTGTTCTTCGACTGTCGCCGCCCCGCGCGGGCCGTAGCGGACCATCTGCGCGCGCAGGGTGTGCTGATAAAGCCGTGGCACGAGGCCGATTATCGCACCTGCGCCCGCGTCACCATCGGCCGGGCCGAGGATAACGATACCTTCCTCGCGACGTTGAAACGGGTCTTGGCGGAGGACGCGCTGTGAGCGCGGGCAGGACTGCGGCCGGGACTATGACCGGGACTGTGGGCAGGACTGCGGGTGCGCGCGCCACGCTGCCCCCGATCGAGGAGGGCATCGCCGATCCCTTCGCCACGCTGACGCCCGAGATCGTCGAATTCACGCGCCGCATGGCCGCTGACGCCGCCGCCCATCCCCGCCGCGACCGGGTGCCCGTGGCCGAGGCCCGGCGCATCGCCGCCGCCGTGCGCGCGCCGTGGGCAGAAGGCGGGCCGCGCATGGCCCGGCAGACCGAATACCACGCGCCCACCCGCCACGGCCCGGTGCGGCTGCGGCTTTATCAGCCCGAAGGCTGCGCCTCCACCGAAACGGGCGCCCCCGCGCCGGTGTTGATCTACCTGCCGGGCGGCGGCTGGACCCTGTTTGACATCGACACCCATGACCGGGTGATGCGCGAATATGCCCACCGCACCGGGATCGCGGTCGCGGGCATCGACTACACCCGCGCCCCCGAGGCGAAATTCCCGCAGGCCATCGAAGAGATCACCGACACCGTAGCGTGGCTTGCCGCGCAGGCGCCGACGCTGGGCATCGATCCGACCGCGATGCTGCTGGGCGGCGACAGCGCCGGGGCCAACCTGACCGTCGCGGTGGCGCTGGGGTTGCGCGGTGCCGGGACGCCGCGCCTGCGCGGGATGGTGCTGAATTACGGCGTTTACGATCCATGCGCGCTGCGCGGCTCGACCCTGCGGTTCGGCGGCGGGGATCTGCCGCTTTCAAGCCATGTGATGCAGTGGTTCACGTGGACCTACCTGCGCCATGCCGGGCAGATCAACGACCGCCGGGTGCGGGTCTTGGGCGCGGATCTGACCGGGTTGCCGCCCGCGCTGCTGATCGTTGCCGATCACGATCTGCTGTTTGACGAAAACCTCGACATGGCGACGGCGCTCAAGGCCTACGGAGTGTCGGCGGATCTGCGGGTCTATCCCGGCACGGTGCATAGTTTTCTCGAAGCGGTCGCAATCGCCCCCGTGGCCGCCGCGGCCTTCAACGACAGCGCGGCATGGATGCGGGCATTGCTGCGCCTGACACCGCGCGACGGCGCGGCGGATCTGGCGATGGACGCGGAACGGGTCTGACGCCGGATGCGGCATGGCGCGGGGTGCCTCGGGCACAGAACATGGGGCACGGGGCGCGCGTGGCGGCAGTGCGGGGCAGGGGGCCTGAGCCCCCCGCGCCGGAATCACTTGTTCATACGCGCCAGTTGCGCCTGAAGCTCGGCCAGTTGCTTCTTGATGGTTTCAAGATCCTCGCCCCCCTGCGCGGTCTCGTCCTCCTCCCGTGCGGGGCCGGACCATCCGCCCATGCCGGGCATCGGCGGCACGCCGGGCACCGTGGGCATGCCGCTGGTCATCGCCTTCACGAACGCTTCCTGCTGGCGCTGCATCGCGTCGAAACCGGGCATCGAGGACATCGGGTTTATCTTGCCCATGTTCTCCATCATCTTCGACTGGCCGTCCTGCAGCATCTCGAAGCTCATGGCGAGGAACTGCGGCACCACGCTTTGCGCCTGCGTCGTGTAGCTGCGCACCAGATCGGTCAGCACGTTGAGCGGCAGAACGCTTTCGCCCTTGCTCTCGTGCTCGGCGATGATCTGAAGCAGATACTGCCGGGTCAGGTCGTCGCCGGATTTCAGATCGACGATCTGCACTTCGCGGCCTTCACGGATGAACCGGGCGATATCCTCAAGCGTGACGTAGTCGCTGGTCTCGGTGTTGTAGAGCCTGCGACTGGCATAGCGCTTGATCAGCAGGGGACCGGATTTTTCTGCCACACTGGACCTCCCGTATTGCGGTGCAGAAACCGTAGTCCCGCCGTGGGGGAAAGAAAAGCATTACCTTGGCATGTAAATTGCAGGGACTTCACCACTGTGGTTTCTGCGGGCGGGGGTGCTTGGCAGGTATATGTTCGGCGGTGGAATGACCGGGCGCACCGTAAGCCTGCCCGTGGGATGGCGCTGCACCAAATGAGCGGCGCGCTTTATGGTCCCATGAGCCTCTCCGCTCCGAGGTCAGTGCAAGGTGGCCAAGCGCCAGCCCGCAGGGACGGGCAGGCGCTCGCCCGCGTGCCCTGCGGGCTTGTTCGCGGGCGGGGGCGCTTAGTTCGAAGGTTGCGTCAGCGCCTAAAGACTGGGCCTGACGTAAGCCTGCCCGGGGGATGGCGCTGCACCAAATTAGCGGCGCGCTTTATGGTGCCAAGTCGCTCTTCGATCAAAGGTCAGCCCGAGGTAACAAAGCGCCAGCCCGCTCGGACGGGCAGGCGCTCGCTCTCGCGCCCTTCGGGCTTGTCCGAGAGCGGATGCGCTTAGTTCGAAGATTGCGTCAGCGCCTGAAGACCGGGCCTGATGCAAGCCAGCCCGCCGGAACGGGCAGGCGCTCGCTCTCGCGGCTTCCGGCCTTGCCCGAGAGCGGATGCGCTTAGCTCACCGGGTGGCATATCCGCGCCGCGGACACCGCCGCGTGCGCAACCCCCGCCCCCCGGCATGCCCCGCGCAGCAAAAAGGGGCAGACCGGATGGTCTGCCCCTTGGGCGTTCGTCGGGAGGAGGGCCGAACGCCCTTTGTCTGACGCAGGGCCCGCGCGGGAGGAGCGACGCGGGCGCCGTCAGGCAATCGTCATCCGCGCCTTACTTGGCGGCTGCGGAGGCTTTCTTGGCGGCGCTGGTCGCGTCGGTGGTGGCTTTCTTCATCGCCGCGGTGGTGTCTTCGGAGAAGTCCTTGCCAGCGGCGAGCATCAGCTCGACGGTTTCCATCTGCACTTTCTTCGCGACTTCGGCGAAGGCAGCCATGGTTTCAGCAACCATCTCGGCCTGCGAGGAGGCGAAATCGGTCATGGCCTTGGAATAGTCGGTGGGCTCTTCCTTGACGGTGGCCACTTCGCCCATCTTGGAGATGGTTTCCTTGGTCCATTTTGCGGAAATCTCGGTGGATTTCTCAGCGGCTTCCAGAGCCACTTTCGACATCTTCTCACCCAGCAGGGCGGAGGTCTTGAATGCGTCCTGCAGCGAGGTGGTGTCCATCGGGAAGGACGCCATCATTTCCTGCATCATCTTGGTCATGTCGTTCGGGGTAGCCATATCAAAGGTCCTTACTTGTAAGCGGTTCGCTGTTCTGCCTTGACCGATAGATACTTTCTGCACTGCGGCATTTCAAGAGTTTTTCTGCACTGCAGCAAAAAAATCTGCCCCTAGGTCACCCTTGGCCCCCATAGGCGCGCTCAACCCTTTGGCAAAACGTAATTTCCCGGCGCATCCGCCAGCGGGGGGAAATCGTCAGACCCGGGGGCACGGGCCGCGACACGGGCGCCGGAGCGCTTTTTGAGCCAGGAGTCCCAGCGCATCCACCATGTTCCTTCGGTGAATTCCGCGCCCTTCAGCCATGTTTCGGCGTCCAAGGTAACGTCGTCATTGGTGTAGTGGCCGTATTTGCGCTTGCTCGGCGGGTTGACGATTCCCGCGATATGACCGGACTGCGACAGCACAAAGCTTTTGTGCTTCGAGCCCATGCCCCGCATCCCGTCAAAGGACGATTTCCACGCGGCGATATGATCGGTTTCGCAGGCGATCATCATCAAGGGCAGATCCACGTCGCGCAGGCGCAGGGTCTCGCCGCAGATCTCGACGCCCTCCTCCCCGGCAAAGCGGTTTCCCTGACACAGCCAGCGCAGATACTCGATCGTCATGCGCCCGGCCAGATTGGTGCTGTCGCCGTTCCAATAGAGCAGGTCAAATGCGGGCGGCGCCTCGCCCAGCATGTAGCTCTTGATCGCGGGCTGATAGACAAGGTCGTTGGACCGCAGATAGCTGAATGTCCGCGACATGTAGAAACTGTCGAGATAGCCGTGCTTGCGCGCCTCGGCCTCGATCCCGTCGACGAAGTCATCCTCCAGAAACACCCCGAATTCGCCCTGATCGGAAAAATCGGTCAGCGTGGTAAAGAAGGTGGCGGAGCGCACGGATTTGTCGCCGCGCTTCTTCATCAGGCTGAGCGTCAGCGACAGGGTGGTGCCCGCGATGCAGTAGCCGACCGCGTTGACCTTATCCTCGCCGGTGATCTGTTTCACCGTGTCGATGGCGGTCAGGTAGCCCTCTTCGATATAGTCGTTCAGACCCACATCGGCATAGGACGCATCGGGATTGACCCAGCTGACCACGAACAGGGTGTAGCCCTGATCGACGATCCAGCGGATTAACGAATTCTGCGGCTTCAGGTCCAGAATGTAGAATTTGTTGATCCACGGCGGAAAGATGATGAGCGGTGTCGCCTGCACCTGATCGGTCGTCGGCGCATATTGGATCAACTCGAACAGTCGGTTGCGATAGACCACCTTGCCCTCGGCGGTGGCGATGTTGCCGCCCACCTGAAACGCGCCGCGATCGGCAAGCGTCACCACCAGATCGCCGTTATTGGCCTCCAGATCCCGCACAAGGTTCTCCAGCCCGTCGACAAGGCTCTGCCCCTCGGTGGCGACGGCCCGTGACAGCGCTTCGGGATTGGTGCCAAGGAAGTTGGTCGGGCTCATCATGTCGATGATCTGCCGCGAGAAAAATTCTAGCCGCTGCTTGTCCTTTGGGCTCAGCCCCTCGACATCGGCGACGGCCTGCCGCATCGCCTCGCTCGACAGCATGTATTGCTGTTTGAGGTAGTTGAAATAGGGATGCGTCGCCCAATGCGGGTCCGAAAATCGCTTATCCGTCGGGGTCGGGTCCTGCGGCGGGCTGAGCGGGGCCTGCATCATCGCCTGCTGCGCATCGACATAGTGTTTCAGCGTCTTGCCCCAGTAGCTGATCTGATGTTCCAGCAGCTTGGCGGGGTTCGACATCCATTCCGTCATATAGGCGGTCGACGCTTTCAGCATCAGATCCTGTCCCGGCCCCTGTAGGGACGGATCGATCTGACGCTTCTGGGAAAAGGCCGCGATCAGGCGCTTGGTCAGCGCGTCGATCTTGCGCAGGTTTTCTTCCAGCAATTCGGTTTCAGCGGCGCTGGCCGCGTCGGTGCCGGTCTTGCCGCCTGTGCCCTTGCCGCCGGTTCCGTCCGGGCCCTGCACTTTTTGGTCAGTTGTCATCGTGCGGATTCCCCCCTAGTTTCCGTAGAGGGTAGCGCCTGCGGGTTGGGGAGGCAAAGCGGCTATTACACCCCCGACCTCATTTCGAGTGCGGACCCATGAGAGGGAAGCAGATGAAATACATGGCGACCTACGACCTGATGGAAACTGTCAGGGTCACCAATCAATGGCTGGGTGCAAGCGCCAAGGCCATGTACTCCTACCCCGTGTTCGGCCTGACGGCGAACCCGCTGATTCAGATGACCGCCGCCTGGGGCGAGGTCACGGAACGCAGTTTTGCCCGCATGGTGGCAAAGCCGGATTGGGATATCGGCTCCGTCGTCTGCGACGATGGCCGCGATCATCTGGTGAAAGTCGTCACCGAGATGGAAAAACCCTTTGGCGACCTGCTGCGCTTCGAGGTGCATAACCGCGAAGGCAAACGCCGCCGTGTCCTGCTGGTCGCGCCCATGTCGGGCCATTACGCGACGCTGCTGCGGTCGACCGTCGTGTCGCTGCTGCCCGATTGCGAGGTCTATGTCACCGATTGGCACAACGCCCGCGACATTCCGGTGTCCGAGGGCAAGTTCGATATCGAGGATTACACCCTCTATCTGACGGATTTCATGCGCCATCTGGGCCCCGATATCCATGTCATCGCGATTTGCCAACCGGCGCCTCTGGCGCTGGCCGCCACCGCCTATCTGGCGGAAGAAGACCCCAGCGCCCAGCCCGCGACGCTGACGCTGATCGGCGGGCCGATCGATCCCGGCGCGGCCCCGACCGAGGTGACCGATTTCGGCGCCTCCGTCACGATGGGCCAGCTGGAGCAATATGTGATCCAGCGTGTCGGCTTCAAATATGCGGGGGCGGGGCGGCTGGTCTATCCCGGTCTGCAACAGCTGACCTCGTTCATCGCGATGAACGCGGAAACCCACGCCAATGCGTTCTTCAATCAGATCATGGCCGTGGCCAAGGGCGAGGCGGGCGACAGCAACCGCCACAACAAGTTCTACGACGAATATCTGGCCGTGATGGACATGACGGCGGAGTTCTACCTTTCGACCGTCGAACGTGTGTTCAAGAATCGCGAAATCGCGCGCAACGAATTCGAGGTTGCGGGCAAGCGGGTCGATATCTCGAAAATCACCGATGTGGCGGTCAAAACGGTCGAAGGCGCAAAGGATGACATTTCCGCCCCCGGCCAATGCGTCGCCGCGCTGGACCTGCTGACCGGCCTGCCTGACAGCAAGAAGGCCAACCATCTGGAACCGGATGCGGGGCATTACGGGATTTTCGCGGGGCGCTCGTGGCGCAACAACATTCGGCCTTTGGTGCTTGAATTCCTCGACGCCAACAGCCGCAATGCAGCGGACGCCACCGGGGTTTCCGACACCCCCGGCACCGCCGCTTCCACGCCCTCTGGCAGCACCTCTGCCGCTTCTGCGGACCGTAAGTCCGCCTGACACCGGAAAGACGCGCCGGGCCGCTCCTGCTGACGCAGCGTTCTGCTTTGGGCTTTTCCGCCCCGTTCGGATCGGGTAGCCCGGCGCAATGAGATACACCACACCCCTGATCCGGCCGGGCCAGAGTATCGGGCTGCTGGGCGGATCGTTCGATCCGCCTCATGCCGGGCATGTGCATATCAGTCTCGAAGCGATGAAACGCTTCGGGCTGGATCGGTTGTGGTGGCTGGTCTCCCCCGGCAACCCGTTGAAGGTGAACGGCCCCGCCCCGATGGACAAACGGCTGGCGGCCAGCCGCGAGATCATGACCCATCCCCGTGTCGACGTGACCGATATCGAGGCGCAGATGGGCACGCGCTACACCGCCGAGACGCTGCAAAAACTGCGCGCCCGTTACCCCGCGACCCGGTTCGTCTGGCTGATGGGGGCCGACAACATGGTGCAATTCCCGAAATGGGAACGCTGGGATTGGATCATGGAAAACGTCCCCGTGGGGGTCATGGCGCGGCCCGGTCAACGGCTGTCGGCCCGCATGTCGAAGGCCGCCGACCGCTACGGGCGCTGGCGCGTTCCGGCCTATGAAAGCCACAAGCTGCCGCATTGTGCGCCGCCCGCGTGGTGCTTCATCAACATTCCCATGTCCAACATCTCCTCCACCGCGATCCGGGCCAGCGGCGGCTGGGGCTGATCCGGCGCGCCTCGGCCCGCAAAGGCCCGCCGTATCGGGTCTTGGCTGGCCCACGCGTCGGTGACATTCCGGTTATCTGGGCCACAGCGCTCTTGTGAGGGGGCGGGCATTTTGCCAAGTTTCGCGGCATGACCGGACCTAATCGACTCTCGCGCCGCGCCTTGCTGGGTGGGCTGCTTGCCGGTGCGGCAGCGCCCGCGATGGCCAATGCGCCGCTGACCTCTCTGACCCCGCGCCCGCGTCCCGCGCTCCCGCCCGAGGAGGCCGCGAAGCCGCCGCCACCCCCGCCGCCGCCGCTGGCCGATGTGATCGCCGCAGCCGGGCTGAGCGGGAAGGTCGCGGTGACCGTGGCAGATGCCGAAACGGGGGAGGTGCTGGAGCAGTCCGGCGGGGATATGCCCCTGCCGCCCGCCTCGACCGCCAAGGCGATCACCGCGCTTTATGCGCTCAATCGGCTGGGGCCGAGCTACATGTTCCGCACCCGCGTTCTGGCGACCGCGCCGGTGGTGGACGGGCGGCTGGACGGCGATCTGATCCTTGCGGGCTCCGGCGATCCCACGCTTGATACCGACCGTCTGGGTGATCTGGTTCTGGCGCTGAAAGCCAAGGGGCTGGTGGAAATTACGGGCCGTCTGCTGATCTGGGGCGCGGCGCTGCCGCAGGTGCCCACCATCGATCCCGGCCAGCCCGATCATGTGGGCTACAGCCCCGGGGTGTCCGGGCTGAACCTCAATTTCAACCGGGTGCATTTTGAATGGCGCCGGGCGAATGCAGGCTATGAGCTGACGATGGATGCGCGGTCCGGGCGCTATCGCCCCGCTGTCAGCACCTCGCGGATCGAGGCCGTGGACCGCGCGCTGCCGATCTATACCTATCAGGCGGCCGGAGCCCGCGACGACTGGACCGTGGCGGCGCAGGCGCTTGGCTCCGGGGGCAGCCGGTGGCTACCTGTCCATAATCCGCAGGCCTATTGCGCCGATGTGTTCCGGGGGCTCTTGCGCTCCAACGGGATCACCACGCCTGAACCCGTCACGATCGAAAGCCTGCCGCGCGATATGGTGCTGATGGCCGAAAGCCTGAGCCAGCCGCTGCGCGTGATCCTCGAAGATATGTTGCTCTATTCCACCAACATCACCGCCGAGGCCGTGGGCATGGCCGCGACCGCCGCGCGCGGGGAGCGGCCCAGCGATCTGCCCGACAGCGCCGGACGCATGACCGAATGGCTACAGGCGATGGCCGAGACGGGTGATGCACGGTTCGTCGATCACTCCGGCTTGGGCGAGCAAAGCGGCATAAGCCCCAACGACATGGTGCGGGCGCTGACCCGTCTGGGGCCGGTGGCGGAAATCCGGGGCATTCTGAAATCCGTGCCCATGCGGGACGCCAATTACACCATCGTCAAAAATCATCCCGCGCAGGTCCGCGCCAAGACCGGCACGCTGAATTTCGTCTCCGCGCTCTGCGGGTTTCAGACGATGGCCGACGGGCGGGAACTGGCCTTTGCGATGGTGATGGCGGATCAGGATCTGCGCGCGCAGCTTAGCCGCGAGGACCGCGAGCGCCCCGATGGCGGCGCGGCGTGGAACGGGCGGGCCAAGCGGCTGCAAATGACGCTGCTGCGCCGCTGGTCGGAAACCGGGGTGATCTGATCCCCAAGGTTTGCGCATGAAAAAGGCCCGCCGGGCAAGGGCGGGCCTGATACTCGTCTCCACACCATAGGCGTGGATACCTTGGAGGTCGTGAGGTCGGTCGCTTCGGATTAGATCCGAGCGCCGGAACGGCTGCGCGGCCCGAAGATGAGCCAAGCGACAAAGCCCAGCACCGGCAGCGCCAGAATGACGATCGTCCAGACGATCTTCGACAGGGTCGAGGCGCTGGAGGACAGCACGTTATAAATGGCAAAGATATCTGCCACGAGGACCAGAAGGCCGAAAAAACCATATTCCATGTGATAAACTCCTAATCGCGGCTTCGGAAATCAAACGCCGCATGGGACGCTGTGGTTCCCCTGCCGGTGGAAAATGGCAGACGGTAAAGCAAAAGCGCCAGCCTGTGGGACAGGCTGGCGCGTAGCGGTGCGGGATGGCGCGGGCGCCGTCGGTGGCCGCTCAGGGCCGGTTGGGTCAGGCCAAGTCGCCGGCCAAGGCGCGGTCAATGAGCGCCACGGTTTCATCCACGCCGTAAAGCGCGATGAAGCCGCCGAAACGGGGGCCTTGGCTTGCGCCCAGAAGCACCTCGTAAAGCGCGGTGAACCAAGCGCGAAGCGGCTCGAATTCGTGGTCCTTGCCGACGGCGAACACCATGCTTTGCAGGTCTTCGGCGTCCAGCCCGCCATCCCATACGGCCAGCCGGTCGCGCAGGTCGGTGAGCGCGGCGCGCTCCTGTTCGGTGGGCGCGCGGTAGGTCTTTTCGGGGCGCACGAAGTCTTCGTAATAGCGCACCGCAAAGCCTGCCGCCGCATCCAGATCGGAATGGGTTTCTGGGCTGGCGTCGGGGGCGTAGCGGCGGATGAAGCCCCAAAGCGTGTCTTTATCCTCGGCCCCGGAGACGGAGGCGAGGTTCAGCAGCATCGCGAACGGCACGACCATGTTCGAGTCCGGCACGTCATGGCCGTGGATGTGAAACACCGGGTTCGCCAACTGGGCTTTCTGGTCCTGATCGGGGAAGGCGCGCAGCTGCTGGTGGTATTCGTCCACGGCCTTCGGGATCACGTCGAAATAGAGCCGCTTCGCAGTTTTGGGCTTTTGATACATGAAGTATTGCAGGCTTTCGGGCGCGGCATAGGTCAGCCATTCTTCCATCGACAGGCCGTTGCCCTTCGATTTGGAGATCTTCTGGCCGGTCTCATCGTTGAACAACTCGTAAGACAGGCTTTCCGGCGGGGTCTGGCCCAGCGCGCGGCAGATCTTGGCGGATTGGGTGACGCTGTCGATCAGATCCTTGCCGGACATCTCGTAATCGACGCCAAGCGCGGCCCAGCGCAGGGCCCAGTCCGGCTTCCACTGCATTTTGACGTTGCCGCCGGTGACGGGGATTTCCACGCGCTCGCCATCGGGTTCTTCGTAGACGATCGTGCCGGCAGCGACATTGCGTTCCAGCGTCGGCACTTGCAGCACCTTGCCGGTTTTGGGGCTGACCGGCAGGAACGGCGAATAGGTCGCCTGACGCTCCGCCCCCAGTGTCGGCAGCATGATCGCCATGATCTTGTCGAACCGCTCCAGCGCCGTCAGCAGCATCTCATCGAACCGGCCCGAGGTGTAGTAATCGGTGGCGGAGGCGAATTCGTATTCGAAGCCATAGCTGTCGAGGAACGCGCAGAGCCGGGCGTTGTTATGCTGCGCGAAGCCCTCATGGGTGCCGAACGGATCGCGGACGCGGGTCAGAGGCAGGTGCAGATCCTCGGCCAACATATCCTGATTGGGCAGGTTGGTCGGCACCTTGCGGAAGCCGTCCATGTCATCGGAAAAGCAGATCAGCTTGGTCGGGATGTCGGAGATCATCTCGAACGCGCGGCGCACCATCGTGGTGCGGGCGACCTCTCCGAAGGTGCCGATATGCGGCAGCCCCGACGGGCCGTAGCCGGTCTGAAACAGCACGAACCCCTTTTCAGGCGGCGTCTTTTCAACCCGTTTGAGCACGCGGCGCGCCTCTTCGAAGGGCCAGGCCTTGGAGGACATCGCGGCATCGCGCAACTCAGTCATGGGTTTTCTCGCATCTTGGGACAGGACATCGGGCCTGCGCGTCTGGTCGCGCCGGGCCGGTTCGCTACCTATTGCGGCACCGTTGCCGCGTCAATAAACATGGTTCCAACCGCGATCCCCCAGCCCCGAAGGACTGCCTCCCGTGATCACCGACACCGCCGAGCTTACCCCGCAGCAATGCCTTGTCGCGCTGATGATCGCGGTCTCGGCCTCTGACGAGAATATGCGCACCTCCGAGTTGGTGACCATCCAGCGCATCGTCAATCACCTGCCGGTGTTCCGGGATTTCGATCAGGAAAGCATCGGGGAGATTTCGCATCTGGTGTTCACCCTGTTCGAGGCCGAAGACGGGCTGGACCAGTTGTTTGCGCTGATGCGGGACCGTTTGCCGGAGAAGTTGAACGAAACGGCATACGCGCTGGCCTGCGATGTCGCCGCCGCCGATGGCGCGATCGAGGGGCCGGAGGCGCGGATTCTCGAAGAAATCCGCTATGAGTTAGATATCGGGCGTCTGCACGCCGCCGCGATCGAGCGGGGCACGCGCGCGCGGCATATGACGGTTTAAGCGGCCATCCCGGCGCCCGTCCCGGCGGTGGCTGTGATCTAAAATGAAACCATCTGCGCGGTGGACCCGTATCTTAGGCAAGACCTGAGGAGGACCCCGCATGGATCGCCGCTTTTACCCGTTTGGTTTGGCCGCTGTGGCCGTTGTCATCGCCGCGCCTGTCGCCGCGCAGGACGCCGCGTTGCAGGGGGTGATCGCGGATCAGTTGCAGGCGTTCGTGGCGCGGGATGCGACGCGGGCCTTCGATCATGCCTCCCCGATGATCCAAGGCATGTTTGCCACGCCGGAGATGTTCGCGGGCATGGTCGCCGAAGGCTACCCGATGGTCTGGGACAATGCGCAGGTGCGATTCGGCGGGGTCGAGCCACGGGGCGCGACGAAAGTGCAGACGGTCTACATCACCGATGCCGCAGGCCGGTTTCACGCGCTGCAATATGAGATGATCCAAATCGAAGGTGACTGGAAAATCAACGGGGTGGAGCTGCTCGAAGCGCCGACGCCTTCGGTCTGATTCCCGCCCGCAGCGCCCGGCAGGCGGGCCCTGCAACACCCCACCGCACGGTGCCCTAAACTTATCTCCATGATCCCTGTGCAGTCTGCTGCGCATTCCCCGATGGTGCGAGACCTCGGGGCCCAGATGGTTTGCAGGTCGCCCGGCGCGGGGCCTGCCGGGGGAAGGGGATCCTGCGATGAACATGGCGATTACCGATGGTCTGACACTGATGCCGCCTGTCTTTGCCAACGGGCTGGAGGTGTGGGCCAATGGCGATGGCACACCCGGATCGACGACGTTGGACGGGGTGCCAACGGCGGCCTTCGTTCCGGCGGATGCGGATTTTGCAGGCTGTCTGGAGATCGTGAAGCTCAACGCGACCGAGCAGATCCGCTATATGGGCGAGACACCCTACAGGCCCGGCATGTATCTGCGCGTCACCGCGCGGGTGAAGGCGATGTCGGGCAACCTGCCGAATGTGCGGATCGCGGCATGGGCGGGGGATGCGAGCCTGACCCATGTGGCAGGGCTGGTCGAGACGGGGCCGAGCGTGGCGCTGGCGCAATATGGCGAGGTGGTCGAGGTCACCGCGATCATCGGCTCCGGGCAGCGCGGCGGGGTGGATATGGTCTGGGGCACCGCGCCTGCCTATGCCCATGTCGGGCTGGACCTGACTGGGCCGGATGGCGGGGTGGTGCGGATCGACGACCTGCGGGTCGAGGACGTGACGGTGGCGTATCTGGCGCAAATGCTGGGCGCGGTCGATGTGCGCGATTACGGCGCGGTGGGCGACGGGGTTGCGGATGACAGCGCGGCCTTTGCGGCGGCGGATGCGGCGGCGCAGGCGCAGGGAGGGGAGGTTCTGATCTCGGCCGGGCGCTACCGGCTGGAAAGCAACGTGAGCCTTGCCAGCCCCGCCCGGTTTGTCGGCACGGTCGAGATGCCCGCATCGGCGCGGCTGACCCTGACACGCAATTTCAACCTGCCCGCCTATGCCGATGCGTTTGGCGATGAGACCGAAGGGTTCCGCCGCGCGTTGCAGGCGCTGTTCAATTTCGCCGATCACGACGCGCTGGACATGGGCGGGCGCAATGTGGACCTGACCGCCCCGATCGACGTGCATGCAGTGGTCGGCACCCGCGACAGTTCCGCCATCCGGCGGGTGATCCGCAATGGCAGCTTCTACCTGCGGGACAGCGCCGAATGGGCCGATACGGTAGTGACCTCGCAGGCGAGCTATTCGGCGTCCGACCCGAAGCGGCTGAGCAATGTGGCCGATATCGCCAATGTGCCGGTCGGCGCGCTGGTCACCGGCGCGGGCGTGGGGCGGGAGGTCTATGTCACCTCCAAGAATGTGGGCGCCGCGACGCTGGAGCTGTCGGCGGAGCTGCATGACGCGGTGGGCACGCAGAACTACACCTTCCGCCGGTTCAAATATGCGCTCGATTTTTCGGGGTTTTCCGATGTGAGCCGCGTGGTGCTGGCGGATCTGGAATTTCAGTGCAACAGCCTTGGCTCTGCCGTGATGCTGCCGCCTGCGGGGTTGATCTTCCATGTGCGGGACTGCTTTTTCAGCAATATGAAGGACCGGGGCATCACCTCCACCGGGCGGGGCTGTCAGGGGATGTTGGTGGATCGCTGTCAGTTCCTGAGCCGCGAGCAGCAACTGCCGGTCAGCGCGCGCGAAACCATCGCGATCAACGTCAATGCCAACGACACCAAGATCCGCGACAATCGCGCCGTGCGGTTCCGGCATTTCGTGGTCTCCGGCGGGGCGGGGCATATCTATGCGGGCAACCATTGGTTTCAGGACGATCACGAGCCCGATGGCATCCGCACCGCCGGGCTGGTGCTGACCAACACCAACGTCAAGATGCTGATAAACGGCAACTATATCGACAATTCGTTCATCGAATGGACCAACGAGCATGACGCCGCGCCGGAGCATTCCAACGAATACAGTTTCGGCGGGCTGACGATCGTCGGGAATATCTTTACCGCGATCGACGTGGCGCCGTGGTTTTCGTGGCTGGTGGTGAAGCCCTATGGCGCGGGGCATTACATCCACGGGCTGAACGTCACTGGCAACACGTTCAAGTCGCTGAACGGATCGATCAACCGCGTGGAGAAGGTCGATGACACGCTGGCCGCGCTGGATATGGGCCGCTGCCGCAACCTGCGGTTCGAGGGCAACCTGTTCACCGCCATCGATCAGGTGACGGTCAATCCCGTGACGGTGCAGATGGATCAGGCCACGGATGCCAAGACATGGGTGGTGGCGTTCGACGGCTACCTGCCGTTCGACGGGCGCGCGCGCAATGTCGAGAATATCGTGATGGAGGGCGAGATCCGCAATGCGGCGGGCGACGGGGTCTATGCCTATCCGTTCGTGCGGGTCGAGCGGGGCACCGATGGCGACGCGGTGGAGGTCGTCTGGCCGGAGCCGGTGCATGGCCGGGTGCATATCACCGGGCGGGTGGACGCGCCAAACTAGGCCGGTGGGGGCGCTGGGTAGGGGGCGGGGCCTGTTACCCCCGTGGGGCCAGATCGGCGGGGGTCAGGTGAAACGCCCGCCCGAACCCGCCGTTCAACATCGCCGCCGCGGGGACGAAACGCACGAAATTGAAATCCGCGAAGTCGAGATAGAGCGCCGATTTCGGCCGCAGGTCGAGGTAGCGGGCGCGCAGGCGGGGATGGTCTGCGCTGTCGCGGGCGATGAATTCGGCGCGGGCCTGAAGCGTCAGGCGCGGATGGGTAAGGGGATCGCCCTTCGCGCCCGGCTCCCCCAGCAGGAGCGAGCAGGCGGGTGTGGCGCGCAGCGCGGCGGTGTGCAGAGCAAGGTCGGAGATCAGGCTGACCGGGGTGCCGCAGGCATCGGTCGCAAGCGCCACGCGGCTGACCATCGGCACCCCGTCCGACAACACGCCAAGTGCTGCGAAGCGGGCGGTGTCGATCAGGTCACGGGCCTGCGCGCGGGCGTCGTCATCCGTGGGGCGGAGGGGGCCGAGGGCGGCATCGGGCATCAGATGCCGATGAACGGTTGGGCCAGACGCGGCAGCCAACCCCGGAACCGCAAGGGCGCGTCGGTGGCGGCAAGGCAGATGCAATCGCGTCCGGCTTCGGCCACGGGGGTGTGGTGCAGATCTTCGTCGCCCATTTCCACGTCGCCGAATGTGAAGCGGTCGACCTCGTCCGAAAACGCGCCTTGCAGAACCATCGTCATTTCCATGCCGCGATGGGAATGGTCGGGCATTTCGGTCCCGGCGGGGATGTAGAGCAACCGCGCCTTGGCCCGGCCCGCGCAGGGCAGAACGGCCTGTCGGACGCCGCCGCCGACACTGCGCCAGCGGACGGTTTCAGCGCTGGCGGCAGCATAGGCGCCGAGCGGCGCGGGAAAGGCGGTGTCGGTGGGCGACGCGGGCAGGGCGATGGGTGCGGGCTTGGCCGCTAGCGCGGGATCCTCGAGCATGTCGTCCACCGCGTCGTCAGGTTCGGCGCGCAGCCGGGCCAGCATGGCGTCCAGCGCACCGGGCGGCAGGGGGGCGGGTGTCGTATCTTCGAGCAGCGCGCCGCCCGTGGCCTCGACCGCCGCGACGGTGGCGCGGCAGGTATCGCAAAGCGACAGATGGCAGGCGACGACCAGCGCGAAAGCCTCGTCCAGCGACCCTGCGGCATAGGCGGCAAGCACGGTATCGGGGATGTGGTGCCGAATGAGGGGCAGATCGGTCATTGTCGGGCACTCAGCTCGTGGCGCAGGCGCTCCAGCCCCAGCCGGATGCGGGATTTGATGGTGCCGAGCGGCAGGTTCATCACCTCTGCGATTTCGCTATGGGAGAGATCCGCGAAATACGCGCGCGCGATGACGTCGCGCTGGCGCTGGGGCAGGCGGGCGATGGCGGCGCGCAGGGCGGCGCTGTCCTGCGTCACGGCGACCGTCGCTTCGGGGTCGGGGGATTCGCTGGCGGCCCATGGCAGGTCTTCGGGCTCCGGGCGGCGCTGTTTGCGAATCAGGTCGATATGGCGATTGCGGACGATGGTGAAAATCCATGTCGCCGCCCCGGCCCGCGCGGGATCATAGAGCCGGGCCTTGCGCCAGACGAGCGTCATGGCGTCCTGCATGACCTCATCCGCCTGAGCGGCGGCGCAGCCGGTTTTGATGAGCCACGCCCGGATTCGGGGGGCGAAATATTGAAACAGTTCGGCAAAGGCGGCCTCATCCCGGTGGAGCGCGACCCGGCGCAGCGCGCGCGCATAGGCATCCATTTGCGGATCGGCGGCGGGGACAGGGGAGGGGGCCGCGCTGGGCGAAGCGCTTGTATCCGCAAGGGTTCCAGACGCGGGAGGGCTATCGGGCACGCTGTCGCGTGGCCGGTCCTGCGGGGGGCGTTTGTCGGGATCGTCTCCGATCATGCGACCTTTCATTGCCAAAGGCAGGCCGGGCGGGGGGGTGCCATGCCTGCGCGGTGCCGTTGCGGCGTGAGTTGCTGCTCCTGTCATGTCCAGTTTACGCACAAAGCCGGGGGGCGGATCAAACAGCTTGTCGCGATATGTGCGAAACGCGGTCGTGCAATGCGTGCACAAGCGGTTGCGCCTCCCTGACCCTCGCCTATGGTGCGCAAAAGTGACCGAGCGAAGCGGGGTTGAGATGGCGAACCGGGCGGATCAGAACGACACCGACATCGACACCGCGCGCGCCGCGGAAAGCGCCGCTGCGGGCCCGGGCGCGCCCGCCCCCGGCATCCCCCCCGAAGAGCCGCGCGAGGAGTTCGATCCGCAGTTGGATGCGGGCCGCGTGCGCGAGGTTCTGGACGCCATCGACGCCGAAGATGCGGCGGCGCTGACCGTCCTGCTGGACCCGCTCCACCCCGCCGACATCGCCGACCTTATCGAGCAGTTCGACGACCGGCACCGCCGGGTGTTCCTTGAGGTCTGGGGCAGTGAGATCGACGGGGAGATCTTGTCGGAACTGCGCGAGGGGCTGCGCGAGGAGGTGATCCTTGCGCTGCCACAGGAAACTCTGTCCGACGCGGTGCGCGATCTGGATTCGGACGATGTGGTCGACCTGCTCGAAGACCTCGAAGAATCCCAGCAGGCGCTGATTCTGGGGGCGCTGCCGGCGATCGACCGGGCGCAGATCGAACAGGCGCTGGCCTTCCCGGAATATTCCGCCGGTCGTCTGATGCAGCGCGAGGTGGTGCGCGCGCCGGAACATTGGGATGTCGGCCAGACCATCGATTTTCTGCGCGCCGCAGACAATGAACTGCCCGATCAATTCTACCATATCATGCTGGTCGATCCGCGGATGCGGCCCATTGGCTATGTCGCGTTGGGGCGGATGTTGTCTAGCCCGCGCAGCACCCGGCTGGCCGACATCACCGAAGACAGTTTCCGCACCTTCGGCGTGGAGCAGCCGGAGGCCGAGGTCGCCTATGCGTTCAACCAGTATCACCTGATCTCGGCGCCGGTGATCGATGCCGAGGAACGGCTGGTGGGCGTCATCACCATCGACGATGCGATGGCCGTTCTGGATGAGGAAGCCGAGGAAGACATCCTGCGTCTGGCCGGTGTGGGTGAAGGCTCTCTGTCCGACCGGGTGATCGACACCACGCGGCAGCGCCTGCCGTGGCTGGCCGTGAACCTTGTCACCGCGATCATGGCATCGCTGGTCATCGCGCAATTCGAGGGCGTCATCACCCAGATCGTCGCGCTGGCGGTTCTGATGCCGATCGTCGCGTCGATGGGCGGGAATGCGGGCACGCAATCGCTGACCGTGGCGGTGCGGGCCATCGCGACCCGCGACCTGACCGGCTCGAACGTCTGGCGCGTCGTCCGGCGGGAGGCCGGGGTGGGGCTGGTCAACGGTCTGATCTTTGCCGTGGTCATGGGGCTTGTCGGGCTGTTCTGGTTCAGCTCGCCGCAGCTGGGCTATGTGATCGGGCTGGCGATGGTGGTGAACCTCGTGATCGCGGGGCTTGCCGGGATTTTGGTGCCGGTCGCGCTCGATAAGGTGGGCGTGGACCCGGCGCTGGCCTCTGGCGCGTTCGTGACCACGGTGACGGATGTGGTGGGCTTCTTTGCCTTTCTCGGGCTGGCGAGCGTGATTTTGTTATGAGCGTGCTGACCGGCGATATGCTGACCGCCGCCAAGGCACAGGCCCGCGCCGAAGCCAAGGTGCGGCGCGCGGCGATTGCGCGGGAAATGGGGCGGCGTGCGGCCTGTCAGCTGGTCATCCCGCTGAGCGAGGCGGTGCTGCCCTTGGTGCCCAAAGGCGGCATCGTGGCGGGATATTGGCCCATCGCATCCGAGATCGATCCGCGCCCGGCGCTTGCCGCGCTGGCCGAGCAGGGCCGCCGCATCGCGCTGCCGGTCACGGTGGCGCAGGGACAGCCGCTGGAATTCCGCCTGTGGACACCGGGCGCCCCCACCGACGAAAGCCATTACGGCGCCCATATCCCCCGCCCCGGCGGGGCGAGCGGGCGTGACGAGGATGGCCGTGTCGTGGTGCCCGATCTGATGCTGAAGCCGCTGTTGGCCTTTACCGCCGATGGCCAGCGTTTGGGCTATGGCGGGGGCTATTACGACCGCACCGCCGCTGCGTTTCCCGATGTCGCGACGCTGGGCGTGGCCTATAGCGGGCAGCAGGTCGACTACCTGCCTGTCGGCCCCTTCGACCGCCCGGTGGGCGGGGTGGTGACCGAACTGGGGCTGATCCTGCCGCGCTGAGTCCGGGCGCGACGGCAGCCTGCCCGTGGGGTGGCGCAGCTGCGGATGGGCGGGTGTGCTTTATGGTGGTCGGGTTCCTCCCCGTTCCGAGGTCAGCGCGGGGTGACACAGCGCCAGCCCGTGGGGACGGGCAGGCGCTCGCTCTCGCGCCCTGCGGGCTTGTCCGAGAGCGGGTGCGCTGAGGTCCGGAGGACGTGCCGCATCTTCGGTGTTCTATGTGCGTGACGTGAGCCAGCCCGCCGGGACGGGCAGGCGCTCGCTCTCGCGCCCTGCGGGCTTGTCCGCGAGCGGGTGTGCTGAGTTCCGAAGGGCGTGCCGCATCCTCGATGTCCCATATGCGCGTTGAGCCAGCCCGTTGGGGCGGGTAGGCGCTCGCCCGCTCGCTTCGCGGGCGGCGGTTGTGCGGCCTCATCCGTACGGGTCATACGGATCGCACTTGCACCGGAAACCCGTCGGGCCTAGGGCATAAGCCATGAAGATACTGTTTCTGGGCGATGTGATGGGCCGGGCTGGCCGGGACGCGGTGGCGGAGCGCTTGCCTGCGCTGCGCCGGGATTGGAAGCTCGATTTCGTGGTGGTCAACGGCGAGAACGCGACTTCGGGCGTGGGGCTTTCGGCGGCACATGCGAAGGGGCTTCTCGATGCGGGCACGGATGTGCTGACGCTGGGCGATCATGCCTTCGATCAGCGTGACATGCTGCAATTCGCCAATACCGAGCCGCGCATCATCCGGCCCCTGAACTACGCCAAGGACGCGCCGGGGCGGGGCGCGCGGGTCTATGACGCGCCGGGCGGGCGCAAGGTTCTCGTGGCGCAGGCGCTGGGGCAGGTGTTCATGAAGCGGCCCTTTGCCGATCCGTTTTCGGCGCTGGAACTGGCGCTGAAAAGCTACCCGCGCGGCGGTATGGTGCAGGCCAGCCTGATCGATTTCCATTGCGAGGCGACATCCGAGAAGATGGCCGCGGGGCATTACTGCGACGGGCGCGCCAGCATCGTCGTCGGCACCCACACCCATGTGCCCACCGCGGACGCGCAGATCCTGCCGGGCGGCTGCGCGTTTCAGTCGGATGCGGGCATGTGCGGCGATTATGATTCGGTGATCGGCATGCAGAAGGAGGAGCCTCTGCGCCGCTTCGTCACCGGCATGCCGAAGGGCCGGTTCCAGCCCGCGCTGGGCGAGGCGACGCTGTGCGGGCTTTATGTCGAGACCGACGACCGCACGGGCCGCGCCACGCGGGCGGTGCAGGTGCGCCAAGGCGGGCGGCTGGAGCAGGCTGGACCCTAAGGGTGTGTCGCGGGAGCGTCGTTGCTGCCCCGCGCGTCTGAGCCGTAGCGCACCGTGAGCCTGCCCGTGGGATGGCGCTGCTGCGGTGGGGCGGTGCGCTTTATGGTCGCCATGGCCCTCCCTGCTCGGAAGTTAGCGTGAGGGTGGCAAAGCGCCAGCCCGCCGGGACGGGCAGGCGCTCGCCCGCGCGGCTTCGCCTTGTTCGCGGGCGGTTGCGCTTGAGCGGGTAGGGGCTTTCGATCACTCCATATGTCAGCGCACTGTAGGCCTGTCCGCTGGGGTCCGTTATCGGCAATGCAGGGCGACGCGGCGCACTTCCCTGACAGTGGCCTGCCGGGACGCGGGGCGCGCGCGGGGCTAGGGCCCTTACGATGGTGGCGCTATCATCGCGCGTCGGTTTCCTGCGTCACGGCGAGGGTGCCGCGCTGCGGCAGCGCTTGTGTCCTTCGCAGGCGCCGCTAAGAATGGCTGGAATTTCCTGATCGGGACCGTCCATGAATTTCCTCCTCATCGAGCCGCCCTATGATGCCTTTTTCGCGCTGGGTATCGTCGCGGTCATGTTCCTTCTGTTCGTGAAGGAGATCTTTCCGACCGAGGTCGTGGCCATCGCCGGGGTGGCGGTGCTGCTGGCCACGGGGGTGCTGCCCTATGACAACGCGCTGGAGGTGCTGTCGAACCCGGCGCCGTGGACCATCGCCGCGATGTTTCTGGTGATGGGCGGGCTGGTGCGCACCGGTGCGCTGGACTGGTTCACCAGCTTTGCCGACCGCAACGCCGCCGCCCGGCCCAAGATCGCGGTGGGGGCGATGATCGGGTTTGTGGTGCTGGCGTCCGCGTTCGTGTCGAACACGCCGGTCGTGGTGGTGATGATCCCGATTTTCGTGCAGTTGGCGCGGACGCTGAACCTGCCTGCGTCAAAGCTGTTGATGCCGCTCAGCTATGCCGCGATCCTTGGCGGGACGCTGACGCTGATCGGCACCTCGACCAACCTGTTGGTGGACGGCGTCGCGCGGCGCAACGGGCTGGAGGCGTTCCATATTTTCGAGGTCACGCCGCTGGCGATCTTTGTCGTCGCGTGGGGCATGATCTATCTGCGGGTGATCGCGCCGAAGCTGCTGCCGGAGCGCGACAGCATGGCCACGCTGCTGTCCAACAAATCCAAGATGAAGTTCTTTACCGAAGTGGCCGTGCCCGAGGGATCGGAGTTGATCGGCCAACCGGTGACCGAAGTCGATCTGTTCAAGCGCGAAGGCGTGCGGCTGATCGACGTGCTGCGGGGCGATGCGTCGCTGCGGCGCGACATGGCCTCGGTCGAGTTGGAGGCGGGCGACCGCGTGGTGTTGCGCACCGAGATGTCGGAACTGCTGTCGCTACAGGAAAACAAGCAGTTGCGGGCGGTGGACAAGCTGAGTTCGGTGCGGACCGAAACCGTCGAGGTGCTGATCTCGCCGGGTGCGCGGATGGTCGGGCGCTCGCTGGGCTCGCTGCGGCTGCGGCGGCGCTACGGGGTCTATCCGCTGGCGGTGCATCGGCGGAACCAGAATATCGGGCGGCAGCTGGACGATCTGGTGGTGCGGGTGGGCGACACCCTGCTGCTGGAAGGCGCGCCGGAAGATATTCAGCGGCTGGCCGTGGATATGGAACTGGTCGATGTGGCGCGCCCCTCGGCGCGGGCCTATCGCCGGTCGCGGGTCTGGGTCGCGGTGGCGGCGATGGCGGGCGTGGTAATCCTGTCGGGGATGGGCGTGGCACCGATTTTCCTGTTGTCGGTGATGGCGGTGGCCATCGTGCTGATCTGTCGATGCATCGACGCGGATGAGGCGTTTTCCTTTGTGGATGGGCGCTTGTTGGCGCTGATCTTTGCCATGCTGGGCGTCGGCGCGGCGCTGGAATCGTCGGGCGCGGTGGAAATGATCGTGGAGGCGGTGTCGCCCGCGCTGGTCGAACTGCCGCCGGTGGCGATCGTTTGGGCGGTGTTCCTGATGACGTCGCTGTTGACCGAACTGGTGTCGAACAACGCCGTCGCGGTGGTGGTGACGCCGGTAGCGATCGGGCTGGCGCAGGCGCTGGGCTATGATCCGCGCCCCTTGGTGATCGCGGTGATGGTGGCGGCTTCGGCCAGCTTCTCGACGCCCATCGGCTACCAGACCAACATGCTGGTCTATGGGCCGGGCGGCTACCGGTTTGCGGATTTCCTGCGCGTGGGCGTCCCGCTGAACCTGTCGATCGGGCTGCTTTGCGCGGTGCTGATCCCGCTGATCTGGCCGCTGACGGGCGAATAACGGCCCCAATCCCTGCGGCCCCGGCGCGGCATTGCTGCCACGCCGGGGCGCATGTGGCCTCCGGCGGGGCCGGGGGGCAGTGGACCCCTGCCGCGCGATCCGCTAACCCCCGCAACACCATTGCCCTACACCCGGCGCGCATCGGCCGCGCGCCCGTGACTGTTCCCGGAGGAATTCGCCCATGTCCGCCCACGGTGCCCCGATCCCGATGACTGCCCGCGCGGGCCGGTCCCTGACTGGCACGGCGGAAGTGCCGGGCGATAAGTCGATTTCCCACCGCGCGATCATCCTTGGCGCGATGGCCGTGGGCGAGACCCGCGTGACCGGCCTGCTGGAAGGTCAGGACGTGCTGGACACCGCGCGCGCCATGCGCGCCTTTGGCGCCGAAGTCAGCCGCGACGATGACGGTACATGGCATGTGCATGGCGTCGGTGTCGGCGGCTTTGCCGAGCCGGGCAATGTCATCGATTGCGGCAATTCCGGCACCGGCGTGCGACTGATCATGGGGACGATGGCCACCAGCCCGATCACCGCGACCTTCACCGGGGATGCGTCGCTCAATGGCCGTCCGATGGGACGGGTCACCGATCCGCTGGCGCTGTTTGGCACCCGCGCCTATGGGCGTCAGGGCGGGCGGCTGCCGATGACGGTGGTTGGTGCCGCCGATCCGGTGCCGGTGCGCTACACCGTGCCGGTGCCGTCGGCGCAGGTGAAATCGGCGGTGCTGCTGGCGGGGTTGAACGCGCCGGGCGAAACCGTGGTGATCGAGGCCGAAGCCACCCGCGACCATAGCGAGCGGATGCTGGCGGGGTTCGGGGCCAAGGTGCAGATCGACGACACGTCCGAGGGTCGGGTCATCACGCTGACCGGCCAGCCGGAACTGCGCCCGCAGGTGATTGCGGTGCCGCGCGATCCGTCCTCGGCCGCGTTCCCGGTCTGCGCGGCGCTGATCTGCGAAGGCTCGGACGTGCTGGTGCCCAATATCGGGCTGAACCCGACCCGCGCCGGGCTGTTCGAGACGCTGATCGAAATGGGCGCGGACCTGACCTATGAGAACCCGCGCGAAGAGGGCGGCGAGCCGGTGGCCGATCTGCGGGCGCGGTTCTCGCCCAACATGCGCGGCATCGAGGTGCCGCCTGAGCGTGCGCCTTCGATGATCGACGAATATCCGATCCTGTCGGTGGTCGCGGCCAATGCCGAAGGCACCACGGTGATGCGCGGCGTCAAGGAGCTGCGAGTCAAGGAAAGCGACCGTATCGACGCGATGGCCCGTGGGCTGGAGCTGTGCGGTGTGACGGTGGCGGAAACCGAGGACAGCTTTACCGTCGAAGGCCGTGGCGCGGGCGGTGTTCCGGGCGGCGCGACCTGTGCGGCGCGGCTGGATCACCGGATCGCGATGTCGTTCCTGATCTGCGGGATGGCGGCGCAGGCGGCGGTCAGCGTCGACGATGCCGGGCCGATTGCCACGTCTTTCCCGATTTTCGAGCCGCTGATGCGCGGGCTTGGCGCGGATCTGGTGCGGGACGCGGGCTAGGCCACAGGCCGACACGGGCCGCTGACGGGGGCCGGTGACGCGGAACAGTGACGGGGGCGGGCGCGCGCGCGGCGAGGGCGCGGGGCGCGCGATACCGAAGGGACAGGGAAACGGGCGGGCCGCATGTCGCGGACCGGGGTAAGGGGTGACGAGTGCGATGAGTAACGTGACAGACGGCATGACCGGAGCCACGCGCGCCGCAGGGCGCACGCGGCCTGACAGCGCGGCGCGGCGGATCGCGCGGACGCGGTTTCTGGATTGGCGGGACCGGGCGCGGGCCCGGATCGACCGGGCGCGCGGGCTTCCCCGCCTGCGGGCGGAGTTCGAGGCACGGGTCGGCTATCCGCTGGACCTGACCGATCCGCAGAGCTTCAACGCCAAGATCCAGTGGCGCAAGATCCATGATCGCAACCCGCTGCATCCCGTCGTCGCCGACAAATACCGGATGCGTCAGTGGCTGACGGACCATCTGGGCGCGGCCCGGGCGGAGGCGCTGCTGGTGCCGTTGCACCGGGTCACCGACCGCCCTGCGGATCTGGATCTGACCGGCCTGCCCGACGGGCTGGTCATCAAGCCAAACCACGCCTCGCGCATGTTGCGGTTCCGCTATCCGGGCAAGCCGTTCGATCTGGAAGAGGTCCGGCTGATTTCGCAGCTGTGGCTGCTCAAGCAATATGGCAGCTTGCGGCAGGAATGGGCCTATTGGCCGATCCCGCGCCGGATCATGGTGGAGGAGCTGGTGCCCCGCGCCGATGGCAGCCCCGCCGACGATGTGAAGATTATCTGTTTCCACGGCAAGCCCGCCTATGTGATGGCCGAATTCAACCGGTTCAACGGGGCCTATCAGGTGGGCTACACCCCCGATGGCGGGCCATTGGGGATCTTTAACAAGGGGGATGTGCCACGGGTCGCGCCGCCCCCGCCGCATCTGGCGCGGATGATGGAACTGGCGGAGGAGATTTCCGCCCCGTTCGATCATGTCCGGGTGGATTTCCTGACCAATGGCACGGATTTCGCGCTGAACGAATTGTCGCTCTATCGCGGCAGCGGCATGAACCGGTTCGTGCCGGAAAGCTACGATTTCGACATGGGCGCGCTGTGGACATTGCCGGGGCGCGGCTGAGCGGATCGGGGGCTGTCCCGGCGGTGGTGCTTGCCCTGCGGGGATGCGGGGGCTAGGTCGGGGGCCAGATCACGACAGAGGTTGCCATGCCGTTCACCATCGCCATCGACGGACCTGCCGCAGCCGGCAAGGGCACGATTTCCAAAGCCGTCGCGGCGGCGCTGGGCTATGCGCATCTGGATACCGGATTGCTTTATCGCGCGACGGGGCGGCGGGTGCTGGACGGGTTGGAGCCGCTGGCCGCCGCACAGGCGCTGGTGGCCGAGGATCTGGCCCGCGACGGGCTGCGCACGCCGGAGGTGGCCCAAGCGGCCAGCCGGGTCGCGGCGCTGCCCGAAGTGCGCGCAGCGCTCGTCGATTTTCAGCGCGCTTTTGCCCGGCGGCAGGGCGGCGCGGTTCTGGACGGGCGCGATATCGGCACGGTGATCTGCCCCGATGCGGATGTGAAGCTGTTCGTCACCGCCAGTGCGGAAATCCGGGCCCAGCGGCGGCTGGCGGAATTGCTGGCCGGGGGGCATGATGTGACGGCGGACCAGGTTCTGGCCGATGTGCGCGAGCGCGACGCCCGCGACATGGACCGGGCCGACGCGCCGCTGAAACCAGCCGAGGATGCCGTGCGGCTCGACACCAGTGCGCTGGATATCGACACGGCGATTGCGCAGGCGCTGGCGATCATCCGCACCCGGCAGGGCTGACGCGCCGGGGGATCGGCAGGGGATCGGCGGTCAGGTGACGGCTGCGGCGCGCGCGGAGGGGCGGCGAAAGGCTTGCGATTTGCGGAAATTCCCACTATAGAGCCGCTGTCGAAGCGCAGGATTACAAGGCGCACGGGGGTCAAGGAGCAGGGTCGGTCACAACCGGCCCTTGTTTTATTGGATCCCGATGTGGTGGCGCCTTTGCGGGCCCGCCTCGCCTGCGCGACCTGACCAACCCAAGACCGGCGGAGACAACCGCTCGGCCAGCAAAATCGAAACCGAAGGAAAACGCTTACATATGTCCGCGAACGCATCCATGGAGGAATTCGAAGCCCTCCTGCAAGAAAGCTTCGATATCGACACCCCGAGCGAGGGCTCGGTTGTCAAAGGCAAGGTCATCGCCATCGAGGCGGGCCAGGCCATCATCGACGTCGGCTACAAAATGGAAGGCCGCGTTGATCTGAAAGAATTCACCAACCCCGGCGAAGCGCCCGACATCAATGTCGGTGACGAAGTCGAAGTTTACCTCGACCGCGTCGAGAACGCCCGTGGCGAAGCCTCGATCAGCCGTGACAAGGCCCGCCGCGAGGAAGCCTGGGACCGTCTGGAAAAGGCCTATGCCGACGAGAACCGCGTCGAAGGCGCGATCTTTGGCCGGGTCAAGGGCGGCTTCACCGTCGATCTGGGCGGCGCTGTTGCGTTCCTGCCCGGCAGCCAGGTCGATGTGCGCCCCGTGCGCGATGCCGGCCCGCTGATGGGCCTGAAGCAGCCGTTCCAGATCCTGAAAATGGATCGCCGTCGCGGCAATATCGTGGTTTCGCGCCGCGCTATCCTGGAAGAAAGCCGTGCCGAACAGCGCGCCGAGGTCATCGCCAAGCTGACCGAAGGCGACGCGGTGGACGGTGTCGTCAAGAACATCACCGAATACGGCGCCTTCGTCGATCTGGGTGGTGTGGACGGCCTGCTGCACGTCACCGACATGGCCTGGCGCCGCGTCAACCACCCCTCGGAGATCCTGTCGATCGGCGAAACCGTCAAGGTTCAGGTCATCAAGATCAACAAGGAAACCCACCGTATCAGCCTCGGCATGAAGCAGCTGCAGGACGATCCGTGGGATAGCGTCGAAGGCAAGTTCCCGATCGACACCGTGCACACTGGCCGCGTGACCAACATCACCGACTACGGTGCGTTCGTCGAGCTGGAGCCCGGCGTCGAAGGTCTGGTCCACGTCTCCGAGATGTCCTGGACCAAGAAGAACGTGCACCCCGGCAAGATCGTCTCCACCTCGCAGGAAGTGGACGTCATGGTGCTGGAGATCGACACCGCGAAGCGTCGCGTGTCGCTGGGTCTCAAGCAGACCATGCGCAACCCGTGGGAAGTCTTTGCCGAGACCCATCCCGAGGGCACGCAGGTCGAGGGCGAGGTCAAGAACATCACCGAATTCGGTCTGTTCATCGGCCTGCCAGGCGATATCGACGGCATGGTGCACCTGTCCGACCTCAGCTGGGACGAGCGCGGCGAAGACGCGATCCAGTCCTACCGCAAGGGCGATGTCGTGCAGGCTGTCGTGTCCGAAGTGGATGTCGACAAGGAGCGTATCTCGCTCTCCATCAAAGCTCTCGGCGGTGACAAGTTCGCCGAAGCCGTGGGCGGCGTGAAGCGCGGCTCCATCGTCACCGTCGAAGTGACTGCGATCGAAGATGGCGGCGTCGAGGTGGAATACGAAGGCATGAAATCCTTCATCCGCCGTTCCGACCTGTCCCGCGACCGTGCCGAGCAGCGCCCCGAGCGTTTCCAGGTCGGCGACAAGGTCGATGTGCGCATCACCAACGTGGACAGCAAGACCCGCCGTCTGGGCGTGTCGATCAAAGCGCGCGAGATCGCCGAAGAGAAAGAGGCCGTCGAACAGTATGGCTCCTCCGTCTCCGGCGCGTCGCTGGGCGACATCCTCGGTGCCGCTCTGAAGGGCGACAACTGATCCCGGACCGGGTTGCGCCTCCGCGCGTGATCCGGGCCTGTAGCTGATATGAACGGCCCCGCGCAGACCGCGCGGGGCCGTTTTTTCATGGCCGGATGGTTCCCACGGCCCGCGCGCCGCGCGTCGGTCCGGGGCGATAGGTCCGCCCCGGCGCGATTCGTCTGGCTCGCCATGCTGCGGTGCAGGACAGGCGGGGCAGGGCGGAACAAAACGCGCCACAGACCGGGCGTGCCGCGACGCTGCGCCGCGGCACCGCCTGCTGCCGCATTTTCATGCCGTCAAACCGCAGAAAAGACGGAGAAATCCGCCGCGAACCATTTTGCGATTGTGACTTTCGCCCTATAGTTCAAGTTCTCTATAACCGGTTGAGCCAGAGCCGCATCACCTTGGGGGGAGCAGCGCGCATGATCAGGTCCGAACTGATCCAGAAGATCGCAGACGAAAATCCGCATCTCTATCAGCGCGATGTCGAGCGCATCGTGAACACCATTTTCGAAGAAATCATCGAAGCCATGGCGCGGGGCGACCGTGTCGAACTGCGTGGGTTCGGGGCGTTTTCGGTCAAGAAACGCGACGCCCGCACCGGCCGCAACCCCCGCACCGGCGAGGCGGTAGAGGTCGAGGAAAAGCATGTGCCCTTCTTCAAGACCGGCAAGCTGCTGCGCGACCGTTTGAACGATTCCTGACGTCGGCCCGCCCTGTTCTGGCCTGTTCTGATCCCGGCCCGCCCTGACACCGTCTGCTGCGAAAGTCCGCCCTACAATGCGTTATATTCGTTATACATTCCTTGCCCTGATCGCGATCTGCCTGCTGCTGGTGGCCTTGGCCAACCGTCAGGTGGTGACGCTGCGGCTGCTGCCCGCCGATCTGGCTGAGTTGCTGAACATGCCTTTCACCGTGTCGATGCCGTTGTTTCTGGTGGTGCTTGCGGGTGTGGCGGTAGGCTTGCTCGTCGGGTTCGTGTGGGAATGGGCGCGGGAGCATCGCTACCGGGCCGAGATGCAGCGCCAGACCCGCGAGAAGCAGAAGTTGCAGCGCGAGATCGGACGCCTGCGGACCGAGCAGGAGGACGGCGACGAGGTGCTGGCCCTGCTGGAAAGCTCCGAGCCGTCGCGCCGCGCGGGCTGACGCCCCTGCTGTGAGGGTGGCGGTGCTTTACACCGCGCCCGCGACCGCCTATCCGCGCCGCATCCCCAGTTGCGGAGCCTGCGCCATGCCTGTGAAATTCGTGCCCCCTTCAAGTGCCCGTGCGGGGACCCGCCCCGGCGGTGTGCGGGTAAAGATCTGCGGCCTGACCCGGCCCGAACATGTGGGGGCGGCAGCCGAGGCAGGCGCGGTCTATGGCGGGTTCGTCTTCTTTCCCAAAAGCCCGCGCAACGTGGGCATCGACCGCGCGCGGGAGCTTGCCTTGACCGCCCCGCTGGGGCTGGCGAAGGTGGCGCTGACGGTGAATGCGGATGACGCGCTGCTGGATGAGATCACCGCGCGGGTGCCCTTGGACATGATACAACTGCACGGGGCGGAGAGCCCGGAGCGTGTTGCCGCCATCCGCGCGCGCTACGGCCTGCCGGTGATGAAGGCTGTGGGGATCGCGGAGGAGGCGGATCTGGCCGCGCTTGACCACTATGCCGCCGTGGCCGACCAGCTTCTGATCGACGCGAAGCCGCCCCGCGATGCGGCGCTGCCGGGGGGCAACGGGCTTGCCTTTGACTGGCGGTTGATCGCGGGCAAAAGCTGGCAGGTGCCGTGGATGCTGGCCGGTGGGCTGACCCCCGATAATGTGGCGGAGGCCGTGCGGCTGACCGGCGCGGCGCAGGTCGATGTGTCCTCGGGCGTGGAAAGCGCACCGGGCGAGAAAGACCCCGCGCGGGTTGCGGCCTTTGTCGCGGCTGCCCGCAGCGATGTGCCCGTGCTGCGCTAGGACGCGGCGCGGGGCGTATTTCAGACAGTCCGAGAACAGGGGCGCGCGCAGGTCATGGAGATGATCACGTCACAGTTGTGGTTCGATCTGCTGGGCACATTCGTGTTTGGCATTTCCGGCGGCATGCTGGCGGTGCGGCGGGAACTGGACCTGTTCGGGGTCATGGTCCTGTCGCTGGCCGCTGCGCTGGCGGGTGGGGTGCTGCGCGATGTGGCGCTGGGGGACACGCCCCCGGCGGCGCTGCGCGATGCGCGCTACCTGTTGGCCGCGCTGGCGGCGGGGCTTTGTGCTTTTGCCTTTCATCGCGGGATCGAGCGGCTGGCAAAGCCGGTCATGGTCTTCGATGCCGCTGGTCTGGGGCTTTTTGCGGTAAGCGGCTGTCAAAAGGCGCTGAGCCTTGGGGTCGCGCCACTGCCTGCGGTGCTGCTGGGGGTGCTGACAGCGGTGGGAGGCGGCGCGCTGCGCGATCTGCTGGTGACCGAAGTGCCGCGCGTGCTGCGCGAAGACATCTATGCGCTGGCGGCCTTGGCCGGGGCGACGGTGGTCGCGGTGGGGGCGTGGCTGGGGCTGGCGCCCGCGCCGGTCGCGTTGCTGGGGGTTGCGCTGACCTTTGCGTTGCGGGTGGTCAGCGTGTGGCGCGGCTGGCGTGCGCCAAAGGCGCCGGGCAGCTAACCAACCCACCGCCCGCCCGTGAAAAAGCCCGGCGCGCAGGCGAAGCGGCCGGGCTTTGATATTTCAGACCATGTTGGCCCGGAGGCGGATCTGGCTGTGACCCGGCCTGCGGATCAGCGGCGACGGTCGCGGCGCGAGCTCATCGGCTGGAACGCGACGCCCACATGCGCCTCGCAATAGGGTTTGCCGGGCTGCACGGAGAGGCCGCAGAACCAGAAATCTTCGGTCGCGGGGTCACCGATCGGCCATTTGCAGGTCCGTTCGGTCAGTTCCATCAAGCCCAGACGGCGGGCTTTCTTTTCGACCTCGCGCACCGAGGCCAGCGCTTCGGGGGAGATTTCATTGGCCGAAGGCTGCGGTGGCAGCGGCTGACCGGCGGGGATGATCGCCTTGCGCGCCGGGCTGGGCGGCGGGTTGGCGGACATGGTCGCCGGTTCGGGCCGCGGCGCGGCGGGGCGGGCCGGTTTTTCCGGTTTGGGCGGAGCGCTCGGGCGCGGCGTTTCCGCCGCGGGTTCGGCGGCGGCGGCGGGCTCCGGCGTGGCGGCGGTGTCCGCGCGGGTGCCGGTCGTCGCGGCGGCGGCAGCGGTGCCGCCGGTGCGGTTCGAAAGGCCAAGGCGGTGGACCTTGCCGATCACGGCATTGCGGGTCACGCCGCCCAGTTCCTTGGCGATCTGGCTGGCGCTCTGCCCGTCGCTCCACATCTTCTTCAGCGTCTCGACGCGTTCGTCTGTCCAGGACATCGTCGGCTCCCAGCAACATATGGCACCGCCCCGGGGCGGGGGGTGCCGTTCCGTTCATCTCAGTTGAGGTCCCATTTTAAGCATCCCGCCGGGCAACTACAAGCGGTGCCGAAGGCGCGGGGGGAATTGTCGCGGGTTTCCCCAGCGTTGTCCGCCCGTGCGGCGCTGGGGTTGGGGGCTGCGGGTTGGGGGCTGATAGGCACGCGGCGTCGGGGTGGGGCGGAGGCCGCGACTCATCTGGCGGCAGGCGCGCGGCTGGTGTAAAGCGGCGCCCATGTCCCAGAACCCCCCCAATCTGCGCCCCGATATTGCCCAGCCCCGGTTTGACGCTGATCGTCGCCAGGGCCAGCCCTCGATCGGGATGGTCTCTCTTGGCTGTCCCAAGGCGCTGGTCGACAGCGAACGCATCCTGACCCGGCTGCGCGCCGAAGGCTATGGCGTGTCGCCCGATTATCAGGGTGCCGATGCGGTGATCGTGAACACCTGCGGGTTTCTGGACAGCGCCAAGGCCGAAAGCTTGCAGGCCATCGGCGAGGCGCTGAACGAAAATGGCCGGGTGATCGTGACCGGCTGTCTGGGCGCGGAGCCGGAATATATCACCGGCGCGCATCCCAAAGTGTTGGCCGTGACAGGGCCGCAGCAATACGAACAGGTGCTGGACGCGGTGCATGCCGCCGTGCCGCCGTCGCCCGATCCGTTTATCGATCTGATGCCCGCGACGGGCGTGACGCTGACGCCGCGCCATTACAGCTATCTGAAGATTTCCGAGGGCTGCAATCACAAGTGCAAGTTCTGCATCATCCCCGATATGCGGGGGCGTCTGGCGAGCCGTCCGGCCCATGCGGTGCTGCGCGAGGCCGAGAAGCTCGTCGAGGCGGGCGTGCAGGAATTGCTGGTGATTTCGCAAGACACCTCGGCCTATGGCGTTGATCGCAAACATGCGGCGAGCCCGTGGAAGGACCGCGAGGTGCGCGCCCATATCACCGATCTGGCGCGCGAGCTTGGCGGTCTGGGCGCGTGGGTGCGGTTGCATTACGTCTATCCCTATCCGCATGTGCGCGACCTGATCCCGCTGATGGCCGAGGGGCTGGTGCTGCCTTATCTGGATATCCCGTTCCAGCATGCCGATCCCGCTGTGCTGAAGCGGATGGCCCGCCCTGCCGCCGCGGCGCGCACGCTTGACGAGATCGCCGCGTGGCGCCGGGCCTGCCCGGAGATTACCCTGCGCTCGACCTTCATCGTCGGGTATCCGGGCGAGACGGAAGACGAATTTCAGGTGCTTCTGGACTGGCTGGACGAGGCGCAATTGGATCGGGTCGGGTGTTTTCAGTATGAGAACGTCGCCGGGGCGCGGTCTAATGATCTGCCCAATCACGTCGCGCCAGAGGTCAAACAGGACCGCTGGGATCGGTTCATGGCCAAGGCGCAGGCGATTTCCGAAGCGAAGCTCGCCGCTAAGGTGGGCAGCCGTCAGGAGGTCATCGTGGACGAGGTCGATGGCGAGGCCGCGACCTGTCGCACCATGGCCGACGCGCCGGAGATCGACGGCAATCTGTTCATCGACGAAGGCTTCGAGGGGCTGAAGCCCGGTCAGCGCCTGATGGTCGAGGTGGACGAGGCCAGCGAATACGATCTGTGGGGGCGCATCGTCTGAGCGCTCAGCGCGGGCTGCGGCGGAGGGATGCCTCCGGCGGGGATATTTTTGCCATATTGAAACTTAGGCGTCGCGTTTAGGCGTCTGGCTCAGGTTCAGGCGGGTGGATCGG
The DNA here is from genome assembly GCF_002504165.1 of Pacificitalea manganoxidans. Lineage (GTDB taxonomy): Bacteria > Pseudomonadota > Alphaproteobacteria > Rhodobacterales > Rhodobacteraceae > Pacificitalea > Pacificitalea manganoxidans. Next base: position 859,924 of record NZ_CP021404.1, read on the forward strand.
CGCGTCCGGCGCGGCTTCGGGGTGCTGGGTGACCCGCGCGGCCAGCCGGAAGGCATGGGCGCTGTCGGTCGCGACCGGCGGCATCACCCGGTCATAGGCCGCGGCGATGATCGCGGCAATGTCGGGATGCAGCACCAGATGGCCCTCCGGCGTGCGGGCCAGCGGCGCGCGGTCGGCAAAGGCGCGCTCGGACCAGAGCAGCACCGCCTGCACCGCCTGTTGCAGGCACAGCGCCCCGGCGGGCATCTTTTCCAGCGCCGCATCCATCCGCACGAAGCTGAAACACGCGCGGATCGGGCCATGCGGCTCGAACCGGAAGAAGCGATATTGCGTGGCGTTCTGCTCAGTCAGCCGCGCGACCAGAGCGGGCAGGTCGGGGATCAGCCGGTCCAGATTGGGGGTATCCGTCAGTTCCGACCAGTCGCGGATGAAGAACACCATCAGGTTCGCGCCCAGTTCGGGATCGGTTTCGGCCATCTTATGCCCGGCCAGCGTCACCACGGCCTCGATCGCGCCTTTCAGCGTTGGCAGGGTTTCCTCGGCCAGTCCAAAGACCACCGGGACGATGGGCCGTTCCCAGCGCGCAAAGAGGTAGGAGCCGTCGGCGCCGGTGAAAAGCGGGATGATGGTTTCGGGCGTCATGGCGATCCTCGATATTTCTGTGCCATCAGGGCGGGCGCGGTCAGGTGGGCATCTGGGCGTGCCGCTTATCCCCGATCAGGGCGGGAGAACAGCCCGGTGAGCGCGCGCTGCACCATGCCTGTCACCGAGGGTCTGCGGCCGGGGCCGAAGGGCAGGGGGCGGCAGACCTCCATCGCGGCGACGCCGACACGGGCGGTGAGCGCGCCATTGACGACGCCTTCGCCAAAGCGGCGCGACAGGCGCGACAGCAGCCCGCCGCCCGCGACCGAATGGATCAGGTCATCGCCCACCGCGACTGCGCCGGTGGCGACGAGATGGGTAAAGACGGTGCGGGTGAGCCGCCAGCTGCCCAGCGTGCCCGCGCGCCCGCCGTAGAGTTCGCCGATCCGGCGGATCATCCGCAGGTTCGAGGTCAGCGCGGCCACCACATCAGCGAGCGCCAGCGGCACCACGGCGGTGACGGTGGCGACCTGCCGCGCGGCGGCTTCGACCTCGGCGCGGGCGGCGGCGTCGATGGGGGCCAGCAGCGTGTCCTCGGCCAGACGCAGCGCCGCGTCGGCGTCGAACACATCGCCTTGGCGGTCGCTATAGCGTTGCCGGGCCAGCGCCAGATCGCTGCGTCCGGCATAGAGCGTTAGCAGCCGGTCGCCCAGTTTGCGCGCGCCGTTCAGATCACCGGCGGTCAGAACCTCGACCGCCTGTTTTTGCAGATGGTCGAGCCGCGACAGCCGGGCAAAGGCGGCCAGTTCCCGTGCCGCGATCAGCACCAGCCCCAACAGAACCGCGCCGACCAGCACGCTGGCGATCAGGCCCAGCAGCGGGGATCGGGTCAGCAGGCCGGTGACGAAATCCCATGCCGCGACGGAGAGCAGAAACGCGATCAGCGCGCCGAGGGCCGACCAGAAGAAGCCGCCGATGCGGGAGCGGCGGCGCGCGGCCAGCACGGCAATCGTCTGCATCGCACGGCCCGGCGGTGTGCCATCATCGGCGATGGGCGGCGCGGTGACGGGCGTGGCGGTGTTCGGCTCGGCCTCGTCCAGCGCGATATAGACCGGGCCGGTCCGGGGCGGATCGGAGCGGGGGCGGTCGGTCATGTCAGGCGGTTCCCCAGCAGGAAATCGGCGGCGCGGTCGAGCCGGATATGCGGCGGCCCGTCGCCGGGACGCAGGCTTTGCGCGGCGGGGGCGAAATTCATGATGCGGTAATCCCCGTCGAGCCAGCGTTCGGCCCCGTCGCGGGCGGGCACCAGCAGCCGGGCAGGATCGTCGGGCAAATCGCCGGGCCAGAGCGCGGCCTGCGCGCCGGTGGGCATCACGCGGCCCCGGACCATCGGAAGATCGCGCCCGTCGTGCTGGCGGGTTTCTTCGACCGTGGCGCGGAGCGAGGCCAGCGACAAGGCCAGTGTTTTCGCGCCGGCAAAATCGGCCCGGTCCCGGGCGTCACGGACCAGTGCCGTCATGATTTCGGTCAGGCGGGCGTGCTGGCTGTGATGCAGATGATCGGCCTTGGTCGCGGCAAAGAGGATCCGGTCCACTCGCGTGCCCAACAGCAGCCGCGACAGCCACGCATTGCGGCCGGGGCGGAACGCGCCGAGGATATCGGTCATCGCGCGGCGCAGATCCTCCACCGCTTGCGGGCCCGAATGGATCGCGCCCAGCAGATCGACCAGCACCACCTGCCGGTCGATGCGGGAGAAGTGATCGCGGAAGAAGGGTTTGACGACGCGGGATTTATAGGCCTCGAACCGGCGGGCGCATTCGCGGCCCAGACTGCCGCGCGGCCAATCGCCACCGGGCGGGGGCGGCAGCGGCGCGAAGGTCAGCACGGGCGATCCGGCAAGGTCACCGGGCAGCAGGAACCGCCCCGGCCCGCAATCGGAGAACCCCGCGCGGCGGGCGGCGTCTAGATAAGCGGCGAAGGTCTCGGCGAGGCGTTTCGCGACCGGCTCATCAAGCGGCAGGGCTGGGTCGACCTCGGCCAGCATGCTGCGGAATTCGGCGGCCTGCGGGCGGGAGGCGATACGGTCCAGCACCTGTGCGGACCAATCGGCGAAATTCAGATCCATCAACCCCAGATCGAGCAGCCATTCGCCGGGATAATCCACGATATCGAGATGCACTGTCCGCGGCCCGGACACGGCCCCAAGCAGGCCCCGCGGCTGCACTTTCAGCGACAAGCGCAGTTCGGATATGGCGCGGGTGCTTTCGGGCCAGTGAGGTTCGGGCCCGGTCATGGCGGCAAGGTGGCCTTCGTAATCGAAGCGCGGCAGCGTGTCGTCGGGCTGCGGGCGCAGATAGGCCCCCCGGATCGCCCCGGACGACGCGGCGTGGAAGCCGGGCATGCGGCCGCGATCCATCAGATTGGCGACGAGCGAGGTGATGAACACGGTCTTGCCCGCCCGTGCAAGCCCGGTGACGCCCAGCCGGATCACCGGCTCGAACAGCGCCTCCGAGACCGAGCCACTGACGGTTTCGACCCCGCGTGTGACCCCGTCTGCAATCCGTCCCAGAACCATGTCGTTGCGTATCCTCGATGTCGATGTCGTCTGCGGGGCCAAGGCGGGCAGGGCGCGGGGCTAATCAGATGGTGTCGGAGGTCCGGGCGCGCAGGATCATCCCCTCCTGTGCCGTCGCCTTGGTCATCAGCTCCGGATCGGCGAGGATCGCGCGCAGTTCAGGCTCATCCACCATCGTTGCGGCTTTGGCGGGGGTGACCCAGATGCTGTCGCGCTCGGCGGCTTCGGGGTAGTCATCATCCATCCGCAGCACCCGGATCGGGTAGACATAGGCCCGGCAGGGCACGGGCGGTCCGCCGCCCAGTTCCTTGGAATAGCCGAAATCGCCCAAAGGCTTCTGCCCGATCGCGCCTTCGGCTACGCCCGCTTCTTCCCAGGCTTCCATATGCGCGGCCTGCGCGCCCGACAGCCCGTCGATGGGCCAGCCTTTGGGCAGAATCCAGCGACCGGTTCCGCGCGACGTGATGAGCAGGATCTCGGTCTTGCCGCTGGCATCGCGGCGGTGGCACAGCGCGCTGACTTGCATCCGCTCCGGACGGCGAAGCAGCGGCAGGACCAGTTCGGTCCAGGCTTTTTGAAGGGACGGGGGCATGGAAACGGGTCTCGGACTGCTGGGATTGTTATTGTTATCCCCTTAAAACTAGGAACTGCGGCGGAGAAATCAATCGCTGTGGCGCAGGACGCCGTGGTGCGCTGAGTTTGGGAAACGTCTGCGGGTTGTGCCAAATGCTTCGGTTGTGGGGGGAGGGTCGTGCGGCGGGCGCGTGGCGGGGATCAACGGCATAGGGTGTGGGTCAGAAAAAGCGGGATGCCCGTTACTCCGAATGACGCGCCCCCGCCCGCGAACAAGCGAAGCGCGCGGGCGAGCGCCTGCCTGTCCCCACGGGCTGGCGCTTTGTCATCTTGCGCTGACCTCGGAGCGGGGAGGTTGGCGGCGCCATAAAAGGCGCGGTTCATTCGGTGCAACGCCATCCCACGGGCAGGCTGACGTTGCGCTTGGGGATTGGGCTGCCGGAGAAGGAGCCCGGCACCATACGGAACACCGCTTATACGCAGCACCACTACTCCCAAGGCAGGCTTACGCTGCGCGCAGACGAACCGCCGTTCGGCCTCTCAGCGGCGGCGGAAGGTCAGATAATGGGGGGTGCGGTCTTCGCGCAGGGCTTTTTGTTCGTAGCGGGTGGAGATCCAATCTGGCCATGCTTCGCGCCAATCGGCGGGGCGTTCGGCGAGCCACTCGAACCCGGCTTTCGGCACCTCTTCGAGCGTTTGGCGGACGTAGTCGGGAATGTCGGTCGCCACGCGGAAAATCGCGCCGGGTTTCAACACACGGGCGAGCGGGGCCAGATGCTCCGGTGTGACGAAGCGGCGGCGGTGGTGGCGCTTCTTGGGCCAAGGATCGGGATAGAGCAGGAAGGCGCGGCTGATCGACGCTTCGGGCAGCACGTCAAACAGGTCGCGGACATCGCCGGGATGCACGGCAAGGTTATCGACCCCTGCGTCGCGAATTTTTCGCAGCAGCATGGCAACGCCGTTGATATAGGGCTCCGCGCCGATGATGCCGATCTCGGGGTTGCGGCCCGCCTGATGCACCAGATGCTCGCCCCCGCCAAAGCCGATCTCCAGCCAGACATCGCGCCCGCCAAACAGCGCGGCGAGGTCGAGCGGCGTGCGATCCGGGTTTTCCTCCCAGCCGACAGGGCCGGGGGAAAGCGGCGTCAGATCCTCGTCCAGCGCCTGCTGTTGGCCCTTGCGCAGGCCCTTGCCCTTGAACCGGCCATAGAAGTTGCGCCACGGCGCCCCCGAGGGGTGGCCGCCTGCGGGGCTGTCACCGGCGGGGGTGGTCGCTGCCGCGCTGGGCGCTGCGCCTGTGGCGGGGCCGGGGCAGGCGTCGTCTGATCCGTTTTCATTCATGGCGCGCTCTTTGCCCGGCGCAGCGGGGCGGGGTCAAGGGGCGCTGAGCGGCGGCGGGCGGTGTATCCCCGCCTGAACTGGGGTCGCAGGCATAGCTGCGCTGACGTCGCGGGCCGGGGGGCTGCCGGGGCTGGACCATCGGCGCGGCCGCTCCTACGCTCCGGGGCAAATCACAGGAGGGCCCTCAATGCCGACCGGAACCGACATCCGCACCTATTACGATGGCCGCTGGCACGATGGCGACGTGCCGGTGATGAAGGCGGCGGATCACGGCAGCTGGCTTGGCACCACGGTGTTTGACGGCGCGCGTTTTTTCGATGGGGTCGCGCCGGATCTGGAGGCGCATTGCGCGCGGGTCAATCGCTCTGCCACCGCGCTGATGATCACGCCCAGCGTGCAGGTCGATGACATGGTGGAAATCGTGCGCGAGGGGCTGAAGGCCTACGCCCCCGACACCGCCGTCTATATCCGCCCGATGTATTGGGCGCTGGACGGGGATGAGATGGGCATCGTGCCGCTGCCGGGCGCGACCGGCTTTGCGATCTCGCTCGAAGCGATCCCGATGGCCGCCGACGGCGCGGCGACGACGCTGACCCGCACCCGGTTCCGCCGTCCGGTGTTGGAGGATGCGGTGTGCAATGCGAAGGCCGGGTGTCTTTATCCCAACAACGCGCGCATGTTGGCCGAGGCCCGGTCCAAGGGGTTCGGCAACGCGCTGGTCGCCGATGCGATGGGCAATGTCGCGGAAACCGCCTCGGCCAATGTGTTCATGGTGCGCGAAGGCGTCGTCTATACCCCGATCGCCAATGGCACGTTCCTTGCTGGGATCACCCGCGCGCGTCATATCGCCAACCTGCGCGCCGACGGAATCGAGGTGCAGGAAACCGTGCTGACATTCGCCGATTTCGAGGCCGCGGACGAGGTGTTCCTGTCGGGCAACATGATGAAGGTGACGCCGGTCACCGCGTTCGAGGACAAGCAGTATCGCGTGGGGCCGGTCACCCGCCGCGCCCGGGAGCTCTACTGGGATTGGGCCCACAGCCTGCGCTGAGCCGTGAGGGCGCATGCCGTGTCCACGTGCGAGGCCATGTGTCGCGACCCATTGCCTGTTGCGGCCCGGTCCCGCATGATCGCGGGTAATTGTCCGCCACGCAGGAGCCCCCATGCGCAAATTCCTAGTGATTCTCGATGACAGCCGGGAATGTCTGAACGCCATGCGCTTTGCCGCGATGCGGGCGGCCAAGACCGGCGGCGCGGTGGAGATCCTGTCGATCATCCCGCCTGAGGAATTCAATCACTGGATCGGCGTCGGCGACATCATGCGCGAAGAGGCCCGCGAACGGATCGAAGCGCATTTCGAGGTCTTCGCCAAATGGATGCGCGACCGGCAGGGGGTCAATCCCGAACTGGTCGTGCGTGAGGGGGAGCCGGTGCCGGAGATCCTTGCCCAGATTCGCGAAGACCCTGAGATCGGCGTGCTGGTCCTTGGCGCGGGCACCGAGAAGAACGGCCCCGGCCCGTTGGTCAGCCAACTGACCCGCTCCGCCGGATCGCTGCCCATTCCCATCACGATCGTGCCGGGCGAGATGTCGAAAGACCGTCTGGAATCGATCACCTGAGATCGGCGGGGTGGCGCGGACCGTAGGGGGCGGTGCTGCGATCATCTGCCCGCGAAACGTCCTCCGAGCTGAGCGCACCCGCTCTCGAACAAGCCCGCAGGGGCGAGAGCGAGCGCCAGCCCGTCCCCACGGGCTGGCGCTTTGGGGGCTCGCGCTGACCTTCGAGCGGGGAGGTTGGTGGCTGGGATAAAGTGCGCCGTTCATTCGCTGCAGCGCCACCCCACAGGCAGGCTCCCGTTGCGTCTAGCCTCTCGGCGTCCCGCAACCTTCGACCTAAGCACCCCCGTCCGCGAACAAGGCGAAGCCGCGCGGGCGAGCGCCTGCCCGTCCCGCGGGCTGGCGCTTTGTTATCTCACGCTGACCTTGGAGCGGGGAGGGGTGTGGCCGGGATAAAGTGCGCCGTTCAGCCGTATCAGCGCCATCCCCCGGGCAGGCTGGCGTTGCGCCCAATGTGACGACGCCGCGCGTCCTCTAAAATAGGCATCCCCGCCCGCGAACAAGGCGAAGGCGCGCGGGCGAGCGCCTGCCCGTTCCTGGGGGCTGGCGCTTTGCCATCTCACGCTGACCTTTGAGCGGAGAGGGGTGTGGCCGGGATAAAGCGCGTCGTTCAGCCGTATCAGCGCCACCCCACCGGCAGGCTCACGTTGGGCCTAGCCCCTTTACCGCCCCGCACCCTATGGGGGCGCCATAAGGCCCCCGACCGATCAGCCCCACCGACGGGCGCTCCGCGCGCTTTGCTCGCAAACGCGCCCGGTCCAACGGCTTGTGCACGGGCAGGCGCGGTTGTAGTCAGGTGCGGTTCCCAACGGCCCCATCGGGCCGCGCCAGCGGAGGTGACCTGCGATGCCCGACGATCTGATCAACAGCTTCATGACCGGCCCTGACGACAAAGGCCGTTTCGGCGATTTCGGTGGCCGCTTCGTCTCCGAGACGCTGATGCCGCTGATCCTTCAGCTGGAACAGGAATACGAGCACGCCAAGACGGATGACAGCTTCTGGGCCGAGATGGACGACCTGTGGAAGCATTACGTCGGCCGGCCCTCGCCGCTCTACTACGCCGCGCGGCTGACCGAGCATTTGGGCGGTGCGAAGATCTATCTCAAGCGGGACGAACTGAACCATACCGGCGCGCATAAGATCAATAATGTGCTGGGGCAGATCATTCTGGCCCGCCGCATGGGCAAGACCCGGATCATCGCGGAAACCGGCGCCGGGCAGCACGGGGTCGCCACCGCGACCGTCTGCGCCAAGTTCGGCATGAAATGCGTGGTCTACATGGGCGCGCATGATGTCGAGCGGCAGCGGCCCAACGTCTTCCGCATGCGCCTGCTGGGGGCCGAAGTGGTGCCCGTCACCTCGGGCCGGGGCACGTTAAAGGACGCGATGAACGACGCGCTGCGCGACTGGGTCACCAATGTGCGCGACACGTTCTACTGTATCGGCACCGTGGCCGGGCCGCATCCCTATCCGGCGATGGTCCGCGATTTCCAGTCGGTGATCGGTAAGGAAGTCCGCTGGCAGTTGGCCGAGCAGGAAGGCGAGGGTCGCCTGCCCGATACCGTCATCGCCGCAATCGGGGGCGGCTCCAACGCGATGGGGCTGTTCTATCCGTTCCTTGACGACAAAGAGGTCGGCATCATCGGGGTCGAAGCCGGTGGCAAGGGCGTGGATCTGAAGATGGAGCATTGCGCCTCGCTCACCGGCGGGCGTCCGGGCGTGCTGCATGGCAACCGCACCTATCTGTTGCAGGACGATGACGGGCAGATCCTCGAAGGGTTTTCGATCTCCGCCGGGCTCGACTATCCGGGGATCGGGCCGGAACACGCGTGGCTGCACGACATTGGCCGCGCCGAATATGTGGCGATCACGGACCGCGAAGCGCTGGAGGCGTTCCAGCTGAGCTGCTCGACCGAGGGCATCATCCCGGCGCTGGAGCCGAGCCACGCGCTGGCCCATGTGATGAAGATCGCACCGGATCTGCCGCGCGACCATATCATCGTGATGAACATGTGCGGGCGCGGCGATAAGGACATCTTTACCGTGGCCCGGCACCTGGGCTTCGACATGGAAGGCGACTGACGCAGGTCAGCCGCCGCCGCGCCGGAATTCCAGCACGTTAAAGACCGACTCGACAAAGGGCAGCGGCTGCATCAGCCGCATTCGCCCGGCGTCGACCTGTTGCAGCACACCGATATCGGGGGCGAGCGAGGCGGTATCCTCCGGCGGGATGCGCTCGGGGAAGGTTTCGTAATCGGGCGGGGTGCGGTCCGCGACATAGGCGGCACCGCGATAGATCAACTGGTCGCCATCGCTTTCGATCAGGCCCCGCGTGCGCTGGGAGCCGCTCAGCTTCTCCAGCAGCCAGACCGGGCCGCCGTTCACGCCGCCCGTCGGATCGATCAGGCTGACGCGGCAGTCAAACCAGCCATAGACCACCAAGGGCAGCATGCCGCCCACCTTCAGCGTTCGGCATTGCCAATCGCCCGCCGGGTCCGCGCGCTGCGGTGCTTGCGGCGCGCCTGCAAGCGCGGCGGTCAGGTCGTGCAGATCGGCGGGCGCGGCCTTGGCCAAGGCCCGCTCCAGCGCGCGCCCCAATGCATCGTGATAGCGCGCCAACCGGCCACGATCCTCATCGCGCAGCGGCACCGGTTCTGCGGCGACCGGCGGGGCCAGCGCGGTGCAGATCAGCAGCGCGACGGTCGCGATGGTCCGTCTGCGGGGGCGCTGTCTGGCGGCGTCAGAAGGTGTGGAGCAGGTCATGAGCGATCCTTTCCGGGGGCGGTGACCCAACCGCCTGCGCGCGGCGCAGGTTCCTGACGCGGAGGCGTGGGGCCTGCGGAGATGATTACTAAATATCAGGAAAACCGCGCCACGCCTTCCTAAACTGCGGTTTAAACCCGTCCGCCCTGCGGCCCATGCGCCCCGCGTAACCGTCTCGACGATGGCCGAGCCGAGGCGGGCGCCACAGGTTGGCGGACACGCACAGCAACAAGGGAGCCTCACAATGGCCTTCAAGACCATGACCGTCGCCAGCACCATCAGCCTGTTTGCCGCGCTGCCCGCCTTGGCGGATGCGTTCTCGGATAAGGTCGTCAGCAATCTGCAGGAGCTTGGCTATACCTCGATCGAGATCGAGCAGGGCCCGACACAGTTGAAGGCCGAAGCGGTCAACGCTTCCGGCGGCAAACTCGAAGTCATCTATGACAGCACCACCGGCGCGATCCTGCAGCAAGAGCGCGAGACGGCGGATTCGGATGAGATCGGCCGCACCGGTGTCAGCTACGAGACCGAGGACGAGGATTTCCTCCATGACGATGACGATGACGATGACGATGATGACGAGGACGAGGACGAGGATGAGGACGACGACGACGACGACGACCACGACGACGACGACGATGATGATGATGACGACGATGATGACGATGATGACGACGACGATGGTGACGACGACGACGGCGATGAGGACGACGACTGAGGCGGGTTGCCTGCCCAGCCCTAATTGCCGACACTGACACCTCCGGGCGCCGCGGTCTGCGGCGCCCGTTTCGTCAGAGCCGAAAGAGGCCGATCATGCGCCGCACATCCCTACGCGACCTGCTCCGCCGTCTTCTGGTGGTCGTTGCATTGGCCACTGCCGCTCTGCCCCACGCGGCGCAGGCCGACACGCGCGACCAGATCATCGCGGAAATGAAGGCGCAGGGCTTCACCCGCATCACCGTTCAGGGCACCTTGCTGGGCCGGACCCGGATATTGGCGGAGCGCCCGGGCGGGCGGCGCGAGGTGGTCATCAACCCGCGCACCGGCGTGATCCTGCGGGACTATTCCACCGGCGCGGCAGGCACCACGCGAAGCGCGACCGGCGACAAGGGCACCACCACCCGCAGCGGCACGACCACCAGCAGCGGCGGCACGACGGGCATCAGTAGCGTCAGCGGCGGAACGGGCGGCAGCGCGGCAAGCGGCGTGGGCAGCGATGATGACCGTGACGAGGATGACGACGACCGCGATGACGACTCCGACGAGGATGATCGGGGCGACGACGACGATGATGATGGGGATGACGACGACGGGGATGACGACGACGGGGATGACGACGACGGGGATGACGACGACGGGGATGATGACGACGGAGATGACGACGACGGCGACGATGATGACTGATCGGCCCGACCCGTCCCGCCCCGAGATCGCCCGTGCTCCCTCTGCCCCTGCCGCCGCTGCCGGCTGGGGCGCGCGCTGGCGGACGCTGCGGGCGACCAGCGCCAAGCCGCTGTTGATCCTGCTATTTGTGCAGGGCGTCTGCACGGTGTTCTTCACCTCGCAAATCCTGTTCGACATCATAGGCTTCCCGGAGGAGCCGATCAGTTGGCGCGCACAGGAGTTGATCGAAATCGGCGCGGCCATCGGGCTGCTGCTGGGGTTCGTTCTGGGGGCCGTGGCGCTGACCCGATCCCATGCGCGTCAGCGCGAGGTCGAGGAAAGCCTGCGCGCCGCCCGGGGAGCGTTTCATGACCTGCTGTCGGAGCGGTTCCGCGAATGGGGGCTGACGCCTGCGGAAACCGATGTCGCGTTTTTCGTGATGAAGGGGTTTTCAACGCAGGAAATCGCGGGCTTTCGCGGCACGTCCGAAGGCACGGTAAAGGCGCAGACTGCCGCGATTTACCGCAAATCCGGCTCCACCGGGCGGGCGCAACTGGTCAGCCTGTTTATCGACGATCTGATGTCGGAGCAGCTTCTGCCTGATGCGGCGGAATAGGCTGCGCCAGACAAGGGGGCAGGGACCGGGTCGCGCGAGGGGGCACCGAACGGGGCCTGTGGCGGGCGCTCAATCCTCGCCGGTGGCGTTTTCCATCAGCACATCCAGCGGCACGATTTCCAGCGCGCGGGCATGGGTCGAATCCAGATGCACGATCGGAGAGATGCCTTCGTCATGGGCCTGTAGGAACCGCGCGGCACACAGGCACCAGCGGTCGCCCGGCTTCAGCCCCGCAAATTCGAATTCCGGGCGCGGCGTCGACAGGTCGTTGCCGACATATTTCGAAAACGCGAGGAATTCCGCCGTCAGGGTGACGCACACGGTATGGCTGCCCTGATCGGCCATGCAGGTGTCACAGGCGCCATTGCGGAAAAACCCGGTCACGGGCGCCGTGGAGCAGCTTTGCAGCGGCTCCCCCAGGACATTGATCGAGGGGTGTTTGTCTATGGGCATGGCGTGTCTCCGGGCCCCTTTGGGCGGCGCGTCTGGGGTGCCGCAATCGGGCCTTGCGGGGGTAGCTAGGGCGCGCGCCCGTAATGCCAAGGGCGGGGCCTGCGTGCGGTGCGCTCAGTTCGTCTGCCGTTTAGGGCGGAAGGGCAGCGGCGCCACGGGCACGCCATCCTCGATCAGGGCGCGGGCCTCATCCGGGCGGGCTTCGCCGTGGATCGCACGATGGGGCGCATCGCCCAGATGCATCGCGCGCGCCTCTCGCGCGAACCGGTCACCGACATAATCCGAATTGGCCTCGATATGGCGACGCAGTTCCGCCATCGCGCGGGCGGCAAGGGACCGGTCATTGGACAGGGGCGCATCGGGTGCGGGGTTTGTGGCCTCGACGGCGGGGGCGGTGGGCGCGGGCCGGTCGGGGCTGGACGGGCCACCCCGCGTGCTGACGGCGGGGGCCATGATCGCCTTCTCGACCGCGCTGATGCCGCAGATCGCGCAGCTCAACTGCCCCGCGGCGCGCAGGCTGTCATAGGCCTGCGCCGAGGCGAACCAACTGTCGAAGTGGTGACCGTCGCGGCACTGGAGGGCATATTTGATCATCACTGAGCGTTCTACCTGCCCCGCGGAATAAGCAATATGCCAGCGCGCGCGGTGCGGTCACTTTCAGGTGGCTGCGGGGCCGGGATCGGGGCGCGGATGCGCGTGGAGCGGACGGGGACGGGATGGGAGTTTGGGCCAACCCCTTCCAAGGAGCCGCGGTGTATCAGCGGCGGCTCAGGACCATTGGCTGGGGTCAAAGTGGCGGATGATCTGCGCCAGTTCCGGGTCGGTCACCTTGCGTGCGGCCTTTTTGCGGGAAAACCATTTGCGGCGGCGCTGGCCTGCCTCGGGGAAATCATCCTCCAGCGAGCCCACGCGCACGGGAAACACCGCCACGACACAGGGCACGGATTGCAATGGGCCGATGGCCTTTTCGGTGGTGTAGATGCCCAAACAGCGGTCGATGCCGCGCCCGCGCACGCCCGCTTCCTCCCATGCTTCGCGGGTGGCGGCCTGTGCCGGGGTCTTGCGGTCGATGGGCCAGCCCTTGGGCACGATCCAGCGCCCGCTCCCGCGGGAGGTGATGAGCAGGATCTGCGGCTTGTCGTTGCGCAACCGATAACACAGCGCGGCGAACTGGCTGCGCATCTCGTTCTTGCCGGCCTGTCCCAGACGGACGCGGCGCTGTCTGACGGTCTGCATCGCGACGACCTCCGGCGCGTGAAACGGGGCCGCGTGCCGCACGGGGGTGAGACGGCCGGGCCGGGCGAAGGTAACCGCAACGCATGGGTCGAGGCAAAGCCGAAATCAGCGCCGGGGGCCTGTGGTTCAGCCGGACCGCGACACCTGTGTCACGCGTGCGATATAGGCCACCAGATCGTCCAGTTGGCCATCGCCCGCCTCCTCCGCCGCGATCCGGCGGGCGGTGTCGGCCATGACCCGCGCTTCGGCGGAGGGCATGAGAAAGCCGCGCGCCAGCGTTTCGGCATCGCTGATCTGTCGCGCGCCCCCTTCGGCATCGAGCCGCGCATAGATCGCGGCGAAATTCTGCAAATGCGGCCCGTGCAGGATGGCGGTGCCGCGCTGGGCGGGCTCGTAGGGCGTGTGCCCCCCGAGCGGCACCAGCGACCCCCCGATGAAGCTGCTGCAGGCCAGATCGAACCACAGAGCCATTTCACCCAATGTATCGGCCAGATAGACCGCCGCATTGGCCGTGGGCGCCTCGCCCGCCGCGCGGCGGCGCAGCGACAGTCCGCGCGCGGCGATCAGGCGCCGCACCTCGTCGCCCCGGCGCGGGTGGCGCGGGGCAAGGATCAGGCGCAGCGCCGGGTCATGGATCTGCGCGCGGGCGAAGGCGTCGAGGATGATCTCCTCCTCGCCGGGATGGGTGGAGGCGGCAAGCACGGTATGGGCCCGGTCGAACACCCGGCGGCAGGCGTCGCGCTCGGCGGGATCGGGGGCGGGCAGGGTGACGGCGGCCTTCAGATTGACGCGGGCCAGACGCCGTGTCTCGGGCAGGCCCAGCGCGCGCAGGCGGTCCTCGGTCGCGCTGTCCTGCGCCGAGACGCCATGCAGCCGGGTCATCAGCTGCCGGGCCAGTCGGGGCGCGACCCGTTGCCACCGGGCGGCGCTGCGGGCCGACATCCGCGCCGAGATCACCATCACCGGCAGCCCCGCACGGTGCAGGGTAAAGATCCGGTTCAGCCACAGATCGCTTTCGATCAACAGCAGGGCGGCGGGCCGGTGACGGCGCAGGAACCGGCGCAGAAGCGGGCGGTAATCCAGCGGTGCCAACCGTGCGGCGATGCGCGGATCGTTCCAGCCTTGCGCCAGCGCGCGCCCGGTCAGGCTGTTGGTGGTGATGACGAGCCGCAGCGCGGGGTCGCGGGCCAGCAGCGCGGAGATCAGCGGCCGGGCCGAGGCCAGTTCCCCGTTCGACGCCGCGTGCAGCCATAAGGCGGGCGCATCGGGGCCGTGGGGGGCGTCCGGTGCGGTGGTGTGTGGGCCACCACCGAGCCTTTCGCGCAGGTCGGCGGCGGTGATCCGTCCGCGCAGACGCCGCAGCAGGTAGAGCAGGGCCACCACCGGCGCGGCGAGGCTCAGGATAATGCGGTAGACGATCACGGGCAGCGGCCTTTCACGGGCAGGGTGGTGCCAGAATGCGGCGCGGCGGCGGCCCCGTCCACCCATGCCCGCGCTTCGGCAACAGGGTCGCGCGGCAGTGTGGCGTGACAGCGTTGCGAAACCGGCTGCGGGGCGGGCGGGCTTACCCGAAAACGCTCAGCAGCATTTTCACAGCCGTCAGCGCCAGAAATACGGCAAAGCACAGCTTCAGCACGCGCTGGTTCACGGTATGGGCCAGCTTCGCGCCATAGGGGGCGAACAGCCATGTCAGCGGCACGATGCAGGCCGCGGCGGGCAGGCTGACATAGCCCAGCGACAGCGGCGGACGCCCGTCAACGCTCCACCCCGACCAGATGAAGCCCAGCACGCCCGGCACCGCGATCAGCAGGCCCAGCGCCGAGGCCGTGCCCACGGCCCGACGGATCGGCACCGAAAACGCGGTCTGAGACGGCACCGCCAGTGTGCCGCCGCCGATCCCCATCAGCGACGAGATCAGCCCGATCACCCCGCCGATGGGCGACGCGATGACCGGATGCGGCAGCCGGTCCGCGATCACCAGCGTCTTGGGCACCGACATGTTCACCGCCACCGCCAGTGCGACGAAGCCAAACACCATGCGCAGCACGTCGCCGCTGATGTAGCGGGCAAGGATGCCACCTGCGAGCGCGCCCAGCACCACCGCCGGCCCCCAGCTTCGCAGCACCGCGAAATCGATGCCGCCCCGTTTGTGATGCGCCCGCGACGACGAAATCGCGGTCGGCACGATGGTGGCGAGAGAGGTCGCGACCGCCATGTGCTGCGACAGGTCCGACGGAAACCCGGTGAATGTCAGGATCCATGACAGCACCGGCACGATGACGATGCCGCCGCCGACGCCCAGCAGCCCGGCCATGGTGCCCGCCACCGCGCCGGTCGCAAAAAGTCCGATGACGATCGCCACCCAGCCCGCGGTCTCTATCGTCTCGATCATGGCTCGTGCTCCGCCGGTTTGTCAGTATGCATCCTGTTTCGGGCTTCTCCGTTACTGGTTCCTGAGGGGAATGCAACCGGACTGGAAAGCCCGCGCGCGCCGGTCTACCTTGCGCGCAACAGGTGCGGGCGACCGCGTCCGCCTTGCGCAAGGAACACGCGATGAGCTGGAATCCCGCCTTTCCCCCCGGCACGATGCCCGGCACCGGCGCAGGGGCCGACACGCCGCTCGATGCGATCGAAACGGTGATCGTGCCGCGCAGCCGTGACATTGGCGGGTTCGAGGTGCGCCGCGCCCTGCCTGCGCCCCAGCGGCAGATGGTGGGGCCGTTCGTGTTCTTCGATCAGGCGGGCCCGGCGGAGTTCCTGACCGGGCAGGGCATCGACGTGCGCCCGCATCCGCATATCGGGCTGGGCACCGTCACCTATCTGTTTCAGGGCGATTTCCATCATCGTGACAGCATCGGCACCGATCAGGTCATCACCCCCGGTGCGCTGAACTGGATGGTGGCGGGGCGCGGCGTGACCCATTCCGAACGCACCAGCGCCTCGGCGCGGCAGGGTCCGCACAGCCTGTTCGGTATTCAGACATGGGTGGCGCTGCCCGAACGGATGGAAGACGCCGCGCCGAGCTTCGAGCATCACGGCAAGGCCGATCTGCCTGTGCTGGAGGCGCATGGCATCCACGCGAGGCTGATCTTGGGTCAGGCATGGGGCGCGCGGGCGCCCGCCACCACGTTTACCGACATGTTCTATGCCGATGTGACGCTGGAACCCGGCGCGCATTGTCCTTTGCCCGACGGGCACGAGGATCGCGGGCTTTATGTAATTTCGGGCGAGGTCGGCATCGCGGGCGACAGCTTCGGCCCCGGACGCATGATGATTTTCCGGCCCGGTGACGCGATCACCGTGACCGCCGGGGCGCAGGGCGCGCGGATGATGATCCTCGGCGGGGCCACGCTGGAAGGGCCGCGTCATATCTGGTGGAATTTCGTGTCCTCCTCGCGGGAGCGGATCGCGCAGGCCAAGGCCGACTGGCGCGCCGGGCGCTGGGGCGAGGGGCTGTTCGAGCTGCCCCCCGGCGATGATACGGAATTCGTGCCCTACCCGTTGCTACGGGCCGGAAAGACGGGCGCATGAAGGCGCTGCTGCTGTCGGTGATATTGGCCCTCGGACTGGGTTCTGCCCCGGCCCGGGCCGAGGACGCGCCGGTGACCGTGTTCGCTGCCGCCAGCCTGAAAACCGCGCTCGACCGGATCGTGGCGGATTGGGCGGCGGAGCCTGACGCCGCGCCCGATGCCGTTCCGGTGCGGGTCAGCTATGCCGGGTCTTCGGCCTTGGCGCGACAAATCCTGCAAGGCGCGCCTGCGGATATCTTCATCTCTGCCAATGCCGACTGGATGGACCGGGTCGAGGCCGAGGGCCTGCTGATTCCCGGCAGCCGCGCTGATCTGCTGGGCAATACGCTGGTGCTGATCGCCCATGACCCGGATGCGGCCCCGGTGGAGATTACCGCCGATCTGCCGCTGGCGCAGATGCTGGGCGAGGATCGGCTGGCGATGGCGCTGGTCGAGGCCGTTCCGGCGGGGATCTACGGTCGCGCGGCGCTGAGCTCGCTGGGCCTGTGGGACAGCGTGGCGGCGCGGGTGGCGCAGGCTGATAACGTGCGCGCGGCTCTGGCGCTCGTCAGTCGGGGGGAGGCGCCGCTGGGCATCACCTACGCGACCGACGCCCATGCAGCGGGGGACGCGGTGCAGGTGCTGGGCGCATTTCCACCCGACAGCCACCCGCCGATCATCTACCCCGTTGCCGCGCTGCGCGACCGGCCCGAAGCGGCGGCGTTTCTCGACTGGCTGCGCGGGCCGCAGGCGCAGGCGATCTTCGCGGACGAAGGTTTCACCACCCCGTGACGGATTGGCTGCCCCCGAATTGGCTCACGCCCGAGGAATGGACCGCCGTCGCGCTGTCGCTGAAGGTGTCGTTCTGGGCGGTCGTGGCCTCGCTGCCGCTGGGCGTGTTCACGGCCTATGCATTGGCGCGCTGGCGCTTTCCGGGGCGGCAGATCCTGAACGGGTTGGTGCATCTGCCGCTGATCCTGCCCCCGGTGGTGACCGGCTATCTGCTGCTGCTCAGCTTTGGGCGGCAGGGCTGGGCGGGCGGTTTGCTGGACGCGCTGGGTCTGGGGGTCGCGTTTCGCTGGACGGGCGCGGCGCTGGCGGCGGCGATCATGGCCTTTCCGTTGATGGTGCGCGCGATCCGGTTGAGCTTCGAGGCCGTCGATCCCCGGTTGGAGGAGGCCGCCGCGACGCTGGGGGCGTCGCGGCTTTGGGTGTTTCTGACCGTGACCCTGCCGCTGGTGGCGCCGGGGGTGATCGCGGGGGCGGTTCTGGCCTTTGCTAAGGCGATGGGGGAATTCGGTGCGACGATCACCTTTGTCTCCTCGATTCCCGGTGAAACCCAGACGCTGCCCTCGGCGATCTACGCGTTTTTGCAGGTGCCGGGGGCCGAAGGCTCCGCCGCGCGGCTGGTGATCGTGTCCGTTGTGGTGGCGCTGAGCGCGCTGTTCGCCTCCGAATGGCTGGCGCAACGGGCGGCGCGCCGGGTGTCGGGCGCATGAGCCTGTCGGTCGAAATCCGCCACCGCGCCGGGGCGTTCACGCTCGATGCGGCGTTTCAGGCGCCCTCCGGCGTGACCGCGCTGTTCGGGCGTTCGGGCGCGGGCAAGACCACGGTCGTCAATGCCGTGGCCGGGCTGATCCGCCCCGAGGCCGGGCGCATCACGCTGGGCGCGCGCGTCCTGTGGGATGCGTCCGCTAGAATTTGGGTGCCGCCGCACCGCCGCCGCATTGGCTATGTGTTTCAGCAGGCGCGGCTGTTTCCGCATCTGAGCGTGGCGCAAAACCTGAGCTATGGCAGCTGGTTCGCCCGGCGGCAGGGGCGTGCGCCCGCCGCAAAACTGGCGCAGGTGGTCGAGATGCTGGGCATCGGGCCGCTGCTGGCGCGCCGTCCGGCGACCCTGTCGGGGGGCGAGGCACAGCGCGTGGCCATCGGGCGCGCGTTGCTGGCCGCGCCGGAATTGCTGCTGCTGGATGAGCCGCTGGCCGCGCTGGACGACGCCCGCAAGGCAGAGATCCTGCCCTATCTGGAACGGCTGCGGGACGAAACGCAGGTGCCTGTGCTTTACGTCAGCCACGCGGTGTCGGAAATCGCGCGGCTTGCCAACACGGTCGTCGCGCTGGAGCAGGGGCGCGTCGTGCGGGCCGGTCCGGCGGAGGCTCTCCTAGCCGATCCGCAAGTGGTGCCGACACTGGGAGTGCGCGAGGCAGGCGCGGTGCTGACCGGGCGGGTGCGCGCCCATCACGAAGACGGGCTGACGGAATTGTCCCTGCGGGGCGGGCCGCTGCTGGTGCCGGGGGTGACCGGCGCGCCGGGGGACCATGTCCGCGTGCGGGTCCATGCCCATGATGTCATCATAGCCCGCGCCCGCCCCGAAGGCCTGTCGGCGCTCAACATCCTGCCCGCTACCGTGCGGCAAGTGCATCAGGGCGCCGGGCCGGGGGTGGCGGTGCAGCTGGATCTGGGCGGGGATCTGCTGCTGGCGCGGATCACCCGGCGCTCGGCGGAGGCATTGGCGCTGGCGCCCGGCGTGACCTGCCACGCGATCCTGAAATCAGTCTCTGTCGGGCCTGCGGATCTGGGGCAGGGGGCAGGTCCGGGCGAACCCGATCCGGCGGGCTGATGCCGCGCCGCCGCGCGGCGACGCATGGGCAATCCTGCCATGTCTGGATTTTAGCCTGACCTTCCGTCACATTTCCCTTACACGACGCTGTGATCGGCGCGCAGTTGCGAGGAGCGGAATGGCAGGACGAGAGCGGGGCCTCGATGACGCGGCACGGGCGGCATGGCTGTCCTACGTCGCGGGCAATACCCAAGATGAAATCGCGGCCAAGCTGGGGGTCTCCCGGCAGAAGGCGCAGCGGCTCATCAGTCAGGCGCAGTCGGCGGGACTGATTCGCGTGCGCATCGACCATCCGATTTCCAATTGCCTCAGCATCGCGCAGGATCTGACGGACCGCTACGGCCTGCGGTTTTGCAACGTGGTGCCCAGCGATCCGGCCTCGGGTTCATCCGTTCTGGGGGTGGCCGACGCCACCGCCGACGCCATCGAGCATTGGTTGAGCCGAGAGGAGCCGGTGGTTCTGGCGCTTGGCACCGGGCGCACGCTGAAAGCGGCAGTGCAGCAATTGCCGCAGATCGATTGTCCGCAGCACCGAATCGTGTCGCTGACCGGCAATATCGCGCCCTCTGGTGCGACGGCATTCTACAACGTGCTGTTTTCTTTGGGGGAGCGCGTGAACGCCACGACCTTCCCGCTGCCCATGCCGGTGGTCGCCAACAGCGCCGAGGAATGCGCCGCGCTGCGCGAACAGCCGATGATCCGCCGGGCGCTGGATCTGGTGATCGAGGCCGATGTCGCCTTTGTCGGGGTTGGCCAGATGTCCGAAGACGCGCCGCTTTACATGGACGGGTTCATCACCGCCGAGGATCTGGACCTGAACCGCCGCCACGGCGCGGTGGGGGAGATCATCGGCTGGGTGTTCGACGCCGAAGGCCGGGTGCTGACCGAGGGCAGCAATGCGCGTGTCGCCGCAGCCCCGTTGCGGTTCGCCGATGAGGCGCTGGTGATCGGCACCGCAATGGGCGCATCGAAGGTTCCGGGCGTCCGCGCGGCCATCAAGGGCGGCATTCTCAACGGCCTGATCACGGATGAAGTGACCGGACGGATGCTTCTCAAGTAACTGAAATCCTATGATTTGCTGAGAAACCGTCCGAATTTCGGGCGGTTTTGTAACGATTCCGTTGACAAGTCGCCCCGCAAAATGAATAAATGCTCGTGTGCTTGGCATTTGCTCAATAGCCACAGGGAGGACACCATGAAGAGCATCCGACGCCCCCTCACCGGGGCCTGCGCCGTTAGTGCGATCGCCGCCGTTTTCGCGAGCGCCGCTTCGGCCGAAACCATTACCATCGCAACCGTGAACAACGGCGACATGATCCGCATGCAGGGTCTGACCCAGTCGTTCACCGAAGCGAATCCCGACATCGAACTGGAATGGGTCACGCTCGAAGAGAACGTGCTGCGCCAGCGTGTCACCACCGATATCGCCACGAAGGGCGGTCAGTATGACGTCATGACGATCGGCACCTACGAGGCACCGATCTGGGCGGCTCAGGGCTGGCTCGTCGCGCTGGACGACATGGGCGAAGACTACGATGTCGACGACCTGCTGCCCGCGATCCGCGGCGGTCTGACCTATGAAGACAAGCTCTATGCTGCGCCGTTCTACGGCGAAAGCTCGATGGTCATGTATCGCAAAGACCTGATGGAAGAAGCCGGTCTGGAAATGCCGGACGCTCCCACCTGGGAATTCATCGCTCAGGCCGCCGAGGCCATGACCGACGAAGAAAAAGAGATCTACGGCATCTGCCTGCGCGGCAAGGCCGGCTGGGGTGAGAACATGGCGTTCCTCTCCGCGATGGCCAACTCGATGGGCGCGCGCTGGTTCGACATGGACTGGAACCCGCAGTTCAACACCGAAGAGTGGAAGACGACCCTCACCACCTATCTTGACCTGATGAACAGCTACGGGCCTCCGGGCGCGTCCTCGAACGGGTTCAACGAGAACCTCGCTCTGTTCCAGTCGGGCAAGTGCGGCATGTGGATCGACGCCACCGTGGCTGCGTCCTTCGTGACCAACCCCAACGACAGCACCGTCGCCGATCAGGTCGGCTTTGCACTGGCCCCCGATGCGGGTCTGGGCAAGCGCGGCAACTGGCTCTGGGCTTGGAACCTCGCGATCCCCGCAGGCTCCGAGAAGGAAGAGTCCGCGAAGAAGTTCATCGCTTGGGCAACCTCCAAGGAGTACACCGCTCTCGTCGCCGAGAACGAAGGCTGGGCCAACGTTCCTCCGGGCACGCGCAAGTCGCTCTATGAGAACCAGGACTACATCGACGCGGCTCCGTTCGCCGAGATGACCCTGCAGAGCATCGAAGCGGCCGACCCGACCAACCCGGCGGTCGACGAAGTGCCCTACACCGGTGTTCAGTTCGTCGCGATCCCTGAATTCCAGGGCATCGGCACCGCAGTGGGTCAGCAGTTCGCTGCCGCACTGGCCGGGCAGGTGACCGCGGAGCAGGCGCTTCAGAACGCTCAGGCACTGACCGAGCGCGAAATGAAGAAGGGCGGCTACATCAAGTAATCGCTCCACCTTACCGAGGCCGGTTTGTCCCTTTCTGCCGGCCTCGGACTTCCGCAAGGTTTCCCCTGACGACCGCTTCTATCCTACCGCCGTTTCCGACCCGACCTCGTCCTCCGTGCCACTGCCCGCCCGGGGCGTGTTCGGATCGCAGGCCACCGCTCCGTCGCTTTTGCTGGACGCGCCGGTCTCCTGCATAGACGATCCGCGCAGTTCACTTGCGCAACTCATACCCGCCGCCGCTGTGCGTGCCCCGCCGCCCTTACCGTTCCCGACCTAATCGAGAGGCATGTCATGGCCACCGATCACTCGCGCACCGCCGCCCGGATCATGATCTCGCCCGCCGTTCTCCTGCTGCTTGCTTGGATGATCGTGCCGCTGGCGATGACACTCTATTTCTCCTTCCTCCGTTACAACCTGCTGATGCCAGGGATGGAGGAGTGGATCGGCTTCGACAACTATGTGTATTTCTTCGATGATCCGGCGTTCAAAGCCGCCATCGTCAATACGCTGGTTCTGGTTCTGGGCGTGCTGCTGATTACCGTCGTGGGCGGGACGCTGCTGGCGCTGCTGCTCGATCAGCCGATGTTCGGTCAGGGGATCGTGCGCATCCTGACCATCGCGCCGTTCCTTGTCATGCCGACCGTGTCCGCGCTGGTCTGGAAGAACATGTTCATGAACCCGGTGAACGGTCTTTTCGCGCATCTGTTCAAGGCACTGGGCTTTGCGCCTTATGACTTCCTCGGCAATGCGCCGCTCGCCTCGATCATCTTCATGGTGGCGTGGATGTGGCTGCCCTTTGCCGCGCTGATCCTGCTGACCGCGTTGCAGTCGCTCGATCAGGAACAGATCGAAGCCGCCGAAATGGACGGTGCCGGGGCCTTTGCCCGCTTCTTCTACATCGTGGTGCCGCACCTGTCGCGCGCCGCAACCGTGGTGATCTTGATCGAGACGATCTTCCTTCTGTCGGTCTTCGCCGAGATCCTCGTCACCACCAATGGCGGTCCGGGCTATGCCTCGACCAACCTGACCTACCTCGTCTATGTGCAGTCTCTGCTGCAGTTCGACGTCGGCGCTGGTGCCGCAGGTGGGGTCATCGCCATCATCCTGGCCAACATTGTTGCGATCTTCCTGATGCGGATGATCGGCAAGAACCTGGACGCGTGAGGACATCATGGCCCGTAAGGTTTCCACATCCCGCAAGCTGATCGTCACCGCCGTGGCGTGGACGATCGGTATCCTGCTCTTCTTCCCGATCCTCTGGATCTTTCTGACGAGCTTCAAGACTGAGGCGACCGCGATCGCCGATCCGCCGGTGTTCCTGTTCTTTGACTGGACGATGGAGAACTACACCACCGTTCAGGAGCGCTCGAACTACTTCCGGCATTTCTGGAACTCGGTCGTCATCTCCATCGGCTCCACCGTTCTGGGTCTAATCATCGCGGTGCCCGCCGCATGGGCCATGGCCTTCGTACCCGGCAAGCGGACCAAGGACGTCCTGATGTGGATGCTCTCGACCAAGATGCTGCCGCCCGTCGGCGTGCTGATCCCGATCTACCTGCTGTTCCGCGATCTGGGGCTGCTGGATACCAAGATCGGCCTGACCATCGTGCTGATGCTGATCAACCTGCCGATCATCGTCTGGATGCTCTACACCTACTTCCGCGAAATTCCGGGTGAGATTCTGGAAGCTAGCCGGATGGACGGGGCCAGCCTGCGCGATGAGATCATCTATGTGCTGACGCCGATGGCCGTGCCGGGGATCGCCTCGACCCTGCTGCTCAACATCATCCTCGCCTGGAACGAGGCGTTCTGGACCCTCAACCTGACCGCTGCCAAGGCGGCACCGCTCACCGCCTTCATCGCCAGCTATTCCAGCCCCGAAGGCCTGTTCTACGCCAAGCTGTCGGCGGCCTCCACGATGGCCATTGCGCCGATCATGATCCTCGGCTGGTTCAGCCAGAAACAGCTCGTCCGCGGCCTGACCTTCGGCGCGGTGAAATAAGGAAACGACCCATGGGACGCATTACGCTCAACCAGATCACCAAGAGCTTCGGCGACAAGCAGGTCATTCCGCCGCTGGATCTCGAAATCAATGACGGCGAATTCGTTGTGTTCGTCGGCCCCTCGGGCTGCGGCAAGTCCACGCTGCTGCGCCTGATCGCGGGGCTGGAGGATGTCAGCTCCGGCGACATCGTCATCGACGGCACGCCCGCCACCGACCTGCCCCCGGCCAAGCGCGGTCTGGCAATGGTGTTCCAGAGCTACGCGCTCTATCCCCATATGTCGGTGCGCAAGAACATCGCGTTCCCGCTGAAGATGGCGAAGACCGATCAGGCCGAAATAGACCGCAAGGTGACGAATGCCGCCGAGGTTCTGAACCTCACCGACTACCTCGACAACCGGCCCGGCCAGTTGTCGGGCGGTCAGCGCCAGCGCGTCGCCATTGGCCGTGCCATCGTGCGCGAACCGGCTGCATTCCTCTTTGACGAGCCGCTGTCGAACCTCGACGCCGCACTGCGGGTCAACATGCGCGCCGAAATCAGCGAACTGCACCAGCAGCTTGCGACCACGATGGTCTATGTGACCCACGATCAGGTCGAAGCCATGACCATGGCCGACAAGATCGTCGTGCTGCATGCCGGTGTGATCGAACAGGTCGGCTCGCCGCTGGAACTCTACGAGCGTCCGCGCAACCGGTTCGTCGCAGGCTTCATCGGCTCGCCTAAGATGAACTTCCTCGAAGGGGAGCCCGCGACCGGCTACGACGCCCATGCGATCGGCATCCGCCCCGAGCATATCACCCTGTCGAAAACCGAAGGCACTTGGCAGGGGACCGTGGGTCTTGCCGAGCATCTGGGGTCCGACACCTTCGTGCGGATCGCCGTGCCGGGGCAGGGCGACATGATCGTGCGCACCATCGGTGACTTTGCGGTGAAGCCGGGCGAAACCGTTTATCTCACTCCCGATCCGGCCAAGATCCACCGGTTCGACGCCACAGGGTTAGCACTACGCTGACCCCCTTCGCCGCGCCGACCCTCCCGGCGGCGCGGCGTCGCGCATCTTTACTGCTCGAATTCTATAGGATGTCAGAAATGACCACCCGCCTCTCCGCCGAAACGCTTGCCACGTTGGCCGACCGCGCCGATGTGCCGGGCTACGACCGCGCCGCGCTTCGGCCCGGTATCGTGCATATCGGTGTCGGCAACTTCCACCGTGCGCATCAGGCGGTCTATCTGGACCGGCTGTTTCGGGCCGGGCTGGGCCATGACTGGGCGCTAATCGGCGCGGGCGTGATGCCGGGCGACGCGGCCATGCGCGAGACGCTGGCCGCGCAGGACTACCTGACCACCGTGGTCGAGCAGGACGCCGATGGCGCCCACGCCACCATCACCGCCGGCATGATCGATTTCCTGCCCGCAGGCGATGCGGAGGCGATCGTCGACCGGCTGTCTCAGGCGGATATCCGCATTGCGTCGATGACCATCACCGAGGGCGGCTATTACCTCGACAGCGATGGCCATTTCGATCCGACCCATCCGGCCATCGCGGCCGATGCCGCCAACCCCGATGCCCCCAAGACGGTGTTCGGGATGCTGGTTGCCGCGCTGGCTCGCCGCCGCGCTGCGGGCGTGCAGCCTTTCACGGTCATGTCCTGCGACAACATCCCCCATAACGGTGTGGTCGCCCGCGCCGCCGTCACCGGGCTGGCCCGTCAGATCGACGCGGATCTTGGCGAATGGATCAGCGCCAATGTCGCGTTCCCCAATGGCATGGTCGACCGCATCACCCCCGCCACCGGCGACCGGGAGCGCGCGGATGTGAAGGCGAGCTTTGGCATCGATGATGCATGGCCCGTCTATTGCGAACCCTTCACCCAATGGGTGCTGGAGGATAACTTCCCCGCCGGGCGTCCGCCGCTGGAGGAAGTCGGTGTGCAATTCGTGCCCGATGTCACGCCCTATGAGTTGATGAAAATTCGCATCCTCAATGGCGGTCACGCGGTGATTGCCTATCCTGCGGGGCTGCTGGACATTCATTTCGTGCACGAAGCGATGGAACATCCGCTGGTGCGTGGCTTCCTCGCCCGGATCGAGGCGGAGGAGATCGTTCCCACCGTGCCGCCGGTGCCCGATACCGATCTGAACGAATACTACCAGTTGATCGAGGGCCGCTTTGCCAACCCCAAGATCGGCGACACGGTGCGCAGGCTCTGCCTTGACGGGTCGAACCGGCAGCCGAAATTCATCATCCCGACGATTGCCGACCGGCTGACCGCTGGCGCGGGCGTCGAGGGGCTTGCGCTCGAATCGGCGCTCTGGTGCCGGTATTGCTATGGCGAGACGGAAAGCGGCGCGGAAATCGCGCCGAACGACCCCAATTGGGAGCGGCTTCAGCCCGTCGCCCGCGCGGCCAAGGATGATCCCGCCGCGTGGCTCGCGATGGAGGACATCTATGGCGCCGTAGGCCATGATCCGCGCTTTGCCGAGGCCTTCGCCACCGCGCTCAACGCGCTGTGGTCCGATGGTGTGGTCGCGGTGCTGACCCGCTATGTGAACGGCTGACAGATGGCGCAGCCTGCTTTGGTCATCTTCGATTGCGATGGGGTGCTCGTCGATAGCGAGCCGATCTCGATCGACGTGCTGTTGCAGGTGGTGGCCGAAGCTGGGGTCGAGGTGAGCCAAGAGCGCGCCTATGACGAATGGCTGGGGCGGTCGATGGCAAGTGTGACCGCCTCGCTCCATGCCTGTGGGCTCGATTTTACCGAGGAGCATCTCAAACAGGTGCGCAGTCGGCTCTACACCCGGTTCCGCGACGAATTGCAGCCCATTCCCCATGTGGCGCAGGCGCTGACCGATCTGGATCTGCCCTGCTGCGTGGCCTCGTCATCGGTCCCCGAACGGCTGGCCGTGTCGCTGTCGGTGACCGGGCTGCTGCCGTTTTTCGACCCGCATGTGTTCAGCTCCAGCATGGTCGAAAACGGCAAACCGGCGCCCGATCTGTTCCTGCATGCCGCCGAACAGATGGGCGTCGCGCCCAGCGATTGCGTGGTGATCGAGGACAGCGCCGCGGGCATCACCGCCGCCCGTGCGGCTGGAATGCGGGTCATCGGCTTTGTCGGTGGTGGCCATGCGATACCGGCAAAGTTGAATTCACGCATTGCGAAACTGGCCCCTGACGCCATAGTGACCGATATGAGAGAACTCGGCGCGACAATCGCGTCGGTCAACTGATCAGGGAACGCTGGCATGTCAGAGCTGGTCTGTGCTGTCGACGTCGGCACAGGAAGCGCGAGGGCGGGCTTTTTCCGTCCTGACGGAACAATGGTGGCTCGCGCCGTTGCGCCGATTGGCATGTCCCGTCCCGAACCCCTGTATGCTGAACATGGCTCTGAACAGATCTGGTCCGCCATTGGGCGCGCCATTGCGGAGGCCCGTGACAGCGCCAGCATAGAGACCGCGCAGGTCGGCGCTCTGGCCTTTGACGCCACGTGTTCGCTGGTGCTGCGCGACGGGTCCGGCCTGCCGCTGGGCCTGTCGGAGCCGCAACTCGACACGATTTCGTGGTGCGATCACCGCGCCCGCGCCGAGGCAGGCCTTTGCACCCAGACCGGGCACGAGGTGCTGGATCATCTGGGCGGGGCAATGTCCCCGGAGATGCAGATCCCCAAGCTGATGTGGCTGAAACGGCATCGGCCCGATCTGTGGTCCCGTCTGGGCCGGGCGATGGATTTGGTAGATTTTCTGGCATGGCGCGCCACTGGCACCGAAATCCGGTCCGAAAGCGCGCTAAGCGCGAAATGGACCTACCTGCCGCACCGCCCCGGGTCCGAATGGGCTGATGATTTCCTGAATGCCGTCGGGCTGGACGATCTGCGCCGCCGTGCCGCGCTGCCGGAGCAGGGCCATCCGCCCGGCACGCCTGCCGGGACGCTGACCCGCGTGGCCGCTGCCGAACTGGGCCTGCGCGCGGGCATCCCGGTCGCCACCGGCGCCGTCGATGCCTATGCAGGTGCGCTGGGGGCCTTGGCGGGCAGCGATCCGGCCCGCACCGTCGCGCTGATCGGGGGCACCTCCAGCTGTCTGATGGCGTTGAGCGACCGGCCCGTGCGGGCCCCCGGCGTTTGGGGGCCGTTTCGCGATGCGGTGCTGCCTGGCTTCTGGACCGTCGAAGGGGGGCAAAGCGCCACCGGCTCGCTACTGGATCAGGTCATCCGCTGGAGCGGCGCAGGCGCGCGCCCCAGCCGCGCTGCCCACGACCGGATCGTCAACCGCATCGCCACCCTGCGGGCAGAGGCGGGTGGCGAGAGCGGCCCGGAACAGGATTTCGCCGCAGGCGTCCACATCCTGCCCGATCTGCTGGGCAACCGCACGCCGTGGGCCACCTATGGCGCGCAATGCGTGATCTCCGGCCTGTCGGGCAACGAAGGCTTTGACGCGCTGTGCCGGATCTACTGGCGCGCGGCCGTGTCGATCGCGCTGGGAACGCGGCAGATCATCGACCATCTGAGCACCGCCGGTCTGCGCATCGATCATATCGCGCTCGCCGGGGGCCACACAAGGAGCGACCTCCTGCCGCAGCTCTACGCCGATGCCACCGGCTGCCGGGTCAGCGTCAGCGATGACCGCGACATCGTGTTGCTGGGCGGGGCCATCATGGCGGCCCGTGCCGCAGGCTGGCAGGCCGGTCTGAGCGAGGCCGCAGCCCAGATGGCAGGCCCGCGCAGGGACTTCCGCCCCGACCCCCGGTCGCAAGCGGCGCGGGAAATCGACTACCGGGTTTTCCTGCGAATGCAGGAGCATAGGCAGGAGATCGAGGCGATGTCGGCGCGGCACCCGGACCCTGACGCGCCCCGGACGACCGCCGATGTGTCCGCCGACCCTGACGGCGACCAGACTGCGGGGCGGGATGTGGGGCATCCCGCCTCCGATCCGCGCCGGGCCTGACCCGTTAATGCAAACGGACAGGCGCAATCGCTGCGCCCCGCCGAACACCCGCGACATCCCTGCGCAACAAACCTAGCTTGCGCGGGGTCAATCGGGTTGATCCTCAGCCCCCCGCAGAATAATCCCCTTGCGGAACGACGTCGGAAGAGAGCTGATCCAAGTGCCCCTTTATCTGATCGCCGCGCTGCCATTCCTCGGCGCCCTGTTGCCGGGTCTGATGATCCGTGCTGGACGCAATGCCTGTGCCTGGGCCACCGCCTCGGCCACAATCGCGGCGCTGGTGGGGCTATTGGTCCACGCCCCCGCCGTCATGCGCGGAGAGGTCATCCGCACGCAGCTGAACTGGCTGCCGCAGATCGGGCTCAACGCCGATTTCATGCTGGACGGTCTGGGCCTGCTGTTTGCGCTGATGATCCTCGGGATTGGGCTGCTCATCATCCTTTATGCGCGGTTCTACCTGTCGCGGCAGGATCCGATGGGCCAGTTCTACACCTATCTGCTGCTGTTCCAAGGCGCGATGGTGGGCATCGTCCTGTCCGACAACATCCTGCTTTTGCTGATTTTCTGGGAGCTGACCTCGCTGTCCTCCTTCCTGCTGATCGGCTATTGGAAGCACCTGCCCGAAGGCCGCCAAGGCGCGCGCATGGCGCTGACGGTGACCGGCTCCGGCGGGTTGGCGATGATCGCGGGGATGCTGATCCTCGGCAATATCGCGGGCAGCTACGATCTGTCCGACATCCTGCAAAGCCGCGATGCCATTCAGGCTTCGCCCTACTACCTGCCCGCGCTGGCGCTGATCCTGATCGGGGCGTTCACGAAATCGGCGCAGTTCCCGTTCCATTTCTGGCTGCCGCACGCGATGGCCGCGCCGACGCCTGTGTCGGCCTATCTGCACTCCGCCACGATGGTGAAAGCCGGGCTGTTCTTGATGGCGCGGCTGTGGCCGGTTCTGGCGGGCACGCCGGAATGGTTCTACCTCGTCACCAGCTTTGGCCTTATCACGATGGTGCTGGGCGCGGTGATCGCGCTGTTCAAGGACGATCTGAAGGCGCTGCTGGCGTTTTCCACCGTCAGCCATCTGGGCCTGATCACCATGCTGCTGGGCTTCGGCACGCCGATCGCGGCGGTGGCAGCGGTGTTCCACATCATCAACCACGCGACGTTCAAGGCCGCGCTCTTCATGACCGCCGGGATCGTCGATCACGAGGCCCATACCCGCGATATCAAGCGTCTGGGCGGGTTGCGCCGTCTGATGCCCGTGACCTTCCTCATCGCTGTGGTCGCGGGGCTGTCGATGGCGGGTATCCCGCTGTTCAATGGCTTCCTGTCGAAGGAAATGATGCTGGAGGAGGCGTCGCACACCTATTGGGCGGGCTCGCCTTGGGTCGTGCCGGTTCTGGCGACGCTGGGCGCGGTGTTCTCGGTGGCCTATTCGTTCCGCTACATCGTGCACACGTTCCTTGGGCCGCAGCGCGACGATTACCCGTCCAAGCCGCATGATCCCGGCACCGGCATGTGGCTGGCGCCTGCGTTCCTTGCGCTTCTCGTCGTCGTGATCGGTGTTGCGCCGTTTGTGGTGGAGCCGCTGGTCAAGGTCGTGGCCGGTGCCGTGATCGGGGAGGCAGGCACGCTGCCCGATTTCCATCTCAAGCTCTGGCACGGTGTCACGCCCGCGCTGTTCATGTCCGCCATCGCGGTCGCCGGGGGTGCCATCGCGCTGGCCCTGCATCGTCCGCTGAACCGCGGCTGGCTGGCCATGCCCCGCCCCGAGGCAAAGCCCGCCTTCGATCTGGCGGTGCTGAAATGTGCGCAGGCCGCGCGCTGGGTGACGGATGGGCTGCATGACGGCTCGCTGACCCGCTACGCGTGGATCGGCGGCGCGGCGGTCATGGCGGCAGGCGCGGCGGCGTGGTTCGGCGGCGATGCCGGCACTGCGACGCGCACCGGGCTGCCTGCAACGCCCGTGGCCGTGACCGGCTGGGCGCTGCTGATGGTTGCCACCGGCTGCATCATCGCTTTCCACCGCAACCGCCTGCTGGCGCTCGTGCTGATGGGGGTGATCGGGCTCGTGGTGTCGATCTCGTTCGCCTATCTCTCGGCCCCCGATCTGGCGCTGACCCAGATTTCGGTCGAGGTGGTGACCATCATCCTGATGCTGCTGGCGCTGAACTTCCTGCCCAATCGCACCCCGGTCGAAAGCACGATGAGCCGCCGCGTCCGTGACGGTCTGGTCGCCGCCGTGGGCGGTGTCGCCATCGCCGGGCTGACCTACGCGATTCTGATGCGCGATTTCGCCATGACCTCGATCGCCGGGTATTTCCTCGAAAACTCCTACAAGGGCGGCGGCGGCACCAATGTCGTCAACGTGATCCTCGTCGATTTCCGGGGCTTTGATACGTTTGGCGAGATCACGGTGCTGGGCATTGCTGCACTGGTGATCTTTGCGCTGACCGAAAGCGTGCTCGACGGGCGCGGCGGTCGTTGGCTGGCCAATTGGGTGCCCGATCAGCGCCGCGCGGGCGACCGCCATCCGCTGATGATGGTGGTGGCGACGCGGGTGATGATGCCGATCGCGCTGATGGTCGGGGTCTATATCTTCCTCCGCGGCCATAACGAGCCGGGCGGCGGCTTCATCGCCGGTCTGGTCGTCGCCATCGCGCTGGTCATGCAATACATGGCGTCGGGCTATGCCTGGGCCACGGCGCGGCGGCGCTATCCCTATCATGTCATCATCGCGCTGGGGATCATCGTCGCGGCGATCACCGGGGCGGGGGCGTGGCTGGCGGGCAAGCCGTTCCTGACCTCCGCCTTCGGCTATTTCCGCATTCCGCCGCTGGAGGAATTCGAACTGGCCACCGCCATGGGCTTCGATCTGGGCGTGTTCCTCGCCGTCGTCGGCGCGGTGATGCTGGCGCTCGAAAGCCTGTCGCGTCTGGCGCGTCGCTCGGGCGCTGCGGTCAACCCGCATCCGATGGACATCAACCCCGAACGCGACCTTGCCGCCGCAACCGGCACCACCCCCGAGGAGGCACGCTGATGGAGCTTCTGATTGCCAGCGCCGTCGGCTTTCTCGCCGCGGCGGGGATCTATCTGGTCATGCGCCAGCGCACATTTCCCGTCATCCTCGGGGTGTCGCTGCTGTCCTATTCGGTCAACGTGTTCCTGTTCGCCTCGGGCCGTCTGGTCATCAACCAGCCGCCGCTGCTGAGCGACAGCGCCACCGCCTATACCGATCCGCTGCCGCAGGCGCTGGTGCTGACGGCCATCGTGATTTCCTTCGGGATGACGGCCGTCGTGGTGATGATGGCGCTCGGCGCGTTCCTGTCCTCGAAGAACGACCATATCGACATGACCCCAGAAGACGGGCGCGACAGCCCGCCAGAGCCGAAATCCCGCCCCGACGCCCCCGCGTTGGATGACCCCGGCGCAAGCGAGGGCGCAGACCCCACCGCACCCGGCGCGGTGCCCAGCCCGGAGGGCGCGCGCTGATGCATTGGATCATTCTGCCGATTATTCTTCCCGCCGTGCTGGGCGCGGTAACGGTGCTGGCCCTGCGCCATCACCTTGTCCTGCAGCGGGTGTTTTCGACCGCGGGCACGCTGGCGCTGCTGGCGATCACGCTGGGGCTGCTGTGGCAGGCCAGCAGCGGTGACATCACGGTCTATCGCCTTGGCGATTGGGATGCGCCCTTTGGGATCGTGCTGGTGCTCGACCGGCTGTCGGCGCTGATGCTGGCGCTGACGGCGGTGCTGGCGCTTGGCGTGCAGCTTTACGCCATCGGGTCGGGCTGGGACGGGCGCGGCTGGCATTTCCACGCGCTGTTCCAGTTTCAGTTGATGGGCATTTGCGGCGCGTTCCTGACCGGCGATGCCTTTAACCTGTTCGTGTTCTTCGAGATCCTGCTGATCGCTTCCTACGGTCTGATGATCCACGGCGGCGGGCGGCGGCGTATCCGCGCGGGCGTGCAATATGTCGTCTATAACCTGCTGGGATCGACGCTGTTTCTGTTCGCGCTGGGGACCATCTACGCCGTTACCGGCACGCTCAACATGGCCGATCTGGCCGAGCGAGTGGCGCAGCTTCCGGCTGAGGATACCTCGCTTCTGCGGGTCGGCGCGGCGCTGATGCTGCTGGTCTTTGCGATCAAGGGCGCGGTGCTGCCGCTGCATTTCTGGCTGCCCGAAACCTATGCCAAGGCTCCGGCCCCCGTTGCGGCCCTGTTCGCGATCATGACCAAGGTCGGCGCCTATGCGATCCTGCGGCTCTATACGCTGGTCTTCGGGCCGGAGGTTGAGATCACTGCCGATATCGCGGGCACATGGCTGATGCCTGCCGCGCTGGTGACGCTGGCTGCGGGCATGATCGGTATTCTGGGCGCCAACCGGCTGGGTCGGTTGGCGGCGTTTGCCTCCATCGGCTCGATGGGCACGTTGATGATCGCCATTGCGCCCTTCACCCCCGAAGCGACGGCTGCCGCGCTTTACTACATGATCCATTCGGTGCTGGGCAGCGCGCTGCTGTTCCTTGTCGTAGATCTGGTGCGCGAGCGTCGCGGCACCGACGAAGATCTTGTCACCCGCGCCCGGCCCATCGCGCAAGCGGGGCTGATTTCGGCGCTGTTCTTTGCTGCGGCGATCACGATGGCCGGGATGCCGCCGCTGTCGGGCTTTCTGGGCAAGATCCTTGTGATGGATGCCGTGCGCGGCGAAGCGGCCTGGCCGTGGATTTGGGCTGTGATCCTCGTGACCTCGCTCATCGCCATCGTGGGCTTTGGCCGTGCGGGGACGACCGTGTTCTGGAAAACCGATGATGAGCCGCGTGATGAGGCGCCCGATACCGCGCGCACCATCGCCGCGCCGATCGGCCTGCCGGCGACCGTCTGCTTTGGCTTCCTTGGGGCGATTGCGCTGGTCACGGCGCTGTCGGGGCCGCTTACCGTCTATCTGCAGGGCACGGCGGATCAGCTTTACGCGCCCGAGCTTTACATCACCGCGGTCGATCCGCAGCCGGCGGTCATCTATGATCCCGCCTCGGGCACCGGCAAGGGAGGCGATCACTGATGCTGCGCCGTCTGTTTCCCCATCCGTGGCTGACCGTGCTGCTGGCACTGGTCTGGTTGATGCTGGTCAATGGCTTTGCCGCCGGGTCTGTGGTGTTTGGCCTCATCCTTGGCACCGTGATCCCGTGGCTGACCGCGCCCTACTGGCCGAACCGCGCGGGCATGCGCAATCCGATGGCGATCTTGGGGTATATCGGGATCGTGCTCTATGACATCGTGATGGCCAATATCACGGTGGCAAAGATCATCCTCTTCAAGAGCAACGCGCAGATGCATCCGGCATGGGTCACCATCCCGCTCGATCTGCGCTCGCCCGAGGCGATCACCGTGCTGGCGGGCACCATCACCATGACCCCCGGCACCGTCACCGCCGAGATGTCCGCCGATGGCCGCGCGTTGCTGGTGCATTGCCTTGACGCGCCGGACACCGATGCCATCCGGGACGAGATCAAGACCCGTTACGAGGCCCGGCTGAAGGAGATTTTCGAATGATCCTGACCTATGCGCTCTATTTCGCGACGGCCTGCTATTCATTGGCGTTCCTGCTGACCATGTGGCGGGTGATCTTTGCCCACGGCGTCACCGACCGGGTGCTGGCGCTTGATACGATGGTGGTCAATGCCATCGCGTTGCTGGTGCTCTACGGGATCATCGAGGGCACGGCGGTCTATTTCGAGGCGTCGATGATCATCGCGATGACCGGGTTCGTCTCCACCGTGGCCTATGCGCGCTTCATGCTGCGCGGCGACATTATCGAGTGAGGAGATAGGACCATGGAGAGCAAGTTGATCCTTGAGATCCTGATTGCCATCTGCCTCGTTATCGGGGCGCTGTTCGGGCTCGTCGGCTCATGGGGGCTGGTGAAGCTGCCCGATACCATGACCCGCCTCCATGCCCCGACCAAAGCGACGACGCTGGGTGTCGGCGGCGTGCTGATCGCGTCGATGATCTATTTCTGGGGCTTTGAGGGGCATGCCAGCTTCCATGAGCTGATGATCACGATCTTCCTGTTCCTGACGGCGCCGATCACCGCGAACTTCATTGCCAAGGCCTATATCCACCGCCATGTCACCCCGCCCGAACTGCCGGCGACGGGGACGGACGCGAACTGGGCCGGGTTCGATCTGGATGAGGAACCGGACCTGACCCCCGACGACAAGATCAAGCGCCTGCTCTGACCGCTGGCGCCGGGGCAGGGCCACGACTTGGCCTGACCTTGGCCCGAGCGCTGCCATCGGCGGTGCCGCGCACATCCCGATCCGATCTAGAAGGTGACCGCCCCCAACCGCCCCAGTGACGGGGCGACGGGTCAGACCCGGCCGTTATTCGACAGCAGGATCGCGACCGGGCGGGTGAACTCCATCGTGCTCAGCACCGACAGCAGGATCACGGTCAGCGGAATCGCCAGCACCGCGCCGGAGAACCCCCAGAGCGCATACCACCCGGCCAGCGAGATCAGCACCACCAGCGGGCTTAGATTGACCCGCTGCCCGATCATCCGTGGTTCGACGAACGACCCGACG
Source organism: Pacificitalea manganoxidans (assembly GCF_002504165.1). Lineage (GTDB taxonomy): Bacteria > Pseudomonadota > Alphaproteobacteria > Rhodobacterales > Rhodobacteraceae > Pacificitalea > Pacificitalea manganoxidans. Next base: position 895,238 of record NZ_CP021404.1, read on the forward strand.
ATGACCTGCAGGATGGTCAGAACCACCAGCGTCGTCGCCGCCACCCGGATCGAGCCGCTCTGCGCCAGTGCCATCACCACCGGGAACGACACGGCGGCAAAGCTGCCCAGATAGGGAATGTAGTTCAGCACCCCGATCACGATGGCCCAGAACCCGGCAAGCTCGATCCCCAGAACGACCAGTGCGGCATAGGAAATGATGCCAAGGATCAGGTTCACCACCGTTTTGATCGCCAGAAACCCGCCGATCCGCTGGTTGATATCGCCGGTGACGCGCAGCGCCTGCTCCACATCACGGCTGTCGCCGAGGGCGGTGTGCAGCTTGCCCACGAAATTCGCGTATTCGGCCAGCACGAACGCCGTATAGAGGAAAATCAGGAGCACCAGCCCGCCGAGGCTGCCCAAGGCACCCAGAAACGACCGCGCGATGGCTTGGGGGTTGAATTGCGACAGCAGCGCGCGGCTCAGCCCGCCGTCCCAATACTGGTCCAGCCCGAACCGCGCATCCACCCGGTCCAGCAGCAGCGAAATGTTGACCTGATAGTCGGGCAAGCGCCCGATCAGCGCCTCGACATTGATGCGGACCTGCACGACCAGCACCGCCACCGCGATCAGGAACGCGGCCAGCACGACGACATGGCGCGACCATAGCGGCGTGCGCCCGATGATCGGCAAGCGCCCCAGCCAGTCCACCACCTGCACCAGAACGAACGCGGCCACCACCGCATAGGCCAGCGGCACCAGCACTTCCTGGCCCAGATAGATCATCCATGTGATCAGGAAGAACAGGCTGATCGCAAGGAACGCGGTCAGCAGGTGTTTCAGGTGGGTGTCTCTGTCCACGGTCGGTATCGGTCCGGCTGCCATGCGTTCTGGGGCTCGGGGCGATCAGATCCTCCGCCGCCCTTGTTTTGCGATAGTGTCAGGTCAGCCCCGCGGGCACAAACGGATTGCGGCCGGGGCAGGGGCCAAGGGCGCGTGCGGGGTGCGGGGCGCCGGGCACCGCCCGGCGTCTGTCCCATCTGCCCGCCCCGCACGGCACTTAGTCCAGCGCTGCGGGCTCGCGCACCGTAACGCCGACATCGCGCAGCCGACCGATCAGCTTGTCGGTTTCCAGCCCCAGCCATTCGGCGGAGCCGGGTGTGGCGCGCGGGCTGGCATCCGACCATGAACTGAACCGCGCCAATAGCGGCACGAACAAAGCCAGTTCCTCGGCGCTCCAGCCATTCAGGAAATCGCACAGCAGCAGGAACTTATAGGTGCGCACGGCCTCCACGATGGCGGTGCCGGTGTCGCTGAGCTTCAGCACCGCGCGGCGGGCATCGACCTGACTGACGTCGCGCTTGACGTAGCCTGCTTCGATTGCGGCGCTGACCATGCGGCTGGCACGACTGGGATCGATGCCCAGACGCTCCGCCACCGATCCGACGGTGGTCTCGGCTTGCTCGGAGCGGCCAAATTCATTCGACGGCGCCCAGATCGAGATCAGCACGTCGAGCATGGGCATTTCGATGGCAAGACCCAGCTCCGCGATGGCCCGGCGACCCAGTTCCCGTTTGTCCACCTTGCGCCGCCATGCCTGCAGGATGGCGTCGAGTTCAAGCGCGGCATCGGCGATATCGGCGGCGATGCCGGCGCGGGCGAGCTTGTCATTCAGCAATGTGCGATCACGCGAGGGGATGGCGGTGGTCCTTTCCGTCGAGGCCGCCCCGGCGGGACGGTCATGGCAATCCGCCGCGCAGCGCGCGCGCCGGGGGATGGTTTCACTTGACATATATATGCTCACGGCACATATATCGGTCAATTCCAGAATATGCTGTTGATGCGCCGCCGGGAAGGCCCCGCCGCGCATCTTGCCCGTGTCCGAGGTCTCATGTCACAAAAATCCGCAACTTCCGGGCGTGATGCCGCGATGCAGGCCCCGCGCCCGCCCGCCCCAGCCGAAGTCAACCACGTGGCCCCCGTGCCCCCCGCCCCGAAAGCGCCGTCTGGCCGTGGCGCGGATCTCGCCACCGTCACCCCGCGGGCCGAGCAATCGGCGATGGTGGTGCTGTCGGCTGCCGCCGCCGTGCTGCTGCTGGCCTCGCTCGGGCAGACCATCGTCACCACCGCTATGCCGGTGATCGCCGCCGATCTGGGCGGGCTCGACCATATCACATGGATCATCACCGCCTATCTGCTGGCCTCGACCATCAGCGCGCCGATCTTTGGCAAGCTGGGCGACCTGTTCGGGCGCAAGATCGTGATGCAGGGCGGTATTCTCGTCTTTCTCACCGGGTCCGTGCTGGGCGGGATCGCGCCCGACATGACCACGCTGGTGATCGCGCGCGGCGTGCAGGGTCTGGGCGGCGGCGGGCTGATCGTGGCCGCGATGGCCGTGGTGGCCGATGTCGTGCCCGCCCGCGACCGGGGCAAGGCGCAAGGCCTGATGGGCGGCGTTTTCGGTGTCTCGACCGTGGTTGGGCCGCTGCTGGGCGGGTTCCTTGTCGATCAATTCAGCTGGCACACGATCTTTTTCGTCAACCTGCCCGTGGGCGCGGCGGCGATGACCGTTCTGGGGGTCGCGCTAAGCCGCAAGCCCCGCGATCCCGGTGCAGCCCGGCCCAGCGTCGATTATCTGGGCGCGGCGCTTCTCGCGACGGTGCTGGGGACGATCGTGCTGATCGCCAATCTCGGCGGCTCGACGCTGGCATGGGGCGATCCCGCACTACTGGGTCTGTTCGCGCTGCTTGCCGGGGCGCTGGTCAGCTTTGTGCTGGTCGAGCGCCGCGCGCCGGAGCCGATCTTGCCGATGGACCTGTTCCGCAACAACGCCTTTCTGACCGTCAACACCACCGGCCTGCTGGTCGGCACCGCGATGTTCGGGGCGATCGCCTTCGTGCCGCTTTATCTGCAAATGGTGCGGGGCATCAGCCCGGCGCAGTCCGGCATGTTCCTTGTGCCGATGATGGGCGGGCTAATCCTGACCTCGATGGGCGCGGGGCGTCTGATGGCGCGGACCGGTCATTACAAATGGTATCCGGTGATTTCGACCGCGATCCTTGCCTGTGGCATGGCGCTGCTGTCGACACTGACGCCCACCACGCCGCTGGCGCTGGTCGTCGTCTATATGGTCACCGTCGGCATCGGGATCGGCCCGGTGATGAGCATCGGCGTCGTCGCGATCCAGAACGCGCTGCCGGTGCGGCTGCTGGGCGTCGGGACGGCCAGCGCCAATATGTTCCGGCTGATCGGCGGCGCGACGGGCACCTCGGCATTCGGGGCGATCTTTGGTTCCGCGCTGGCGATCAATCTGGGCGGGGATCTGGCCCGTGCGCTGGGTGCCGAGGATGGTGTGCGCAGCCTCTCGGCCGCGGCCATCGCCGCGCTGGAGCCCGCGCAGCAGACCTTGGTGCTTCAGGGCTTTGCGGATGCGCTGTCGCCGATTTTCCTGACCGGGGCCGGGCTTGCCGCGCTGGCCTGCCTCGCGTCGAGCCTGCTGCGGGAATTGCCGCTGGCGACGGAGCTACCGGGCCGCAGCGCGCCCGAGGCCAAACCCACGGCGGAGCCCGCAGTGACGCGGACCGCCCCGTCCCGCGCCTCGGCGCCACAGGGCGGGGGTGGCATGGCGCTGCCTGCGGCCTCCGCGCCGCATCGGTGATCCTGCCGCCGGAATTCGTGTCCCGACCTGATCTGCCGACCCGCAACGCGCCCCTGCCGCGTGGCGGGTTTATCGTGTCAGGGGGGCGGGGGGATCGGCAGCGCGCCGCGTCCGGCGTATCCGGGGCGGAGTTTCGGGTTGCGTCGCGCCGCGCGCCATGCCGATCTGGGCGGGACCGATCCCGCGCCGGGCAGGGCCATCTGCCGCCGCATGCGCGAGATCACCGCACTGACCAGAACGGAGCCCCGCCATGTCCTACCAACCGATCCTCGCCGCCAGCGGCTTTGCCTCGAATGAGACCACCGGCGGCACGTTGCGCGTGACCACCCCGGTCGATGGCTCCGAGATCGCAATGCTGCCCGAACATGACCGGGCCGCCGCCGATAAGGCGATCCTGCAGGCTCAGGAGGCCTTTCGCGTGTGGCGCGAGGTGCCCGCGCCGCGCCGGGGGGAATTGGTCCGCCTGCTGGGTGAGGAACTGCGCGCGGAGAAGGAAAGCCTCGGTCGGCTGGTGACGCTCGAATGCGGCAAGATCTACCAAGAGGGGCTGGGCGAGGTGCAGGAGATGATCGACATCTGCGACTTCGCGGTCGGTCTGTCGCGGCAGCTCTACGGGCTGACCATCGCGTCGGAGCGTCCGGGCCACGCGATGCGCGAGACATGGCACCCGATGGGGCCTTGCGCGATCATCACCGCGTTCAACTTCCCCGTCGCGCCGTGGGCGTGGAACGCGGCGCTGGCGCTGGTCTGCGGCAATCCGATCATCGCCAAGCCATCGGAGAAGGCACCGCTGTCGCTGCTTGCCGTGCAGAAGATCTGCGACCGCGCGCTGGAACGGTTCGGCGACGCGCCCGAGGGGCTAATCCAGACACTGGTCGGCGGGCGTGACTTGGGCGAGGCGCTGGCCGCGTCCGATCAGGTGCCAATCGTGTCGGCCACCGGTTCCGTACCCATGGGTAAGGTCGTGGCACAGGTGGTGGCCGGACGGCTGGGGCGCTCGATCCTTGAACTGGGCGGGAATAATGCAATGATCGTCGGGCCTTCGGCCGATCTGGACATGGCGCTGCGGGCGATTGTGTTTTCTGCCGTGGGCACGGCAGGGCAGCGCTGCACCTCGCTGCGGCGGCTGATCGTGCATGCGGATGTCTATGACGCGCTGGTGCCAAAGCTGGTGGAGGTCTATCGCGGGCTGCCCATCGGCGATCCGCTGGCCGAGGGCACGCTGGTCGGGCCGCTGATCGACACCGCCGCGCGGGATGCGATGGCGGCGGCGCTGACCCGCGCCACATCCGAAGGCGGCACGGTTCATGGTGGCGGCGCGGCGCTGACCGACAGCCACCCCGACGCGGCCTATGTCCACCCCGCTATCGTCGAGATGCCGGAGCAAAGCGATGTGGTGCACGAAGAAACCTTCGCGCCGATCCTGTATGTCATGCGCTATACCGAGATCGAGGACGCCATCGCAATGCAGAACGCGGTGCCGCAGGGGCTGAGTTCGTGCATCTTCTCCACCGATCTGCGCGAAACCGAACGGTTTCTGGCGGCGGGCGGCTCCGATTGCGGCATCGCCAACGTCAATATCGGGCCGTCGGGCGCGGAGATCGGCGGCGCGTTCGGCGGGGAGAAGGACACCGGCGGCGGGCGCGAAAGCGGCTCGGACGCGTGGAAAGGCTACATGCGCCGGCAGACCGCCACGGTGAACTGGTCGACCGCCTTGCCGCTGGCGCAAGGGATCAGGTTCGACATCTGATGCGCCCGGACGGGGGCGGGAGCGGCAGCGCGGCGGACCCGGAGGGCAGGCTCTGGGCCGATACCGCGCCATATTGGCCGCCCTGCGCCCCGTTGGAGCAGGACAGCACGGCGGATGTTCTGGTGATCGGCGCGGGCTATACCGGTCTGTCGGCGGCGCTGCATCTGGCGCAGTCGGGCGTGCGCGTCACGGTGCTGGAGGCACGGCGCGTCGGCCATGGCGGCTCGGGGCGCAATGTGGGGCTGGTCAATTCCGGGCTTTGGACCGCGCCGGACAGTCTGAACGACACGCTTGGCGCGGCACGGGGCGAGGCGCTGACCGCCGCGCTCGCCGCTGCGCCCGATCTGGTATTCGATCTGATCGCGCAGCACGGCATCGCCTGCGAGGCGCGCCGTGACGGCACCATGCATCTGGCCCATGCGGCCCGCGCGCTGCCCGCGCTGGACACCCGCGCCGCGCAGCTGGCCCGGCGGGGCACCCCGGTGGAGATACTGGACCGCGCGGAACTGGCCGCGCGGCTGGGCAGTGACCGCTATGCTGGGGCCTTGCGCGATCCGCGAGCCGGGACGGTGCAGCCGATGGGCTATGCGCGGGGGCTGGCGCGCGCGGCGCAGGCGGCGGGGGCCGTGATCCATGAGACCAGCCCCGCGCAGACGATCACGCATCAAGCCGGGCTGTGGCAGGCGCAGACCGACCGCGCCACCATCCGGGCCGCGCGGCTGATCCGCGCCACCAATGCCTATCCCACGGGGAGCGGGGCAGGGGCGCAGCCGGGCCATGCGCCGCTGCATTGGGTGCAGGCCGCCACCGCGCCGCTGCCGTCTGCGTGGCGCGCGCGGATATTGCCCGGCGGCGAAGGGTGTTGGGACACCGCGCTGGCCATGCATTCCCTGCGCAGCGATGCGGCGGGGCGGCTGATACTGGGCGGGGTGGGCAACCCGACCCGTCCGCCTTCGTCCGCGTTCTGCCGGGCGTGGATTCGCGCCTATGCCCGCAGGCTGTGGCCCGATCTGGACCTGCCGCCCATCACCCATCTGTGGGTCGGAAGGATCGCGCTGACCGGCGATCACCTGCCACGGGTGGAGGATCTGGGCGCGGGCGGCATTTCGATCCACGGCTATGGCGGTCGCGGGATCGGGCCGGGCACGGTGTTTGGCCGGGCCGCCGCGCGCTGGGCGCTGGGGCAGGCGGATGCGTTTCCGCTGCCCATCACCCCGCCGCGCGGGGCGGCGTTCGCAGGCTTGCGCGGCTGGGGCTATGACCTCGGCGCGGCGGCGATGCGGGTCATTGGTCGCTAGGCCGCGTCCGCGTCACGGTGCGCCAGCCATCCCCTGCCGCCAGAGGTCTGCGGCAGGAGGCACGGCAGCTTAGTTGCTGCTTTCGCCCTCTGCCGCAGCGTCGGCGTCGGTCTCGCCCTCGGCGTCAGGCTGGGCGTCCGTGTCGGGGCTGGCCTCGGTGGTGGCGCTGCTCAGAACACCGTTTTCCCAATCGCCGGTCGCAACCTCGCCCCCTGCATAGGTCATCGTGCCTTCACCCTGACGCTTCCCTTCGGCAAAGGTGCCTTGGTAGACATCGCCATTGGCATAGGTCGCGACGCCCTCGCCGTGGATTTCGCCATCCTTCCAGCCACCGGTATAGGTGAAGCCGTCGGGCATGATGATGGTGCCCTGACCTTCGCGTTCGCCATCGGCAAAGCCGCCCTCATAGACGGTGCCATCGGCATAGGTCGCTTTGCCCTGACCGGAGCGCATGCCGTTTTCCCACGCGCCTTCGTAAATATAGCCATCGGGGAAGGTCATCTTGCCCTGACCGTGGTTCTTGGCCTCTTTGAAGCCGCCCTCGTAGATCAGGCCGTTGGCGTAGCGGGCGATGCCTTCGCCCTCGATCACGCCAGCGACCCAGTCGCCGGCATAGGTGGAGCCATCGGGATAGGTGATGGTGCCTGCGCCATTAGCAAGGTCATCGGCAAACTCGCCCTCATAAACCGACCCGTCGGGATAGGTGACGCGGCCCTGGCCCTCGATCCGGCCCTCGACCCATGAGCCGGTATAGGCGTAGCCATCGGTGCCGGTGAAGCTGCCTTCGCCGTGGCGCTGGTCATCCTCGAAACTGCCGTCATAGACATCGCCATTGGCATAGGTGACCGTGCCCTTGCCCTGCCGACGCCCATCGACAAGCAGCCCTTCGTAGACATCGCCATTGGGCTGGGTCAGCGTGCCCAGACCGTTGATTTGGCCGTTTTTCCACGCGCCATCGTAGATCAGCCCGTCGGGCATGGTCAGCACGCCCTGACCGGAGCGTTCGCCCCGGCTCAGGTTGCCTTCGTAGATCGCGCCGTCGGGATAGGTGATGCGGCCCTTGCCCTCCTTCACGCCAGACACCCATTGGCCGGTATAGACATAGCCATTGGGGGAGCGCATCGTGCCCTCGCCGTCATGCAGCGCGTTGGTGAATCCGCCTTCGTAGCGCACGCCGTTGGCGTAGTTGGCGATGCCCTCGCCGGTCATTTCGCCCGCGACCCAATCGCCTTCATAGGTGCCGCCATCGGCAAAGGTGATCTTGCCGGTGCCGTCGGGTTTGCCCTTGGCGAACTGGCCCTCATAGACCGATCCGTCGGGGAAGCGCGCGGTGCCGGTGCCGAGGATTTCGCCTTCGACCCAGTCGCCGGTATATTCGTAGCCATTGGGCAGGGTGTAGGTGCCCTGACCGTGTTGCAGCCCGTTTTTGAAGGTGCCTTCATAGACGCCGCCATTATCGTATTGCTTGGTCTGCACCTCCGCGGTCTGGGCGTGAGCGGCGGGGCCCGGCAGCGCCAGTGCCAGCGCGACGGCCAGCGGCGCGGCGACCCGCAACGCGCGAAACGGGCCCGTGCCGGGGGCGGCGCAGTGCGGGGTATCGCCGGTCGGGCGGGGCTGGCAAACGGATCGGAACGGGGTCATGGCGGCTCGGTCTCTCCTCAATGCGCGGGGTCTTCTTCGGGGTCGTGCGGCCATGGGCCGACCACCTGCGCAGGCTCGCGCAGCTTATGGGAATGGCGGCAGGCGAACAAGTTGGGCCCACGGCTTTTTGAGCGCATCGGCTTTCCCCCGCCCGACAATCTGCTAAACCGTTCGCCGATCCCGCCGGGGCATCCTCCGGCGCCGAGGAGCTGTCCATGACCGACCGATTTCGCCTGACCCTCGCCCAGCTGAACGCGACCGTAGGGGCGCTTGACGACAACGCCGCGCGCGCCCGCGCCGCATGGGAGGAGGCCCGCGCCGCCGGGGCCGACCTCGTCGCGCTGCCGGAGATGTTCCTGACCGGCTATCAGACGCAGGATCTGGTCCGCAAACCCGCTTTCGTGGCCCATGCCGACCGGGTGCTGGAGGATCTGGCCCGCGCTTGTGCCGACGGTCCGGCCATGGGGATCGGCGCGCCGATCTTCGAGGATGGCAAGCTTTACAACGCCTATTTCGTTTTGCAGGACGGCAAGATCGCTGCGCAGGTCTACAAGCATCATCTGCCGCATGATGACGTGTTTGATGAATACCGGCTGTATACGCCGGGGCAGGTTTCGGGGCCCTACCGGCTGGGACCGCTGCGGATCGGCACGCCGATCTGCGAGGATGCGTGGCACGAGGACGTGGCCGAGACGCTGGCCGAAACGGGGGCGGAGATCCTGCTGGTGCCCAATGGCTCCCCCTATCACCGGCACAAGATGGGTCTGCGCCAGTCGCTGATGGTGTCGCGGGTGATCGAGACCGGGCTGCCGCTGGCCTATCTCAACATGGTCGGCGGGCAGGACGATCAGGTGTTCGACGGCGGCAGTTTCGTGCTCAATCCCGGTGGCGCGCTGGCCGTGCAGATGCCCATGCTGGAGGAGGCGGTGACCCATGTGGAATTCACCCGCACCGCCGATGGCTGGGTCGCGGAGGAGGGCGCGCGCGCGCCGATCCCCGATGCGTGGGAACAGGATTACCACGTCATGGTGCTGGCCTTGCGCGACTACATGCGCAAGACCGGGTTCAAACAGGTGCTGCTGGGCCTGTCGGGCGGTATCGACAGCGCGATCTGCGCCACCATCGCTGCCGATGCGATCGGGCCCGAGAACGTGCGCTGCGTGATGCTGCCGTCGGAATACACATCCGCCACCTCGCTTGAGGATGCGGCGGATGTAGCGCAGCGGCTGGGCTGCCGTCTGGACGAGGTGCCGATCACCGGCCCGCGCGCGGCGGTGACCGAGGCGCTGGCGCCGCTATTTGCGGGCACCACGCCCGACCTGACCGAAGAAAACATCCAGTCCCGCCTGCGCGGCGTGATCCTGATGGCGCTGTCGAACAAGTTTGGGGAAATGCTGCTGACCACCGGCAATAAATCCGAGGTCGCGGTGGGCTATGCCACGATCTACGGCGATATGAACGGCGGCTACAATCCGATCAAGGATCTCTACAAGATGCGGGTGTTCGAGACCTGCCGCTGGCGCAACGCCAATCACCGCGACTGGATGATGGGCCCGGGCGGGGAGGTGATCCCGCCGCGTGTCATCGACAAACCGCCCTCGGCTGAACTGCGCGAGGATCAGAAGGACGAGGATAGCCTGCCGCCCTATGAGGTGCTGGACCGGATCCTCGAATTGCTCGTCGATCAGGAGGCCAGCGTCGCCGAGGCCGTCGCCGAAGGGTTCGACGAGGCCACGGTGAAGAAGATCGAACACCTGATTTACATCAGCGAATACAAGCGCTTCCAGTCCGCGCCGGGGCCACGGCTGACCAACCGGGCGTTCTGGCTCGACCGGCGGTATCCGATCGTCAATCGCTGGCGCGATCCCGGCGTCTGGCCCGATGTGGACCGCTGAGCCGCGCGGACTCTAGCGCAGAACGACCGGATTGGGGTGCAGCCGCCTGAGCCCGTTGACGGTGTGGAAGCTGTCGGCGCTGGTCTGCGCATAAAGCCGCCAGCCCGCATTGTTGCGCAGCCCCACCACCGAGGCCAGCGCCGCATATTGCCGCCGCCCGTAAAACTGAAGCGGACCGGGGGCGCCGTCCTGCTGACCGGTGGCGGCCATCGCATCCTGCATGGTGCCGCCATCGCCGCCCGCCGGATTGACATGGCTGCAGTAAAGATTGCCGCCGACCTCCTGCCAGGCGAAACAGCACCCCGATAGCTGCCCCGTGGCCATGAACCCGTCGCCGCTGTTATCGGCCACATAATAGGGCAGGGCGGTGGGATCGGCGTTCAGGTTCTGCATCCCGTAGCTGTCCGAATTCCAGTTCAGCATCGGCACATAACAGGCGTTGATCGGGCCGTGAGCGCCGATCTGCGGCAGCCCGCCCGTGCTCATGTGGAACGAGCTGATATTCTTGGAGATGTTGAAGAAATTCATCACCTTGTTGCGGCTGGGGCGGGTGGCGCCGTGGTGGCCGCGTTTGGTGTCGCCGGGGGCCGTGCCGTCCCGGTCGGGATGCAGTTTGTAGATGCTGTAGACCTTGGGGTTTGCGGCCCCCGCCACCATCGGCAGGTTCGAGCCTGCCATCTTTAGCGGATACCAGCGGAGGAAATATTCCGGGTCATCGCGTAGCGTCTGCCACGCTTCCTGAGGTGTCATGATAAAGATTCCGTTCTGAAAATAACTGCGGCAAGCCTAACAGAACGCCAACGTGACGCTAGGGAAACATGGGCTGCGGCGGGTTACTCCCACCAGCGGTCGATTTCCGCGATGCGCGCGTCGGACCAGCCGAAGTGATGCGCAAGCTCATGGACAAAGACATGGCCGATCAGCGCCCCCAGCGTCACGTTGCCCCGTTCCGCCCATTCATCGAGGATCGGACGGCGGAAGAGCCAGATCGTATCGGGGCGCTCCAACTGGTGCATGACCGACCGCTCGGTCAGCGGAATACCGTCATAAAGCCCGGTCAGCCCGAACACGTCGTCGATCTCCATTTCCGCCAGCATGTCGTCCGGGGCGAAATCCTCGATCCGCAGCAGCACCTCGCGGGCAGCCTCGGCAAAGGGGGCGGGCAGGGCATCGCGGGCCTCATGGGCCAGCTGTGCGAATGTGTCGAGATCGGGCGCGGTGGCATCGGCCCAGTCAGGTCGGGCGGGGTCGGATGAGGCGGTCATGGGGGCTCCGGGGTTGGCGGCTCTGCCCTCCATATGGACAAACGCGCCCGGCTGTGAAAGAGCAGCGGGCCAAGGAGATCCCCGATGACCGTGACCCGTTTCGCCCCTTCGCCCACCGGCTATATCCATGTCGGCAACCTGCGCACCGCGCTGTTCAACTGGCTGATCGCCCGCAAGCAGGGTGGCACGTTCATCCTGCGTCTGGACGATACCGATCCGGAGCGTTCGAAGCAGGAGTATGCCGATGCTATTCAGGAAGATCTGGAATGGCTGGGCCTGACATGGGACCGGATCGAGCGTCAGTCCGACCGCATGGACCGCTACGCCGCCGCCGCCGATGAGCTGCGCGAGAAAGCGCGGTTCTACGAGGCGTTCGAAACCCCGACCGAACTGGATCTGAAGCGCAAGAAGCAGCTGAACATGGGCCGCCCGCCGGTCTATGACCGCGCTGCGCTGGCGCTGTCCGACGACGACCGCGCCCGCCTGCGGGCCGAGCGTGGCGATGGCGTGTGGCGGTTCAAGCTCGACCAGCAGCGGATCGAATGGGAAGACGGCATCCTTGGCCCGATCTCCATCGACGCGGCGAGCGTGTCCGACCCGGTGCTGATCCGCGCTGACGGGCAGGTCCTCTATACGCTGGCCTCGGTGGTGGACGATACCGAGATGGGGATCACCCATGTCGTGCGGGGCTCCGACCATGTGACCAACACCGCGACCCAGATCCAGATCATCGAAGCGCTGGGCGGGACCGCTCCTGCCTTCGCGCATCATTCGCTGCTGACCGGCCCGCAGGGCGAAGCGCTGTCGAAACGGCTGGGCACGCTCAGCCTGCGCGATCTGCGCGCGCGCGGGGTGGAGCCGATGGCGCTGCTGTCGCTGATGGCGCGGCTGGGCTCGTCGCAGCCGGTGGAGCTGCGCGGCTCGCTCGACGAGTTGATCGAGGGGTTCGATCTGTCGCATTTCGGTTCGGCACCGACCAAGTTCGACGAGGCCGATCTGTTCCCGCTGACTGCCCGGCATCTGCAATCGCTGGAGTTCGCGCAAGTTGCCGAGCGCATTGCCGCGCTGGGCGTGCCCGCGCCCTTGGCCGAACGGTTCTGGCGGGTTGTGCGCGAAAACATCACCGTGCTGGATGACATGGCCGGCTGGTGGGATCTGTTCCGCGACGGTGGCGCGCCGCAGGTGGCGGACGAGGATCGCGACTTCATCGCGCAGGCGCTGTCGATGCTGGGCGAGCCGCCCTATGACGACGCTACATGGTCTGACTGGTCGGGCCGGGTGAAGGAGGCGACGGGCCGCAAGGGCAAGGGCCTGTTCATGCCGCTCCGCCGCGCCGTGACCGGCATGGAGCGCGGCCCCGACATGGGTGACGTGATGCCGCTGATGCAGAAGAAACCGACGCTCTGACGGGGAGGGGCTGTCCCCACCCTATGACATGCGCATAACCGCCTGCGAACAAGCGAAGCGCGCAGGCGAGCGCCTGCCCGGTCCGGCGGGCTGGCGCTTTGTCATCTCACGCTGACCTAGGAGCGGGGAGGAACGTGGCGGGGATAAAGCGCACCGATCTATCGTTGTAGCGCCACCCCCCGGGCAGGCTTACGTTGCACGCCTACGGACTAATGACCCACGACCGAGGCACTGAGCGCATCCGCTCTCGGACAAGCCCAAAGGCCGCGAGAGCGAGCGCCTGCCCGTCCCCACGGGCTGGCGCTTTGTCACCCTCGCGGTGACCTCGGACCGGAGAGGGGTGTGGCAGGGATAAAGCACACCCGCTCAGCCCGAGAAGCGCCATCCCCCGGGCAGGCTTGCGTTGCACGCAACGGACCAATGGCCCACGACCGAGGCACTGAGCGCATCCGCTCTCGGACAAGCCTGAAAGGCGCGAGAGCGAGCGCCTGCCCGTCCCCACGGGTTGGCGCTTTGTCACCCTCACGGTGACCTCAGACCGGAGAGGGGTGTGGCAGGGATAAAGCACACCCGCTCAGCCCGAGAAGCGCCATCCCCCGGGCAGGCTGATGTCGCTCTCGACGCGGGATCGACTGGGGCGGGGGGCGTGTCTGCCACGCCCCCCGCCCCCGTCTCACATTGCGCTGATCGGGTTGCGATAGGTCATGCGGCGGACCGAGCCGGTTTTCGAGCGCATCAGGATCGTCTCGGTGGTCAGATAGCCGGGCTCGCGTTTGATGCCCGACACGACCGAGCCGTCGGTGACGCCGGTGGCGGCAAAGATCACGTCATGGGTGACCAGCTCGTCGCGGGTGTAGATCTTGTCGAGATCCTCCAGACCGGCCTTGCGCGCGCGGCCCACCTCGTCGTCGTTGCGGAACAGGAGCCGGCCCCACATCTGACCGCCCATGCATTTCAGAGCGGAGGCCGCCAGAACGCCTTCGGGCGCGCCGCCGGAGCCCATATACATGTCGATCCCGGTGGAGGCCTCGGCGCAGTGGATGACCCCTGCCACATCGCCATCGGTGATGAGCCGGATCGCGGCGCCGGTTTCGCGCAGCTCGGCGATCATGTCTTCGTGCCGGGGGCGTTCGAGCACACAGAGGGTGATGTCGCGGGTTTCGCAGCCCTTGGCGCGGGCCAGCGCCTCGACCCGCTCGCGCGGGCTCATGTCGAGGCTGACGACGCCTTCGGGGAAACCGGGGCCGATGGCGAGCTTGTCCATGTAGACATCGGGCGCGTGCAGCAGGGTGCCGCGCGGGGCCATGGCGATGACGGTCAGGGCGTTCGGCATGTCCTTGGCGGTGAGTGTCGTGCCTTCCAGCGGATCCAGCGCGATGTCGACCTCGGGGCCGTTGCCGGTGCCGACCTTCTCGCCGATATAGAGCATCGGTGCCTCGTCGCGCTCGCCTTCGCCGATGACCACGGTGCCATCGATATCCAGCATGTTGAGCTGATCGCGCATCGCGTTGACGGCGGCCTGATCGGCGGCTTTTTCGTCGCCACGACCGATCAACAGCGCGGAGGCCATCGCCGCGGCCTCGGACACGCGGGCGAGGCCGAGCGACAGCATGCGGTCGTGAAATTCAATAGTATCGGTCATCGGACGTCCTGAGGCATGAGGGGCTTTCCGGTTTGGGTAGCCGCCCTGCCATGAAGGCGCAAGGCCGGGCGGCGCTGTTAGCGCCACCGGCTGATGTCTCTCGCAACCCCGCAGCCACGAAGGCGCCGGGTAGTCCGACCTTAGACCTGTTCGATGCGGATCGAGACCGGATCGCCGGTGACGACCCCGGTTGCGCCGAACCCATCGAGCGCCACGTCCAGCGCGGCGCGGGTGGTCTTATGCGTCACGATCAGCACCGGCGCGGTGCCTGCGGCGTGGTCATACTGGCGCATGCGATTGATCGAAATCCCGGCCTCGCCCAGAACGGCGGCGACCTTGGCCAGTGCGCCGGGTTTGTCGGCCAGCGCGATGCGGATGTAATAGGGCGCGGGGATCGACACCTGCGCGGAGGTGGCGTGCTGCAGGTCGGTGGCCGGGATGCCAAAGGTCGGCACCCGGATGCCGCGGGCGATATCGGTCACGTCGGACAGCACGGCAGACGCCGTCGGGCCTTCGCCTGCGCCTGCGCCGCGCAGAACGATCTGGCCGACGCTGTCGCCTTCGATCACCACCATGTTGGTCGCGGCCTGCAACTGCCCCAGCGGGCTGTTGGCAGGGACGAGACAGGGGGACATGCGCTGTTCCAGCCCGCGCCCGGTCATCTGCGCCACGCCCAGCAATTTAATGCGGAAGCCCATGTCGGCGGCAGCACGGATGTCTTCGATGGCGATGCGCTCGATGCCCTCAAGCTCCATCTCGTCGAAGCAGACCCGCGTGCCAAAGCCGATAGAAGCCAGCAGCGCCAGTTTATGACCAGCATCGATGCCGCCCACGTCCAGCGTCGGATCGGCCTCCAGATAGCCCAGCTTGCTGGCCTCGTCGAAGACCTCGGCATAGGGCAGGCCCGCGTTCTCCATGCGGGTGAGGATGTAGTTACAGGTGCCGTTCATCACACCCATGATCCGTTGGATGCGGTTGCCGGCGAGACCTTCGGTCAGTGATTTCACGACCGGGATGCCGCCTGCAACGGCAGCCTCGAACCGGATCACGCTGCCTTGCGCCTCGGCGGCCTCGGCCAGCGTCTGGCCGTGATGGGCGAGCATCGCCTTGTTGGCGGTGACGACATCCTTGCCTGCGTCAATCGCGGCTTCGGTCGCGGCCTTGGCTGGGCCATCGGCGCCCCCCATCAGCTCCACCAGCACATCGACATCGTCACGGCGGGCGAGGGCCACGGGATCGTCTTCCCACGCGTAGCCGGACAGATCGACACCGCGATCCCGGTGGCGGTCGCGGGCGCAGATGGCGGTGATCTGCAAATCGCGGCCACAGCGGGCCGACAGCAGTTTGCCGCGCGACTGGACGATCTTCACGACGCCGGCGCCGACGGTTCCGAGCCCTGCGATCCCAAGGCGAAGAGGGGCGGCGGTCATGAGGGGTATCTCCGGGTGTTGGCTGCGCTCTGCCGCGCCTGTTAGCGCAACAGGACAGGCGGCGCAACGCGGCTTGCGCGGGCGGCGGGGCCTGTGATGCGCGCGGGGGGTCTGCCAGCGTGGCGGGGCGCGCCGTGCCGGGCGCTTTCGTTATTCGATGGGGCGGGTGCGCAGGTAGTCGGCGCGGCGTTCATGCGCCGCGCCAGCAGTTTCCAGCTCCGCCACCTCGTTGCCGGTGATCCGGGTCTGGTAGGCGGGACCGGTGATCTGATCGATGGGCAGCAGCGTCGGATAGGCCGCTTGCCGGGCCTCGGGGGTGATCGCGGCGTCAAGCTCGGGGAACTCGGTGCAGCCTGCAAGAAGCGGCGCAAGGCAGAGTGTCAGGATCGGGAGTGCGCGCGGCATCGAGGCTCCGGGGCTGGCGGTCGGACGGTCGGGGCCGGGCGCGGACGGACCGCAGGGCCTGCGCGACCCTATCCTGCCGGGTGGGGCGCGATCAAGCGGCGCGGCGCGGCAGCGGACGGCCTGCGCGTCTGATGCAGCCGAACTCCGCCGGATCAGCGCGCGGATTTGGCGGCTGGTTTATCGCCGGTGGCGGCAGGCAAGGACACGTCCGGCTGGCTGGTGTCGAGGATCTGGGGCAGCACGGTTTTCCATGTCTCCAGCATCGCGCGGTAATAGGCGGGGTCGTCCTTCAGCACCGTTTGCACGCCCATGCCCCGCACCAGACATACGGTCATGTTCATCGCGGCGCGGGCATTGTGGGGCAGGCCGTCCGCCTGTTTTTCGAATTCCGACCAGATGCTGTCCAGCGCGGCGTGAAAATCGCGCACGACAGGGATCATGCCCGCGCGCAATTCAGGGTCGGTCCGGGCCTCGGTGATGAATTCCAGCGAGATGTAGAAAAACCGTCCCGAAAACATGTCCCACAGAAATTCGACATATTCGCCAAGGCTCAGTTCCTGCCGCGCCACGCGGTCGGTCACCTGCCGAATTTCGCGGGTGCCTTCGTTCAGCAGTTCCTCCATCGCGGCGAGGATGATGTCGGCGCGGGTCGGGAAATGGTGTAGCAGCGCGCCGCGTGACACCCCGGCCCGGCGCGAGAATTCCGGGGTGGAGGCGGAATTGTAGCCCTCGTCATAGATCACATCGAGCGCGGCGCGGATCAGCTTGCGCCGCATTGCCACGCTGCGCGCCTGAATGGGTTTGCCGCGCGGGGGGCCGGAAGGGGATCGCATGTCGGTCATCCAGGTCTCCTTGGTCCGCGCGGGCGGAGGGCGTCAATAAGCGAGTGAAGGCAGCCAGAGCGTCAGGATCGGGAAGGCGATCAGGATCAGCAGGGTCAGCATGTCCATCGCAAGGAACCATGTGATGCCGCGGAAGATCTCGGGCAGGGTCACGCGATTATTGAGCGCGCCGTTGATCATATAGACGTTTAGACCGATCGGCGGGGTGATGAGCCCGATCTCCAGCAGCTTGATGACGATGATGCCAAACCAGACGGGGTTGATGTCGGCCTCGGCCACCAGCGGCACGAGGATCGGCAGGGTCAGCAGCAGCAGGCCAATGCTGTCGATCAGCATCCCCAGCACCAGAAAGATCACCGTGACCGCGAAGAGGATCCACCATGTTTCCGTGCTGACCGACAAGATCGCGTCGGAGAAGGCACGCGGGAAGCCCGACAGCGCAAGGAACCGGGTAAAGAACAGCGAGCCGATGAGGATGATGAAGATCGACGCGGTGGACACGACCGCCTGCGACACGGCCTCAATCATGGCGGCGCGGGTAAGCTTGCGCCGCAGGATCGCGATGACCATCGCGGCAAAGGCCCCGAGCGCCCCGGCCTCGGTCGGGGAAAAGACGCCGGTGAAGATCCCGCCCAGCACGACAAGGATCAAGGTCGGCAGCGGCCAGACATCGCGGAAGGCTTCGCGCCGTTCTTCGGGGGTGGGGTTGATTTCGACGTTGCCGGCAAGCGACGGGTTCAGCTTCACCCGGATCACGATCATCGCCATGTAGATCAGCGCCGACAGCAGGCCGGGAATGAACCCTGCCATGAAAAGCTGCCCCACGGAGACCTGCGCATAGACCCCGTAAAGGATCAGCAGAACCGAGGGCGGGATCAGCGAGCCCAGCGTGCCGGACGCGGCGATGGTGCCGGTGGCGAGGCCCCGGTCATAGCCGTTGTTGAGCATTTCGGGCACGGCCATCCGCGACATGGCGGAGGCGGTCGCGACGGACGAGCCGGACGCGGCGGCAAAGAACGCACATGCACCGACGGATGTGATGGCAAGCCCGCCGGGCAGCCGCGCAAGATACAGCCGCAGCGCCAGAAACAGCCCGCGGGTCATGTCGGTGGACGAACAGATGAACCCCATCAGCAGGAACATCGGCGCGGCGGACAATTCCCACTGGCCGACATAATCGAACGGTGTGGCCGAGATCATGCCCCATGCGACGTTCATGTTGAACATCACGCCGATGCCCACGATCGAGACAAGGCCAAGCGCCAGCCCGATCGGCACACGGATGGCGATGAGGGCGAGCGCGGCTACGACACCCGCGATGCCGATTTCGAGGTTGCTCATCGTGTGGTCTCCGAGATCGCGTGGAAAAGTGCCGTCACAGCGGCTGCCGACGGACGATGGCGCGCAGAAGGTTGGCCAGCACGGCCAGCAGCACCCCCGCAAAGCCGATGGGCAGCGCCCAGCGGGCGGGCCAGATGTAGAAGCGGAAGTTGCTCATCGCTTCCTCGCCGCGCCCGGTGGCGCGAATGGCGTCATGGAGCGATTGCCAGAACAGCATCCCGAAGAACACCAGCCCCAGCACGCAGGCAAAAATATAGAGGCCCAATTGCACCGATTTCGGCATCATCTGGGCGAAGAGGTCCACGCGGATGTTTTCGTTGCGATATTCGACAAAGCCGAGCGCAAAGAACACCAGCGCCACCATGTAATAAAACGACACCCATTCCAGCGTGCCGACGATTTGTCCATTGACGAAATAGCGCACGCCCACATCGATGGTGATATGCGCCATCATCAGCAGCATCACGACACAGGCCGCCGTGGCGGTGCCGATATTGAGCCAGCGGATGATCCCGAGGATAAGCTGCATGAGGAAACCCCGCCTTTGTAGGTCTGTGGCGCGGGCCAGCTATATCGCCGGCCCGCGCGAGTATCAGTTCACGCCGTAGGTGGACGCGTCGATCTTGCTGTAGATTTCCTGCATGGCAAGCTCGGTCAGCGCGTCTTCGTCGGCGGGATCGACATCGGCGAGCAGATCGATCCATTTCTGCATCGTCGTCTCGAAATCTTCGATCAGCGCGTCGGGTTCGGCGACGCCGAAATCGGTCCCGGCCTTCTCGGCGGCGGCGGCGGAGGTGCGATCGCGGAATTCGGCGACGTGATCGGCAAGATCCTGTTCGGGCTCATAGACGTTGCCGCCCGCTTCCTTCGACGATTCAAGCCCGGCATCGACCTTCTCGTTATAGGCGATGACCATGCGCGCCATCGAGCGGGCGGAAGCCTCCATCAGCACTTCGCGCTGCTCGGCGGTGAGGCTGCCCCAGAACTCCGGGTTATAGCCCCATTGCGGACCGGAGTAATACATGCCGGTCGACAGCAGGGTGGTGTGCTCGGCCACTTCCAGCAGCGAACGGTCGACAAGGTCGCTTGCGGCGTTGGTCGCGCAATCGAGCGTGCCACGCTCCAGCCCGGTATACATTTCCGAGGAGGGCACGTTGACGGGGATGCCGCCAGCTTCCTCGACCCAGACCGACACGGCGGAGCCTGCGGTGCGGATGCGCTTGCCCTTCATTTCGTCAAGGTTGCGCACGGGGCTGGAGCACATCAGCACATAGGCGGGGGTCGCATAGGCGCCCAGATACACCACGCCCTTGTCCTGCCATTCCTGCAACTGCACCTCGTTGTTCATCGAGAAGTCGGTGACGGCAAAGATCGCGGCAAGCGGATCGGAATAGGCAAAGCCCAGTTCCTGCACGGCGTTGGAGACGGGCAGATCGGAGGGCGTGTAGATGGCCGCGTGATGGGCGACCTGAACCACGTTATCCTGAATGCCCTGAAGCGAGGCGCGCGGCGCCAGCAGCACGGTGCCGGTATAGACTTCGGGCTTCAGATCGCCGTCGGACAGTTCCTCGACCAGTTCGGCCCAGCGGACATAGCCTTCGCCCGACATCGGCACGGCCCCGTCGTAGAAGCTGTTGGCGATGAAGGTGGTCTCCGCCGCGGCGGCGCCGGTCATCATCATCCCGGCCAGTGCGGTGTAGGTCAGCAGTTTTTTCATGATTTTACCCTGTTGGTTGAAAATGCAGGACGCCTGCCCGTGTTTTTGGTTGGTGCGGCGATTGTGCAGGCGGTCATAGGTCGCCGCGCTCGTGTGCCTCCGCCATGTCCCGGAGCGAATTGAACCGGAATGTGGTGTCGGCCAGTTGTCCGGGGTCCATCGTGGCCCCAAACCCCTGTTTCTGATGGCGGCGATAGATCCACGCGTTGTCGAGCCCGTTGGCGCGGGCCGGAACGTGATCGTGGAACATGCTTTCGGCGGTGTGCAGCAGCGCGGACCGGGCCAGCCCCATCCGTTCGATCCCCGCCAGCAGGTAATCGAAATTGCGCTGCGAGGGCTTATAGCTGCCGATATCCTCGGCGGTGAAGACCGCGTCCCACGCGATGCCGAGCCTGCGCGCCGATCCGGCGAAGCTGCGATTATCGACATTGGACAGCACGATCATCCGGTAATGCTGCTTCAGATAGGCCAGCGCATCGGCGCTGTCCTCGAATGTAGGCCAGTCCGGCACGCTGGCGCCGTAGCGTTCGCACGCCTCCCAATCGGCGGGCAGGCCCAGCTCCTCGGCGCAGCGGCGATAGACGGTCGCGAGCAGCGCGCTGTAATTCCGCGCCGGGGTCTGCGCCTGCGCTGCGCTTTCGTGACGGGCGTGCATTTCCAGCACCGCATCGTCGGAGATCTCGCGGTCGAGCTGGTCGGTCAGGGGGCGCAGCCCGGTGACCATACCGCTTTCCCAGTCGATCAGCGTGCCATAGACATCGAAGCTGAGCGCAGCGTAGGAGGCAAGCGCAGCCATCAGAGCGTCGCGGCCTTCTTCACCGCGTTTCCACCCTTCATGATGAGCGGCATATGCGCGCCTTGCTCGGTCAGCAGCGACAGATCGTCGAGCGGGTTGCCCTCCACGGCGATGATGTCGGCATGGGCGCCCGGTGCGATGGTGCCGATCTGGCCTTCCATGCGCAGCACCTTGGCCGCGTCTACGGTGGCGGAGCGGATGACGGCATCGGCGGGGATATACCGCCCGCGCAGGGTGAATTCGCCCGATTGTTCCGGCTGCATCCCGCCCAGCAAGTCCGAGCCGTAGCCCATGAGAACCCCGGCGGCGTGCATCTTTTCCAGCCGCTCCAGCCCGGCTTCGCGGACGTCGGAAATCTTGGCCACCGATTCCGCCGGCAGGCCGAACTCCGCGCCCGAGCGGGCAAGGATGTCATAGGTGATGTTAGTGGGCACCACGGGGATGCCCTCCTTGGCCACCCGCGCGATTGTCTTGTCGGAGATCAGGTTGCCGTGCTCGATGCATTCAAAGCCGCAATCCAGCGCCCGCACGATGGCTTCGTCGGTGTAGAGATGCCCGGTCGCATAGGTGCCAAACCCCTTGGCGATTTCGACCAGCGCCTTCAGTTCCTCGACCGAATAGACGAGGTAGCCGATGGGATCGGAGGGCGAGGACACGCCGCCATCGGCCATCACCTTGATGAACTGGGCGCCGTTTTTGATTTCCTCCCGCGCGGCGCGCTGCACATCGGGCACGCCGTCGCACAGGCGTCCCATCGCGCCGAGGCTGTCGGCATACCATTCGGCGCCGCGATTGTCGTAGGGGCCGCGATAATCGGTATGGCCGCCGGTCTGCGACAGGGCCTTGCCACAGATCACCAGCCGGGGCCCGACGAACGCGCCCTCATCCACCGCCATCTGCAAACCGCGATCCGCGCCGCCCAGATCCCGCACGGTGGTAAAGCCGCGCATGATCATGTTGCGCATCAGCAGGCTGCTGCGCGCGGCCACCAGCGACGAGGGCAGCGCGGCGTTGCGGCCCAGATCGGCGGTGGTGGCGATCACATGCACATGGCAATCGATCAAGCCCGGCATCACGGTCAGTCCGGCGAGATCCAGCACCTCATCGGTGGACGCGGTGGCGTCGGCGCCAACCTCGCGGATCTTGCCGTTCTCGATCACGATATTGACGGGCGCGGCAGGCTCCGGCGCGGTGCCGTCCACAATCCGGGCGTTCTTGAGCAGTTTCAGGGTCATGTCGTCTCGCTTCGCTCGTCTCGCGGCAGCGCAATGCTGCCTTGTGTTTCATCGTGACGGCGCCCGCAGCCGCCGGTTGGCGGGCTCAGGCGGGGACCGGGGCGTCGGCCCCGGTTTCGCGGCGGTGCCACGCCCGCACGAATTCCAGCGCGTAGTCCAGATCGACCACATCCACATAGCGCCGTCCCAGATCGCGCAGGTTGTCGCGGTGGGGCTGTTCTTCGATATCGCCCACGCAATCTTCGGGCACCAAGGTGCGGTAACGGTGGCTGAACGAATCGATGGAACTGGCGCGGATGCAGCCGGAGGTGTTGCAGCCGGTGACGATCACGGTATCGACCCGCTCCTTGGCAAAGAATGCCGGAACATCGGTGCCAAAGAAGATCGACGGGCCTTTTTTGCACACCGTCAGGTCGTAGTCGGGATCGTAGATGCGGGGGTCGATTTCGACGCTGGGATGATCGTGGCGGAAGGTCTCGCGCACGGCAGTGATCTTCCAGTAGGGCATTTCGCGTTCGTTCATGTAGGCGGTGTTGCAATTGGCCACCGGCACCCCGCAGTCGCGCGCGACCTTCAGCAATTTTGCGGTGTTTTCCATCGCCCGCATCACCAGCGGCGCGCCACCCAGCGGGTATTGCGCATCGGTAAAGCCCAGCTGAAAGTCCACGACCACGATGCCCGGCTTGGCCCCGGTCCCAACCGGAATTTCGCCGTAGCTGCGACGCCCGTAATCATCCTGTGCCGACATGCGTGGTCTCCTCTTTCGGTTGGCGCAGCGTTGCGTGCTATAAAAAATCAGTCAAGACTGTTTTTTAATTTGCGCGACGAGGGACGCAGGTTTCCCGTCACCGACCCCCTGCCGGGCCCCGACCGGTCAACTGGCGGGCAGGCGTGCCTGAATTTCAGACGGTGGGCGAATTCCTGATCGCGCAGCGCCGTCGCGGGGCAGGGGGGCGCGCACAAAAAAGCGGGGCGGAACTGTCGTTCCGCCCCGCCTTGGGTGTCGTGGCGCCTGACCCGCGCGCGGTGGATCAGGCAAGGTCAGATCAGTGGGCCGGGCGGATGAAGGTGCCGTTGCGCAACTCCGCCATCGCGGTCATCAGCTCCGCGCGGGTGTTCATGACGATCGGCCCATGCCACGCCACCGGCTCTTCGATCGGGGCGCCGGAAATCAGCAGAAAACGGATGCCGTCTTCGCCCGCCTGCACCGTCACCTCGTCGCCGGTGCCAAAACGCACCAGCGTGCGGTCGCCCGACATATCGCGGATATTGACCTCCTCGCCCATTACCTCCTTCTCCAGCAGGACGCCGCCCGGCGCGCTGGCATCGGCAAAGGCGCCGGAGCCTTCGAAGATATAGGCGAAGGCCCGGCGATAGGTGTCGACCGGGAAGGTCTTGCGCACGCCCGGCGGCACATAGATGTCGAGGTATTGCGGATCGGCAGCGATGCCGTCGACCGGCCCCGTCTGCCCCCAGAAGGAGCCGACGATGACCTTCACCCGCGTGCCGTCATCCTCCCAGATTTCGGGGATCTCCTTGCCCTGCACGTCCTGATAGCGCGGCGCGGTCATCTTCAGGCTGCCGGGCAGGTTGGCCCATAGCTGAAACCCGTGCATCTGGCCCTGTGCGTTGCCCTTGGGCATTTCCTGATGGAGAATGCCGGAGCCTGCGGTCATCCATTGCACATCGCCCGCGCCCAGCGTCCCGGTATTGCCGAGGCTGTCGCCGTGATCGACGGTGCCGTTGAGCACATAGGTGATGGTCTCGATCCCGCGATGCGGATGCCACGGGAAACCGGCGGCGAAATCTTGCGGATGCTCATTGCGGAAATCATCGAAAAGCAGGAACGGATCGCTCAGTTCCGGCTCGCCGAAGCCAAAAGCACGGTGCAGTTTGACGCCCGCCCCCTCCATCGTGGGGGTGGCGCGGCGCAGATCGGTGACAGGTCTGAGAGACATGGGCGTTCTCCTTTCACCCGGTCATTTAGGCACAGGCCGGTCGCCGCACAATCTGCACAAGCGGTGGGGGCCTGTGCACAAATGCAGAGCCCGACGGCACGGCGCCCGGCGCGGATCGGCGGGCCGGGCTTGTCGATGGCGCGCGGCGCGCGAAGCGGCTATGCAGCAGGAAACGCGGCAGCCGCGCCCCGGCGAAAGGACAGTCTATGACCCCCGACGATATTCCGCAGAGCGGTCTTGGCACTGGTCCCGTAACCAGGCCGGTTCTGGCCGAAGCGCGCGCCAGCGGGCCGCGACGCGGGCTTGCTCTGGCGGTGCTGGTGGCGCTGGGCGCGATGCTGCTGTGGCTGGGCCTGACCCTGCCCGAGGGCGGCGCGGTGGCGCGGCTTGGGCTGATGCTTGGCGGGGGCGTTGCGCTGACCGGGGCGGAGGCGATGCGCCGCGCCACGCGATACGCGCTGATCCTGACCGACAGGGCCCTGTTGGAGGTCGACGCCGACGGGCAGCCGGGCCGGGTTCTGGCGACCCTCGACGGGATCGCGGCGGTGGAGCGGGGCACATTCGCGATGAAGCCGTCGAACGGGTTTCTGCTGCGGCTAGAGCAGCCCGCGGGCCGGGTTTGGGCGCCGGGCCTGTGGTGGCGCATGGGGCGGCGGATCGGGGTTGGCGGTGTGCTATCGGCGCCGCAGACCAAGGCGATGGCGCAGATCATCGAGTTCCGTCTGGCGGGCGGCGATCCGCGCGATTGAGCGGCGTCTGCGCCGGGGGGCGCAAGCCTGCTTCGGGGCCTCCGCTACGGAAACACATGTGTCCGTGCGGGAAATTCAGCCTACACTCCGACAGGCAGCGCCCCAATGCTGCGTGACAGGAGGACCCGATGGCAGCCGTCAAACCCATTTCCAATGAGCCGAGCTTCCGCAAATCCGTCGATCTGATGTTCGACCGGGCCGTGGGCCTGATGGATCTGCCGCCCGGCTTGAAGGAAAAGATCCGCGTCTGTAACGCCACCTATACGGTGCGGTTCGGGGTGCGGTTGCGGGGCGAGATCCGCACGTTCACCGGCTACCGCTCGGTCCATTCGGAACATATGGAGCCGGTCAAGGGCGGTATCCGCTATTCGATGGCCGTCAATCAGGACGAGGTCGAGGCGCTCGCCGCGCTGATGACCTACAAATGCGCGCTGGTGGAGGCGCCCTTTGGCGGCTCCAAGGGCGGGCTGTGCATCGATCCGCGCGAATGGGACGAGCACGAGATGGAGCGCATCACCCGCCGCTTCGCCTATGAGCTGATCAAGCGCGACATGATCAACCCCGCACAAAACGTGCCCGCCCCCGACATGGGCACGGGCGAACGGGAAATGGCGTGGATCGCGGACCAATACGCGCGGATGAACACCACCGACATCAACGCGCGCGCCTGCGTGACCGGCAAGCCGCTGCATGCGGGCGGCATCGCAGGCCGGGTGGAGGCGACGGGACGCGGGGTGCAATATGCCTTGCGCGAATTCTTCCGCCATCCCGAAGATGCCAAAGCTGCCGGGCTGTCCCCCACGCTTGAGGGCAAACGGGTCATTGTGCAGGGGCTCGGTAATGTGGGCTATCACGCCGCACGGTTTTTGAGCGAAGAGGATGGCGCGAAGATCACTGCGGTGATCGAGCATGACGGCGGGCTGGTCGATCCCGACGGGCTTGACCCCGAAGACATTCGCCAGTGGATCGCCGTGCATGGCGGGGTGACCGGCTATCCCGGCGCGCAATATGTCGAGCGCGGCGAAGTGCTGCTGGAGGCGGAATGCGACATCCTGATCCCGGCGGCGCTGGAAGGCGTGATCAACCTGTCGAATGCCCGCCGCATCCGGGCGCCGCTGATTATCGAGGCGGCGAACGGGCCGATCACCTCTGGCGCGGACGAAATCCTGCGCGAGGCGGGCACCGTGATCGTACCCGACATGTATGCCAACGCAGGCGGCGTCACGGTGTCCTATTTCGAATGGGTCAAGAACCTCAGCCATATCCGCTTTGGCCGGATGCAGCGCCGACAGGAGGAATCGCGGCACCAGTTGATCGTTGACGAGTTGGAACGCTTGTCGGCGGATCAGGGCACCGGCTGGAAGCTGAGCCCCGGCTTCAAGGAGAAATACCTGCGCGGCGCGGGGGAATTGGAACTGGTCCGCTCGGGTCTCGATGACACGATGCGCGAGGCCTACCAATCCATGCGCGAGGTCTGGCACGGGCGCGAAGACGTCAGCGACCTGCGCGTGGCCGCCTATCTGGTCGCCATCGAACGCGTGGCGCAGAGTTACAAGGCGAAGGGATTGTAGGGGGGTGTCGGTCGGGTTTTGGGGTTCGCGGCGGACACGCACGCATCGCTTCACGATCGCGGCGATTTCGAAAACCTCCGAACTCCGCTCACCCGCCCGCGAACAAGCGAAGCGCGCGGGCGAGCGCCTGCCCGGTCCGGCGGGCTGGCGCTTGGCCATCCTATGCTGACCTCGGAGCGAGGAGGGATGTGGCTGGGATAAAGCACACCCGCGTAACCGGATCAGCGCCATCCCCCGGGCAGGCTCCTGTTGCGCCTCAAACCAGACCGCCCGCGCTCACCGCCGCCACAGCCCCGCATGGCCCGCGAGCGCGCCCTGCATCCGGGCCAGCAGGCGCAGGGCCGGACCGGGCCGGTGGGCGCGGGCAGGGGCGTTTTCCAACCGATCTACCACCACTTCGACCGGGCAGGCGTTGCCGGTCACCGGATCGACATAGCGCGGGTAATCGATCAGCACCGCGTGGGCCAGTTGCTCCAATGTCGGGCGGGCCTGCCTGCGGGCGGCAACATCGGTGGGCAGGGGGATGGCCTGCCCGGTCAGACCCCATCCGGCATAAAACGGCGCGCCAAGGCAGGTCACGGGCTTGCCCCGGATCAGCGCCTCGAACCCCATGAGCGACGTCATGGTCCAGACCGCATCGCAGGCCTCGATCAGACCGATCGGGTCGGCCTCGGTCGCGATCACATCGGCGAGCCCTTCGGTATCGCTGGCGCTCAGGCGACCGGGGCGCAAGCCCGCCTCGACATCGGGGTGGGGTTTATAGACGAGGATCGCGCCGGGATTGGCGGCGCGCGCATGGCGCAGCAGGTCGAGATTAGTGGCGACCGTGGTGCAGCCGAGCCGGATCGAGGCGTCATCTTCCACCTGTCCGGGCACAAGGATCCGGTGGCCGGGCGGCAGATCGGGCAGCGGGCGGGGCAGGTTGTATTTGCTTAGCCGGGCGCGGGCCAGCCGATCAATCAGACTGCGGGCGCGGTAGGTGCTGGCATCGGGGAGCGCGGGCGCGGCGGTGATGAGGTGTTCCAACCGGCTGGGGCGTGTCGGGTCGTAATAGATACCCAGATCGTCCCGCACCAGTGACAGCGGCGGCACGAGTTGCGCGCCAAGCCCGCGCGAGCGCAGAAACCCGTCTTCGACGCGGACCAGCGGCACGGCGCGGGCCGTGGTTTCAGCGTCGAGCGCGGGGGTCACCCGGCCCGCCCATGCCAGCACCGGCGCGTCCGCCTGAGCGGCCAGTTGGGCGGCGCGGGCGGGGGCGTCGGCAAACCGCAACCGGCGGGTGTGCCCGAAGATGCGTTGCATATGCCCGCGCTTCCACGCCCGCATGCCGTAGCCGACGCCGCCCGCGCGATCCTCGCGCCATGCCCGCACCTCGGCTTCCAGAACATCTATCGCGCGCTCCAGATCGCAAAGCTCATCGCGGAACGGGTCATACCAGATCGGCGCAAGGATCATCGCAGCCGCGAAAAGCTGGGCGCGGGTCAGGCGGCGTTCGCGGCGGGGCACCGGGTTTTCGTCCTGCGTCAGACCCCAACCGGCATAGAACGGCTGGCCAAAGACACGGGGTTTATGCCCGGCCATGATCGCCTCGAACCCCAGTTGGGACGAAACGGTATAGACCGCCGTCGCGCCTTCCAGCAGGGCCCAAGGGGCGGCGGGCGCGTCGTAAATCTCCACCCCCGGCAGGCCGGGATCGGCGGCGAAATGGCCGCCGCGATAGCCTGCGCGGGTTTCAGGATGGGTCTTGATGAGGATACGCGCGCCGGGATTCTCGATCTGCGCGAACGCGAGCATTTCGTTGAACGTGGCCGCGCTGGCCCCGCCATGACGGATCGAGGCATCCCCGGCGGTCTGGTCCACCACCAGCACATAACCGGGCGCAGGTGCAGGGAGGTTCGGGTCGAAATCATTGTATTTCGAAAGGTTGCCCACCCGTAGCCGTGCCATCGCCGCGCGGGCCCGGTTCAGCAGCGCGGTGTCGTCCAGCGGATGCGTGGCAAGAAGCTGTTCCAGAGCCGAGGGTGTCGCGCTGTCGAAATGCACGCCGACCGGGTCGAGCAACAGCCCCAGCGGCGGCGCGCCTGCGCGGCCCGGATGGACCGAGCGCAAGAATGCATCTTCGACCCGCAGCAATCCGGTGGCGCGGCGGGTGGCCACGGCCTCGCCCCGTGCGGCATAGGGGCTGCGGCCCCAGACGCCGACCCACTCGTCCGGCGTGTCCCGGCGCGGCCAGCCCAGTGTCACCTGCCAGCCCGCCAGCGCCAGCATGCGCCGCAGCCGCGCTTGGGTTAGGAAACCGGCATTGTAGACATGAAGCCGCCGGGCGCTGTGGTCAGGCCCGGCGGGATCAGGATCAGGTGGGGTCTGTGGCCCCATGCGAATTACTGCGACAGGGTCGACGCGGTATCGACCACCCCAGCGGCGGCGCCGACGCTGCCGGTCAGGGCCGACAGGGTTTTCTGCCACTGCACGAAGGGCGCTTCGGTGACATAGACCGTATCGCCATCCCGAATGGCGAAATCGCGCGCTTGGAACATGCCGTTGGGTTCGGTCAGGTCCAGCACATAGACGAACCGCTGCGTGCCTTGCAGATCGTTGCGGCCCAGCACGGCGCGGGCGACGTCTTCGGGCTCATTGCGGAACACGAAAACGCCGGTCGGGTCGGCCAGCTGGGTGCTGAGACCGCCGACCTGCGCGATGGCTTCGATGGCGGAAATGGTCTGCGAGCGGAACTGCACCCGGTTCTGGCTGCCGGTCGCGCCGAGCGCGGTAAAGGCGCGGGTGTCCTCTTCGACCAGAATACGGTCGCCGCCGCGCAGGGCGATGTCATAGCGCGGGTTGCGATAAAGGTCGTTGAACCAGACGCGGGCGCGCTGGCCGCCGCGCACGATGGTGATCTGCGCGATCTCCGGCTCGATGGCGATGCCACCGGCGCGGGCGATCATCGACGACAGCGTGCGGGTCGGGCGCTCGATCGGGTAGACGCCCTGCGCGCCGACGCCGCCCACGACCGACACGGTCGCGCCATCGCCCGCCAGCCTGCGCACCAGAACCTGCGGATCGGGGGTTTGGGTGTCGAGCTTGGAGGTGATGATGCGGCGCACGGCCTCGGGCGTGTTGCCCGCCGCGCGGATGCGCCCGGCATAGGGCACAAAGATAAAGCCCGCGCCATCGACCTGAACCTCGTCCAGCAGGGTCGCGTTCTGGCCGGGATTGACCAGCAGACCGTCATCGACGTTTTCGTAGATGGTCAGGCCCAGCACGTCGCCGGGGCGGATCGTGTCGGAGCCAAGCGCGCCCGCGTTCACGAAATTGCCGGAAAAGCCGAGCGCGGGCACCACGGCGGTGGCGCGGGTCACCCGGTCATTGACGGAAACGACAAAGGCGTCGCCATCGTTGAGAACCGATCCGGCGAAGATCTCTTTCTTGTTGGGGCCGCTGCGCGGCAGCGCACAGGCTGCGACGGCGACAACAAGTGTTAGCAAGGCCACACGGCGGGCCCAATTCATTAGTCCGGTATTCACTGCTCGGGCCCCTTTACGGATTGCGCCTCAAGTTTTGCCTACAACCCTACAGCATGACCGAAGAAACGGAAGCCACCCCTGCGCGGATCGGCCCGCCCGAAGGCGGGTGTGACCCATCCGCCGCGCTTTCGCGTGGCCGCGCGCCGCATCGGGCAGATGTTGGGGCAGGGCGGGGCGCTGGCACAAATCGAACATCTAGCCCTAAATGGCCGGGTTCCGGGCACGGGTGCGGCTCAGGTCACGACCTTTAGCATATGGCGTGGCGTGGGACGGCCCTGCGCCAAGGCCTCGTAGGGGTCGTCAGGGGCCAGCATCATGTCCACCACCTGCCGCAGCAATTGCCGCCGCCCGCGCGCGGAATAAAATCCGCCCGCCACCTGTGAAGTTTCCAGCAGATAGGAGCGGAAATCGCGATAGGCGCGGCTGTCGGGGCGCATCGGCGCAGCGAAGAACTCCGGCAGTGGCTGCTGGGAGACGAAATGCGGCTTGGCATAGACCGCGTCGCCAAACACCCGCAGCGGCAAGCCGCGCCACAGCACCTGTTGCCCGGCAGTGGAGTTGACGGTGACGGCGCTGCGCGCATCGTTGAGCAGCCGCGCGAGTTTCCCGCCGCGCACATAATGCACCCGCCCCGCCACACCATGCTGACGCGCCAACCGGCGGATCACCTGCCGCTGGGGGACGCGGCCATCTTCCAGCGGGTGAGCCTTAAACACCAGATGATGATGCGCGGGCGCACCGGCGGCAAAGCCTTCGATGACAAGTTCCAAGAACTCCGCCATCGTGTCGAATGGGCTGTGCTGCTGAAAGCTGCTGTCATGTTCCAGCTGCAACAGCGCCAGATGATAGGGAAAGCCGCCGCGCCGGATGCGCGTGGTCGCGGTCATCCGGTCCAGCGCCAGCCACGGCATCAGCAGCAACCGTTTCAGATAGAGTTGGAATTCCCGCGTCACCGGCAGATCGCGATGGGGCTGGAAATTGCGGTAGCGCGCGTTTCGGAACATGACCTGCGCGTGGTAAAGCGCGCCGTAGAACACATGGTGGCGCATATCGCCCCAGAGCGACGGGCTGTCGGGCATTTCGGTGTCGCATTGCGCCAGCGCCTGCCGCATCTCGTCCAGATCGAGCCGCATCAGCCGGGAATTGCCGTTGGAGCCATCGCGCTCATAGGTGACCCAGTAGGGGCGCAGGTAGCCTTCCTCGAAGACATGCACCACCAGCCCGGCGGCACGGGCGACACGGATCGCATCGGCGTGGATGGCACGCACATCGCCGTAGAGCACCAGATCGGTGATCTGCCGGTCGGCGATCAGGGTGCGGAACGTCTCGGGCCAGTCGGCGGTCGGACCGTCATAGGGGATGTAGCTGCGCCGATCGCGCCAGAACACCTCATCACCGCGATTGAAACCGACCCGCCACACCTCGGCCCCTGCGGCCCGCAGCATCCGCCCCAGCCGGTCAAAGAAGGGGCCATGCGGTCCCTGCAAGAACAGGAAACGGCGGCGGTCGGGGACGGTGCCGTCATCGGGCAGGATGGGGGTGGTGGACATGGCGGTTTCAGGACTCCTCGGACATCGCCAATAGATCATCACCACAGACACGACCATAGCGGCAGGGCGGTTTCATGGCATCTTCGCGGCGGGGCGGGGCCGATGCTGCCCGAATGCGCATCGCGATGGGGGCCGGGCGCGCGAAGGTCGGCCCCGTTGCGCCGCCGCCCCTTGCCCAAGGCGGACCGCGGGGCTACCCCTGAGCCGACAGCAGATAACAGCCGGAGGCCCCGCGCCATGTTCACAGGCATCGTCACCGACATCGGACAGGTCCGCCATGCGACGCGGCAGGGCGACATTCGCGCGCGGATCGGCACCGGCTATGACACCGGCGGCATAGATATCGGCGCGTCCATCGCCTGTGACGGGGTGTGCCTGACGGTCGTGGAACTGGGACCGGACTGGTTCGACGTGGAGATCAGCGCAGAGACGGTGTCAAAGACCAATATCGGCGCCGATGGCTGGCCCGAAGGGCGGCGGCTGAACCTTGAACGCGCACTGCGCGTCGGCGACGAACTGGGCGGGCATATCGTGTCAGGCCATGTCGACGGGGTGGCGGAGCTGATCGATATGCGCGACGAGGGCGACAGCACGCGATTGACCTTCCGCGCGCCGGAGGCTCTGGCCCGGTTCATCGCACCCAAGGGGTCCGTCGCGCTGAACGGCACGTCGCTGACGGTGAACGAGGTGTCGGGCCGGGAGTTCGGCGTGAACATCATCC
Source organism: Pacificitalea manganoxidans (assembly GCF_002504165.1). GTDB lineage: Bacteria > Pseudomonadota > Alphaproteobacteria > Rhodobacterales > Rhodobacteraceae > Pacificitalea > Pacificitalea manganoxidans. The sequence continues at coordinate 927,614 of NZ_CP021404.1, forward strand.
CGCATACCAAGGTCGCGACGACATGGGGCGACGCGCGGGTGGGCGACGCCATCAATCTGGAAATCGACACGCTGGCCCGCTATGTCGCGCGGCTGGCCGAGGCGGGGCAGGTCGGCGCATGACCCTGCCGCATGGTCCCGGCCATAACGGTGGCCCGACGATGGAGCGCGGCGCAAGCTGGCGGCGCGTGGCCTGGGGTAAGGCACGGGCGGAGTTGCTGCCGCAACTGCCGCTGAACGTCATCAAGCGCCGGGTCGCACGGGCCAAGGAACTGGGGCTCGATTATCGGACCTATGCCACGGTGCATGCGGCCTCGGGGCGCGATATCGTGGCGTTTTTGTTTTCCACCAATGCCCTGCGGTTGCTGCGCAGTCATGATGCCGTGCCCGTTCCGCGCGCCGAGAAGCTGCGCGCCCTTGCGCGCTGTGACACCGGTCTGTTGACCCAGCCGCCGTTTGCGGCAGAGACGCTTGCGGCGCGGCTGCAGGCGGAACAGGGGCTGCGCTTTGCCCCGGTCACCCACGCCCCCGCCCTGTCCGAAGGATGGGGGGACACCCGCGCGCGGCTGCGCGGCATGTTGCGCGCGGCCCGGATTGACCCCGATGGCGTGGTGATCGTGGGGGATACGGCGCTGGAAAGCGGCTGGTCCGCGACCGCGTCACTGGCCGGGCATGTGCCGGCGGAGCGGTTTTTCGCGACACGGTAGCGCGCGCTGGCGCACAGAGGTCTCGCAGCACGCTGGCTCTGGCCTTTGAGCGTCCGCTGGGCTATCTCGCGGCCCGAGCCCCACGCCCGATCCTCCGTGACCGGGGTGTTTCCCCATTGCCGATCGCAGGACAGCCATGAGCGAGATAGTCGATTACAGCGATGCCATTTCCTCGATCGAGGAAATCATCGAGGACGCCCGCAACGGGCGGATGTTCATCCTTGTCGATCACGAGGATCGGGAAAACGAAGGCGATCTGGTCATTCCCGCGCAGATGGCGACGCCTGACGCGATCAACTTCATGGCCACCTATGGGCGCGGGCTGATCTGCCTGTCGCTGCCGGGATCGCGCATCGATGCGCTGGGCCTGCCGCTGATGGCGTCGCACAATTCGTCGCGCCACGAGACCGCGTTCACCGTGTCGATCGAGGCGCGCGAGGGCGTGACCACCGGGATCAGCGCCGCCGACCGGGCGCGCACCGTGTCGGTCGCCATCGACAATGCGAAAGGCGCCGCTGATATCGCATCGCCGGGGCATGTGTTCCCGCTGCGCGCCCGCGATGGCGGCGTGCTGGTCCGCGCGGGCCATACCGAAGCGGCGGTGGATGTCGCGCGGCTTGCCGGGCTGAACCCGTCGGGCGTGATCTGCGAAATCATGAACGATGACGGCAGCATGTCGCGGTTGCCGGATCTGGTCGGCTTTGCCCAGCGGCACGGGCTGAAGATCGGCACCATCAGCGACCTGATCGCCTATCGCCGCCGCAACGATAATCTCGTGCGTCAGATTTCCGAAACGGCTGTCACCAGTGCCTTTGGCGGCGACTGGACCATGCGGGTCTATTCTGACGTGACGCAGGGCGCGGAGCATCTGGCACTGATCAAGGGCGACATTTCCGGTGACGCGCCGGTGATGGTGCGGATGCACGCGCTCGACCCGTTGCAGGACGTGGCCGGGCTGGGTGGCGCGGCGCGGAGCAGCGAATTTGGCCGGGCGATGGAGATGATCGCCGCCGAAGGGCGCGGCGTCGTGGTGCTGCTGCGCGATCTGCAAATGAAACTTGCCCCCGACGCGCATGAAGCCTCGCCGCAGACCTTGCGCCAATACGGGCTGGGCGCGCAGATCCTGTCGTCGCTGGGCCTGTCCAAGCTGGAACTGCTGACCAATTCCCCGATGCCGCGGGTTGTCGGGCTGGATGCCTACGGGCTGGAAATCGCGGGCACGCGTAAGATCGAGGGAGCCTCCTGACATGGCCGGATCGGAAACCCATCACATTCTGCCGTTGCCGGAGTTTGACCGCCCGGTGAAGGTGCTGATCGTCGTCGCGCCCTATTACAAAGACATCGCTGATGACATGATCGCCGGGGCCCGCGCCGAGTTGGAAAAGGTCGGCGCGACCCATGAGGTGATCGAAGTGCCCGGCGCGCTGGAAGTGCCGACCGCGATCCGCATCGCCTATCGCCAATCCAATTTCGATGGCTTCGTCGCGCTGGGCTGCGTGATCCGGGGGGAAACCACCCATTACGACACCGTGTGCAACGACAGCAGCCGCGCGATCCAGCTTTTGGGGCTGGAAGGCGCCTGCATCGGCAATGGCATCCTGACGGTGGAGAACCGCGATCAGGCCGTCGTTCGGGCCGATCCCGCACAACAGAACAAGGGCGGCGGTGCCGCGGCGGCTGCATTGCATCTGATCGCGCTGACCCGTCGCTTCGCCGCCACGCCGAAAGGCGTCGGCTTCAAACCCGGCGGAGAAATCCGCCTCGCCGGCACGCCCGAGGGCGGGAGCAACGCATGACCGACAAAAGACAGATGAAATCCGCCGCCCGGCTTTATGCCGTGCAGGCACTGTTCCAGATGGAAGCCTCCGATCAGACGATCGAGCGGGTCCAGCAGGAATTCGAAGATCACCGCTTCGGCGAGGTCTATGAGGGCGACGAGATGGCCGAGGGCGACCCGGAGCTGTTCCGCAAGCTGGTGGGTGATGCCGTCAACTATCAGTCGCTGATCGACCAGATGACCGACCGTGCGCTGGTGGCGAAATGGCCGATCCACCGCATCGACCCCACCCTGCGCGCGCTGTTCCGCGCCGCCGGTGCCGAACTGACCCAAGGCAAAGCGCCGCCGAAGGTCGTGATCGTCGAATATGTGGATATCGCCAAAGCGTTCTTTCCCGAAGGACGCGAGCCGAAATTTGTCAATGCCGTGCTAGATCACATGGCCCGCGAGGCAAAGCCGGAGGCGTTCTGAACGCCACGCCCGGCGCGCCAGCCAGATACGAGGACCCGCCCGATGACCGCCCGCAATGACGAACCCGACGTGGCGGAGCTGACCTCGATCGCGGCGGTGCTCGACCGGGTGGATGCCGCCGCCGAGGCGGAGGAGCTTAGCTTCCGCGACGTGGTGGAAGCGGTGGGGGAGGCGTCCTTTGTGCCGGTGCTGATGGCGCCTGCGCTGGCCGTCGTCACGCCGCTGAGCGGCATCCCCCTGTTTTCCAGCTTCTGCGGGCTGATCATCGTGCTGGTGTCGGTGCAGATGGTGCTGGACCGCGACCACCTGTGGCTGCCGGGCTGGATCATGCGCCGCCGCTTTCCCGGTCACCGGGTGCGGCAGGCGACGGGGCGCATTCGCGGCTTTACCGATTATATCGACCGGCACGCCCGCAACCGGCTGGAATTCCTGCAACACCGCCCGTTTCCACAGATCACCGAAGTCGTCTGCATGTTCTGCGGTCTGGCGATGCCGTTTCTGGAACTGGTGCCGTTCACCTCGTCGCTGCTGGGGCTGGCGGTGACGCTGTTGTCACTGGCACTGCTGGTGCGCGACGGCTTGCTGGTGCTGTTCGGGTTGGCGGCGGTGGCCGGGGCGGTGGGGCTGCTGAGCTATCTGGTGCTGCTGGCGTAACCATGCGCCGCGGCGGGCGGCGGGGTCGGCGCGCCGTGGGCCTCGGCCACCTCGCGCAGCAAAAGCAGCGCCAGTATCGGAACGAAGAGTTTGCGGAGCAGCCGCAGCAGCGTGAACATGCAGGTCTTTCTTCTACGCGGATCCTGAACCAGCCACCGGGACCGGAGATCCGCAAGCCGACGCCTCGCAGGGAAATCCGGCAGGGTCATGACGCCGCCGTGGCAAGGCCGGGATAAGGATGGAAATTTTCCGTGGCGTTGCTGATTGATCTGAACTCGTTTGTGGGGATATGACCCCGTGACCTCACCCCACACCCGCGCGACACGCAATAAGGAGCCTGCCATGAGCCGTCATCCCGATCTGGACCTGACCCCCGAGGTCGCCCGCGCGCTTGAGGCGGGCCAGCCCGTCGTCGCATTGGAAACCGCGATCGTCACCCACGGCATGCCCCGTCCGGTCAATCTGGAGACCGCGCAGGCGGTCGAAGCCGAGATCCGCGCCCAAGGGGCTGTGCCCGCGACCATCGCGGTAATTGACGGACGGCTGCGCGCGGGCGTGACAGCGGAGGAGTTGGAGATGCTCGCCGCGATCCCCGAGGGGGTGCAGAAGGCCTCGCGCAAGGATCTGCCCGCGATCATCGCCAAGCGCGCCACCGCTGGCACCACCGTGGCCGCGACCATGTTCATCGCGGATCTGGCAGGCATCCCCATCTTTGCAACCGGCGGCATCGGCGGCGTGCATCGCGGGGCCGAAACGACGGGCGACGTGTCCGCCGATCTGACCGAACTGGGCCGGACCCCGGTGGGCGTGGTCTGTGCGGGCGCGAAATCGATCCTCGATCTGCCGCGCACGCTGGAATGGCTCGAAACGGCGGGCGTGCCCGTGCTCGGCTACCGCAGCGATGCCTTCCCGGCGTTTTTCACCCCCGATAGCGGGCTGGGCGTGGATCAGCGGATGGACAGCCCCGCCGAGATCGCGACCGCGCTGGCTGCCGGGCGGCGGCTGGGCAATGGCGGCACGCTGATCTGCAATCCCATCGCCGAGGCCGACGCGCTGCCCAAGGACCAGATCGACGCCGTGATCGCGCAGGCCGTGGCCGATGCCGCCGCGCAGGGGATCGAGGGCAAGGCCGTGACGCCTTTCCTGCTGGGCAAGGTGCTGGACCTGACCGGGGGCGACAGCCTGAATGCCAATGTGGCGCTTGTGCGCTCCAACGCGCGGCTGGCGGCAGAGATTGCCGTGGCGCTGGCCTCGCAGTGAGCTAATCTACTGCCGGGGGCCGTGTGGTCCCCGGCATGACGCCGCCTCGCTGGGGCGCGGTTCATGTCTGCTGATCTCTGCAAGGCGGACTATTCGTGATCAAGAAATTCAACCCCGACGACCCCGCGCCGGGGCATGATCCCGGCAAACCCGATGTCGACGACGACCTGCCCCGCGACGAGCCTTTGGGCGAGGCCGCAGAGGAAGAGTCGGTCGAGGAAGCGGCGAAGCTCTCCGCCCGGCTGATTTACGAAGTCATCCGCCGCGACGGTATCGACGAACTGCGCCGCCCGGTGCGGTCGCTGATCTGGTCGGGTCTGGCCGCTGGTGTGATGATCAGCTTCTCGGTGTTGGGCGAGGCGATTTTCCGCACCTACCTGCCCAAGGACGCCGACTGGACCTATCTGGTCGAAAACCTCGGCTATTCCATCGGTTTCGTGCTGGTCATCATGGGCCGGATGCAGCTGTTTACCGAAAATACCATCTCCACCGTGCTGCCCGCGATGGCCGATCCGCGCCCGACAGTGTTCAAACGCATAGGCCGACTTTGGGTTGTGGTGCTCAGCGCGAACTTGGTCGGGGCGTTCCTGGCGGCCCTTTACATCGCCTATGGGGCCGGGGTGCCCGACGCGCTGCTGCCAGCGGTGCGGGAATTGTCCGAGCACGCCACCGGAATGGGCGCATGGCAAAGCTTCCTGCGCGCGGTGCCTGCGGGCTTGCTGATCGCGGCGCTGGTCTGGTCGCTGCCACAGGCAGAAAGCCAGCAGTTCATTCTGATCATGATGATGACATGGCTCATCGCGGCGGGCGATTTCACCCATGTGGTCGCGGGCTCCGTCGAAATGGCGTTCCTGATGGTGAACGGCGAACTGGGGCTGTTGCCTGCGGTGTTCGGGTTCTTCCTGCCGGTGCTGGCGGGGAATGTCGTTGGCGGCACGGCGATCTTTGCACTGCTCGCATGGGGGCAGGTGAAGGGTGAGCTGATCCGCGAACTGGAACATAAAAAACCCAAACGCGTGGGAACCAGCTTCTTCGAACCGCGTTAGGGGGTGTCAGACGGGGAGAACTTCGTTCTCTGACCGCCGGTGGGACTGGTAATTTGACTGTCCCTCGTCCAGCCCACCGGCCCCCCGATACCCTTCCTGACAATCCAAGAAACGCGTAGCGGCCGTCAGATCAGCGGCCGCTTCATCGGTGCTTCGATGTCGACCATGCCCAGCTGTGCCAGCGCCTTCATATTGCGGATGCGCAGGGTGCCGTCGGTCCAGGCGGCCAGCTGCTGCTCGCGCAGTTTCGCCAAGGTCTTATTGGTGTGCACCAGGGACAGCCCCAGCGCGTCGGCCATGTCCTGCTGGCGATAGGGCAGGTTCATCTGGTCACCTTCCGTCAGGCCCAAGGCCTCCGCCCGGCTGAACACCCGCACCAGCGCCCATGCCATCCGCTCGATCGCGGAGCGCTGCCCAAGCGTGGCGATTGCCTCGCCCATGAAGTGTTCTTCCACCGCCGCGAGCCATGTCAGATCATATGCCCGGTTCGCGTGGTTCTTGAAAAACGACCATAGCTCGGACCGATTGAACACACACAAGGTCATCTGGGTGCTCGCCTCGACCGAATGGGTCATTTCGCGCATCACACCCGCCTGAAGGCCGAGGAAATCCCCGGGGAAGACAAAGTTGATGACCTGCCTCCGCCCGTTGGGCAGGGTCTTGTAGCGCAGACCCATTCCACGCAACGCTGTATAGAGTTGCGGGCTGCTGGACCCTTCCATCAACACAGGCGTGCCCGGCTCGATCACCAGTTCGCCGGCCTTAAACCGCTGCATGAAACGAACCTCGTCGCTGGACATGTCAATGAACATATCGGCCCGACGCAACGGGCAGTTCTCGCATTTGGTGGCCATCAGGAAAATCGCTCCGCGCTATGTCAAATTTAAATGCGCAAGCCCCCCCGTTATGTTCCATGTCATCACGAAAGTTCTGATGCAGTGGGGTAAAATGCAGGAACGTTTTGTCGTGTTCGAACGCGACACCGTGATTGCAGAAGATGTCTGCGAGACGCTAAAATCGAAACTGCCGGGATGCGAGGTGCGCATTGCCCGGTCCTTGGCGCATGTGCGCGGGATGCTGGGGTCTATGGACCGGCTCGACGCGCTGTTGATGGCGATGTCGCGGGTCGATTACGACGCCAGTGGATTGGAAAGCGAAATCGCGCGGCTGGGGGCTCGGGTCATGTTGTTGCATGACAGCGCAGGCAGCAGCGTGCGTGAAGAGGGCGCGGTCATCCGTGTGCCGCGCCCCTACACGTCGTCGATGCTGGGCCGTGCTATCGCTTACGCTTTGCCGCAGCGACAGCCGTAATCCCGGCCTGAAGCCCGATCACGAATGCATTGGCAAGCGGGGAGGCGCCGGGGATGCCCATCGGGGCCGGTGCCGCCACGGGCGGCCCGGTGACCGGCGCGGCGGTGGGCATGACATAACGCCGCCCCCGCCGCATCGACATGATCAGCAGCAGCAACGCCAGAATGACAAAGATCGCGCCCATGATAAGGGAGGCGGCGACCGCGTTCGTCACCGACGCGAGGTAGATCCACGCGGCGATGGTCAGAAACACGACCCCTACCAGCAATGAGACGAGCGAAAGCAATCCCAGCACTGCTTTTTGTGCGTAGAGGATGCCCTTCCGTTCGAGAAGTGCAAGCATGCGCAGGCTCAGCGCCGGGGAGCGAAGAACAGGCCGACAAGGAAGCCGATCGCAGCGGCGATGCCGATTGCGGTGCCGGGCTTCTCGTTGACGAATTCGACCGCCTGACGCTGATAATCCTCGGCCTGCGCGCGCAGAGCATCGGCATGGGCCTCGCCTTTGGCGCGGGCGGCGGCGGCGCGGGATTTCGCGTCATCCGCAAGGGCCTCGCCGCGCGCCTTGCCGTAACGGCCAAGCGCAGAACTGAGCCCGGAAATATCTGCTTTCAAGGCTTCGATCTGCGCCTGAAGTTCCGCCGTGGAGGCGGCTTCCTTGGCTGCATTCGCGCCCTGTTTGGCCGCCGTGGTGGGAGAGGAGGAGGCGGTCGCCATGATGTGACTCCGGTCTGTTTGGGACATTATTACGGATTTTTAACGCAAAGCTGGCATGTCTGTTCCATGAAAGCCACAGAAAGGTTCCCGCAACGCAAGGTCACGGATCTGCGACGGAACCGTGGGGTCAGAGGCGGGGTTTGCTTTGCGATCAAGTGATGCACGCCGCGTGAGACGGCACATCATGTGCAAACATAAACGGGCAGTGGGAAAGGAGCAGTACGATGATACATTGGGCCTTGGTTTTCTTGGTCGTCGCGGCACTCGCGGCATTCTTCGGCTTCGGCGGCGTCGCTGGCGCTTCTGCGGGCATTGCCCAGATCCTGTTCGTGATCTTTGCCGGTCTCTTCTGTATCGCGCTTATCGTGAAAGCGGTTGAAGGGAATGACTATCGGAGGTGACGGCATGACCGTATGGCGGTTTTGTTGAGGGTCGGACAGAGGAGTGTCCGGCCCTTTTTCATGGGCGAAGGCTGGGGGAGGCCGATGGCGCGCCTGCCGAAGGGTCCAGTCGGGTAAAGGAACGATTGCCCCCCCGCTGGCGTTCTCGTGATGAACATTCTTTGCATCATGGAGACACTCATGTCTGACACCCTGAAAGTCATCCCCACCGAAGACACTGTCAAAACCGGCGTGCGCGACAAGGAAGGCATCGCGGTCGGCCTGAACGACGTGTTGGCAGATACCTATCGCCTGACGTTCAAGACCCATGCCTACCATTGGGCGGTTCAGGGGCCGCAGTTCTATTCGATCCATAAGCTGACCGAAGAACAGTATGAAAATCTGTTCGCCGCCGCCGACGAACTGGCCGAGCGCTGCCGGGCGCTTGGGGCCCTGACCCCGTTTCAGTTCAGCTCCCTGATCGAGCGGTCGGTGATCGAAGATCCCAAGGAATTGCCTTCTGCCCGTGAAATGGTCGAGGATCTGGCGACGGATCACGAACGCGTCGCGCATCGGATGCACGCGCTGATCGAAATGGCCGGCGACCGGAACGACCCCGTGACCGATGATCTGTGCACCGCACGGTCGGCCTTCCACGAAAAAGCCGCGTGGATGCTGCGGTCCATCGCCGCTGAATGATCGGGTGATCCAAGTGGGATGGCGGTGCGCCGCCATTCCCGCGCGCCTCTTGCAAGGCGCATAAAAAAGGCTGGCCCGATCGCTCGGGCCAGCCTTTTTGCGCGGATCGGCGGATCAGGCGCGCAGGGTTTCCGTGGAGGAGAAGAACATCGCCTGACTGACGGCAGAGCGAACCTGCTCCTCGGAATAGGGCTTGGAGATGAGGAAGGCCGGTTCCGGCTTATCCCCGGTCAGCAGCCGCTCCGGGAAGGCCGTGATGAAGATCACCGGCGTGTCGCCCAGCATCGTCAGCAGTTCGTTCACCGCGTCGATGCCCGACGAATTATCGGCCAGTTGGATGTCTGCAAGGATCAGATCGGGCACTTCGGATTTGCCCAGCTGCACGGCGCCGGAATGGGTGCGTGCGATGCCGGTGACCGTGTGGCCCATCTCGGACACGATGGATTCCAAATCCATCGCGATGATGGCTTCGTCCTCGATGATCAGAATGCGGCCCGCGACGCTTTCCTGCATTTCCTTTCGCGCGATGGACACCAGCCCTTCGGCCTCGGAGGGCTCCACTTCCATGATCGCGGCCAGATCGGTGTAGGAGAAATCCTCCACCGTGTGCAGCAGCAGGGCTTCCCGGCTATTGGCGGTAAGCTTGCTCATATGGGTCTGAGCCCGGGCGCGCAGGCCGCTTTCCTCTTCGGCAACGGGGGCGCCGGAACTCGACCAGATTTTATGGAATGTCCGGAACAGCGCGGCCTTGGGGGCGAGGCCCTCCTCGAACACGGAACTGTCTTCGAGGATCGCCTCGAGCGTCGCGATCGCGTAATTGTCGCCCGTGCCCTGGCTCCCGGTCAGCGCGCGCGCATACCGTCTCAGAAAGGGAAGCTCCGCACCGATCATAGAAGTCAGGTCGGTCTCGGTCGCTTGGTCTGTCATCGCAAATCTGCCTTTTTGCATTTTTTCTGGAACCGAACGTGCCGGGATGTGTTTGGTTCCAGAAAAAGTGAAAAGATGCACTGAAGGCAAGGGTGAATGGCGGAAGACAGCAGCAAGCCTGCATACGCGCGTGAGATAGACGAGAACCTTAAGCGCGTGTTCCAAGAAAAGCTGGACGAGGACATTCCGGATCGGTTCGCCGATCTGCTGTCCAAGCTGAAGGCTCAGTCAGGGACAAAGCGGGCGGAGGACAGCAAATGAGTGATGCCGCGGTTGATCCGCGGGATGAGTTGGTAGAGCACCTACCGGCTCTTCGCGCGTTCGCGATCTCTCTGACCCGTAATGGCGCAGCCGCCGACGACCTGGTGCAGGACACCGTGGTCAAGGCGTGGACCAATATCGAAAAATTCAAGGTGGGCACCAATCTCAGGGCGTGGCTTTTCACGATCCTGCGCAACACCTTTTATTCCAACCGGCGCAAGATGAAGCGCGAGGTCGCGGATGTGGACGGCGTGTTCACGGCGGGTCTTGCGGAGAAACCTGCGCATGACGGGCGGCTTCAGATGGCCGATTTCCGTGTCGCCTTCGCGCAACTGCCCGACGAGCAGCGTGAGGCGTTGATCCTTGTCGGGGCGTCCGGTTTCTCCTACGAAGAAGCGGCTGACATGTGTGGTGTCGCAGTTGGCACGATCAAGAGCCGCGCCAACCGTGGGCGGGCACGTCTCGGAGAACTGATGCACCTTGAAAAAGGCGACAGGCTGGAAATGACGGACGGAGCAACCATGGCCATTGTCGCAGCAAACGGATCCACCCCCATCTGATGTTTCGATCTGCCTCGCACCTATCGTGGCGCAGGGGTCTGGTCGTCCGTCTCGTCGCCTTTCTGTCGATTGCGTTGCTGCCCATCGGGCTGATCGCGGTCATGCAGACAGAACAAGTCTCGAAGGAGGTTCGGCAACGCTCGGTGCTGAGCCTCCTTGCTTTGACGGATCAGGCGGCATCGGGGGAGAGACAACTGCTGCAACGCAGCTTCGGCGCGGCCGAGGCATTGGGGGCGATCATCGCGCGCCTGCGGGGGGATTCTGCGGATTGCTCCACCACGCTGGGCGAATATATCGAGGAAGCGGGGCGCTACAGCTTCGTAGGGTTCCTCGAACTTGACGGTATGGTGCGCTGCTCCTCGGTGGACGAGGCGCTTGATTTCTCGTCCTACCCGGTCTTTCAGGAAATTCTGTCCGACCCCCGCCCGATGATCGGGGCGACCCTGCGCGCGCCGCTGACCGAAGAGTCGGTGGTCGTCGTCGCGCATCCGCTTTACCGCGAAAACGGGCTGGTCGGGTATGTCGTCCTGTGGGTGCCTCATGCTCTGGTCGAGACCGAACCGGACATGGTGCAGATCGCCAAGCCTGCCGGGCTTGTCACCTTCAATTACAAAGGCGACATCATCACTGCCGAAAATGGCGTCGAAGGTGTCGGGGATCGGCTGCCGTCCTCCCAACGTCTGTCTGAACTGGTGGGCAAAGCCCCAACCGTGTTCGAAGGCCACAACGCCGCTGGGGAGCGGCGCGTCTACGCGACCGTGCAGCTTCTGCCGGGGCAGCTATACGCCCTCGGAAGCTGGACCGAACCCAACAACGCGCTGACGCCGCAGGGCTATTTGCCCGGCTGGCTGTTTCCGCTGTTGATGTGGATGGCGAGCCTCGTCGTTGCGTATTTCGCCGTGCACCGGCTGGTCATCCGCCATGTCCATCGCATCGGCGGCCAGATGCGCCGCTTTGCCCGTGACCGCCATATCGAGCCGCCGTCCAAAAGCTCGGAGATGAGCCAGGAACTGCTGGAGATGGAAACCGACTTCCTGCACATGGCCAGCGCGCTGATGCAGGATGAGGCTACGCTCGAAAACGCCCTACGCGAGCGCAACATCCTGCTGAAGGAAGTTCATCACCGAGTGAAGAACAACCTGCAACTGATCTCGTCGATCATGAACATGCAGGTGCGCAAGGCCCAGTCGAGCGAAACGCGCGTGGTGCTCAAACGCTTGCAGGAGCGGGTCCTGAGCCTCGCCACGATCCACCGGAATCTCTACCAGACCGAAGATCTGGGTAAGGTGAACGCCGGAAAACTGATCAAGGAACTCGTCGGTCAGATGATGGTCGTCGGCACCACCCGGACCTTTGCCCACCCGGAGGTCGAGGTCGATGTGGAGGACGTGATCCTTTATCCCGATCAGGCGGTGCCGCTGTCGCTGATGACAGCGGAAGCCATCACCAACGCGCTGAAAAACGTGGGCAGCACCGACGAATCCGGCGGCTGGATTCGCATCACCATTCACAAGCTGCCGGAAAAACGTGCCCGTTTGACCGTCGCGAATTCCAAAGGCGTGCGACCCCATGCCGGCGCGGGGGATGAGCCTTCGGGGCTGGGATCGCAACTGATCCGGGCGTTCGCGACCCAGTTGGGTGCATCACTTAACGTCACTGACGAAGAAACTTCGCATCGGCTTGAGGCCGAATTCGCAGTTGAGGAGTTCTTACAGGACGCCAAGGATTACTAGGACCGCCAAATGTTTCGCGAAGAGCCCCAGACAGGACCAATCCTTGACGCGGGCACCGCGAAGCAAGAGAGGATAGCCCCGCTGATGTCCCTTCTGCGTGTGCTGCTGACCGCCGAAGAAGCCTACCCCGTTCTCGAACAGCGTTTTCTCGAAGCGGAGCGCGAGATCCGCGCGAGCTTCCGCGTGTTTGATCCTGCGACCCCGCTTTTGTCCGACGCCGCTCGCAAGGTCGGCACGACGTGGTTCGATCTGTTGCAGCATACGCTGGAACGCGGGGTCCGCATTGATCTGACGATCAGCGATTTCGATCCCATCGCGCGTGGTGATCTGCACCGGTCGTCCCACGAAGCGCTGCGCCGGATCATCGCGGCGGGCGAGGCATCGGGCAACGGCCCGCTGCTGCGCGCGCGTGTGTCGCTGCATCCTGCCCGCGTCGGGTTTATTCCGCGCATGATCCTGTGGCCCAAAGTGCAAGGTCAGCTCAGCGCGCTGGCTGAAAAGCTCAACGATATGGAGCCGCATTCCCGGCGCAAGGCGATGGCCGAGATGCCGCGCATGGTGCCGTGGATGGTCGCCATGGCCGAGGAAACCACCGAGGAACGTGCGCAGCGCAAGGCCAAGCGCGAAGAAGAGAAAGCCCGCGAACGGGCCGCGCGCGCTGAGGACGGCCACCGCCATTTGCGTGACCGCATCCGCGCGCACCTGCGGCCGCGGCGCTGGCCCTTTCCGCCGCTGGTGCCCACCACCCATCATCAGAAGCTGGCGGTGTTTGATCGCAAGTACCTTTATATCGGCGGGCTTGATCTGGATGAGCGGCGGTTTGACACCAAACGTCATGACCGTCCCGCCGAGGAAACATGGCATGATGTGCAGCTTCTCCTGACCGGAGAGATTGCAGGCCATGCGGACGATTATTTGCAGGAATTCCGAGCCACGACCTATGGCCAGCGGCCAACCCGCAAATTCCCCGGCCTGCTGCGCAGCGTGTCGTCGCGGCGGCGCTGCTCGTTGGCGTCGATGTCGCCCAAGCCGGTGCTGTCTGAGCTTGCCGACGCCCATTACAACGAGGTGCAGCGCGCCCGCCGGTTGATCTATCTTGAAAGCCAGTATTTCCGGGATCGTCGTTTGGCGCGTGCTTTGGCGCAGGCCGCTCAGCGGCATCCGCATCTGGGCTTGATCCTGATCCTGCCCGCCGCGCCCGAAGATGTGGCTTTCGAAGGCAACAAGATGGCCGATGCCCGGTTCGGGGAATATCTGCAGGCATGGTGCGTGCGCCGGGTGCGCAAGGCGTTTGGCAAGCGGTGTTTCATCGGCTCGCCCGCACAGCCGCGCCCGGCCCCCGAAGGGCTACATCCCCGTGCGAAGCTTTACGGCGCGCCGCTGATTTATCTGCATGCGAAAGTGTCGATCTTCGACGACCAGCGCGCCATCGTGTCTTCGGCCAACCTCAACGGGCGCAGCCTACACTGGGATACCGAGGCAGGCGCCTTCCTCGACGACCGCAAGGACGTCGCGCGGCTGCGGGCGACGTGTCCCGCTCATTGGCTGCCCGCCGATGCCGGCGAGGAGTTTTTCGACCTCGACCGCGCCCCCGCCGCATGGCGACGGCTGGCTGTTGGCAACTCCACCCGTGATCCGGAGGATCGGCGCGGTTTCATCCTGCCATATCCGATCCAACCCGCCGAGAAGTTCGGCCGGATGTATCCCGGCGTTCCCGAGCAGATGGTCTGACCCGCACGACGGTGCCGGATATGCCGGAGCGTGGTCTGCCTGACCCCCGCTTTGGCGTTCCGATCATTATGTTGTGCCGGTTTCGGCGTCCCTTTCGGGGGTAGGGCCGGGGGCGGGGGCCTGCCTGCGCCCCGCCTCCGGCCATGTCACTCAGTTACGACGCGACCGGTCATCGGTGTTGATGAGCCAGCCACCCGGACCTGCGATGCGGTCAGGAAGACACAGCACCAGCAGCTCGTGTAGGAGGCAACAGGCAAGGAAGGTGACGATGACGTCGCCCAGAGAGATTTCGGATATCCACCACATGCTAAACCTTTTTTGGTTCTTTTTTAGTATCCCCTTGATGATGAGCAAATGAGGCAGAACCGTGGTCGGCCTGCGCCGAACCGGCGATCTCCCGTTACACCTGCGCAAGTATGGATTTGCGCAAATCGCAGGAGAGGGTCGCGCAACCCCAACGTTAGTAGGGGTTTTGCGAAAATGTAGATGCAAATGTCGCCGCGCCGGGCATTTGACCAGTGTTTTAAGGGCATTGTCTGCATTGTGGCGCGCCGGAATCGCGACGGGTGATTCACCCCTTAGATTGATGCGCGCCGCTTAGCTGAGCTGATAGGCAAAGCGCACGGTTCCGCCCGCGCCGCCCGCGTCCGGGCCCGCCTCCTCCTCCGCCGCATCCGATGTGGTATCCACCCGGATCGCAGATAGGTCTTCGCCCGCCATCGCCTTGTTCAGGATCGCGCGCGCCAGATCCGGCAGGATCGAGTTGGTGATGATGTTGTCGATCATCCGCCCGCCGCTGTCGGGGTCATTACACTGGCTGACGATATGCTCGATCACCGCGTCGGAGAATTCCATGACCGCCCCGTGATTGGCCTTCACCCGCTTGACGATGGATTTGAGCTTCAACCGGGTGATCATCGCCAGCACATCGGAACTGAGCGGATAATACGGGATCGTGACGATCCGGCCCAGCAAGGCCGGGGGGAACACCTCCAGCAACGCCGGTTTCAGCGCCTCCGCCAATGGTTCGGCGTCGATGCGGGCCGCCCCGCGGGCGGTCATGTCCATGATGGTGTCTGTGCCCGCGTTCGACGTCAGCAGGATCAGCGTATTCTTGAAATCGATGGGCCTGCCGGAGCCATCCTCCATGTGGCCCTTGTCGAAGACCTGAAAGAACAGCTCATGCACGTCCGGGTGCGCCTTTTCGACCTCATCCAGTAGCACCACGGAATAGGGCTTGCGGCGCACCGCTTCGGTTAGGCGCCCGCCTTCACCATAGCCCACATAGCCCGGCGGCGCGCCTTTCAGCAGCGCGACGGTATGGGCCTCCTGATATTCGGACATAGCGATGGTGATCATGTTCTGCTCGCCGCCATAAAGCTGCTCGGCCAGCGCCAGCGCCGTTTCCGTCTTGCCCACGCCCGACGGCCCGGCAAGCATGAACACACCGATTGGCTTTTCGGGGTTATCGAGCTTCGCGCGGGAGGTTTCGATCCGCTTGGCGATCATTTCCAGCCCGTGATCCTGACCCACGACGCGTTCCTTCAGCCGGTCCGCCAGCGTCAGGATCGCCTGCACCTCATCCGTGACCATGCGGCCCACGGGGATGCCGGTCCAGTCGCCGACGACGCTGGCCACCGCCTGCGCATCGACATGGGCATAGATCATCCGGTCGTCGGGATCGCGGGCCTCCAGTTCGGCCACCTTGGCGGCAAGCGCGTCGCGCAGGGCGATGGCGTCCTCCTCCGTCAGGGGGGCCATGTGTTGGGTCGGCGGGGCAGGGGCGGGATGCGCGGGGGCGACCTCCTCCTCTGCGCCGCGGGGCTGATCGGGATTGGCGGCATCCTCGGGCGCGGTGGCGGGGGCAGGCTCCGCCGGCGCATCGACAGGCAGTTCGGCTGGCCCCTCTCCGGGCGACAGCCGGGCGCGCAGGTCCAGAATATCGCTCACCACGGCCTTCTCCGCCTCGTAGCGGCCACGGGTATCGGTAAGCTCCGCCTCCACCTGCGCGATCTCGGTGCGGATTTCGGCGATACGCTCGGCGTTGACCTCACCCAGATCAGCCTGCCGTTCCTTGCCTAGCAATTCGGCGTTGAGCGCGGCGATACGGGCGACCTGATCCTCGATCCGGGCGGGGGTGGTGGCCTGACTGATCGCCACGCGGGCGGAGGCGGTGTCGAGCAGCGACACGGCCTTATCGGGCAGCTGGCGGGCGGGGATATAGCGATGCGACAGCTGCACGGCGGCAACGATCGCCTCGTCCGAGATCCGCACACGGTGATGCTTCTCCATCGGGGCCATGATGCCCCGCAGCATGTAGCAGCACCGCTCGACCGAAGGTTCGTCCACCGTGATCGGCTGGAACCGCCGGGTCAGGGCGGGGTCTTTCTCGAAATACTTTTGGTATTCCATCCATGTCGTCGCGCCGACGGTGCGCAGGGTGCCGCGGGCCAGCGCGGGCTTCATCAGGTTGGCCGCATCGCCGGTGCCCGCCGCGCCGCCCGCGCCGATCAGCGTATGCGCCTCATCGACGAACAGAATGATAGGGGTGGGGGAGCTTTGCACCTCGTCGATCACGGCACGCAAGCGTTGCTCGAACTCGCCCTTCATTGACGCGCCCGCCTGCATCAGCCCGATGTCGAGCGACAAAAGCCGCACGCCCTGCAATTGCGGCGGCACCTCGCCCGAAGCAAGCCGCTGTGCAAAGCCTTCGACCACCGCCGTTTTGCCCACGCCCGCCTCGCCGGTGAGGATCGGGTTGTTCTGGCGCCGCCGCATCAGGATGTCGATGATCTGGCGGATCTCGTCGTCGCGCCCGACGATGGGGTCCATTTCGCCGGATTTCGCCTGCGCGGTCATGTCGACGGTAAAGCGGTCCAGTGCGGTGGTGCCCGTCGCGCCGCCCTTGCCCTCTGCCGCCGCGCCGCCGCCACCGCCGAAATTCGAGCCATCGATGGTGCCTTGGTCTTCTTCCTCCGATCCGGCCCAGACGCTGCGCGCGTCGCCGACGACCGTATCCACCGACAGCCCCGCCAAGGAGGGCGAGACGGAGGCCAGCGCTTGACTTAGCGACTTGTCCTTTAGCGCGCCGACCAGCATATGCCCGGTGCGGATCTGGGGTTCGGCAAAAAGCAGCGTCGCGTAATGCCAGCCGCGATCCAGCAGATCGATCACATGGTTCGAGAAGCCGGGCATCTCGGTCACGTTTTTCTTGAAGCTGTCGATATGCTTTTGCAGCTCCATCAGCACCTTTGACCGGTCGATGCCGTAATGTTGCAGCGCCACGGTCAAGTCGGAGCGGTCGTTGCTCAGCATATGCAGGAACCAGTGCGACAGTTCCACATTGCGGTTGCCCTCATTACGGGCGTGGCGGTGCGCCTTCATGAAGGCGTCATAGCCGGTGCGGTTCAATTTCCCTGCGACCGTTTCCAGACTGATATCCGACATCGTCAATCCCCTGTCCCTACTGTTCCAAACCTGCGGCGGACCATCCCCTGTCCGCCATGTCCCTGCCGCTACCCGCTGCGGCGGAGGGCGAATTTCGCGTCACTGACATAGGCGGGCGCGGGCGGCGGGCTTTGCTCTGCGGCGGGCGCAGGCCATGCCGTCCAGCCCAGATGCCCCGAGCGGCCCAGTTGCGCGGCGGGGCGCTGATCGGCGGGCAGCGCCAGTTCCACCTCGAACTCCACCGTGTTGCCCAGATAAAGCGCGACCACATCCGCCAGCCGCGCGAACATCGGGCCGCCGGGCAGAAACCGACGATATTCCTCCAGCGACCGGGTGCGGATCTCGATCACAGCCTTGTCGTTGATCGAATAGACCCGCCGCCCGGCATAGGTGTTGCGCCCCAGACAGGCGGTGGCCTGACCCATGCGCGTCAGATCGGCATCCTCGAATTCCAGCCACATCCCGGCCCGTTCGCGCAAAGTGACATCCACCGTCAGCAAGCCGCGCAGCACCTGCTCCAACCGCCGGGCGGATTTCACCCGCGCGCCCAGCACACCGGCAAAGGGCAGTTTGGCGATATCGGGGACGCTGTCGCGATCCTGATAGGGGGCGGTGCCGATGCCGATGAACGAGCCAAGGAAATCGGCAAAGCGGTCTTCGGCGGGGCGGTCGAATTGCACGATGGGGCGGGCGTCGGCCCACGCACGGAAGAACAGTTGCAAAAACCGGGTGGCAAAGATGTCGGTGAACCGCACGAAGCTGTCATCATTGCCCTGCTGCCAGCGCATCGCCTCGACCGTGGTCAGCAGTGGCAGCGGTCCCTGCGGCCCAAAGAACCCTAGAAACCGCGCGCGCACCTCGGGTGGCAGATCGGGGTGGCTGTCATCGAACCGGGTGACGTTCGAGGCCGGAAATTCCATGAACGGATCCTGCCCCAGCCGCACGACCTCCTGCCGGGTGATCACAGCCTTACCAATGCGTGGTTTGTCGGGGGACGCGCGCTCCAACTCCCGCAGCAATTGCAAGAAATCCGCGTGGTAGGGCGCGGCGCGCAGATCAGGGCGGCGCGTCACAACAACGGCCCCGTGCCGGAGCGCGGCGGGAAGCGCATCACCTCGCCGCGTTGTTCGGACAGAAGCACGGTTTCGGTAAAGCTGTTCACATGGGCATAATCAGCAAAAAACCGGTCCAGCACCGCACCCAGCAGCATGATGCCCGATCCTTCGAACGCGCGCTCGTCAAAGGTCAGCCGCACCTGCGTGCCCCGCGCGGCGTGAAAGCCATCATCGCGAAAAAGCGACCGGGTGACGGGGCGGCTTTCGATCCCCGCGATGCCGCGCAACTGCCGTTCGCTCACCGCGTCGCCCATATCGGCAAAAAGCGCCAGCAACTCCCGCAGCCCGCCTGCCGGGTCGGCGCTGTTGCGGTTCTGAAGCCCAAGGTGGTTGAAGCTCAGCAGATTGATGAGCCGCCACATAACCTCGCCCTGATGTCCGCTGCGGGGACTGTTGCGGTCCGCCTGCGCAATCGACTCGCGCGGGCGCGTGGGCCCGGCGATGCAGGCAAGTCCGACAGTGGTGTCATCCGTCAGCCGGAAATCCACCTGCGCCTGCCCGATAGGCAATTGCTGGGTTAGATGCCGATTGGAACAGAGCGCGACGACCTGCAACCGCTGCGCGCGGGCGGCCTCGTCCAGACCGGCGGGCTCGTAAAGCGACAGAAAGGTTTCGGTGCCGACATAATCGCCGCCATAGCCAAATTGCCGCTCGCGCTCGCTCAGCCGCCGGGGCCGCCGCCGGATATGATAATAGAGCGCGTCAGCAGGGCGAATTTCATCGTCAGGCAGCGAATAGATCGGATAGACCGGCACCTTGGTCCGCATCCCCTGATAATGCGCGGCGACCGATTGGATGCGATGCACCTCGTAATTCACCGCCGGGGAACTGTCGGGCACGACGATATGTTCGTGATGGCGAATATCGGGGCGCACGCGCGAACAGCGCTCTTCGAACAGGTTGATGGCCGGCGCGGCATAGAGCCGGAAATTATCCGGGCCGATGCGCGCGCTGAGTTTGGGCTGCACGCGGTCGAATTCGAACAGGAGATCGACAGCCGGTGCGGGAATGCGGGCCAGAACCCGGCGTAGGCCGGTCAGGCGCAGGCCCACGAATTTCTGCGGCAGCACATAGAAATCGCGCAGCAGATTGAACCCCGCGTAGAACCGGTCATCCTCGGGAAACAGCGCCTCCGCATCGTCAAATCCGATCTGCGCCACCATATCCGACGGACAGGGGACAAACACCGGATCGCCCTGCGCATCCAAATACCGCGCCGTGATCCGCACCGTGTTGGCAAAGATCTGTTCATAAAGCGCGATCATCTCGGCAAGGTTGCCGGTCAGGTGGATGGGCAGCGTATCGCAGGCGATTTGGGACACGGGCGCGGGTGTGTCGCCCTTGCTGCTGCGAGGGGCGTCGGGATCGGCAAGGTCCGCGGTGGTGCGGTGGCACAGACGCAGACGCAGCGCGGCGGCGGTTTCGGGATGCACGTCCAGCCCCAGCGCCTGCACCGGACCGGGTGAGGCGAGATAGTCTGCCTTGTCGATATCGAGGCTGTAGAGCGTCAGCGGCGCCGACAGGCGAAACCGGCAAGACACCCGCTGTTCACGTTCCACATAGGTCGCGTCCAGATAGCTGCCGCGCGGATAGGATATGCCCGCCGCCAGATCCTGATCGCCGTAATTGGGGGCGGCCTGAACCACCATCGCCGCAGGGGTGGGGGCCAGATAATTCGGCAGCAACTGCTCCAGCAGCGCGTTGGTGAAATTGCCGAACTCGCTTTGCAGTTTGACCTGTACCCGCGCGGCAAGAAAGGCGGAGCCTTCCAGCAGACCGGCCAGACCGGGGTCGAGCTTATCCTCCGTCAGCCCGCCGAGCCTCTCGGCGATGCCGGGATAATCCTCCGCGAACTCGCGCGACCTCTCGTAGAGGATCTTCAATTCGCGATTATAGGCGTCGAGGAATTCGCGGTTCATGGCGTGGCAGAGAGGTTGGTGAAGTTCAGCTTGCCCGAGCCCACGTCGATCTCGGCCACGAACTCCATCGGGATATCCACCGGCTTGCACGCCATCTCGGCATGGACGTCGAAGGCGATCTTTTGGTGCACCTCGTCAAATTCGCGGCGCATCTTCACACTTAGGGTTGCTTCCACGAACCGGGGTTCATGGGCCACCAGCGCGCGGGCAAGGCGGCGGCTCAACTCGCGCAGGCGCAAATCTTCCGAGGTCATGTCGGACAGGTCGATCAGCCCGTAATTGAGGACGGAGCGGCGGACATATTCATAGCCGTCCAGATCCTCGCAGGCCTCCAGATTGATGGTGTTGGCAAGCTGCACCAGATCGATTTCGAGGTTGCGGCGAAGCTGGGCCTCGTTCGCGCCGCGCCTGCGCAGCGCGCCACGTTCGCTCAGCACCCGTTCGCCGTCACGGTAGTCGTTGGACGGTGTGCGGGCATCCTTGGCCGCGGCAGCTTCGCGGAACGCGTACATCAACGGGATCTGCAACTGGGTGCCCGGTCGCTGCGCGGCAGTCGCGGCATCGCCGGACCTGCCGGAGCCGGTTCTGTAGGGAGTGCTGGCCATATCCGCCCCTTCCCGACGTTGTCTGCGCGATACATACCGGGTCTGGCGCACAGGCCATCCCGGACCGGGGGCAGCCCCTCAAGGGCCACCCACCGGCGAGGTCTGGTCTATTGTGCGCGGCTGTGCCGGACAGGCGCGAGATCAGCCGTTTTCGGCGATGTTGAATTCGGCGTCGATGCCGGATTCCGGCGTGCCGTCGAGCTTCTGCGGGGTGTAGGTGATCTTGAACTTGCGGAAGTTCAGCGTGACGCTTTCGGTCACCGTATCGCCGCCCGAGGAGCCGCCCGTGGAATAGGACGACACCAGCACATCCGTCATCTCGACCACGAAATACTCCAGCGGGTTGGAGCCCGCCTTGCGCGCGATCAGCTTGGCCGAGGAGTAATGCTCGCCCTTGCAGCATTTGATGATCAGGTTCGGCGAGGAGCGATCGACCTGCTTGGTGAACGAAATATCGGAAACCGACACCTTGCCCGCGCCACCGCCGCCACCGCGATGCATCGTGCCGGACTGGCTCATGCCCAGCGACCAGCTGTCGATGTCGATGCCCTTGCCTTTATACTTCTTGTCCTGGGTTTCCCCGGTTACGCCCTCAATGATAAGGAACATATCAACAGCCATTTGGGATCTCCTTTAGCTGGCTAGCTGTAAATGGGTATTTGGATCAAATTGAGTGGTTCAGGTGCCAGAGGGCAGTCGGGACACCAGCGACATGCCGATATCCATGCCTTCCATCTGGAAGTGCGGACGCAGGAAGAACTTGCCCATGTAATAACCGGGGTTCTCCTCGTCCTCGACGACCATGATCTCCGCTCCGGCGAGAGGCCTGCGGGCCTTGGTTTCCTCGCTGGAGTTCTTGGGATCGCCGTCGATATATTGGGCGATCCACGTCTGCAGGCTGCGTTGCAGCTGCTCCTTCTCGCGGGTCATCCCAATTTGGTCGCGGACCATGCACTTCAGGTAATGGCTGAAGCGGCTGACCGCAAAAATGTAGGGCAGGCGGGAGCTTAGATTGTCGGACGCTGTCGCCTGCGGATCGACATAGCTTTTCGGTTTATACAGGGACTGTGCCCCGATAAACGCGGCCTTGTCGCTGTTTTTGCGATGCACCAGCCCGATCATGCCAATTTTGGACATTTCGGCCTCGCGCCGGTCGGTGATGGCAATCTCGGTGGGGCATTTCATGTCCACCGCGCCGTCATCGGTCTTGAACGTGTGGGTCGGCAGGTTGATCACCTCGCCCCCGGCCTGCACACCGCGAATGCGCACGGTCCAACCGTAATCTTTATGCGCGCGGGCGATATTGGCGGCCATCGTGTAGGCCGCGTTCATCCATGCGTATTTCTCGCCGGTGTGACCGTCGGTCTCCTCCTCGAAGTTGAACGCCTCCACCGGCAGACTGTCCTGGCCATAAGGTTCGCGCGCCAGAACCCGCGGCGCGGTCAGCGCGACGTAGCGGGAATTTTCGCTTTCGCGCAGGGATTTCCACGCGGCATATTCCGGCGTCTCAAAGATCGAGGCCAGATCGGTGGGGTTGTTCAACTCGTTCCAGCTGTCCATCCCCAACAGGCCCGCGCTGGCGGACGATATGAACGGCGCATGGCTGGCGGCGGCGATCTTGCCCAGATCGCGCAGCAGGCGCACATCGGCGGGGGAGTGATCGAAGTAGAAATCCCCGACCAGCGCACCGTAGGGCTGTCCGCCAAGCTGGCCGAACTCGGCCTCGTAAATCCGCTTGAACAGGGGCGACTGATCCCATTTCGCACCGGGATAGCTGCGCAGCTCGCGCTCAAGTTCCTTCTTGGAGACGTTGAGCACCTTGATCTTCATCGAGGCGTCGGGCTCGGAATTCATCACGCAGTAATGCAGCCCGCGCCACGCGCTTTCGACCTTCTGGTATTCCTCGTGATGCAGGATCTCGTTGACCTGCGCGGTCAGCTTCTGATCCAGCTTCGCGATCATCTCATCGACGGTGTCGATGATGTCTTCCTTGATGACATTCTGATCGGCGAGCGCTTCCTTGACCAGCGTCTGCACCGCGTTCTCGACCTCGGTCGCGGCGCTGTCGGAACGGGGTTTGAAATTCTGTTTCAGCAAGGCGGAAAAATCGTCAAGCTCGGAGACGGCGCCGCCGGCGGCCGGGGCTTCCTGTTGGGCTTCGGTGGACATGGGTCATCCCTTCCGTTGTGTGACTGGAGGCGGGCGGCAGCATCCCTGTGCCGCACGACGGGTCCGGATCAATTGGACGCGTCGTCTCCACCTTCGGCGTCGGGAGCCTTCTGTTGCAGAAGCTCCATCAGCTTGGGGTCCGAAAGCAGCGCTTTCAGCTGGTCCTGAGCGGCGGATTTGCCGTTCATGTAGCGTTGCAGGTTGGCCAGTTCGTCACGCGCATCGAGCAGCTTGCGCAATGCGGGCACCTGCTTGGCGATTTCGCCGGGGTCGAGATCGGCCATCTTGGCGAAGTCGAGTTTCACGCCCAGCTTCTCGCCCTCCGCGTCGCCCAGTTTGTTGTCCACGTTGAACGACACGCCGGGCGCGACCGAGGCCATGTAATCGTCGAAGTTTTCCGTATCGACCTGCGTAAAATTCCGCTCGGCCATCGGGTCTTTTTCGACGTCGGACGCATTGCCCGACAGGTCCGCCATCACGCCCATCACAAAGGGCAGTTCGACGTTCTTGTCGCTGTCATAAGGGTCTGCGTAGGAGATGTTCACCCGTGGCGGGCGATTGCGCTTAATGAAGCGTGTCGCTGAGTCAGACATAACGAATTCCTCTTTAATATGGCAAAAGCAAGCCATGCCGGGGGTCGTTTGTCAAATTATTTGGACCCTACGTCACCCTGTCCGTGACCTTGGGTCATGACCTAGCGGCAGGTTGCGCGTATGCGGTCACTCGATATGGCCGAAAAGGTCGCCGATGATCGCGGAAAAGTCGCGGTTGAGATAGGTCTTTGCCTTGAACAGAAGGATCGGCACCGGGCTCGATGGTTCGGTCTGGCGGAAGAACGCTTCGACCGCTGCGATCAGCGTTCCGGCCTCCGTCCGCGTGGCGGCGGCAAAGTCAGGACTGTCCTCCTCGGCGTCGTCTGGGGGGGAATGTCGCCCGCCTCATCCGCCAGCATCCGCATCTTGTGCACGCTCATCCGAAACCCGGTTTCGGTACCGAAATCGATCCGCGCGTGTTCGGATACATCGGGCAGCAGCGTGTCGATCGCTTCGGTCAGGGGGCGTCCGATCAACAGCCGCGCCTGCCGGATCAGCAGCAGCGCCGGCGACGATGGCTCATGGTGCGCGTAATAGGTCTCCACCGCCAGCAGCGCCGCCTTCGCGCCCGTTTGGCTGCTGACCGCGCCCACGGGCCGGGACGGGGCGGCGGGCATCGCGGCGGCGGGCGTGTCGGGGCTGTCGGGCGCGCCGTCGGGGGCGTCGCCCTCCGCGCTGTCCTCCGCCGGGGCCGCATCGCTCAGATCAGGCCGCGCCGCAGCGAGGAAGCCGGTCATCTGTTCCAGCACTTCGGTCAGCGTGTCGAGTTGCGGGGCGAAAGGGCCACCATCGGCGCTGCGGCACATCAGGCCGATCTGCTCCACCGCCTGCCGTGCCCCGCTCAACGCGGCGTGCAGCGCGTCGACCTGCTCCGCGTTCTCGGCCGATTGCAGCGCGGCGGTCAGCGCGCTTGCATCGCGCGGGGTTTCATTGGCCCGCGGCTCCGCCTGACCGGAGGCCACAAGATAGTCGCGATAGGTGATCTGATCCAGCCGCCGGTCCCGGATCAGCGGCGCGTGCTGCAACGGCATCACCACCGACGACCGATCGTCGAGCAGTTCCAACTGGTTTTTGCGCTCGGTCGGGTCGCCCTCCTCGATCAGCGGGATCACCGCCTGCCATTGCGCCTCCAGCAGCGCGGCGATGGCGGACACGGCCTCGGTAAACGGGATGATCCGTCCGCACAGGATTTGAAATTTGGCGTCCAGCACCAGCAGGCGAATGTCGCGGCTGCGCTCCAGCAGCGGTTCGATCTGCGCCCACTCGGCCTTCCAGTCGATGCTGCGCCGGTCGAATGTCTCGCCCGTGTCGGAATTGAGGATGTAGCGCATCGGGACGCGGTCGATCGCTTCGAAGTAATATTCGATATACCCGTCATCATCGTCCAGCAGCAGGTCAGGGCCGCAAGGGTCATCCGCCGAAATCGGCTCAAGAAATCTGTCAAATCGCATGCGTCATCCAAAAGAAATGCCGCGCCCGGACGGGTGCGGCACAGGTCAGGCCAAGCCGGGCGCGCGGCCTGTATCGTGCCGCGCGGTCCGGGTCACTGAAGATCGATCCGCAGTTCCACGCGGCGGTTTTCAGGGTCGAGCGGATCGTCGGTGCGCGGTTGGGTTTCGCCCAATCCCATCGCGGTCAGCCGGTCTTCCTGCACCCCCAATTCGGTAAGGTAGCTTTTCACCGCCGCCGCACGTTCATCCGACAGCCCGTCATTGTAGCCCAGACCACCGCGCGCGTCGGTATGGCCTTCGACAACGAACTGCGCCCGGTCAAGCCGTTGATCCTTCAGCGCTTCGGCAAAAATAGCGAGGTTCTGGCGCGCGGAGTCGGTCAACTCGGCGCTGTCGAGTTCGAAATTGACCAGCATGTCCAGCCCTTTGGGCTTGGCCGGGGTGCATTCCTCGGCAGTGCCGATGCAGATGCCGCGCTGCAAGCCGAGATCAACGGAATCTGCCAGAAATTCAACAACTTCATCCGCTGTATAAGGGTCCTCCGCGAAGGCGGGGGCGAAGCTGGCGGCAAGGATGGCGGTAGACAGAATAATGGTACGCATAAAAATCACCCATTCGGTATCAACCTGGCTGAAAGGTAGGAAGCGCGGTCGCGCGAGTCAAGATTTCGACGGTCAGGCCGCGCGTCAGGCCCCGCAATGCGTGCGAATTCAGCGGCTGTTCGAGGCCTTGTCATAGGCTTCGGCGAAATAGTTCAGGAACACGTCGAGCATCCCGTTATCGTGCTGGTGGGTCATCGCGTCCCACCGTTCGACGAACAGTTCCCATGATTTCGAACTGCGCCCGAACCGTCCGCCGCCGGTTTTCTCCTCGATCGCTTCGGGGGAGATATCTTCGAGCAATTCCGCCAGCGCAGGCTGGATCGCGGCGTAAAGCGCATACTGGTGCCGGTTCACATCGCGGAACGCAGCGGTCAGCGCCTCGGTCCCGCGTTGGTAGCCGGGGCGGCCCCGTCCGAACATGACCTCCAGCGCCTCCTCCGGGGTGGGGATGAATTTCAGCGGGTTGTTGGCTTCGTGGTTGAGCATGGTGCGGCTGCCGGAGCGGATCAGCAGCTTATTGGCGTCGCGCGCTTTCAGCAGCGCGGTCAATTCCCCTGCAACGACACGCAGCGCGCGGCCGATTTCCTGCCCGGCCACGGCGGGGTCCACCCCGTCCAGCGCGTCGGGTGCAAGCCCCGCACCCTCGCAGATCGCGCGCAGCAGGGCCGCGTCACCGGTGCCGGGGCCAGGCGGCACGGGGCTAGGCGGCGGGACCGGGGCCGCGCGGCTGCTGGGTGGCGGCGCGCCAAAGCCCCCGCTGGGCGGCAGCGCCTGCGCGGGCGGGGCGGGCGGCGTGGACGGGTCCGGGGCGGTCGGCGCGGCGACGGGGGGCGGCGGTGCAGCGGCAAAGGGGGAGGCATTTTCCCCCGGTCCCGTGCCTGCGCCCATCCCTGCGCCCGGATGCGGCGTGCGCTCCGGCGCTGTGGGGGCGGGGGACGCGCCCGGCGCGGCTCCAAACGGCGAGCCGCCGTCACTTTCTGCCGGGACTGGCGCAGGCCGGGCCGGGGCCACCGGCGGCCCGCCAAAGCCGCCCATCGGGATATGCTCATCGCCGAAATCGCTTTGGCGGGGCATGCCACGGGGGGAGAAATCTTGCCCGAACGCCCCGCTGCTGGCGCCCCCGCTACTGCCGCCGCCGCCCAATGACCAGATATCCCCGCCCGAGGATGCAGGCGCAGGGGCCGGCGCGCCGAACCCGGCGCTGTCGAACCCGGCATTGCCAAAGCCCGCGTGGCTCGGCGCGGTGGCCTGCGCTGCCTGTAGATCCACGCGGACGACGTAATGCCCGATCTGCAGCCGGTCGTCATGGCGCAATTGGTGGGGGCTTTTCATCCGGCTTGTGCCGCCATTCACGAACGTGCCGTTGGTCGACACATCATAGAGCCAATAGGCGTCGTCCTGATAGCGGACCTCCAGATGGCAGGAGGAAACGAACCGATTGGGATCAGGCAGGGTCCAGTCCATCGCCGGGTCGCGTCCGATCTCGAACCCGCGCCCCTCCGCGCGGAATTCGATAGGCCCGCCGTCTGGCAGGTGGCTCAGATTGTCGATGCGAAGCGTCAGGGTCATGGAGAGGCCAAGGTCAGAGCGTTAGGGGCCGCAGGGTCGCGGCGGGGAGGAGGCCCGCATCCGGCGCACCCACGGAGGCGGGCGTCATGCACGGGGCGGCAATTCGGGTGACGTAAGGGTAGGCCCAGCGACGGGCATCGCGCAAGATGCGCGTGGATGGGTATGCGCAAGATGCGCGTGAATGGGTATGCGCAAGATGCGCGTGGATGGGTATGCGCAAGATGCGCGTGGATGGGTATGCGCAAGATGCGCGTGGATGGGGCTGCGCAAGATGCGCGTGGTTGGAGATGCGCAAGATGCGCGTGGACGGCGAAGGCGCAGGACGCGCTCGACCCGGCAACGCACAACGCCGAGCGGCGCACGCCATAGGGGGCCGCAGACACGTTTGCCGCGCCGGGGATCGGGCGCTAGGGTCGGTCACGCATCCTCGGTCAGCATCACCGCCATCCGGACAAAGCGGCGTAGGGTGTCGACCCGCTCGGCCACCTCGATCTGCGCCAGCAGCGTGAGAATACCGGCATTGACGGCCCGCGCGGTCATGTGCGGGGCGGGGGGCACGGGCGGCAGGTCCGGCCCGACCATCGAGCCGCCGGACCAGCCCGCCGCCACGGCGATCCAACTGCCGCAGGTCATGGGCGAGCCATCCATCGCCCGGTCAAGCGCGGCATAGCGGCTGTCCTCGTCGGGATTGGCCACCCAAGCGGCGGCAAGTTCCAGCAATTCCTCGTCGGCGGCGGTCAGCAGCGCGGCGCGGCTGCGCAGGCATTCATGCCCCCACCACACGGCAAAGCGCCGGGGCAGCACATAGGCGCAAAAGGTGATCGCCTCCTCGGGGGTGGGGCTATGGGCCAGTTCCTCGACAAAGGGGATGCTGTCCTGCTCGGCGGGGCGGGCCTTCATGTCATCTTCGATCTGCGGCAACGCATCGAACAGCTCACGCGCCACCTCGAACCTCAGGTTCTTGCGTTTCACTGGTCCGTCCCGTTCGTCAGCCACGCTGTCCACCGTGTTGTCCGTCCTGTATCCAAGTCATCGTTTCGTGTGCTCCCTGCGTCATCGGCCCCCGCGTGGGGCGCGCGCCTCCCGTCGGATGCGGGCGGGGCGGCTGGCATGGGCCGCCGGTCAGTTGATCTTCACCAATCCTCCCTTGATCGTCTGGAGGGCGCTGCCGGAATGTTCAGCGGTCAGCCCGCTTGTGGTCAGGCTGGCGGTGGCCTTCACATTGATCGACAGGGCTTCGATCGTGATGCTGCCGGGGGTCATCGTGATCTTAGACGCGCCGCATTTCAGTTCGATCTTGGTCCCGGCCGAGATTTTCAGCTCCATCCCGGTCTCTAACGTGTCGTTCTGCGACACCTTTGTGTCGCGGTTGTTTTTGACCTCGACCTTGTCGTTGGCCTTCATCGTCACGCTGCGGTCGCCGGTGGTGGTGCGGGTTTCCTGACCGGTGATCTCCCACTTGCTGTCGCCCTTGACCTCATGGCTTTCGTCGACGCCGATAATCGTGCTGCGGTTCTTGTCGATTTCCCGCCGCTCGTCGTTGAGCACCTTGGTTTCCATGTCGAACTGGGCGTGCTGCCGAAACAGCTCCTTGCCCGCCGTGTCATCGAACATCACCTCGTTGTAGCCGCGGCTATTCGGGGTCGAATTGCTCTTGATGCCGGAGCGGTTTTTCTCGTCCTCGGGCGAATAGGGCATGGGGTGATTGCCGTGATAGACGCAGCCGGTCACCAGCGGCTTGTCCGGGTCGCCTTCCAGAAACTCCACCACCACTTCCATGCCGATCCGGGGAATGAACTGCGCCCCCCAGCTTTTCGACGCCCATAGCTGCGCCACCCGACAACGCATCGAATTGGCCCCGGCCAGATCCCAGTGGAACCGGACAAGGATCCGCCCCGTCGGATCGACGTCGATTTCCTCTCCGGTCTTGCCCACGACCATGGCGGTCTGCGGACCCGCCACACGGGCGGGGGCGGTGCGCAGCGCGGGACGGAACGGTTTCTCCTCGGGGTAAAATTCGTAGCGCCCGCGGTAGGCGACCGTTTCCCCCTGATCGCCGGAGCCATAGCTTTCGGAGGTGTAATCGTGATGGGCCCGCAGGCAGAGGAATTTCTTGCTGTTGATCGTGGCGTCCGAGTCCGAGACGATGCCCACCACCATCCCGCTTTTCAGCGTCATGGTATCGCCTTCGGCGGACTGCCGGAAATCGGCGGAGCGTTCCTGTTCCAGCCGGATGCTCGACATGGTCTTGCCAGCGCCGCCGGTCTCGTAAAGGCCGGGATAGTCGAACGCTTCGAGATCGCCGAAACTATGCCCGGCGGTGCCTGCCTGCGTTTCGGTCAGATCGGTCGTCGGCGTTTTGAAGTTGTAATCCGTCAGCCGCACCGCGCCGGTGGTCAGCAACCGCCGGGGCGACCATGACCAGAAATGTTCTTTGTCATCGACATGGCGATCCTCGACCATCACATGATTGCGGCGCCCGCCGGGGATTGCGGCGAACTCGTCATTGCTGTCGGTCAGGATCAGGGAGTGGCCGTTCCGCGTGTGCGTGAAATGGTAGTTGATGCCGTAGCGCTCCATCAGGCGCTGGCAGAAATCCAGATCGCTTTCGCCATATTGCACGACATATTCGCGCGGCTCGTAGCTGGCGGTCAGGCTGTCGACCAGATGGTTGGCGCTGGCGCTGCTATAGGCCTCCATCACCTCGGTCAGGATCGCGGGGATCGATTTTTCGTGGAAGATGCGCTGCTGGCGCGCCCGCCCGGCCAGCCAGAACCACGGGCGCAGCTGAAAGGCGTAAAGATTGCCGGTCTCCCCCACGCCCTTGAACCGGGCCTCGACGACGATGCCGGTGAAATGGATCGGGTCACCGTCCAGCGAGGTCAGTTCGACCCCCATGAGTTTGCCGACGAGGGCGTCGAAATCCAGATCGGGCCGGACGCCAAGCGCCTCGACGCGGTAGTCGAACAGTTCGTTGACGCCATCGCTGCCGGACAGGCGCAGCAAAACCAGATCGTCCTTGGCCAGCGGGGTATGGAGCCTGCCGATACGATTGTCCTGAGAGACATTCAATGTCATGCCGGGATCTTCTCGATTATAGCCATGTCGCCGATGCCCCTGAAATACGGGCGGGCTGAAGGATTGGTGATAAAAATAACTTTCCTTACGTCAACGTGCCATCGGTCCCGCCAATTCGCAAGGGTGCAGGCGCGCGGCGCGCACCCCCGGTGCCCAACCTTGCGCCGACCTTGCGCCGCCTTGTGCGCCGTCCGGGGCGGCGTTTCGGGTCAGAAAACTGCACCAGCCATGCACATTGTGGCAAAAATTCGTTGAGTGGTTCACGCGGCGTAAGTAGGCTTGCCGCAGGTGCGGTATTTCAGCGCCGGGTTGTTTAGGGGCGCCGCGTGGTAGTGCGGCATATTTCGACGGGGATTGACGATGACTTCATTTCTTCACGGCACCGGTGTGGCGAAGGCAGACCGCGCCGGGGGCGGCTCGTTGCGGCGTATCATCCTGTCCACCACCGCGATTGCGGCGCTGGCCTATGGGATGAGCGGGCAGAGCGGCTGGTCGCAGGATCTGATCATCAATGACGCAAGCACCCCCAACCCCACAGTTTTTGACAGCGATCAGACCTTCGACACGATCACGGTCGAAGATGGCGGCAACGCGACCAGCGGATATTTCGTATTCGACGCGCCGGTGACGGTGACGGCGAACGACGCGCTGATTCTGAACTCCACCGAAACGCACGCGGTCGGGTCGGGCGAGGGTCTGAATGCCGGCACCGCCACGATCAAATCTGATCTGAATATTTCGAACGGCGGGACGTTCAGTGTCACCGAGGGGCTGGAGACGCTTGGCGCCGTGGAGATCGCGGGCAGCTCCACCGCCAATGCGCTGACGGTAAACGGCGGCACTCTCTCAGTTACTCCTGACGGCGATCTGACGGTCACAGGCGCGACCGATATCGGCGCGGGCGCGTTCAGCAATGACGGGGAGTTCGGCACCGGTTCGCTTACGGTCACGAGTGAGACGGGCTCCTTTGACAACACGGGCACCGCGACGGTGACCAACGATTTCACCGATGGGACCGTCGGCAACACTGTCACCAATACGGGCACATTGAACATCGGCGGCACCATGACCGTCGACGGAGCCGTCAGTCAGAGCGGCTCGGGGGTGATTACCGCAACCATGGGCGCATCCCTCGGCAGTCTCAGCCTGAGCGACATGTCCGAATTCGCCAGCGACGGGGATGTCACCCTCGGCACGCTGGACGCGGGCAGCCAGACCAGCCTGTCCGGGGCATCGATCACCCTGACGGGCGATGGGACGTTGGACGGCACGATCACGGGTGATCTGGAAGTCAGCGACACCACCGAAGACGGCAGCGCCCTGAGCGTCAGCAATGGCGGCACGATCGAGGATGATCTGACCCTTTCGGCCACCACCACCGCTGAGACGGATGGTGTGATCTTCACCAACGACAACACTATCAAAGGGAACGTCACCGTCGGCACCGGCAGCGCCGACAGCACCAATCTGACCCTTATCAACACAAACCTGATCGAAGGGGACATCACCAGCTACGGTGTCGTCCAGTCCGCAGGTCAGGTGGATGGCGACGTTACCGCGAATGCCGGCACATTGGAATTCGCTGACGGGGCCAGCGTCGGCGGCACCGTCACGGTCGGCGACGCGGCGACCCTGTCGCTGGGCACCTATGGCAATTCCGGCGGCCCTGCCGTGATAATCACCGGTGATCTGGTCGCAGACGGAGATATTTCCTCGACGGGAGCCAATGCCCTAGCAATCGACGGGACATTCTCATCCTCCGGCACGATCGAGGCCGATACGGGCGAGGCCAGCATCACCGCCGGCACGATCAATCTCCGCGATGGCACGGTGCTGAGCGAAGTGAACGGCGGCACCCTGTCCTTTTCTGCGGATGCCATCAATTACGGGATCGCCACGACCATCACTGACCCGACCCTCGACTATGATCTTGGCGTAATCGATGGTGCGACCGTTACCATCGCCTCCGAGCTCAACGGCGATGGCCACGATCTCAATGTCACCGACGGCACGCTGTTGGTCGATGCCGATACCACCCAAATCGGCGTGACCACGGTGGCGAGCGACGGCATCGTCACCGTTGACAGCGGGATCGAGCTTGAGTTCTCCTCGCTGACCAATGACGGCACCGTCAACTTGGGCGAAAACGCCACCCTGACCGGGACGGGCAACACCTATACCAACAATGGCACGACCAACGTTAGCGATAATGCGACCATTCAGGACGCGGGCGCCATCGAGAACAGCGGGCTGCTCAGGTTCGAAGGCAGCGCGACGCTCAACAGCGACACCAACTCCAGCGGTGGGGAAATTATCACCAACACCGGCACTTTGGATCTGACGACGCTCACGAACGCCGATCCGACAGTGGACGCACTGGATGACCTGACGTCGACCGGCGGCAGCGCCCTTATCCAGCTGGCAGAGGACACGGAACTGACCGTCGCAGGCACGCTGACCAATGCCGACGGGGCATCCGTGACGATTGGCACCGATGCCACCGTCTCGGCCAGTGATGATGTGGTGAACACGTCCGGGTCGACCATCACGGTCGGGATGGACGGCACCCTGTCGGCGACAAACGGCGTTCTCAACGATGACACCGCCACGCTGGACGTGAACGGCGGCACCATCTCTGGCGCGCTCGACAACTCCGCCACGGTGACCTTCGCAGGCACCATGACCGGCGATGTGGCCAATACCGGCAGCTTCACAGTCGATGGTGACAGCACCATGGCCGGGGATTTCGACAACGAAGACGGCGGCACGCTGACGGTGAATGAGGATCTGACGGGGATCACGACGCTCACCAATACCGGCACCGACAGCACGGTGACGGTCGGCAGCGGCGCGACGCTGGGCGCGACGTCCCTTGTCAACGAACTTACCGCCACGCTGGACGTGAACGGCGGCACCGTCTCTGGCGCGCTCGGCAACTCCGCCACGGTGACCTTCGCAGGCACCATGACCGGCGATGTGGCCAATACCGGCAGCTTCACAGTCGATGGTGACAGCACCATGGCCGGGGATTTCGACAACGAAGACGGCGGCACGCTGACGGTGAACGAGGATCTGACCGGGATCACGACGCTCACCAACACCGGCACCGGCAGCACGGTGACGGTCGGCGGCGGCGCGACGCTGGGCACGACCAATATCGACAACAGCGCGACCTTCTCAAGCCTCAACAACTCGGTGGTCAGCACCGGCACCTTCGACAACGAGACCGGCGGCTTCTTTACCAATGCCGGTGATTTCGACGCGACAGGGACGGTGACCAACGACAATCAGATCACGAACACCTCGACCGGCACCTTCGATGCGGATGCGCTGACCAACAGCGGCACGTTCACCAACACGGGCGGCGTGGTGGGGGCGACAGATCCCCTGATCGTGCAGAACTCCGGCACGATCTCGAACCAAGGCACGGGCACCTTCGGGGCCGTGACGGTCAACAACACGACCGGCGGCGTCGTCACCAACGCCAGCGATGCGACGATGACCATGACGGCGCTGACCAATGCCGCGACCGTGACCAACCAAGGCCTGTTCACCGCCGAGGAAATCGAAACCACCGGCACCTTCACCAATACCGACGGCACGGTGACGGTCACGGGCCTGGAGGGATTGGAGAATGGCGGCACATTGACCAACCAGTCCGACGGTGTGGTGACAACGACCCTATTGGACAACTCGGGCAACCTGTCGAACCTCGACACGTCGGCCTTTAACGCTGCCGAAGTCACCAATGGCGGGCCTACCGCATCGCTCGTCAACCAAGGCGACTTCAACGTCACCGGCATGGTGTCGAATACCGGCTCTATCACCACCAGCGGGACGTTCGATAGCGGCCTGCTGCAAAACTACCTCTCCTTCGTCAATGATGGCGGCATGGTCGGCGGCACCGCAGCGGATGCCATCGACAATGACGGCACGCTCACCAACCAGAACGCCGGTGTGTTGAACGCGACCGATATCGACAATAGCGGGAACTTCTCGAACCTCGATACCTCGACAATCAATACCGCCACCTTCGACAACGAGGGCGCGGGCTCGCTGGTGAACCAAGGCGACTTCAACGCGTCCGGCGCGGTGACGAACCTCAATTCGATCAACAACACCGGCACGTTCGACGCGGCCTCGATCGACAATGACGCGACCTTCGTCAATGACGGCGGCACGGTGGGTGGCACAACGGCGGGCAGCATCGACAGCTCCGGCACGCTGACCAACCAGAACGACGCGGAGCTGACCGCGACGACGATCACCAACTCCGGCACCTTGTCGAACCTCGACACGTCCAGCGTCACGGCGACCACCAGCGTCACCAACACCGGCTCGATCACCAGCTTCGGCACGTTTGATACGGCGGCGCTCGACAATGACATGACCTTCGTCAATGACGGCGGCACGGTGGGCGGGACCACGCCCGGTAGCATCGACAATGACGGCACGCTCACCAACCAGAACGCCGCGGAACTGACCGCGACAGATATCGACAATAACGGGAGCTTCTCGAACCTCGATACCTCGACAATCAACACCGCCACCTTCGACAACGAGGGCGCGGGCTCGCTGGTGAACCAAGGCGACTTCAACGCGTCCGGCGCGGTGACGAACCTCAATTCGATCAACAACACCGGCACGTTCGACGCGGCCTCGATCGACAATGACGCGACCTTCGTCAATGACGGCGGCACGGTGGGTGGCACAACGGCGGGCAGCATCGACAGCTCCGGCACGCTGACCAACCAGAACGACGCGGAGCTGACCGCGACGACGATCACCAACTCCGGCACCTTGTCGAACCTCGACACGTCCAGCGTCACGGCGACCACCAGCGTCACCAACACCGGCTCGATCACCAGCTTCGGCACGTTTGATACGGCGGCGCTCGACAATGACATGACCTTCGTCAATGACGGCGGCACGGTGGGCGGGACCACGCCCGGTAGCATCGACAATGACGGCACGCTCACCAACCAGAACGCCGCGGAACTGACCGCGACAGATATCGACAATAACGGGAGCTTCTCGAACCTCGATACCTCGACAATCAACACCGCCACCTTCGATAACGAAGGCGCGGGCTCGCTGGTCAACCAAGGCGACTTCAACGCGTCCGGCGCGGTGACGAACCTCAATTCGGTCAACAACACCGGCACGTTCGACGCGGCCTCGATCGACAATGACGCGACCTTCGTCAACAACGGCGGCATCGTGGGCGGCACCACGCCCGGCAGCATCGATACCTCCGGCACGCTGACCAACGAGACTGCGGGGGTGATCTTCGCCACCGATATCGACAACAGCGGCACGATGTCGAACCTCGACACCTCCACGGTCAACGGGAGCACCTTCGACAATGTTGGCAGCACCTCGCAACTGACCAATGCCGGGACCATGACCCTGACGGGCGCGGCGACGAACGAAGGCAATATCGACAATACCGGCGCGTTCACCGCGCTGTCGTTCGACAATGACGGCTCGGTCGACAATGACGGCACGTTTACCGCGCCGGTCGATAACTCCGGCTCTTTCGACAACAGCGGCACGGTCATCGGTGCCGTCAGCAACTCCGGCGGGTTCGACAATACCGGCGGGATCACGGGCGATGTCGATAATGACGCGACCGGCGATTTCGATCATGACGGGACCATCACCGGCGATGTCAGCAATAGCGGCGCCTTCCAGATGGCGGGCATGATCGACGGGGATTTCGACAACTTCGCCGACGGCACGTTCACCATCGACGGGAACAGCACCATCGACGGCGCGCTGGACAATATGGGGACGCTGGAAAATGACGGCAGCGGCCTGACCCTGACGGTCACCGACGGGTTCATCAATACCGGCACGATCCAGTCTCTCGACATGTTCACCATCGATACAGCGTCCATCGACAACACCAGCGGGCGCATCGATCTGGGCACCGACGATGCGGCAGATGATGTGCTGGTTCTGACCGGCACGGTCGCGGGCGGCACGCTGGCCTTCGATATCGATCTGGGCGACAGCACCGGCGCGACCGATCAGATCGTCCTGTCGTCGCTCACCGGCAATGTCCTGCTGGAGTTCGACACGCTGGACAGCGGCGCGATCCTGAACGATCCGCTGCAGGTCGTGGATGGCAACGCCGTGTCGGCACTGCTGACCAGCACCGGGCTTCCTGCGCGCAGCGGGCCGCTCAGCTATCAGGTCACGCAGAGCAGCGAGGGCGTCTTTGTGAACTCGGTCATCGATCCGGGCGCGGCGGCGGTGTCGGGCAACCTTGCGCTGGTGCAGTCGCTGATCGGCACCATCGTAAACCGCCCGTCGAGCCCGTTTGTCTCCGGGCTGGCCTACGAATCCGAGGACACCTGCGGCTCGGGCGCATGGGCGCGCGCCACCGGTGGCCGGGCCGAGGCCACATCGCGCACCGATAACGGGCAGGCCAGCCTGCCTGCCACGGTCGATGCGGATTTCTACGGCTTCGTCACCGGCTATGACTTCGGCTGCTTCAATTCCGCAGGCGGGGAATGGGATGTGGCCGTGGGCGGCATCCTCGGCATCAACTCCGGCTCGACCGAGCAGAAGGTGTTCGAGGTCGGCGTCAGCGGCGCGGATATCGTCCTGACCGACAATCAGATCTCGACCACCCGGTCCGATTTCGATCAGCGCTATGTCGGCGGGTATGTGGCTGCGGCCCGCGGCGCCTTTACCGGCGATGTGCAACTGCGGTTCGAAAACACCGACTATGAGTTCGATAACGAAAGCCTCGGCCTGTATGACGAGGAAACGTCGAGCAACGGCACCACGCTGTCGGCATCGATCAGCTATTCGCACGCCCTGTCGGATACGCTGACCTTCGTGCCGACCGCCGGGTTCGGGATCACCCGCACCTCCACCGACGATCTGGTGTTCCGCGACAATTCGGGCACCGAAATCGGGCGCATCGACTTTGACGACCACACCACCAAGATCGGCTTTGTCGGCGGCACGCTGGCCCATACCACCATCGCGCCATCGGGGACGGAGGCGTATAACAGCTTCGTCACCGCGACCTATTACGAGGACTTCTCGGACGACATGACCTCGAAATATCGCATCGGCAATGACAGTCAGGATCTGAGCACCGATCCGCTGGGTGGCTTTGGCGAGTTGTCGGTGGGGCTGAGCTACATCAAGATCCTCGATGGCGAGGTCGGCGCGGCCAAGCAGTTCAACGCCTCGGTCCGGGCCGATGCTCGCTTCTCCGACGATGTGGAGGCGTTCTCGATCACCGCGCAGGCCCGGCTTCAGTTCTAGGCCACCGCGCGCTGCGGGTCCGGTTGCGGGCCTGACATTCGACATGCACAAAGAAAGGCGCGCCGCGTGAGTGGCGCGCCTTTTGCATATGCCGCGACGCTGCCCGAACACCCCGCACCCCGGTCTGCCGCCGCCCTGCGGCGGGCGGTTCATGTGCCTCCGCTCTTGACCGCTCGGCGCCCTGCGGGCAGGTTTCTTTACGTTGGGTCGCTTTTCCGATCCCGGCTTGGCCGCGGAATTTCTGCCGCGGGGGCCCGTTGTGTTTTTGGATCAGGGTCATCCTGCCAAGCTATTGAATTTATGATTGAGGCGGTGCGTTCTTAGATGTCGTGGTATTCCAAAGTCGCGTGGAAGGAGGGCCTGTTCCTCCAGCCGCATCACTTCCAGCAGAGCGACCGCTATGTCGAGAAGCTGGTGGAAAGCCGCACGCGCCTGACATCCCCCTATCCATGGGGATTTTCCCGGATCGAGATCGACCGCGACATCTCTCAGCAGATGAAATTCGGGCTGCGCGCGGCGGCGGGGATTTTCCCCGATGGCACGCCCTTCGACATGCCCGGCATCTCGCAACTGCCCGCCCCCGTCGACATCCCCGAAGGGTCCGAGGGCGCGACCGTCTGGCTGACCCTGCCGATGGCGCAGATGAACGGGCGCGAGATCGGCACGGAGGACGAAGCCTCCCGCGCCGCGCGCTACCGGCTGGGCAGCGAAACCATCGCCGACAGCGCCGCCGCGATGCGGCTGGAACAGGGGATCGAGGTCGCCCATCCCCGGCTGGAATTCGACATCCGCAAAACCGAAAAACCGGGCTATCACTGCCTGAAACTGGCCCGGATCATCGAAATGCGCGACAAGGCCGTGATCTTCGATGAGAAATTCGCGCCGCCGGTGCTGTCGATTCAGGCCCATCCCGTCGTTGCCGGCTGGATCGAGCGGGTCGTGGGCTGGACGGAAACCAAACTCGAAAGCCTCGCGCGCTATGCCTCCGATCCATCCTCGGGCGGGGGGCTACAGGCCACCGACTATTTCATGCTGCTGGTGCTCAACCGCGAAATCAACCTGCTCAAGCACTACCGCCACAGCCGCTACATCCACCCCGAGGATCTCTATCAACTGCTGCTGCGGCTGGCGGGGGAGCTGTGGACCTTTGACACCAACCGGCTTGCGCCCGAATACCAGCCCTACGATCAGGATAATCTTGAGGCCGTGTTCGAGCCGGTCGTGCGCGACATCCAGCGGCTGTTGAGCCGCGATGTGGGCCGGGCGGTGCGGCTGGACCTGCAGGAGCTTCACCCCGGCAGCTTCATCGCCAAGGTCACCGACCGCAACCTGTTCCGCGACGCGTCCTTTGTGCTGGAGGTCGCGGCGGATAAGCCGCTGACCCAGATCCAGCAGCAATTCCCCGCGCTGTGCAAGGTCGGCCCGAACACGCAGATGAACGCCATCGTCAACAACAACCTGCCGGGGCTGGAGCTGGTGCATACGCCGACACCGCCGCGCCAGATCCGCGCCGTGACCAGCCATGTCTATTTCTACATCGACAAGAACAATCCGATGTGGCGCGAATTTTCGACCGCGCCTGCCATTGGCATGCATTTCGCCGGTGACTGGCCCGACCTGAAGCTGGAGCTTTGGGGGATTCAGGAGAACCGATCATGACCGACGACAAGGACGGCGGCAAAACGGTGATCCGGCCCATGCCCGGCGGGGCGTTCGGGGGCGGGGCTGCCGGGGCGAAACCACCCCCGCCCGCCGGGGGGCAGAAAACGGTGATCGGTGGCCTGCCTCCGGCGGGGTCGGGTTTTGGCGCGGGGGTCGGGGCGGGGGCTGCGGGACAGCCCAGCCCCGGCGGCGGCTTTGGCCCGCCACCCACGCCGGGGCAGGGCGGCGGCATCGGGTTTGGCGGGGACGATGATTTCGGCGGTGGCAGCAACGCATGGATGGGCGCCGCCCCGAAACAAGAAGGCTTCTTTCCCGACCACCGCCGCCCGGAGCCCGCCCTGCGCGCCGCGCCCGCGCATAAGATCAGCCTAGATGCCGCGCTGTCGGCGCGCACGTCGGGCCACTCGGCCGAGGTCAATCCCATCACCGCCGCCGCCGCCAGCCTGCTGATCCTCTTCGGGCGGTTGCGCTCGCAGGTCGTCGATATGCACGCCGTCCCGCTGATGCAGCACGTCACCGAAGAAATCGATCAGTTCGAAAAACGCGTGCTGGCCGCCGGGGTCGATCCGACCGATGCGCTGATCGCGAAATACTGCCTGTGTGGCACCGCCGATGACATCGTGCAGAACCTGCCCGGCACCGATCGCGGCGTGTGGCTGCAATATTCGATGGTCGCGCGGTTCTTCAACAAACGCACCTCGGGCGTTGGCTTCTTTCAGGAGGTCGACAAGGCGCTGCAAAACCCATTGCAGAAATATCACCTGCTGGAGCTGATGCTGATCTGCCTGCAACTGGGCTTTGAGGGGCAGTATCGCGCGGTGCCCGGCGGCGATGTTCAGTTGCAGGGCGTCAAACGCGGCATCTACGAGACCCTGCGCCGGGTGAAGCCGCGCGGCGATGATGATATTTCCCCCCGCTGGAAAGGGGTCGAAATCGCGCCGCGCCGCAATTTTCGCAAGTTGCCGGTCTGGATCGTCGCCTGTCTGGCTGCCGCGCTGCTGGCGGGGAGCTATTTCGCCATGCGCACGCTTCTGGCCGAGGAGGGCACCAATCTGGCCGGGCGGATGACCAATCTGCATCCCGCCAGCCAGATCCGGCTGGTCCGTTCCGAGGAGGTGCCGGAATATATCCCGCCCGCCTTCTTGCAGGAAAGCGATCAGCTGGAACGGATCACCGCCGCCCTCACCGGGGAGCCGGTAGAGATCAGCCAGAAGGGCG
This sequence comes from Pacificitalea manganoxidans, assembly GCF_002504165.1. Classification (GTDB taxonomy): domain Bacteria; phylum Pseudomonadota; class Alphaproteobacteria; order Rhodobacterales; family Rhodobacteraceae; genus Pacificitalea; species Pacificitalea manganoxidans. The sequence continues at coordinate 968,559 of NZ_CP021404.1, forward strand.
ATTTCATCGTGCTCAACGTCAATAACGGCGTACTCTTCGCCTCCGGCAAATCCGAGGTGAAGCCCGAATTCACGCCGGTGGCCCAGTCCATCGCCGCCGCGCTGAACGATGAGCCGGGGCCGGTCACCGTGATCGGTCACACCGATAACATCCCGCTCAGCGGCCGGGGCCGGTTCAAGGACAATTTCGAACTGTCGGTCGCGCGGGCCACCTCGGTCGCCGCGATCCTGTCACCGTTGCTTGCCGATCCGGTGCGCGTGGGCGTCGATGGCCGGGGCGAGGATGAACCCATCGCCGACAATTCCAGCGCCGAAGGCCGCGCCGCCAACCGCCGTGTCGAAATCATGCTGCAGCGCGAAGACACGCTCTAGCCCATCATCGGGGGACCGCATCATGAGGAAGTGGATCATCGGAGCATTGGTCGTGCTGGCGCTGCTGGCATGGGGCGCGGTGGTGTGGTACGCGCTGCCCTTGGTGGGCTTTGGCACCGTCCGCCCGTTCGAACCGTCATGGGTGCGGCTGCTGCTGATCGCGGTGGTGTGGCTGCCCGTCGCCGTTATCTACCTGATCCGCGCCATCCGCACCCGCCGCGCCGCCCGCGCGCTGGAGGCGGCGCTGACCGAACAGCAGGTCACCGGCGATGGCGAGGTGCTGGGCGACCGCATGGGCGAAGCGCTGGCCGTGCTGCGCAAATCCTCCGGCAGTCGCGCGTTTCTCTATGAATTGCCGTGGTATGTCATCATCGGTCCGCCCGGCGCGGGCAAAACGACGGCGCTGCTGAATTCGGGGGTGAATTTCCCGCTTGCGGAGGGCGGGCAGGGTGCGGTCGCGGGCGTCGGCGGCACCCGCTATTGCGACTGGTGGTTTTCCGAGGAGGCGGTGCTAATCGACACGGCGGGCCGCTACACCACCCAAGACAGCGATGCGGAGGCCGACCGCGACAGCTGGCTGAGCTTCCTGCGGCTGCTGAAAACCCACCGCGCCAACCAGCCGATCAACGGCGTGATCCTTGCCATCAGCCTGCAGGAAATCATGACCGCCACCCCGGCGGAGATCGAGACCCACGCGGAAACCGTGCGCAACCGCCTGCGCGAAATCCACGAGGAACTGCGCGTCGATTTCCCGGTCTATGTGCTGTTCACCAAGGCCGATCTGATCAGCGGCTTCATGGAATATTTCGGCTCCTTCTCCGGCACCCGGCGGGAAAAGGTCTGGGGCCATACCTTCCAGACCGCATCGAAGAAAGAGCCCACCGTCGAACGCTTCGCCGCCGAATATGACGCGCTTGTGGCGCGGCTGTCGGAGGAGGTCACCGACCGCCTGCAGGAGGAACCCGACGGCATCAACCGTATCGCCATCTTTGGCTTTCCCGGTCAGGTGGCGATGCTGCGCGACCGGCTCGGCGGCTTCATGGGGTCGGTGTTCGGCCATTCCCGCTATAAGGTCGCCGCCAATCTGCGGGGCTTCTATTTTTCCTCCGGCACGCAGGAGGGCACGCCCATCGATCAGGTGCTGGGCGCGATGGAGCGGGGCAGTGGCGGGGCCATCGCCGGGGCGCAGATGTCGGGCAAGGGGCGCAGCTTCTTCCTGCATGACCTGCTCAAGCGGGTGATTTTCCCCGAAGCGGGCTGGGTGTCCACCGACCGCCGCGCCGTGCGCCGCGCCGCCGGGCTGCGCTACGGGGCGTTCGCGCTGATCGGCCTTGCGTGTGCCGCGATGCTGGGGCTCTGGGGCTATTCCTATGTCCAGAACCGCACATTGATCCGCTCGGCCGAGGCCGGGATCACCGATTACGAAATGAACGCCCGCAGCGAGTTGGAGCGCAGCGAGGTCGACAGCATCGATCTGCTGGAGGTGTCGAGCCATCTGCAACAACTCCGCGAAATGCCCACCGGCTATGGCGATACGCAGGCCGGTGCCGCCAGTTGGCAGGAGGGCTTTGGCCTGTCGCAACGGGCGCGGCTGGAAAGCGCGGCGACCACCACCTACCGGCAGGCGCTTGAGCGGATGTTCCGCTCCCGGCTGATCCTGCGGCTGGAACGGCAGCTTGAGGATTTCGTGCGCGGAAATGAGGTTCTGGCGATCTACGAAACGCTGAAGGCCTATAAGCTGCTGGGCGATGCCGCGCCGAAATCCGACGATCCGTTCATTATCCAGTGGTTCCGCGACGACTGGCGCCGCAATCTCTACCCCGGCCCGATCCATGCCGCCGCGCGCGAGGAACTGGAGGCGCATCTCATCGCGATGCTCGACCTCGACGCGGCCAAGGAGCCGTCGTTTGAACTCAACGGCGCGCTGATCGATCAGGCGGAGCGCGCATTGGCGCGGATGAACATCGCCGATCAGGCCTATTCGCTGATCCTGTCCACGGTGGAATTCGCCCCGATCGAGCCGTTTTCCGTGGCCTATCGCGCGGGCACCGATGCGGACATGGTGTTCGAGACGGTCGATGGCGCGGCGCTGGCCGATCAGGTGATCCCCGCGCTTTATACCTATGCCGGGTTTCACGACTTCTTCCTGCCGCAACTGTCCGAGATCGCGGATAAGCTAGTGACCGAACAGTGGGTGATGGGCGATTACGCCGCCGAGGCGCAGATCGAGGATGAGATGCAGCGCGTCGGTCCGCAGCTGATTACCCGCTACACGCAGGACTGGATCCGCGCGTGGGAAGCGGTGCTGGGCAATATCAAGCTGCGCCCGATGGCCGCCGACAAACCGACCTATCGCGCCTTGGCCGCCGCCTCCGCGCCGCGCACGTCGCCGCTGCTCAATCTGGCCGAGCAGATCGTCGCCGAAACCCGCCTGACCCAAGGCTTCACCGAGGAGGCGGACCCGCCCAGCAGCGGCGCGGACGCGGCCTCCGGCGTGGCCGAGGAGGTCGCGGGCCAGTTCGGAACGCGGGTCGCCTCGTCGATCATTTCGCGCCAGCAGGGCATGTTGCGGATCGGTCTCGACGTGGCGATGGGGCAGGCCAAGAACAGCCAGCGCGCGGGCGTCGCGGGCGGGGCCAGCCGCCGGATGCCGGGGGCCGAGATCGAACAGCATTTCCGCGATTGGGAAAACCTCGTGACCGGCGATATCGGCACCCGGCTGATCGACCGTCTGCTGGATGCGCTCAACAATATGCAGCGGGTGCTGATCCTTGCGGGCGACTTCCCCGAAAAGGTCGAAAACGAAATGGCGCAGCTTCTCGGCACGTTGAAACAGGCCAGTTCGCGCCTGCCCGACGAATATCGCCGCATGGTCGAAGAAGCGATCGAGGATTTCGAGGGCGACGCCGCCAATGCGTCGCTGTCGCGGCTCAACGAGGTGCTGAATGGTCAGGTGACGCAGGCCTGCGTCGCGCTGATGGGGCAGGCCTATCCCTTTGCCGACAGCCAGCGGGACATGCCAATCGCCGATTTCGCCAAGCTGTTTGCGCCGAACGGTGTCATCGACCGCTTTTTCCTGCAGGAAATGTCGCCCTTGGTCGATATCACCCCCGCCGGATGGACATGGAAGGAGGGCGGGCCGCTGGGCGGGAAGCTGTCGGCCAACACGCTCAAACAGTTCGAGCGCGCCGCCGCGATCCGCGATGCGTTTTTCCCCGTCGGCGCGATGCCGCAGGTGGACATGAATGTCGCGGTGCGCGCGATGCACCCGCTGGTCAAAACCCACACCATGCATGTGAACGGTCAGAACCTTGAGTTTTCCGCCGGGATCAACACGCCCCAAGTGCTCAGCTGGCCCAGTTCCATGGCCGGGGGCATGGTGCTGCTGGAGGTCCGGCCCCGTGCCTCCAATCGCGAGGACGAATTGCAAATTCAGGGACCATGGGCGCTGCGCCGTCTTATCATGGGATCGCGCCCGCGCGTGTCGGGGCCAACCGTCAGCTTTTCGGCGCAGGTGGGCGGGCGCAATGTGGATTACCGCATCGACAGCGCAGGCGCGCAGAACCCGCTTTTGATGCGGGAGCTGACCGAATTTACCTGCCCGACGGGTCTGTGATGCAGCTGGGCCTGTTCGGCAAATTGCCCACGCGCGGCGATTTCATCACCCGCGCCATTCCCGCAGAGGTCTTGCAGCATTGGGAACAGTGGCTGGAGCGGGTCATGCCCGGCGCGCGGTCAGATCTGGCCGCAAATTGGGACCACGCATGGGCGCAGGCCCCCGCATGGCGGTTCTGGATCGGCGAGGGGGTGTTTGGCCACGCGCTGGCCGGGGTGATGGTGACCTCGCAGGATAAGGTGGGCCGCCGTTTCCCGCTGACCGTGATGTTGATCGGCGCGGGCGCGCGCCATCCCGCGCCGCCGCTCAGCGATCCCCACGCCGCATGGTTCACCGCCATCGAAGACGCGCTGTGCGCCGCGCGCGAAGGCGGCGGGGCAGGGGATGATCCGGCGGCACTTCTTGCCGCGCTGCCACTGCCGCAGGGGCCCCCTGCCGCGCAGGCACAGGACCGGGCGCGCGCGTTTTTCGCCTATGGCGAACACGGGCTGGATCGGCTGCTGCATGACGTGCGCGACCACGATTATCAACTGGCCGCCACCAGCCGCAGCTATTGGTGGACCGCCGGGAATAGGGCGGTGCCGCCCGCGTTTCTGGCGCTGGACGGGATGCCGGACGCCACCGGCTTTGCCGGGCTGCTGACGGGCTTCGGCGCTCCGGCGCCCGTCGCGGCGCCCACACCCGGCCCGGACCAGCCCGCCGATTGGGACGATATCCCGGAGGCCGATCTGGCATGGGCCGCGCCGCCCGCGCCCCCCACGACAGAGGACGCACCCGCCCCCGCTGACCCGGATGACGCGCCTCCTGCCGACGACACCGCGACACCCGCCCCGGCCGAGGAAGACGACGACAGCCCCTTCGCGGCGGCCGGTCAGACCGCGCGCCCAGACGACGCCCCGCCCGCAAACGACGCCCTGCCCGCAAACGACGCCCCGCCCGCGTCCCGGCGCGGTTTCTTTACGCTGGGCGGGGCCCGCGACCGGGACGGCTAACCGGGCCCGCTGGCCGGTAGCGTGGTAATGATTGACCCGGCCCCTGCGCTGGTAAACACTCACGACACAAATCGAGGTGAAGGTATTGGTTGCCAATCACATGATGGGACAGACGTTCAGGTTCGAAACCGGCGCCGTCAGCCATACCGGCGTCGTGCGCGATCATAACGAGGACAGTTGCCTGTCCGAACCTGACGCGGGCCTGTGGGTCGTGGCGGATGGCATGGGCGGGCATCACGGCGGCGAATATGCCTCAGGGCTGATCGTCGAACATCTTGGCTCCATCGGGCTGCCCAGTTCCGCACCGGATTTGCAGGCCCGTTTCGTGGAACGCGTGGCGCGCGCCAATGAACAGATCCACACCCACGGCGCGCAGGTCGGGGCCACCATCGGCTCCACCGTCGTGGCGCTGCTGGCCTTCGAGCAGCATTATGCCTGCGTGTGGTCCGGCGACAGCCGCGTCTACATGATCCGCGACGGGCAACTGACCCAGCTCAGCCGCGACCACACCGAAGCGAATGAGCTTCTGGACCGGGGTGCGATCACGCAGGAGGAGGCCGATAACTGGCCCCGAAAAAACGTCATCACCCGCGCCATCGGCGTCAGCGCCGAGATCAACCTAGATCACCGCTACGGCACCCTGCGGAACCGGGACACGTTTGTCTTGTGTTCCGATGGGCTGACCGCGCATGTGGAGGATGCCGAGATCCTCGAGATCGCGCGCAAACATCAGCCGCAGCGTGCCTGCGACCAGCTTCTTGACCTGACGCTGGAACGGGGCGCGACCGACAACACGACGGTGATGATCGTCCGCGCCTTCGACAAGACCGAGGTCGGCCCCATCACCAACATCTTCGAGCTTCCCGAGAAGGGAGCGTAAGGCGACATGGCAGGCGACGACGACAGACCCGAAAACGGCTCCGGAGGCGCGGCGGGCGGCTCTAATGGTGCGACGCCGGGCGCAAGCTGGGACATCGGCGGCGCTGGTGCCGGTCGTGGTGCCGGTAAAGACGGCGCTGCGCCGGGCGCAGGGGGGGCAGACGCCCCGCAGCCGCGCCGCGCCACGGTGCCGCCTGCCGACACGCCCGCACATACGCCCCCCGGCACGCCCGCAGATACGCCCGCCCTGACACCCGATCCCGATGACGAACGCACCCGCGCCCGCGCTGCCGAAAAGATGGCCGCCGAAGCGGAACAGGCCGAGCAGGCCCGCCGCGCTGGCGAAAAGACCGTGATCAGCACCGCCGCGCCCTCCGGCGTCGATATCGGCACCAAGATCATGGGCACGTTCGAAATCACCCAGCACATCGCCACCGGCGGCATGGGCGAGGTCTATCGCGGCGTGAACATCCACACGCAGGAGCCGGTCGCGATCAAGATCGTGCTGGCCGCGCTCGCCCATGACGAAAAAATCCTGTCGCTCTTTCAGAAAGAAGCGACGGTTCTGGGCCGCCTGCATCACGACGCCATCGTTCGCTATCAGTTGTTTACCGTCGATCCGGGCATTCAGCGTGCCTGTCTGGTCATGGAATTCGTCGAAGGCCGCTCGGTCGCCGAATATATTCAGGATCAGGGCGCAATGCCGCTGGGCGATGTAAAGATCCTGATCAGCCGCATGGCGTCTGGCCTGCAAAAGGCGCATGATCTGGGGGTCGTGCATCGCGACCTGTCGCCCGACAATATGATCATTCAGGACGGGCTCATCAGCCACGCCAAGATCATCGATTTCGGCATCGCCAAATCGGCCAATTTCGGCGGCGGCACGCTGCTCGGCGGGCAGTTTGCGGGGAAATACAATTACGTCTCTCCCGAACAGCTTGGCCGCTATAACGGGCATGTCACGGCCCGTTCGGACATCTATTCTGCCGCGCTGGTGATCGTCGCCGCGTGCCGGGGCGAACAGCTCGATATGGGCGACAATCCTGCCGAGGCGGTGGAACGCCGGATGCAGGTGCCCGATCTGAGCGGCGTGCCAGATGAGCTTGCCCCGCTGCTGGCAAAGATGCTGGAGCCAAACCCCGATGACCGGCCCGCCAGCATGACGCAGGTGCTGGAATATCTCGACAATCCCGCGCTGTTACAGGCCGTGGGCGGGGCGGCTGCGGCCACCGGCGGGGCCGGGGCCGGGATGGGCGCGGCGATGCCTGCGCAGACAGCCGGACCGCAGGATTTCCCGCATTCGGCGCCGCCCTATTCGCTGCCGCCGCAATCGCTGCCGCCCGGCTCGGTCCCGCCTGCGGGGTTTGCGCCGGGGGCGGGCGATAGCGACAGCCCGTTCGGTGCGGTGCCAGCCGCGCCCGCCTCAGGCACAGCGCCCGCGACGGGCCTGCCCGGTGTTACGTCTCAGCCCGCCGGTCCGTCCAACGGCAATGGCAAGTCCACGGTGATCATGGTCGCGCTTCTGCTGCTGCTCGCCGGGGGCGGGGCCGGGGCCTATTTCGCCGGGCTGCTCGACCCGGTGCTGAACCGCAGCACGGTCGAAACCCCACCGGTCGATGGCACCGGGGCCGGGCAGGACACGGCAACGGATGCGGAGCCTCCGGCCAATCCCGGTGTCGGCGAAAGCATCGGCTCGGGCGACAGCATCGCCGCTCTGCCGGAGCCGGAACCCCCGGCACCGCCCGCGCCCGATCAGCCAGACCCAGACCCGCAGCCGGATACCGATCCAGCCCCGGACGCCGATCCCGATCAGACCGCCAGCATCGCGCCGCCCGACACCACCGCCGACCCGACAGAGGGCGAAGAGCTTCCCGCCGGGCCGGACGCGTCCGAAACCGCGCTCAACGACCTTGATGCCGTGGGTGCGCGCATCGAATGGCTGCGCAACTACGAATTGCCAAGCTGCGTCTACACCTCGATCCTCGGCGTCACGCCGACCAGCTTCGAAATCGAAGGCTTTGCCACCTCGGTCGATCCGTTCTGGCAGCTTCTGACCGATTTCCGCGAAGCTCACGGCACCGAACCTGAGATCGGCGTGCGGCTGATCAAGGACAGCCAATGCGCGGTCGTGAACTTCTTGAAATCCGTCGCAGGCAGCGATGCCACCGCCCCGCGCCTGACGCTCGATAAGGATGTGCTCCGCTCGGGCGAGGCGATCCGGGGCCGGGTCGAACAGATCAACGGACGCCCCATCTGGCTGATGCTGGTCGATGCGCAGGGCGGCACCTATGATCTGTCCTCGCGCCTGAAACCGCAGGAGGATGGCACCGCCACCTTCGCGCTGGGCCTGCGCCCCAATGCGCTAACGGCGGGGGATGAACTGGTGCCGCAGATGATCCTCGCCGTGGCCACCGACGCGCCGCTCGATAGCGTGGCCGTGCCTGCGGGGACGACCTCGGAATCGCTGATGCCCATCGTGCAGGGCGAAATCTCAAGCAAGGGCGAGCGCGCGGCGGCCACGGTCGGCTATTTCCGGTTCGACACCACCGAAGAGGTCCCGCAGTAGCGCGGGCGCGGCCTGATCACCGCGCGGCGCTGAACAGCCGGTCGCAATCGTCGAAAAAGGCATCGCGCAGCGCGGGCACTTCCATCGGGATTTCGTGCTGCCCGCCTTGGGCCAGCGTCAGCGTGCCGTCGGACCAGCGGCGCATCCGGTCGCGGATGGTCGGCACATCGACGATCGTTTCTTCGGTGCCCACATGGGTCAGCGCGGGCACGGGCGGCGATGGCATCCGGTGCAGCGCGTTGATTTCGCGCAGCGCGGCATAAAGCCAGCTCAGGCTCGGCCCGCCCAGCGCCAGTTCGGGATGCGCCGCCAATTGCAGGCGCATGTATTCATACATCTCCGGGTCGCTGGTCAGCACATTGCCCTCGAACGGGGCGGCGGTGATGTAGCTGGCGGGCTTGGTGCCGGGCGCATAGCGGTGCGACAGGCCCAGATAGCGCGACATCCCCGAAAGCGCCCACGCGGCGGGGCGCAGCTGCGGGGCGATGCGAATACCCCACATCGGCCCCGAAAACGCAGCCGCCGCCACCGGCAGCCCCTCATGCAGGGCGCGCAGCCCGATGCAGCCGCCCATTGAATGCCCCAGCAGGAAAAACGGCCCCGCCACATCGAGCGTGGAGAGCGCCGCGCGCAGCGCCGCGACATCGGTCTGAAATTCGCGGAAATCGGTGACGTGACCGGTCAGGTGATCGGGCAGGGCACGGTCCGACAGGCCCTGTCCGCGCCAGTCCACGCTGGCCATGCGGTAGCCCCGCTCCGCCAGCGATTGCGCGGTCAGTCCGTATTTCTCGACATATTCGGTGCGCCCGGCAAACAGCAGCACGGTGCCTTTTGCCTCTGGCAGCCCGGCGTTCCAGACCGCCAGCCGCAGGCGGATGCCATCGGCGCAGCGCAGCCAGTGGGATTGCACATCCGCAGGCCCGCGCGCGACATCGGCGTGGTAGGGGGCAGGGCCGGTCAGCACACCCGCGTCGGCCACGGGGGCGGAGCCATGCAGCCCCCCGCCCGTGCCCGGCTTGGTGCCCGGCGGGTCGCGTCGTAGGTTCTGTGCGCTCCCGGCCCGCATGCCCCGCAGCTTAGCTCAGCGCCGCGCCAAGCTGCATCGCCTGACCCATGTCGCCATCGACCTTCAGCTTGCCGGTCATGAAGGCGGCGGTGGGGTTCACATCGCCCGAAAGCATCCCCTGGAACGTCTCGACATCGGCGGTCAGGGTGACCTCTGCATCGCCATCCCCGGCGCGCGCGCCCGACTGGTCCAGCAGGATGCTGCCTTCATCCTCGATCACGAACTTCGCATTGCCGGCAAAGCCGCCGTCCAGTTTCGCATTCAGGGCGGTGACGGCCTGATCGATGACTGCGCTCATGGGGGGTCCTCCAAGTTGTGACACGGCTCTGTATTGTGCTCGACCGTGTCTGCGCTACACTCAATTTCGTTATGGTTTTACCACGCTTCTTTTCCAACTCTACCGTTGCGGCATTTCTGATGTCAGCCCTGTTTTACGGCCCGGTCCACGCCCAGACCGCGCCGGAGGGCGAATCGTCGGAACCGCCGCCGCTGATCACCGCGCCTGAGGCGCAGCTGGCCCGCCCCGCGGCGCCGGGTGCGGATGTCATGGCCGACAGCGCGCTGGACCGGCTTTTTGCCGAACTGGCAAAGCCGGACCTGCCCGGCTGGGAACTGGTGGAGGAGGAAATCTGGATGGAATGGTCCAAATCCGGCTCCGCCGCGATGGACCTGCTGCTGCGCCGAGGCCGCGATGCGATGGCGCGCGAAGACTGGGTGCTGGCCATCGATCACCTGACCGCGCTGATCGATCACGCGCCCGGCTTTGCCGAAGGCTACAATGCGCGGGCCACCGCCTATTTTCAGCGCGGGCTCTACGGTCCGGCGCTACAGGACATCCGCGCGGCCATCGCGCTCAATCCCCGGCATTTCGGCGCGTTGTCAGGGCTTGGCATCATTCTGGAGGAGCTCGACCGCCCGGCCGATGCGCTGGCCGCCTATCGCGCGGTGCAGCAGATCCACCCCCACCGCGAAAATGTCTCAACGGCGATCGCGCGACTGACGCAACAGGTGGACGGCCAGACGCTCTGACCCGCGTTCCGGCTGCCCACCCACCGGCGCGCGCCGCAGATTGCCTGCGCGCCGGACAGGACGGACTTATATGCCCCCAAACGGCACGATCACCGCGGTTCTCGGACCGACGAATACCGGCAAAACCCACTACGCCATCGAACGGATGCTGGCCCACCGCACAGGCGTGATCGGCCTGCCGCTGCGGCTGCTGGCGCGCGAGGTCTATGATCGCATCGTCGCGATCCGTGGCCCGTCCGTCGTGGCGCTGGTCACGGGTGAGGAACGGATCGTGCCCGACCGCGCGGCCTATTGGGTCTGCACGGTCGAAGCGATGCCCACCGATATCGGCGCGGATTTTCTGGCCGTCGATGAGATCCAGCTTTGCGCCGATCCTGAGCGCGGCCATGTTTTTACCGACCGGCTGCTGCACGCGCGCGGCCTGCATGAAACTCTGTTCATGGGCGCCGACACCATGCGCTCCGCCATCGCGGCGATGGAGCCGCGCGCCCAATTCATGCGCCGCGAGCGGTTCAGCCAACTGGTCTATTCAGGTTCGAAAAAGATAAGCCGCATGCCCGGTCGCAGCGCAATCGTCGGGTTTTCGGTTGATAACGTCTATGCCATCGCCGAACTGATCCGCCGTCAGAAGGGCGGCTGCGCGGTCGTGATGGGCGCACTCTCGCCCCGCACCCGCAACGCGCAGGTCGAACTCTATCAAAACGGCGATGTCGAATATCTCGTGGCGACCGATGCCATCGGGATGGGGCTGAACCTCGACGTGAAACACGTGGCCTTCTCCAGCCTGACGAAATTCGACGGTCGCCGGATGCGCAACCTTGCCCCCAATGAGCTGGCGCAGATCGCGGGCCGGGCCGGGCGCTACATGACCGATGGCAGTTTCGGCGTGACCGGGGAGGCCCCCCCGCTCGATGAGGAGGTGGTGGAAGCCATCACCGAACACCGCTTCACCCCGATACGCAAACTGCAATGGCGCAATTCCGGTCTCGATTTCGGGTCCGCCGACCGGCTCATCGGCTCGCTCGAGGCCAACACGCAGGACGAATGGCTGATGCGGACGCGGGAATCCGATGACCTCGCCGCGTTGAAAACACTTGCCGCCGATGTCACCCTGTCAGGCCAGATCCGCAACGCGCGCGATGTGCGTTTGTTGTGGGATGTCTGCCGGATACCGGACTTTCGCGGCATCTCCGCATCAGAACATGCGGGGCTGTTGGAGCGGATTTTCGGCTTCCTGCGGGATGTCGGGCGGGTGCCGGATGACTGGATGGCGCGACAAATCAAACGCATCGATCGAACCGATGGGGAAATTGACGCGTTGTCGAAACGATTGGCATATATCCGCACTTGGACTTATGTCGCTCAACGCAAGGGCTGGGTCGATGACGAAAGACATTGGCGCGGCGCGACCCGCGCGGTAGAAGATCGCCTGTCGGATGCGCTGCACACGGCGTTGACGCGCAGGTTCGTGGACCGGCGCACCTCGGTGCTGTTGCGCCGGCTGAAACAGAAGGAGGGCCTGGTGGCCGATGTGAACGACAAGGGTGAAGTGATGGTCGAAGGCGAATTCGTCGGCCGTCTCGAAGGGTTCCGCTTCCGGCAGGACAAAAGCAACACCCCTGACGAAGCCAAGACGCTGCGACAGGCCAGCCTTCAGGCGCTGAAGCCGGAGTTCCACCTGCGCGCGGACCGCTTCTATAACGCCCCGGATACCGAAATCGATTACACCGAGCAGGGCGGCCTGATGTGGGGCGAACATGCGGTGGGCAAGCTGGTGAAAGGGGCCGAGCCTCTGAAACCGCGGGTCGAGGCTTTCGTCGACGAAGAAGCCGGCAGCGACGTGACCGAGAAAGTCACCCGTCGTCTGCAACATTTCATCGACCGCAAGATCGCGACCCTGTTCGAGCCGCTTCTGGCGATGAGCCGGGACGAAGCCCTGACCGGGCTGGCGCGGGGCTTTGCCTTCCAGATGGTCGAGGCGCTGGGCGTGCTGCCCCGCGATGCCGTTGCGCAGGATGTGAAGGCACTGGATCAGGAGGCCCGCGGCGCATTGCGCAAGCATGGCATCCGTTTCGGCCAGTTCACCATCTTCATGCCGCTGCTGCTGAAACCCGCACCGACCCGTCTGCGTCTGGTGCTGTGGTCGCTGGATCGCGGGCTCGACGAATTCCCCGAAAGCCCGCCGCCGGGTCTGGTCACCATTCCGTCGCCGCAGGACGCGCCGGATGGCTATGCCACGATGGCAGGCTACCGGGCTGCCGGTCAGCGGGCGATCCGCATCGACATGCTGGAGCGTCTCGCCGATCAGCTGCGTCCCGAAGACAGCCGTGGCGGCTTCGAGGCCAAGGCCGACATGCTGTCGATCACCGGCATGACGCTGGAGCAGTTCGCCGACCTGATGCAGGGTCTGGGCTACCGCGCCGAGAAGGGCGAGCGGACCAAGGTCAAGGCCGTCGATCAGACCATCCCCACCGACGAAGGCGTGGCCCACGAAGACGTGGTGCCGCCGATCCAGCCGGGCGATGAGAATGCCGATACGCCGGTCTTTGATGTCGCCCAGCAGATCGAGCCCGGCGCGGTGACCGAGCAACCCGAAGCACCGGCCCCCGCCGATGTTCCCGAAGAGGTCGCCGAAATCCCCGATGCGGGTGAAGCGCCGATCTCCGAAGAACCGGCACAGCCGCAGGACGAAGTGCCGGTCGATAAGGTCTCGGACGAAGAAACCCCGATCGGCACCGCGCCCGACGCCGATCTGGCCGGGCCGGAGCAGGAGGTGTTCTATACCTTCACTTGGCGCGGCAACCGCAACAACGCCCGTGGCAATGCCCGGCGCGGCGGCGGTGCGGGCGGCGAAGGTCAGGGTCGTGGTCCGAAAGGCGGCGGCAAGGGCAAAGCCGGTGGCAAACCCAAGGGCGGCAAGCGTGTGCCGCGCGAGGCCAATTCCGGCGGTGGCCGCAGCTTCGAGGCGCGCCCCCCGCGCAAAGAGAAAGCCATCGACCCCGACAACCCCTTCGCGGCTGCCCTCATGGGGCTGAAGGACAAGAAGTAAGCGGTGAGCGCCGCCGGGACGATCCGCATAGATAAGTGGCTGTGGCATGCGCGGTTTTTCAAAACCCGCACGCTGGCCGCGCGGATCGTTTCGGGCGGAAAGGTGCGGGTGAACGGCACGCCAGTGTCGAAACCCGCCCGCACCGTCGGCCCCGGCGACACGCTGACCTTTGCCCAGGGCGATGATATTCGCGTGATCCGCATCCTCGCCCCCGGCGAGCGTCGCGGCCCCGCCCCCGAGGCTCAGGCGCTTTATGAGGATCTCGATCCGCCGCAGCCGCGCTCTCGCGAAAGACCTCCCGACAATCCCGCCTATGACGGGAAAGGACGCCCCGACAAGCGCGCGCGCCGCAATCTCGATCTTATGCGTGGCCGCGATCTTGAATGATCCCGCGCACCCGGCTAGCAAGTCCCGGACCGGATACGAAGGTAACTGCCCATGACCTATGTCGTCACCGACAACTGCATCGCCTGCAAATACACCGACTGTGTCGAGGTATGCCCCGTGGATTGTTTCTACGAGGGGGAGAACATGCTGGTCATCCATCCCGATGAATGTATCGATTGTGGCGTCTGCGAACCGGAATGCCCGGCCGATGCGATCCGCCCCGATACCGAACCGGCCATGGAAGAGTGGGTGGAATTCAATCGTAAATGGTCCGAGGAATGGCCCGTCATCGTGACCAAGAAAGACCCGCTGCCCGAAGCCGAAGAGATGGACGGCAAGCCGGGCAAGATGGAACTGTTCTCGGAGACCGCTGGCGAAGGCGGCTGATTCGTTTCGCAGGCATCGCCTGCGGCGCGCGCGGCATTCCGGGATGCTGCAAACGCGAATGTTACGTCGCGATACCCCCTTGTTTTAAGGGGGTGGGCGGCGTCTGCGCGTGTCAGCCCTACCAAACCCCGCATTTTTTTGCTATATAGGTCTGCACGATGGACCTGGGAACCTGATACCGCCCCCCGCAGCTGCCGTTTGGGGGTGCCTTTTACGCGACCCGTCACCCCCGCTACCGGAGATCATGGATGTCCGGTCGTGGCTTTGTCGGCTTCGGTCAAAGGTTCCTTTCGAGGAAGGCTTGTATGACTAAGACCAAAAAATCCGAATTCCGTCCGAACGATCATGTGGTCTATCCGGCTCATGGCGTCGGTAAAATCATGTCCATCGAAGAGCAGGAGATCGCCGGCATCAAGCTGGAGCTCTTCGTGATTTCCTTCGAAAAGGACAAGATGACCCTGCGCGTTCCGACCCATAAGGCGACCGAAGTGGGCATGCGCTCGCTGTCCTCGCCCGATGTGGTGTCGAAGGCGATGACCACCCTGAAGGGCAAGGCCAAGGTCAAGCGGGCCATGTGGTCCCGCCGCGCTCAGGAATACGAACAGAAGATCAATTCGGGCGACCTGATCGCGATCGCCGAGGTGGTCCGCGACCTGCACCGCGCCGATGACCAGCGCGAGCAGTCTTATTCCGAGCGTCAGCTTTACGAAGCCGCGCTGGAGCGTCTGACCCGCGAAATCGCCGCCGTATCGGGCGAGGACGAGACCAGCGCTCAGAAGCAGATCGACGACGTTCTGGTCAGCCGCGCCGCCGCCTGACCGGCCCGCGCCACGATTGTTACGCAAAAGGACCGCGCCCCCCGCGCGGTCCTTTTCGTTTGCGCCCCCCGCGCGCCAGAGCGCGGGGCGGGGGCACCGGGTCACAGGCACGACACCTGCTTGGGCAGAGCAGCACCGACCTCCGGCAGGCTCGCCCTGCGCCCGTCATCCGCCACAATAACACCACCGAACGAAGCCCCCCGCCCGCTCTCGGACAAGGCCAAAGGCCGCGAGAGCGAACGCCTGCCCGTTCCCACGGGCTGGCGCTTTGCCACCCCTCGCTGACCTCGGATCGGGGAGGTGTTTGGCTGGGATAAAGCGCGGTGTTCAATCGCTGCTGCGCCCCCCCCCATGGGCAGGCTCACGTCGCTCTCAATGCTCAACCGAAGGACACCGCCGGAGCTTAAGCACCCCCGCCCGCGAGCAAGGCGAAGCCGCGCGGGCGAGCGCCTGCCCGCCCCCCGGGCTGGCGCTTTGCCATCTCACACTGACCTCTGAGCGGGGAGGGACGTGGCCACCATAAAGCGCACCCGCTCCCCCGGAGTAGCGCCATCCCACGGGCAGGCTCACGTCAGGCCCAGACGACGGCAACTCACAACCCCAGAACGAAGCGCACCCGCCCGCGAGCAAGGCGAAGCCGCACGGGCGAGCGCCTGCCCGTCCCGCCGGGTTGGCACTTTGCCACCTCACGCTGACCTCGGAGCGGGGAGGAATACGTTACCATAAAGCGTACCCGTTCACCCGCAGCAGCGCCACCCCCCGGGCAGGCTCGCGTTGCGCGGGCGACGGCGTGCCCACCCCCTGACGATCCGTATAAATTCCCCTAACGGCGCGGCTGCGCCCGGCTGTCTGAGCCAGTCCTTGCCGAAATCCGCCTTGGAAACCCTTACCGAGCCGTAAATTGTTTCGCGTGCGAAACAATGGGTCAGTGCCCATGCCCTAGGTGCAAGGGGAAAAACGACTCACCTCCGAGCGTCACGCCCCACGGGCGACGCACTAAATCAGCCTTGAAACAGCCTCGCGGACAACAAGCCTCGGCGCGCCGCGGGGATCAGTTGATATACGTCGCCGGGTCCACGGCTTCCATGCCGCGGCGGACTTCGAAATGCAGGAAGCTGGGGTTGTTCTGGCCGACCACGGCGATGGTCTGGCCGCGGCTGACGCTGTCGCCCTTGGACACTTTCACCCCGTCCACATTGGCATAGACCGTCAGCAACCCGCCGTCATGGCGCATCACGATGATCGGCACCTGATCGGTGTCTTGGGTGATTGCGGCGATGGTGCCGGCCTCGGCGGCCTTGACCGGGGTGCCCGCGGCGACGGCGATGTCGATGCCCTCGCGCTTGCCCTTTTGAAAGTCACGGATGATCGAGCCATTGACCGGCGCGGTGAACCGGGCCGAGGAGCTGGCACTGGCAAGCTTGCCCAGATCGGGGGAGGCAGGCGTGTTCGATGGCTTCTGCGCCGCAGGCTGCGGGGTTTCGGCAGGCAGGGCCTGCGCGGCGCTCGGCGGGGTCGGTGTAGGCGATCCGGTGCCCGGCGCGGTGGTGGCCAGCGACGCGGTGCGCGCGCTCGTCGCGCTGGTGGCCGACACGGGGATCAGCAGGAACTGGCCTTCGCGCAGGTTCATGCTGCTGTCGAGACCGTTCCATTCCGCCAGATCGCGCACGTTCACACCATAAAGCCGCGCCACGGAATAGGCGGTCTCGCCCCGGGCGACCTTGTGCCGGATGGGCTCCGGGCCCACGGCAGGCGCGGCGCTGGAGGCCGCGGGGGCCAGCGGCTGGCTGCTGATCGTCTGGGTCGGGCTTCCGGCGGCGGGGGTGATCGCGCCGGTGCCGGTGCCGGTGGTCTGGCGGGGGGCGGCGCGGTCGATGGCGCTGCCCGCCAGCGTCGCGATATCCACATTGCCCGAAGCGGTCCCGGTGCCCGCCGCAGGTTCGGCCACACGGCGGGGCAGGGCAAGGATCGCACCGGCGTTCAGCACGGCGTCCGCAGGCATGCCGTTAAAGCGCGCCAGATCTTCGGCGGGCAATCCGATGCGAGAGGCGATGCTGCCCGGCGTGTCGCCGCCGCGTGCCACGGCCACCTGATAGGTCGGATAGGCGATGATGCCGCGCGCGTCGGGCTGCGGGCGCGGTGCGGCCTCGAACCCTTCGACGGAGGGCGATGTGTTGAACCCGGCGCGCATGTCGGTGGCAAACGGGTCACAGGCCGCAAGCGCCAGCACACAGACCCCGCTCAGCAACACCCGCGACATTGCACGGCGCGGGGCCCGGCGCGGCGCCCGGCCGGCCGCTGCCCGGCTGTCTGCTGCCGCGCTGGTGGCCGCGCGCGGGGCGGTCCCGGTCGCAGGGCGGGACGCCGCAGGGGCGAAAGTCGACAGGGCAGGGTGGCGGTCGCTCGGATGCATGCTCGGTTCCTCATCTGCGGCACCCTCTTGCGGGGCGTCCGGGGTCACTGTCCGGGGGCCTGCGGCCCCTCTCACGGGTCTGCTCTGCCCGGTCTGATCAGACCCGGACGCAGTCGTCAATCGTCGCCCAGACCTTCGAGCAGCGGCACGAAGCGGACCGGGCGCAATTCTTCGTAATCCAGCCCGGCGGCGGTGCGGGTCACCTTGATCAGCGTCTGCACGGTGTCCGACTGTCCGACGGGCACCACCATGATACCCCCCTCACGCAATTGGGCCAAGAGCGGACCGGGCGGGTCTTCGGCTGCCGCCGTCACGAGGATGCGATCAAACGGCGCGTGATCGGGCAACCCGTGGGAGCCGTCGCCGGTAAAGGTCACGATATTCGACAGGCCCAGATGCTCGAACACCTGCTCGGCAGTGCGGGTCAGGCGGCGGAAACGGTCGACGGTATAGACCCGTCGCGCCAGCCGCGACAGGATCGCGGCCTGATAGCCGGAGCCGGTGCCGATCTCCAGAACCTTATCGCGCGGCCCGACCTGCAACGCCTGTGTCATCAGCCCCACGACCGAGGGCTGGGAAATGGTCTGACCGCAGGGAATGGGCAGCGGCGTGTCCTCGTAGGCGCGCTCGGCGAACAGACCCTGAAGGAAGCGTTGACGGTCGATCGTCTCCATCGCCTCCAGCACGCGTCGGTCGGTCACCCCGCGGGAGCGCAGCGCATAGAGAACGCGCATCTTCTGCTCCGCGTCGAAGCTCATGCCATCGCGGCCTTCAGCCCGGCGAGCGCGCCATGCGCGGTCAGATCCGCGCACATCGGCGTCACCGATATATACCCGTCGAGGTTCACGGTCGCGTCGGTATCCGCCCCCGAAGGCCGATCCTGCCCGCCGCCGCGCACCCAGATGAAACGCCGCCCCGACGGCGACATATGCGGCTCCACCCCGAAGCGCACGCCTTCGCGCAGGCCTTGCGCCACGGCGCGGGTGCCTTTGACCTCGGACGCGGGCAGGGCCGGGAAGTTGACGTTGTAGAACAGCCGATACGCGCCCTCGGCCCAATTGCCGTGATCCAGAATGCGCCGGATCACCGCGACGCCATGCCCGGCGGCCGCCTCGAACGGGTTGTCGAGCGTAACATTGCCGGGGCCGTAATATTGCGACAGGGCAATGGCGGGGATGCCCTGTAACGCGGCCTCCATCGCGCCGCCGATCGTGCCGGAATAGGCCGCGTTCTCGGCGGAGTTGTTGCCCCGGTTCACGCCCGAAAGCACCAGATCAGGCGCGGCGTCGAGCAGCACATCATGCAGGCCCGCCATCACGCAATCGGCGGGTGAGCCTTCGGCGGCGTAGCGGCGCGGCCCCAGTTCGGCGATCATCGTGGGATGGGTGTAGGAGATGCAATGCGCAACGCCCGACTGCTCGAACGCGGGCGCGACGGTCCAGACCTCGCCCTGCGGTCCGGCCAACTCGGTGGCGATGGCATGCAGCACCTCAAGTCCGGGCGCGTTGATGCCGTCGTCATTGGTGATGAGAATACGCATGAACCGCTCCCTGCATGGCGCGTCCTGACTAAGCCAAGCCCCGCAGGTCAGCAAGCCGCCGCCCGGGCAGGCGGGACAAAAAGCTGTGCAGGTGCGGCCCTGACGCGCCAGTCTGCGGGCGGATCGGGCAGCGAGAGGCCGAATGGCCCTCCGCAGCCCGGTGTCTGGGAAGGGTGGCGACAGGGGGGCGGAGGGTCTGAGGGTCCACCCGCGCGCCGTCGTCGGATGGCAGGCGCGCCGCGTGATTGGGGCTCAAGACGTAGCAGAAGGCGCCGCCAGCGTTTCCATCGAAGCGCAACGATAGCCTGCCCGTGGGGACGGGCAGGCGCTCGTCCGCGCGCTTCGCTTGTTCGCCTGCGGGTGCGCTGAGTTCTGGAGTTGTGAGTTGCCGTCGTCTGGGCCTGACGTGAGCCTGCCCGTGGGATGGCGCTACTCCGGGTGAGCGGGTGTGCTTTATGGTGGCCAAGTCCCTCCCCGCTCAGAGGTCAGCGTGAGATGGCAAAGCGCCAGCCCGGGGGGCGGGCAGGCGCTCGCCCGCGCGGCTTCGCCTTGCTCGCGGGCGGGGGCGCTGAGTTCTGAGGCGGCGAGGCGCAGGCGTCCGAGCGCAACGGTAGCCTGCCCGTGGGATGGCGCTACACCGGTTGGGCGGGTGTGCTTTATGGTGACACGAACCTCTCCGCCCGGAGGTCAGCGCAAGATGGCCAAGCGCCAGCCCGCCAGGACGGGCAGGCGCTCGCTCTCGCGGCCTTTGGCCTTGTCCGAGAGCGGGTGCGCTGAGTTCAAAGGCAGACGGGGCGCACGCGTTCCGAGTGCAACGGTAGCCAGCCCACAGGGACGGGCAAGTGCGCGCTCTTGGGGCTTTGTCCGAGAGCGGGTGCGATACCCCGTGCTCAGTCGCGGCCCCGATAGGGTTCGACATATTGCAGCGCCATGTCCCACGGGAAGAAAATCCATGTGTCTTGGCTTACCTCGGTGATGAAGGTGTCGACCATCGGGCGGCCTTTCGGCTTGGCGTAGACGGTGGCGAAATGCGCTTTCGGGTAGAGCAGACGCACCAGTTCCAGTGTCTTGCCGCTGTCGACAAGGTCATCGACGATCAGGATGCCGGAGCCATCGCCCATCAACTCGGCATCGGGGCTTTTCAGCACCTTGGCTTCGGCCTGCGACTGGTGGTCGTAGGACTTGACCGAAATCGTGTCGACCGTGCGGATGTCCAGTTCGCGGCTGACGATCATCGCGGGGGCCATGCCGCCGCGGGTGATCGCGACCACGGCCTTCCAGCCGCCATCGTCGGGGCCATGCCCGTCCAGCCGCCATGCCAGCGCGCGGCTGTCGCGGTGGATCTGGTCCCAGCTGATGTGAAACCCTTTTTCGTGGGGCAGGCGGTCGGTCATCGGTTTGGTCCTCATCGTCACGGGCCGGGCGGGGGCCATTTGCAGCAAAGTCGGGGGCAGCGGATCAGCCGGTTGCGAGCTTTACGCCCAGCACCGCGAGAAATCCGCCAAAGAAACGGTCGAGCGTGGTTTTCATCCCGACATAGCGTCGGCGCATCCGGTCGAGCGAGAAGACCCGCGACACGAAGCTGTTCCACACGGATTCGTTCACAAAGATCACGGCCAGCAACAGCAGACGTCCGCCCAGCCCGGTTTCGGGCGGGATCGCCCCGGCAAAGACCGCGCCGAAAAACACGGCGGGTTTCGGGTTCGACAACTGGCACATCAGGCCGCGCCAGAGCGCGGCGCGAAAGCCCGGAACCGCCGCGCCGGGTGGCAAGGTCGCATCAAAGGGGGTGCGAGCGTCGCGCCACATATGCCATGCCAGCCACAGCAGATAGGCGGCACCGGCCAGTTTCAGCACGCGCAGCAGGCCGGGGGCCAGTTCGAACACGATCGCCAGACCCGACAGCGCCAGCGCCGCCCAGAACACCGCGCCGATGCCCAGCCCCAGCGCCAGCGCGACGCCAGTGCGCGCCCCTTGCGTCAGCCCGGTGCGCGCGGCCATCAGCACGGCGGGGCCGGGGCTGACGGCGGCCATCAGGTGCAAAAGCCAGACGGCGAGAAAGGCGGTGAGGGTCATGGCCGGCTCACTCCCGATGCGCTTATTTCTTGGCGGCGTCGATATCCGGGGCGTCGACGGCCTTCATGCCCACGACATGATAGCCCGCGTCGACATGATGGGTCTCGCCCGTGACGCCGGAGCCCAGATCGGACAGCAGGTAGAGCGCGGATTTGCCGACATCTTCCTGTGTGACGTTGCGGCGCAGCGGGGAGTTCAGCTCGTTCCATTTCAGGATATAGCGGAAATCGCCGATGCCGGAGGCGGCCAGCGTCTTGATCGGTCCGGCGGAGATTGCGTTAACGCGGATGTTGTTCTTGCCCAGATCCTCGGCGAGGTAGCGCACGGAGGCCTCCAGCGCCGCCTTGGCCACGCCCATCACGTTGTAATGCGGCATCACGCGCTCGGCGCCGTAATAGGTCAGCGTCACGCAGGAGCCGCCATCGGTCATCAGCTTCTCGGCGCGGCGCACGCAGGAGGTGAAGGAATAGACCGACACGTCCATCGTGGAGCGGAAATTCTCGGCGGAGGTGTCGACATAGCGCCCGCGCAGCTCGCCCTTGTCGGAAAAGCCGATGGCGTGAACGTAGAAATCGAGCTTGCCCCAGGATTTTTCCAACGCGGCGAAGGCGGCGTCGAGGCTGTCTTCGTCCGTGACGTCACATTCGTGCAGTTCGGTCACGCCCAGTTGCGCGGCCAGTGGCTCGGCCCGCTTGCGGAATTGGTCGCCTTGATAGGTGAGCGCCAGTTCGGCCCCGGCATCGGCCAGCGCGCGGGCGATGCCCCACGCAATGGATTTATCGTTGGCGAGGCCCATGATCAGCCCGCGTTTGCCTTGCATGAGTTGCGTCATCGCGTCTTCCCGCCTGCCTTTGACCGCCTGTGTCAGCGACCTTTAGGCCAAGCGAGGCCCGTCATGCAAGGGCGCGCGGCGCGGGCGGGGTTTGGCCGAGGCTCCGGGGTGCCGGTCGGCAATAGGGTGCCGAGCCGGGCGCGGGGCCCTGAAAACGCGGCGTATAAACTTTAAGCTGATAGGAATGATCCGGCAGAGGATGTCATGCGTAAACTTGAATACTTGGTTCCGCGGACGAAGTTTGGTTTGAGGGCAGGTGATTTAGGTTCAACGGGTCCGAGGCGATGAGCGCAGGGGCCCGGACGGCGGCAGGAGACCGAGGTGAGCAGAATGACGACCGACGACAGCGCAACGCGCGACGGGCAGGATGCCGAGCGTAGCGGCATTTTCGCAGGCAGCGATCCCTTTGCGATCGCGCGCGCGTGGCTGGCGGAGGCCGAGCAGGCGGAGCCGAACGATCCCAACGCCATTGCCCTGTCCACGGTGGATGCCGATGGCGCGCCCAATGCGCGCATGGTGCTGCTGAAGGAAATCTCGGACGACGCGTTCGTGTTTTACACCAATTACGGATCGGTAAAGGCGCAGGAGATCGACGCCGCCGGGAAATGCGCGTTCGTCATGCACTGGAAATCGCTGCGGCGTCAGATCCGCGTGCGGGGCACGACCCGGCGCGAGGATGGCGCGAAGGCCGACGCCTATTACGCGTCGCGCTCGCTCAAAAGCCGGCTGGGCGCGTGGGCGTCCGATCAAAGCAAGCCGCTGTCATCGCGCGGTGCGCTGATGGCACGGGTCGCGGAGGCCGGTGTGACCCACGGACCCAATCCCGCCCGCCCGCCATTCTGGGGCGGGTTCCGTATCGACCCATTCGAGATCGAGTTCTGGGCTGACGGCGCGTTCCGTCTGCATGACCGGTTTCGCTGGACCCGCCTGTCGCCCGCGTCAACTTGGGCGGTAGAGCGCCTCAATCCCTGACATTCGCGCTTCGTGAATGACAAACCTCTGGAACTCTGCTGTTTTTTAAGGTTCATTCAACCTGCCACTCACATACGGATGACGTCGTCATATTTCGGCGCGGGATCCGACCAACTGGTGTTCCGGACCTGTCCGGTGCGCCCTGAACAAAGAAGAATTCGTGTCGATGAAAGATGAATCCTGTCCGCGACCACTCAGCGGACGCGTAAAATGGTTCGACCCGGCCAAGGGCTTTGGCTTCGTCGTCGCCGATGAGGGCGGACCCGACATTCTGTTGCATGCCAACGTGCTACGGAATTTTGGGCAAAGCTCTGTCGCGGATGGCGCGGGCGTCGAGATCATCGTGCAGGAGACGCCGCGCGGTGTTCAGGCGGTCGAGGTCGTGCGGATCGAACCGCCCGAAACCCACGATGCCCCCCCGATGGAGGACGTTGCGGCACTTGACCCCGAAGTGCTCAACGCGCTGCCTCTGGAACCGGCCCGCGTGAAGTGGTTCGATAAGGCCAAGGGATTCGGTTTCGCCAATATCTTTGGTCTGGCGGAAGACATTTTTGTCCATATCGAGGTCGTGCGCCGCTCCGGTCTTGCAGATTTGCAACCGGGCGAGGCCGTGGGACTGCGTGTGGTCGAGGGGCGCCGTGGCAAGATGGCCACACAGGTCTGTTCCTGGGAGATGGCGCTGAAGGGGGAGTGACCTATGGGCAAGGCGGGCGTGACGATCGGAGCCTTCGTGGCGATGTGGGTGCTGTTTCTGGCAGCGCCGGTGATGGCCGCCCCGGTCTGTAGCCCCGAACAGGTCGATCTGCGCGGTGACTTTGGCACGGCGCGGTTCAGCGTCGCGGTCGCCGACGACCCGAGAGAACGCGCGCAGGGGCTGATGCATGTGGACCGCATGGCCCGCTCCACCGGGATGATATTTCTCTATCCCGCACCGCAAACGGCTGCGTTCTGGATGAAGAACACGCTTATCCCGCTCGACATGATTTTCGTCAGCGCGGATGGCGTGGTGCGCAAGGTCCATGAAAACGCGATCCCGCAGGATCTGACCCCGATCCCCGGCGGCGACGACATCGTCGCGGTGCTGGAGATCAATGGTGGGTTGTCCGGCGCGCTGGGGATCGAGGCGGGGGCCGAAATGCGGCACCCGGCCTTTGGCGCCGAGGCAGCATGGGCCTGTCCCGAGGGCGAAACCCAAAGCTTGCCCGAAAACTGAACGGCACCCGGTCGAAAGACGCTTTTCAACCTCGTCCGCAGCGCGTAGAGATCGCGCCAGTCGGGGCGTGGCGCAGCTTGGTAGCGCGACGGTTTTGGGTACCGTAGGTCGTAGGTTCGAATCCTATCGCCCCGACCATTCAGCCAGATCCAGACGTCAGCCGATGAGGTAGACGCGGATCGGCATCCACAGCCCCATCACCACCATCATCAGGTTTTCGGTCAGCGAGATGAAGCCCAGCGGCACCGACGAGCCGCCGCCGACGCAGGCGCATTTCAGTTCCCGTTTCTGGATGTAGACGGCGTAGAAGACCGAGATCGCCCCGACCGTCCCGATAAACAGGGCCACCGGCGCCGACAGCCACGTCAACGCGCCCGAAATCATCAGCACGCCCGCCGCCGTTTCGGCGAAGGGGTAGATATAGGCGTAGCGCACCCAGCGTTGTCCCAGCAGGTCGTAATTCAGGAACATGGAGGAGAAGCTTTCCACATCCTGAAGTTTTTGCAGCCCCAGCAAGGTCATGCCGAAGGCGATGAACAGTTCGAATACCCGCAGGCTGAGCAGGGCGCCTTCGACCCGCCATGTCACGGCAAAGGCGATCAGCGCGGCGCAGGCAAAGATCGCGATCACCGGGCGATAGGTTGTTTCATCCTCATCGGGCAGGGGTTTGTCGAAATGGGCCCGCAGGTCGTCGTAGCCGCCGATGCGGGTGCCGTCGATAAAGGTCTGTGGGGTCGTTTCCACCCCGTGTTTTTGCATGAAGGCATCGGTCGCCTCGCGGGTTTCGAGCCAGTTATCCTCGACCGTGTAGCCCTGCTGCTCCAGCAGATCCTTGCTTTTGAGGCCATAGGGACAGACGTGTTTGTCCATCACCATCCGGTAAAGCACGGCGGTTTTGCCGTGGGCGCGGTCTGCGGGCGGGGTGTGAGTGTGATCGCTGGCGTCTTTCATCTGGGTCTCCTGAGCGGGCGGCGGGGGCAGGGGCGCGAATCGCCAAGGGCGGGATCGCGGGCTGAATCTGCCGATATGCAGCGGATCAACGGGCCTACGCCGCTGGAAGGTTCCGCGACGTTGTGAAATTTCGGCAACACCGGGCGGCGGATCGCGCGGGGGGGCGGGGAATTTCCGCGCTGCCGGGGAAATGGGCGCGGCGGGCTGTGGGCCTGTGGGCAGCCGCGCGAATACCGGCATCGGGCGCCCCTGCGCCGGACCGCGCGGGCGACCCTAGGTCAGCCGCTAAGCCCCGCGATCACGGCAATTTTCGCTCGCAATCCCCCCGATCCGGCAGGGCGGGGCAAAATGTGAGGGGTTTCGTTCACAGGCTGTGGAGGAATCGAGCAGCCGCGCCCCGACAGCGCCGCAATGGCCCGCGTCAAACAAAATCCGGGTGCTCCGTAGACGAAAATCAAGTTGACCGATGCGCGGAAACTGCGTCAGTTTGTGTGCATCAACGGGGCCTCCACTACATCTAGTGGGCCTCGGCGCAGAGATACATTGCCAGCCAAGATCAGTTCGGACGCCCACAGGCGCCGGCCGACGCCCTGTTCCGGGGGGTCTGGCGCGGTGGCGGTGCGCCTTGATCGAAGAAGGGCGCGCGTGCGGGGGCCGCGGGACACCTAGGGCAATCAACAAGCAAGGGCGGGGCAGTCGCCCGTCAGGGACGTCGAGGGGCGCGGGGACGATATGAAGATCGAACGCAAATTCACCACCGCCGGGCAGGATGCCTATGCCGGGATCGACTTTACCCGGACCGGCTCGGAAATCCGCAACCCGGACGGCACCGTGGTGTTCAAGCTCGACAATATCGAGATCCCCGAAAGCTGGAGCCAAGTCGCCGCCGACGTCATCGCGCAGAAATATTTCCGCAAGGCGGGCGTGGCCGCACGGCTGAAGAAGGTGCGCGAGAAGGGCGTGCCGGAGTTTCTGTGGCGCTCGGTTCCCGATGAGGCCGCGCTGAAGGATCTGCCGGAGGCGGAGCGCATGGGCGGGGAGACGTCCTCCACGCAGGTTTTCGACCGGCTTGCGGGGACATGGGCGTATTGGGGCTGGAAGGGCGGCTATTTCACTACCGAGGCCGACGCGCGCGCCTATTACGATGAGATGCGCCATATGCTGGCCACCCAGCGCGCCGCGCCGAACAGCCCGCAATGGTTCAACACCGGCCTGCATTGGGCCTATGGCATCGATGGTCCGGGGCAGGGGCATTACTATGTCGATTACAAAACCGGTAAGCTGACCCGCTCAACCAGCGCCTATGAGCATCCGCAGCCGCATGCCTGTTTCATCCAGTCCGTGTCCGACGATCTGGTGACCGAGGGCGGCATCATGGATCTGTGGGTGCGCGAGGCGCGGCTGTTCAAATACGGCTCCGGCACGGGCACCAACTTCTCCTCCCTGCGGGCCGAGGGGGAGCCGCTGTCGGGCGGGGGCAAATCGTCGGGGCTGATGGGGTTCCTGAAGATCGGTGACCGGGCGGCGGGGGCGATCAAGTCGGGTGGCACCACGCGCCGCGCGGCCAAGATGGTGATTTGCGACGCCGACCATCCCGATATCGAAGATTTCGTGAACTGGAAGGTGCGCGAGGAGCAGAAGGTCGCGTCCATCGTCGCGGGCTCCAAAATGCATGAGCAGAAGCTCAACGAGATCTTCGCGGCTATCGCGGAATTCGACGGCACGATGGCGGAGGCCACCGACCCGAAGGTGAACGACGCGCTGAAGACCGCGGTGCGCGCGGCAAAGCGCGTGGCGATCCCCGAAACCTACGTCAACCGGGTGCTGCAATACGCGCGGCAGGGCTATAGCGCGATCGAGTTCCCGACCTATGACACCGATTGGGACAGCGAAGCCTATGCCTCCGTCTCTGGGCAGAATTCCAACAATTCGGTGCGGGTGACGGATGCGTTTTTGCAGGCGGTGCGCGATGACGCCCCGTGGGAGTTGATCCGCCGCACCGATGGCACGGTGGCGAAAACCGTTTCGGCGCGCGAATTGTGGGAGCAAATCGGCCATGCCGCATGGGCCTGCGCCGACCCGGGTATCCAGTTCCACGATACCGTCAACGCGTGGCACACCTGCCCCGAAGATGGCGCGATCCGCGGCTCGAACCCGTGTTCGGAATACATGTTCCTCGATGACACGGCCTGTAACCTTGCCTCGATGAACCTACTGAGTTTCTACCGGGACGGGCAGTTCGCAGCGGAGGAGTATGTCCACGCGACGCGGCTGTGGACCCTGACGCTGGAAATCAGCGTGACGATGGCGCAGTTCCCGTCAAAGGAGATCGCGCAGCTGTCCTATGACTTCCGCACGCTGGGACTGGGCTATGCCAATATTGGCGGGCTCTTGATGAACATGGGCTACAGCTACGATTCCGCCGAAGGCCGCGCGCTATGTGGGGCGTTGACGGCGGTGATGACCGGCACGGCCTATGCGACCTCGGCCGAGATCGCGGGCGAGTTGGGCGCTTTCGCCAGCTATGAGCGCAATGCGGCGCATATGCTGCGGGTGATCCGCAACCACCGCACCGCCGCCTATGGCCGGACCGAGGGGTATGAGGCGCTGGCCGTGCCGCCGGTGCCGCTCGATCACGCCAACTGCCCGGATGAAAACCTGTCGGCGCTGGCCAAGGCTGCGTGGGACGACGCCCTGCGGCTGGGCGAGGCGCATGGGTTCCGCAACGCGCAGACCACCGTGATCGCGCCCACCGGCACCATCGGGCTGGTGATGGATTGCGACACGACCGGGATCGAGCCGGATTTCGCGCTGGTGAAGTTCAAGAAGCTCGCGGGCGGTGGGTATTTCAAGATCATCAACCGTTCGGTGCCCGGTGCGCTGACGACGCTGGGCTACCGCGCGGGGGAGGTCGAGGAGATCATCGCCTATGCCGTGGGGCACGGCACGCTGGGCAATGCGCCCGGCATCAATCACACGGCGCTGGTCGGGCATGGGTTTGGGCAGGCAGAGATCGACAAGATCGAGGCCGCGTTGCCTTCGGCCTTCGACATCCGGTTCGTGTTCAACCAGTGGACGCTGGGCGCGGAGTTCTGCACCGATGTGCTAGGCATTCCGGCTGACAAGATGGCCGATCCGACCTTTGACATGCTGAAGCATCTGGGCTTCACCCGCGCGCAGATCGACGCGGCGAACGACCATGTTTGCGGGACGATGACGCTGGAAGGCGCGCCGCATCTGGACCCGGCGCATTACCCGGTCTTCGACTGCGCCAATGCCTGCGGCAAGCGGGGCACGCGGTATCTGTCCGTCGACAGCCACATTCACATGATGGCGGCGGCGCAAAGCTTCATATCCGGCGCGATTTCCAAGACGATCAACATGCCCAACGATGCCACCATCGCGGATTGTCAGGCGGCGTATGAGCTGTCTTGGTCGCTGGGGGTGAAGGCGAACGCGCTCTATCGCGACGGCTCGAAGCTGAGCCAGCCGCTGGCCTCCGCGTTGGTCGAGGATGACGACGAGGCCACAGAGGTGCTGGAGCACGGCTCCGTCCCCGAAAAGGCTGTCGTGCTGGCCGAGAAGATCATCGAGAAGGTCGTCATCAAGGAACTGGTCCGCACGCATCGCGAAAAGATGCCCGAGCGGCGCAAGGGCTACACCCAGAAGGCCATTGTCGGCGGGCATAAGGTCTATCTCCGCACCGGCGAATATGCCGATGGCGCGCTGGGCGAGATATTCATCGACATGCATAAGGAAGGCGCAGGCTTCCGCGCGATGATGAACAATTTCGCCATCGCGGTGTCCGTCGGGCTGCAATATGGCGTGCCGCTGGAGGAATTCGTCGATGCGTTCACCTTCACCAAATTCGAGCCTGCGGGCATGGTGCAGGGCAATGACAGCATTAAGAACGCGACCTCGATCCTCGATTATATCTTCCGTGAATTGGCGGTGAGCTATCTGGACCGCACCGATCTGGCCCATGTGAAGCCCGAAGGCGCGAGCTTTGACGATCTGGGCCGGGGCGAGGACGAGGGCCGCAGCAACCCCGCCGAGCCGCATGGCACGGCAGCCAGCAAATCGCTGGAGGTGCTGAAACAGATTTCGTCCTCCGGGTATCTGCGCAAACGGGTGCCGCAGGATCTGGTGGCGTTGCAGGCGGGGATCACCCCGCGCGGCGAGGATCTGACCACCGGCGCGGCGGTCGTGGGGGCAACCAGCGCGGCGGCGCTGAGCCTCGATGCGCGGACCAAGGCCCGGATGCAGGGCTATGAGGGCGATCCCTGCGGCGAATGCGGCAACTACACCCTGGTGCGCAACGGCACCTGCATGAAGTGCAACACCTGCGGCGGCACGTCCGGGTGTAGCTGAGGTTTCGTGCCCGGCGTCCCATGAGGCCGGGCACGGGTTCAGGGATGGCGGTGCCATCCCGCGCGGTCGGGGCCGCAGGCAAAAACATGGAGCGGTATCTAATCACGAGCCCCGAAAGCGAAACTGAAAGGCGCCCCGCGGGGCGCCTTCTTTTTGTCCGCTGGAGGAGGGCGGGCGGCTCAATCCGCCGTTTCGCCCAGTTTGTCGGCCTTTTCCGCGCCGCGTTGCCCCATCGGTTCATCCGGGCCGGTGGTGGTATCGACCTTAGTCTGGGCTTCGATTTCGGAATTCAGCTCCCCGCCCATCAGCACGATATAGGCCGACAGCCACAGCCACATCAGCAGGACGATCACGCCCGCCATGCTGCCGAAGGTTTCGTTGTAGCTGCCGAAATTGCCGACATAGAGCGAAAACGCGATCGACCCTACCAGCCACAGAACGCAGGCCGCGATTGCGCCGGGGGTCAGCCAGCGCCAGCGGGCGTCCTCGCGCGACGGACCCCAACGGTAAAGCGCGGCCAGCCCGCCCAGCGTCAGCACCGCCAGCACGACCCAGCGCGCCAGCCCCAACACGGCCTCCAACCAGCCGGGCAGGGGCAGAAGATCCAGCACGATGGGCAGCGCCAGCGCCCCGCCCAGACCCGCCAGCAGGCCGATGATGAGCAGCAGCGTCAGCCCCAGTTTCACTGCCGTGAGTTTGATGAAGCCGCGGGTTTCCTCTTCGTCGAAGGCGACGTTGAGACCCTCCATCAGGCTGCCCATACCTTTCGACGCGGAATAGAGCGCAAGCCCCAGACCCAGCACAAAGGCGAGCCCCAGACCGCCCTCCTGCGAGCCCGCGACGGCGACGGCCTGATCGATGACGATTTGCGCCGCCTGTTCGGGCATGACGCTGGCGAAAGATTCGATTTGTCGGGTGATTTCGGACGGCTCCAGCGCCAGACCGGCCAGCGCCATCAATGCCGTGATCGCCGGAAACAGCGCCATCAACCCGTAAAACGCCACGCCCGCCGCGATCAGACCGACATGGTCGCTGCTGATCTCGTCCTTGACCCGCATGGCAATGTCTTTCCAGCCCGGCTTGGGGATTTCCTGGGGTTTTTCGGCGTGACGTCCGCGGGACATGGGAGGCTCCTGTTCTGGTTTCAGACCCTGACGCCGGATGTCGTGGCAGGGCCCGTCGCAGGCTTAACCTGTGCGGGGTAAGCGGGGTTCCGCGCATCCGGGCAGCTATTGCCCGGCTTTAGCGGGCTGAGCGGCTTTCAACCGATCCATTCTTACAACACCGGCGCGGGATCGCTGCCGGGCTGATTGATGGGGGCGCCCGTTGCGGGATAGGTGGGGCATCCACTTCATCCCCGGTGATGCACCCGCGTCGCGCCCCGGACGCCAGCCGCAAGGAGCCTCCTTATGACCATCCGTATTTCGCAGTCGGCCACTGCCACCATGCTCTCCTCGGCGGCGTTTGTGCTGACGATCGCCGCGACGCCCGCGCTGGCTGGCAATGTCGATCCCGTGATGATCGAGCCCGCGCCCGTCACCCCCGTCGCCGCGCCTGCCGCTGCACCGGCCTTTGTGTTCTCGCTGCGCGGCGGTGTCGCCACGGCGCCGGAATATTTCGGCTCGGACGAATACACTGTTGGACCTGATTTGGGGTTCCGTTTCCACGGGCTGCGTCTGGGCGGGCTGGAATTTGGCGATCCCGATCCGCTGGCCACCCGCCGCGGCCTGTCGTTCCGCGGGTCGTTCCGCTATGTCGACGAAATCGACACCTCGGAATATGACGAGTTGGACGGGCTGGACGATGTGGACGCCACCTATGAACTGGGCGGCGGCGTGTCTTATGGCGGTGCGAACTACATGGTGTTCGCGGATGCCCGCTACGGCATCGGCGGTCACGAAAGCTGGGTCGCGGAACTGGGCGGTGACATCATCGCGCGCCCGACCGAAAAGCTGTCGATTACCTTTGGTCCGCGTTTCCTGCTGGGCGATGACGGCTATGCCGACACCTATTTCAGCGTCGATGACGACGAAGCTGGCACGCTCGACGCCTATGACGCCGATGGCGGGCTGATCACCGCCGGTGTCGAACTGGGCGCGCGGTATCAGTTCAATCAGGATTGGGGCATCGAAAGCGCGCTGACCTACGACAAGTTCGTGAATGACGCCGCCGACAGCCCGATTGTCGAGGCGGGCAGCGACGAGCAGTGGGGCCTGCGGCTTGGCATCACCCGCCGCTTTACCATCGGCGCGTTCTGAGCACCCGATCCATTGGATGATTTTGACAGGCGCCCCGAGGGGCGCCTGTTGCGTTTTAAACTCCATATAATTGCGTCCTGCATCCGGCGAAAACCATGCGTGGCCAATCGGTTAAGCTAAGAGGCAACCGGTTCCCGCGACCTGCGAAAAAAGTTTTGGGAACTGACCGGGCAGGCACGGGCTTGCTCTGTCATACGGACTGCGCATGACAGCGCGGTCTGAGCAACTTTCGCAGGAGGAAGTCATGAAACGTATTCTGACCACCAGCGCCATTGTGGCGCTCATGTCCGGTCCGGTTTTTGCCGAAGCACATATGCAAAAGGGTGAAGCCGACGCCGAAGCACAGGCGACCGGCACCGCATCCTATGGTGATTTTGCCAGCGCGCAGGGCCTGCAGGGCTACCGCGCGACCGATTTCATCGGCAAAACCATCTACATCCCCGAAGCCGACGCAGAAGCCGGTAACGAAGGTGAGCTGACCGACCCGTCCGAGAATTGGGAAAGCGTTGGCGACATCGGCGACATCATCCTGTCCTCCGATGGTCAGATCCAGAACGTGATCGCCGATATCGGCGGCTTCCTCGGCATGGGCGAGCGTCAGGTGGCGATCTCCATGGATGAGCTGGATTTCATGGCCGATGGCGATGACGAAGATGATTTCTTCCTCGTCTATAACGGCGACCGCTCGATCCTCGAAGAAGCGGATGAATTCTCGTGGGGCGAAGGCCTTGAGAACGAAGACACTGCTGCTTCGGACCAGCAGATGGCTGAAGGCACCGTAGCCGAAGAAGCCGAAGCCGAAACCGAGGAAATGGCGGCGGATGCCGAAGCCATGACTGAAGAAGCCGGTGACGAAGTGGCCGAGGCCGCGAACGAAGCCGAAGCCGAGACCGAGGAAATGGCCGCTGAGGCCGAAGCCGAGATCGAAGGCGAAAACGACGGTGTCGTGGCCGAAGCTGATGCGGAGACCAACACCGAAACCGACGCGGCAGTCCCGGCCACCGGCACCACCGAAATGGCTGCGACCGACCCCGCCAATGCAGAAATGCAGATGGTTCCGGTTGAAGTGTCGTCCGTCTCCACCGACGATCTGATCGGCGTGTCCGTGATGGGCAGCGACGACCAGCGCATCGGCGAGATCGGTGAACTGATCGTGGCCGACGATGGCACCATCAACGAAGCCATCATCGACGTTGGTGGTTTCCTGGGCATTGGCGAAAAGCCGGTTGCCGTGTCGTTCGAGGAAATCGAACTGATGCGCGAAGGCGAAGGCGGTCCGCTGACCGCTCGCGTCAACGCCACCGAAGACGAACTGGAAGGCATGAATGCCTACGAAGAGAACGACGGCTAATCCCGTCACCCTCTTTACCAGACCCTGTTGAGGAAGGGGCCGGTTTACACCGGCCCCTTTTTCGTGGAACCGTGCTGCTTATGCTGCGTTGCGGCATAGGGAGGACAAATCGACCCCGGCGGCGGCGCCGGGGCGGGGTTGTCGTGATCGTGCAGCGCCGCTCCTTGCTGTCCCGGTTCACGGGGGACACGAGACATGGATGAAATTCCGGCGCCGATCGATATGGTCACCGGTCTGATCGACCGCATCCCGAACGAAATCGAAGCTCTGGCCCTGCTCTGTGGCAGTATCGCGATTTTCCTGCTGCTGCATGGGCTCGCCTTTGCGCTTGCGCTGCGGCTGACGGCGGATAAATCGCCGATCCTGCAATCGCTGATCCGCCGCGCGCGCCGCCCCATGCGGCTGGCGTTTGTGCTGGCGTCGCTGGTCATCACGCTGCCCTATCTGAACCTGCCCTATGGCTGGGAACGGATGCTGGCCCATACCGCGCAGGTGCTGATGATCGTGATTATCGGCTGGACGGCGTATATCCTTGTCAATCATTTCACCGACCGCTCCATCCTGCGCCACCGCATGGATGAGGAGCCGGGGCTGGAGACGCGCAAATACGTCACGCAGGTGAAGGTGCTGCGCCGGATCGCCAATATCGTGTTGATCCTGCTGACCTCCATCGCCGTCCTGCTTACCTTTGACGGGGTGCAGGAATACGGCGCGAGCCTGCTGGCCTCCGCCGGGGCGGCGGGTCTGGTTCTGGGTCTGGCGGCGCGGCCTGTTCTGGCGAATGTGATCGCGGGCATTCAGATCGCCCTGACCCAGCCGATCCGCATCGAGGATGTGGTGATCGTCGAAGGGGAATGGGGCTGGATCGAAGAGATCTATTCCACCTATGTCGTCGTTCGGATCTGGGATTGGCGGCGGCTGGTGGTGCCGATTTCCTACTTTATCGAAAAGCCGTTCCAGAACTGGACGCGCGAAGGCTCCTCCATCATCGGCGATGTGACATGGGAGGTCGATTATACGATCCCGGTGGGGGAGGTCCGCGCCCGGCTGATCGAGGCGGTGAAGGAAAGCAAATATTGGGACGGGCAGGTGGTGAACCTGCAGGTCGTCGGCTGCGATAAAGATACGATGACGCTGCGCGGCCTGATGTCTGCTCGCAATGCGCCGCAGACATGGGAACTGCGCTGTGAAATCCGCGAAAAGATGCTGGATTGGTTGCAGCAAGAGCATCTCGACAAGATGCCGCGCGTGCGGGGGGAGTTGGTGATGGCGGGTGGATCGGTCGCTGTGGATGGTGTCGGCCCCGGCGTGGACCGTCGGACCCCGACCGCCCCGCGTCCGGCGGAGTAGCGCCTAGAACCAGTCGCTGATGAGGGCCGGGTCGAGAGGGTCCAGACCGCCGGTCAGATCGGCGGCGGGGATCTCGAACACGCAGACCTCCACCCCGTCCACCTCGGCCATCTCGCAATGCGTGGCGGGCGCGGCGTCGATCATCGCGGCGCAGGCCAGAGCGATCAGGCTGAACTTGGGCAGATGGGCCAGCACATGGTGGCGAGAGGGGCGTTTTGACAGGATCATGCCTCACATACGCGTGAACCACCGTAATGGTTCCATGCCGCTCCACGTGGAACAGGCTTTAGGCGGCGAGGCTGGCGGCCGGGGGGCAGGACTGCACCCAATCGGTGTCGGTGGCATATCCCAGCGCGATCAACGCCTCGCCATAGTCGCGGGCATAGACTTCGGCCACCTCGCGCGGCAGGCGGGTTGTCCATTGCGCGGCGGCGCCGGAGCCGTGATGCAGGCGGCTGAGATAGGCCTGTTCCTGCGCGCCCTTGTCCTGACCAAAGCGGCTGTAATCCCAGAACGCCTGCACCGCGCCGTCGATCTCTAGACCCGCCACATTCAGCCGGGTGAGGGCGGCGCGGAACAGGGTGCAGTCGGTGTCCGCGATCAGGTCTTCGTAGCGCAGTTCCACCGAATTGGGCATGTCATAGTCCCAATCGAGCATCTGACCGACGGTGGTCGCGTGTTTCGCGCGCATCTCGAACAACAGCGCATCGACGTCATTGGTCAGGCTGTTGAGCTTCTCCTGATAGGTCAGCCCGCCCCAGTCGGGGTGGGTGCGCGACAGGAATTTTTCGTTCCCGACCGGGGCGATGCGGTGATAGCGCATGCCTGACAGCAACACGTCGCGCGGATCGCGGATGACGTGCAGAAACCGCGCCTCCGGCATTGCGCGCAACTCCGCCGGGAAGGTCGTGTCCCAATTGACCAGAAGCTGCGGTGCCTCCGGTCCGAGCCGGGCAAGTTTCTGCGGGCGGTTGACCTGATTGAGCGGCAGACCCTGCATGCGCTTGATCTGGTGCAGGGTGCGGCGCATCCAGACCGTGCCGGTCTTATGATGGGTGCCCACGCACAGATAGCGGCCCGGCGGGTCAAGCGGCGCAGCGGCGCGCAGGGCGTCGGGGGTGCATTTCATTCCGCGGCCTCGGCGAAGGAGCCGCTTTCCACGAAGCGGCGCAGTTTCTCGTCGCGCATCTGGTAGGCGATGGCCCGGCGGCAGGTTTCGTGGCAGGCCCGCACCAGCGCCGACAGTTCCGCATCCTGCATCCACGCATCGATCAGCGCCTGCGCGCCATCGCTGCGGATGCTGTTGTCGTAATGGGTGTTGATGTTGAATTTATCCCAATAGTCGGTGTCGATCCGATCCTTGTTTTTGGAATTGGCCGTGCCGCGAAGGCGTTTGAGCAGGAATTCTTCGCGGCTTTTGACGGCGTAGTGGTTCACCTGCGCCAGATCGTAGCCGACCATATCGGCATTCGAGCGCCAGCCTTTTTTGTAGAAGTGATCGCCGGTGTCGCGGCCCGAGCCATTGACCCAGCGCGCCATGCCCGGCTCCAACGTGCGATCCTTGAAGAACCGGGGCCGGTGCACGGCGAAATAGTCAAAGGTCGTTGGCCGGAACAGGGTTTTGAACCCCCAGACCAGCCCGTTTTCGGGGGTGTCGTGATCGGAGCCGTGGGTGAAGCGCCGGGTGACGAAGCCGTCGCGCATATGGGCCTCGCCGGACGATCCCATCAGGCGCCAGTTCACCGAAATCGCATCGGGCGCGTCACAGGCCGCGATCAGCGCATCGACCGAGCCGTCACCGCATTTCACGTTCAGAAATTCATCGGCGTCGATCACCAGCGCCCACTCCGCATGGGCGGCGGCAGGCACCCGGCGGGCGCGGCTGTAGGCGGCACGCTGGGGGTCCATGCGCGGGCCCAGCGGATTGTCGGAATGCTGCACGATGCCCATCTGATCCAGCCGGTTCAGGATCAGGTTGGTGCCGTCGGAGCAGTCGTTCGAAAACAGCACGAAATCGTCGAAGCCGATGGATTTGTGATAGGCCACCCATTCGAGGATATAGGGGCCTTCGTTCTTCATCGTCGAAACCACCACCTTGCGTCCGTTCGAGGGGCGGCGGGGGGCGCAGTAGCGGGGCAGGGTCAGGCGCTCGGGCATGTCAGCGACCGGCTCCGCCGCGGACGATGCGCCAGCCGCGGACTTTTTTTCGGTGTCGTCGTCGACCACCTCACCTTGGGCGCGGCGGGCTTCGCGGGCGTCACGCTTGGCCAGTTCGGCTTCGGCCTCCGCCAGCCGGTCGGCGACCCCGGCGATGGCCTGCGTTTCGCTGTCCTTCACATCCGGCGCGGCATCGACATTGCCGTCGGCGGCGGCGCGCAGGGCGGCGCGGGTGGCGGATTTGCGGGCGGTCTGGCTGCGGGCGATCATCAGCGCGATGGCGCGATCCGACACGCCGCTGTCGCGCATCTGCTGCACCTTTTCCTGCCATGCGCGGGGCAGGTGCTGCGTGAAGAGCACCTCGTCGAGCCGGTCCATCGGCATTTCGCTGGCCTGCTTCAGCTCTGTCAGCCACGCATCATATTCGCCGGTGGTGCGCAGCGCCGCGACACGCTCGGCGTGGTATTCCAGCGCTTGGCGCTGCAACGTGGCGAGGGTCTCGTCCTCCAGCAGATCGGTCATCATGCGGCGGGTGGCGCGGGCGTGGCGGGTGGCGTTCGTGGCCTCGATTTCATTGCGGTCGAAGATCGAGAAATAGGCCGCGTTATATTTGTCGGCCTTGTTGTTCACGTTGCCCCGCATCCGCCGCAGCAGATAGGCCTCGTAGCTTTTGACCGCGTAGTGGTTCAGTTCCACAAGATCATAGCCCAGCGTCGGCTTGGTCGAGCGCCAGCCCGACAGCGCGAAGTCATCGGGCATCGGCTGGCCCGAACCATTGACCCAGTGCTGCGCCAGCATTTGCTGCGCCATGGCAGGGTCTTGCTTGGATTTCTTGATATGGGGGCGATGGATGCCGAGCTTCATGTTGGGATAGGGGCGGAAGATCGTTTTGACGCCCCAGCCCTTTTTGAAGTCATCGGGCGCGGCGCGCGTGTAGCTTTCGGTGACGAGGCCCGGATTCCAGTCGGTCACCCCGTTGGAGCCAAAGAACCGCCATGTGATCGCCATCGCATCCGTGCCTTCGGGCATTTCCGCGATCAGGTCCGAGATGTCGCCGCGTCCGGTCTTGATCGATAGAAACTCATCCGCATCCATCGTCAGAATCCAGTCGCTGTCGGTGACCTGCGGGTTTTTGGTCGCCAGAGACAGGGCGTTGGGCTGCGGTTTCTTGCCCTCGGGCACGTCGTTGCGGAAATGATGGACAAGGCCCAGCTGTTCGAGCCGGATCAGCATCGCGTCGGTGCCGTCGTTGCAGTTGTTGGTGTAGACGCAGATGTTGTCGAAGCCGATATGCCGGTGATAGCAGACCCATTCCAGCAGGGAATGGCCCTCATCCTTCATCATCGACAGGATCGTGTATGTCGCGCTCATCGCGGGTCTCGTCCTTTGGTTTCGGGCGCCGGGGGCGGGTCCGGCGCGCCTTTGTGCACCGTCATCACCTGATCTGACGGGTTTGCGGCTTTCACGGCACCCCGGCGGCAACATTGTGAAACCTGCGCTTTTTAGCGCCGATCGTCACCCGGTTTGCGGGCCTGCCGGGGAATACGGCTTGACCCTTGGGGACCACGGGCACAGATATTGCCCAAGCGATCACGCTTATGCGACACAATGACAAGAGGTTTTTCCAATGGCTTTCGAACTTCCCGATCTTCCCTATGCCCACGATGCGCTGGCCGAGTTCGGCATGTCGAAGGAGACGCTGGAATACCACCACGACATCCACCACAAGGCCTATGTCGACAATGGCAACAAGGCCATCGCTGGCACCGAGTGGGAAAACAAATCGGTCGAAGAGATCATCAAGGGCACCTATGACGCCAACGCCGTCGCCCAGAATGGCATCTTCAACAACGCCTCGCAGTTCTGGAATCACAACCAGTTCTGGGAAATGATGGCCCCCGGCGGTGCCAAGAGCATGCCGTCCGAGCTGGAAAAGGCGCTGACCGACAGCTTCGGCTCCGTCGACAAGTTCAAAGAAGAATTCTCGGCCGCGGGTGCCGGTCAGTTCGGCTCCGGCTGGGCATGGCTGGTCAAGGACACCGATGGCGGCCTGAAGGTCACCAAGACCGAAAACGGCGTGAACCCGCTGTGCTTCGGCCAGACCGCGCTTCTGGGCTGTGATGTGTGGGAGCATTCCTACTACATCGATTTCCGCAACAAGCGTCCGGCCTATCTGACCAACTTCCTCGACAATCTGGTGAACTGGGAAAACGTCGCCTCGCGCATGTAAGCCGCGCCGCGACGCCGCACTGATCTTTGACCCGCCGGCCAGCCCGGCGGGTCTTTTCACGACCAGCCCGCACAAACGAGCCGCCCCCATGATCCGACATATCGTGTTTTTCAGTGTAAAACCGGGAGAAGACCCCGAAACGGTGCATGACGGGCTGTCGCTGCTGACCCGCAATCCGCATTGCCTGCGGCTGGAGATTGGCCGCAACCAGAAGACCGACGCCATCGCTGGCGGCGAAGGGCCGGATTTCGTCGTTTACGGCGAATTCGAGGATGAGGCGCAACTGGCGGCCTATAAGGCGCATCCCCTCTATCAACAGGCGATCGACGTGGTGCGCCCGCTGCGCGATATGCGGATCGCCGCCGATTTCGTCAGCCCCACGGCCTGATCGCGCGCATTGTGGGGCCGATGGGCTCGCGCGCCGGACAGACGGGCAGGAACCGCGCCTGAGGCGATGCGTTTTCCTTCTATAACAAGGAAGGAGACCCGACATGGCCGAGCGTATGAGATCCAAGGACGGACACCGCGAGACGGAAGACCTGTTCGGTGCCGAGGGCGAAATTTCCCATCAGGGCCGCGCTGGCGGCGATCCCGCCAAGAAAGTCGCGACCCGCGACGAGGAAAAGCGCGCCACCGAACGCCCCGCAGGCGCGACCCGCGTGACCAAATCCGACGAGAAGGAGGACGGTCAATGACCCTGTTGAAAGAAGGCACATGGGTTCTGGTCGCGGATAGCGAAAAGGCCCTGTTTCTGGAAAACACCGGCGACGGTGACCACCCCCATCTGCAGGTTCGCCGCAAGGACGAGCAGGAAAACCCGTCTGACCGGGAACAGGGGGCCAACCGCCCCGGACGCATGAACGACAATGGCACCGGGCAGCGGTCGTCCTTTGACGATACCGACTGGCACGAACTGCAAAAGGAGCGCTTTGCCGACGATTTGGCGGATGTGCTTTACAAGATGGCGCATAAGCACCGGTTCGAGCGCATCGTTCTGGTGGCGTCGCCTCAGGTTCTGGGCGCGCTGCGTGACAAGATCCACAAGGAAGTGTCGGATCGCGTAGTGGGCGAGATCGCCAAGACCCTCACCAACCATCCGCTGGATGAGGTGGAGAAGCTGGTGAAATCGGAGCTTGCCGCCGCCTGAACGGATGCGGGCCGAAGCCGGTCTGCGACCTATGTTGCAAAGGGGTGCCCGGAGTTGGGTGCCCCTTTTGCCCGGTTCAGGTTACCCGTGTCAGAATGCCCGGTTCATTCGTCGGGTCACAGACGCGCGCCGGGGGGCAGGGGGTGGCGCGGCAGGCTTAGGAAATCAAGTTCCATCTCGGCGCGGGACAGCCGTTCTTCGGGGCTGGAATCGCGCAAGGTGAGCGCCGCGCGGACCTTCTCGCAGCCTTCGGCCAGTTCGAACCCCTCGCCATAGCGCAGATCGAGGGTGATGAATTCCCAGATCTGCGCCTTGGTCACGCAGCCATACCGCTCGGCCCGGTCATAGGCGCGGGTGATACGCTCCGCCGTGGGCAGGCTGATCCGCTCCAGATCCGTGTCGCTCATGAGCACCTGATCGGACACCGTGGCGCGCGCGCGAAATTCGTTCACCGCCCGCCGCCGCAGCCCGCGCCCGTAAATGCCCGACAACTCGTCATGCTGCGCGTCCGACAGATGCAGCCGCCCGAACGGGGCCGGTTGGCTTGGCGCCGGGTTGCGCGCCACCAGCGGCGGATCGCTTTCGCCCGTGTCTGCGATGATCGCTGCCGCCCCGCCGAACAGCAGGGCCTTCTGCACCGGGCTGAGGATCGGCATCAGCAGGCGGATCACATGCGGATCGCCATGCCGAAACACCACCGTTTCGGTTTTGGCGGCGCGGTTGATCGCGCCGATCTGCCGCCGTCCGACGATGGGTTCATCGCGATGGGCGGGAATTTCGACGAGGTTGAGCCGTTTGAGGTGCCGCCACAGCGCCTCGGACCCGTGGGGCCACGCCCACCACACGGTTGCGGGCAGGCCGCCGCAGACATCGCGCACCTGCTCCATCGCAAAGATCGAAGGGCACGGCACCAGATGCGGCCCGCGCGCAGGCGCAGGCAGTTCGGTTTCGTCCATGTAAAGCGGCGCGCCCTGTATCCCGGCCAGTGCCAGCCGTTCGGGCAGATTGTCGAAATAGGCCCCGTCGATCACGGCGTGCAGTTGACCGGGCTGACGGCGCAAGACATCGCCGAGCTTGTCGTCGATACGCAGACTTGTCATGACCCTGACCCCGTTGCGTGCGGTGTTCACATACTCTCCCCTGAGTAGTAACACCT
This sequence comes from Pacificitalea manganoxidans, assembly GCF_002504165.1. Taxonomy (GTDB): domain Bacteria; phylum Pseudomonadota; class Alphaproteobacteria; order Rhodobacterales; family Rhodobacteraceae; genus Pacificitalea; species Pacificitalea manganoxidans. Next base: position 1,009,736 of record NZ_CP021404.1, read on the forward strand.
CGGTTCCAGAAAGGGCAGGGTCAATTTACCCAGCGTCAGGTTTCAGGTCGTGGCGGCCCCCGCCGGGCCCCGGCGCACGGCGCGCAGTCCGGGCCCCCAGAACCGCCACAGCAGCAGGATCGCGGCGACACCCAGCCCAAAGGTCAGCCCCATCCAGACACCGGGTCCGCGATAGTCCAGCGTAAAGCCTAGCAGATAGGCCACGGGCATCCCCACCGGCCAATAGGCGATGGCCGCGATGAGCATCGGCACCTTGGTGTCGCGGATGCCCCGCAGCAGCCCCAAGGCCACCACCTGCATCGCGTCGGCCAGTTGGAACACTGCCGCCACCAGCAGCAGCGGCACCCCGGTTGCAAGGATCAGCGCGCGGTCGGGATCGGCGGGATCGACGAACATCCCGATCAGCAGCGCGGGCAGCGTGACAAAGATTCCGATGGTCAGCACGGCAAAGCCGAGTGACATGGCGATGGCGGTGCGCCCACCCCGCGCCAGACCCCGCGTGTCGCCCCGGCCCATCGCTCGCCCGGCAAGAATCGTCGCCGCCTGTGCCAGCCCGACATGGACCATGAACATCACCGAAATGACCTGAAGCGCGATGCCATGCGCGGCCAGCGGGATTTCCCCCAGCCAGCCCATCATGACGGAGGTCGCGGAAAACAGGCCCACCTCGGCGAGGCTGGTCAGCCCGATGGGGCCGCCCATGCGAAGGATTTCCGAGCAGATCTCCCAATCCGGGCGCCATAGACGCCGAAACAGGTCATGTTCGGGGAAGACCCGCCGCGCATAGATCACCAGCCCGATGATCGACACGACATGCACCATCAGCGACGCGATGGCGGAGCCGCGAATGCCCAGTTCCGGCATGCCCCAATTGCCGAAGATCAGCGCATAGTTCAGCACCGCATTGGCCGCCGCCGCCGCCAGCGTGATCCACATGGTGATCCCGGCGCGGTCCATCGCGGCAAGGTAGGATTTCAGCACCATCACGCCGAGCGCGGGGATCATGCCCCAGCCGGTGATGCGCAGGTAGGATTGCGCGGCTTCGGCCAAGTCCGGGTCTTGCCCCAGCGCGCTGAGCAGCGGCTGCGAGAACCACATCAGCGGCAGCACCGCCACAGCGTAAAGCGCGGAGGCCCACAGCCCCATGCGGGACACCCGGCGGATGCGGACATGATCGCCAGAGGCTTCGGCCGCCGCGACCAGCGGCGACACCGCCCAGGCAAGCCCCGATCCGAGGATGAACAGCACGAACCAGAAGGTCGAGCCAAGGATCACCGCCGCCAGCGCCGAGACGTCATACCAGCCCAGCATCAGCGTATCGATGACCTGCACGGCCATCTGCCCGACATTGCCGCCGATCAGCGGCAGGCCGAGGATCAGCAAGGTGCGGGCATGGCGGGAATATGGAACGGGCTCGGACATGCCTGCGGATTAGGCGCCCCGGCCCGGTCAGGCAAGAGCGGAGATTGTCCGCAGCTCGCCCGCGCTCAGGCCGCGCCGATCAGTTCGGACTGCGCGACGATGACCTCCGCCTGCTTGATCGACGCGATATCGACCAACCGTCCCTTGTAAACGGTCGCGCCTGCGCCTTCGGCGCGGGCTTGCTCCATCGCCGCGAGGATCTCGCGCGCTTCGCTCACCGCCGCCTCGGACGGGGTAAAGACCTCGTTGGCCAGCGCGACCTGTTTGGGGTGGATCGCCCATTTGCCGACCATCCCCAGCGTGGCCGAGCGGCGGGCCTGCGCGCGGAAGCCGTCATCATCCGAGAAATCCCCGAATGGCCCGTCGACCGGCAGCACACCGTGGCTGCGGCAGGCGGCGACGATGGCGGTCTGCGCCCAGTGCCACGGATCGGACCAGTGCTGCACCCCGTTGCGCAGCATGTAATAATTTTCCTGCGTGCCGCCGATGCCGGTGGTCTGCATCCCCATCGAGGCCGCGAAATCCGCCGCGCCAAGGCTCATCGCCTGCAACCGGGGTGAGGCCGCCGCGATGGCGTCCACATTGGCGATGCCTGCCGCGCTTTCGATAATGACCTCGAAGGCGATCCGCTTGCTCCGGCCCGTGGCGCGTTCGATGGCCGTGACCAGCGCGTCGACGGCGTAGATGTCTTCGGCGCAGCCCACCTTGGGGATCATGATCTGGTCGAGACGGTCGGAGGCCTGTTCCAGCAGGTCCACCACATCGCGATACCAATAGGGGGTGTCGAGCCCGTTGATCCGCACCGACAGATGTTTGCGCCCCCAATCCACATCGCCAATCGCCTCGATAATCGTGGCGCGGGCCTTGGGTTTGTCATCGGGGGACACGCTGTCTTCGAGATCGAGATTGATGACATCGACGTCGGAGCGCGCCATTTTCTCGAAGATCGCAGGACGGGAGCCGGGGCCGAACAGCTGACAGCGGTTCGGGCGCGCGGGCGGGGCAGACTGGATGCGGAAGGACATGAGGCAATGCTCCGGCAATTATGTTCCGAATGGTTCGTGCAATGGGATATATTGTTGCGCAGTCGATTGCAATCTCGCTGTGCAGGTGCAGCACGATTGCCCGGGGGTGGAATCGGAGTGCTTCGACGAAATGACGCTGAGCGAGTTTATAATTCGACTATTTTATAATCAGGTCGAATGTTTCTGCGCGACACGCCGAAATTGTCGAAGATTATTGCATTGCGAAGTTTCGCTGCGCCGCAGTTTGCCAACACCTGCGTCGCGCTAGCTCCTACCTTGCCGCAAAATTGGAGCATACCCCATGATCGAGACCCCATATCTTCTGTTCCTCGGCGACGCGCCTGACCAACTGTCCGCGAAAGTGGGTCAGGGCATTCGCGATTGGCGCCCCGAAAACGCGGTGGGTCAGTTCCGTCTGCCCGGCTGCGGTGCCGATCTGCGTCTGACCGACATGACGCTGGAAGAGGCGCGCGATGCCGGTGCCAAGACGCTGGTCATTGGTGTCGCCAACCGGGGGGGCACGATTTCCGAGACGTGGAAGGACGTTCTGCGCGAGGCGATGGATCTGGGCTTTGATCTGGCCGCCGGGCTGCACAGCCTGCTGCGCGATGAGCCCGATCTGAAGCAAAAAGCGCAGGAGACCGGGCGCACCCTGCACGATGTGCGCATCCCGACCGTCAAATACCCGATCGCCAACGGCGAGAAGCGGCGGGGCAAGCGCTGTCTGGCCGTGGGCACCGATTGTTCGGTCGGCAAGATGTATACGGCGCTGGCGATGGATGCCGAAATGCGCGAGCGCGGTATGAAGTCGAGCTTCCGCGCCACGGGGCAGACCGGCATCCTGATCACGGGCGAGGGCGTGCCGCTCGATGCGGTGATCGCCGATTTCATGGCGGGTTCCGTCGAATGGCTGTCGCCCGACAATGACGACGACCATTGGGACATGATCGAAGGCCAAGGCTCGCTGTTTCATGCGTCCTATAGCGGCGTGACGATGGCGCTGGTTCATGGCGGTCAGCCTGATGCGTTGGTTCTGTGCCATGAGCCGACCCGCACCCATATGCGCGGTCTGCCGTCCTATGCGCTGCCCAGCCTGCATGAGCTGCGCGATGTGGCGCTGACGCTGGCGCGGGTGGTGAACCCGGCGGTGCAGGTCACCGGCATTTCGGTCAACACGCAGCACATGGCCGAGGACGAAGCGCGCGCCTATCTTGCCAATTTGGAGGCGGAAATGGCGCTGCCCGCGACCGATCCCTATCGGTTCGGCGCGGCGAAGCTGGTCGACCGGCTGGCGGAACTGTAAGCCGGACGCGTCCGCGCGGGGCATGGCGGGCCGGGGCGATGCGCCTCCGCCCGTCATCCGGCGCCCGTCACCCAGCGCCCAGCGCGCCGCAGCTGTGCCCGATTTCCCCGATACAGGAGCCATCATGCAGATCACCGTCACGTCCGAAACCTTCCGCCTTGCACAGGTCTTTACCATCTCCCGCGGCTCCCGCAGCACGGCGGAGGTGCTGACCGTGACGCTGGAACAGGACGGCGTGCGCGGCTGGGGCGAATGCGTTCCCTATGCCCGCTACGGTGAAACGCTCGACAGTGTGGCCGATCAGATCCGCGCGTTGCCCGAAGGCACGCTGACCCGCGCCTCTCTCCAAGGCCTGCTGCCCGCCGGGGCCGCCCGCAACGCCGTCGATTGCGCGCTGTGGGATTTGCAGGCCAAGCAGGAGGGCAAGCCTGTGTGGCAACTGGCCGGGCTGGAGGCGCCGAAGCCGGAGATCACCGCCTATACCCTGTCGCTCGACACGCCCGAGGCGATGCGCGCGCAGGCGGCGCAGAATTCGCATCGGCCATTGCTGAAGATCAAGCTGGGCACGCCCGACGACATGCCCCGGCTGGAGGCCGTGCGGTCAGGTGCGCCGCGGGCCGATATCATCCTCGACGCGAACGAAGGCTGGTCGGTGGAGGTCTATGCCGATCTGGCGCCGCATCTGGTGCGGCTCGGCGTCAAGATGGTGGAGCAACCGCTGCCCGCCGGGGATGACGAGGCGCTGATCGGGCTGGACCGGCCCGTGCCGCTATGTGCCGACGAGGCCGTGCATGACCGCGCTTCGCTACCCGCGCTGAAGGGCAAATACGACATGATCAACATCAAGCTCGACAAGACCGGCGGCCTGACCGAAGCGCTGGCCCTGCGCGACGAGGCCCGCGCGATGGGCTTTGATATCATGGTGGGTTGCATGGTCGGCTCGTCGCTGGCGATGGCCCCGGCGGTGCTGGTCGCTCAGGGTGCGGCGGTGACCGACCTTGACGGGCCGCTGCTTCTGGCCGAAGACCGCGATACCCCGCTGTGCTTTGACACGTCGGGGGTGCATCCCGCCGCACCGGCGCTCTGGGGATAGGAGACAGATCAGAATGACCCGCACCGTTTACGTCAATGGCGACTATGTGCCCGAAGCCGAAGCCAAGGTTTCGGTGTTCGACCGTGGCTTCCTGTTCGCGGATGGCGTCTATGAGGTGACCAGCGTGCTGGACGGCAAGCTGATCGATTTCGACGGCCATGCCAAACGGCTGGAACGGTCGCTGGGCGAGCTGGAGATCGGCGTGCCGCTGAGCCGCGAAGACCTGCTAGAAGTCCACCGCCAGCTGATCGCCCGCAACGAGTTGACCGATGGGCTGATCTATTTGCAGATCACCCGCGGCGCCGCCGACCGCGATTTCATCTATCCCGCCGCCGACACGCCGCAGACCGTGGTGCTGTTCACGCAGGCCAAGCCGGGTCTGGCCGACAGCCCCGTCGCGCGCACCGGGCTGAAGGTGATTTCCATCGACGACATCCGCTGGGGCCGCCGCGACATCAAGACCGTGCAGCTTCTCTACCCCTCGATGGGCAAGATGATGGCAAAGGCTGCCGGTGCCGATGATGCGTGGATGGTCGAAGACGGCGTGGTGACCGAAGGCACGTCCAACAACGCCTATATCGTCAAAAACGGTAAGATCATCACCCGCCACCTGGGCACCGAGATCCTGCATGGGATCACCCGCGCCGCTGTCCTGCGCTTTGCCCGCGAGGCGCAGATGGAGGTCGAGGAGCGCGCGTTCTCCATCGAGGAAGCACAGGACGCCGACGAGGCATTTATCACCTCCGCATCCAGCTTTGTGACCCCGGTCGTCGAAATCGACGGCGCGACGGTGGGCACGGGCAAGCCCGGCTTCGTCGCCACGCGCCTGCGTGAGATCTATCTCGACGAAAGCCGCAAGAAGTCGGTCTGACGCATGGCGCCCCCGGACGTGTCATGGCGCGCGGGGGTCCCTGTCGGGCCGGACACGCCGGGCATCGAGGGGGCGTTAGGTTGGCCGGGGCGGTTCCGGCGGATCCTGCCCCATCCCCCAAAAGCGGGCGTTGAAGCCGCGGCGCGCTAGGCTTATTGTCGGCGCGCCTTCCGGCCTTTGGAGTAGATTATGTTTTCCGAACTGCTGACCCGGCTGACCCAGCCCCGGCCCCTGCCGCTGCCCGATACGGATGCGCGGCTGGCCTTGGCCGCGCTGCTGGTGCGGGTCGCCAAATCCGACAATAACTTTGCCTTCGAGGAAGTGCGCCAGATCGACCGCATTCTGGCCGAACGCTATGGGCTAAGCCCCGTCGCCGCCGCCAAGCTGCGCGCGCAGGCGCAGAAAATGGAGCCGCAGGCCCCCGCCACCGCTGATTTCGCCCGCTCGGTCAAAGCGGCGGTGCCCTATGCCGACCGCTCCGCCGTGGTCGCGGCGCTGTGGTCCGTCATCGTCTCCGACGGCGCGGAAAAGCCCGAAGAAGCAGTCGTGCTGGCGGAGATCGCCGGTGTTCTGGGCGTCTCGACCGAGGATCTGGAGAAGGGGTGACGGGGCGCGCAGCCCCGCGCCCCCGCGTCGTTCCGGGCGCTCCGTTCAGCCGCGCGCGGCCCGGTCTGCCGGGCGTTGTTCGGCGCGGGCCTTGGCCTTGGCCTTGGCCAGATCGGCGAGGATCGGGCAATCGGGGCGGTGGTCTCCGGCGCAGGATGCGACGAGATGCGACAGGGTGGCGCGCATTTCGGTCAGTTCCGCGATCTTGTCATCGATGCGGGCCAGATGTTCGGTCGCGATCTGCTTGACCTCGCCGCTGGCGCGTTCCTTGTCCTCATAGAGGGCCAGCAGGCTGCGACAGGCTTCGATGCTGAACCCCAGAGCACGCGCCCGGCCCAGAAAGGCCAGTTTGTGCACATCGCTCTCGCGGAAGCTGCGATAGCCATTGGCGCTGCGCAGCGGTTGCACCAAACCGATATCCTCATAGTAGCGGATGGTCTTGGCCGGCAGGCCGGACCGGGTCGCCACGTCTCCGATGTTCATGTTTCTTCTCCTTATTCAGCGGGCGCGGGGGTGAGGGGGGCGGCGGGCGCGTGCGCGACCCGTTCATCCATGACGGGGGTGACGCGGCGCAGGCGCAGGGCATTGCTCAGCACAAAGACCGAACTCAGCGCCATCGCGCCCGCCGCCAGCATCGGCGACAGCAACAGGCCAAAAGCAGGATAGAACACGCCTGCGGCCACGGGGATCAGCGCGACGTTGTAGCCAAAGGCCCAGCCGAGGTTCTGGCGGATGTTGCGCATCGTCCGGGTCGAGATTTCGACCGCGTTGACCACGCCGCGCAGATCGCCGGACATCAGCACCACATCCGCGGATTCGATGGCCACATCCGTGCCGGTGCCGATGGCGATGCCGACATCGGCATGGGCCAGCGCGGGCGCGTCGTTGATCCCGTCGCCGACGAACGCCACACGGCGGGGCGTGCCGGAGCCTGCGCGCAGTTCATCCAGCGCGGCGACCTTGCCATCGGGCAGCACGCCCGCAATCACATGGTCGATGCCGGTTTCATTGGCGATGGCCAGCGCGGTGTCACGCTTGTCTCCGGTGATCATCGCGACTTGCAGGCCCAGATCGTGCAGCGCGGCGATGGCGGCGGCGCTGGCGGGTTTGACCGGGTCCGACACGCCGATCACGGCAGCGGCGCGTCCGTCGATCGCGGCGAACAGCGCGGTGCGGCCCCGTTCGGCAAGCCGGGTTTCGTCCGCCACCAATGCGCTGCTGTCGATGCCCTCGCGCGTCAGAAGCCGGTCGGCACCGACCAGCACGTCATGGCCGTCGACGCGGGCGCGGACGCCGTAGCCGGGGATGGCCTCGAACCCGTCGGCGGGCAGATGCGGGGCGGCTTCGGCCTGTGCCGCGCGGCGGATGGCCTCGCCGACCGGATGCTCGGACTGTGCCTCGACCGCCGCGACGAGCGACAGCAGGCGCTGCCGGTCGATGCCGTCGCTCAGGATCAGGTCGGTCAATTCGGGGCGGCCTTCGGTCACGGTGCCGGTCTTGTCCAGCGCGACGACCTCGACCCCGCTCAGAAGTTGCAGCGCGTCGCCCTTGCGGAACAGCACGCCCATTTCAGCGGCCCGGCCCGTGCCCACCATGATCGATGTCGGGGTGGCAAGGCCCATCGCGCAGGGGCAGGCGATGATCAGCACCGACACCCCGGCTACCAGCGCAAAGGCCAGCGCGGGTGCGGGTCCCAGCAGCAGCCATGCAAGCACCGTCAGCGCGGCAAGCGCCATCACGGCGGGCACGAACCACATGGTGATCCGGTCCACGATGCCTTGGATCGGCAGCTTGGCGCCCTGCGCCTCCTCCACCATGCGGATGATCTGCGCCAGCGTGCTGTCGGCACCGACGCGGGTGGCCCGGAATTGAAACGCGCCCGCGCCGTTGACGGTGCCGCCGGTGACGGGATCGCCCATGCTTTTGCCGACCGGGCGCGGCTCCCCGGTAATCATGCTTTCGTCGATATGGGAGCTGCCCTCGGTCACTTCGCCATCAGCGGCGATGCGTTCGCCGGGGCGCACGACGAGGATGTCGCCTGCGCGGATCTCATCGATGGGCACATCGCGCGTATCGCCGTCACGCAGCACGCGGGCGGTGCGGGCCTGCAGGCCCAGAAGCTTCTGGATCGCGGCGCCGGTGCGGCCCTTGGCACGCGCCTCCATCCAGCGGCCCAGCAGGATCAGGACGACGATGACGGCGGCGGCCTCGAAATAGACGGCGCGGGCGGTCTCGGGGATCAGCGTGGGCGCGAACAACGCCACCAGCGAAAACAGATACGCCGCACCCGTGCCGACCGCGACGAGGCTGTTCATGTCCGGCGCGCCCTTCAGTAGCGCGGGCAGGCCCTTGCGGTAGAACATGCGCCCCGGCCCCACCAGAACGGCGGTGGTCAGAACGAATTGGATCAGCCAGCTGGTCTGCTGCCCAAGGGTCGCGTCGATCAGCCCGCCAAATCCGGGGATCAAGTGGCGCCCCATTTCCAGCGTGAAAACCGGCAAGGTCAGCAGCGCGGCGATCAGGGTGCGGCGGGCCAGCGCATGGGCTTCGTCCGCCTTGCGCGTGGCGCGGTCGGTGGTGGCATCAGGGGTTGCGCCGCCTGTTGGGGCCACCGGCTCCGCCGGGTAGCCAGCGGCGGCGGCGGCGTCCAGCAGCGCGGAGAGGTCCAGACCTTCGATATGGCGGACGGTCGCGGTTTCGGAGGCGAGGTTGACCTCCACCTGCACCACACCCGGCACGGCGGCCAGCCCGCGTTCCACCCGCCCGACGCAGGATGCGCAGGACATCGAGTTTACCGCCAGCCGGGTGCTGGCGAGGCGCGCGGGGTAGCCCGCCTGCTCCAACGCCGCGATGATCTCCGCCAGCCGCGCCGGCGAATCGAGCGTCAGGCGCACGGTTTCGGACGCAAGGTTCACCGCCACGTCGCTGACGCCCGGCAGCGCAGCGAGCGCGCGATCAACCCGCCCAACGCAGGAACCGCAGGACATGTTTGCGATTGCGAGGCGTATGTTTTGGGTGCTGGACATAGGGGTCTCCCGGCCTGTTCAGCGCAGAGGTAGGGGTTTCCCCCACTGGAAGGTCAACGGACAGGTGTTAATTTTCTTCCAGCGACTGTCAGGTAAGCGCGGACAGGGCCACCAAGGCGCGGCACCGGGGCCGGTCATTGCCCGCCCGCCTGCTCCGCCGCCCGTTCCGCGGCATCGCGTTCGGCCTGCGCCGCGCGCTGACGTTCGGGCCATGTCGATTTTATATAGGCCAGAATTGCGCGGATTTCCGCGTCGCTCAGCACGTCTTCGAAGCCGGGCATGCCACTGTTGAAGTCCAGCCCTTCGCGCGCCATGGCCTCGCGCCCGCCCAGACGGGTGTAATCGAACAGCATGGCGTCGGAATGGTGCCAAGTGTGGCCACTGGCGTCATGGGGCGGGGCGGGGAGGATGCCGTCGGGGCCGGGGCTGCGCCAGTCGGGCTGACCCTCCAGCGCGGCGCCGTGACAGGCCGCGCAGTTGTCCTGATAGAGCTGCTCCGCCGCGACGAGATCGAGGGGCTGTGCAAGCTCCGGCCCCTCGGCGGTGGCAAGGGACGTGCGGCCCAGCAGCAGCGCGACCCCAAGGGTAACGCCGATGCCTGCGCATGCGAAAGCTGCCGCGCGCCGCATCATGCCACCCGCAGCCATGTCATCATGCCCGAGGCCGCGTGGCTCAGCATATGGCAATGGAACATCCAGTCGCCGGGATTGTCGGCGGTGAAGCCGATGCTGCGGGTCTCGCCGCCCGCCATCAGCAGCGTGTCGCGCAGCGGGCCGGTGGCGGCGCCGGTGTCGTCCAATTCACGGAAATGCATGCCATGCAGGTGCATCGCATGGGGAAAGGCCGTGTCGTTGCGGATCTCCAGCGTCGCGGTCTGACCCCGCGCCAAGGTGGCGAGCGGCGCATCGGGCATCCCGACGACCCCGTTGAAGGACCAAAATTCGTTAGCCTCGACCAATTCGCGGAAGGTGCGGCGCGTGCCGTTCAGGATCGCCGCATCGAGCCTGCCCATGGCGCCGCCTTCCATATTGAGGCGCAGGGCCGCGGTATCGGCGTCAAGCGTCACGCCCATGCGCGGATTGGGCGGCAGCGCGGCAGGGGCAGGGCGGCGGCTGCGGGCGGATTGGCCGGTGACAGGGAAGCCCGCTTGCGAGACGCCATCGCGGCTGTCGAAGCGCAGCAGTTGCGCGACCTCGCCCGGCTCGGCGGTGATGTCGACGATCAGGTCGGCGCGCTGCCCCGGCCCCAGCAGGACCGGCTCGGTCAGCGGCGTCGGCGCGGGCAGGGGCATGCCGTCCAGCGCGATCGTCCAGCCCTCCATCCCTGCGACATCCAGCACAAAGATCCGGGCATTGGCGGCGTTGATGAGCCGCAGCCGCAGCCGGTCATGGGTGGCCACATCGCGGGAATAGGCCTGCTGCCCGTTGGTCGCGACGAAATTGCCGCGCCGACCCGCGTGGCTGCGGTCATGGGGGGCTTCGAAATCGGTATCGATCTGCGCGGTTTCCGGGTCCAACAGCCAATCGTCGAGCACCAGCACCAGATCGGCATCGACATCCGGTGCCTCGGCTTCCTCCACCACCAGCGCGCCATAGAGGCCGCGCGCGACCTGCTCGACCGAGCGTTCATGCGCGTGATACCAGAAGGTGCCCGCATCGCCTGCGGTGAAATCGTAATCGAACCCGTCGCCCGGTGCGACGGCGGCTTGGGTCAGGCCCGGCACCCCGTCCATCGCATTGTCGAGCCGCACCCCGTGCCAATGCACGGTGCTGGCCTGCGGCAGATCATTGACGAAGCGCCGCTGCACCCGTGCGCCCTGCGCCAGCCTAAGTTCCGGGCCGGGCAGCGCGCCGCCATAGCCCCAGATCGCGGTCTGCGGATAGCCTTCGGGCGCAAGCTGCACCTGCGCTTTTTGCGCGCGCAGTTCAGGCAGCCCGGCGGTGGCCGCGCGGGCCAGACGCGGCAGGCCCGTCATGGCGGCAGTGGTGGCGGCGGTGGTGGCGGCAGTGGCGAGTGTCGCGCCGCTGCGGATCAGGAAGTCGCGCCGTGTGGTCATCATCTATATCCCGGTGAGGGGAAGGGGCGGGCGTCGCCCCTTCCGGGTTCAGTCTGTGTCGGAGTGCGGTTCGGGGGCGACTTGGGTCGCGTCAGGTGCCGAATATGGCTCCGGTTCCGCTGCCGGGTCGGGCTCTGGCTCCGTCGGCATCTCTGCCATCTCGGTGTCCGTCTGGGGTTCGGTGCCTGCCAGATCCTCGGCCTCCGCCCCCGCCAGATCGTTGTCGAGGAGGTAGGTCGCCATCGCGGTCAGGTCGGCCTTGGTCAGATAGCGGGTGCCGTTCTGAACCACCTCGCCCATGCTGCCGCCGAACACATCGCCCGACGGGGTGATGCCGCTTTGCAGCGCATAGGCGAGGTTCGACACCGTCCAGCCATCGTCACGCAGGGCGCGGGGCCTGATGGACGGAGCGGCATTGTCGCCGGGCAGGTCGTCATTGCCCGAAAACACCGCGTTTGCGATCCGGCCACCGACCAGATTGCGCCCGGTATGACACGCGCCGCAATGGGCCGCCCCGCGCACCAGTTCGCGGCCCCGGTTCCACGTCTCGCTCCGCCCGTCGACCGGCCCTGTGCGTGGAGCGCCGGCATAGGCCGCGCGCCACAGCTTCAACCCCCAGCGCTGATCGAAGGGAAAGCCGACATCATGGGCGGGCGCGGGTTCGGCGACCGGGGCCACGGTGCGGAACGCGGCCCATAGATCGGCGATGTCCTGATCCGAGAACTCCCCATAAAACGGGTAGGTGAAGGCAGGATAGTAGGGCGCGCCCTCCGGTGAGATGCCCTGTCGCACGGCCTTGGCGAAGTCCATCATCGTCCAGTCGCCGATGCCGTGATCGGGATCGGTGGTCAGGTTCGGCGGGTAGAAGGTGCCAAAGGGCGACACCAGCGGCGCGCCCCCGGCCAGCGGCGCGCCGCCTGCCTCGAAATCGGTGTGACAGGCGATGCAGCCGCTGGCGCGGGCCAGATAGGCACCGCGCTGCACATCGCCCTCAAGGGTGATCTGCTCCGGGTTCTGACCGATCGGCCAGACCATGAGCGCCGCGACCGCCGCGCCGCCCGTCAGGGCCAGCACGGCAGCCGCCGTCACAAGACGCCGCATGTCACCGGGCCTCTTTGCGGAATTTCGTGTGACAGGCCGAGCAGGTGTCGCTGACCTTGGCGAAGACCTCGTCGGCGGGCATGGCCGCCAAGGCATCGACGCTCAGAATCGGTTCCGCCGCGCTGCCACCCATCATGGCCGACCCGCCCATCATGTCGGCGGTGTCGGGGGCCGCGCCCATCATGTCAGACGTCCCCATCATGGCGGAACTGTCCGCGCCCCCCGCAGCCGCAAGCCCGTTGGCGGCGGCCTGTTCCAGACCTTCACCATAGAGCTTCAATTGCTGGGCGAGGTCGCTGAACTGATCCCAATCCTGCCAGATCGCATCCTTGACATAGGAGGCTTCGTTTGCGTCGTCCTCGGGGAACAGCGCGGTCATCGTATCGCCCGCATGGTCCTGAATGACCCCGGCTGCCGCGCGCACCGCATCGGCGTCGAACGCGGCATCGCCGCTCATCATCGGTGCGACGCTTTTGATCGCGTCGCCCATGGCGGACATCGCCACCATGCGCTCCTTGACCAGACCGGTGGCGCCGGAATGGGCCAGCGCGGCGGAGGCCACGCCTGCAAAAAGGACGCCACAGGCGATGTGACGGGTGAAGGGAAACTTGGTTTTCATGATCGTGATCCTTGTCGTCTGAAAGGGAGAGGTCCGGTTTCAGACGGTGGATCGTGGCGGCGGCGGCTCGTCGGCGAGGGCGGTGCCGGTTTGCTGGTGCGGGGCCAGCCGGGGCGCGGCGGTGGTCAAGGTGGGCGGCATGGTCAGGCGGATATGCGGGGCGATCATGGCGCTGACGGCGCAGTCGAGGCCGGGATGACAATCGCCAAAGGCCTCTGCGATCACCGAATGGTCTGCGCCGTGGGCCGCATCGGCGGCGCCTGCGTGAGTGTCGGTGACGGTGTGGCCCGCCGCATGGTCCACCGCATGCGCGGACGCGCTGCCCGCATCATGGGTGGCGGCCAATTGCGGCGTGAGCCCCGCCACGACAACGGCGCAGAGCAGGCCCACACGCAACAGGGCGATGAGATGTCCGCAGGCGCGCATGGGTCAGAGTATGCCGTTTTCCCGCTGAAGCGCGCGCACATATGTCGCGATCATCTTCACATCGGCATCGGTCAGCCCCTCGACCGGGGGCATGTCGCCGAAATTCCAGTGATGCGACCGCACGCCGTTCTGCGCCGCGCTGACGAATGCGGCGTCGGAATGGTGGCTTGGCTCGTAGATCTTATGCACCAGCGGCGGCGCGACACCGTTTTGCCCGGCGGCATTGGCACCGTGGCACTGCGCGCATTTGGCCTCGAACATGCGTTTGCCGATCTGCGCCTCGCTCGACAGTTCCGCCGGCAGGGCGACCTGAGCGATGGCTTCGCCTTGCTCCAGCGAGGAGGTGTCAGGCGGGGTCATCATGTGGCCGCCATCCGCCTGCGACATGGGGCGGGGCATGTTCCAATACACGGCGGCCCCTGCGATCAGTAGAAAGGCGGCGATGGCGGCAAGGGTCTTGGTCATGAAGGGCGGTCCGTCCTGAGGCTCACACGTTGGCTGACCGCACGGGGGACCGCGCGGCGTTGCGCCGTCGTAGACCACCCTCCTGCACTGGAGGGTCAAGCCAGCGCGGCTGACAAAGAAGTGAGCTTTGTCGCGACGTTGCGGCAGCGCGCAGGCCGGGGGGATAGGGGGCAGGCACCCGCAACCACCGGGTGCCTGCCTCGCGCGTCAGCTTGCGAACAGGCCGTCGAAATCGCGAAAGCCCTTGATTTCGATCGGGGTGCCCGAAGGATCGAAGAAGAACATGGTGCGCTGCTCCCCCGGCTCGCCTTCGAAGCGGATCACCGGCGGGATATCGAATTCAACGCCATTCTGCGTCAGCCGGTCCGACAGGGCGAGCCAGTCGTCAAGCCGCAGCACCGCGCCGATATGCGGCATCATCACCATGTGATCGCCGACCTTGCCGGTGCGGGTGGTTTCGAACGGTTTGCCCAGATGCAGGGACAGCTGGTGGCCGAAGAAATCGAAATCGACCCATGTGTCGGTCGAGCGGCCTTCGGTGCAGCCCAGCACGCCGCCGTAGAATTGCCGCGCGGCATCCAGATCGGTGATGTGAATGGCCAGATGGAAAAGGGATTGCATGGATCGTCTCCTGTTCAGGCCCGCCCGGATCAGGCGGGGGGCGGGTGTGAGGTCGGTGTCAGGTGTGGGACAAGGCGCATCATGGCGTCGGGTCCAGCGAGGCAAGGAAACGCGCGTGCACGCGGTCGAAATGATGCAGCATCGCGGCGCGGGCGGCGGCGGCATCGCCTGCCTCGATCGCGTCGAGAACGGCCAGATGTTCCGCGCTCTGCGTGGCGAACTCGTCCTTGCGCCGCCCGATGGTGGAGCGGCGGGCGATAGCGCGCTGTTCGGTGATGATTTGCGGCAGCAGCGTCAGCCCGGCGGCACGGGCCACGGCAAGGTGGAAGCGTTCGTCCAGATCCCAAAATTCCGCAAAGCCGCAGGTCACCGCCCCCGCCGCGACCGGGCGCATCAGATCGGCGGTAGCGCGCAGCGCGGCATAGGCTTCGGCGCCCCTGTCCGTGTCGGTCGCTGCGGCCTGTGCTGCGCGTTCTGCCACCCGCTCCGCCGCGCGGGCGGCGGCGGCGCTTTCCAGCGCGCGGCGCAGATGGGCGATTTCCAGCACCTGTTCGATGGGAACGGCGCGCACGGTGATCGCGCCGTTCGACAGGCGGGCGATGACGTCCTCACGTTCCAGTTGGGACAGGGCAGCGCGGAGCGGCGTGCGGGAAATGCCGAGGCTGTCCGCCAGCGCGCGTTCCGACAGGATAGCGTCGGGCGTGATCCGTCCCGCCAAGATATCCTGCTTGATCCGGCGATAGGCGGATTGGGTCAGGGTTTCGCCGCCGCGCTGGGTCATGAGGTGCCCTCTGCGCGGGCGTCGGGGGCGCACGGCGCGATCCGCGCCAGAATGGCCGCGCAGGCATCGCTCAAATGCTGGCGCATCGCGGCCTCGGCCCCGGCCGCGTCGCCCTGCGCGATGGCATCGAGGATATGCAGATGCTGCGCGCAGGCGGCGGCAAAGCGATCCGGCACCAGCCCATGATCGAAGATTGACGTGCGGCGGTGCAGATCGCCCACCACGCGCATTGTGGCGCGGTTGCCCGCCAGCCGCGCCACCAGCAGATGCAGCGCGACATCGATCTGCCATGGGGTGTCGGTGGGTTCGGCAGCAGGGTCGCCGTGCAGGGCGGTGACACGGTCCGCCATCGCCGTGACCTCAGCCCGGGCCGGGGGGCTTGCCGCCACCTGCCGGGCCGCCGCGAGGGCGCAGCCCGGCTCCAGCGCCAGCCGCAGAAAGAATATCTCCTCCACCTCCGCCGCCGGGATCATCCTGAGCCGGGTAAACCGGCCCTGCGGGTGGGCGAGCCCCTCGCTCTCCAACCGCTTGAGCGCCTCGCGCACCGGAGTGCGGGACATGTCAAGCCGTTGGCCAAGAGGAGCCTCCTGCAGAATGTCGCCGGGTTTCAATTCCCCCGCCGCGATCATCGACAGCAGGCCCGCATGGGCGCGCTGGGCAAGGGATGCGGCACCGCTCATCGCGGCGGCTGCGGATGTAGGGGACGGGAGGGCAGGCTGGGCATCGGGGGTGTCAGACTCCTAACGCGAAACACACACTCCATTTCAGTATACCATCTGTATTCCAATGCAAGCCCGCTGTGTTTTGGCGCTGCCGGTGCTTGACCCCGGCGGCCTGCGGCGCGAGTTCTGGCGCGACATCAGGAGCGGAGACGATGGAATGGCGCGACGGATCGATTTGAACTGCGACATGGGCGAAGGCTTCGGCGCCTATGTGATTGGCGACGACGCGGCGATGATGGCGCTGGTCAGTTCGGCCAATGTCGCCTGCGGGTTCCACGGCGGCGATCCCAGCGTGATGCGCGACACCATCACCTTGGCGCGGGAGCATGGCGTGTCGGTCGGGGCGCATCCGTCGTTTCAGGATCTGCACGGGTTTGGGCGGCGCCGGATCAGCGGTGAGCGCCCCGAAGATCTGGAAGCGCAGCTGATCTATCAGATTTCGGCGATGCAGGGCATGTGCGCGGCGCATGGGCACCGGATGACTCATGTGAAGCCGCATGGCGCGCTCAACAACATGGCCGCCGCCGATCCCGATCTTGCCGCGCTGTGCGTCCGGGCGGTGCAGCGGGTGGATCCCGATCTGGTCTATGTCTCATTGCCCTATTCCGAGACATGGACAGCGGCGGAGCGGGCGGGGCTGCGGCTTGCCTGCGAGATCTACGCGGACCGAAGCTATACCGACGAAGGCGCATTGACCCCGCGCAGCGCGCCGGGGGCGGTGATCCATGATCCGGCGCAGAGCCTCGATCAAGTGCTGGAGATGGTCGTGAACGGCCACATCCCGACCACAGGCGGAAAACGCCTGCCGGTGGAGCCCGTGACGCTGTGTGTGCATGGCGACACCCCCGGCGCGGTCGACATCGCCCGCGCGCTGCGCACCGCGCTTGAGGAAAACGGAATCACCATCGCGCCCTTTGCCGGGGCTGGTGCGGCTGGGGAAGCCGGGCGCTAGGCGTCGATATCGGTACGCGGCCCTAGCAGCGGGGCGGTGAGCTTATCGCTTTGGCGCGGTATGTTGCGGCCCAGCGCCAGCGCGCGGTCATAGGCGGCGGCTGCGCGCGTCAGGTCCGCGCCGGTCGGTGCCTGCGCGCCGCTCCGCTCCCAGACCAGCCGCGCGGCGATGGCGGAGGGGCTGCTGTCGTCGGGGTGATCGGTCATGGGGTGATGCTCCTTTCGTGGTCTTGGGCGGCGGGGGCCATGCCGCCACATGGCGCACGGCGCGGGGTATGGATGCCACGGTGCGCGAATTCCTGTTCCAGCGCATGCGCCGCGCGGATCAGCACCGCATCCTGCCGGAACCCTGCGGCCAGTTGCACGGCCACGGGCACGCCGCCCTGTGCGGTATCGGTCAGACCCGCAGGCAGTGACAGCGCGGGGTGCCCGGTCAGCGAAAAAGCACTGCCTGCCGATCCGGTGGTAAAGCTCTGCACGGCGTCGGTTTCGGTGATCCGGGGCGCGGGCCCGTAGGTCATGGGTAACAGCAGCAGATCGACCTGTCCGAACAGCGCATCCACCTGCGCCACCAGACGGCGGCGTTCCCGCGTGGCGGCAAGGTAATCGACCGCGCGCAGATACATCCCGGTTTCCAGCTTATCGCGCAGGGCCTGTCCCATGCGGTGGCGCTGGGTCAGGAAATCACGCTCATGCAGGGTGAAGCTTTCGGCCCAGTTGATCGGCGCGGCGACAGCGCGGAATTGCGACGGCGCGACCGGCATGTGCAGATCCTGCACATGGGCCCCCAGCGCGGCAAAGGCCTGCGCGGCGTGGTCGAGAGCCGCGAGGATCGCGGGGTCGGGTGGCCCCTCCGGCCCGTCGAGATTGGTGATCCGCCCCACCTGCAGCCCGGCGATGGAGCGCCCCGGCTGCGCGGCGAGGCACGGCGGCGCGGCGGTAAGGCTGACATCGCAGCCGGGGTCGTGTCCGGCGATGGCGTCATGGACCAGCGCGGCATCCGCCACGGTGGCGCAGATCGGTCCCGGCGTATCGAAGCTCCATGTATTCGGCAGGATGCCCGCGCGCGACAGCCCGCCAAAGGTCGGCTTGAACCCCACGACGCCGCATCCAGCGGCGGGCAGGCGGACGGAGCCGCCCGAGTCCGTGCCCAGGGTGAAGCACGCCGACCCCGCCGCCACCGCCGCCGCCGACCCCGATGACGACCCGCCGGTATAATGCGCCGGGTTCCACGGGTTGCGCGCGGGCGGGGCGGGCAGGTCAAACCGCACATGGCCCGATCCGGTCCCGTATTCCCAAGTGTTGCACTTGCCGAGCAGGATCGCGCCCTGCGCCTCCAGCCGCGCGACGAGCGTGGCGTTCAGGGTCGGGTCGTAGTCCTGCGGCACGGCGGAGCCTGCGGTGGTGGGCAAGCGCGCGGTGTAGATCGTGTCCTTTACCCCGAACGGCACACCATCGAGCGGGCCGCGCCGCGCGCCCTGCGCCGCGCGGCGGTCTGCCTCCGCGGCTTGGGCCAGCGCCGCGTCGCCGTCATGGCGGAGATAGGCGTGGATCTGCGGTTCGGTCGCGTAAAGCCGTTCGAGCACCGCCGTGACCAGAGCGGTCGCACTCAGCCGCCCGGCGTCCAGCGCGGCGGTGATGTCGGTCAGGGCCCATGTGGCGGGTGAGGTCTCGGACGCGGCAGCCATCAGGCGCTCCTTTTCGTTGGGCGGCGCGCCGGGGTGGCGATGGCGGCGCCATCCTCCCCGCGCAGCGTCAGCGCATAGCCCAGCCCGGCCAGCGCGGTGATCGCCGCCATGCCGACCATCGCCGCCGAAATCGCATCTGCGCCGGGCGCGATGCCAAGCGCGCCAAGCTGCGCCACCAGCACCGCCGCAATAGAAATGCCAAGCGCCATCGACAGTTGCTGCCCGACGCCAGCCAGTGCCGTCGAACTGCTCTGCCGGTCTGCGGGCACGTCTGCAAAGACGAGCGTGTTGATCAGGTTGAACTGCAGCGACCGGCTGATGCCGAAGACCAGCACCAGCGCAACCAGCACTGGCAGCGGCGTGTCCGGGCCGACCAGCGCCAGCGCGACGGTCAGCGCCGCCGCGATCCCGGCATTGCCGGCAAGCCCGCGGCGGAACCCGGCGCGGCGCAGGATCATCGCGGCAAACGGCTTTAGCACGATCGCGCCCCCGGCGATCAGGACCACCACGGTCCCGGCCCGCGCGGCAGACCAGCCAAACCCCAGCTGAAGTTGCAGCTGAAGCAGGAACGGCACCGCGTTGATGCCGATCCGTGCGGGCACGCCCCAGCCTAGCGCCAGCCGGAACAGCCGCAACCGCATCAAGGACAGGTCAAGCGCGGGCTTGCCGGGCGGGCGGGGCGCGGGACGGTGCAGATAGAGACCCATCGCCACCGGCACGGCCAGCAGCAGCGCCAGCGTTAGCGGCACCGGCAGCAGGGGATGCACCAACTGGTCGATAACGATCTGCGCCGCCGCAAGCACGATGGCGATCAGGCCGAAGCCGCGCCAATCGAACGGGGCGCGCGGCGTCGCCCGGTCCGACTGCGCCGGAGCATCGGCAGGCAGGATGCGCATGGCGAACACCAATCCGATCAGCCCCAGCGGCAGGTTGACGAGAAAGATCAGCGGCCATGTCGCATAGGTGACGATCCAGCCGCCCAGCAAGGGCCCCAGCACCGGGCCGATCTGCACCGGTGTCGACATCCAGATGATGGCGCTGGCCAATTGTGCGCGGGGTGTGTGCCGGATCAGCAGCAGCCGCCCGATCGGGGTCATCATCGCCCCGGCGGTAGCCTGCGCAATGCGCATGACGACCAGTTGCGCCAGCGATTGCGACAGCGCCGCGCCGAGCGAGGTTACCATGAAGCCCAGCACCGCCAGCAGAAATACCCGCCGCGCGCCGAACCTGTCGGCCAGCCAGCTGCTGGCCGGGATCATCACCGCGAGCGTCACAAGATAGACGGTCACCGCCACATTGACCCGCAGCGGGGGAATGCCGAAATCGTCGCCGATGGCCGGAAGGGCGGCGATCAGGATCGTGCTGTCCAGCGTTTCCATCAGGAACGCGATTGAGACGCAAAGCGCGAGCGGCACGATACTGGCCGGGGGACTGTCCGGGGGGCTGGCTGCCGAATTTGCCACTCCGTCCTCGCCGCTGCTGCCGCCGGGGCGCGTGTCAGCCATTGCGCAGGTCCAGACTGGCCGCAAGGATATCCGCCACCTGCACCGTGCGCGCGCCGTCGATGCCGCCGAGCATGTCGAGGATGCGTTCGAACCCGTTGATGCGGAACGGCTGTCCCATCAGCCACGGCGACAGATTGAGGCAGAGCAGGCGGGGTGTGCCGCTGTCTGCGGCCTCGCGCGTCAGACGGCGGGCGGCTGCGGTGATATTGGCCTCGAAATCCGCAAGCCGGGCCTGCCGGGCAAAGAGGATCTCGCGGTCCGACAGTTCGAACGCGGCGGGAAGCGACGCGATGGTGCCGGTGCCGGTCTGAAACGCATAGGGCGCCTCGTCATTGGCCCAGTCGGCCATGGCGGTGATCCCGGCCTCCCGCAGCAGACGCGGCGTGCGGGTCGATTGCGACCAACTGGGGCTGTGCCACCCGGCAGGCTCCAGCCTTTCGGCGCGCAGCAGCGACAGCGCCTCGGCAATCATCGCGCGCTCGGTGTCTTCGTGGAGGCCTTCGTGATGGATCGCTCCGGCGTCCAGACCGGCGGCGACCACGTCCCAACCTGCCTCGCGAATGTAGCGCGCAAGGATCGGGTAGCGCTGCGCCACGCGGGCGTTGAGAAACGCACTGGCCGTCATGCCACGCGCGGCCAGCGCATCCATCATCCGGTAGATGCCGATGCGGTTGCCGTAATCGCGCTGGGTGTAGGTCTCTGAATCCGGCCATGGCCGGGCGGGCGCGCCGATGGGCAGAAACGGCTGTCCGCTGATGTCGAGGGGGAACCATTCGACCGCGATTTGCAGCCAGATGCCCAGATGCACGTCCGGGCCGAAATCCAGTCGCGGCACGGACCATGTGTCACGCGGGGCGTAGAAATCGTGGTCCATGCCCGCGCGCAGCTTCGGCATCTGCAAGTGTTCCGGCCCGGTGGGGGTGATCTGGCGGCTCATGCGCGGTCTCCGTGCAGCTGGCCCAGCCAGTCGGTCATGGTGTCGTAATGGGTGGCCTCGTAATGGGCGGCGATCTCGCGCGCAGTGGGATACCAGACCTGATCGTGGGATTTCACATGGTCGAGGAATTCGGCAAAGGCGTCGATCCGGTGCGGCTGCCCCAGCACGAATGGATGAATGGCAAAACACATCACCCGGCCATTCTCTGCGCCCTCGGCATAGAGCCGGTCGAACTGTGCCTTCAGTGTTGTCAGCATCTCGTCCACGGCCATGTTGTTCCAATGCGCCAGCGGAATGTCGTTCATCTCGATCGAATAGGGCACGGTGACAAAGCGGTGATCCGGCCCGACATCCAAAGGCATCGGCTGATCGTCGTGGAAATAGTCGAGCGTGTAGCGCAGCCCGGCCTCCGCCAACAGGCGCTGGGTTTCCAGCGAGGGCGTGATCGCGGGCGTCAGCCATCCGTCGAGCCGCTGACCAAATCGGCCAATCGCCTCCTGCGAGGCGCGGATGACGGCGCGCTGATCCTCTAGCGACATGCCGTAGAAATAGCGCGTGTTGTAAAGCCCGTGGGAAAACAGCTCCCACCCCAGATCGCACATCTGGCGCACCTCATCGGGGAAGTGGTCGCAGACCGAGACCGACAGCGAGACCGAGCCGCGAATGTCGCGCTTGGCCATTTCCTCGACAATTCGGCGGAAGCCGACCCGGTGGGTATAGTCGCGCCAGCTATAGTTCAGCACGTCGGGGGTAGTGCGGGGGTAGGGCGTGCGGTTGGGATTGACCGGCGGCTGCCATTCGTAATGTTCGACATTCGGCGCAATCCAGAACGCCACCCGGGCATCGCCGGGCCAGCGCAGCCGGGGCCGCCCCCGCATGGGCGCATAAGGATAATCACCGGTGTCGACGGGGCGCGCGCCGGGCGGGAGATAGGCGCTTTCGGTGGGATGTCCGGCAATCGGGCTTGGGGAATCGGGTGCCGGCATCTGCGCCTCCATAATATCAAACGGTTGTTTTAATTTTCTAGGCGCGCCACATTGCCCTCGCAAGGCGAAAGCCGCAAAGAGGACGCCGACGCGATGGGTGGTTCGGGGAGATGCCGCAATTATGAGCAACGAGCAGCAGCAGACCGACAGGGCCGGGCAGGGCAGTCGCGCGGCGCAGAAAACCCCCAAGGGCGAGCAGGCCAAGCGCGCGATCCTCGCCGCGACCAAAGAGCTTGTCGCCCGCAAGGGGCCGCATGCCACATCGGTGCGCGATGTGACCGAAGCCTCGGGCGCCAATGTCGCGGCGGTCACCTATTACTTCGGCTCCAAGGATGCGCTGATCGCGGCGGCGATAGATGACATCACGGGCGCGGTGAATGCCCGGCGGCTGGCCCGGCTGGATATGACCCTGACCGCATCCCAAGGTGCTGCGCTGGCGGGCGAGGCGATCCTGCGCGCGCTGATCGAGCCGATCGGCGAGGTGTCGCGCGCCGAGGATGGCGGCAGCCTTTATCTGCGGATGCTGTATCATATGCGCATCCAGCCGCAGGATCCGCTGGCGCAGGCAAGTTTCGCCCGCAACGACCATGTGGCGCAGCGCTTCATCTCCGAAATGGCGCGGACCTTCCCGCATCTGACCCGGGACGATCTGATCTGGCGCTATGAATTCGCGCGCGGTGCGGCGGTGCATCTGCTGTCGGATATGGACCCGCTGGTGCGCCGGATCGAGTTGCTGGGCGCGCGCGAGGACGGGGCCGAACTGTCGGACCGGGTGTTTGACCGGGTGATCGGGCTTATCATCGGCGGCTTTGCCCCCGCCGACCGCGTGCCAAGCAGGTTCTGACTCTATGCGCTTTACCCGCTGAGAGCCGAGTCGCCTGCGCCTGTTCGCACTCAAACGGTTGTTTCAAAACTGCATGAACTTTGCGCAAGGCTGCCTCATACGGCGCGCTTGGGTTTTCGAACCTGATTGCACCGAAATTGTAAAACAGTTGTTTTGTTTCGTGGTTGTGCGCGAGTATTCGTTCAAAAATCAGTTGGTTACGAAATTTTCGCGCGCGTGATTATCGGCCAATCTGCGGCAAAATCATAACCAAACCTTATAATATTATTAGAGAGATAGGCTGAAATTATATTGTTCTCACCGCTGGCATGGGTGGAGTGCCGGAAGGGGTCCGCTCGCAAGACGTCACCAACAAGGGCCCGGCCAACACGGAGAACACACATGTTTCAGATGAAATGGACCGGCATCGCCGCGCTTGCCTGCGCCACTGCGATCAGCGCCGCGACTGCCCATGCCGCCGATATCGCCGAGGTTAAGGCCGACGGCTATAAGGTCGCGCTGGATGGCACCTTTGCGCCGCATGCCATGCCCACGATGTCCGGCGGCATCGAAGGCTTCAACGTCGATCTGGCAGCGGCGATGGCCGAAAAGCTGGGCGTGCCGGTGGATGTGACCGCCGCGCAATTTTCGGGTCTGCTTCCCGCTTTGCAGGCTGGCACCTATGACTTCATCGCCGCCCCGACCACGGTGACCGAAGAGCGCGCCGCGAACCTGCTGTTCACCGAAGGCTTCATGGACACCAACTTCAGCTTCGTGGTGCCCGCAGGCACCGAGCCGAAGACGACGCTCGATGATTTCAAGGGTCTGACCATCGCTGCCAACAAGGGGTCGGTCTACGAATCGTGGCTGACCGAACGCGCTGGCGACTACGGCTGGGAGGTGATCTCTTTCGGCACCCAGACCGATGCGGTCGAGGCCGTGGCGTCAGGCCGGGCGGATGCCAACCTTGCCGGGATGACCGGGGCTGCATGGGCGGCCAAGAAGAACCCCCGCGTCGATCTGTCGGTGGAGGTCGATACCGGCCTTGTCTGGGCGCTGCCGTTCCGCACCGATGACGCCGCCACCCGCAACCTGATCGACAGCGTGATCGAGTGCCTGAAGACCGACGGCACCATGGCCGCCCTGTCCGAGAAATGGTTCGGCGTCACCCCCGAGGAAGGCCGCACCATCGTCACCCCGACCCCCGGCTACGGCACGCCGGGCTTCGCCGGGTATGACGAAACCGCGCATGAGGTCGGCTGCACCTTCTAAGCGGCTTTGTAAGTCCACGACATCGGATCAGGCCCCTTGCGCGGCCTGATCCCCCCGATGCGCCGCCCGCGCGGCGCGATGGATGCCAGCAGAAAGGCACGATGATGACCGATACACCCGACAGCGTGCAGCCCCAGCCCGTGCAGCCCCAGCCCGTGCAGGCTCAGCCCAAGACCGCTCAGCCGGGGCAGGATCGGCCGCGCAAGATGCTGGAAGTCATCGCGCTGGAGAAACGCTTTGGCGAAACGGATGTGCTCAAATCCATCGATCTGACCGTGCATGCCGGGGAACTGGTCTTTGTCATCGGGCCGTCGGGGTCCGGCAAATCGACGATGCTGCGGTGCTGCAACCGGCTGGAAGAGCCGACCTCCGGCGCGATTATGGTCGATAACGAACGGATCACCGATATCACCCGTCATGATCTGGACCGGATGCGGCTGAAGGTCGGGATGGTGTTTCAGGGGTTCCACCTCTACCCGCATATGAGCGTGCTGAAAAACGTGATGCTTGCGCAGGTGAAAGCCCTGAAGCGCAGCAAGCCCGAGGCCGAAGCCCGCGCGATGGATATGCTGGATCAGGTCGGTCTGGCGCATAAGGCCGCCGCGATGCCTGCGGAATTGTCGGGCGGACAGCAGCAGCGCGTGGCGATCGCGCGGGCGCTGGCGCTCGATCCGAAAGTGATGCTGTTCGATGAGCCGACCTCCGCGCTCGATCCCGAACTGGTGGGGTCGGTGCTGCGGGTGATGAAACAGCTGCGCGAGGCCGGCATGACCATGGTCGTGGTCAGCCACGAGATGGAATTTGCGCGCGAGGCTGCCGACCGGGTGGTGTTCATGGATGGCGGCTATGTCGTCGAGCAGGGCACGCCGGAGGAAATCTTTGGCGCGCCGAAGTCGGATCGGTTGAAAAGCTTCCTGTCGCGGGTGTCGGGCCATGCGCCCGGTGCGCGGTCCGCTGAGCATTCCGACGCGCGCCCCGCCGCGCCGCAGCCGGAGCCCGCCGTCTGATGCGCTTTCTAGAGACGTTCTTTAACCCCGCGGTGATTGCGAAATACACGCCTGCGCTGATCGAGGCGCTGTTCACGACGATCTGGCTGTCGGTCATCATCGTGCTGAGCGGCCTGTTGCTGGGCGCGGTGCTGGCCTGTCTGCGGGCGTTCCGGGTGCGGGTGCTCTCGGCGCTGATCGTGCTGTTTGCCGATTTTTTCCGCGCCATTCCGCCACTGGTCGCCATCCTGATCCTGTATTTCGGGATGCCCTCGGTCGGCGTGGTACTGTCGGACTGGGTCGTGCTCTACCTCGTGCTGGGGCTGGTTCTGGCGGCCTTCTCGGAGGAGATCTTCTGGGCCGGTCTGACCGCCGTGCACAAGGGACAGTGGGAAGCGGGCCGCGCCACGGGGCTGAGCTTTGTGCGGGTGCTGGTGGAAATCGCGTTTCCACAGGCATGGCGCATGGGCATTCCCCCGCTGGTGAACCGGGCCTTGGCCATCACCAAGATGACGGCGCTGGGATCTGTGATCGGGGTAAAGGAAATCCTGTCGGTGTCCGCCTCCGCGCAAAGTTTCTCTGGCTCCGCCACGCCGCTGACGATGGCGGCGGTGGCCTACATGATCATCTTTATCCCTGCCGTGATCGCGTCGCGCATGATCGAGCGGCGGTTCCACTACGCCACCTGAGCGCCGCCCGCCCGCCTTCCGCGCAGCGGCGGCGGGCGCGCCCCTCCCCGAGCAATCCGAAAAGAGCCCTCAATGGATAATTTCCTGCAAGCCTTCTTCGATCTGGACGTGATGGCACAGTCGCTGCCGCTGTTGCTGCGCGGCGCGCTGGTGACGCTGCAACTTTGCGCGGTGGTGATCGGTCTGGGTCTGGCGGGCGGGCTGGCCTTGGCGCTGGCGGCGCTGTCGCCGCGCCGCTGGCTGCGCTGGCCCGCCGTTTGCGTGATCGACTTCTTCCGCGCGCTGCCGCCGCTGGTCTTGCTGATCTTCGTTTATTCGGGGCTGCCCTTTGCGGGGCTGGACCTGTCGCCCTTCGTGGCGGTGGTGATCGCGTTCCTGCTCAACAACTCCGCCTATTTCGCCGAGGTGTTCCGCGCGGGCATCAACTCCGTTCCCAACGGTCAGATGGAAGCGGCGCGCGCCACCGGGCTGACCGGGGTGCAGGCCATGACGCATGTTCTGCTGCCGCAGGCGGTGCGCAACGTGCTGCCCGATCTGCTGTCCAATACCGTCGAGGTGGTGAAGCTCACCTCGCTGGCTTCCGTCGTGTCGCTGTCGGAGCTGCTCTATGCCGCGAATATGGCGCGGTCAGTCACCTACAATTCCTCGCCGCTGGTTCTGGCGGCGATCCTCTACCTGCTCGTGCTGTGGCCGCTGGTGCGCGTGATCTCGCGCTATCAGCGCGGCCTTGCTATCCACTGAAAGGACACGTCCATGCCCACCATGAAAATCGCAGCCGCCCAGATGGGCGGCATCCAGAAGGACGAGACCCGCGAAGAGGTCATCGCCCGGATGCTGACCCTGATGGATGAGGCACATGCGCAGGGCGTCGAATTCCTTGCCTATCCTGAAATGACGCTGACCACGTTTTTTCCGCGGTTCTATGTCGAGGATCGCGCCGATTTCGATCACTGGTTCGAAACCGAGATGCCCAATGCCGCGACCCAGCCGCTGTTCGAGCGCGCGCGCAGCTATGGCATGGGCTTCACCTTCGGGTATTGCGAGCTGACGCCCGAGGGCGACCATTTCAACACCGCGATCATCGTCTCCCCCGAGGGCGAGATCGTGCTGAAATACCGCAAGACCCATCTGCCGGGCCATGCCGATTACGAGCCCGAACGCACGCATCAGCATCTGGAAAAGCGCTATTTCTTGCCCGGCGATACCGGCTTTGGCGTGGTGCGCAGCCAAGGCGTGGTGATGGGGGCGGCGATCTGCAATGACCGCCGCTGGCCGGAAACTTGGCGCGTGCTGGGCCTGCAAGGGGTGGAACTGGTTGCGATCGGTTACAACACACCCTCGCAGAACAACCTGTCGGCGGAGGAAGGGCCGGAGCGGCGGCTTTACCATCACGAATTGTCGGTCTGCGCCGGGGCCTATCAGAATTCCACCTATGCCATTGCGGTTGCCAAATGCGGGATGGAGGACGGCAATCACATGATCGGCGGGTCGATCATCGTCGATCCCGACGGCTTCGTCATTGCCCGCACCGAAGGCGAGGGGGACGAGCTGATCGTCGCCGAGGCCGAATTCGAAAAATGCGCCTTTGGCAAATCCACTGTGTTCAACTTCGCCGCGCATCGCCGGATCGAACATTACGACCTGATTGCCAGCCAGACTGGCGTCGAGACCCCGGAATAAGCGAGACAGATCATGGACTTCGATACAGTCATCCATTCCGGGCGCATTGCCACTGCCGAGGATGTGTTCACCGGCGATATCGGCATCAAGGACGGGCGCATCGCCGCGCTGGGCGAGAAGCTTTCCGGCGGCGCGGAGCGCATCGACGCGGGCGGGCGCATCGTCGTGCCCGGCGGGATCGAGGCACATGCCCATATCGCGCAGGAAAGCTCCGCCGGGGTGATGAGCGCGGATGATTATTACAGCGGCTCGGTTTCGGCAGCCTTCGGCGGCAACTCCGCCTTCATCCCCTTTGCCGCGCAGCACAGGGGCCAAAGCATCGACGAGGTGCTCGACACCTATGACGCGCGAGGGCAGCGCTCGGTGCTGGATTATTCCTATCACCTCATCATCTCTGACCCGTCCGAACAGGTGCTGGCCGAGGGATTGCCGCAGGCCTTCGCGCGGGGGATCACCTCCTTCAAGGTGTTCATGACCTATGACCTGATGAATATCGGCGACGAAGGGATGCTCGATATTCTTGAGGTGGCCCGGGCGCATGGCGCGATTACCATGGTCCACGCGGAAAACAACGCGATGGTCAAATGGATGAACCGCAAGCTGGCCGATCGCGGGCTGACCGCGCCGCGCTACCACGCCCTGTCGCGCCCGGAACTGGCCGAGGCCGAAGCGATCCACCGCGCGATTCAGCTGGCGAAGCTTGCCGATGCGCCGATCTTCATTGTGCATGTCTCCACCGAAGCGGGGGCGGACATCGTGCGGCGCGAGAAATTCGCGGGCGCCAAGGTGTTTTCCGAAACCTGTCCGCAGTATCTGGCGCTGACCCGTGACGATCTGGACCGGCCCGGCATGGAGGGCGCGAAATTCGTCTGCTCGCCCCCGCTGCGCGGCCCGGAAACGCAGGCCGCATTGTGGCATCACATGGCGCAGGGCACGTTCGAAAGCCTGTCGTCGGATCACGCGCCCTATCGATTTGACGAGACAGGCAAGTTCCTCAACGGCGCGGACGCGCCCTATCCCAAGATCGCCAACGGCATGCCCGGCATCGCCATGCGCTTGCCTTACCTGTTTTCCGAAGGCGTCATGGCCGGGCGGATCACGCTGGAGCGGTTCGTGGCGCTGTCTTCGACCAATGCGGCCAAGACCTTTGGCTGCACGACCAAGGGCCGCATCGCGCCGGGGATGGATGCCGATATCGCGATCTGGAACCCGGAGGCGGAATGGACCGTCACCCAAGCCGACCAGCATGACAACATGGATTACACGCCGTTCGAGGGGATGCGCATCACAGGTCGTCCCGAAACGGTGCTGAGCCGAGGCGCGGCAGTGATCCGTGACGGAGAGTTGCAGGCGACCGAAGGGCAGGGGCGGTTCTTTGCGCGCGCACCCGTCGATATGAGCGGCATCCCGGCGGTGAGCGGGCCGGAATTCGACCGTGCCTGCAATTTCGACACCGAGCTGCGCTGATGGGAAAGATCGTTGTCGTTAATCCGAACTCCTCGGCGGTGGTGACCGCCGGGATCGCGGAGGCCCTGCGCCCGTTCGGTGACCATTTCGAGGTGACGGACCTGCCCGAGGGACCCGCGACCATCGCCACCGAAGAGGACGTCGCTCGCGCGGCGATCGGGTTTGCCGAACTGGCACAGACGCGGCCCGATGCGCTGGCCTTTGTCACGGCGTGCTTTTCCGATCCCGGTCTGGATCTGGCGCGGTCGCTGGTGCCGCAACCGGTGATCGGCGTGCAGGAGGCGGGCATTCTGACGGCGCTGGGGCAGGCGGATCTGTTTGGCATCATCGCGCTCAGCGCACGGTCCATCCCGCGTCACCGGCGTCGGATGCGGATGATGGGCGTGCTGGACCGGCTGGCCGGGGAATTGCCGCTGCCCGATGTCTCGGCCGAGGATTCGGGCCGCGACGAGGCGCTTTATGCGCATCTTCTCAGCCTTGCGACCCAGCTGGGCGAAATGGGCGCAGGCGCGGTGGTGCTGGGCTGTGCCGGGATGGGCCCGGTCCGCGCGCGGCTGGAGGCCGATACCGGGCTTGCCATCATTGATCCCGTCACCGCCGCCGGAGGCATGGCACTGGCGCGGGTGATCGATCATCTGCCCGTGGCGGGTGCCCGCGCGTGAGCAAGCCGCAGGATCTGCCTGATGTATCCTTGCGGTTGATGGAGATCTTTACCGCGATGATGCGCAGCGCCACCACCGTTCAGGCGGCGGAGCAGTTGGGTATTTCACAGCCTGCGGTGTCCGCCGGGTTGCGGCAGTTGGAAACCCAGCTGGGTCTGACCCTGTTTGAGCGCACAGGCCGCCGCCTGCGTCCCACCGCCGAGGCTCATGACCTGTTCGGCGAAATCCACCCGATGTTCGGGTTGATCCGCTCCTTCTCCACGCGGGCGCGGGATCTGCGCGAAGGGCGGGTGGGCCGGTTGCGCGTGATGAGCACGCCGCCGCTGGGATATTCGGTCGTGCCGCCCGCCCTGCGCCGGTTTCTTAACGAACGTCCCGATGTGACGATTTCCTTCGATGTGCGGCGGCTGGAGCCGGTGGTGGACGCGGTGCAGACCGGGCAGGTCGATGCCGGGCTGGTGCTGAATGCCGAACGGCTCGACACCGTCAATGTCAGCGTGCTGCAACGCACCCAGATGGTGGTGCTGGTGCCCGCCGACGATGCGCTGGCGCAAGAGGATCTGATTACGCCGGTGCAGATCGCTGAACGAGATCTGGTCGGCATCGATATCGGCTCCCAACTGGGGCGGTTGGTGGCGCGCGGGTTTGAACTGTCCGCCGCGCCTTACCGCCCCCGGATCGAGGTGCGCTATAGCCAGACTGCCGCCGAACTGGTGACCCAAGGTCTGGGCGTGGCGGTGGTCGATCCCTATTCTGCGGCGCCGTATCTGGCGCGGGGCGGTGTCGTGGCGCGTCCGTTTTTCCCGGTGAGCGAAGTGCGCGCCTCCGTCATCACCCGCAAGGGCGTGCCGCATGTGGGGCTGCTGACCCGTTTCATGGCCGATCTGGCCCGCAGCATGGAAGAAAACCCGCAGGCACCGCGCCTGTGATCCCGGCCCTTGTGCCGCCCGGTGATGCACTTCCGGGCACGGATGGAGCGGGCACGGATGGAGCGGGCACGGATGGAGCGGGCACGGGCGGAGCGGGCACGGCAGGCGGGGTTAGTGGAAATCCCGCGATTTCGGCATGGTGCGCAGATTGCGTGGATGGGCACGGATGCCAACCTGTCCGGGGATCGGATGCGTGGGATGATCGCCACGGGTGGTGATGGTGGGCAGGTGCCCTTCGGACAGGGCCACC
This sequence comes from Pacificitalea manganoxidans, assembly GCF_002504165.1. GTDB lineage: Bacteria > Pseudomonadota > Alphaproteobacteria > Rhodobacterales > Rhodobacteraceae > Pacificitalea > Pacificitalea manganoxidans. Next base: position 1,040,698 of record NZ_CP021404.1, read on the forward strand.
AGCCGGTCACTGCGGTCTTGCAGATCATCCGCGACGATGTGGATCACCCGGCCATCCGTCTGCACCCGACCGCGCACGACCATCAGGCGCGACGACATGATGATGGCGCGGTACGCCTTGAACATCTTGGGCCAGATCACGAGGTTGGCGATGCCGGTTTCATCCTCCAGCGTGATGAAGCACACGCCCTTGGCGCTGCCGGGTTTTTGGCGGACCAGCACCAGACCGGCCAGCGAAACGCGCTGCCCGTGGCGGCGGGCGGTCAGGTCCGAGGCGGCGGTAAAGCCTTGGCCCGTCAGGCTGCGGCGGTAGAACGCCATCGGATGAGCTTTCAGGGACAGCCGCAGGGTCTGATAATCCGCGACGACATGTTCGGATCTGGACAGGGCGGGCAGGCTGACTTCGGGGTCGGGGCCCTCGGACGCGGCTTGGGCGTGATCGAAAATCGGCAAGGCAGGGGCATCCTTCAGCGCCTGCGCCTGCCACAAAGCCTGCCGCCGATCCGGTCCCATGCTGCGCATGGCATCGGCGGAGGCCAGCCTGCGCAGGGAGGCCACGTCCAGTCCGGCCCGGCCTTGCAGGTCGGCAATGTCGGTGAACGGCGTGTCGCGGCAGGCCATGATCCGCAGGCCCGCCTTCTGTTGCAGCCCGCCGATCATCCGCAGGCCCAGCCGCAGGGCAAAGCCGTCACCGCAAGGTTCCAGCGTGCAGTCCCAATCGGAATAGTTCACGTCGACGGCATGGACCTGCACGCCGTGATCGCGGGCGTCCCGCACGATCTGCGCGGGCGCGTAAAAGCCCATCGGCTGCGAATTGAGCAAGGCACAGGCAAAGGCCGCCGGGTAATGGCATTTCAGCCAGCTTGAGACATAGACCAGCTTGGCAAAGCTGGCGGCGTGGCTTTCGGGGAAGCCGTATTCGCCAAACCCCTTGATCTGATCGAAGCAGCGCTGGGCAAAGACCGGGTCATAGCCCCGCGCGATCATGTTGCCGATCATCTCCGATTGCAGCAACTCGATCGTGCCGCGCGACCGGAATGTCGCCATCGCCCGGCGCAGGTCGTTGAGTTGCTGGGGCGAGAAATTCGCGGCATCCATGGCGATCTTCATCGCCTGCTCCTGAAAGATCGGCACCCCGAGCGTGCGGCCCAGAATCCGTTCCAATTCGTCCTGCGGATGCTCCGGGCCGGGGCGGGGATAGGCCACCTCCTCCAGCCCCTGCCTGCGCCGCAGATAGGGGTGCACCATATCGCCGTGGATGGGACCGGGCCGCACGATGGCCACCTCAATCACGAGGTCGTAGAACACGCGGGGGCGCAATTTGGGCAGCATCGCCATCTGTGCCCGGCTTTCCACCTGAAACACGCCCAGACTGTCGCCCCGGCACAGCATGTCATAGGTCGGGCGCTGATCGTCGGGGGCGTGATCTTCGATCGGCACCGTGGCCAGATCGAGCGGTCGGTCATACTGTGCCGCCAGCAGATCGAAACATTTCGCGATACAGGTCAGCATCCCCAAGGCCAGCACATCGACCTTGAAGATTTGCAGCGCGTCGATGTCGTCCTTGTCCCATTCGATAAAGCTCCGCTCCGGCATCGCGCCATTGCCGATGGGCACGATTTCGGTCAGCGGGCGTTCGGTCAGGATGAAGCCGCCCACATGCTGCGACAGATGCCGGGGCATGCCGATCATCTGCCGGGTCAGTTTCAGCACCATGCGCAGATAGGGGTCGGACAGGTCCAGCCCGGCCTCCTTGGTGCGGGCCTCGTCCATTTCACCCTCGAAGCTGCCCCAGATGGTGCCTGCCAGCTTCGAGGTCACATCCTCCGACAGGCCCATCGCCTTGCCCACCTCGCGGATGGCGGAGCGGGGCCGGTAATGGATGACGGTCGCGCAGAGGCCAGCCCGGTGGCGGCCATATTTGCGATACATATACTGGATGACCTCCTCGCGGCGTTCATGTTCGAAATCCACGTCGATATCGGGGGGCTCGTCCCGTTCCTCGCTCAAAAACCGTTCAAACAGCAGGTCGTGTTCGTCGGGATCGACCGAGGTGATGCCAAGGCAGAAACACACAGCCGAATTGGCGGCGGAGCCGCGCCCCTGACACAGGATCGGCGGCGTGGCCTCCTCGCGGGCGAAGCGCACGATGTCATGGATGGTCAGGAAATAGCGGGCGATCTTCTTGGATGCGATCAGCGCGAATTCCTTGCGGATCGTCCGGGCCACATGATCGGGCACCCCGGCCGGGTAGCGCCACGCCGCGCCCGCCCATGTCAGCCGTTCCAGTTCCTCTTGCGCGGTGCGTCCCTGTGGCACGATTTCGTTGGGATATTCGTATTTCAGATCGGTCAGCTGAAAGACGATTTCGTCCGCCAAGGCCCGCGTCGCGGCGATCGCATGGGGCCAGTCGGCAAAGAGGCGGCACATTTCGGCGGGGGATTTGAGGTGCCGCTCGGCATTGGCCTCCAGCAAGAACCCTGCACGGGGAACGGTGACGCCCTCGCGGATGGCGACCATCACATCCTGCAGGGGCCGCCTGTCGGGGGCGTGATACAGCACGTCATTGGTGGCAAGGATCGTCAGCCCCTGCGATTGTGCCAGCCGGTCGAGCCGGTTGATCCGCGCCCGGTCATCCCCCCGGTAGAGAAACGTCGCCCCGATATGGCGCAGGCCCGGTAGGGCGGCCTTCAGCCTGCGCAGATCGGTCGTGAACCTGTCCAGATCATCCGGCGGCATCGCGATCAGGTGCAGGCCTTTTGCATGCGCGGCCAGCATGTCCAGCGTCAGGTGGGTTTCGCCCTTGGCCTGCCATGCGCCGTCGATGTCTTGCATCTTGCCCTGCGACAGCAAGGTGGACAGGCGGGCATAGGCGGCGCGGTCCTGCGGATAAGCCAGAAGCTCACAGCCGCATAACAGGACAAGCCGGGCCCCGATCAGGGGCTTGATACAGGCGGTCGCGGCCTCGGTATGGATGCGCACCACCCCCGCCAACGTGTTGCGGTCGGCAATGCCGATCCGGTCATAGCCAAGCAGATTGGCCGTGGCGGTCAGGTCGGTCGCGTCCGAGGCGGCCCGCAGAAACGAGAAACAACTGGCAAGGCCGAATTCCACATAGGGCGCGCGGGGCTGGGGGGTGAACTGCCCGGCCTGCGCCAACATGCGGCGTTTATGTCCTTCCTGCAGCGGCATCAGGCGAAAAACCCGTGCAAGAACCAGCGCGGCGTGTCCCCGCGCCCGTCCTGCAGCAGTCCTTCGCGATAGAGCCAGAAACGGCGCCCGTCCTGCACTTCGACCTTGTAGTAATCGCGCAGCCGGGTGCCGGGGCGGTCGCGCCACCATTCCGGCGCGATGCGTTCCGGCCCGGCATGGCGCACCGTCTGGTAGCGCACGCGGCGCCAGCGGAATTGCGATGGCGGACCTTCGGGCACCGCGTAGATCACGCTGATTTCCTCAGCGGTCTCCAACAGGCGCAGGGGGCGTTCGCGGGGCATGACAGGGGTTTCGGCGGGGGCTTCGGCGGGGGTATTGGTCAGCGCGGGCACGCGCGCCTCCACCCGGTCGGGTCTGTGGCTTTCGCGCAATGTGGGCCATGTCACCTTATCCTGTCCCAGCCGGGCGGTCAGACGGTCCAGCAGCCCGGCAAGGTCCGCTTGCGGGTCGTGCTGGCCATCCAGCCGGTTCTGGATCAGCGGCACAGGTTCCACGCGCGTGGCCTCAAGCGTCAGCAGATCGAACCCAAAACCGGGGTCGATGCTGTCGAGTTTGCCGTCAAAAAGGCGCAGCAGATGGGCCGGGTCGCGGCTGGCGCGGGCGGTGGCCAGATCCACTTTCCGGCATTCGCTGTCCACCCGGTAGACGGTAAGCCGCATCTGCCGCATGCCCATTTCGGCCCGTGCAAGGGTGTCACACAGATCGCCGATCAACTGCCTGAGATGAGGGTAGGGGTCGATCACCGCCTCGGACAGCAGCGCGCGGGCCATGTAGCGCGCCTGATCGGGGGGCGCGTTCACAGGGTCCGGTGCGCGGCCCAAAGCGCGGTCCAGCAGGATCAGCGGGTTATGCTCCGCCCCCGCCGTGGCGAAGCGGCGCATCAGCGCGGCCCGCGGCACATCCGCCAAGGCACCTATCGTTTTCAGCCCGGCCCGATGCAGAAGCCGATCCGTGGTTTCATTCAGGCGCAGGGCCATGACCGGCAACGGGGCCAGATGCGCGGCGACATCGTTGCGGGTGCAGATCGTGTGATTGGCGGCGTGGCGGGCTACGGCCTGCGCCGCGCTGCGCGTCGGCGCCATCGCCACCCGCGCGGTCAGCCCCTGCAGGGCAAAGCGCTGGGTCATGTCGCGCAGCAGCGCGGCCTCCCCCCGGAACAGATGCGCGGCCCCTGTGACGTCGAGGATCAGCCCGTCGCGGCCATCTTGCACCGTCCAAGGGCACCAGCGCCGCGACCAATGCACCAGCCGCTGCATCAGGGTCTGATCGGCGTCCAGATCGGCGGGTTCGGCATGCAGATCGGGATGGATCGCCTGCATGTCCACGACCCGCGCGCCCGGCGCTATCCCCCGGCTGCGGGCGATGGCGTTGCAGCAGTGGATGACCGGCCCATGCGCGCCCTCACGCCACAGCGCCACAGGCACGTCACGATCCGGCAGCGTCCGATGCTGGCTGACGATCCGGGTCCACCGCTCCATCGTCAGCATGGGGAACCAGACGGAAACGATCTGCGGGTCGGGGGGCATCCGGGTCATAACAGGCCACCCACCGGCCAGGAGCATGGCCGCGCGCCCGAAACAGATCTGCATCCCAGCGCAAAGCCCCGGAGGCATGTGTGTCGTGCGGATGCGGGCCGGAGGGCAGGGAGGCCAGCCGCCAGCGCATGCGCGCCGCGCTCAGCCCGCCGGGATCGCCACTGCGGATCAGATAGACCGGCACCCCCGATGCTTCGGCCCGGATGGCAAGCCGCTGGGTCGCCGTGAAGCTGAGCGCCGCAGGTGCGCCGTGGATTTCGCCCACCACCGCCGCCAGCGCGGAACAGGCCGCGCCTTCCTCCATCGCCCATAGCACGTCGCGCGGGTGGCTCACGGTGATCTGCAAGATCGCATGCCCGCGCCGAAAGCCCCGCAACCCCGGAAGATAAACCCGTCCGTTTTCGCGTCGGGAGGCGCGATCCTGCACCCACAAAACCGGCCCCTCCGCCCGTGCGCCCAAGAGCGACAGCACAAAGCCGGTAGCAGCGCCATCCGTGCCCCCCGCAGGATGCACATCCGTCAGCGCGGCAGCCTGTGCAATATGCTGCAAAGCCCGCCCCCGCGCAGGGGCAAGGGAGCGCCGCGGCAGCGAGAGAACCCGCCCATATGAAGAATCGTTGGCCATGCACGACTCCATATGTTCACATTTTGTTCCGGTTTTGAATATCGGAATCTGACCTGCGGGCGCGCCCCGACGTGAACCGTGCTAGGGGGCAGGGGGTGAGGTTGCGGGGGCAGGCTTGGCGACGTGCAGCAGGGCGAACAGGCGCTCCATCACGCCGCCCCCCGAACACAGCGCCACGCGCATAAGATCCGGTCGACACGCCGATCAACGGAACGGTTGCGCAGAGGAAACAAAAAAGGAAAGCGCCAAGGAAGCCATGCCACAGACACACAGCACAGCAGAATACCCCGTTCGGGTGTCCCGAAATGGGTGTTTGTTCTGAGTAACTTACGGGGAAAGTGGCAGCCCGTAGGGGAATCGAACCCCTCTTTCCAGGTTGAAAACCTGGCGTCCTAACCGATAGACGAACGGGCCTTGCCGTGGCGTGGGGCGTATCTAGAAAAACCCGCCGGAGGGCGCAAGCGCTTTTTTCGTTGCGGGTGCCGATTTTTGTGTCCGGGGCCGCATGACGTAGGTGGAGCAGGCCGCGGCGCGGGGAAACGGCGTGCGGCGGCGGGGCGTGGCGCGGTCCAAACGGCTCAGGCGCCGTCGATTTCGGCGGCATCGTCAAGCCGCAGCTGCGGGATCTGGCGTCCGCCCCAGTGGTTGACCTCCAGCCGCCCGGCGAGGTGGAATCGCGCGCCGCCATGCGCCTCCAGCCGGGGCCCGATCGGACCGGCGAAGGCCCCGAAGGCGATGGCGTCGAGTTTCGCGCCCAGCCCATCGCCGAGCGAAACTTTCAGATGCTGTTCCCCCACCCGACGCGCATGCAGGATCTGCACATCCGGCAGGGCGAACCGTGGCGCGGAGGCTCCGGCGCCGTAGGGACCGGCGGATTCGATCCGGTCGATCAGCTCCACCGTCGCCGCGCCCGGCATCAGCATCCCGTCGAGGCGCAAGGCACGCGGGCCGGACTGCCCGGCGCCCTGCTTTTCCAGCAGCGCGCCCAGCCGCTCCATCGCGGGTTCCAACTGCGCCCGAGCCACGGTGAGTCCCGCGGCCATCTTATGCCCGCCGCCTTTCAGCAGCAGACCTTCGGCGGCGGCTTTCTGCACGCAGGCGCCCAGATCGACGCCGGGCACGGAGCGGGCCGAGCCTTTGCCCATGCCGTCCTCGTCGAAACCAATGACGACGGCGGGGCGATTGAACGCCTCCTTCAGGCGCGCGGCGACGATGCCCACGACGCCGGGATGCCAGTTTTCGCCTGCCGCCCAGACCAGCGGACCTTCGGCGCCGCGCGTCTCGGCCTGTTCCAGCGCCTGTTCCAGCACGCGGGCTTCGATCTCGCGCCGGTCGCGGTTCAGCTCGTCCAGACGCTCGGCCATCGCCTGCGCTTCTGCGGGGTCGGTCGTGGCCAGCAGCCGCGCGCCCAGATCCGGCTTGCCGATCCTGCCGCCCGCGTTGACACGTGGCCCCAGCAGAAAGCCCAGATGGTAGGTGCTGGGCGCGGTGTTCATCCCCGCCACATCGCCAAGCGCCACGAGGCCCGCCCGCTGCCTGCGCCCCATGACTGTCAGGCCTTGCCGCACCAGCGCGCGGTTGACGCCCACCAAGGGCGCGACATCGGCCACGGTCGCCAGCGCCACGAGATCCAGCATCGCCATCAGGTCGGGACCCTTCACCCCCTCGCCACGCAGCAGGCGGTTGGCCTCGACCAGCATCAAGAACACGACCGCCGCGGCGCAAAGATGCGCCAGCTCGCCGCTTTCGTCCTGTCGGTTGGGGTTCACCACGGCGACGGCGGGAGGCAGGGTTTCACCGCCCAGATGGTGATCGAGGACGACGACATCGGTATTGCCCGCCGCCGCCAGCGCATCATGGCTGAGCGTGCCGCAATCGACGCAGATGATCAGGTCATGGGCCGCGGCCAGCCCGGCGATGGCGGGCGCATTCGGCCCGTAGCCTTCGTCGATGCGGTCGGGGATGTAGAGCGTCGTGGGCGGCAGGCCCATCTCGCGCAGCCATGTCAGCAGCAGCGCGGCGGAGGCACCGCCATCCACATCGTAATCGGCAAAGATCGCGATCCGCTCACGGCGGCGCACAGCCTGCAAGAAACGCCCAGCGGCGGCGTCCATGTCCCGCAGGCTTCGCGGATCGGGCAGCAGATCACGCAGGGCAGGCGCAAGGAAGGCCTGCGCCCCCTCGGCGGCGATGCCGCGCGCCACAAGCACCCGGCACACCGGGTCCGGCAGGTCGGTGGCCTGCATCAGCGCCTCGGCGGCGCGGTCGTCATCAATGCCCGGACCGGTCCAGTGGCGACCGGTGAGCGAGGCGGATACATTCAGGAAAGGGCGCGTCATGCCGCCTGTTTGGCCCGGCTACGGCGCAATGGCAATGCGGCACGGCGCGGCGGCCCGAGGCAGGCCGCTACCTATGGGCCGACCCGCATCCGCCCGCGCACCAGCGCCGCGTGCAGGCCGCGTCGGCTTTTGGCTGGTGCGTTAGGGGGTCTCGCGGGTCGATGGGAGCGGGCTGCGTCGCCAGAGGAACCCGCTGGTGTGCCCTGACAGGGGCGCGCCGGGCTGGCAGCGGCGGGCTGGCAACAGCAGCGCGCGGCTCACGCGACTTGGGGCTTCCGCGCGATCCCCGCCACATAGGTTTCCGTCACCGCGCGGTCGTCGCCCATCATGATGGTGGGGAACACGGCCTCCCACAGGGTGTCGGCCTCTGCGTGGCGCTGGGCGATGGCGGGGGTGGAGGCGAGATCGAGCACGACCAGATCCGCCGCTGCGCCCGGCGCCAGCCGCCCGATTGCACCGCCCATGCGCAGCGCCCCAGCGGAGCCCTCGGTCGCGAGCCACAGAAGCTGCGCAGGGTGCAGGGCGGTGCCGCTTAGCTGGCCGATCTCATAGGCCGCCGCCATCGTGCGCAGCATCGAAAAGGATGAGCCGCCCCCGGTATCCGTGGCCAAGCCGACGCTCAGCCCGGCGGCCTTGGTTGCCGCCATGTCGAACAGGCCAGAGCCGATAAAGGTGTTCGAGGTCGGACAATGCACCACCGCCGCGCCCATCTCGCGCAGGCGGTCACGTTCCCGGTCGGTGAGCCAGATCGCATGGCCGTAGAGCCCGCCCTCGCGCAGAAGGCCGCGTTGTTCGTAGGTGTCGAGATAGTCGCGCGCCTCGGGATAGAGGCTGGCGACCCAGCTCAGTTCCTCGGTCTGTTCGCTCAGATGGGTCTGCATCGGGCAGTCGGGATGCTCGCCCCACAAGGCGCCCAGAGCCTCCAGTTGCTCCGGCGTGGAGGTGGGCGAGAAGCGGGGCGTGATCGCATAGGTCGCCCGCCCGCGCCCGTGCCATTTCAGCAGCAATGCGCGGCTGTCGTCATAGGCGCTTTGCGCGGTGTCGCGCAGGCCATCGGGGGCGTTGCGGTCCATACAGGTCTTGCCCGCCACGACTGCCATGCCCCGCGCCTCGGCGGCCTCGAACAGCGCGTCGACGCTGGCGGGGTGAATGGTGCAGAAGCTGGTGACAGTGGTCGTGCCATTGGCCAACAAAAGATCCAGATAGCGCCCGGCGATGGTCGCGGCATAGGCCGGATCGGCAAAGCGCATTTCTTCGGGAAATGTATAGGTGTTGAGCCAGTCGATCAGCCGTTTGCCCCAGCTGGCGATCATCGCGGTCTGGGGGTAATGCGCATGCGCATCGACAAAACCGGGCAGGATCAGCGCATCGCCGTGGTCGATTACCTCGGCCTGCGGATGGGCGGTGCGCAGCGCCTCGGCCGGGCCGGTGGCGTGAATGCGCCCGTCACGCAGCAGAACCGCGCCGCGCCGCTCATGGCGCGTCACCTCATCGACCGGCGCCGCGAAGGGATCGCCGGTGAAGTGCAGCAATTGGCCGAGAATCAGCCGGTCGGCGGGGCGGGGGGCTGGTGTGGCCATCACGAAGGGCAGGGTCGGGGACCGAAGCGGCGGCTCAGGCCGCGAGGCCCTTTGACCCCATGGTCAGGAACTTCTGCCGCCGGTCGCGGATCAGAGCAGCGCGGTCGAGTCCGTCCATATCCGACAGCAGTTCCTCCAGCACGGCACCGACCCGTGCGATCGATTCCGCGCGGTGACGCTGCGCGCCGCCAATGGGTTCGGGGATGATGCGGTCGATGACGCCCAGCTTCTTGAGATCCTGCGCGGTCAGGCGCAGCGCCTCGGCGGCTTCGCGCATCTTCTCGGCGTCCTTCCACAGGATCGAGGCGCAGCCTTCGGGCGAGATCACCGAATAGATCGAATGTTCTAGCATCGCGACCTTGTTGGCGGTGGCAAAGGCCACGGCCCCGCCGGAGCCGCCTTCACCGATCACCACCGACACCAGTGGCACACCGATCTGGAGACATTTTTCGGTCGAGCGGGCGATGGCCTCGGACTGACCACGCTCCTCCGCGCCCTTGCCGGGATAGGCGCCGGGCGTGTCGACCAGCGTGATGACCGGCAGGTTGAAGCGGTCGGCCAGATCCATCAGGCGGATCGCCTTGCGGTAGCCCTCGGGACGGGCCATGCCGAAATTGCGTTCGATCCGGGTTTTCGTGTCGTGGCCCTTCTCATGGCCAATCACGACCACGGGGCGGTCGTTCAGCCGCGCCATCCCGCCCATGACGGCGTGATCGTCGGCAAAGTTCCGGTCGCCCGCCAGCGGCGTGTATTCGGTAAACAACGCCTCGATGTAGTCTTTGCAATGCGGCCGTTCGGGGTGACGCGCGACCTGACATTTCCGCCAGGGCGTAAGATCCGAGTAGAGGGTCTTCATCAGCTCGGTGGCCTTGCGGTCAAGCGCTTCGGCCTCGTCTGTGACCTTCATCTCCTCATTGGAGCGGCTCATCGCGCGGAGCTCTTCGGCCTTGCCCTCGATTTCGGCAAGCGGCTTTTCGAATTCGAGATAGTTGGTCATGGCGGCGCTTTCGCAACTGTTGGGGTCCGGTATCCGTCGCGCTGCTATAGGACAGGATGGGGGCGGGGTGCAATGCGGGCGCGCACCGGGACCGGCTGCATCAGGCCGTGAGATGCGTGATCAAGATCCAGCACCCCAGCACCACCAGCAGCACGCCGCCGCCTGTTTCGGCATAACCGCCCGTGCGCGGCCCGGCGCGGCTGCCGATCAGCGCCCCGGCGGTGGCCATTGCGAATGTCGCGGCCCCGCTGGCCAGCGCGACGGGCAGGATCGGCACATGGGCAAAGGCCAGCGACACGCCCACTGCCATCGCATCGACAGAGGTGGCAAACGCGGTGACAGCCAGCGCAGCCAGCGAGAAGTGCCCCGAGCGCCGCGTCGGTCCGGCAGGAGCCTGAAGCCCGCCCCGGATCATCCGCAACCCGATGACGGTCAGCAGACCCCATGCGATCCAGTGATCGACAGCTGCCAGCAGCGGTGCGGCGGCGGACCCTGCGGCCCAGCCGACAATGGGCATCACCGCCTCGAACAGACCAAAGACCAACCCCAGACGCAGCGCCAGCATCAGCCGCATGCGGGCGCTGACCGCGCCCCGGCCCAAGGCAGCAACACCGGCATCGACGGACATGCCAAGGGCAAGCAGGATCAGCGCTGTGGTGGGCATGGTCGTCTCCGACAGATCGTGGCAGAGCGCATCAGATAGGCCGTGCGTCAGATAAAATCAAGCAAAAACAATATGTTAATAAAAGTGAGACGCATTTGCATCTGGCGCGGTGCGTGGGCGAATGCCGCGGTCGCGGGGCCCGAGGCACCCGGTGGGCCTGTGGCGAGAGACGTCGCGCTTCTCGGGCCACCTGCCGCAGACCGCACAAAAAAACGCGCCCCGTCAGGGGCGCGTTTCTTAATGCATAGCCGGGCGCACCCGGCGGAGGATCACTCCTCGACTTCGGTCGCCGGCACTTCGTCCGCGGCGGGCGCGTCGTCTTCGTCGTCGGAGGCCGACAGGCCGCTCGGCGCGGAGATGTTGGCGATCACGAAATCGCGGTCGATCGTCGGCTTCACGCCCTCGGGCAGGGTGACCTGCGAGATGGTGATGGTGTCGCCGATTTTCAGCCCTGCGAGGTCGACGGTGATGTGATCGGGGATATCGCCCGCGGTCACGATCAGTTCGACTTCGTTGCGCACGATGGTCAGCACGCCGCCCTTCTTGATGCCGGGAGCGGCTTCCTCGTTGATGAATTCAACCGGAATGAACAGGTTGATTTTCGAGGTGCGGCGCAGGCGCATGAAGTCGACATGGGTCGGAAGATCCTTCACCACGTCGCGCTGCACGTTGCGGCAGATCACGCGCACGTCGTCGTGACCTTCGACCTTCATGTTGAAGAGGGTCGACAGGAAACGGCCTGCCTTCAGACGCTTCACCAGCGCGTTGTAAGGGATGTTGATCGCTACGGGATCGGCGCCGCCGCCGTAAACGATGCCGGGTACGTTGCCTTCACGGCGAGCTTGACGAGCGGCCCCCTTGCCTGTCCCCGTCCGTACCGTGGCGTTAAGATCCGGGATCTCACCAGCCATGATATATTCCTTTCAAGATGATCGGGCATCCTCCAAGGGTGCATGCCCGGTTACAGGCCCGCGCGTATAGGGGAGATCTGTCCGGTTGGAAAGAGCTTTCGTTGCCGAGGGACGTTCTGACCGGGGCGCGGGGCCGGAGGGGCTGCCTGTCAGGCGCGGTCTGTCGGGCTGAGCGCCGCGCCACTTGCGGTTGCCGCGGGGGCGCTCTAGCTCTGAGCGCGGTTTCCCCCTGTGCCGGAGCGTTCCGCTGACCTTTGCCGCCTCTCTCCGCATGGCCCGTGCGCCCACGGCTGCGCTTGTCGCGATCGGGCTCTTTTGGGGGTCTCTGGCGGGCTACATGCCCGAAATCAAGGCCCGCACCGGGCTAAGTGATGTGGCGCTGGGCGCAACGCTTTTGATGTCATCGCTCGGGGCGGTGGTGGCGACGGCATTGGCCCCGCGCATGACACGTTTGCTGGGACACCGGCTGTTGCCGACCTATGGCATCGCGTTGGCGCTGGTATTCATGCCCTTATCCTTGGCGCAGGGTCCGCTTGCGTTGGGCGGGGCGATGCTGCTGGCGGGGCTGTTGGTGACCGGTCTCGACATCGGTGCCAACCTGCGGATCAGCGCTTTGGAAAGCGACAGCGCCGCGCCGCTGATGAACCTGTGTCACGCCTGTTATTCGCTGACATTCGCTGCGGTCGCTCTGGCGATTGCCGGGCTGCGTGCCGTGGAGGTGCCGGTGACGGTGACCTTGCCCGCCTTGGCGCTGATCGCGCTGGGTCTGGCGCTCAGCGCGATGCGGGGCGGGCGGATGCCTGCGCCGGTGCCGGAGCCCGCCGCATCGGTGCAAGGTGCCACGCGCGTCGCGCTCTGGCCGCTGATCCTGCCGGGCGGCGCGATCCTGTTCTGCGCCTTCATCGGGGAAAACGGGATCGAGGCATGGAGCGCCCTGCATCTGGAGCGCACGCTTGGCGCGGCAGCCGGGGCGGGGGCGTTGGGGCCGTTCATGATGGGTCTGGTCATGGGGCTGGGGCGACTTGGCGGGCAGGCCGTGGCCGCGCGACTGGGCGCGGCACGGCTGATCACGGTGTCGGCAGCCGTCGCGGTGCTGGGGCTCTTGATGCTTGCCGCCGGGCAGAACGGAGCCGTGGCGTTGGCGGGGATCGCCCTCGGCGCGGCAGGATTGGCGGTGCTGCTGCCAACCGGCTCGTCGCTGATCGGGCGGCTAGGCGCGGCCCGCGCGGGGGAGCGGGGCCGGACACTGGGCGTGTCGCGGGCGTGGATGTTCGGGATGCTCGGCTTTTTCGCGGGCCCCACCATGATGGGCGCGCTGAGCGAAGCTGCCGGGTTGCGCATGGCCTTTGCCGTGCTGGCGCTCGTCGTCGGGCTGATCCTGCCTGCGTTGGTGTTGTTGCTGCGCGCGGGGCGGCACGGGGCGTAGCTGCGAAAGCTGCCAGCCGAGGCCATCCGATACCGGCAAGGCAGTCGCCGCAGGCGCGCGCGACCGCCCGACCGGCCCGGAGTTACGCCTGCCAGCGGCCTTCGAAATCCTCCGGGATCAGCAGATTGCGGCGGCTCAATTGGTCCACCCGCGTCTGACCGCAGAGCGCCATCGTCAGATCGAACTCCCGTTGCAGGATTTCCAGCGCGCGGGTCACGCCCCGCTGGCCCATCGCGCCCAAACCATAGATATAGGCGCGTCCGATCATCGTGCCTTTCGCACCCATTGCGACCGCCTTCAGAATGTCCTGCCCGGAGCGGATGCCGCTATCGAGGAACACCTCGCACCGGTCGCCCACGGCATCGAGGATCTGCGGCAGCATCCGGATCGAACTGAGCGCCCCATCGAGTTGCCGTCCGCCGTGGTTCGACACCACGATCGCATCGGCGTCAAGTTCGGCGGCGCGGCGGGCGTCATCGGCGTCCAGAATGCCCTTCAGAATCACGGTGCCGTCCCATTTCTCCATCAGCCGGGCGACCTTTGACCAGTCCAGCGTCAGGTCGAACTGCTGCGCCGTCCATGCCATCAACGACGAGGGATCGTCGACGCCCTTCACATGGCCCACGATATTGCCGAAACCGCGCCGCTCCGTGCGCAGCATATCCAGCCCCCACGACCATTTCATCGCAAGATTGGCGAGCGTCGCAGGCGACATTTTGGGCGGGGCGGAGAGGCCGTTCTTCAGGTCGCGGTGCCGTTGGCCCAGCAGTTGCAGGTCCAGCGTGATGACCAGCGCCGAACAGCCCGCCGCGCGCGCCCGCGCGATCAGACGATCAACGTAGTCTTCGTCCTTCATCGTGTAGAGCTGAAACCAGAACGGCGCGGTGGTGTGCTGCGCCACATCTTCGATGGAACAAATCGACATGGTCGACAGCGTATAAGGCACGCCGAATTTCTCGGCGGCCTTGGCGGCGAGGATCTCGCCATCGGCATGCTGCATCCCGGTCATGCCCACGGGGGCCAGCGCGACCGGCAGTGTCACATCGTGCCCGACCATCTGTGTCGCGGTGCTGCGGTTGGACATGTCCACCGCCACCTTCTGCCGCAGACGGATCAGGTCAAAGTCAGAACTGTTCTCGCGGAAGGTCTGTTCGCTCCAGCTTCCGGATTCGCAATAGTCCCAGAACATCCGCGGGGCGCGGCGGCGGTGCATCCGGCGCAGGTCTTCGATCTCGGTCACGACCGGGTCGGGCAGCCAGCCTGCGGGCACTACGCTGTTGAGATATTCATGAATGACCGACATCGTGTGCCCCTTCGCGTTTGGTGCGAAAACCTTACCAATCCGGGCGGAGGGGCGCAATCGGGCTCATGGGGGTGCGACAGCGTTTAGACGCCGCGCAAGGCCGCAGCCTTGGCGATCTGGTTCTGAGCACTTGAGTAGGGAGCAAGGCCGGAGGGGACGCGCCAGGGCACGGGGCCCGGCGCGTAGCATCGCGCCACCCGTCACAGCGGTGTCGCTAGGCCCGGTGCGCCCCAGCGGCGAGCGATGCGACATAGTCGAGCACTTCCGCAGCCGGGCGACCTTCGGCGATCTTGCCGACAATGGCCGACCCTACGACCGCACCATCGGCCACGGCGGCCATGCTTTCGGCGGCTTCGGGGGTGCGGATGCCGAACCCGACGATGACCGGCAGATCGGTGCTGGCCTTGATGCGGGTGATTTCCGGCGCGACGTCCCCGGCTTGCGCTTCTGCGGAGCCGGTAATGCCGGTGATCGAAACGTAGTAGACAAAGCCAGAGGTGTTTTCGAGCACCTTGGGCAGGCGCTTATCATCCGTCGTGGGGGTGGCAAGGCGGATGAAGTTCAGCCCGGCCTTCTGCGCGGGGATGCACAGTTCGTCATCCTCTTCGGGGGGGAGGTCCACGACGATCAGACCATCGATCCCGGCCTCTGCCGCGTCGCGGAGAAAGGTGTCGACCCCGCGCGAATAGATCGGGTTGTAATAGCCCATCATGACGATGGGGGTAGTGCTGTCGGTCTCGCGGAACGCCCGGGCCAGATCGAGCGTCTTTTGCAGGGTCATGCCGCCTTCCAGCGCGCGCTGACCGGCCAACTGAATGGTCGGGCCATCGGCCATCGGATCGGTAAAGGGCAGCCCCAGTTCGATAATGTCGACCCCGGCGCCGGGCAGACCTTTCACGATCTCCAGCGAGCGGTCGTAATCGGGATCTCCCGCCATGACATAGGCTACGAAAGCCTTGCGGCCCTCGGATTGAAGGCGGGCGAATGTATCGTCGATCCGGGTCATGAAGTCCTCTCGCTCTGGCCTGCCCGGTTTGGCCATTTTGCGGGCGAAAGGCAATGGGGCGCGGTCAGATCGCCGCGCCCCCGTGGTAGCGGGCCTGCGTTCAGGCCCATGGTCGCGGTGGATCAGGCCTCGTCGCCGACGCCGACCATCCACTGGATGCCGAATTTGTCGGTCAGGGTGCCAAAGCCGGGCGACCAGAAGGTTTCGTGAAACTCCATCTGCTTTTCGCCGCCCTCGGCCAGCGCTTCGAACACGCGGCGGGCGGTGTCGACGGAGCCGTAGTTCAGCGACAGCGACATGCCCTTGACCTTTGGCGTGGCCGCGTCGCGGTTGTCAGAGGCAAAGATCGGCCCCACGGGCGTCATCAGCGCGCCATGCATGATCTTGTCGGAACTCGGCACTTCGGCCTCGGGCGGGGCCTCGGAGAAACGCATCTTCTGGGTGATTTCGCCACCGATTGCGGAAACGTAGAAATCCAGCGCCTCTTCGCAGTCGCCATCGAAGAATAGGTAGGGGGTCAGGGACATGGGGTCCTCCTTGCGGTTGCTGTCGCCTCAACGCGGCGCGGGCGATTCGGGTCCGGGCGCGGGGGCGGAGGGTGCCCGCACGGGTCCGGCGGATGAGGGGCGGCTCCGGCTTGCATGCGCGCAGGCACGCCCGTAGAAGGCGCCAAACCTATGCAGGAGTGATGGATCATGGGCTTCAAGACCGGGATCGTGGGCCTGCCCAATGTGGGCAAATCGACGCTGTTCAACGCGCTGACCCGCACCGCAGCGGCGCAGGCGGCGAATTTTCCGTTCTGCACGATCGAGCCGAATGTCGGTGAAGTCGCGGTGCCCGATGCCCGGCTCGACACGCTGGCGAAAATCGCGGCCTCCAAACAGATCATCCCGACGCGGATGACCTTTGTGGACATTGCCGGGCTGGTGAAGGGCGCAAGCAAGGGCGAAGGGCTGGGCAACCAGTTTCTGGCCAACATCCGCGAATGCGACGCCATCGCCCATGTGCTGCGCTGTTTCGAAGACGGCGACGTCACCCATGTCGAAGGCCGGGTGAACCCGGTCGAGGACGCGGAAACCATCGAAACCGAACTGATGCTGGCCGATATGGAAAGCATCGAAAAACGCCTGCAAGGTCTGACCCGTAAGGTGCGCGGCGGCGACAAGGAAGCGATCGCGCAGGAGCGCCTGCTGAAAGCCGCGCTTGCCGCGCTGGAGCAGGGCCAGCCCGCCCGCACGGTCGAGGTGGATGCCGAGGATCGCAAGGCCTGGGCCATGCTGCAACTGCTGACCTCCAAGCCGATCCTCTATGTCTGCAACGTGGCCGAGGATGAGGCCGCGACCGGCAACGCCCATTCCGACGCGGTGGCGAAGATGGCCGCCGAACAGGGGGCCGCGAGCGTGGTGATTTCCGCCCGGATCGAGGAGGAGATCAGCCAGCTTGATGCCGATGAGGCCGACATGTTCCTAGAGGAGCTGGGCCTGCAGGAAGCCGGGCTCGACCGGCTGATCCGCGCGGGCTACGAGTTGCTGGGCCTTCAGACCTATTTCACCGTCGGTCCCAAGGAAGCCCGCGCATGGACCATCCGCGCAGGCACGCTGGCCCCGCAGGCCGCCGGTGTCATCCACGGCGATTTCGAGCGTGGGTTCATCCGTGCCGAAACCATCGCTTACGATGACTTTACCGCGCTGGGCGGGGAGCAGGGCGCGAAGGACGCGGGCAAGATGCGGGTCGAGGGCAAAAGCTACCTCGTGAAGGACGGCGACGTCCTGCATTTCCTGTTCAACGCCTGATTGGACCTCCAGCCTGCGCCGCGTCCGTGCGCGCAGGCTGGCGCTGTGCCCGACGGCGCGCCTCATCGACGGCGCCGGATGCGGGGTGGCTCAATCCTTGCCGCGCCGCGCCAGCGGATGTGCGTTGTCGTAGACCTCCATCAGCCGCGCCGTATCGACGGAGGTGTAGCCTTGTGTCGTCGCCAGCGAGGCATGGCCGAGCAACTCCTGAATCGCGCGCAGATCACCGCCTGCTTCCAACAGATGGGTGGCAAAGCTGTGGCGCATGGCGTGGGGCGTTGCGGTCGCGGGCAGGCCCAGTTGCATGCGCGCGTTTTCCATCACCTTGGCGATGGCGCGGGGGTTGAGCCGTCCGCCGCGTGTGCCCCGAAACAGCGGCTCATCGGCGGTCATCTCGAACGGGGCCAGCGCGACATAGGCGGCGACCGCATCGCGGGCCGGGCCGATCACCGGCACCACCCGTTCGCGCCCGCCCTTGCCGGTGATGCGCAGAACGTCGGGCAGGGGGGAGGCATCGCCGTTCAGGCCCAGTGCTTCGGAAATCCGCAGCCCGCAGCCGTATAGCACCGTCACCACCGCCGCGTCGCGGGCGCCGATCCAGCTGGTCTGAGACTGCACTTCGACCGTGTCGATCATCGCACGGGCGGCATCGCGCGCCAGCGGGCGGGGCAAGCGGCGTTGGAACCGGGGCGCGCGGGTGGTCAATACCGGCGTCGCGTCGAACCCGTCGCGGTCGGCAAGCCATGCGACAAACCCCTTTACCGCCGACAACTGCCGCGCAAGCGACCGCGCCTGCACGCCGCGCGCGCGCTCATGCGCCATCCATGCGCGCATGTCGCTGGTGCTGAGCCGACCCATCGCCGCCGGGCCAAGCCCTTCGCCCAGATGCCCGACGAGAAATGCGAGAAACCCCAGCAGATCGGCGCGGTAGGCGGTGACGGTGGCCTCGGCTGCGTTGTCGAGCGCACGGCGCTGGGTCAGCCAGCGGTCCAGCGCATCGCGCATGCCGGGCGATACCTGCAACGCCACCGCGCCCCGGGCGGCGCGCGAGGCGGGGGCTGCGTCGGCGGTCCGGGGCGGGCGAGGTGCGGTCACCGGCTTAGCCCAGCCAGCGCCGCATCTGCCGTTCGAACACCCCCCCAAAGAAGGTCAGCAGGTCGGTGCCCTGCGCGGGCGTGAATTGATGCGGGTCTTCGGCCCCGAGCGCGAGCAGACCGGGCAGGCGATCCTCGCCCAGATCCAGACGCAGCAGCGCCTCGGAGCGGATCCAGTTGCCGCGCTCGCCATAGACGGCCTCGCCCTCCGGGGTGGCCTGCCGCAGCGTGACGGGGCGGATCGGCTGGCGACCGCGCGGGCCGGTCAGATAGGCGTCGATGAAGCCGGGGCGCACCACGGCCAGCACATCGCCAAGCCGTTCGATGCTGCCGGGGTCTTCGGGATGGTCGGTTTCCAGAACCAGCCGGATCGAATCGACGCGCAGGATGGTCGCGACCTCGGTGCCCAGATTGCGCAGAAACGCCTCGAACCCGGTGGGGTCGAGCATGGCCAGAATCGCACGGTGCACCTGATTGGTCCCGGCAAGGTTGTCATACGCCGCCGCAATGACGGACCGATGCGTGTCCTCCAGCCGGTCCAGCCGGGCCTCCAGCCGTTCCATCGCAATCCCGCGCAGATCGACGATGTTGCCGCCCATCGCCTTTTCGTTGGCGGCGATCAGCGCGCGCATGATGCGATGGTCCTCCAGCACCAGATCGGGCTGGGCCAAGATCCGCGCGCGCAACGCGTCCTGTTCGGGATCGCTGCCCGCGGCGTCTTCCGCCTTGGGGGAGGGGCCTGCACTGTTCATCGGTGATCCTTTGCCGCCTGTGGCGCGTCTTGGTCTCGTCTGCTCGACGGTCGCGCCCGGATCTGCTGCCCGGATCACGACGACGCTTGGCCTGTTCTTTCGTGTGTCGCCAGTCTGTAGCCCCGCCGGGTGCCGGTGCCATCCTCGCTCAGTGGCGGAACGACAGGAGAACGGGGGTAGGTCCGTTTTGCCCAATTGCCCCCGCCCGCGTCCAGAGAATTATGGCGCGGACCGCGCGGAAACCCGTCATTTTCACCCAACCGGTGGCGCGCCCGCCACAACCTGTGCGCGTTTTCGCGGGCTTTTCCCCATATATGGGGGCGTTGGCGGCGGCAGCGCGGCTGTCGGGGCGGGTCGCAAGGCGGGTTCGGGGACGCGCGCGGTTGATGTCGCGCGGCACTGGGATAAAAGACAGGCCATGATTGCGTGCCCCCGATGCCATCCTTGCCCTGCAACCGGCCTTAGCCGCCCGGCCGTGCCGCCTCGCACGCCGTCCAAGGGCGTGTCATGAGCAGCGGTGATCTGTTTGGCGACGGCGGCACCGGCGATGACCGCGCGCCTGACCTGCTGCATCCCGGTATCCCCGACCGTGACGGGCTGTTCCCCGAAGGCGCGTTGGTCGGCGTGCTGACGACGCAGCCGCTCGACCGGCTGCTGGATTACAAATCCCCACCCGGCGGGTGCGCGCCCGGCGATCATGTCGAGGTGCCGCTCGGCCCGCGCAAGGTGCATGGCGTGGTCTGGGGGCCGGGGGCGGGTGGCTTCGACCCGGCGAAGGTGCGCGCGGTGTCGCGGGTGCTCGACATCACGCCGATGCGCGAGGAGATGCACCAGTTTCTGGGCCGCGCCGCCGATTACACGCTAACGCCGATGCCCGCGATGCTGCGGCTCGCCACCCGCGCGCCGGGGCTGACCGACGCGCCCGCCGCGCGCAAGATCTACCGCCCCGGCGCCACCCGCCCCGAGCGGATGACCGATGCGCGCCGCCGGGTGCTGGAGGTGCTCGACGATCATGGCGGGCTGGCCTTCACGCTGGGCGAACTGTCGGAGATGGCAGGCGTGACATCGTCGGTGGTGAAGGGGTTGGTCAAACTCGGCGCGGTGGCGGAGGAGGACGCGCCCCGCGATCTGCCCTATCCCCGGCTGGACCCCGGCCTGCCCGGTGTGGCGCTGAGCGCGGCGCAGGCGGCGGGCGCGGAAAGCCTGCGCCAAGCGATGCGCGCAGGCGGCTACGGCACCACGATGCTGAAGGGTGTCACCGGTTCCGGCAAGACCGAGGTCTATCTGGAGGCGGTCGCGGAATGTCTGGCGCAGGGGCGACAGGCGTTGGTGCTGCTGCCGGAGATCGCGCTGTCGGCGGAGTTCTTGACGCGGGTCGAGGCGCGGTTCGGCGCGCGGCCTGCCGAATGGCATAGCGGTGTGACCACGACCGAGCGGCGCCGCTGCTGGAAAATGGTCGCCGAAGGCGGCGCGCAATTGGTGGTCGGCGCGCGCTCCGCGCTGTTCCTGCCGTTCCGCGATCTGGGGCTGATCGTCGTCGATGAGGAGCATGACACCTCCTACAAGCAGGAGGACGGGGTGCTCTATAACGCCCGCGACATGGCGGTGCTGCGGGCGGCGTGTTGTTCGGCGCGGGTGATCCTTGCCTCCGCCACGCCGTCGCTGGAGACATGGGCCAATGCCGAGGCCGGGAAATACGACCGGGTCGAGCTTGGCGCGCGGTTCGGCCGGTCGGTCCTGCCGGACATGGACGCCATCGACATGCGGGACGAGGATCTGGCCGCCGGGCACTGGATTTCGCCCACGCTGGCAAGCGCGATTGGCGCGCGGATCGAGGCGGGCGAGCAATCGCTGCTGTTCCTCAATCGCCGGGGCTACGCGCCGGTGACGATCTGCCGGGCCTGCGGGCATCAGATCGGCTGCGATCATTGCGACGCGCGCATGGTCGAGCACCGGTTTCAAAAACGGCTGGTCTGTCATCAATGCGGCGAAAGCAAACCCGTCCCCGAAAAATGCCCCTCCTGCGATGTCGAGGGTAAGCTCGCCCCCGTCGGCCCCGGTGTGGAGCGCATGGCCGAGGAGGTGGCAGCGGCTTTCCCTGAGGCGCGGGTCGCGGTACTGTCCTCGGATTTGTTTAGCTCCGCCCGCGCGCTGAAGGAGACCATCGCCGCGATTGCCGCCGGGGGCGCCGACATCATCATCGGAACGCAACTGGTGGCCAAGGGGCATAACTTCCCGCTGTTGACGCTGGTGGGGGTGATCGATGCGGATCTGGGGCTGCAAGGGTCGGACCTGCGCGCTGCCGAGCGCACGTTTCAACTGATGCGGCAGGTCGCGGGCCGGGCGGGGCGGGCCGAACGCCCCGGTGCCGCGCTGTTGCAGACATTCCAGCCGGAACACCCGGTGATCCGGGCAATCCTCGGCGGTGATGAGGAAGCGTTCTGGCGCGCCGAGGCCGAAACCCGGCGTCAGGCCGGTGTGCCGCCCTATGGCCGGATGGCGGGGATCATCCTTAGTTCCCCCGATGTGCAGGAGGTGTTCGATCTGGGCGCGGCAATGGCGCGACAGGACGGGCCGCTGCGCCGGATCGGCGCGCAAGTGTTCGGTCCCGCGCCCGCGCCCATCGCCCGTATCCGAGGCCGCCACCGCGTGCGATTGCTGGTCAAAGCCGAAAAGCAGGCGCCGTTGCAGGCCGCGCTCGCCGAATGGATCGCTCAGTTCCGGCGCGGGGCGAACCTGCGGCTGGCAGTGGATATCGATCCGCAAAGCTTCTTCTGACGGCGCGGGCCGGGGCGGGGATTGCGGCGAGAGTATTTCAGGCAAATCTAAGCGGGGCGCGCAAAACGGGCTTCCGTAGACATATGTTTCCGGCATAGATCAGAGGCATGAGAACCTTGCCCCTTGCCGAGGCCCGGCATCTGCCGGTCTGGCGCCGCCCCACGACGTTGTTGTTCCTGATGGCTGCCGGCATGCCGGTGGCCTTTGCCACATGGTCGGCGCTGCTCAATAACTTCGTGATCGAGGTGGCCGGGTTCGACGGCTCCGACATCGGCTGGCTGCACACGGTGCGCGAAATTCCGGGCTTTCTCGCGATTGGTGTGATCGCTCTGCTGATGTTCATCCGCGAACAGGTGCTGGGGCTGATGGCGCTGCTGCTGCTGGGTGTCGCGACCGCGATTACCGCGTGGTTCCCCTCGCTGGGCGGAATCCTGACGATCACCATGCTCAGTTCGATCGGGTTCCATTACTACGAGACGGTGAACCAGTCGCTGCAATTGCAATGGATCGACCGGGCGCGCGCGCCGCAAATGCTGGGCTGGTTGCTGGCCGCAGGCTCGGCGGCGACGCTGGCGGCCTATGTCCTGATCGTGCTGACATGGGATGCGTTGGAGCTGAGCTACAATACCGTCTATCTGGCCTCCGGCGGGGTCACGGCGCTGATCGCGGTCGCCTGTTTCCTGCTGTTCCCGCAATTCGAGGCGCCCAACCCGCAGGTCAAGAAATTCATCCTGCGGCGGCGCTACTGGCTGTATTACGCGCTGCAATTCATGGCTGGCGCGCGGCGGCAGATCTTTGTGGTCTTTGCCGGGTTCATGATGGTCGAGCGGTTCGGCTTCGACGTGCATCAGGTCACGGCGCTGTTTTTGATCAACCTGATCGCCAATATCATCATCGCCCCGCTGCTGGGCCGGGCCGTGGCGATCTGGGGCGAACAGCGCACACTGATCTTTGAATACGCCGGGCTGATCTGTGTGTTTCTTGCCTATGGTGGGGTTTATTGGTTCGGTTGGGGCGTGCTGCTGGCCTCGGCGCTCTATGTGATCGATCACATCTTTTTCGGGCTGGCTTTGGCGCTGAAAACCTATTTCCAGAAGATCGCCGATCCCGGTGACATCGCGCCCACTGCCGCAGTGGCGTTCACCATCAACCACATCGCAGCGGTGTTTCTGCCCGCGTTGCTGGGTTATTTGTGGCTGACCTCGCCGGCGGCGGTGTTTCTGCTGGCCGCAGGCATGGCGGCCACGTCGCTGGGGTTGGCGCTGCTGATCCCGCGCCACCCGGTTCCGGGCCATGAAACCCGCCTGAGCCGTCTGCTGCCTGCCCCGGCGGAGTAAGGCCGGACCGGAGGTCACCTGTAGGAAATCCTCGGCCGCCACCCTATATCGGGGGCAAGCAAAGGAGGGTTCCTGATGTTCCTGTTTCAACGCAAGCCGACCGACCCCGTGACCGCCGAAACCGCGCTGCCCGGCCGCGCGGAGGCGATCCCCACCGCCGACACTCATTTCGTGCTCGACCGTCCCCTGACCCGCGACGTGCCGCCGGGCATGGAAGTGGTGATTTTCGGCATGGGATGTTTCTGGGGGGTGGAGCGCCTGTTTTGGCAGATCGAAGGCGTCTACCTGACGATGGTGGGCTACGCTGCGGGCTGCACGCCGAACCCGACCTATAACGAGGTCTGTTCCGGCATGACCCATCACAACGAAGTGGTGCGCGTCGTCTATGACCCGCTGGTCGTATCGTTCGAGGCGCTGCTGAAGGTGTTCTGGGAAGGCCACGACCCGACCCAAGGCATGCGTCAGGGCAACGATGTCGGCACGCAGTATCGGTCCGGCATCTACTACACGACCGACGCGCAGAAGGCCGCCGCACTGGCCAGTCGCGATGCGTTCCAGCCGCATCTGACCGCCGCCGGGCGCGACGAGATCAGCACCGAGATCCTGCCCGCGCCCGAGTTCTATTTCGCCGAGGATTATCACCAGCAATATCTGGCCAAAAATCCGGGCGGCTATTGCGGGCTGGGCGGCACAGGCGTGACCTGTCCCATCGGCACGGGCGTAAGCTCCGGCTCCGGCGCGGCCTGATCGCGACGGCGCGGGGGCAGGCGGCGGCGATCTGACCGCCGCCGCTTGCCCCGCCGGGCGCGGATCGCTACATCCGCGCCATGCCTCGTTTTGCCCTGAAAATCGACTATCACGGCGGCCCGTTTTCGGGCTGGCAACGGCAATCGCATGCGCCCTCGGTGCAGCAGGCCGTGGAGGAGGCCCTGCGCCGGCTGCAACCCGATGCGCCGGGGATCGGCGCGGCGGGGCGCACGGATGCGGGCGTGCATGCCACCGGCCAAGTGGCGCATTGCGATCTGGTCCGCGACTGGGAGCCGTTTCGCCTGAGCGAAGCGCTGAACTACCATCTGAAGCCCGCCCCGATCGCAATCACCGCTTGCGCGCCTGTGGCCGATGACTGGCATGCCCGGTTTTCGGCCATTGAACGGCGCTACCTGTTCCGCCTGATCGCGCGCCGTGCGCCGCTGACCCATGAGCGCGGGCTGGCGTGGCGCGTGCCGCATCCGCTGGACCTGACCCCGATGCAGGAGGCCTGCGCGCATCTGCTGGGGCGGCACGATTTCACGACCTTTCGGGCGTCCGAATGTCAGGCCGACAGCCCGGTCAAGACATTGGACGAAGCGCGGGTCGAGGCCGTGCCACTGGAGGTCGGCGTTGAATATCGCTTTACCTTCCGGGCGCGGTCCTTTCTGCACAATCAGATCCGCAGCTTTGTCGGCACGCTGGAGCGGGTGGGCGCGGGCGCTTGGACCCCCGATGACCTGCGCGCAGCGTTGGAGGCGCGGGAGCGCAGCCGCTGCGGCCCGGTCTGCCCGCCGGATGGTCTGTATCTGACCGGGGTGGGCTATCCCGACGATCCGTTCGGCTAAGGCGGCTCAGGTGATCGCGATGGCCGCAGGCTCCTTGATCGGGGTGTCGCGGATCTCTTGGGGGAGCAAGCGCGGCGGCACCGGCGGGGCCAAATCAGGCAGCGCTGCGGTCAGCTCCACCAATAGCGGGGCCAGATTGGCAGGCACCCCGTCGGCCAGCAGGTTCGCCCGCTCGAACGGATCGCTGCCGTGATCGTAAAGCTCCATCGTGCCGTCGTGATAGCGGATCAGCCGGTGCGCGCCGCTGCGGACCGTGCTGGCCAAGAAGCTGCGCCGCTGGCCGGGGGGGCGCTTATGCAAAAACCGCTCATAGGCCGATACGGCAGGGCGGTGGTCTGAGGCGGCACCGCTCAGCAGAGGCCAAAGCGATTGCCCGTCCAGCGGATGCGGTGGCGTAAGACCGCCCGCCTCGGCCAAGGTGGGGTAGAGATCAAGCAGGGAGACCGGCTCCGCCACCCGGCGCGGCGCGATCCCCGGCCCGGCGATCATCAGCGGCACCCGCAGCGCGCGTTCCCACAGGGTGAATTTCCGAAACGCCAGCTTTTCCCCCAGTTGCCAGCCGTGATCGGACCAGAGCACGATCAATGTATGGGCGTCCTGTCCGGTGGCCTCCAGCCGATCCAGCACCTCGCCCAGACGGGCATCGGCATAGGCGATGGCGGCGAGATAGGCATGCAGGAACGCGCCGTATTCGTTCATCTCGACCAGCGACTTGCCCATTTTCGGGAATACGAACCGGCGCCCAGCGGCGGGGATCTGGTCCCACACGCTGCGATCATCGGGATCGAACAGATGCCCAGACAATCCGGGCGGCAGCGCCACCGGCGTCTCGATCATGTCGAAATAGCGTTGCGGCACCACGAAGGGCAGATGCGGGCGGTAGAGCCCGATGGCCCAAAATTGGTTTTCGGCGCTTTCGGTGATCTCCGGCAGCATGGCGGCCAGCGTGCGGTCATCCATCAGCGGCGGCGCATCATTCGGGATCGGGCCAAAGTCGCTGTCGAGATCCAGCAGCCCGCCACGCACACAGCGTGAAATCGGTGCGAAACGGTCCAGCGGGCTGTCATGCCAGCGGTCCCAATCCGCAGGATCAAGTCCCGAGCGCCCAAGGTGATAGATCTTGCCCGCGCCGCTGGTCCGCCACCCCGCGCGCCGCGCCTGCCCGATGATCGAGCGCTGTCCTCCGCGCGGGTAGTGCATCGCCCAGCTGTGGCGGTTGTGGTATAGCCCGGTGCGCCACGGGGCCTGTCCGAACAGCGTGGCAGTGCGCGACGGAGAACACGCAGGAGCAGGTGCGTAGGCCGCGTCAAACACGCAAGCGCGCTGCGCCAGCCGCGTCAGGTTCGGTGTCACCGCACCGGGATGCCCGCCAAGCGGCGCGATCCAGTCATTCAGATCCTCGATGGAAATCAGCAGGATGTTGCGGATCGGGGCAGGGGGTGTCACCGGCGATGCTCCTCGGGACTGCGGGTGCAGGCGAGTTTGCAGCCACGGATGCGGCGCGCAAGGTGCTGCGGGCAGGGGGCGGCCCGGTGTTGCAGTTCAGGCCTATGACACCCGGCTCGTGGGGGCGCGCGACCCAGGCGGTCGGGCGGGGCGGCGCTCGGTGAGCCTGCCTGCGCGCGCGCGCCGGTGCGGTTGAGCGATGTGCTTCAAGGTCGGCGGCGGATGACCAGCCCGCGCGGACGGCTTGGTCATCCCCGCGCGCCCTCTGCGGGCTGGCTGAGCTTGGTCGGCCAGCGCTTAGCCCGTCGGGTTCGACCCCTCAGCTCGACGGGGCCCTTGTTGGCAGGGCGATTCCTTGGGCGCCAGCGCGCGCATGGCGTCGTATTGGGACAGGAACACCTGACCTGTCAGCTCCGTCAGGAACGCGGTGCGGCGCAGTTTATCCATCACCGGGCCTTTGACCTCGGACAGGTGCAGGCACAGGCCGGTGTCGCGCAGGCGGTGGTTGATCGCTTCGAGGCTTTCCAGCGCGGACATGTCGATTTCGTTGACCGCCGAGCACATCAGCACGACATGGCGCAGATCCTCCGCCCCGGCGATGCGGTCATAGACGTAATCCTCCAGAAACCGGGCATTGGCGAAATAGAGGCTTTCGTCAATGCGGATGGTCAGCAGGGTGGGATCGGTCAGCACGTCGTGACGGTTGATGTTGCGGAAATGCTCGGTCTCCGGCACGCGGCCCACCTCGGCCACATGGGGGCGGGACGTGCGGTAAAGATGCAGGACAATCGACAGGCCCACGCCGGAGGACACGCCCAATTCCACACCGAAAAGCAGGGTCAGCAGGATAGTCGCGGCAACGGCGGTAAAATCGGCCCGGCTGTAGCCCCACGCCCGGCGCAGGACGTGCAGATCGACAAGGCTCAGCACCGCGACAATGATGGTTGCGGCCAGCACGGCCTTGGGCAGAAACCACAATAGCGGCGTCAGCAGCAGCGCGGCCAGCCCGATGCCCACGGCAGTGAATGCCCCGGCGGCGGGGGTTTCGGCCCCGGCGTCGAAATTCACCACGGAGCGCGCGAACCCGCCGGTCACCGGGTAGCCGCCGGTCAGGGAGGCCGCGATGTTCGATGCGCCCAGCCCGATCAATTCCTGATCCGGCACGATCCGCTGGCGGCGCTTGGCGGCAAGGGTCTGCGCGACGGACACGCTTTCGACGAAGCCGATGATGGAGATCAGCAACGCGGACCCTGCAAGGCTGGACCACAGCGACAGATCGAACGAGGGGAGCGTCAGCGGCGGCAATCCCTGTGGCACCGCACCGACGATGGCCACACCCTGCGAGTCGAGCCCAAAGGCCCAGACCGCAGCCGTGCTGACGGCAACCGCCGCCACCGGCCCCGCGCGCGCCAGCAGATCGGCCAGACGGGGCCCCGCGCCCAACCGGCGCAACAGCGGTTTCAGCCCGCGCCGCACCCAGAACAGAAATGCCAGCGTTGCCAGCCCGATCACCAGCGTCGGGAGGT
The DNA here is from genome assembly GCF_002504165.1 of Pacificitalea manganoxidans. GTDB lineage: Bacteria > Pseudomonadota > Alphaproteobacteria > Rhodobacterales > Rhodobacteraceae > Pacificitalea > Pacificitalea manganoxidans. The sequence goes on from NZ_CP021404.1 coordinate 1,068,617, forward strand.
TGGTCTGCGGCAGGTTGGTGACCAGCCCTTCGACAAGCTCGATCACCGTATCGCCGGATGTTTGAATGCCCAGCACATGCCCCATTTGCGACAGTGCGATCAGCAAGCCCGACGCAGTGATGAAACCGGCGATCACCGGATGGCTCAGGAAATTGGCCAGAAAGCCCAGCCGGAACAGACCCATCGCCAGCAGGATCACCCCCGACAGCCCGGCGAGCACCAGTGCGGCGGCGGCGAATTCTGCCCCCTCCAGCCCCAGATTGCCAATGGCTGCGGCGGTCATCAGCGACACCACCGCCACCGGACCCACGGCCAGCGTACGGCTGGTGCCGAACACCGCATAGGCCAGCAGCGGCGCGACGGAGGCATAAAGCCCCATCTCCGGCGGCAGGCCCGCCAGCAGCGCATAGGCCAGAGATTGCGGAATCAGCATGATGGTGACGATCACCGCCGCCATCAGATCGGCACCCAAGGTGGCTTGGTCGTAGCGGCGGCCCCAGTCGAGCAGCGGCACATAGCGGGAAAGGTCGCGGCGGGTGGGTTTGCTCATGTCAAAGTCCGTTCACCGGGATTTTCAGCACCTTGTTGCCGTGCTCGTCCACCGGCACCTCGCCGCCGCGCATATTGACCTGCAAGGACGGCAAGATCAGCCGGGGCACCGCCAGTTGCGCGTCGCGCTCGGTGCGAAACCGGACAAACTCCTCCCGGCTGCGCCCGCCGCCGACATGGATGTTATGAGCGCGTTCGTCCGCGACCGTGCTTTCCCACCGAATATCGCGCCCGCCGGGCCCGTAATCGTGGCACATGAACAGGCGCATCTCATCGGGCAGGGCGAGGATTTTCTGTATCGAATCGTAAAGTTCACCCGCGTCCCCGCCGGGGAAATCGGCGCGCGCGGAGCCGCCATCCGGCATGAACAGCGTGTCCCCGACAAAGGCCGCGTTGCCGATGATATGGGTCATGCAGGCGGGCGTGTGGCCGGGGGTGTGCATGGCAACCCCGGTCAGGCTGCCGATCTGGTAGCTATCGCCATCCGTGAACAGCTGGTCGAATTGGGAGCCGTCGCGCTGAAATTCGGTGCCTTCGTTGAAGATCTTGCCAAACGTGTCCTGCACCACGGTGATCTGCGCACCGATGCCGATGCGTCCGCCCAATTCGCGCTGGATATAGGGCGCGGCGGAGAGGTGATCGGCATGGACGTGGGTTTCGATCAGCCAGTCAAGCGTCAGCCCGTGGTCCCGAATATGCGCGATCATCCGGTCGGCATGGGTATGGGTGATCCGCCCGGAGGCTTGGTCGAAATCCATCACCGAATCGATAATCGCGCAGGCGGTCGTGGCCGGGTCGCGCAGGATGTAGGAGATCGTATTGGTGGCCTCGTCGAAGAAGGCAGTCACCTCCGGCGTCACGCTCATGTCGAGGGGCGGGGACATCGGGTTCCTTTCGTGGCGGGCGCAGGCGGCAGCCCCGGTCACGGCCCGAAAACAGGCCACGGCACAGGGTCAGACGCGCGAAATTGCACATATATAAAGATTGGTGAATATGTGTGCCGCCGCATGGAAAGTCCAGCGCTTTTGCGGATCTTGCCCGGCTACCAAGGCACGGTTTGGCCCGACCAGTCCCGAAAACCTCCATTATCCTCAGCGCTCAGCCCGTCCATGACCCGAAGCAGATTGGCGGCGGCCTCGGGGGCGGGCACGGTCGGATGGCGCCCGGCATAGGCGCGGGTGAATTCGGTCGCGACGGTGCCGGGATGCAGACAGATGCAGATCGCCTGCGGATGACTGCGTGCCACCTCGATCGCGGCACCGTGGATCAGCGCGTTCAGCCCCGCCTTCGCGGCACGGTAGCCATACCAGCCGCCCAGCCTGTTATCCCCGATGGAGCCGACCCGCGCCGACAGCACCGCAAAAACGGATCTGTCAGTGCGCGGCAGCAGGCGCAGCGCGTGTTTCAGAACCAAGGCTGGGCCAATCGCATTCAGTTGGTATTGCGCCGCAAGCGCAGCAGGGTCCAGATCGCGCAGGCTTTTCTCCGGTTCTGCCCCGTCGATCACCAGCGCGCCGGTGGCGACGATGATCTGGGCGTAGGGGGGTGTCAGCGGGGCAAGCGCGTCACGAATGCTGTCCTCATCGGTCAGGTCGATCCCGTCGGTTCGGCGTGACAGTGCCGTCACCTCATGGCCCGCGTCCTGCAACGCCCGGCACAGCGCCGCGCCAATGCCGCCGGACGCGCCGATCACAAGGGTTTTCGCCATGTCGCCTCTCCCGTTGTCGCAAGGGGGAGATAGGCGGGCGGGCAGAAAGGTCCATTTCGGGGCTTTTCTTTCGGCGCGCCCCGGCTATAGTCCGGCCCCATGAGCAACCGCCACTATACCCCCGCCGCCGCGCCGCGCATTTTCGCGCCTGCGCTGCCCGTTGCGGGTGGGCTGCTTCTCCTTAGCTGCCTCTGAGCGTGCCTCCCGGCGCGCCGCTCAGGGGTGGACCAGCGCCGGATCTTCGCACTACAGACGGCACCAGACGCTAAGGACCAGATATCATGACCACTCCCATCCCCGAACAGGACCGCGTCCTGATTTTCGACACCACCCTGCGTGACGGCGAGCAAAGCCCCGGCGCGACGATGAGCCATGCCGAGAAGCTGGAGATCGCCCAACTGCTGGACGAGATGGGCGTCGACATCATCGAAGCGGGCTTCCCGATTGCTTCCGAAGGTGATTTCGCCGCCGTGTCCGAGATCGCCAAGCTGAGCAAGCAGGCCACGATCTGTGGCCTCGCCCGCGCGAATTTCAAGGATATCGACCGCTGCTGGGAGGCCGTGAAGCACGCCCGCAGCCCGCGCATCCACACCTTTATCGGCACCTCGCCGCTGCATCGCGCGATCCCGAACCTGACCATGGACGAGATGGCCGACCGCATCCATGACACGGTGAGCCACGCCCGCAACCTCTGCGACAACGTGCAATGGTCGCCGATGGATGCGACGCGGACGGAATGGGATTACCTCGCCCGGGTCGTGGAAATCGCGATCAAGGCCGGCGCCACCACGATCAACATCCCCGACACGGTGGGTTATACCGCGCCGGTGGAAAGCGCCGATCTGATCCGCCGCCTGATCGCCGAGGTGCCGGGCGCCGATGAAATCGTGTTCGCCACGCATTGTCACAACGATCTGGGCATGGCGACGGCCAATGCGCTGGCCGCCGTCGAGGGCGGTGCGCGGCAGATCGAATGCACGATCAACGGTCTGGGCGAGCGCGCGGGCAACACCGCGCTGGAGGAGGTCGTGATGGCGCTGAAGGTGCGCAACGACATCCTGCCCTGGCACACCCGCGTCGACAGCACCAAGATCATGAACATCTCGCGCCGCGTCGCCACCGTGTCGGGCTTCCCGGTGCAGTATAACAAGGCCATCGTAGGCAAGAACGCGTTTGCCCATGAAAGCGGTATCCATCAGGACGGGATGCTGAAAAATGCCGAGACGTTCGAGATCATGCGCCCCACCGATGTGGGCCTGACCGAAACGAGCCTCGTCATGGGCAAGCATTCGGGCCGCGCCGCGCTGCGCTCCAAGCTGAAAGATCTGGGCTTTGAGCTGTCCGACAACCAGCTGCAGGATGTGTTCGTGCGGTTCAAGGCGCTCGCGGACCGCAAGAAGGAAGTCTACGACGAAGATATCGTTTCGCTGATGAGCGAAACCGCGACCGAGGGCCGGACCGACCGGCTGAAGGTGCGCTTCCTGCGGGTGATCTGCGGCACCGAGGCACCGCAATCCGCCGACCTGACCCTGACCGTCGATGGCGAGGATCATCAGGTCACCGCGCAGGGGGACGGCCCGGTGGATGCGGTGTTCAACGCGGTCAAGAAGATCGTCCCGCATCAGGCGCGGCTGCAACTCTATCAGGTGCACGCGGTCACGGCGGGCACCGATGCGCAGGCCACGGTCAGCGTGCGGATGGAGGAAGACGGTAACATCGTCACCGGACAGGCTGCCGATACCGATACCGTCGTCGCCTCGGCCAAGGCCTATGTCAGTGCGTTGAACCGCCTGATGGTCCGCCGCGAACGGTCGAAATCCGGCGAAGACCTGAAGATGGTCAGCTACAAAGACGTCGTATAATGCGCGGGGGCGGGCCAAAAGCCCGCCCTTTTGTGTAATTCGGGCCAATTAACCGCGTAGAGGCAGCGCCTTTACGCGCACTGCCCCAGCGCCCGCCAGGCGCCCACGGCCCCAGGGCGGGCCAGCCCCACCGGGTTGCGCCCCCCGGTTTCAGTCCTTTGCGCTGTCCAGCACCGGGACAAAGCTGCCATAGATCATGCGTTTGCCATCGAACGGCATCGCGTCGGGGGACATGTCGGCAAAGACAGGGTCAGTCTCCATCGCGGCCATACAGGCGTCCGAACTTGCCTTGTCCGGCCACTCGATCCACGAAAACACGATAGCTTCGCCCTCGGCGCGCTGAACCGCCATAGGGAAAGACGTGAGCTTGCCGTCGGGCACGTCGTCCTCCCAGCTTTCGACCATGCGCAACGCGCCGTAACGCTGAAACGCGGACCACGATTTGCGGGCGAAATCGATGTAGCTTTGCTTGTTGTCATGCGGCACGGCCGCGACAAAACCGCTGATATAGGACATGGCACTTCCTCCGGGGTTACCTTTGGGAAGTGTGGCGCTGATCCAGCGGGCGCGCAACCGTGCGCAGGCGTTAGCCCTTCAGCGTGGACAGCGCGGTGGCAAGATCCAGCGCGCCGTCATAAAGCGCCCGTCCCGAGATCGCACCGTTCAGCCCCGCCCCGCAATCGCGCAGCGCGATAAGGTCATCGAGCGACGACACCCCACCCGACGCAATCACCGGGATCGATACCGCCCGCGCCAGCGCAGCCGTCGCCTCGATATTAGGGCCCTGCATGGCGCCATCACGGTTGATGTCGGTATAAATGATGGCCGCGATGCCAGCGTCTTCGAACTGGCGGGCAAGGTCCGTGACCTCGACATCCGTTTCCTCCGCCCAGCCACGGGTGGCCACCTTGCCGTTGCGCGCATCCAGACCGACCGCAACCTGACCGGGGAACACGCGCGCTGCCTCGCGCACCAGATCGGGATTTTCGACCGCAACGGTGCCAAGGATAACGCGGGCAAGACCCTTTTCCAGCCAGCCGCCGATCGTTTCCATGTCGCGGATGCCGCCGCCCAATTGCACGGGCACGTTGACCGCCGACAGGATCGCCTCGACCGCCGCGCCATTGACCGGGCGCCCGGCGAACGCGCCGTTCAGATCGACCAGATGCAGCCATTCGCACCCTGCCTCGACAAAGCTGCGCGCCTGCGCTGCGGGATCGTCGCCAAACACCGTGGCCTTCTCCATGTCGCCTTTCAGCAGGCGCACGCATTGGCCGTCCTTCAGGTCGATGGCGGGGTAGAGGATCATGGCGCGGTCTCCGGCATTTGGTGTCTGGCGCCTTGTGCAACGGATGGCGGCGCGGGGCAAGCGAGCCTGCGACGCGACGTTCCGCTTGCCCGGTGCGGGTGCGTGGCGCGAGGATCGACCATCGCAGGATTTGGGAGGAGAATGGCGATGAAACGATTTCTGGCAGCCGCCGGCACGGCGTTGGCCCTGACCGTGGCGGGCCCCGCACTGGCACAGGACCTGGCAGGCACCTACCAGACCCAGCTGAACGACGACGGCAATTTCGCGCATGTGCGCTTTGCCCCCTGCGGTCAGGCGTGGTGCGGGACGATGGTGCGGTCCTTCAACCGGCAGGGCCAGCCGATCGAAAGCCCGCATACCGGGCGCGCGCTGGTCTGGGACATGGTCCCCGCAGGTGGCGGAGCCTATAAAAGCGGTAAGATCTGGGATCCCGGCGCGGATAAGACCTACCGCTCGAAGATGCAGCTTGAAGGCAACATGCTGAAAGTGTCGGGCTGCATCGGTCCGATCTGCAAAAGCCAGAGCTGGAAGAAGGTCAACTGACCTTGCTCAGGGGCCGGGCCCGCGGGCCCGGTCCGTTTCGTTTTGCGACCGCGGCCCGCTGCATGACCCCGGTCGTCTGCCAGCGCCCTAGGGCGCCCAGCTCAGGAAATTCCCGATCAGCTTTAGCCCGGCGGACTGGCTTTTCTCCGGGTGGAACTGCGTGCCGATCATGGTGTCGCGGCCGATAATGGCGGTGACATCGGTGCCGTAATCCACATGCGCCAGCCGTTCTTCGGGGCGGGCCACGCGGAAGTGGTAGGAATGCACGAAATAGGCATGATCGCCGGTCTGCACCCCGTCCAGAATGGGGTGGGAGCCGGTGACGATCAGGTCGTTCCAGCCCATATGCGGCACTTTCAAACGGTCATCGCCGGGTTCTATTTCCACCACGTCGCCCGCGATCCAGCCCAGCCCGTCCACCTCGCGGTATTCGTGCCCACGCGACGCCATGAGCTGCATGCCGACGCAAATGCCCAGAAACGGGCGGGCTTTCACCTCCACCGCTTCGACCAGCGCTTCGAAAAGGCCGGTGCGATCAACGAGAGCGTCCCGACAGGCGGGGAAGGCCCCGTCACCGGGCAGCACGATGCGATCGGCGCGGGCGACATCCTCGGGCGAGGAGGACACGATCACCTCGCCGCCATCCACCTCGCGGGCCATGCGCTGAAACGCCTTCTCGGCGGAGTGCAGATTGCCGCTGTCGTAATCGATCAGAACCGTCAGCATCACAGCGCACCCTTGGTCGATGGAATCGCGTCCGATTTGCGGGGGTCGGTCTCGACCGCTTCGCGCAGGGCGCGGGCCACGGATTTGAACGCGGCTTCGGCAATGTGGTGGCTGTTGAACCCGTGCAGGGCGTCGATATGCAGCGTGATGCCGCCATGCGTGGCCAGCGCCTGAAAGAATTCGCGCACCAGTTCGGTGTCGAATGTGCCGATTTTCGGCGTGGGCAGCAGCACGTTCCACACCAGATAGGGCCGCCCGGACAGATCCAGCGCCGTGCGGACCAGCGCGTCATCCATCGGCAGCAGGCAGGCGCCGTAGCGGCGGATGCCGCGCTTGTCGCCTAAGGCCTGCGTCAGCGCCTGACCCAGCGCGATGCCCACATCCTCCACCGTGTGGTGATCGTCGATATGCAGATCGCCCTCGCAGCGCACGGTCATGTCGATCAGGGCGTGGCGCGACAGCTGATCGAGCATGTGATCGAAGAAGCCGACCCCGGTGCGGTTGTCATAGCTGCCGGTGCCGTCGAGGTCGATTTCGACGCTGATATCGGTCTCGGCGGTTTTGCGGGTGATGCTGGCGCGGCGCATGGCGGCTCCTTTCGACATGCCCGGATCGGGCTCGGGCGCCTGTATAGGGCGCGCGTCCTGCCGGGAAAAGGGGGCGTGCGTCGCAGCCGGGCTCCTGTCGCCGTGATGGAACAGGCGGCACCGGGGGCGGGTTGGGATGACGAAACTTTCCAAGGAAGGACACCCTATGCCAATGATCGAAGCGATCGACCGCACGAAGATCCATGTCAGGGACTGGGGGCCGGCGGAGGCGCGTCCGCTGGTGCTAATCCACGGCTGGCCGCTCAATGCCGACAGTTGGGAATATCAGGCGGTGCGGCTGGCCGAGGCGGGGCACCGAGTGGTGGCCTATGACCGGCGCGGCTTTGGCCGGTCCGAACAGCCGTTTACAGGCTATGACTACGACACGATGTCGGACGATCTGGCCACCGTCATGGCCGCGCTGGATCTGAAGGAGGCCACGCTGGCGGGGTTTTCGATGGGCGGCGGTGAGGTCGCCCGCTACATGTCCCGCCACGAAGGGGAGCGCGTCGCGAAAACGATGCTGATTTCTTCCGTTGTGCCCTTCATGCTCGATACCGACGATCACGACGGCGTGCCGCAGAAGGTCTTCGACGGGATCAAGGACGGCTTGCGCAAGGATCGCCCGGAGTTTCTGTCGGAGTTCTTCAAGACGTTCTACGGGCAGGGCACCAAGAAGGGCGGCGTGTCCGACGGCGTGCTGCATTGGTCCCTGATGATGGCAATGCAAGCCAGCCCCAAGGCGACACTCGATTGTGTCGATGCGTTCGGCACCACCGATTTCCGTCCCGACCTCGACGCCTTCGATGTGCCGACGCTGGTGGTGCATGGCACGGCGGATGAGACCGTGCCCATCGATCCGTCGGGCCGCGCCGCCGCCGAGGCGATCCGCGATGCGGAATTGAAGGAATATGACGGTGCGCCCCACGGCCTGACCGCGACCCATGCCGATCAGCTGTTTCAAGACATGCTGGAATTCCACGAAAGCTGAGCCACAGGGGCCAGTCTGCGAAACGCGAAAGGGCCGGTCAAAAGACCGGCCCTTTTCACATCCGTCTCGTGAGAGAGGAAATTGGAGCGGGCGAGGCGATTCGAACGCCCGACCCTTACCTTGGCAAGGTAATGCTCTACCCCTGAGCTACGCCCGCTTCCTTGGGTGGGTGCGTGCTACCGGATCGCGGTGTCCGGCACAAGCCCCTTTTTCGTGTCATCGTCGTCCCGTCAGCGATCTGCAAAATACCGGGGTAGGTATTCAACGTATTGATCTGAAAGGAGGGCCCATTGGAGCGGGCGAGGCGATTCGAACGCCCGACCCTTACCTTGGCAAGGTAATGCTCTACCCCTGAGCTACGCCCGCTTCCTTGGGTGAGGGGGATTTATGAAAACCACGCGGAGGCTGCAAGAGGAAATCCGGACTGAGGCCGAAAAATATGCCTGACTTTGGGTGAAGTCGGCTGTTCCCCGCCATCGCGTATCTTAGGCCTCGCGCGTGGGGGCAGCAGGTTGCAGAGCGGCGCGGCTGAACAGCCCGTGTCATACAGTCCGCACGCGGTGCATGCTGCGAAAGAGCAACGCGCCCCGCCGGATCGGGCGGGGCGCATTAGGATCACTCGAATTCGACCAGCAGGTCTTTCGCGTCGATCTGGTCGCCGGGTTTGACGTGAACCGCCTTCACCGTGGCTGCGCGTTCGGCGTGGATGCCGGTTTCCATCTTCATCGCTTCGATGGTCAGCAGCATGTCGCCTTCGCCCACCTTCTGACCGGGCTGAACCCCGACCGAGGCGACGGAGCCGGGCATCGGCGCGCCCACATGGGAGGGATTGCCGATCTCGGCCTTCGGATTGGCCTGTTTCGTGGCTGCGACGTGCCGGTTCGGCACGCGAATCACGCGGGGCTGGCCGTTGAGTTCAAAGAACACCTTCACCTCGCCCCGGTCATCGGTCTCGCCGATGGCCTGACAGCGGATGACGAGCGTCTTGCCGGGGTCGATCTCGGCTTCGATCTCCTCGCCATCTTCCATCCCGTAGAAGAACGCATGCGTCGGCAGCGTCCGCACCGGGCCGTATTCCAGATGCCGGGTCATGTAGTCCGAGAACACTTTGGGATACATCAGGTAGCCGTTCAGATCCTCGCCGTCGATTTCGGTTTCGGGGAACTTCTCCTGCAATTCCTGCCGGGTGGCGTCCAGATCGACGGGGGGAAGATGCTTGCCCGGACGGTCGGTCATGGGCTTCTCGCCCTTCAGGATTTTCTTCTGCAGCGCCTTGGGCCATCCGCCCGGCGGCTGACCCAGATTGCCCTTCATCATGTCGATCACCGAATCCGGGAAGGACACGTCCTTCTTCGGATCTTCGACATCGGCGCGGGTCAGGCCTTGGCTCACCATCATCAGGGCCATGTCGCCCACGACTTTCGACGACGGGGTGACCTTCACGATATCGCCGAACATCTGGTTCACCTCGGCATACATATGGGCCACGTCGTGCCAACGCTCCTCCAGACCCAGCGACCGGGCCTGCGTCTTGAGGTTGGTGAATTGCCCGCCGGGCATTTCGTGGAGATACACCTCCGAGGCCGGGGCCTGCATGCTCGATTCGAACGCGGCATATTGCAGGCGGACCGCTTCCCAGTAGTCCGAGATCTGGCGGACCTGCTCGATGTCGATGCCGGTGTCACGCTCGGTATGGGCCAGCGCCTCGACGATGGAGCCGAAGGTCGGCTGCGAGGTGTTGCCCGACAGCGCGTCCATTGCCACATCGGCGGCGTCCACCCCGGCCTCGGCGGCGGCAAGGATCGTCGCCCCGGCGATGCCCGACGTGTCATGGGTGTGGAAGTGGATCGGCAGGCCGACCTCTTCCTTCAGGGCCTTCACCAGCAACCGCGCGCCTGCGGGCTTCAGCAGACCGGCCATGTCCTTCAGGCCCAGCACATGCGCGCCTGCGGCCTTCAGATCCTTACCCATGCCGACATAGTAGGCGAGGTCGTATTTGGCGCGGGCCGGGTCCAGCAGATCGCCGGTAAAGCAGATCGTGCCTTCGCAGACCTTGCCGCTTTCGATCACGGCATCCATCGCGACGCGCATGTTTTCGACCCAGTTGAGGCTGTCGAACACGCGGAACACGTCAACGCCGCTTTCGGCGGCCTGAGTGACGAAGCTCTGGACCACATTGTCGGGATAGTTGGTGTAACCGACCCCGTTGGAGGCGCGCAGCAGCATCTGCGTCATCAGGTTGGGCATGCGTTCCCGCAGGTCGCGCAGCCGCTGCCACGGGCATTCCTGCAAGAAGCGGTAGGCCACGTCAAAGGTCGCGCCGCCCCAGCATTCAACCGACAGAAGTTGCGGCAGGTTGGCGGCATAGGCGGGCGCGATCTTGATCATGTCGATCGACCGCATCCGCGTGGCCAGCAGCGACTGATGCCCGTCGCGCATGGTGGTGTCGGTCAGCAGCAACTGCTTTTGCGCCAGCATCCAATCGGCCACCGCCTGCGGACCTTCGCGCTCCAGCAGGGTGCGGCTGCCGGCGGGGGGCTCGGCGGTCAGCAGATCGGGCAGGCGCGGGGGTTTGGCCTCTGCCGGCGGCTGGGCGCGGCCCTGCGTTTCGGGATGCCCGTTGACGGTGATGTCGGCAAGATAGGTCAAGATCTTCGTCGCCCGGTCGCGGCGTTTCTTGAAATCGAAGAGGTCCGGCGTCTGGTCGATGAATTTGGTGTGGTATTCGTTGTTGAGGAAGGTCGGGTGCTTCAACAGGTTGATAACGAAATCGATATTCGTCGCCACGCCCCGGATGCGGAATTCGCGCAGCGCGCGGTCCATGCGTGCAATCGCAGCTTCGGGGGTGGGGGCCCATGCGGTGATCTTGGTCAGCAGGCTGTCATAATAGCGGGTGATGACCGCGCCGGAATAGGCCGTGCCGCCATCCAGCCGGATGCCCATACCGGTGGCCGATCGATAGGTGGTGATGCGCCCGTAATCGGGGATGAAGTTGTTGGTGGGGTCTTCGGTCGTGACCCGGCACTGAACCGCGTGGCCCGACAGTTCCACATCATATTGCGAGGCAACGCCGGTGGCCTCGGTCAGGGACTTGCCCTCGGCGATCAGGATCTGCGCGCGCACGATGTCGATCCCGGTGACTTCCTCCGTCACGGTATGCTCGACCTGCACGCGCGGGTTCACCTCGATGAAGTAGAATTCGCCCGAATCCATATCCATCAGAAATTCGACGGTGCCTGCGCATTCGTAATTCACATGCTCGCAAATCTTTTTGCCGAGGTTGCACAGCTTCTCGCGCTGGGCGGGCGACAGATAGGGGGCAGGGGCGCGTTCCACGACTTTCTGGTTGCGGCGCTGGACCGAACAGTCACGTTCCCACAGGTGGTAGATGTTGCCGTGGCTGTCGCCAAGGATCTGCACCTCCACATGGCGGGCGCGGGTGATCATCTTCTCCAGATAGCCTTCGCCATTGCCAAACGCGGCCTCGGCCTCGCGGCGGCCTTCCAGAACCTTCTCCTCAAGCTCCTCCGGCTTCAGGATCGGGCGCATACCGCGACCGCCGCCGCCCCAGCTGGCCTTCAGCATCAGGGGGTAGCCGACGGCCTCCGCTTCGGCGCGGATGGCGTCCATGTCATCGCCCAGCACTGCGGTCGCGGGGATCACCGGCACGCCCGCCTCAATGGCCACGCGCCGTGCGCTGGCCTTGTCCCCCAGCGCGCGCATCGTTTCCGCCTTCGGACCGATAAAGGTGATGCCGTTAGCGGCGCAGGCCTCCACGAAATCAGGGTTTTCGGACAGCAGCCCGTAGCCGGGATGGATCGCGTCCGCTCCGGCCATCTTGGCCACGCGGATCATTTCATCGATGGACAGATAGGCCGCGACAGGGCCCATGCCTTCGCCGATCAGATAGGCTTCGTCCGCCTTGAAGCGGTGCAGGCACAGCTTGTCCTCTTCGGCATAGACGGCGACCGTCTTCTTGCCCATCTCGTTGGCGGCGCGCATCACGCGAATGGCGATTTCGCCGCGGTTGGCGACGAGGATCTTGCTGAACTCTGCCATGACTTTCCTTCCCTTGCGGCCCCCGAAAGAGCCGGTCTTTCTGCAGTTGCAGCATAACCTATGCGCAAGGCGACGGTGCGTAAACGGATTTATTTCAGCGCGGCCCGCTTGACCCGGTCGCACATGTGGCAACGCAGGGGGCCGACGCCGGATGCCGCTGCAGGGCTGCCAATGCTGCGCTTGCAAAATAACGATGATTAGGAAGGTGGCGCTGCGCGCGATCCAGCGGGCGCGCATGAAAAAAGGGGGCCGATGCGGCCCCCTTCAATCAGATGTCACTTGCGCTTGGTCTGCGCATCGTCGGACGGTTTGCCGACCCCGCGAAACACGAACCTGAACGGCAGCGCCCAAAGCACGCCCAGCCCGATATAGATCGCCAGTTCGACCAACACCGGCGGGCGATCCAGCAGCCCCACCACCGTCACCGCCGCAACGATATAGAGCGGCAGCCCCACCAGCAGGATGACGAGCGACCAGCGCCGCCGTGCCTTGTAGCTCAGCGCCACCGGATCAATCCGCGAACGGATCGGTGACGAGGATCGTGTCGTCGCGCTCGGGCGAGGTGGACAGCAGCGCGACGGGACACTGGATCAGTTCCTCGACCCGGCGCACATACTTGATCGCCTCGGCGGGCAGATCGGCCCAGCTGCGTGCGCCAGCAGTGCTTTCCGACCAGCCCTTCATCGTCTCGTAGACCGGGGTGACGCGGGCCTGCTGATCGGCGGCGGTGGGCAGGTAGTCCAGCGTCTCGCCATCCAGCTCATAGCCGGTGCAGATTTTCAGCTCGTCGAAGCCGTCCAGAACGTCCAGCTTGGTCAGCGCGATGCCGGACACGCCGGAGGTCGCGCAGGTCTGACGGACCAGAACCGCATCGAACCAACCGCAGCGGCGCTGACGGCCCGTGACGGTGCCGAACTCATGCCCGCGCTCGCCCAGACGCTGACCATCGGCGTCCTGCAATTCGGTCGGGAAGGGGCCTTCGCCGACGCGGGTGGTGTAGGCCTTGACGATGCCCAGCACGAAATCAATCGCATTGGGGCCCAGCCCGGTGCCCGTCGCCGCCATGCCGGACATGGTGTTGGACGAGGTGACGAACGGGTAAGTGCCGAAGTCAATATCCAGCAGCGAGCCTTGCGCGCCTTCGAACAGGATACGCTTGCCCGCGCGGCGGTCTTCGTTGAGCACCTTCCACACCGGCGCGGCGAAAGGCAGGATCTGCGGCGCGATCTCTTCAAGCTTGGCCATCAGCGCGGCGCGGTCGACCTCGGGCAGGCCCAGACCCCGGCGCAGCGCATCGTGATGCACCAGCAAACGGTCGACGCGGGATTCGAGCGTCGCGCGGTCGGCCAGATCGGCCACGCGCACGGTGCGGCGACCCACCTTATCCTCATAGGCCGGGCCGATGCCGCGGCCGGTGGTGCCGATTTTGGCAACGCCGGTCTGGGATTCGCGGGCGCGGTCCAACTCGCCATGCACCGGCAGGATCAGCGGGGTATTTTCCGCGATCATCAGGTTGTCGGGGCTGACCTCGACACCTTGCTTGGTGAGGCGGGCGATCTCATCGATCAGCGCCCAAGGGTCCAGCACAACGCCATTGCCAATGACCGAGCGCTTGCCCTTGCGGACAATGCCGGAGGGCAGCAGCGACAGCTTGAACACCTCGCCATCGATGACCAGCGTATGGCCGGCGTTATGGCCGCCCTGAAACCGGGCAATCACGTCGGCCCGCTCGCTGAGCCAGTCCACGATCTTGCCTTTCCCTTCGTCGCCCCATTGGGCGCCGACGACGACGACGTTGGCCATGATGCATTCCTGTCGGTTGGAAAATCCGGGCCCCGTATAGCGGCGCCGCACCGGGGGCGAAACCGGTTTTTATGCGAAACCGGGGCCAATTGCGGGGCAAGGCGCACGAACCCGCCGGAATCCCGGTGCCGCGCGGTGGAAACACTGGACAGGCCGGGGGCGGCTGGGGCAAAGGGACGCCACCCCGATGCCCGCCCGCATTGCCGCGTGGCGCGCAAGCGTTGGGGAATGCTATGATTGTTTTGTTCACGAGTTCACTTTCACAGGGGATCGGCGCCCCCGGTATGGAGCGTCCCCCCCGACCAGACTGGCTGAGTGTTTTGCTGACCCCGATCTTCTACCGATGGGCCGCGGCTTTCGTGCTGATGGCTGCGACCTTCAATCCGACCCAATGGAACTATGTCCGCTGGGCCAGCCGATCCATGTCGGACCAGCTGCCGATGGTGGTTCTGGTCGGGCTGGTTCTGGTGATTGGCTACACGATCTATCTGCGGGCCACGCTGCGCTCCATCGGGGCGGTGGGCATGGGGCTGGTCAGCGCGGTCGTCGCAGCGCTGGTCTGGGTGCTGATCGATGCGGGCTGGATGCGGCTGTCCGATCCGTCCGCGACCACATGGCTGGTGCTGGTCGCGTTGTCTGCGGTGCTGGGGATCGGGCTGTCATGGTCGATCATCCGGCGGCGGCTGTCGGGGCAGGCGGACGTGGACGACGTCGACCTGTAACGCGGGGCCGCCGTGCCCTGAGTGCAGCACCCATGCGCCGCGGCGGAATTGCGCGGCATGCCGGGCGCGACAGGGGTTGCGAGCCCGGCCCGATCCCATTAGATCAGCCGCGATACGAGAACCGGAGCCTTCATGGAAAACGTCGTCCTCATCGTTCATCTGATCCTCGCGCTCTGCCTGATCGCCGTGGTGCTTCTGCAGCGCTCGGAAGGCGGCGGCCTTGGCATGGGCGGCGGCGGAGGCGGCGGTGGCGTGATGAGCGGCCGTGCCGCAGCCACCGCGCTGGGCAAACTCACATGGCTGTTCGCCATCGCATTCATCTGCACGTCGATCGCGCTGACGATCCTTGCGGCGATGGACAGTGCCGGCGGCTCCGTCGTGGACCGGTTCACCCCGGCGCCCGCGGTTCAGGACAGCACCATCGACGGCGATACCGACATGCCGGCAGGCTCGGAACTTCTGCCGCCCTCGTCGGGCGAAAGCGGGAATGCGCCGCTTCTTCCGCGCGCCGACTGATCCTGCCACACCCGAAAATTTCGCCGATCCGGGGGCCAGTTGGCCCCCGTTTCATTTCTCAGACCAGTGCCACAATCGGTTGACCGTCACGTCAATCGGACAACATCATCTTGCGGCGCGGTTGCCCATCCGGGACGAATCCGTTATAACTTAAATCCCGTGATGGTGCGGTTGGGCGACCTGTTTCGCAGGCCCCGATCCAGCCGATTCGCAGCAGACTATCGCAGCAAACTCACGGGGGTCGCCACCGCATGGCGCGTTTCATCTTCATCACCGGCGGCGTTGTATCTTCACTGGGCAAAGGGCTGGCATCCGCCGCGCTTGGCGCCCTGTTGCAGGCCCGCGGCTATTCCGTCCGACTGCGCAAGCTCGATCCCTATCTGAATGTCGATCCCGGCACGATGAGCCCGTTCGAGCATGGCGAGGTCTTTGTGACCGATGACGGGGCCGAAACCGATCTGGACCTTGGCCATTACGAACGCTTCACCGGCGTGGCTGCGCGCAAGACCGACAGCGTGTCTTCCGGGCGGATCTATTCCAACGTGCTCGAGAAGGAACGCCGCGGCGATTACCTGGGCAAAACCATTCAGGTCATTCCGCACGTCACCAATGAAATCAAGGACTTCATCTCAATCGGTGAGGATGAGGTCGATTTCATGCTGTGCGAGATCGGCGGCACGGTCGGCGATATCGAAGGCCTGCCGTTTTTTGAGGCGATCCGTCAGTTCAGTCAGGACAAGCCGCGCGGTCAGTGCCTGTTCATGCATCTGACCTTGCTTCCGTGGATAAAGGCCAGCGGCGAGTTGAAGACCAAGCCGACGCAGCACTCGGTCAAGGAACTGCGCTCCATCGGTCTGGCGCCCGATATCCTCGTCTGCCGCTCCGAAGGGCCGATCCCGGCCAAGGAACGCGAGAAGCTGGCACTGTTCTGCAACGTGCGCCCCGACAGCGTGATCGCCGCGCAGGATCTGTCCACCATCTATGATGCGCCGCTGGCTTATCACCGCGAGGGTCTGGATCAGGCCGTGCTCGACGCGTTTCAGATCAGCCCCGCGCCGAAGCCCGATCTGGCGAAGTGGGAAGACGTGTCTGACCGTATCCACAACGCCGAAGGCGAAGTGCGCGTGGCGATCGTCGGTAAATACACCCAGTTGGAAGACGCCTATAAATCCATCGCGGAGGCCCTCACCCACGGGGGCATGGCCAATCGCGTGCGGGTAAAGGTCGAATGGGTCGATGCGGAGATTTTCGAGCGCGAAGATCCCGCGGTCCATCTCGAAGGCTTCCACGCGATCCTCGTGCCCGGCGGCTTTGGCGAGCGCGGCACCGAGGGCAAGATCAAGGCCGCCGAATTCGCCCGCACCCATAAAGTGCCCTATCTGGGCATCTGTCTGGGCATGCAGATGGCGGTGATCGAAGCCGCGCGTAACGTCGCCGGTGTCGCCACGGCCGGGTCGGAGGAATTCGACCACGAAGCGGGCAAGCGCCGCTTTGAGCCGGTCGTCTACCACCTGAAGGAATGGGTGCAGGGCAATCACAAGGTCGAGCGCAAGGTCGGCGATGACAAGGGCGGTACCATGCGGCTTGGCGCCTATGACGCGGCGCTGACCGATGGATCCCGCGTGGCGGCGATCTATGGCGACACAGCCATCGAAGAACGCCACCGTCACCGCTACGAGGTCGACATCAAGTATAAGGAACAGCTGGAAAAGACCGGTCTGTGCTTCTCGGGGATGTCGCCGGACGGTCGCTTGCCTGAAATCGTGGAATGGACCGATCACCCGTGGTTCATCGGCGTGCAGTTCCACCCGGAGCTGAAATCCAAACCGTTCGAGCCGCATCCGCTATTCGCTGATTTCGTCCGCGCCGCGCGCGACGTGTCGCGGCTGGTCTAAGCGCGGTTCAACCTTGCGCGGGGGCGGCCTAAGGGACGCCCCTCCGACAGTCGCAAAGCCCGGCCTGCCATCGCAGCGCCGGGCTTTTTTCTTGCAATCACCACGGTGCCGGAAAACCATAGGCCAGCGCGGCCCCCTGATGGCGGATGTCCCGGCTCTGACGCCGCGCGACCCGGCACCGTGGCCGGGTTCGGTAATTGAGAGAGTGATTTGACTGGCCGAATGTTCCCCGCCCGTGCAGGCCTTGCGCTTGCTGTCTTCGTTGCGGGGATCGGGCTGCTTGGCATTTGGACGGCAGGCCCCACCGCGCGCGGGATCGAGGCAGATCTGACGCAGCGGGCCCGCACTGCGCTGAGCACAGCGACGGCGGCGGAACAGTCCTACGGCCCCGCCACAGCGCAGGTTCACCTAGCCGGGCGCGACGTGACCTTGAGCGGAGATTTCACCAGCGTGGCGCAACAGCGCGCGGCGCAGGGCGCGCTAATGGCGCTGCCGGGCCTGCGGGCGCTTACGGACCGCTCTCGCGTGTTGCCGCTGGTTGAGCCCTATACCATCGCGCTGTCGCGGACTGCCCAAGGCACCGTCTGGCGCGGGCATGTTCCGTCCGAAGCGCTGCGGGCCGAGTTTGCGCGCACAACCAGCCCCGACGGCGCTGCCGCGCTCGACCTTGCGGCGGGTATGCCTGACGACGACTGGCCCGGTTTCGTCGCGCAGGCGCAGACCGCGCTTGCCCATCTGGCCGAGGGCCAGTTCGTTTTGAGCGACCGGGATCTGCGGCTGAGCGGGCGCGCCACGGACGCGGCCTCCGCCAGCGCCGCCGAGGCCGCTTTGGCGATCCTGCCCGCAGGGTATAGCGCGCGCACCGATATCAGCCGCCCCGAAGCCGCCGCGCCTGCGCTGCTCGGACTGCGGCTCGACAAATCGGCCAGCGGGGCGCTGACGGCCAGCGGCGCGTTGCCGCGCGACCTGTCGCAGGCAGGGCTGCCGCCGGGGGTGCATTACCTCGATGCCGCGACGGACGGGGCGGATTGGGCGCAGATCGTCACCGTCGCCTTGGCGGCCTTGGCACGGGTGCAGCCGGGACAGGTGCAGCTTGCCCCCGATCTGCTGCGTCTGACCGGCACGCTGCGCGATGGGGCGGGAGAGCAGGCGATCTGGGCGGCGATGGCCGATCTGCCCGAGGGCGTGATTCCGGTGCTGGATCTGCGCCGCCCTGTGGATGATGCGCAGCCCGGCCCCCGGCCCGCCGACCCCTCCCACGGTGAGCGGCAGGCCGATGCCGATTCCTCTTCCTCAGGCAAGGACGCTCCCTGATGGCCTATCTTATGGCGCAAATCTGGATGCAGCTGCTGCTTGCCGGGGCCATCGGCGTGCTGGCGGGATATATCCTGTGGGGCGCGCGCCCGACCCGGCAGGAGCCGGACCAGCCCCCGCAGGCCGAAGCCGATCCGGTCACGCGGCCCATAGCCGACACCCCGGCAGAGGATCCGCTGGCCGATATGGAAGAGCGGCTGCGCGATGCGACCGCCCGGCTTGATCGGTGCCGTGGGGACCGTCTGCGCAAGGATGCCCGCATTCGAGAACTGGAGGCATTGGTCGACGAATTGCGTGGCGAGGCGGCCTTTACGGCGCCGCTGCCCGATCCCGATGTGATCCCGACCCGGCCCGCAGGCCGCGACGCGCCGCGCCCCGGCGGAGCCGACGATCTGACCCGCATTCAGGGCATCGGGCCCAAGCTGCAATCCCTGTGTCATGATCTGGGCATCTACCATTTCGATCAACTTGCCGCCCTGACCCCGGCGGAACTGGCATGGATCGACGCGCATCTGCCCGGCTTTCCGGGCCGTGCCACGCGCGACGACTGGCCCGGCCAGGCCCGTCGCCTGCTGGAGAGTTAAGCGCGCCGCTGCGGGCGAACCTCAGGCCTCTCTGCGGCTTACGCGTCCGCTAGGCCGCGGGCGTGCGCCCGTCCCGAACCCGCGCGTGCAATTCGATCATCCAGCCCAGCATCGCCGCGTTCAGCACATGCCACAGCATATGCGTCCCCACGGGCCAGACCGGGCATAGCAGGCCATCGATGCTGCGCGAGACCAGCGACAGGGTCAAAATCCCCGCGCCCAGCCATAGCCCACCCGCCAGTTCCGGCGCGCGCCGCGCCAAGGCCACGCCGTAGCCCGCAATCAGCAGAACGACCGGCCAATACATCGCGGAGATGCCGATGAACGGCACCCGCGCCAACAGGGGCGTCGCCAGCGCGATGGCCGGGATCGCCGCCACCAGTCCCAGCACCGCCCCCACGCGCGACCAGCCCAGAAAATCCCGGTTCGCAAGGTAAAGATAGCTCAGCACGAAAACGGCGATCGGCCCGGTATCGGCCAGCGACGCCCAGACCGTGGCGAGCGTGTGAAACAGAAACGAGCCAACCCCGATCACAGCCAGCACCGCGCAGAGCATCCGTCCGCCGCCCGACCGCGCGCGCCCCCACATCAGCATCGCGACAAGGACGAACGCGGCATTGGTCACGGCATTCAAAGGCTCCGCCCAGAAGGACGGATCGATCCGTTCGCAATAGCCGTCGAGTTGCGCGGTCCAGTCCATGCTCGTCGTCTCCTTGCGCGCGCTGTGCGCCGGTCCTTCGCGCTATTGGGCGTTTTGCTCCTGCGCCCTATCCTGTTGCACAGATCCACACAGGAGAGTGCAATGAAAATCATCTGGCTGGGCCATGCAGGGTTCCGGATCGAGATCGGCGGGCAGATCCTGCTTATCGATCCGTGGCTGTCGGGCAACCCCTCTTTCCCCGAGGAGCGGCGCGAGGAGGCGATTGCCGGAGCGACCCACATCCTCATCACCCACGGCCATGGCGATCATACCTCGGACGCGCTGGGGATCGCACGGCAGACAGGGGCAACGCTGGTCGGGATCGCGGACCTCATGGGCTACTGGGGCTCGAAGGGCGAGGTGGAGACTATCGGCTTCAACAAAGGCGGCACGGTGCGGTTGGGCGACGTTGCGGTGACGATGGTGAACGCGACCCATTCCTCGGCTTTAGAGGGGAAGGACGGTCCGGTCTATGCCGGGCACGAGGCGGGCTACATGATCGCGGCCGAGGGCCATGTGATCTATCTGTCGGGCGACACCGATGTCATGGCGGATATGGCGCTGTTTCAGGATCTGCACGCGCCCGATATCGGCATCCTCGCCTGCGGCGGACATTTCACGATGGACATGCGCCGCGCCGCCTATGCCGCGTCGAAATTCTTTGATTTCAAAACCGTGATCCCCTGCCATTACAAGACCTTCCCCTTGCTGGAGCAGTCCGCGCAGCCGCTCATCGACGCGCTGCCCGACGCAGAGGTGATCGAACCCGAGGTCATGACACCGATTGAGATCTGAGCCGCGCGGGCAGGGCAAGGATCACGCGAAACCCTGTCCGCATCGGCGACGCGCAACCGCCCATGTATAGGTCCGCCGCGCGGGCAGCGTGGCGTGCTGGGTGCCGCGTCATCGCTGGGTATTCAGGGCGAAGGGGCAGGGCGTTGCTATCCCCGCCCCTTCGCGGATCGGTCAGGGGCGCAGATAGGCCCAGCCTTCGTTCTGCAATTCGATCAGGCGCACCGCGCCAGACGGAACCTTGACCGCCTCATCGATGAGCGACACGGTTTCGCCGCTTTGGCGTTCCATTCCGGCGATGGTGTTTTCGCAGGCCGAAAATACCATGTCGGGATATTCGAGCGACATGGTCGCGATCCGGTCGGCCACGGGCGAGGTGTCGGCGCGCAGCATGTGCAGACCCGGCCCGTAGGTTACGATCTCGATTTCAACCTCTTGGCCCTGCTCGGCGTAATACGCCTCGATATTGGCGGCGTTGTTGAGCGCCATCGTCATCCGCGCCGGATCATTTTCATCGACATGGATCGCGACGCGGACGGGTGTCGCGGCAGCAGGGGCCTCGGCACCGCCGGGGGCGGGGGTATTGCTCTGGGCATGGGCGGCCCCCAGCGGCAGGGCGACCAGACCGGCCAGCAGAAGCGGGCGAAGAGTAATGCGCATGTGGACCTCGTTGGGATCAGATTTCAGGTGCCGGGGAAACTAGCGCATTAGCGGCGTGTTGCGAAGAACTCCCGTAGCAGGGCCGCGGCCTCCGGCTCGCAAATTCCGTCGATGACTTCGGGCCGGTGATGTGCCTGCGGATGGGCAAAGATGCGCGGTCCCTGCGCCACACCGCCGGATTTCGGGTCGGCGGCGCCATAGATCAGCCGGGCGATCCGCGCGGCCGAGATCGCGGTGGCGCACATGGGGCAGGGCTCCAGCGTCACCCATAACACATGCCCCGGCAGCCGGTCCGAGCCTGCGGCGGCGCAAGCGGCGCGGATCGCAAGGATTTCGGCATGGGCGGTGGGGTCATGCAATTCCCGCGTGCGGTTGCCCGCGCGGGCCACGACCCGGCCCGCCGGATCGGTCAGCACCGCGCCCACCGGCACCTCCCCGCGCGCGGCGGCGGCGCGGGCCTCCTCCAGCGCGGTGTACATATGGGTGGTAAAACGGCTCATGGCCCGTCTTGTCCACGTGCGCGCGGCGCTTGGCAAGTCCCGCAAAGCCCTGTCGCCGATGCTTCCCAAAGCGCGGGGCAGGGTGTAGGAGCAGGCCATGACCGATCAGCCCGCCACCCCGCCCAAATCCACCGGCCCAGCCGGCGACCGCATTGCCAAGGTGCTCGCCCGTGCTGGCGTCGCCTCCCGCCGGGATGCCGAGCGGATGATCGAGGCCGGGCGCGTGCGCGTCAACGGTCGGGTCATCGAAAGCCCGGCACTCAACGTCACCGAGGCCGACCGCATCGAGGTGGACGAACAGCCCTTGGCCGAGCCTGAACCCGCGCGCCTGTGGCTGTATCATAAGCCTGCGGGGCTGGTGACGACCGCCCGTGACGAGAAGGGCCGCGACACGGTGTTCGATGCGTTGCCCGCCGAGATGCCGCGCGTGATGTCGGTGGGGCGGCTTGACCTGAATTCCGAAGGTCTGCTGCTTCTGACCAATGACGGCGAGATCAAGCGCCGGTTGGAATTGCCCTCCACCGGCTGGCTGCGGAAATATCGCGTTCGCATGAAAGGCGCGCCTAAGGACGAGGATTTCGCGCCGCTGCGCGAGGGGCTCGTGATCGAGGGCGAGCGGTTTCAGGCGATGGATGTGACGCTCGACCGCCAGCAGGGCGCGAATGCGTGGGCCACGATCGGCATCCGTGAGGGCCGCAACCGCGAGATCCGCCGCGCGATCGAGGCCATTGGCTTTGCCGTGAACCGGCTGATCCGCGTCAGCTACGGCCCCTTCCGCCTGAATGATCTGCGCGAGGGGGAGGTCGAAGAGGTCAAGCAGAAGGTGCTGCGCGACCAGCTGGGGCTGGAGAAGAACTGGGCCGATCCCAAGGAAAAACCCAAGCGCCATGTGAAGCGCAAACCGCGTCCCGACGCCGAAGCCCGCGCCGCCGATGTGGCGGGCGCAGCGGGTCTGCGCGGCGGTGCGCGCAAGCCCGGACGCGGCGCGCCCGGCGCGGGCAAGCCGGGCGAGGCGCGGGGGGAAGCACGGGCCTTTGGCGGAAAGCCTGCGGACCGCAAATTCGGTGCGGGCAAGCCGACGGCAGGGAAGCCGGGCAGCGGTAAATTCGCAGGCAAACGCGCGGGAGAGGCCGAAGACCGCGGCGCGCGCGGCGGCGAAGGCAAGCCACAGGCTGGCCGCAGCCGCGATGCCAACCGCGATCCCGCCAGTCGTGATAACCGTGCCGGGCGCAGCTTCACCCCCAAATCCGGCCCCCGCCCCACAGGCCGTGGCCCCGGCACCAAGCCCAAACGCTGAGCCTCGGCCACACCGTCGCTGAATATGCGCCGTGACAAACCCGCGCTGGCCTCGGTTACCCTGTCCGCGCATTGCCCTGAACAAAGCACACCCGCTCTCGAACAAGCCCGCAGGGCGCGAGAGCAAGCGCCTGCCCGTCCCCACGGGCTGGCGCTTGGCCACCTCGCGCTGACCTCCAAGCGGGGAGGGGCGTGGCGCCATAAAGCGCCCCGCTCAACCGCCTAAGCGCTACCCCACGGGCAGGCTCACGTTGCGCTGATATGTCTGGCCAAGGGCCGCGCCGAGCCGTGTAGCCTTCCGCGTCCGACCTATCCGCCGGGGCGCGCGCGCCCTGGCGATTGGCCGGCCTTACAGCAGGCTTCCCTGTTCAGGGGGCGTGTCGGGGCCTTTCGGGGCCTTGCGCGCGGGTTTCGGGGCTGCGCCTCCCAGACGGAAACGACCATCGGCGAACTCGATCTCCAGCGCTCCGGCCTCGCGGGCGCGGGCGGCGGTGGTCACGACCTCCTCGCCTGCGCGCACAACCGCGTAGCCGCGCCGCAGGGTTTCCTGATAGCCCAGCGTCTGACGCAGGCGTTCCACTGCATCCAGCCGCTCGCGCCGGACCGTGACACCCTGCACGAAGCCTTGATCGAGCCGCGCGCTCAGCAGCGCCAGATCGCGCGATGCCTGCATCCGGCCACGGTCCACCAATTGCGGGCGCAGGCGCAGCGCGCAGCTTTCATAGCTCCGCCGGGCCTCGGCCACCTGACGCCGCAACAGACCGGGGCGCAGCGCGGCGGCGCGGTCCGACAGGGTCAGCTTGCGCCGCTGGACCGAGGCTTTCAGCGCCGCTGGCAGCCTGTCGGCCCAGAGGTCAAACCGCTGCTGTGCCTGACCGACCAGCATTTCGGGACGCGGCAACGCGCGGGACAGATCGCGCAACCTTTGACCCCGGTCGCCGATCATCCGGGCGGCGGCGCGGCTTAACCGGCCTTCGCATTCGGTGACCGTCGCCATCAGTTCCAATCGCACGGGCACGGCCATTTCGGCAGCGGCGGTCGGCGTCGGTGCGCGACGGTCGGCGGCGTGGTCGATAAGCGTCGTGTCCGTCTCATGCCCCACGGCAGAGATCAGCGGAATGGCCGAAGCCGCCGCCGCGCGCACAACGCTTTCCTCGTTGAACCCCCACAGATCCTCGATCGAGCCCCCCCCACGCGCCACGATCAGCAGATCGGGCCGGGGCAGGGCGCCGCCGGGCGTCATCCGGTTGAACCCTTCGATCGCGGCGGTCACCTGTGCCGCGCAGGCCTGTCCCTGCACCGCAACCGGCCAGACCAGAACCTTGCGCGGGAACCGGTCGCGCAGACGGTGCAGGATGTCGCGGATCACCGCGCCGGAGGGCGAGGTCACGACGCCGATCACCTCCGGCAGATAGGGCAGGGCGCGTTTGCGCTCGGGATCGAACAGCCCCTCGGCAGCCAGCATCTGACGGCGCTTTTCCAGCATGGCCATCAGCGCGCCTATCCCGGCAGGGGCGATATCCTCGATCACGATCTGATATTTCGACTGGCCGCCAAATGTGGTCAGCCGCCCGGTGGCGATGACCTCCATGCCTTCTTCGGGCGGGGTGGTCAGGCGGCTGGCGACGCCCTTCCAGATCACGCCGGACAGGACGGAGCGGTCATCTTTCAGGTCCAGATAGACATGGCCGGAGCGCGGGCGGCTGACGCGGCCGATTTCCCCGCGCACGCGGATATGGGAAAACTCCCCCTCGATGGTGCGCTTGATCGCGCCCGAAATCTCGGTGACCGTAAATTCAGGGGCATTGCCGCCGGTCTCGGCGGCATCGTCGTCGATCAGATCGGACATGGGGGCCTGCTTTGCTTGTCTCGCCTCGCGGCTGACCTTAGAACGCGCGCAACCTGAGTGAAAGCGGCAGCAAAGGGCGCAAGCGATGAACATCCTTCTTCTGGGGGCGGGCGGACGCGAACATGCGCTGGCCTGGGCGATCAAGCAGAACCCCAAATGCGACCGGCTGATCGTGGCGCCGGGCAATGCCGGGATCGCGGCGGTTGCCGAATGTGCCGATCTCGACATTGTCGATCCGGGCGCGGTGGTGCAGTTCGCGACCGACATGGCGGTGGATTTCGTCGTGATCGGCCCCGAGGCGCCGCTGGCCGCAGGTGTGGCCGATGAGCTTGACGCGGCGGGTATCCTCGTCTTTGGCCCGTCGCAGGCGGCGGCTCAGCTTGAAGCGTCCAAGCGCTTTACCAAGGAGGTCTGCGATGCGGCCTCTGCCCCCACCGCTGCATGGGCCCGGTTCGATGCTGCGGAGCCTGCGAAAGCCTACCTGCGCGAGCACGGCGCCCCCATCGTGGTGAAGGCCGACGGCCTCGCCGCGGGCAAGGGCGTGATCGTGGCCGAAACGCTGGACCAAGCGCTCGACGCCGTAGACGACATGTTCGGCGGCGAATTCGGCGCAGCGGGCGCCGAGGTGGTGATCGAAGAATTCATGACCGGCGAGGAGGCGAGCTTCTTCGTGCTCTGCGATGGCGAAACCGTCCTGCCCATCGGCACGGCGCAGGACCACAAACGCGTGGGCGAAGGCGACACCGGCCCCAACACCGGCGGCATGGGCGCCTATTCCCCCGCGCCGATCATGGACGACGCGGTAACGCAGGCCGCGCTGGATCAGATCATCCGCCCGACGATGGCCGAAATGGCGCGGCGCGGCACCCCGTATAAAGGCGTGCTCTATGCTGGGTTGATGATCGAAAAAGGCCAGCCCCGGCTTGTCGAATACAACGCCCGCTTTGGCGATCCGGAATGTCAGGTGCTGATGCTGCGGCTGGGCGGGCAGATCCTCGATCTGCTTTTGGCTGTGGCCGAGGGGCGGCTGGCGGAGGCACGGGTGAACTGGGCTGACGACCACGCGTTGACAGTGGTGCTGGCCGCCCAAGGCTATCCCGGTGCCTATCGCAAGGGCACGGAAATCCGTGGGCTGGACGCGCTGCCGGAAACCAGCAGCGAAATGACATTCCACGCGGGCACGGCGATGCATGAAGGCGCTTTAGTGGCCACGGGCGGGCGCGTGCTGAACTGCACCGCGCGCGGGGCGACGCTGACCGAAGCGCGCGACCGCGCCTATGCACTGGTCGACGCAATTGAGTGGCCCGAAGGCTTCTGCCGCCGCGATATCGGCTGGCGCGCGCTGGGATAAACGCTGGATCGATCGCGCAGGGCGGCTACCGGGTCGCGCTGCGCGGCGGCTCTCGCACCGGGTCAAAGGCCCGCGCGGCGCAGTCCATCCCTGTCTTACCGCGCGGTGTGCGCCGGGCTAGGTTGTGCGTACGCCAACGCGCCAGACGCGCTTAGTCGTTTTTCTTCTTTGGCAGATCGTCGTGGGAGGTGGACGCAAAATCCTCCAGTTCCGATTCGCTCATCGAATCGTACATGTCCTTCGAGGCGCCCTGCAGGTCGCTGACCTTGGTGTCGCCGCGTTTCGCGGAAAGCGCCGCACCGGCGGCTTTCTGTTGGGCTTCGGATTTGGCTGGCATGACCGGCTCCTGTCGTTGCGTGTGCTAATGCAACGCGGCAGGGCGAGGTGGGTTGCACATCGCGACCGGTGCCGAAGGAGACAGGCCCGCGCCCTAACGCGCAGGCGGGGTGTGACGGGGCCGTGGCCGGCCCCGAACGCCGTCCGGTCTTGGCGCAGATACGCTCCGGTTCATGCCAGAGACGCGGTGCGCCGTGGGCTTACAGGGCTTGCAGGTCGCTCGCCGAGGCGCGACCGTCGCGGCCTTCGCGCAGCTCGTAGCCGATCTTCTGGTTGTCCGCGAGCCCGGTCATCCCGGCGCGCTCTACCGCGGAAATATGGACGAACACGTCCTTGCCGCCATCATCGGGGGCAATGAATCCGTATCCCTTCGTGGTGTTGAACCATTTAACGGTGCCGGTCGGCATGCCGCCTCTCCTTCTAAGTCTCCGCCCGCAACATGCGGCGGTTCAGGTCACAGCCAGGTCTTCCAAGTCGCGGCTGCCTGCGGCAAAAACCGGTAGAAAGTCTGTCGTCACCCCTAAAATCACTGCCTTTTCCGGTGAAAAAAACAAGTGAATTTCTTGGAAAGGGTCACGCGGAAGTGAGATTTTGCCTAGAAAGGACGCATGGCATGAAGATATTCGGCCTCAAGACCTGTGACACCTGCCGCAAGGCCGTTCGTGCGCTGCCGGACGCGGAATTCGTCGATGTCAGGGCAGAGCCGCTCGGCCGCGACAGGCTCGCGGCGCTGCATGGGCAGCTGGGCGCGGCGCTGCTCAACACCCGCTCGACGACATGGCGCGGCCTGTCGGAGGCGGAGCGCGCGGCGGACCCGGTGGACCTGCTTGCCACCCATCCCGCCCTGATGAAACGCCCGCTGATCGAAACGGATGACGGCACGTTGCATCTGGGCTGGACCCCGGCGGTGCAGACTGCGCTGGGCGTGTGATCTAGGGGGCGTTCCGGCGGGTCCGGGCGCTTGCCCGCGCAGGCGACGGCCCTGTTCGCGGAGCGCAAGGTTCGGGCCTTCGGGGCGCCGCTCCGTCCGGGCGCCCCGCTCCGTGTGCCCTTAGCCCGCGCGGCGGGCGAGGTCGGGCGGGGTGGCTTCGGCAGCGAGGTCTGCCACGATCTCGTCCAGCGCGACCGTGCGGCTTTGCTTTTCGCCCAGACGGCGGGCGGACACGGTGCCTTCCTCGACCTCGCGCTGACCAACCGCCAGAATCACCGGCACTTTGCCAAGGCTGTGCTCGCGGACCTTGTAGTTGATCTTCTCGTTGCGGGTGTCGGCTTCGGCGCGCAGACCGGCGGCGCGCAGCTTCTCGGTGACCGCCAGAACATACTCATCGGCATCCGACACGATCGACGCGACGACCACCTGACGCGGGGCAAGCCACAGGGGCAGACGCCCGGCGAAGTTCTCGATCAGGATGCCGAGGAACCGCTCGAAACTGCCGACGATGGCGCGGTGCAGCATGAAGGGGCGATGTTTCGCACCGTCTTTGCCGACGTAATTCGCGTCCAGCCGTTCCGGCAGGTTGGGATCGACCTGGAACGTGCCGCACTGCCATTCCCGCCCGATGGCGTCGGTCAGTTTGAAATCGAGCTTCGGGCCATAGAACGCGCCCTCGCCGGGATCGATCTCATAGGGGTGGCCGGTCTTCTTGATCGCGTTTTCCAGCGCGGCCTCGACATAATCCCACGATTCTTCGGTGCCGACGCGCTTTTCGGGGCGGGTCGACAGCTTGATGTCGAAACTCTCGAAGCCAAGGTCACGATAGACCGAGGCAAGCAGTTCGATGAATTTCGCAGTCTCCGCCTCGATCTGCTCTTCGGTGCAGAAGATATGCGCGTCATCCTGCGTAAAGCCGCGCACCCGCATCAGGCCATGCAGCGCGCCCGAGGGCTCATAGCGGTTACAGGCGCCGAACTCGGCCATGCGCAGCGGCAGATCGCGATAGGATTTCAGGCCCTGATTGAACACCTGCACATGGCAGGGGCAGTTCATCGGCTTGAGCGCGTTGATCGCTTTCTCGCGGGCGTGTTCCTCGTCCACTTCGACGATGAACATGTGCTCTTGGTAGTTGTCCCAGTGGCCGGAGGCTTCCCACAGCTTGCGGTCGACGACCTGCGGGGTGTTCACCTCGACATAGCCGCCTTCATACTGACGGCGGCGCATGTAGTCCTGCAACGTCGTGTAGACGCGCCAGCCATTGGGATGCCAGAACGGACGGCCCGGGGCCTCCTCCTGAAAATGGAACAGCTCCATCTCGCGACCCAGACGGCGGTGATCACGCTTGGCGGCTTCCTCCAGCATGGTCAGGTGCTGCTTCAGCCCCTCCTTGTTCTGGAAGGCCACGCCGTAGATCCGCTGCAGCATGGGGCGGGTGCTGTCGCCGCGCCAATAGGCCCCGGCAATGGACATCAGCCGGAACGCATCCGCCGGAACCTGCCCGGTATGTTGCAGATGCGGGCCGCGGCACAGATCCTGCCAGTCGCCGTGCCAATACATGCGGATCGGCTCGGTGCCGGGAATGGCTTCGATCAGCTCCACCTTATAGGGCTCGCCGGTGTCTTTGTAATGCTGGATGGCGCGGTCACGTTCCCAGACCTCGGTGCGGACCGGATCGCGGAGATTGATGATCTCCTTCATCTTTTTCTCGATGACGCCCAGATCTTCGGGGGTGAACGGCTCCGCCCGGTCGAAATCGTAATACCAGCCATTGGCAATGACCGGGCCGATGGTGACCCTCACATCGGGCCACAGCTCCTGCACTGCACGGGCCATGATATGCGCCAGATCGTGCCGGATCAGTTCCAGCGCGGGGGCGTCGTCCTTCATCGTGAAAAGCGAAATCGCGCCATCGGCCTCGATCGGCCATTGCAGATCCCAGTGCCGACCATCGAGTTCGGCAGAGATCGCCTTTTTCGCAAGGCTGGGCGAAATGGACTGCGCCACCTCGGCGGCGGTCACGCCAGCGGGGTAGTCACGGCTCGCGCCATCGGGAAATGTGAGGGAAATCTGGGCCATCGCGCGGCCTCCTCGTCGGTTTGGCGCCCACGGAGCGCCCGGTTGCGGGTATATGGTTCGGGGGATCAGATGCCGGTTGCGGCCGCCGCTGTCAACCGGGCGGTGCGGGGCTAGTCCCGACGCACGGCCTGCGCCGGGTCTCCCGTCACCGGCGCCAAGCCCGCCCGCATCACCGCCCGCCGCAACGGCGCCAAACCGTAAAGCCCGCGCAACCCCGCCAGCCGCAGCGCCTGCAATCCCGGCGCGCCGGAGCGTGTCACCCGGTTGAACAGGTCAATCGCCTGCACCCGCAACCCGATGTCACGCGCCCTTGCAGCGGCGTAGCGGTCCAGAACCTCCGGCGCGCCGGGATCGGGTGCCCCCTCCAGCGCCGCCACCAACGCCACGATATCGTTGAGCGAAGTGTTCAGCCCCTGCGCCCCGATGGGCGGCAGCACATGCGCGGCCTCCGCCACCAGCGCCACGCGCTGTGCCGTCAGGGCCTGTGCCTTCAGCCCGATGATCGGAAACATCGCCCGGCGGCTCGCCAATTCCATTGCGCCCAGCCAGTCACAGGCGCGTGCGCGCATCGCGGCGTTGAATTCCGCCTCCGGCAACCCGGCCAAACGCACGGTTTCCGGTCCGGGGTTCATCCACACGATGGCCGAGGCGGGTTTGCCCTCTAGGTCCGGCAGCGGCACGGTGGTGAACGGCCCGCCCTGCACATAGATCTCGGTCGAGGCATTGCCGTGCGGCACCTCATGCGTGGCCACGAACGCCAGCGATTTCTGGCCATAGCGCGTCAGGTCATGACCGATCCCGGCGGCCTCCCGCACCGCGCTGTCGCGCCCGTCCGCACCGATCACCAGCCGCGCGGTGACAGAACTGCCATCCGCCAGCCGGACGATGGCTTGCGCATCGCGCCGCACCATACCGGTGACCGAGGTGCCAAACCGCAGTGTGACGTTGTCCATCCCCTCCAACAGGTCCATCAGCCCGCCCAGCACCTGCCAGTTCAGCAGGTTCCAGCCAAACGGGCCGCCCGCCGTTTCGGCGATCTCGCCTGCATGGAATTCGCGGCTGTCGCGCACCTGCGGATCACCGCCCTCGGGCGTGACATGGGCATCGACGATGCGCAGCACCTCCAGCGGCGTGGCTTGCCCTGCGACCCGATCCCACAGCCCGATCCGTTCGTATAGCGCGCGCGCCGGCTGCAAAAACGCGGTCGAGCGCAGATCCGCCGCCGCATCGCCCCCTCGCGTCACGGGCACATCGGGCGACACCAGCATCACCCGGAACCCCGCAGCCCCCAACGCCGCCGCAGCCGATAGCCCGGCAATGCCGCCGCCCGCGATCACGATATCGGTGTTCTGCCGTGTCATCGCGGCTCCTTCATTGCTTAGGCGTCGGATCAGGGCCGCCAACAAGGGGCCGCCGCGCTGGGACAGATAGCGCAGCGCCGCGCCCGCCGCCACTGCACGGCGCAGGACTGCGCCGCCTCATCGCGGCGGGGCAGGCAGGCGTGGGGATTAGCCCTGCGGCCCAATCGCCCGCAAAAATGCGGTCAGGCTGTCAGTGCGGTAATGGATATGCGCGGCCTCGGCCTCCAGCGGCGGGGCGAGCGGCCCGACCAGCACGGTGCGCATCCCCATGTCATGAGGCACCGACAGGTTGCGCGGGTCGTCCTCGAACATTGCGGCGCGGGCCGGGTCGACACCATCGGTCGCGAACACGGCCTCGAACGCCGCGCGCTGCGGTTTGGGAAGGTAGCCCGCATGCTCCACCCCATAGACCGCGTCAAAAATCCCCGTCAGCCCACGCGCCGCCAGCACCCGCTCCGCATAGGGTTTGGTGCCGTTGGTATAGACGATCCGCCGCCCCGGCAGGGCGCCAATCGCCGCCGCCAGCGCCGGATCGCGGGGCAGGGCGCTCAGGTCGATCTCGTGCACTTCTTTCAGATAGCCGTCGGGCGCGATGCCATGCACCTGCATAAGCCCCGCCAAGGTGGTGCCATGCTCCGCCCAGTAGAGCTTCCGCAGGCGGTCGGCCTCGGCCCGGTCCACGCCGATACTGCGCATCACCCAATCGGTCATCTTGACTTCAATCTGGTCGAACAGCCGCACCGCCGGAGGGTAGAGCGTGTTGTCGAGGTCAAAGACCCAGATCCGCACATGATCGAATGCGGCGCGCAGCCCGTCCAGCGCCCAAGCCGGGACGGTGGGCGCGGTCGAACCAGTGGCGGACGCATCCGTAGCGCGCGCGGCGGGAGAGGTCATGTGATCTTGCATCCCGCGACCCTAGCCCTCCGCACGCAGCGGTGCAATCGCGGCCGCGCGGAGCCTGTCGGGTGCCGGGCGCGGCCTCATGCCGCCCACCAAGGGGCAAGGCCGGATGCCCAAACGCCCCCGCCGCATCCCCGGCCTTCATCCGCAGGTCACACTGCCAGCGGATCGCGCCCGTTGCGGCTTGATCTGCCTGCCCGCCCGCCTGTAGCCTGCGCGTCCTGACCCGCGCGCGTGCAGCCGGGGCATCGCAGCAAAGGGTAAAGTCCATGGCAGGCGCCAAATTCGTCCAGAAGGACGCCTACGGGATGATCCTCGATGCAATCGACACCGGGCTATACAAACCCGGTGACAGGCTGGTGGAATCCGAACTGGCCGAGCGGTTTGGCGTCTCCCGCACCCCGGTGCGCGAGGCCTTGCAGCGGCTCGAGACGCAATCCCTGCTGGAACGGGACGGGCGCTCGCTGATCGTGGCGTCGCTCGATCATAATCAATTGGCCGAACTATATGTCGTGCGCTGCGAATTGGAGGGGCTGGCCGCGCGGCTGGCCGCTCGTCACGCCACCGCCGAGGAAGTGCGCGTGCTGGGCGATATGATCGTCGAGGATCGCGCGTTGATGCCCGACCCGAATGCCCTGGCCCGCGCCAACCGCCGCTTTCACCGCCAGATCCATCTGGCCTCGCATAACCGGTTTCTGGTGCAGCAACTGGACCTTGTCTACCGTTCGATGGCGTTGATGGCGACGACCTCTCTCGCGGTCGAAGGACGCAGCGAGACCGCGCTCAGCGAACATCAGCAAATCGTCGATGCCATCGGCGCCCGGGACGAAGACGCCGCTGATGCTAGCCTGCGCAGCCATATCTCGAACGCTTTCGTGCAGCGGCTGAAGCAAGACGCGCAGAAGCCGGTGGCCCCCTGACCAAAGATCTCTGACGCCACCCGCTAGCCCGCGTGGTGGTGCGACGTTTGGGAGGTGGCAGGTGCGTGACGGGAGCCAGCCGCTGAGCGGGGATGGACCGATCATGTGGCGACCAACCGCTGAGCGGGATTTGGGGGGCAAGGATCGACCCGTTCGGCGATCAGGGCTGGATGGCATCATGAGCTGATCTAACCGCTGGCCGGGATGTGTCAGGGCCGTGCGGCGACCCAGTCTCTGGGTAGAGGTAGACGGGGTGCGGCATGGCCAACGCTGATTCCTGTAGAGCAGCAAAATTGAAGAGCTAATCGTTGATCGGGGTTCGATGGGTTGTCCGGTGATCCAATCGCTGGCCGGAAGGTGTCCGGCCGATGTGACGACCAATTGCTAAGCGGAGGTAGGTGACCCGCGTCACGTTCCAACCGCAGATCCGTATCGGGCGGGCGAAATGAAACGCTAATCGTTGATCCGAATTCGATGGCCTGTGCGGTGATCCAATCGCTGGCCGGAAGGTGTCCGGCCGATGTGACGACCCAGTCGCTGAGCAGATGTAGAAGAACCGCGTCACGTTCTAACCGCTGACTGGCGGTGGACGGGTCCAAACCGCTGACTGAAACTGGCCGGGCGATATCATGGCCAAACCAATGACTGGCGATACATAGGACGGGTGACGCCACAACGGCTGAGCGGAGGTAGACGGGGCGGGTCATGGCCCAACGGCTGAATGGAGCGAGAACAGACTGCGTTGGTGTGGGGATTGCGTCGCGCTGGTGCGGCGCCGCTTTGGGTCGTGGCAGGCGAAACGGTGCCCGTCACCACAGCGCCACCCGTCAGGCCGGCCGCTTCGAACCCGTGATTAGGTCAGCTATGGGGCAGACCACGCGGCGCAGACGCCATCGGCAGGCGGCCCGCCCTCCGGGCACGACACGTCGCATTTGCAGGTGCCGGTCGGGTTATCGGGGGGAATGGGGAAACAACACCTCCTCCATGACAATGGCGCGTAGGGGGATTGTCTCTGTGGCCGCGCGGGCCATGCGCTCGGATGCGGTGGGCGGGTGGGATAGGACCGCCTGTATCCGGGCCTTGCGGCGTTGATCCTTTGCCCGGGGGGCGCCGCAGGGGGGCACGGCGCCCTGGGGAGACGCGGCTGTGCGATCTCCGCTCCTGCCCGGACGGTCCGGCGCCATATCGGCGCTCATATCGTCGGTCGGGTGCTCGGGTCCGTCATGTCGCGTCTCAGGCCCCGATGGGCCGTCGCCGCTGGCGCTGGTGTGCGGGTGTCCCGGCCCTGCGCCCTGCGCGGTGTGAGGCGCGTCGGCGCCCGTCGCGTCATTTCCGCCGACCGTTGGTAATCTGTCCGCTTGCGGGCGGCGGGTGGCGAGGCCATGGGCGGTCTTGTCCCAGAAAAACGGACGCCAGATCAATTCTGCCAGCGCCTTCCACGCGGCGAGCGTCGCGAGCGGGTAGTAGAGCGTCAGGGCCGGAACCCACGCTCGCAGGTGGCGGCGTTGGGGGCGCGACACGGCGATCATCCCACAGACCATGTTGACCAAACCGCACAGCGCCAATCCGGTCGCGACCATCCCCGCCGCGAGGGGATGCGCCACGACGGTTGCGCGCAGCGGATGCGGCAGGCCCAGCGGGATTGCCCACGCGGACCATAGAACCGGCGCGGCCAGCGTCTGCACCACCGCGCCTGCGAACATCAGTTGCACACCGAAAAACGCGCGCGGACCGATGGCGCGCCATAGCTGCACGGGCGCCCGCATATGCACGGCCCAGGTCATCGCGTAGCCTTTGATCCAGCGGCTGCGCTGGCGAATCCACGGCCATGCGCTGCGCGTCGCCTCTTCCTGCGTGACGGTGCCAATCATCTCGGTGCGGTAGCCCGCACGACGCAGGCGCAGGCCCAGATCCGCATCCTCGGTCACGTTATGCGCGTCCCATCCCCCCACGGCCTCCAGAGCGGCGCGGCGAAAGAACACGGTCGTCCCCCCCAGCGGGACGGCCAGCCCCAGACGCGCGATGCCGGGCAGGACCAGCCGGAACCAGATCCCGTAATCGATGGCGAAACAGCGCGACAGCCAGCTGCTGCGCGAATTGTAGATGTCGAGCACACCCTGCAGGCAGCCGACCTGCGGCGGACGCGCGGCAAAACCCTGCACCGCTTTCATAACCTGATCGGGCTCGGGCGCGTCTTCGGCGTCCCAAATGCCGATGATGCTGCCGCGGCAGTGGTCGAGCGCGAAATTCATCGCGCGCGGTTTGGTGCGCAGGGCGCCGGGCGGCACCACGATCACCCGGGCATTGCGGGGCAGCCGGGTGCCGGCAAGCGTGGCGCGCGTCAGATCATCGCCCGTCTCGACGATCAAACAGATTTCAAGGAGTTCAGGCGGATAGCGCTGTGCCCGCAGCCGGTGCAGCAGCCGCCCGGCGATGACATGTTCGTGGTAGAGCGGCACCAGCATGGACACCGCGGGCAGCATCGGCCCCGGCATGATGCCCAGCGGAATGGCCCCTTCGGCGCCCGTCTCCGCGATGTCTGCCTGCCGCGGCGGGCGGGGATGCAGGGTCCGGGTGAGCGCGGGCGGGGTGGCCGCGCCGGGTGCGGTTTGCCGGGTCGGCGCGCGCGCCGGGCGTCGTGCGGCACAGGTGGCGGCGATTTTCAGCAGTTGCGACAGCCCCGCCAGCACCAGCGCCAGTGTGAACACCGCGACAAAGACGGCCCCTGGGGCCGCGATGGTCAGCGCGCCAAGCGCAGCCATACCCATGCCCAGCGTCACGCGCCAGCGCCATGCTCCCATCGGGCGGCAGCTCAGCGTCTCGGGACAGCGGGTTTCGGCGGCGGCCACCAGCCGCGCAGCGGCGGTGGTATGCAGCGCACGGGTGATCGCGTCCTCGGTGGCGACGGTCATGGAGACGGGGCCCAGGGCTGGCTCCAGCCAGCGGCGCGCGGCGTCGAACCTGTCGGGATGGGCGGTGGCAATCAGCGTCACGCCGCCCAGCCGCCGCCACGGTACCAGCCCCGCGCGCAGGCAGCGCGTCGGGTCCAGCCGGTCGAGAAGCGCGGGATCGGGGGGGCGTTGATCCAACGCGGCCACGCGCACCTGCCATTGGCGTGCCAGGTGCCGGGTCAGATCCTCCGCCGTGATCAGCCCGTGCGCCATCAGGATCTGTCCCAACGGGGCCTCCCGGCAGGGTCGCAGGCGCAGCGCGGCGCGCAGGTCGCGGTCGGAAATGACGCCCGCCCCCCGCAGCAATTCGCCCAAGGGGACGCGGCCGGCGACCGGGTGCAGCTGCGCCTGTGCCCCCACAAGACGCAGCATGCCGTGCGCGGTCGGGTGCCGGGCATCGACCCGGACCTCAACGGGGTGTAGCTGACCCGGATCGAGTGCCTGCATGGCGCATCCCTGACCTGCACAAGTGACGCCGGTCACCGAACCGGCCCCGACTTTGTGCCCCGATCAGGGTTAAAGGCGCGTTAATGCAGCCGAGATCACCGCAGCCGTCTGATATTGCTCACGATGTCGTCGTTGCGGACAAAAGGCACGTCGTCTGGCACGCCCGGTTCGGGGTGGCTCAGCAGATGCGACAACTCGGCCAGAACCACCGTTGTGATGAACGGCAGGTCAAAGCTCCGAGCGCGGCGCAGTGGCACCCATTGCAACGCGCCCAGTTCCGGCTGCGCGCGCGAAAAATCATCCACATCCCCCGCCACCGCCGCCGCGCGGGCCGCAAAGAAGCGCGCGTCGAACCTGCGGCTGCGGGCGGGCGGCGTGACGGCGCGAAACACAAACCGGCAGGCGCTGGCATCAGGGCGCAACCCGGCCTGCGCAAAGGCGTCCCAGCCGGGGGGGATGGCTGCCAGATCTGCCGTGCTCCACGGCTCGGGGCGTGCCAGCATCAGCCCGGTTTCTTCCCATAATTCACGGATCGCGGCGGCGACCAGCGCCTCGGGCAGGGGGGCGTCCGGCCCGTCACGCTCGCAGGCGCCGTCGATGCAAAGCCGCGAGCGGCAGGCGGGGGACAGCGCCCCCGCAAGCCGCATATGCGCGTCGCCGGGATCGAGCGCGCCGCCGGGAAACACGAATTTCGACGGCATGAACGCCGCCTTTCGCGCGCGCTGGCCCATCAGAACTTCCGGGCCGTCGGCACCGTGCCGATGCAGGATCAGCGTCGCGGCATGGCGCAGCACGGGGTCAGGCGCGCCGGACCCCACCTTAGCCTGCGGCCTGCGGCGCGGCGAAGCCATGCATGCGCTTGGCCCATTGCAGGCCGACCATCGCCCCTTTCAGTCGCGGCAGCAGATACAGCGACAACGCCACGCAGCCGATCGAAAACGACGTGGCAAGGATCAGCGGATCGGGTCGCAGATGGGTAAAGGCCAGATGCAGCATCGGTGCCATGATATGCCCCACCAGCAAGATCGTCAGATAGGCAGGGCCGTCATCGGCGCGGTGGTGGTGCAATTCCTGCGCGCAAACGGGGCAGGTGTCGCGCACCTTCAGATAGCCTTTCAGCATCGGACCAGAGCCGCAATTCGGGCAGCGCCCGCGCCAGCCATGCAGCAGCGCAGGTTTTAGCGGGCGCTCCGCCGAGCGGGCACCGTTCTGCGCCGCGTCACGGGGGGCGGGCGCGTCCATGACGGTCTCCGCGCCATCGGTCCCGGCATGCGCGGTGGCATGGGCGCGGGACCGTGCAAGCTCTCCGGGGAGGGCAGAGATCTGCTCGGAATGCGGCGTCTGGGTCTGCATGCAGGTCCTCATCTCGCTAGAATAGGCCAAGTGTCGCTGCGGGCGGTGCGGCAGGCAAGTCTGCGCCCCCTGACCCGGCAGGTCTCATATATCGGCGCCAAGCGCACCTGTTTCGAGTAGACGAAATGTCCGTGCGGCGGGATGTCGCTGTATGCGCTCCGGCGGGCCTCTCGCGTCACGGGCACGCGCGTCCTGAACGGCGCTCCCTGTAGCGCGTCGCGCATCCGCGGGAGGGGAGCGGCGCGTGCCTCGCGCACCCGCCTCACATCCCGCTCACAGGCTCGTGTCGTGAAAAAATTGCGGTTTGGCGACGGAAGGCGCGGCGGGCTGCGTTTACCTCTCACAACACGGACGGCAGCCGCCACCGCGACGCTTCCGGTCAGTCTCCCCAAGACGCTGGCCGACCCTGAGGCACCTCGTCGCGATCTGGCCCGCCACCTCTAACCCCCGTGTTCAGAGCAACTGAGGAGAGACCACATGAAACGGATTGCCCTTCTGAGCGTCCTGATGGCTACAGGCATGGCCACCGCGCCCTTCGCGCAGACCGACACCGCCACGACGACCCGTGGCGCCCATGCCGGAATGATGCCCGCATTCGCGGACCTCGACACCGATGGCAATGGCGAAATCTCGACCGCCGAAGTCACCGCATGGCAGACCGCCCGCTTTGCCGAGGCCGATACCGATGGCAGCGGCGACATCACCGCCGAGGAAATCGCGGCCCATATGCAGCAGCAGCAGGCCGAGCGCCACGCCCAGCGTATGCTGAGCCAGCTCGACACCGATGACAGCGGCACCATCAGCGCCGAAGAAATGGCCGCAAGCCCGATGGCCAAAGGCGCGACCCGCATGTTCGAGCGTTTCGACGCCGACGATGACGGCGTTGTCAGCGAGGAGGAGTTCACCTCCGCGCAGGACCGGATGCAGCAGCGCATGGAAAAGCGCGGCGACCATAAAGGCGGCGACCGCAAAGGTGGCATGATGGGTCACAAAGGCGACCGCGGCCACGGCGATGACCGTCGCGGCGGCGACCACGGCGAGCGTGGCGAGCGCGGCGGCGAACGCGGTGGTGAGCGCGGCGGCGCCCGCGACAATGGCCGTGATGGCGCCCGCGGGCCCATGCAGCGCGGCCCGGCACCGAGCTTTGCCGATTTCGACACGGACGGCGACGGCGCGATTTCGGAAGCCGAGTTCGACGCAGCCCGTCAGGCGATGCGCCCCAACCGCCCCGCCAACGCACCGGGTAGCGCCCCGGCCAACGCCCCGGCGGATGCACCGGCCACCGCACCGGCAGCCCCGCAGGGCAACTGATGCGGATGGCGGGGCGGAGACCCATGATCCGCCCCGCCGCCACCGGCACTCCCTTGCTCGTGCATGTCCGCCATGGTTGCGCGGGCGAGGGGGAGCCACTAGGCACATGGAACGAGGACCATGCCCCTGGACGCGATGATCGACATACCGGACGACACCCTTCTGGTGCTCTACGCCAATGGCGACAGAAGCGCTGCACGTTCCCTGACGCTGCGCCTGACACCGGCTGTGGTCGCACAGGCCCGTCGGATGCTGCGCGATCAGGCCGAGGCCGAGGACGTCGCGCAGGAGGCTATGCTGCGGCTTTGGCGGATCGCGCCCGATTGGCGCCCCGGCGAGGCCAAGGTCACGACCTGGCTCTATCGGGTGACGGCGAACCTGTGCACCGACCGGCTGCGCAAACGGCGCGGCGTCGGTCTCGACCAGATCGCGGAGCCCGAAGACGACACGCCGAGGGCCGAAGAACGGATGCAGATCGCCGCCCGTGCCGAAGCGCTCGAGCAGGCTTTGAACGCCCTCCCGGAACGCCAGCGCGAAGCCGTCGCGCTGCGCCACATCGAAGGATGGTCGAACCCGGAAATTGCAACGGCTATGGATATTACCGTCGAGGCGGTGGAGAGCCTGACCGCGCGGGGCAAGCGCGCGCTCGCGGCGCTCCTGCTGGCCCGGCGCGAAGAATTGGGGTTGAGTGATGACTGACCGTTATGATGAACCTGCCCTCAGCCCCGCGGCGGAGGCCGAACTGGACGCCATGTTTGCCGCAGCCCGGCAAAACCGTGCGGATCTGGACCCGGCGACGCCCGACCTGCTGGCGCGTATTTTAAGCGATGCGGAGGCCGAGCAGGACGCGCGCGCCGCTGTGCGGCTCAGCGACAGCGGCGTTGCGCCAGCGTCCGCACGTGCCGACACACCTCCCACGGCGGCATCGAAAGCACCGGGCCGCTGGAGCCTTGCGGCGCTTTTGCGCGGGATCGGGGGCTGGCCCGCCGCTGCCGGTCTTGCCGCTGCGACGATGGCCGGGGTCTGGATTGGCGTCGATCAACCTGCCGGTCTCGATAGCGTGACAGGCGCGTTCATCGGCAGCACGACCTCCGGCGGCGTCACCACCACCACCGGCGCCCTGACCGCGGCAAGCACCGGAAGCGATGAGGTCTTGAGCGACGCCTTGCTGGGTGAATACGGTTTCACTGCGGATTGGTCCGCTTACGAAGGAATTCTTGCCGATGGCTGAGCCAAGCACGCCTCCCCCCGCGCCCGAAGCCGGTCGCCGCGCCCCGCGCTGGATGCAGGTTCTGCTGGTGGTGTCGCTGGCGGTGAACCTTGCTGTGCTGGGGGTTGTCGGTGGCACCATGTTCAGCCACCACAGCCGTGGGCCGGATGGTGGCCGCGAGATGGCGCATATGGGCGGGCCGGGCGACGCCGCCCGCGGCGATGGTGGTGAACGCCGGGCCGGGCGCGATCCTGCGCGAGTGGCCGATGTGGCGCGCGCGGATCGGATGCTGAATATCGGGCCTTACGGCACCGCGCTGGAGGTGCCCGACCGGCTGGCTCTGGCCGAGACGTTCCGCACCCGCGCCGGCAGTTCCAAGCAGGGTTTCCGCGAAATGCGCGAAAGCTTCGAGGCCACGCTCACTCTGCTGCGCGCGGACCCGTTTGACCCCGATGCGCTGCGCGCCCGCATGCAGGAGCAAAATGACTTCATCGCCCGCCGGCAGACCCTGAGCCGTGATCTGCTGGTGACGCGGCTGTCGGAAATGACCCCCGCCGAGCGCTCCGCCTTCGCCGACCGGTTGGAAACCACGCTTCGCCGGGGCCCGGCGAACGGCGCAGTCAACGGCGCGCGCAACGACGCCCGCCCCTGACGGGACGGGCGCGACAGGGTTCCGCCATACAGGCACCGGTCTGCGCGCCGCGTGGATCTAGGCACACCCGCTCTCGAACAAGGCCACAGGCCGCGAGAGCGAGCGCCTGCCCGTCCCCCCGGGCTGGCGCTTTGCCATCTTACGCTGACCTCGGAGCGAAGAGGGGAGTGGCTCGGATAAAGCGCACTCGCTTATCCGTAGCAGCGCCACCCTACGGGCAGGCTCCTGTTGCGCTTCGCTTACCGATCCTGAGACAGCCTCTGAACTCAGCGCACCCGCTCTCGGACAAGGCCGAAGGCCGCGAGAGCGAGCGCCTGCCCGCCCCCCGGGCTGGCGCTTTGCCACCTCGCGCTTACCCCTGATCGGGGAGAGGTGGGTGTCACCATAAAACGCGGCGCTCAACCGGAGCAGCGCCATCCCACAGGCAGGCTACTGTTGTGCTCAGCCATCGAACGCCAGCCCCGCCGAACGTCGCACCCCCGCCCGCGAACAAGCGAAGCGCGCGGGCGAGCACCTGCCCGTCCCGCCGGGCTGGCGCTTGGCCACC
Source organism: Pacificitalea manganoxidans (assembly GCF_002504165.1). Lineage (GTDB taxonomy): Bacteria > Pseudomonadota > Alphaproteobacteria > Rhodobacterales > Rhodobacteraceae > Pacificitalea > Pacificitalea manganoxidans. Next base: position 1,109,931 of record NZ_CP021404.1, read on the forward strand.
CCTCGCTGATGTCGGAATGGGAAGAAACACGGCACTATAAAGCACACCCGCTCAGCCGCAGCAGCGCCATCCCACGGGCAGGCTCCCGTTGCGCTAAGGGCGACTGTTTCCCGCGATGCGCGGACCTTTCGCCAAACCGACTTGCCACCGGGCGGTGTCGCCCATCGCACGCAGTCCGCTCACGCCACCAAGGCGGCTTCCCATTTGGTGAGGATCGGGCGGGCGCTGGGGATGCCGCCACGGGTCGGGGCGGCGGCAAGTTCGGGGAACAACTGCACCAACTCCCGCCGGGCATCCTGCGCGAAAGCGCCGAGCGCGGGGGCGGTGGGCAGGAGGCTCTCGGTCCACAGCCCCTCTGTTTCGACCACCTCGTGATCGTCGAACATCAGGTGGACATAGGTGATGCCCTCGGGCGCATCGACGCGCTCCACGCCTTGGGCGCGCAGCAGGTGACAGGCGGGGGCCAGCGCCTCTTCGTGGCCGGAGGCGAGCAGCGTCGCCGCGCCGGTGGTCAGGATGCGGTGTTGCGGGCTGACGCGAATGTCGCGCGCGGGCAGGCCAGGGCCAAAGCTGTGCGCGCGGATCAGAACGGGGCGGAAATTCGGCGCGGCATGCAGATCCGCCGCGCTCAGCCGCCGCCGCCCGATCCATGCCAAGGGGCGCAGCCCGTGATCGCGGGTCACGATCAGATCGCCGCGCTCCAGCGTTTCGACGGCGCGCAGACCGCGCGGGGTCATTACCCGCGTGCCTGCACTGAAGCAAGGCACCAGCGTGTTTTCATGGGTCAGCAGCGCCCGGTCGCCCACGCCTTTGAACGTGACCGAAGAGCCATCGGGCAGGCGCACGACCGCATTGCCATCGACGATGGTCGTGGCTTCCCGCAGGTCGCTGGCATGCTCGAAAAAGCCGCTGAGATCCGCGATATCCAGATCGGTGTCGAAATCGGTGATGATGTCAGAGGTGTATTTGTCACCGCCGAAGCTGCCGCCTTCGACGAAATCCGCGCCGGTGCCGGTGGTGATACTGTCCGAGCCGGTGCCAGCGCTGATCCGGTCATCGCCCGCACCGCCATCGATGGTGTCATCGCCGGTCCCGCCTGAAATCGTGTCGTCGCCTGCCCCGCCGCGCAGGGTGTCGTTGCCCGACCCGCCATCGATCGTATCATTGCCGTCGCCGCCGTCGATCACGTCATGACCGGAGCCGCCGGAAATCGTGTCGTCGCCGCTGCCGCCATCAATGGTGTCGTTGCCGCGCCCGCCGGTGATGGTGTCGCGCCCGCCATCGCCGTGGATCGTATCGTCGCCGTCGCCGCCATCGATCACGTCGTCGCCTTCGACGCCCTGTGCGCTCATCCCGTTATAGCTGTCAGGCGGGGTGCCGATCATGCCGGTATCGTTGATCAGCATGGTGTTGCCGCCGGTGTCGGGGCCGTTCACGCCGATGTCGAGCACCTCTTCGCCCTGGTTCTCCCAGTGGCGCACCACGATCGTGTAGCTTTGCCCGGAGGCCAGATCCACCTCGCCATACCGGGTCGCGGCGGACTGGTGGTAGTCGTTGTTCATATAGGGCTGGTCGGTCGAGGTCAGCCGCCCTTGGGAATCGTAATTGTCCCATAGCACCGGGTTACCGGCGGAATCGTAGATCTCGATGGTGGAGCCGTCATCGGAGCGGCTGCCGAAGAAGTAGCTGCCGCCTTCGGTGACGTTCAGCGTGCTGACATAGATGGTGCCGAAATCTTCGGGGCTGCCGCTGCTGCCGGTCTCGGCGTTATAAAGCGTGCCGGGCGCGAAATCGTCGACATAGCCGGAGCCGACCATCTCGCCCTTTTCGATATCGAACGCCTGCCCATGGGCGGAACTGAAATCGTAGGTGAATTGATAATAGGCCCACTGACCGGCCTGCGCGGCGTCCCCGGTGATGGTGTCATTGCCGCTGCCGCCGGAAATGGTGTCCGAGCCGCCGCCGCCCGAGATGTGATCATCGCCGTTGCTGCTGTCGCTGGCATTGGTGCCGCGATATGTGTCGTCGCCGGTTGTGGCGGGAGTGTGGCTGTCGTTATCTGCCATGTCTGCCCCTGTCGGATCTGCGCGTGCCTATCCGACAGGGAATATCGAGAGGTTAAGACTTTTCCATGGCCTCGAGTTGGTCAATGAAAGATGAAATCATCCCCAAACCCTTGTCCCAGAAGGCAGGATCGCTGGCATCGAGCCCGAAGGGCGCCAGCAGTTCCTTGTGGTGCTTCGACCCGCCTGCCTTGAGCATGTCGAAGTATTTCTCCTGAAAATCAGGCTCGCCCTGCTCGTAGACGGCATAAAGCGCGTTCACCAACCCGTCGCCGAACGCATAGGCATAGACGTAGAACGGCGAGTGGACGAAATGAGGCACATAGGACCAGAACGTCTCATAGCCTTCCATGAAGGTGAACGCCGGCCCGAGGCTTTCGGCCTGCACGCTCATCCACAGCGCGTTGATGTCCTCGACCGTCAATTCGCCGCCGCGTCGGGCCTCGTGCAGCTTGCACTCGAAATCGTAGAACGCGATCTGCCGCACGACGGTGTTGATCATGTCCTCGACCTTACCGGCCAGCAGCACCTTACGCTCCGCATCCGAGGGGGCGTTCGCCAGCAATTTGCGGAAGGTCAGCATCTCGCCAAAGACCGACGCGGTTTCCGCCAGCGTGAGCGGCGTGGCCGACAGCAATTCGCCCTGACCGGCGGCCAGAACCTGATGCACGCCGTGGCCCAGCTCATGGGCCAGCGTCATCACATCGCGCGGTTTGCCCAGATAGTTCAGCATCACATAAGGATGCACGTCGGACACGGTCGGATGCGCGAAAGCGCCCGGTGCCTTGCCCGGCTTCACGCCCGCATCGATCCACCCCTTGGTAAAGAACGGCTCCGCGATTTCGGCCATGCGCGGCGAGAAATCGGCATAGGCGTCCATCACCGTCTTTTCGGCCTGATCCCAGCCGACGGTGCGGGTGGTTTCCATCGGCAGCGGCGCGTTGCGGTCCCAGACCTGTAGCGTGTCGAGCCCCAGCCATTTGCGCTTCAGCTCATAGTAGCGATGCGACAGTTTCGGATAGGCGTTGACCACGGCGTTGCGCAGCGCCTCGACAACCTCCGGCTCGACATGGTTGGCAAGGTGACGGCCCGTCTGCGGGCTCGGCATGCCGCGCCAGCGATCTTCGATCTCCTTCTCCTTGGTCAGCGTGTTGTGCACGCGGGCAAAGAGTTTGATGTTGTCGCCCAGCACCCGCGCGATTTCGCGGGCGGCGGCCTCGCGGGTGGCGCGGTCCTGCTCGGTGAGCAGGGTGGTGGTCGCTTCGAGGTTCAGCTCCTCGCCATTCACATGGAAAGTCAGCCCGGCGACCGTCTCATCAAACAGCCGGTTCCACGCCGCCGCACCGATGGTGGATTGATCGTGGAGGAACTTCTCCAGCTCGTCGGACAGCTGATAGGGGCGCATGGCCCGCATCCGCTCAAAGATCGGGCGGTAGCGGCTCAACTCCGCGCTTTCATCGAACAGCGCATCGAGCGTCGCATCGGGGATACGGTTCAGTTCCAGCGTAAAGAACACCAGCGGCGTGGTGTAATTGGTGATCGCCTCCTGACAATCGCCCAAGAATTTCGCGCGCTCGCCATCCATCGTGTTCTGGTAATAGCGCAGACCGGCATAGGACATGATCCGCCCGGCCACGATGTCGATCTTCTCATAGCGCAGGACGCAGTCCAGCATGCCGCGCGCATCGAGCCCGGCCAGCTGACCTTCGTAATCGCGGGCGAAATCGGTGCAGGCGGCTTCGAGCCAGTCCAGATCGCGCTTCAGCTCCGCCGCATCGGGCGCGGGGTAGAGATCGCTAAGATCCCATTCGGGCAAATCGCCGAACGCCCCGCTGCCTCCGCCGGTGGTGGCCGTGGCGTCAAACTGCGGGGTGGGCAGGGGCAGGGTCATAAAGCTCTCCGTTATTCGTTTCCCCAGATGTAGGGCCGGCAGGGGCCAAGCTGCAACCCGCGCGGCCTGTTTGACGCAAGGAGAGGTGCCGTTTGCGCCGAGATAGGCGCGACGTGGGGGGGGGGTGTGGGGATCGGGACTGCACCGCCGCCGATCGGGGCGGGGCGGCACGCATCGTGCTAAGCGCTCCCGCCCGCGAGCAAGGCAAAGCCGCGCGGGCGAGCGCCTGCCCGTCCCGTCGGGCTGGCGCTTTGCCACCCCGCGCTGACCTCAGAGCGGGGTGGTATGTGGCACCATAAAACGCGCCGTCCAACCGTAGCAGCGCCATCCCACGGGCAGGCTGCCGTTGCACTTGGATTAGCGATGCCTCGTAGCCTCTGAATTCAGCACCCTCGCCCGCGAGCAAGGCGAAGCCGCGCGGGCGAGCGCCTGCCCGCCCCCCGGGCTGGCGCTTTGCCATCTCACGCTAACCTCGGAACGGGGAGGGACTTGGCACCATAAAGCACGTCGATCACCCGCAGCAGCGCCACCCCACGGGCAGGCTGCCGTTGCACTTGGATTAGCTATGCCTCGTAGCCTCTGAATTCAGCGCCCTCGCCCGCGAGCAAGGCGAAGCCGCGCGGGCGAGCGCCTGCCCGTCCCCACGGGCTGGCGCTTTGTCATCTCGCGCAGACCTCAGAGCGGGGAGGGACTTGGCACCATAAAGCACGCCGCTCACCCGCAGCAGCGCCACCCCACGGGCAGGCTGCCGTTGCACTTGGATTAGCGATGCCTCGTAGCCTCTGAATTCAGCACCCCCGCCCGCGAACAAGGCCGAAGGCCGCGCGGGCGAGCGCCTGCCCGCCCCCCGGGCTGGCGCTTTGCCATCTCACGCTGACCTCTGAGCGGGGAGGCGAGTTGCGCCATAAAGCGCACCCGCTTAACCCCAGCACCGCCACCCCACGGGCTGGCTACCGTTGTGTCTGTGCCGCCCCCCGCCGACCGCCGGAACGGGCGCGCCTGGCGTAGTCCCGTCATGCAGACCCGCCACCGCCCCCCGTGCCCCGTCACTCCACCGAAAACGCGACCATCGCCATGTCGGGGGTCAGGCCGCGGGTGGTGAGTTCCTCGCGCAGCGTGGCGAAGAACGGCGCGGCCTCCTGTCCGCTGGCGCGGCGCACGGTGTCCAGCGGGACGGGGCTCGCGATGGCGAGCAACAGTTGCTGCGTCACGATCGGTCCGCCCTGAAACGTCATCGGGATCGCGAACTGTCCGGCCCCCCGCCTGAATTGCAAAAACCCGTCGAGCGTCTGGACCAAGCCTTCGTCATCGATGAGCACGAGGTGCAAAACCTGCCCACTGGTGTTGTGGATCCGGGCCGACAGCGTCGCGCCGCTGGCGATCACCCGCACGGGCAGATCGAAATAAAGACCAAAGGCGGGATAGCGAGCGGCATCGCGCAGAAAATCGAGCGCGGCGCATTGGGGGGGGCTGATGGGTTTGAGATAGGTGCCGGGCAGGGTCGCGGCGGAGAGACCGGTCGCGGCCTCCATCCCGGCGCGAAAGCCATCGAGCCGCGCGGCGCTTTCGCCAAAGGCATCGAGCGTCAGTGCGCCGGTTTCCTGCCCCAGCGCGGGCAGCGCGGCAAAACACGGGCCGGTGTCCTGCGTGGCGAGGTAGTCAAGGATCGCGCGGTAGCCGTCCCGCTCGGCCGGGGTGATGTCCGTCTCGGGGGCAGGCGCGTCGGTCGGCGGCGCATCGGGTGCGGGCGCGGTGCTTGGGGCCGGACCGGGCGTCGGGACAGGCTGCATAGCGGGCGTCTGCTGCGGGGCGGGGGCGAGGGCGGCGAGCCGCTTGGGGCTTGTGTCGCTGGGGGCCGGGCGCGCGGGGCTGATTTGTGCCGGGGCCGGGCGCGCGGGGATCGGGTCAGGGCGCGGCGACAGGCTGGTGACGGCCGCTTGCGGCGCGATCCGCAGCGGGGCGGCAGCGGCGGGGGATGGCGTCTGAATTGCGGGAAGCGTCGAAATCTGCGGTGCCCGAACTGCGCTCGCGCTTGAGACAGACGCGGCAGGCGCGGTGGCGCTGGGCGTGGTCGTGGGCGTGGGCGTGGGGGCAGGGGTGGCCTGCGCCGGCTGCCCGGTGACCGGCTGGCCCGAGATCCGAAGCGCCCCTTCAGCGGGCGTGGCAGGGGTGACCGCGCTGGAGAGGGTGGGCGCGCTGGCCTCCGCAGCAAAGACCGGATCAACAGCCGCCTGCGCAGACACGCGCGGGGTGGCTGTCGCTGTGCGCGCGTCGACGGGCGCGGGGGCAGCGGAGCGCTCGGCAGGGGCGGCGGAAATGGGATCAGGCGCCTCCGTCGCTGACAGTTGCGGCAGGGCGCTTGCGGTCGTGGGGAGGGCTGTGGCGGCTGGAAGGACACGCGGCGCGGAGGTGGTGGCAACGGTAACCGAAGCGGCAGCAGACGTGGCCGCGAGGGCAGGGTGGTCAGCGGGCGCTGCGGGAAGAGCGGCTTCGGCGGTGACCACCTCCGCGGGCGTCAGGGCGGCGGGACTGGCGGCGGGGCTGGCCGGGGAACTGGCGGCAGGACTGGCGGCGGGGGCCACCGCGACCGGGGCGTCGGCGGCAGGCTCGGCGCTCAGAATTGCGGGCGCGGCGCGGGGGGTGCTTGTCGCCATGCGGATCTCTTCGACACTGACGCGGGTCTCGACGGGCGGCGGCGGAGCGCTGGGCGTCAACCGAAGCGCAAGCGCCAGCCCCGCCGCATGCACCGTGAGCGCGATCACGATAGAGGCAAGCCACAGCCCCCGGTCGCGGGGCGGCACCTGTGCCAGTGCCGCCGTCACAGGGGGCCTGCCCCGTCTAGGGATGCGCGCAGGGTGACGAGGGTGATCGCCAACCCCGCAGGGCGCAGCGCCTCCACCGTCGCCAGCAGATCCTCGGCGGGCAGATCACGCGGGGCGAGCAGATGCACGGTCGGCAGAGCCTCGCGCGTTTCGGTCAGCCGGGCGAGGGCGGTGGCGCGATCCACCTCGGCCCCGTCGAGCAGCCACCCCCCGCCGGGGGTCAGCACCAGCAGCGGGCGCGGCAGACGTTCAAGCGGCAGATCCTGCGTCACGGCGGGGTCGATGGCCAGTTCATCGGTTTCGACAATGGTGCCCACGACCAGAAAGAAAAGCACCAGCAGCAGGACGATATTCACCTGCGCCAGCCCAAAGTCATGGCGCGGCGCTGCGGCGGGCGGGGCAAGCCGGGCGCGGATCATGGGCGGATCTCGGATGCGGGGGGCGCGGCCAGCCCCCCGGCCATGCCACGCCCCGGACGCGGGATCAGGCGTACGCGCGGCACCTGCGCCAGACGGGCTTCCTCCAGCACGGTGGCCAGATCCTGTGTGCGGGCGTCGGGCGCGGCAAAGATCATGATCTCCTCGATCCCGTCGCTGACATGCCGGGCCAGCAGATCGGGCAGGGTCGCGATGGGATGGGACGTGGCGCCTTCGCGGATGCGGCCCGCGGCGACGTGCCAGATCAGACCCCGCGCGGGGGCGGGCGTGGCCGAGGGCGCCTCATCGCGCGCAGGCGGGGCGCCCGGCGCGTCAGAGGCCGCGGCTGCGCTGAGCGGGACCAGCGCATAGGGCGCCAGCGTCGTCGACAGCATGAAGAAGATCAGCAATTGGAACATCACATCGGCCAAGGGCGTCAGCGCAAAGACCATCCGCCGGGGCGGGCGGGGATCTGGAATGGCGACGGGATGGGTGTCGGTCATGGGTGCGGCGGGCCGCATGTCCAATGGGTCCGGCCGCGGCGGGGCAGGATGGGCGACCGGGCTATCGTGGCCGGGGTCCACCGTGGGGCCGGGAGGGGATGCACCGGACTGCATGGGTCAGGCCCGCGCGGGATGGGACTGCGCGGGATGGGCCATGGGCGGGACAGGCGCGTGGAGCCCGTCCGCGTGGGGGCCGCCATGCAGCACTGCGGAAATCAGGCTTTCATAGGTTTCCCGCTCGGCAGTGATCCGGCCTTCCAGCCAGATCGCCACGAAATAGAAGAAAATCGCGATTGCCAGCCCGACGGCGGTGGTGATGAGCGCGGTCCAGATCCCTCCCGCCAGAACCGAGGGGTCCACGGCGCCCGCGGCGCGCGACAGGCGGCCAAAGGCCTCGATCATGCCGACGACGGTGCCCAACAGGCCCAGCATCGGCGCCGCCTGCACCACGGCCTCCAGCGCGCGCATGCTCCCGGTCAGGGTCGATAGCTCGTCCAGCGCGGCTTGGGTCGCGCGCTCGCGCACGGCGCCACGGTCATGGGGATGCGCCTGTCGGGCCGCCAAGGTCGCATGCAGCACCCGCACCGCTGCGCAATCGCGCCGCGCGGCCAGCGCCAGCGCCGCATTCGCGTCTCCGGCCTGCCAGCGGTCCAGCACGGCGCGGGCGGAGCGCCGCCGCCCCACGCCCAGCCGGGCGAATTGCGCGACCTTATAAAGGCTGACGGTCAGCGCCAGCACCGAAACGGCGGCCAGAACGCCAAGGATGATCCATGCGTAACTGTCGAGCCCTTGCGGCAGGACGGAGGATAGGGCGGACATGGCAGGCTCCGGGCTGGGGCGCGGATCGCGGCGTCACGGGCGGGCCTTGGCGGAGGCCCTTGGCTGCGGACGCGCCGGGGGACACGGGGGGATGAGGCGCGGCAGGCGCGCAGGAGAAAGCGGTGTTGAAAAGCGGCGTGGTCAAATTCGGTGGGCAGTCAGGCCGCGAAATTGCGGCACGGGCGGGGTGGGTTTCGTGGGGCGTCGGGTAGGCTGGGTCAGGCGGGCGGGTTAGGCGGGTGCGATCACATGGGCGCGGTCAGGTGGCCGGGGCAGGCGGCGGGGTCTGTCGCCGACACCCCCCAAAGCCGCCCACCCCGTGCAGGCCCGGCTCAGATCCCGAACTGGATTTCAGCCCGGCTTGAGGTCACAAGCCCGTCGAGGCAATCGGCCTCCGCGCCGCCTTCTGCCGTGCATTCCGAGACGGAATTGACCAGCAGGCGGGAAATTTCCTCGCAGCCCATATCGGCCAGATCGAATTGCACGACCTTGGTTTTGCCGTCCTGCAACTCCCCGAATTCGAGGATCAGCAGCCGCGATACGACGCCTTCCTGATCGAAGACCGCAACCTCGTAGGAGGTGGTCTCCAGATCGGTGCCGGTGTTGTTGTTGGCGACATAAGTCAGACGGCAGCCTTCGCCCGCGGCGCGGGCATTGTTCAGCTCCAGTCCGAAATTGGTGGTGTCCTGCGCCATGACCGGCGCGGCGGCGAGCGGCAGGCCAAGCACCCCCGCGCAGAGGGCGGACAGGCGCGTGGCGCGCGGGCGGCGGTTTGGGTGCGGATGCGGCATGTTGAAATCTCGTCCCTGTTGAGCCCGAAGAGTTGACTATAGGGAAAGTGCTAACATGACGCCGCGCTTCGTCAAAGGATAGATGCGGCAGACGCGCAGCGCGGCCCGGCCCCGCCATACCCGGCGCGCAGGCGGGAACGCGAGGTTTGACATTGCGCGCGGAGCGGTTGTTCTAGGGGGGCGGGCCCAGCGCGGGGCGCCGCGCCGGAAGCGGGACAGGACGTGGCGGAACGGAAGGTGGCGGAACGGGACGTGACGGGACGGGACGGGGCAAGGCGACGCCGGGGGCCGCAGCACAGGGCATGGCACATGGGGCCGGGGCGCGGCAGGCACCGACACCGGCGCTGGCAGCAGACCGGGCGGTTCGGCGCGCGCTGGGCGGCGGCGGTGCTGGCACTGGTCGCCGGGGCCGGGGCAGCGCGGGCGGAGTTCACAATCTGCAACCAGTCCTTTGACGTGGTCAACGTCGCCATCGGCGAGGCGGGCGGCGGGCTGGCCTATGGCGGGGGGGAGGAATTCGTTACCCGCGGCTGGTGGACGATCGGCACCAACCAATGCGCCAATGTCATCCGCGAAGAATTGGTGAACCGCTATATCTACGTCTATGCGGCGGATGTGTTCGGCCAGCCGATCCTTGATGGGTCCGTGCCCATGTGCATCGGCCCACGGGCCTTCGAGGTGCGCGGCATCGAGGAATGTTGGCAACGTGGCCATGCCGAGGCGCTGTTTTTCGAGGTGGATACCCGCGCCGTCGCCCGCTGGACGCTGTTTTTGACCCAACGCGGGCTGGACTAGCGATTTTTCAGGCGATTTCCTGCCATGCGCGTTCACAATTGACCTTAGGGCTCGGTTTTACGCCCTGCGGATGTAGACCGATGCGGCCCCAAGGGGGTATGATCGGGGCATTGAGAGTAGCCTTTTGTTCGTTCCTTTGGATATCCGGACCCGCGCCATGCCCCCCAGGATCACCGATTTTACCCGCTTCGCCCTCAATCCCCGTCATCCTGCGCCGCGCCCGTCGGGCAGGCTGTCTGGCAGTCCGGTGCCCCGGGGCGCGGCCTTGCGCAGGCTGGGCGCGCGTCTGGGCGGCGGTGCGGCGCTGTCGATCATGTTCTGCACCGCGATGGCGGGCACGGCGCAGGCGAAGCGGCTCGCGCTGATCGTCGGGAACGCTGAATATGACAATGTCTATTCGCTGAAAAACGCCACCAATGACGCCCGCGATGTGGCGGCGGCGCTGGAGCGGCTGGATTTCGAGGTGACGCTGCTGACCGACATGGACCGCGCCGCGCTGGAGGCGGAGGTCGCGGCATTCGCTGAACGCGCCGATGCGGAGGATGTGGAAAGCACGCTGTTCTTCTTCTCGGGCCATGCGTTTCAGTTGGACGGGGTGAACTACCTGATGCCGTCCGATGCGGCGCTGAGCGACAAGGCCTCGATCCAGCAGGCGACATGGCGGCTCGACGATATCGTGCGGCAGCTGGAGGACCGCAACCGCCAGACGCTGATCTTCCTCGATGCCTGCCGCAACAACCCGCTGCCGGAAAACGCGCGGGCCGGGCAGGCCGAAGGTCTGGCAAAGATGCAAACCGGATCGGGCACCTTCGTGGCTTTTGCCACCCAGCCCAATAACGTCACCGCCGACGGGGCGGGCGACAACAGCCCCTTTACCGAGGCGCTGCTGAACCATGTCGAAAGCTCCGGCATCTCGATTTCGGACATGATGATCCGCGTCCGCAACGAGGTCGAAAGCGCCACGTTCGGCAAGCAGACCCCGTGGGATCAGTCCTCGCTGCGTGCGCAGTTCTATTTCGCGCCACAGGTCGAACGCTCGGCCGAACTGACGGATGCGGATTACGAGATGATCGCCGCGCTCGACCCTGAAATTCGCGCCCGGCTGCTGGCCGCACTGGGCAATAGCGGTGTCGCGATCGAAATCGAGGAGGTCGAGGACGAGGTGGAAGCCAAACGTCTGGCCTCCGTCACCCCCGACTTCATCATCGAAGACCCCGATGCCGATCTGTCCGATCTGGAGGCCGCCGCGGCCGCGCAGGCGGAGGCGGAAGTGACCCCCGCCGTCGTGGCAGATGCCCCACAGGCCCAACCGGCGGATGTGACGCCGGGCTTTGAGATCGTCGACGTGCCTGAGCCGGAAACGCCGGGCACCGCGACGGGCGAGGCCGCAACACAAGTGGCCAGCGCCGAGCGCACCCGCCCCGCGCTGCCGGACGCCGCCGGGGTCACCGCAAACACCGCCGCCACGGGCATTGCTGGCGCTACGCAGGCAGAACCCGCCACCGCGCAGCCGGGCGAAACCCTGCGTCTGGCCGATGCGCTGCCCGCTGATCCGACCCGCGAGCGGGAGATCATGATGACCGGCTCCGGCGAGGAGGCGCTGGTGCTGGCGCATCTGTCGCCGTCCCGGTCGCTGGAGCCGATATTTGAGCCACGATCACGCGTGCCGGGGGAGGAACTGACCCGCGAGGCCGCCGCTGATGTGGGCATCGACTTGCCCGAGGAGGTCAACGATCTGGAAGGCCGCGAACTGGCTTTGGCCGTGCAGACCGAATTGCAGCGGCTGGGATGCTACCGCTCCGGGCTCGACGGGCTATGGGGGCGCGGCTCGGCGCTTGGCATGGCGCGCTACTACGCGACCAAGAAAACGGCAGCCGCGACGCTGGACCCCTCCATGCAGGTGCTGCGCGTGCTGAAGACCGAACCAAAGGTGGTGTGCGAGGTCGCGGTTGAACAGAAAAACCAGCGCGTTGCGGCGGTAAAGGCCAAGGTCCGCAAACAGAAGGCCGCAGAGGTGAAAGCCGCCGCGCCCGTGCGCAAGGCCGCCCCCGCCAAGAAAAAGATCACGATCCGCGCCGCGCCGACCACCACGACGAATTCCAGCGGTCAGCAGAAAACGATCAAGCGGATGAATACCGGCGTGTTCCGGTAACGGACGCGAAGCCACCGCGCGGGGCCGAGGATGGCCGCGCCGGTGACGTGACGAGTTGGGGATGAGTGTGTGCGACCCTGCCGACAGTCCAGCCAGACCCGCGCCCCGTGACCGGCGGATGACACCGGCTGCGCGCCGGGGCTGAGGTCGCGATGCAGGATGTCGATCCCCGCTTTCACAAACACAAGGCCCGCGCCGCGCGCCGCCGCCGTCGGGCCGGTCTGACGCGGCTGGGCTGGCCGCTGCTGGCGCTCGCCGTGCTGGGCGGGCTGGGGGCCGGTCTGTGGCTAACGCGGGCGCAATGGAGCTTTGGCCCCGTCGAGATCGCGGAGGAGGATCTGGCGGAGGATCTGGTCGCGTTCGAGGATGAGGCCGCGCAAACCTCCGCCGCCTTTGCCGCCGCTTTCATCGACATTCCCGGCGATCCGCTGTTGATCCGGCTGGAGACGGCCGACACGGCCCGGACCACGCGCAAACTGACCCCGCCGGAGGGCTTCGCCCCCGCCCGCGCCACAGCGGAATTGCTGCTGGTCGAGGATGTGATGGTCAGTTCCGAGGAGCGCTTCATCACGACATTGCCCTCCAGTCAGGAGGATTTCGCGTTCTTTCAGGCGCAGAAAACGGGAGGCGGCGCGGTAGTGCCGGAACGCGCCGATGTGGCGGAGGCGGTGCTGGCGGATGTCGAGGATGGCGACACGCCCACCACCGAGACGCCCGCCACTGACACTGACCCGCCCGACGCCACACCAGACCCCGACCTTGCGCTTGGCGATGATGCGGGCGGCTGGGGCGAAACGCTCGACAACCGGACCGAAGCCTTGCCGGGGTTCGAAAAGACCCGCATCGAAAACACGACCTCCATCGCCTTTGTCCGCGATGAACAGCGCAGGCGCCCAGCCTATAACGATATTTTCGTGCGGATCTCGGCGCGGCGGGACGTGGCCGGGCTGCTGACCGATAACGGCTTTGACGCGGAGGAGGCCGCGACGGTCGCGACCTCTGCCAAGGATATCCTCGCGTTGGAGACGCTGGAGCCCGGCCATGTCGTCGCGCTGCGGGGGCGGCCCGGCGCGGATGGCAAACGCCGCTTCGTGCAGATGTCGGTCTATGGCGCCGACACGTATCACGGAACGCTCGGCGTGTCCGATGCGGGCGATCTGGGGCTGGCCACGGACCCGTGGGTCGCAGATGAGCTGTTCGACTACACCGGCACCGAACAGGAAGAAGTCACCGCCGGTCAGAAATACCGGATGCTGGATGCGTTCTATTCCACCGCGATCCGCAACCGGGTGCCCGCGATTGTGGTGGGGGAGGCGATCTCGCTTCTGTCGAAGGCGCATGATCTGGATGCCTTCGCCAATCCCGGCGACCGTATGGTGCTGCTCTATGCGCCGGAACGGGGGGAGGCGGCCAGCGGCGCGGCGCAGCTTTACTATATCGGGCTGAAGGGCGCGTCGGTGGATGTGGATTGCTTCGTCTTCGCGGGCGGCGACGATTACGCCTGTTTCGGCGCGAAGCCGGGGCAGGGCGGCAGCGGTGGTGGCACCGTGGGGGGGATGGTGACGCCGGTAAAGGGCGTGCTGACCTCGCGCTTTGGCCCCCGCACCCATCCGGTTCTGAAAACCGTGCGCGTGCACAAGGGCGTCGACTGGGCCGCGCCCACCGGCACCCCCATTCACGCGGCTTTTGACGGGCGTGTCAGCTATGCGGGCGACGGGCGCGGCTATGGCAATCTGGTGAAGCTGACCCATGCCAACGGGTTCGAGACCCGCTATGCGCATATGTCCCGGTTCGGCACCCAGACCGGCGCGCAGGTGCGGGCGGGCGATGTGATCGGCTATGTCGGGACGACCGGCCTGTCCACCGGGCCGCATCTGCATTTCGAAATGTATCTCGACGGGCAGGCCATCGACCCGTTCGCAGCCGCCGCCCCGCCCGCGCAGGGCGATCCGGGCGCAGCGGCGGTGGAGGTGCTGGTGGCGCAGATCATCAAGGTCGAAAGCGCAGGCAACGCCCATGCCAAGAACCCGCTATCGACTGCCACCGGGCTGGGCCAGTTCATCGAAAGCACATGGATCCGCATGATGCGCACCTACCGCCCCGATTTGGTGGCGCAACTGGGCCGGGTGGAATTGCTGGCACTGCGCACCGATCCCACCATCAGCCGGGAGATGGTCAAGAACCTCGCACGGGAAGGCGAAAGCTATCTGCGCGCGCGCGGGCATGCGATCACGGCTGGGCGGCTTTACCTGTGCCATTTTCTGGGGGCCGAAGGGGCGCATCTGGTCCTGTCCTCGCCGGATGAGGCGCCGCTCATCAATGTGCTGGGCGGGGGCGTGATCCGCGCCAATCCGTTCCTGCGCGGCAAAACGGTCGCCTACGTCAAACAATGGGCCGAGAAGAAGATGACCGGACGCGGGCAGACCGCCATCGCCGTCGCACCGCCCGTGGTGCGCGAGCCCGCCGGGCTCGCCGATTTCCGCCAGCAGGTGCGCGCGCTGATCGGGCAGGGCTGAGACAGCGGTGACGCTCGTCTGCCTGCCCCATGCAGCGCCGCTTGACCTCCTCCCATCCGCAGAGTAGCCCGCGCATCATGGCGCGCGCACCCCTTCTCCAGCTTTCCGACATCTCGCTCACCTTTGGTGGGGAGCCTGTCTTCCGTGACCTCGACCTTGTGGTCCAACCCGGTGATCGGGTGGCATTGGTGGGGCGTAACGGCTCTGGCAAATCCACCTTGATGAAGGTGATGGCCGCGCTCGTCGAACCCGATCAGGGCATCCGTGTCGTGCCGCCGGGCATCACCGTGGGCTACATGGAACAGGAACCCACGATGGAAGGCTTTGCGACGCTGGGCGACTTTGCCGCGTCGCAGCTGGATATCGGAGAAGAATACCGCGTGGCGATGGTCGCCGATGGTCTGAAATTCGATCCCGACACCCCCGTGGCCACCGCTTCGGGCGGGGAGCGGCGGCGCGCGGCGCTGGCCAAGCTGCTGGCCGAAGATCCCGAATTGATGCTGCTCGACGAGCCGACGAACCACCTCGATATCGAAGCGATCGCATGGCTGGAAGAACAGCTTGCCTCGACCCGTTCGGGCTATGTGCTGATCTCCCACGACCGGGCATTTCTCAGCCGCCTGACCCGCGCGACCCTGTGGATCGACCGGGGGCAGGTGCGGCGGCAGGAGGCCGGGTTCGAGGCGTTCGAAACATGGCGCGATAAGGTCTGGGCCGACGAGGACGACGCCCGCCATAAGATGGACCGCAAGATCAAGGCCGAAGCCCGCTGGGCCGTCGAAGGCATCTCTGCCCGGCGCAAGCGCAATCAGGGCCGTGTGCGGGCGTTGCAGGATCTGCGGGCCGAGCGGTCTTCGATGATCCGGCGGCAGGGCACGGCGGATCTGGCGCTGGAGGCAGGGCAAACCTCGGGCAAGCTGGTGGCCGAGGCGACCGAGATCGGCAAACGCTACGGCGATAAGGTCATTCTGCGCGACTTTTCGATCAAGGTGCTGCGCGGCGACCGGGTGGCCTTTGTCGGGCCGAACGGCGCAGGTAAAACGACATTGCTGAAAATGCTGACCGGCGAGGTCGAGCCTGACAGCGGCAGCATCCGACGCGGCACCAATTTGGAACTTGCGGTGTTCGATCAGACCCGCGCGCAGCTCGACCCTGATGCGTCGCTGTGGGAAAACCTGACCGGCGATCCCCTGATGCGCATTTCGGGGCAGGCCGATCAGGTCATGGTGCGCGGCACCCCGCGCCATGTGGTGGGCTATCTGAAGGATTTCCTGTTTGACGAACGGCAGGCCCGCGCGCCGGTGCGGTCGCTGTCGGGGGGCGAAAAGGCGCGGCTGCTGCTGGCCCGGCTGATGGCGCAGCCCTCGAACCTGCTGGTGCTGGATGAGCCGACCAACGATCTGGACATCGAAACGCTGGATCTGTTGCAGGATCTGTTGGGCGATTACGATGGCACCGTGCTGCTGGTGAGCCACGACCGCGATTTTCTCGACCGGGTGGCGACGACCACCGTGGCGATGGAGGGCGACGGCGAAGCGACGGTCTATGCGGGCGGGTGGAGCGATTATCGCAGCCAGCGCGCCGGAAGCCGGGCGGAACCCAAGGTCGAGGCCAAGCCTGCGCCAGCGGCAGGGAAACCCGGTAAGACGGCACAGAAACCCGCCGAAACCCCGGTGGCCGCCCCGGCGAAGGGGCTGAGCTTTACCGAAAAGCACCGGCTGGAAGAATTGCCCGGCGTGATCGAACGGCTTGGTGCCGAAATCGCCAAACTGGAGCAGTTGATGGCCGATCCGGAGCTGTTTTCGCGCGAACCCGTCAAATTCCGCAAGGCGACCGAGGCGCTGAGCGCGCGGCAGGCCGCCTTGGCCGAAGCCGAAGACGAATGGCTGGAGCTGGAAGAGCGCGCGGCTGGCTGATCCGGCAGGCGGCGTGTCCGGTCCCGTGTATTCGGGCGCGGAGTATTCCCTGAAATCATTAGCCTGTAGGGGCATTTAGGGGTAGCAGGTCGGCGGCCCCTGTCCCCGCATGCGCGGCTGAGCCATCCAGTATCGGCGCGCACAGACTGCCTGCAACGACTGTTCTACGCAGCAGGATTGTGGTTCCGTCGCAACAGTTTCAAACCGATTTCAAAAGCCGATCACATCAGCGAGAAACCACCCAAAGTCCTTGGAAACACGCAGATTTTCGCCTGTTTGCGTGAGGTCAAATGAGCTTTCACCGTCCCGTGAGGTGCAATCCCGGAACAGCAGGACTAGATCGGCGTTGAGGCGTCGATGCAGCGGCTGAGATTCGTGATCTTGGCGCCCAGTTGCACAACAGAATCCGCCAGAGTGCGGCAGTCAACGTTAGGAGACAGATATGAAGAAACTTGCAATCCTTGCCCTCGGCACGACCGTTCTGGCGACCCCGGTTCTGGCCGGCAACCTGCAGCCCGTCGTGGTTGAGCCCGCTCCCGCCGCACCCGCGATCATCGCCCCCGTCACCGGCGACTGGACCGGCGGCTACGTCGGCGGTCAGCTGGGCTACGGCGACCTGAACAGCGATGACTTCGACGACGAAGACACCGATGGCGGCATCTACGGCCTGCAGGCTGGTTACGACTACGACTTCGGCCAGTTCGTTCTGGGTGGTGAGCTTGCTGTTGACGGCACCTCCATCGAGTCCGACTCCGGCGCAGAAATCGACAGCATCACCCGTCTTGGCGCCCGCGCCGGTGCTGACCTCGGCCAGACCCTCGTTTACGGTGCTCTGGGTGCCGCTCAGGCGTCCACCGACTTCGGCACCGACACCGGCTACTACTTCGGTGGTGGTGTTGAATACATGGTCACCGACTCCGTCAGCGTCGGCGGCGAAGTTCTGTCCCACCGTTTCGACGATTTCGATGACACCGGTGCTGACTTCGACGCGACCACCGCTGCTGCGAAAGTCAACTTCCGCTTCTGATCCCTCCAGATCTACGGAAGAGAAAGGGCGGTCCTTCGGGGCCGCCCTTTTTCATGCGCGGTCGGTTTAACGGCGCGCGAATGCGGGCGGCGGTCAGCGTGACAGCGGCAGTCGAAAGCCGCGGCCAGTGTGAACGCTCGGAAATGCGCGCGGCGCGCAGCCTTGAAACGGTCGGTGTCAGCGGCAAACAGCACTACGGAGGGCACTTGATCGGCCCTTCCACAAGGTTCCAATCGCCCTGCAGATCGGCGGCATCCGCGGTGCAGCCGCTTGCCTCCTCGATCACGGATACGACCGCGGCGCGGAACAGCGGCACATTGCGCGGGCGGCCCATACTGGTGCGGATCACGCGGGCCCGCTCGGCATCGTGAAACACGCGGAATGTCATGCCTGCGCGGTCGATATCGGTGCCTGTCTGCCCGGCGAAATCCAGGCCGCCGGTGTTGCAGCCGACCAGCAGCAGAAGCGCGCAGAGCAAGGGGAGCAAACAGCGGTCCATGCCGCCACCTTGTCCCGCGAACCGTAAAATTGAGGTTAACGCCCCTCTGCCAGCCCGGCGGCCACGTCGCAGAGCGTCGCGAATGCGGTCGCGAAACGGTCATCGGGCACGGTCAGCGCGACACGGATCTGCCCGGCGGCGGCGCGGCCAAAACTGGCGCCAGGCATCACCGCGATTCCGTGCCGGTCCAGCAGCAGATCCGCGAACGCCGCGCCATCGAGCCCGGTCGCGCGCACATCCAGCATCATATACATCGCCCCCGAGGGCGGCATCGCCGTCAGCGCCTGTTGCTGGGACAGCATCCCCACCGCCAGCTCCCGACGCCTGCGAAACGGGGCGGCGACCTGCGCCGCCAGCCGGTCACCCTGTTCCAGCGCAAACAGCGCCGCATCCTGAACAAACCCCGGCACGCCATAGGTGGTGTTGAGCGACAGTGAAATCAGCCGCGCGATGGCGGTTTCCGGCGCGATGATCCAGCCGATGCGGCTGCCGGTCATGGCATAGATCTTGGACATGGAGCCGATGACCATCGTGCGCTCCACCATGCCGGGCAGGGCGCGGGGCGACAGGTGCTCCCCCTGCCAGACCTGCGTGTCATAGACCTCGTCCGAGATCACGGTCAGGTCGTGACGTTTGGCGGTGGCGGCGATCGCCTCGCAAGTGGCGCGGCTGTAAACCGCGCCGGTGGGGTTGTTGGGCGTGTTCACCAGCAGCGTTCGCGCGCCCGCGGCGGCGGCGTCCAGATCGGCGGCTGTGGGCTGGAACCCGGTTTCGGGGCGCGTTTTGACCGCCACCGGCACGCCGCCCGTGGCCCGGATCGTGCCGGGATAGGTGGTGTAATAGGGCTCGATATGCAGGGCGCGGTCGCCGGGGTCGAGCGCGGCCATATGTGCGGCAAACAGCGCCGCCTGCCCGCCAGAGGTAACGATCACCTGGTCGGGGGTCGTCGGCACGCCGGTGCGGGCCTCGGTGCGGGCGGCAATGGCGGCGCGCAGGGCCGGGATGCCGGGCACATCGGCGTAGCCGGTGTGGCCCCCAGCGGCGGAGCGGGCCATCGCGTCCAGAATCACGGGATCGGTGCGGGTGTCCGGCTCACCGATGGTCAATTCCGTCACCGGCTGCCCCGCGCGCACCATCGCCCGCGCGCGGTAGAACAAATCCCAGCCATCACCATCGGGGCTGAGGGTCGTGATCCGCTGGCTGAGACGCATGGGGCAGGCTCCGTATCGGGGTGTCGCGGCCAACCTCGGGCCTGTGTCGGGCGGTGTCAAAGGGGGTTGGCCGTGCGACGTCGGGGCAGCGCCGCCGCCGGTGGGGCGGGGTGCGGTGCCGGGGGCTCGGGGGCCTGCACCCGGCCCGCGCAGGTCGGGGGGGGGAAGCGCCCAATACTTGGGCAGATCACAGAAACCCGGCGCGGCAACGCTGGTTTGACGGGCATGGGCGTTTGCACCCCGTGGCCGCTTCGGCCAATCTCCGGGCCAGACCAACCGGAGGACCAGATGCCCGCCAAGATCTCCCGCGCGACCTATGCCGACATGTACGGCCCGACCACCGGCGATAAGCTGCGGCTGGCCGATACCGACCTGATCATCGAGGTGGAGCGCGACCTGACCACCTATGGCGAGGAGGTAAAGTTCGGCGGCGGCAAGGTGATCCGCGACGGCATGGGGCAATCGCAGGTGACGCGCGCCGAAGGCGCGGCGGACACGGTCATCACCAACGCGCTGATCGTAGATGCGACCGGGATCTATAAGGCCGATGTGGCGCTGCGCGACGGCTGCATCGCGGGCATCGGCAAGGCGGGCAACCCGGACACCCAGCCGGGCGTCGATATCGTCATCGGTCCGGGCACCGAGGTGATCGCGGGCGAGGGGCGGATCCTGACCGCTGGCGGGTTTGACAGCCATATCCATTTCATCTGCCCGCAACAGGTCGATGACGCGCTGCATTCGGGCGTGACGACGATGCTCGGCGGCGGCACCGGCCCCGCGCACGGCACGCTGGCCACGACCTGCACGCCGGGGCCTTGGCATATCGGGCGGATGTTGCAGGCGCTCGATGGGTTGCCGATGAATTTCGGCCTGTCGGGCAAGGGCAACGCCTCGCGCCCCGATGCGCTGGTCGAAATGGTCAATGCGGGCGCCTGCGCGCTGAAGCTGCACGAAGATTGGGGCACTACGCCCGGCACCATCGATTGCTGCCTGTCGGTCGCCGACGACATGGATGTGCAGGTGATGATCCATACCGACACGCTCAACGAGTCGGGCTTTGTCGAAAATACCGTGGCGGCGATGAAGGGCCGGACCATCCATGCCTTCCATACCGAGGGCGCGGGCGGCGGTCATGCGCCCGATATCATCAAGGTGGTGGGCGAAAACCACGTCCTGCCCAGTTCCACCAACCCGACGCGGCCCTACACCAAAAACACGCTCGAAGAGCATCTCGATATGCTGATGGTCTGTCACCATCTCGACAAGGCGATCCCCGAAGATGTCGCCTTTGCCGAAAGCCGTATCCGCAAGGAAACCATCGCTGCCGAGGACATCCTGCACGACATGGGCGCGTTTTCGATCATCGCGTCCGACAGTCAGGCGATGGGCCGCATCGGCGAGGTGGTCATCCGCACATGGCAGACCGCGCATAAGATGAAGCAGCAGCGCGGGCGGCTGGCCGAGGAAACCGGCGACAACGACAATTTCCGCGTGCGCCGCTACATCGCGAAATACACAATCAACCCCGCCATCGCGCACGGGCTGAGCCGTCACATCGGCTCGATCGAGGTCGGCAAACGCGCCGATCTGGTGCTATGGAACCCGGCCTTTTTTGGGGTGAAACCGGAAATGGTGCTGATCGGCGGGATGATCGCGGTGGCGCAGATGGGCGATCCCAATGCCTCGATCCCCACACCGCAGCCGGTCTATTCGCGCCCCATGTTCGGCAGCTATGGCCGCGCGCTGGGGCACAGCTCGGTCACCTTCGTGTCGGCGGCGGCGCAGGCGGCGGATATTGGCGCCACGCTGGGGCTGCATAAAACGACCGTGGCGGTCGAAAACACCCGCAATATCGGCAAATCCGACATGGTGATGAACGCCTATCTTCCGAAAATCGACGTGAACCCCGAAACCTACGAGGTCCGCGCCGATGGCGAATTGCTGACCTGCGAGCCTGCGGCAGAATTGCCGATGGCGCAGCGCTACTTCATGTTCTGAGGCGCGATTTCGTCACACGCCGACATCGGGGCCGAGGCAATGCATCGGCTCGTCCGCCCCGGCCTCGCTCAACTGAACCGCGCCGGGGTCGTCCTCGAACACGGCGCGCAGGCCTTGGCCGGTGTCGTAGAAGGTCCAGCAATGGGTCTCGGGCGTGCGTTCATAGACGAAGCAGATGAACTGATCCTGCGGATACCACCGCCCCTCGCGGCAGTCGCCATCGAGAAAGGACCAGCGCACCCGGCGGTCGGCGTCGTATTCCTCCATGCCATAGGCATATCCGTCGGACGAAAACGTCAGCGTCTTACCGGTGGTGTAGGCTTCGAATTCGGCGGCGGACATGGGGCGCTCCTGCGCCAGCGCGGGCAGGGCCACAAGCGCGCTGAGCAGAAACGCGGAAACGGGCGGGCAAGCGGACGACATCGGGCGAAATCCTTGGCTGCGGTCAGGCGCAAGGTGCCAGCCCGCGCCGCCGCTGACCAGTGCCGCGCCTCTCGCAATCGCGTGAGCTATTCGGCGGCGCGGGGCGCGCGGGCGGGCCGTTCTGCCGGGTCGGCCCATGCGCGCACGCGCCCGTCCATTTCACGCCGCCAGAGCCGGGGTGCCAGCGCCAGCAGCGCCATGCGGGGCAGGGCGCGCGGCAGGGTCGGCGCGCTGTCCGGGGCGGGCAGGCGCAGCGCGGGAAAGGCCCGGTCGGGATGGGCGTGATGGTCGGAATGGCGCGGCGCGTTCAGCATCAGCAGCGCGCTGGCCCGGTGTGGCGCGTTCCACGAATGGCGGGCGGTGACCGGCCCGTAGCGCCCATCTTCCAGCCGGGCGCGGCGCAGCCCGTAATGCTGCACATAATCCGACAGCAGCAATTGCGTCGTGGCGTGGCCCGCCAGCGCCAGATACCACATCAGCCCGGCCGCGCCGCCCAAGGCCAGCGCGATGACGCACCATAAAACCCCGCCCGCGATATAGACGCCATAGGGCGTGGCGGTCAGCGGCACCCGCGCCGCGCCGCCCCGGCGCCGGGCGATCAGCGCCCGCTCCGCCGCCAGCCCCGCGCGAAATGACCCGATCCATGCGCGCGGCGCGAAATGCCAGAATCCCTGTCCCAGCCGGGCGCTGTTGGGGTCTTCAGCCGTGGCGACGAACCGGTGATGCACCTTCGGATGGGCGGAGGCATGATGTCCGAAGAGATGCGAGATGAACACCCAGCGCCCCAGTCGCCGCAGCCAGCGGTTGGAACGGTGGATCAACTCATGCGCGTTGGAATTGCCGACCTGCCCCATGAACAGCGCCAGCGCGGTGAATAGCGCCAGATCCTGCACCACGCCGCGCGCGCCCTCGGCCAGCACGGCGATGCCCGCGCCCAGCAGCCCGAAATGTGCGCAGGCCAGCAGCACCGACAGCGCATCTGCGGCGGGAAATTCGCGGGGCTCGGTCTCCGGGCTGCGCGCCGCCGCCGCAGCCGCGCCCGCCAGCTCGTCCAGCAGCGCCACCGCCAACGTGATGTATCCCAGCGCAAGCCACGTCCACAGCCCGCCCCATGCCAGCGCCAGCGTCAGCAGCGGCACGGGGGCGAGGCTCGCCACGGCAAACATCCAGATCGCGGTCGGCATGGGCACTCCGGCAAGGCGCGGTTGGCAACAGGTCGGTCGGGACAGGGCGGTGTTGCCCTTTCCCTTGGCAGCATGTCGCATTAGGTGAAGGGCAGTCTAGCGGGAGTTGTCATGGCATTCTTCACAAAGCTCAAGGACCGGCTGTTCAAGACCTCGTCGAAGCTCGAAGAGGGGCTCGACGCGATTGTCGCCGACGGCGGCGACCAGCCCGGTGAAACCCCACCGCAGGCGCCCCCCGAGGCGCCCGCACCGAAAGCGCCCCCCGAGGCGCCACAGCCCGATGCCCCTCCTGAGGCGCCGGAGCCCGATCTGCCGCCCGAGGCACCACAGCCCGACGCGCCCGACGAAACCCCGGTGCCCGACACCCCGCGCGAGATGCCGCCCACCCCCGCGCCGGACCTGCCGCGCCCGGCCACGCCCGAACCGCGCCCGGACCTGCCGGAAACGCCGCGCCCGGATCCGGCCCCCGATGGCATTCCCGGCACCACGCCGACCGAAGTGCCGCAAACACCCGATGTAACCCCGCAGCCGGAGCCGGTGGGCGTGCCGATGCCCGGCTCGGCGGGCAATACGATGCCGCTGGAGATCCCGTTGCAGGATCTGCCCAACGGTCACGGCAACACCCCCTCGGACGCGCCCGCGCGCGCCGAGGGCGGTCTGCTGGGGCGGCTCTTTCGCGGCAATGCCCCTGCCGCCGTGCCGCGCCGGGTGCTGGACGATGATATGGTCGAAAGCCTTGAGGAGCTGCTCATCAGCGCCGATATGGGCGTGGATACCGCCCTGCGCGTCACCGCCAACATGGCCGAGGGGCGCTATGGCCGCCGGGTCTCCACGCAGGAAATCAAGGAATTGCTGGCCCATGAGATCGCCGCGATCATGGAGCCCGTCGCCCGCCCGCTGCCGATCTACCCGACCCGCCCGCAGGTGGTGCTGGTGGTCGGCGTCAATGGCTCCGGCAAGACCACGACCATCGGCAAACTCGCCAGCCAGTTCCGCGCCGCCGAAAAGAGCGTGGTGATCGCGGCGGGCGACACGTTCCGCGCCGCAGCGGTGGAGCAGTTGCAGGTCTGGGGCGACCGTGCGGGCGTGCCGGTGCTGACCGCGCCCGAAGGCTCCGACCCCGCAAGCCTTGCCTTTGACGCGATGACCCGCGCGCAGGCCGATGGCGCGGACCTGCTGTTGATCGACACTGCCGGACGGCTGCAAAACCGCGCCGATCTGATGGAAGAGCTTTCGAAAATTGTCCGGGTGATCCGTAAGAAAGACCCCGAGGCCCCGCATAACACCCTGCTGGTTCTGGACGCCACCACCGGCCAGAACGCGATCAATCAGGTCGAGACGTTCCGCAAGCTGGCGGATGTGTCCGGTCTGGTGATGACCAAACTCGACGGCACCGCCAAGGGCGGCGTGCTGGTGGCGCTGGCCGATAAGTTCGGCCTGCCGATCCATGCCATCGGCGTGGGCGAGCAGATCGACGACCTTGCGCCCTTCGATCCGGAGGAATTCGCCGCCGCGCTGACCGGCCTTGCCCGGTGACCGCGCGGGCGCGGGTCTGTAGGGGGCGCCGCTGCCTGCCTGCTCCCGCCGCCGCGTTAGCGCCGGGCGCCGATGGGCCGGGGTATCGCGGCAAACCCCGGCGCTTGCCGATCATGGCAGATCATCCGTGACGGCTCAGTCCGCAGGTCGCGTGCGCTCCTTGCGCCCGCTGCTCGGCTTGGCGTCGGGCGTGGCGTCTGGCTTCGTCTCGGATGTCAGGGTGTCTTCCGGCGCGTCCAAGCGCCCGGCCAGACGGTGCAGCAGCCATAGCACCATCAATGCCAGCGTCGTCGCCAGCGCGGCGAGGGGAATATTTCCGATGCCGCAGGTCAGCCCGATTGCACCGGCAAGCCACATGCCCGCGCCGGTGGTCAGCCCCTTGACCTTCACCCCTTGCGTGATGATCGAGCCAGCGGCAAGGAAGGCCACGCCCGATGTCACCGCTTCGATCAGGCGCAGGGGATCGGTGCGCAGCACGTCTTCGTCGTTGCGCGGCAACTCCATCAGGTCAAAGGCGATCAGGGTGAACAGACATGCGGCAAGGGCGATCATGATATGGGTGCGCAGCCCGGCGGATTTCTCGTGGCGTTCGCGCTCCCAGCCGATCAGTCCGCCCAGCACCATCGCGGACATCAACCGCAGGAATGCCACGGAGACGGGCGTGGCGGTGAAACTGTCGAGGAATTCGGATTTGAGAAGGTCGAGCATGAATTTGTTTTGGGGTCCTGAGCCGTTCCCCAACAAAACCACCACAGCGCGCGAAAGTTTCCAGCCGTTTTGCATTCCCGCCCTGCGGGCCGCGTGGGCCGGGGTGCGTGGCGCATGGGTGCGGACGGGGCAGGCGGCATGAGCGCGCTCATCCACAGCATCGAGGGCACCGAGCTTGGCCATCAACTGGCGCTGATGCTGGCGCTGACGGCGGCGGTGCTGCATGCGATCTTTGGCGCGCTGCAGAAAGGCCGGGTCGATCCGTGGCTGTCGCGCGGCGCCATCGACACATGGCTGGTGATCCTGATGCTGCCGGTGGCGCTGTTTCTGGTGCCGTGGCCGCGCGGGATCGAATGGCTGGTGCTGGCAGGCACGATCCCCGTGCATACGGCCTATAAGCTGGGCACCGCGCTCAGCTACAGCCGGGGGGCCTTTACGGTCGTCTATCCGGTGGTGCGCGGCATGGGACCCTTGTTCACCGTGATCGGCGCATGGCTCATCTTTGACGAGACGTTCTCGGGTGTGCAGTGGCTGGGCGTCGGGCTGCTTCTGGCCGGGATCTTCGGTCTGGCGGTCTATAACCTGATCCATGTCAGCATCGACCGCGACACGCTGGTGCCTGCCTTGTGGCTGGCCGTTCTCACCGGGTTTCTGGTGGCCTGCTACACCACCTATGACGCCTATGGCATTCGGCTGACGCCGAACCCGTTCACCTTTCTTGCGTGGTTTTTTCTGATCACGGCCTTTGACATGCCGGTCATCGCTTGGTTCCGCTACCGCCGGATGCCGGAGCCGCCGCCCGTCCGGACGCTGGCCCGGCTGGGGTTCATCGGGGCAGTGATCGCGGTGGGCAGCTTCGGCTCCGTCATGATGGCGACCCGGCTCGACAAGGTCGGCGAAGCCGCCGTGCTGCGCGAAACCTCCACTGTCTTTGCCGCGCTGATCGGCTGGGTTTTCCTCAAGGAGACGGTCGGACCGCGCCGCTTGGCGTTGATGGCTTTGATCGCGCTTGGCGCCGTGGTAGTCGAGGCAGGCGGCTGAGCCCGAGGAACATGATGACCGATATGACTGACGACACCCCCAAGAAAATCCATCCCGGCCTGAAAATGGCGCTGGAGATGGGCCCCATCGCCGCGTTCTTCGTGGCCTATCTGCGCCTGAAGGATCAGGTCTACACGATCGGCGGCACCGATTATGACGGCTTCGTGCTGGTCACCGCCGGGTTCATCCCGCTGCTGCTGATCTGCACCGCGATCCTGTGGAAGCTGACCGGCCATCTGTCGAAAATGCAGATCGTCACCGCGATCCTCGTCACCGTGTTCGGCGGGCTGACCGTGTGGCTCAACGACGACCGGTTTTTCAAGATGAAGCCGACGATGATCTACACGCTCTTTGCGGCGATCCTCGGCTTTGGCCTGCTGCGGGGCAAAAGCTATCTGCAAATGGTGATGGACGGCGCGATGCCGCTCAAGCCCGAAGGCTGGATGATCCTGACCCGCAGACTGACGGTGTTCTTTCTGGCGCTGGCCGTGCTGAACGAGGTGATCTGGCGCACGATGAGCACCGACGCTTGGGTGACGTTCAAGACCTTCGGCCTGACCATCGCGGTGTTCGGCTTCTTCATGGCGCAGGGCAGCCTCTTCAAACGCTACGGCACCGAGACCCCGAAGGGGTAAGGCACGCAAGGCCGGACGCCCCCGCCCCCGCCCGCGAACAAGGCCACAGGCCGCGCGGGCGAGCGCCTGCCCGTTCCGCGGGCTGGCGCTTGGCCACCGCCGCGCTGACCTCAGGGCGGGGAGGTATTTGGCTGGGATAAAGCTCACCGCCTCCACCGTCCCAGCGCCACCCTACGGGCAGGCTTCCGTCATGCCCCCGTTAACGGAGCATGGCGCGTCCCTCCGAACTTAGCGCATCCGCTCTCGGACAAGGCCGAAGGCCGCGAGAGCGAGCGCCTGCCCGTCCCCGCGGGCTGGCGCTTTGCAATCGCCGGGCTGACCTCTGGGCGGGGGGGATGTGGCACCATTAAGCGCACCCGCTCACCCGTCCCGGCGCCACCCCACGGGCAGGCTACCGTTGCGGTAGACCCAATGGGGCGTCGGCGAAGTTTGCCCCTGAAGGCGACACTCGAACTCAGCGCACCCGCTCTCGGACAAGGCCAAAGGCCGCGAGAGCGAGCGCCTGCCCGTCCCGCGGGCTGGCGCTTTGCCACCGTCGCGCTGACCTCGGAGCGGGGAGGTATGCGGCACCATAAAGCACACCCGCTCAACCGTCCCAGCGCCACCCCACGGGCAGGCTACCGTTGCGGTAGACCCAATGGGGCGTTGGCGAAGTTTGCCCCTAAAGGCGACACTCGATCACAGCACACCCGCTCTCGAACAAGGCCACAGGCCGCGAGAGCGAGCGCCTGCCCGTCCCCACGGGCTGGCGCTTGGCCACCTCACGCTGACCTCGGAGCGGGGAGGTATGCGGTACCATTAAGCGCACCCGCTCCACCGTCCTAGCGCCATCCCACGGGCAGGCTAGCGTTCTGCTCGGATTAGCTATGCCTCGTAGCCTCTGAACTCAGCACACCCGCTCTCGAACAAGGCCGAAGGCCGCGAGAGCGAGCGCCTGCCCGCCCCCCGGGCTGGCGCTTTACCACCTCACGCTGACCTCGGATCGGGAAGGGGTGTGTCTCCATAAAGCGCGCCGCTCAGTCGCAGCAGCGCCACCCCACGGGCAGGCTCCCGGTGCGCTTAGCCTCCCGACGTGAAGCAACCTTCAATCACAGCACTCCCGCCTGCGAACAAGGCGAAGCGCGCGGGCGAGCGCCTGCCCGCTTCACGGGCCGGCGCTTTGTAACCGCCGGGCTGACCTCGGGGCGGGGAGGTAGGTGGCACCATTAAGCACACCCGCACACCCGCCCGAGCGCCACCCCACGGGCAGGCTCATCGTGGCCCCAGCCCGCCCGGCCTTTGCGCGCCTTGCCCGCCTGTCAGGGCTTCTTGCCGAACAGGATCTCCTGCGTTTCGCGCGTCTTGGTCTCGACCCGCTTATCGGCGGCCACCGCGCGGCCTTTCTGCACGGCGGCGCGTCCGCCCACCAGATCGAGCCAGCGTTTCATATGCGGCTTGTCGTCCAGCGTCTGCTGCTGGCCCTCCCACATCGAGGCCCAGGGCCAAATCGCCATATCGGCAATGGAATAGAAATCGCCCGCCACATATTCGGACTTCGCCAATTGCCGGTCGAGCACGCCATAAAGACGCCCGGTCTCGTTGCGGTAGCGGTCCTTGGCATAGGGCAGGTCTTGCGGCGGATCGAGGTCGGGGGCGTATTTGAGGAAGTGATGCGCCTGACCGGCCATCGGGCCAAGCCCCCCCATCTGCCACATCAGCCACTGATCGACAGCGATCCGGTCGCGCTGGGTCGGGCCGCAGAACTGGCCGGTCTTGCGCGCCAGATATTGCAGGATCGCGCCCGATTCGAAGATCGAGATCGGCGCGCCATCGGGGCCTTCGGGATCGACGATGGCGGGCATGCGGTTGTTCGGAGCGATCTTCAGGAACTCGGGCGTGAATTGCTCGCCCGCGCTGATATTCACCAGATTGACGGTATAGGGCAGGCCCATTTCCTCCAACGCGATGGAGATTTTCCAGCCATTCGGCGTGGGCCAGTAATACAGCTCGATTGCAGCGGTCATTGGGACACTCCTCTCTTTGCGGCCAGCATGCCGGGATTCAGCCGGAGGGCAAGGGGCGGCGGGCCGAAAGCGCGAGGGGCGGGGCGCTTGGCCACGTTGCGCTGACCTCGGAGTGGGGAGGGGTGTGTCACCCCAAAGCGCCTGGCTCCAGCCGATCAGCGTCACCCCCACGGGCAGGCTCGCGGTGTGCCAGCCATCTACCGCCAAAACACGACCGAACTTAACGCACCCGCTCTCGAACAAGCCCGCAGGGCGCGAGAGCGAGCGCCTGCCCGTCCCTGTGGGCTGGCGCTTTGCCACCTCACGCTGACCTCAGAGCCGGGAAGGTGCGTGGCATCATAAAGCGCACCCGTTCCACCGTCCCGGCGCCACCCCACGGGCAGGCTCGCGTCGCCCCCAGTTTCCCAACGTCTATTCCTCTTCGATCTCAGCACACCGGCCCCACCTGTCCCGGCGCCACCCCACGGGCAGGCTCCCGTCGCTCCCAGACGACAGAGACTCACAACCTCCGACCTCAGCGCAGCCGCTCTCGAACAAGCCCGCAGGGCGCGAGAGCGAGCGCCTGCCCGTCCCTGCGGGCTGGCGCTTGGCCACCTCACGCTGACCTCAGAGCGGGGAGGTTGGTGGCAGCATAAAACGCCCCGCTCACCCGTCCCGGCGCCATCCCACGGGCAGGCTCCCGTTGCGCCCGGTTTCCCGGCATCTAACAACCTCCGATTTCAGCACACCCGCCTCATCCCTTGTTCGCCACCCCCCGGGCAGGCGCACATCGCCACACCGCAGATGTCACCCGCGCCACTGGCACCCAAAGCTCCCCCCAGAGCCCCGCCCGCGCGGCACAGCCCGCCCCGCCCTTGACGCATCGCGCCTGCGGGCGTAATCGCTTCGCCGTGGCGCTTTGTTCACCGGATTGCGGGCCACGTTAAACATCCCGCTAAAGAGGTCAGGCACAGGGAACCCCCGGCGCTGACTTGGCGGTGGGGATTTTTTATGGCCGGAGGGCATCACATGAACGACTGGAACAACCGCACCAAGCTGGTCCACGGCGGCACGCGCCGCAGCCAATATGGCGAAGTGTCCGAATCGATCTTCCTGACGCAGGGGTTCGTCTACGACACCGCCGAACAGGCCGAGGCCCGCTTTGTCGAACTGGGTGAAGATGAATTCATCTATGCTCGCTACGGCAATCCCACCGTGCGGATGTTCGAGGAACGCATCGCGATGCTCGAAGGCGCCGAGGATGCCTTTGCCACCGCGTCGGGCATGGCGGCTGTCTCGGCGGCGCTGATCTCCATGCTGAAGGCCGGCGATCATGTCGTCAGCTCCAAGGCGCTGTTCGGCTCCTGCCTGTATATCCTTGAGGAAATCCTGACCCGCTACGGGGTCGAGGTGACCTTTGTCGAAGGCACGGACATCGCGGCGTGGAAGGCCGCCGTGCGCCCCGACACCAAGGCCTGCTTCCTCGAGTCGATCTCCAACCCCACGCTGGAGGTCATCGACCTGAAGGCCGTGTCCGAGGTCGCCCATGCGGTCGGCGCGCTGGTCGTCGTCGATAACGTCTTCGCCACGCCGGTTTTCCAACGCTCGCTGGAATTGGGCGCCGATGTCATCATCTACTCGGCCACCAAACATATCGACGGGCAGGGCCGGGTGCTGGGCGGTGTCGTGCTGGGCACGAAGGACTTCATCCGCAAGACGCTGGAACCCTATCTGAAACATACCGGCGGCGCGATGAGCCCGTTCACGGCTTGGGTGCTGCTGAAGGGGATGGAGACGCTGGACCTGCGCTGCCATGCTCAGGCCGATAGTGCATTGGCGCTGGCACAGGCGCTCGAAGGGCACGCCAAGGTCACCAAGGTGCTGTATCCGCAACTGGACAGCCACCCGCAAAATGCGCTCGCCATGCGGCAGATGACCAAGGGCGGCACCGTCCTGTCGATTGAAATCGACGGCGGGCAGGAGGCGGCGTTTGCCTTCCTGAACGCGCTGAAGATCTA
Source organism: Pacificitalea manganoxidans (assembly GCF_002504165.1). GTDB lineage: Bacteria > Pseudomonadota > Alphaproteobacteria > Rhodobacterales > Rhodobacteraceae > Pacificitalea > Pacificitalea manganoxidans. The sequence goes on from NZ_CP021404.1 coordinate 1,140,877, forward strand.
CACGATCTCCAACAATCTGGGCGATGCCAAATCGATCGTCACCCACCCCGCGACCACGACTCACCAGCGGCTGAGCGATGCGCAAAAGACCGAACTTGGGATCTCGCCGGGGCTGGTGCGGATCAGCGTCGGGCTAGAGGATGTGAACGATCTGATCGCCGACGCAAAGGCCGCGCTCGCGTCTCTCTGACCCAAGGACAGAGCCCGGACCGCCGAAACATTAACGTTTCCTTCATGACTTGACCCTAGCGTCACCTAAGCGGGCATGCTCGCGGACGCTGGGGGACATATGACCGATCTGCTGCAATTGACCGACGTGCTGAAGGCCCGGAACCGGAGCCTGCGCAGCATCCTCGGCATGATCGGCGCGGTCGTCGCATTGGGGCTGGTGCTGGTCTCTGTCATCTGCGCCGATCTGGTGCGCAGTCAGGCCGCCATCGCCAGCCGCCAGACCGCCCTGATGACCGATCTTGTGCAATTCGAACGCACGATCGGCTATGGCGGCTTTATCCATGAATTCAAGAACGCGCTTCTGCGCCCCGAAGACCCCTCCTACCTGCGCGAGGCCCGCGACAGTATGGAGGAGGCGCTGCTGGCGCTCGATGGGATGGAAGCGCAGGTTGACGACGGTCGCGGCCTGCGGGGGGGCGGGGCCGATATCGCGCTAGACCTGACCCAGATCCGCGCGACCCTGCTGGCCTATCGTGCCCGCATCGACTGGACCGAACAGGGCCTGCAACGGGGGCTCAGCGCGCGGGAAATCGACGACCGGGTGCAGGTCGACGACACCGAAGCGCTGCTGAACCTGCAGGACGCGGTGATGCGCGTGCGCGATGCGCTGGCCCTGCGGCAGGACCAGATCCGCAAGGGTCTTTGGCTGTTGCTGGGGGGGAGCATTGCCGCCGCGTTGCTGGGCCTGTCGGCGGTGATGGCCGCCTATGCCCATGACCGGCGCCGCGCGCTGAGCTATGCCCAAGGGGTAGCAAAACGGAATTCCGATCTGGAGGAATTTACCCGTATCGCCGCGCATGACCTGCGCGCGCCGCTCCGCCAGGTCGCGCAACTGGCCGATTTCATTCGCGAAGATGCCTATGAGGCCGGGATGCCGCTGTCCCCCGCCGCGACGGAGCATCTGGCGATGATCGAGGCCCGCGTCAGCCGGTTGAGCCGCATGGTCGGCGACACGCTCAGCTATCTCAACCCCTCCGATCCCGCCCGTCATCCCGAATGGGTCGATCTGCACGCGCTCATCCGCGATGTCACCGATTTCATCACCCCGCCGGGCACCGAAGTGCGGATCGAAGGCGACCTGACCCGCCTCATGGTGGTCCGCACCGAACTGGAAATCGTGCTGCGCAACTTGGCCGGAAACGCGGTGAAACACGGGCCCGAACGCGGTCTGCGCATCGTCGTGCGCTGCCAGTGTCGCGGCGACAATTGGTGTATCGAGGTCGAAGACAACGGCCCCGGTATAGACGCGGCCCATCGGGAGCGGGTCTTTGGCATGTTCGCCGCGCTCACCGCCCCCGCCGAAGCGGAGGTCAGCGGCGTCGGGCTGGCCGTCGTGCGCCGCTTGGTCCGCTCGTGGCAGGGCGACGTCACCATCCGCGACGCCACCCCGCGCGGCGCGATCTTTGAAATCCGTCTGCCGGTCGCCGCGAACTGATCCCGCGGGCAGCTCCCCGCACGCCCGCAGACGTCTCCTCCGGCGGGGCGGTGGCTTGGACAGGGCGCGCGGGGGCGGCAGGGCAGAAACCCGTCAGGGGCCGTGGCATTTAGGGCGGTGAGGGCTTATCTAGGGGGCGTCCGCCGATACTTCGCCATAGGAGGGACATGTGACTATCCTGACCCCCGATCTGCCTTCGCCCCATGATGCCCCTGACCGGGACGAGGCCGCCGCGGCGCTGCGCGTGCTGCGGAACTGGGCCGCGCGTGCGACTTCGGCGGAGCGTGCGGCATTGGCGCCTGACCTGACCGCATTGGCGGGCGTCTCCGCAGATGCCGCGCCGCAGACCGCCGCCGCGGCCCCCTCACGCCGCTATGACAGCACTTTCGTGCCGGATGCCGCCTATCGCGCGACGATGCCCGATCTGCAAAACGGACCGGCAAGCCTGATCCGCGGCGCGCACGCGCCCTTGCAGCATGTGGGGATTTCGGGCTTTCGCCTGCCGCTTTTGTGGGCCGGGCGGGACGGGGTGGCGCAGCGGCTCGAAACCCGCGTGACCGGCACTGTCAGCCTCGATGCGGAGGCGAAGGGCATCAATATGAGCCGGATCATGCGCAGCTTCTACACCCATGCCGAACGGCTGATGGGGATTGAGGCGCTGGATGCCGCGCTGGACGATTACCGCCGGGATCTGGACAGTTTCGATGCGCGCATTCTGCTGGAATTTTCCCTGCCGCTGCGGGTCGATAGCCTGCGATCGGGGCTGGCGGGCTGGCAATATTACGACGTGCAGGTCGAGGTCATCGACCACGGCGGCGTGCGCACCCGCATTCTGCATCTCGATTACGTCTATAGCTCCACCTGCCCCTGTTCGCTGGAATTGGCCGAACACGCGCGGGCGGTGCGGGGGCAACTGGCGACGCCGCATTCCCAGCGGTCCGTGGCCCGGCTTTCAGGCGTCCTGTCCGACCCGGACAGCGCGCTGGTCGACCTGATCGAAGACCTGATCGCGGGCTGCCGTGACGCGGTGCCGACGGAAACGCAGGTGATGGTAAAGCGCGAGGACGAACAGGCATTCGCCGAATTGAACGCGGCAAACCCGATCTTCGTCGAAGATGCCGCGCGGCTGTTTTGTGCCGCCCTGCGCGCCGATCCCCGGATCGGCGATTTCCGCGTCGTGGCCAGCCATCAGGAAAGCCTGCACAGCCATGATGCCGTCAGCGTGCTGACCGAAGGGCCGCTGTTTGCCCAGCCGGGGCTGGAGCCGGGCCTGTTTGACGCACTGCGCCGGGGCGCCTGACCGCCGGATAGGCGGGTAGGCGATCAGGGGCGGCCCGGTGGGGGCCGCCAGCCATGTCAGGGCAAATCGAAACCGCGCGCGGCGCGGGATCCGGCCCTCAGACGTCGAGCTCTTCGACGAAGCGGGCGTTTTCCTGAATATACTGGAACCGCAGTTCGGGTTTCTTGCCCATCAGGCGTTCCACCAGATCGCCGGTTTCGCCCGGTTCGTCATCGTCGATGGAAACGCGGATCAGCTTCCGCTGGGCCGGGTCCATCGTCGTTTCCTTCAGATCCTTGGCATCCATTTCGCCCAGACCTTTGAACCGGCTGACATCGATCTTGCCGCGTCCGCCCAGCCCCTTGGCCAGCCACATGTCGCGCTCCGCCTCGTCCAGACAGTAGACGCGGGTCGCGCCTTGGGTCAGGCGGAACAGCGGCGGACAGGCAAGGTAGAGATGCCCCTGATCGATCAGCGGACGCATCTGGGTAAAGAAAAACGTCATCAGCAGCGACGCGATATGCGCGCCGTCCACATCGGCGTCGGTCATGATGATGATCTTGTCATAGCGCAGATCGTCGAGCCGGAACCGCGTGCCCATGCCGGTGCCAAGCGCCTGACACAGATCGTTGATTTCGGCGTTCTGGCCCAGCTTGGCCGAGGCCGCACCCAGCACGTTCAGGATCTTGCCGCGCAACGGCAGCAGCGCCTGCGTCTTGCGGTTGCGGCCCATCTTGGCCGAGCCCCCCGCCGAGTCGCCCTCGACGATGAACAACTCTGTGCCCTCGCGATTGGTGGCCGAACAATCGACCAGCTTGCCGGGCAGGCGCAGCTTCTTGGTCGCGGTCTTCCGCGCGGTTTCCTTTTCCTGCTTGCGGCGCAGGCGCTCCTCGGCGCGCAGCACAAGGTAATCAAGGATCGCCCCGGCGGATTTGGTGTCATTGGCCAGCCAGTTGTCGAAATGGTCGCGGACCGAATTTTCGACCAGCTTCAGCGCGCCCTCGCTCGACAGACGGTCCTTGGTCTGCCCGACAAAGGCAGGCTCGCGGATAAAGCACGACACCAGCGCGCAGCCGCCATTCATCAGATCCTCGCGGGTGATCGAGGTGGCCTTGCGGTTGCCGACCAACTCGCCATAGGCGCGGATGCCCTTCAGGATGGCGGCCCAGAACCCGGCGACATGGGTGCCGCCCTCGGGCGTGGGGACCGTGTTGCAGTAGGATTGCACGAACCCGTCGCGGGACGGGGTCCAGTTGATCGCCCATTCGACCGAGCCGGGCTCGCCAAACTTCTCCTGAAAGCTGACCTTGCCCGCGAATGGCGCGTCGGCATAGGTCGTCGTCTTGCCCAGCGACTCGGTCAGGTAATCGGCCAGACCGCCGGGGAAATGGAACGTGGCCTCGACCGGGGTTTCGCCGTCATCGACCGCCGATTTCCAGCGAATTTCGACACCCGAAAACAGATAGGCCTTGGACCGCACCATCGTGAACAGGCGCTTGGGCTTCAGTTTCTGGGTGTTGAAGATTTCCGGGTCGGGATGGAACGTCACCGTGGTGCCGCGCCGGTTGGGCGCGGAACCGATCTTCTGCACCGGCCCCTGCGGCACGCCGCGTGAGAACTCCTGTGCGAAAAGCTCGCGGTTGCGCGCCACTTCGACCCGCATCATGTCCGACAGCGCATTGACGACCGAGGCCCCCACACCGTGCAGACCGCCCGATGTTTCATAGGCCTTGCCGGAAAATTTGCCGCCCGCGTGCAGGGTGCACAAAATCACCTCCAGCGCGGATTTGTCGGGGAATTTAGGATGCGGATCGATCGGGATGCCGCGGCCATTGTCGCGCACGGTGATCGAATTGTCGTCGTGAAGCTCGACCTCGATCCGGTTGGCGTGGCCTGCGACGGCCTCGTCCATCGAGTTGTCCAGAACTTCGGCCACCATGTGATGCAGCGCGCGTTCGTCGGTGCCGCCGATATACATGCCGGGGCGTTTGCGGACAGGCTCCAGCCCTTCGAGAACCTCGATCGAAGAGGCGTCATACTGTTCGGGTTCGGAACCGGCGAGGAGGTCTTCGGCCATGTTGCTGCTCGATGCTCTTCTCTGGTGGCATTCGGGGTGGGGGCCATACTGACCGCTTTGCCAAGCGGGAGCAATGGGGCGACCCCCGCATGGGGCGGGTTCCGTCGCGCGGCGCGCGCGGGGACTGGGCCGGACGCCCTGCGGCATCCGGGCTGCAGTCAGGGCAGGTGCGTCCGCTTAGCTGCGGATGCCCGCGAACCGGGTCGCCCAATCCTCGCGCTGCTCATCGGTGATCTTGGCGAAGAGCGAGTCGGGCACGGTAAACCCATGCCCCGGTTCCAGCCGTGCCAGCACCTTGGCGATGTCCGACGGCCACGCGGTCGTTTCGGTCTGCATCGCGGACAGAAGCTGATCGGCGGCATCAGGAATGAAGGGCGCGGAAATCACGGCGTAGAAGGCGATCAGGTTCAGCGCCAGCCGGATATCGGCGGCGGCGGCCTCCGGATCGGTCTTGAATTTCGACCACGGCGCCGCTTCTTGCAGGAATTCGTTGCCCGCGACCCACATGGCGCGCAGCTCGGCGGCGGATTTGCGCACCTCGATCGCGTCCATATGCTGCTCATAGGCTTTCAGCCGGGTGGTCAGCTCATCGATCAGCGCCTGACCTTCGGGCGACAGGCTGCCGCCTGCGGGCACGGTCTCGCCGAATTTCGAGCGGCAGAACTTGGTCACGCGGCTGACGAAATTGCCAAGCACGTCGGCCAGATCCTTGTTCACGCTGGCTTGGAAATTCTCCCATGTGAATTCGGCGTCCGAGCTTTCGGGCGCATGGCTCAGCAGCCACCAGCGCCAGTAATCGGCAGGCAGGATATCCAGCGCCTGGTCCATAAAGATGCCGCGGCCCTGACTGGTGGAAAACTGCCCGCCATCATAGTTCAGATAGTTGAACGATTTGATGTAATCGACCAGCTTCCACGGCTCGCCCGAGCCCTTGATCGTGGCCGGGAAGGACAGGGTGTGGAAGGGCACGTTATCCTTGCCCATGAACTGGACGTAGCGCACGTCATCCGCGCCCTCGTCGGTGCGCCACCAGCGCCACCACTGCGCCTCGTCGAGGCCCTGTGCCTCCGCCCATTCAGCCGCGCAGGCGATGTATTCGATGGGCGCGTCGAACCAGACGTAGAAAACCTTGCCCTCCATGCCAGGCCAAGGCGCGTCGCCCTTCTTGACCGGCACGCCCCAGTATAGATCGCGGGTGATGCCGCGATCCTGAAGCCCGTCGCCGTCATGCAGCCATTTCTTGGCAATCGAGGTGGTCAGGATCGGCCAGTCCTGCTGCGCGTCGATCCACGCATCGAGGTCGTCTTTCAGCTTCGATTGCTTGAGATACAGGTGCTTGGTCTCGCGCACTTCCAGATCGGTGGAGCCCGAAATGGCGGAGCGCGGCTCGATCAGGTCGGTCGGGTCCAACTGCTTGGTGCAGTTCTCGCACTGGTCGCCACGGGCCTTGTCATAGCCGCAATTGGGGCAGGTGCCCTCGATGTAGCGATCCGGCAGAAAGCGGTCATCGGCCTTGGAAAAGACCTGCCGTTCGGACACTTCCTCGATCAGCCCGTTTTCGGCCAGCAGCCCCGCGAAATACTGGGTCAGGCGGTGGTTCTGCGGCGAGGAGGAGCGCCCGAAATGGTCAAAGCTCAGGCGGAACCCGGCGGCAAGCTCAGCCTGCGTCTGGTGCATCTGCGCGCAGTATTCCTCCACCGCCATCCCGGCCTTAGTCGCGGCCAGTTCGGCGGGCGTGCCGTGTTCGTCGGTGGCACAGAGAAACAGCACCTCATTGCCGCGGCCACGGTTGTAGCGGGCGTAGAGATCGGCAGGCAACTGGCTGCCCACCAGATTGCCCAGATGCTTGATGCCATTGATATAAGGAATGGCGGAGGTGATCAGGATGCGGGCCATGCGTGAGCGTCCCTTTGGAGGTTGGCTTGTCGAGGTTGCGGGAGGCTTAGGGCAGGGGGCCGGATGGCGCAAGGGCTGGCACCGGGATTGCTGCCGGGGCTGGGGGAGGGTCGGCCCGTCGGAGCGGCGCAGCACTCGCCCTAGCGTAGCAGCGCCATCCCACAGGCGGGTTCCTGTCGCACCCAGCCACTCGGCGTCCCACTGAACTCAGCGTAACCGCCCGCGAACAAGGCGGAGCCGCGCGGGCGAGCGCCTGCCCGTCCCTGCGGGCTGGCGCTCTGCCACCTCACGCTGACCTCGGAGCGGGGAGGCATATGACACCATAAAGCACACCCGCCCCCGCGTAGCAGCGCCACCCCACGGGCAGGCTCCCGTTGCGCCTAGCCTCTTGGCGTCCCGCAACCTTCGACCTAAGCACCCCCGCCCGCGAACAAGCGAAGCGCGCGGGCGAGCGCCTGCCCGTCCCCACGGGCTGGCGCTTTGTCACCTCATGCTGACCTCAAAGCGGGGAGGCATATGACACCATAAAGCACACTCGGCCCCGCGTAGCTGCGCCACCCCCGGGCAGGCTCACGTTGCGCTTCAGCGCACCGACCGCTCCCCTCAGCGCCCTGCCTGCGGGGCTCGCGGCCGGTTCACCGCCCTGCGCGGGGCAGGGCGGCATCCGCCGTCACCCCATCGCGCGCAGGCGCTCCAGCGCGGCGGCGAGGCGGTCGTGCTCTTCCTGCCGGGCGGCGAGGTTGGCGCGGGTTTCCTCGACCACTTCGGGCGGGGCGGAGGCGATGAACTTCTGGTTGCCCAGCCGTCCCTTCATGCCGCCCATTTCCTTGTCGAGCTTGCCCAGCTGCTTCTCCAGACGCGCGACCTCGGCCTCGACATCGATGATATCAGCCAGCGGCAGGCAGAAGGTGCCGCCATCGACGGCCACGGTCACCGCGCCCTTGGGCTGGGCCGCGACGGGCTCCAGACTGTCGATCCGCGCCAGCCGCTTGATCAGCGCCTCGTTGCGGGACCACGCAGCCTGACCTGCCGCATCCAGATCCAGTTGCAGCAGCTTGATCTTCAGCGCCACGGGCACGTTCATCTGCGCGCGCACCGACCGGATGCCGTCGATCAGCGAAATCACCCATTCCATTTCGCGATCCGCCTCGGCATCGGCATGGTCGGCGGCGGCATAGGTCGGCCAATCGGCGTGGATCAGCATGCCGTCGCGCGGGCGCAGGCCATCCCACAGCTCTTCGGTGATGAAGGGCATGATCGGGTGCAGCAGGATCAGACACTGGTCGATCACCCATGCCATGACCTGCCGGGTTTCGGCCTGTGCCTCCGCATCGTCGCCTTGCAGCAGCGGCTTGGAGAACTCCACATACCAGTCGCAGACCTTGCCCCAGACAAAGACGTATAGCGCATTCGCCGCGTCGTTGAAGCGATAGGCGGAAAGCGCGGCATCGACCTCTGCGCGCACGCGAGCGGTCTCGCCCACGATCCAGCGGTTCACGGCGCGGGTCGGGGCGGGCACCTGACCGGCGGCCAGCGGAGGCGCGGCGGTGAACACCTCGTTCATCTCGGCAAACCGCGCGGCATTCCACAGCTTCGTGCCGAAGTTGCGATAACCCGCGATCCGGTTGGTCGACAGTTTCAGATCGCGCCCCATCGCCGCCATCGCGGTCAGGGTAAAGCGCACGGCATCGGCGCCGTATTCGTCGATCAATTCCAGCGGGTCGAGCACATTGCCGAGGCTCTTCGACATCTTCTTGCCCTTCTCGTCGCGGACGAGAGCATGGACATAGACGGTCGAAAACGGCTTCTGCCCCACCACGGCATATTGCATCATCATCATTCGGGCGACCCAGAAGAAGATGATGTCAAACCCGGTGATCAGCACGCTGGTCGGGAAATATTTCTGCAATTCCGGCGTGTTCTCGGGCCAGCCCAGCGTCCCGATCGGCCAGAGCCCGGACGAAAACCACGTGTCGAGCACATCGGCATCGCGCCAGACCGGGTAGATCAGATGCGTCGGATCGCCGGACACGGCATATTCGGCAAGGCTCGCGGCGAACCGCTCGGTCGCCTCGTCCTGATCGGCGCATTCGACGACCTGCATCGCGTTCAGCGGCGCGGGGAGCGAGGCGATATCGGCGCGGAACCGGTCCTTTACCGCGTCCAGATCGGCGTCGCAGTGATGGTGGTCGCCGGCATGGACGATGCCATTTTCCATCAAAAGCTGCCCCAGATCCACATCGTCGAGATCGCCCGACGGCCCCAGCGCGCCCTCGGCGAACAGGTTCAGACCATACCAGACCGGGATCTGATGCCCCCACCACAGCTGGCGGCTGATGCACCACGGCTCGATATTCTCCAGCCAGTGGAAATACACCTTGCGGTCGCTTTCGGGCAGGATCTGCGTCTCGCCGGAGCGCACGGCCTCCAGCGCAGGCTCCACGATCTGCGCGGTGTCGACGAACCACTGATCGGTCAGCATCGGCTCGATCACCACCTTGGAGCGGTCGCCAAAGGGCTGCATGATCGGCTTGTTTTCGACCAGCGGCACGGTTTCGCCATCCTCACCCGTCACGGTCACGGCCAGACCCTCGGCGGTGATCGCCTCGACAACCTGCCGCCGCGCCTCGAACCGGTCGAGCCCGCGCCACGCATCGGGGACAAGGTTCAGCGTGTCGATCTCGGCGGAGGTAAAGGTCGCGCCTTCCGCGATCTGCTGCGCGCGCTCGGCGCAGGTCGCGTAATCCTCGCCATCGGCACGCATCGCGCCACGGGTGTCCATCAGCCGATACATCGGGATGTCGTTGCGACGGGCGACGCCGTAATCGTTGAAATCATGCGCGCCGGTGATCTTCACCGCGCCGGAGCCGAAATCGGGATCGGGATATTCATCGGTGATGATCGGGATCAGGCGGCGGTGTTCCTTGGGCCCGACCGGGATTTCGCACAGCTTGCCCACGATCGCCGCATAGCGCGCATCCGACGGGTGCACCGCGACCGCGCCGTCGCCCAGCATCGTCTCAGGCCGGGTGGTGGCGATGGCGATATAATCCCGCTCCTCCGAGAAGGTGACCACGCCGTCCTCGTCGCGTTCCTCGTAGGTGTAGGTTTCACCACCCGCGAGCGGGTATTTGAAATGCCACATATGGCCCGCGACTTCGACATTTTCGACTTCCAGATCGGAAATCGCGGTCTCGAAATGCGGGTCCCAGTTCACCAGCCGCTTGCCGCGGTAGATGAGGCCCTTGTGATACATGTAGGCAAAGACCTTGATGACGGCATCATGGAAATTGCCGTCTTCGCCCTCGGGCGCGCCGGGGGCGCCGGACATGGTGAAGGCGTTGCGCGACCAGTCGCAGGAGGCGCCGAGACGCTTCAGCTGGTTGACGATGGTGCCGCCGGATTGGCCCTTCCACTCCCAAACCTTTTCCAGAAACGCCTCGCGGCCCATCTCGCGCCGGGTCGGGTTGCTGTCATCCTTGGCCAGTTCACGCTCCACCACCATCTGCGTGGCGATGCCCGCATGGTCCTGACCGGGCTGCCACAGGGTGTCAAAGCCGCGCATCCGGTGCCAGCGGATCAGGATATCCTGCAACGTGTTGTTGAAGGCATGCCCCATATGCAGCGAGCCGGTGACATTCGGCGGCGGGATCATGATCGAGAAGGCCGGGGCGTCGGGCCCGGCGGCATTGGCCCCGGCGCGGAAGGCGCCAGCCTCGTCCCATGCTGCGTATAGCCGGGCCTCAGCCGCGGCGGCGTCGAAAGTCTTGTCCATCGTCATGGGACCGGTCCCCGCTCATTCATTCGGACCGTGATCTAGCGAATGGCGGCAGAAAGGGAAAGCGAAACGCCGATGCGCGCCCGATCCCCCCTTTAAGCCCGCCGATGCTGCGGCTACCGTCCGCCCCGATAGCCACAGGCGGAGACACGGCATGACCAAGCAGGCCCATCAATTCGGCACCAGCCAGTCGATCAAGCGTATCGAGGATCTGCGGCTGCTCACCGGCCATGGCCGCTATGTCGATGATATCGCACCCGAAGGCGCGCTTCATGCCTATTTCCTGCGCTCGCCCGTGGCGCATGCGGACATCACCACGCTCGACGTGGCCGAGGCCCGCGCCCTCGACGGGGTGCATCTGGTGCTGACCGCCGCCGATCTGGAGGCCGCGGGGCTCACCGCGTCGCTGCCGTTTTCGGTGATGACCAACCGCGATGGCAGCAAAGGCGCCGCGCCACACCGGCCCATTCTGGCGCGCGACCGGGTGCGCTTCGTGGGCGAGGCGGTGGCGATCATCGTCGCCGACACCCCCGAGATTGCCCGCGACGCGGCGGAACTGGTGGAACTCGACCTCGACGATCTGGACGTGTCGCTGGGGCTGGCGCCGGGCGGGCCGCAGATCCACGCCGAAGCGCCGGATAACGTGGCGTTTGACTGGGGCATCGGGGACGAAGCCGCGACGGACGCGGCGCTGGCGGCCTCCGCCCACCGCATCAGCATGGAGGTTACCGACAACCGCGTCATCATTAACCCGCTGGAAACCCGCGGCAGCTATGCCGAATGGGATGGCAGCCGCCTGCATTACTGCGTCAACGGACAGGGCGTCTGGGATCTAAAGACGGATCTGGCGCAGATGCTGGGTCTGGACGAAGACGCCGTGCGCGTCACCAATCCCGATGTCGGTGGCGGCTTTGGGCTCAAGGCGCAGACCTTCCCCGAGGATTTCGCCATCGCGCAGGCCGCGCGCGTGCTGGGCCGTCCCGTGCGCTGGCAGGCCGACCGGGGCGAGGCGATGCTGTCCGATCATGCCGGGCGCGATTTGGTCAGTCAGGCAGAGATCGGTTTTGACGAAAACTTCAGGATCACCGCCTACAAGGTCGAAAACCTGTCCAATCTGGGCGCCTATAATTCCGGCTTCGGGCAGGGCATCCAATCGACCCTGTTCGCCAAGGTCTTTGCGGGCACCTATGACATCCGCACCGCCTATCTGGGCTGTCGCGGCATCTACACCAATACCACCCAGACCGACGCCTATCGCGGCGCGGGCCGACCCGAGGCGATCTATGTGCTGGAACGGGTGATGGACACCGCCGCGCGGCAGCTGGGGATCAGCCCGTGGGATCTGCGGCGGCGCAACTTCATCGCGCCCGACGCCTTCCCCTATCGCACGGTGGTGGGGGAGCTTTACGACGTGGGTGATTTCGCCCGCGTGCTGGACCGGGTGGAGGCAGAAGCCGACGTGGCGGGCTTTGCCGCCCGGCGCGACGCCAGCGCGGCGCAGGGCAAACTGCGCGGCATCGGCCTGTGCTACTACATCGAATCGATCCTCGGCGATCCGTCCGAAGGCGCGGCGGTGGAACTGACCGAGGATGGCGGCGCCACGCTTTACGTCGGCACCCAGTCGAACGGGCAGGGGCACGAAACCGTCTATGCAGGCTTCCTGTCCGCCCGCACCGGTATCCCGGTGGAGGCAATCGAGGTGGTGCAGGGCGACAGCGACCGCATCAAGCAGGGCGGCGGCACCGGCGGCTCGCGCTCCGTCACCACGCAGACCACCGCCACCGTGGCGATGATCGACACGATGATCCGCAGCCTGACGCCCTTTGTCGCCGAACAGATGGGCACGGAGCCGGACGCGGTGCGGTTCGATGACGATCACCGGTTCCGCGCCGAAGGGTCGAACATGAGCCCCGATCTGCGCGAGGTGGCGCAGCTTGCCCGTGCCGCCGGGCGCGACGACCTGCTGCGCCATGAGGCCCGCGCCAAGCTGCCCGGTCGCTCCTATCCCAATGGCGGCCATGTCGCCGAGGTGGAGATCGACCCGGAGACCGGCCTGACGCAGGTGGTGCGCTACACCGTCACCGATGATTTCGGCGTGCTGGTGCATCCGCAACTGGTCGAAGGGCAGGTGCATGGCGGCATCGCGCAGGGCATCGGGCAGGCGATCAGCGAACACACGGTTTACGACGACACCGGGCAGCTGCTGACGGCGAGCTTCATGGATTACGGGATGCCCCGCGCCGTCGATATGCCGGGCATTTCGTTTTCCACCGAACCTGTGCCCTCGACCGCGAATGTGCTGGGGATGAAGGGCTGCGGGGAGGCGGGCACCGTCGGCTCGCTCGCCGCCGTGTCGAACGCGGTGCTCGACGCGCTGTGGGCGCGCGGCGTGCGCCGGGCCGACATGCCCTTCACCCCGATGCGGGTCTGGGACATGCTCGCACGCGCAAACGCCCCCGAAAGCTGAGCCGCGCCATGCGGCAGCCTGATCATGGGCCGGAGCGGCAGCCCGCCCGCCGCCCGGCACCCGCCGAGCCACCCGGCCCCCTGACTCGCCTGCGGCAGATCGCGGCGCGGTTCCGGGCGTTTTTTGCAGGGTTGGGCTGGGGCCAAAGCCCGGTGCCCGCGCGCGGTCAGGTCACCCATGTCATCATCCTTGACGGCACCATGTCCTCGACCCAGCCGGGGCAGGAAACCAATGCCGGGCTGACATGGCGATTGCTGTCGGAAAAGGCGCCTTCGGCACGGATGTCCCTGTTCTATGAGCCGGGCATTCAGTGGGAGGATTGGCGCAGCGCCGCCGATGTGGCGGCCGGGCGGGGGATCAACCGGCAGATCCGGCGCGCGTATGGGTTTCTCGCCTCGCGCTATCGGCCCGGTGACCGGATCTATCTGTTCGGCTATTCGCGCGGGGCCTATGCGGTGCGCTCGCTCGCGGGGGTGATCGACCGGGTGGGGCTGTTGCAGGCCGAGAACGCCACCGAACGGGCGGTGCGCGAGGCATGGCGGCTCTATGAGAACGGCGGCACAGCCGAGGAAAGCGCCGCCGCCCGCGCCGGGTTCCGCGCGCGGCTGTGCCATCCCCATGTCGAGATCGAGATGATCGGCGTCTGGGATACGGTCAAGGCGCTGGGCCTGCGGCTGCCGCTGCTGTGGCGGGTGTCGGAGGACGCGCATAATTTCCACGGCACGGAATTGTCGCAGGTCGTGCGCCACGGCTTTCACGCGCTGGCCCGCGATGAGACGCGTCTGGCCTATGCGCCGGTGCTCTGGCAATCCGATCCCGGCTGGGAGGGGCGTCTGGAACAGGTCTGGTTTCGGGGCACCCATGGCGATATCGGCGGCCAGCTCAATGGCCGGGACGAGGCCCGCCCGCTGGCCAATGTGCCGCTGGTCTGGATGCTGGAGAAGGCCGAGGATTGCGGGCTGGACCTGCCCGAAGGCTGGCGCGCGCGATTCCCCGCCGATCCCACCGCGCCCTCCGCCGGTTCCCGCCGGGGCTGGGGGCGGGTGTTTCTGGCCCGCAGGCGGCGGGTGATCGGGGCCGACCCGTCCGAGCGGCTGCATCCCAGCGCCGAGGCCAATCCGCACCCGTAGTGCCTCTCGGGAATGGACGCCGTAACGCCCCTGCGCATGGCGCCCTTAGTGCCCCCTGATTAGAAGCCCTAACGCGTCCGGCGCACGGCACCCTTAGTGCCGCCGCGAATAGCATCCCTAACGCCTCCGGCGCACGGCACCCGTAGCACCCCCGCGGTTGGCACCCTTAGCGCCGCCGCGAATAGCACCCCTAACGCCCCCCGCGTATGGCACCCGTAACGCCTCCCGCGAATGGCACCCGTAACATCCCCGCGCACGGCACCGACAGCGCGCGGGCCTTCCCCGCTGGGTTGGTCGCTGGGCGCGCTGGACCGCCGCGGCTGGAAGATGCGGCTAGTAGATATAGCGAATCTGATCGGTCCAGTAGCGTTCCACCCGTTTCAACGACCCGGTGATCTGGTCCAGCCCGTCGAGCGAAATCACCCCGGTATCGGACAGCCCCGCCGCGTGCCGTTCGAACAGGGTCGACACGATCAGGTGGATGTTGCGGCCTTTCTCCGTCAGGCGCACACGGACAGACCGGCGATCCACCTCGCAGCGTTGATGATGCATGAAGCCGGTATCGACCAGCTTCTTGAGATTGTAGGACACGTTCGAGCCTTGATAGTAGCCGCGGCTTTTCAATTCGCCCGCGGTCACTTCGTTATCGCCCACATTGAAAAGCAGCAGCGCCTGAACCGCGTTGATCTCCAATATGCCGACGCGCTCGAATTCGTCCTTTATCACGTCGAGCAATAGCCGATGAAGCCGCTCCACCAAGGTGAGGGATTCAAGATAGCTCGACATGAATTCCTGATGCTCGGCGCTGATCGCGCCGGTTTGCCCCATCGTGGTTCGGTCGGAACCACGGGGGCCTATGTGTCGGTGCACACTCATTACGCCTCCGTTCTGCTCATGCAGACAGGGCGTAAGCCAAATTCCCCAACAACCGGTTAAGTCAGACGAATTACCCGACCTACCATGTCCGGCCCCGGGCGGAGATGTCCGCGATCAGCGCGGCGAACTGGCTGGGCGCCGCGTCCATGCCGGTGATCCAGCGCAGCAGATCCTGATCGTTTTCTTCCAGCAACTGATCGTAGAGCGCCAGCTCGGCGTCGCTCATGCCGGTCAGCCGGTCGCGGGAATAGGCGCTTAGCACCAAATCCATTTCCTTGATGCCCCGGCGCATGGAGCGCATTTGCAGGCGGCGGATCGCGGTGTCGCGCGGCTCGTCCGCCGGGGGGACGGGGCGGGGGATCTGCGGGGTGGCGGTGTCTTGGGTCACTGGCTTGGGTCTCCGGGGGTGAGCAGGGTGCGCAGGCGCGCTTCGGCGGCCTGCACGCGATCGGTGCCCTGACGGATCAGCATCTGGGCTGCACGGATTTCGTCAAGAAGCGCGGCGGCGGTATCGCCCTCGGCGGCAGGCTCGGTCGCGGGCGCGGCGTCCGATAGCAGCGCGGTCAGCGGCAATCCCAGCAGCCCCGCCAGCATTTGCAGCTTATTGCCGCGCGGCGCGCTGGCGCCCTGTTCCCAGCGGGCCACCGTTTCGGGGCGAACGCCCAGCCGGTCGGCAAGCGCATCCGGGCTCAGCCCCTGCGCCGCGCGGGCGGCGGCGATCCGCGCGCCAAGCTCCTGCGACCGGTGCATGATGTCGATCGGCATCGGCGTCTCCTGCTTTGACCTTGAATGCGTTTGCCAGACTACCTAGAAGTTTCACGCGAAAACACCAACCCCGGAGAGCCACATGTCCTTCCTGTCCGCGACACTGGACCGCGTCAAACCCTCGGCCACCATCGCCGTGACCACAAAGGCGGGCGAGCTGAAGGCCGCCGGTCGCGACGTGATCGGCCTTGGGGCGGGCGAGCCCGATTTCGACACCCCCGAAAACATCAAGCAGGCGGGCATCCGCGCCATCGAGGCGGGTAAGACCAAATACACCCCTGCCGATGGCATCCCGGAGTTGAAGCAGGCGATCTGCGCCAAGCTGAAGCGCGACAACGGGCTGGACTACAGCCCCAAGCAGATTTCCGTCGGCACCGGCGGCAAGCAGATTCTCTACAATGCCCTGATGGCGACGCTGAACCCCGGCGATGAGGTGATCATCCCCGCGCCCTATTGGGTGAGCTACCCCGATATGGTGCTGCTGGCGGGCGGGGAGCCTGTGGCCGTCGAAACCTCCATCGACACCGCGTTCAAACTGACGCCGGAGAAGCTGGAAGCCGCGATCACGCCCAAGACCAAGTGGTTCATCTTCAACTCGCCGTCGAACCCGACCGGCGCAGGCTATACCCATGCGGAGTTGAAGGCCCTGACCGACGTGCTGATGAAGCATCCGCATGTCTGGGTCATGACCGACGACATGTATGAGCATCTGGTCTATGACGATTTCGAATTCTGCACCCCCGCACAGGTGGAGCCCGGCCTTTATGACCGCACGCTGACCTGCAACGGCGTGTCGAAGGCCTATGCCATGACCGGCTGGCGCATCGGCTATGCCGCCGGGCCCGAGAAGCTCATCAACGCGATGCGCAAGATCCAGTCGCAATCGACCTCGAACCCCTGCTCGATCTCGCAGTGGGCGGCGGTCGAGGCGCTGAACGGCCCGCAGGATTTCATCCCCGAAAACAACGTGATGTTCCAGCGCCGCCGCGATCTGGTCGTGAAGATGCTGAACGAGGCCGAAGGCATCGAATGCCCGGTGCCCGAGGGCGCGTTCTATGTCTACCCGTCCGTGCAGGGCTGCATCGGCAAGACATCCGCCGGTGGCGCATCCATCGACAGCGACGAGGCTTTCGCCACCGCGCTGCTGGAGGAAAAAGGCGTGGCCGTCGTGTTTGGCGCGGCCTTTGGCCTGTCGCCCTATTTCCGGGTCAGCTACGCCACGTCGGACGAGGCGCTGACCGAAGCCTGCACGCGGATTCAGGACTTCTGCGCCGGGCTGAAGTGATCGGGGCGTCATGCTCCCCGGCGGGCGGGTCCGATAGGGTCGCGCCCGCCTCTTTGCGCCGGATCGCGGCGCCGACCGGGACAGGAGATCCGCCATGTCGCTCGAACTTCCCGAATATTATTTCCGGGTGAAGGAAAACGGCGCGGCGGTGTTCCGGGTCGATACCGAAAACCGTCAGCGCCGGATCGAGATGGACCAGATCGCGGTTCTCAACATCCGCAATGGCGAAGTGAAGCCCCACGGCGACCGGCCCCTGACCGAGCAGGATCTGACCGAGATCCGCACCTGGATGGCCCGCCGCAGCGAGCAGTTGGCCCGCCGCGAGGTGGACGATCTGCTGCGCACCGTCGATCACCTGAACCTCACGACCCAATGGGTGCAGTCCCGTGCCACGCAGGCGCAGCTGGACGAGGTCACCGACGCGCTGCTGCTGGCCATGCATGACCTGCGGCAATTGCTGGTGCGCAAGAAGGCCGAGCGTCTGCTGAAGGACGCCGACTGAGCCCACGCGCCCCGTCTGACCCGTCGCGACCGGGCAGGCCGGGCAGGACGGGCACGACCGGACGGGGGCCCCACGCCTGATCGCTTGCGACCGGGGCCATGCGCGTCACCCGGCTTCCCCCGCGACTGAACCCCTATCCCGCTCTGGCCCCTGCGGTCGGGCCACGTCGGCGTTTAGGCTGGGCCGCTGCAACGGAGGGCTTCGCCGCGCGGCGTCCTGTAAGGCTCCCCCTGCGCGCCCCTGCGATCGGGGCCTCCCGCCGCGCGTGGTCCTCCTGCGCCTGCGCCGCGCGGCTTGACCCGAACCCCTGCGCTGGGCTATGGGCTGGTCTTGTGAGAGAGGGGCGATGGCGTCGTTCTTCATGGTCCGAAAGGTGGACAGCCGGGCAGGTCATGCTCCGCTGCCGCGGCTCCGACCCCTCGCACCCCTGACATCCCTTACGCCCGGATCCCATGCCGCCCCTGCGCCCGATCGTTGCGCTGGTGGCCCAGATCGAGGTTCGCTCATGTCTGTCCTGACCCGTTCCACCGGCCGTATGGCCTTGTCCGGTTCCGCTGGCACGCCCTTGGCCATGCTGGCGATGGTCGCCGCGACGCTGCTATTGCCGCTTGGCGATACCATATCCAAGCTGTTGACCAGCTTTGCCAATCCGCTGGAAGTCTCCACCTTGCGGGTGCTGACGCAGGCGGCGGTACTGGTGCCTTTGGCGGTGCTGACCCGAACATCGTTTCGCGGGGCATTTTCCCCGGTCGTGTTTGTCGCGGGGTTCTGTTTCGCGATGGTGTCCTTTGCGCTGATCGCCAGCTTTCAGGTCATGCCTATCGCCACGGCGATTTCGATCTTTTTCATCGAGCCGCTGTTTCTGACCCTGCTGGCGCGGCCCCTGTTGGGCGAAGCGGTGGGGCTGCGCCGCTACGTCGCCGTGGGCGTGGGGCTGATCGGGGCGGTGATCGTGATCCGTCCGAACTTCGCCACCTTTGGCTGGATCGCGCTGCTGCCGGCCTTTGCCGCGTTGGCCTTTGCTATCAACATGGTGATGGTGCGCCGCGCCAGCCGGACCCGTGCGCCGCTGACCATTCAGGTCGGCGCGACGCTTTACGGCGTGCTGGTCATGAGCGCGGTCACGCTTGGCGCGCATCAGATGGGGTGGGTCAGCTTCGGCTTTGCCGCCGCGCCGGACTGGGCCTGGGGCGCGGTGCTGGCGGCGGGCGCGCTGGCTGCGGTGACGTTTTTACTGATCGGGTTCGCGTTTTCCCGCGCGGAGGCGAGCCTGCTGGCGCCATTTCAGTATCTGGAGATCGTGGGCGCGGTGGCGTTCGGCTGGCTGGTCTTCGACGACCTGCCCGACGCGCTGACATGCCTCGGCACCGCGATCATCCTCGGCGCCGGGATCTATGTGTTCCACCGGGAGCGCAAGGTGCAGTCCGCGCCGTAACCGTGCGGACATGGGGGGTGAGTCGCGCGCTGCCGGATCAGGTCAGCGTGGCTGTCCCATTGTTTCGCACGCGAAACAATTTACAGGTCGGTAACGGGATTTCGAGGGAGTTCCGGCAGGATTTGGCCGAATTTCCGCAGGCCGGGCGCGCCGGTAGGGATATGTTAGGCGATCCTGCGGCTGGCGCTTGCCG
This sequence comes from Pacificitalea manganoxidans, assembly GCF_002504165.1. Lineage (GTDB taxonomy): Bacteria > Pseudomonadota > Alphaproteobacteria > Rhodobacterales > Rhodobacteraceae > Pacificitalea > Pacificitalea manganoxidans. The sequence goes on from NZ_CP021404.1 coordinate 1,160,226, forward strand.
GGGTGGGGAGGGCGATTGCACGCCCCTCCCGGCTGTTTCATGAGCGCGACGCAAACCTGCCCGTGGGGTGGCGCTGGGACGGTTGAGCGGGTGTGCTTTATGGTGGCGTGTTCCTCCTCGCCCAGAGGTCAGCGAGGGGTGGCCAAGCGCCAGCCCGCAGGGACGGGCAGGCGCTCGCCCGCGCGGCCTTTGGCCTTGTTCGCGGGCGGTTGCGCTGAGTTCTGAAGAGCGCTCGGCACCGAAAGAGAGGGCACAACGTGAGCCTTCCCGTGGGTTGGCGCTGAGACGGTTGAGCGGGTGTGCTTTATGGTGCCGTGTTCCTCCCCGCTTCGAGGTGAGCGCGAGGTGGCCAAGCGCCAGCCCGTCGGGGCGGGCAGGCGCTCGCTCTCGCGGCCTTTGGCCTTGTTCGCGGGCGGTTGCGCTGAGTTCTGAAGATCGCTCGGCACCGAAAGAGAGGGCACAACGTGAGCCTTCCCGTGGGGTGGCGCTGGGACGGGGGAACGGCGCGCTTTATCCCCGCCACATTCCTCTTCGATCAGACGTCAGCGAGGGGTGGCAAAGCGCCAGCCCGTCGGGGCGGGCAGGCGCTCGCTCTCGCGCTTCGCTTGTTCGAGAGCGGGTGCAAGGAGTTCGGAGGTTTCAAGGCGCTGCCACTCTAGGTGCACCGCAAGCCTGCCCGTGGGATGGCGCTGGGACGGCTGAGCAGCGCGCTTTATGGTGCCGTGTTCCTCCCCGTTCCGGGGTCAGCATAAGGTGGCCAAGCGCCAGCCCGTGTGGGCGGGCAGGCGCTCGCCCTGCGCGGCCTGTGGCCTTGTTCGCGGGCGGTGGCGCTGATTTCTGAAGATCGGGCGCTCATCGGAGCGCTTCGCTTATTCGTGGGCGGGGGCGCTTGGGTCGGGGTGGGCTTATCCCGGTGGCTGCGGGGGCGCGACGTGTCTGACCGGGGGCGCGACCTGCGCCCGGGTCCGCGTCTGCCGGGCTTTGAAACAGAAACGGGCGCCGTGGCGCCCGATCCTACCGTTTCCGAAAACCGCGCTTTACAGCGCCGGGGCCTTACCCGTTTCCATCGCCTCGGCGAACCGTTCGAACAGGTAGTAGCTGTCCTGCGGGCCGGGGCTGGCTTCGGGGTGATACTGCACCGAGAAGACCGGCCGGTCGGTGACGCGGATGCCGCAGTTCGAGCCGTCGAAGAGCGACACATGCGTTTCCTTCACATTGGCGGGCAGCGTCTGGCTGTCCACTGTGAAGCCGTGGTTCATCGAGGTGATCTCGACCTTGCCGGTTTCCAGATCCTTGACCGGATGGTTGGCGCCGTGATGGCCGTGGTTCATCTTGATCGTCTGTGCCCCCAGCGCGCGGGCGAGGATCTGATGGCCGAGGCAGATGCCGAAGACGGGCATCTGGCTTTGGGCCATGACCTGCTGGATCATCGGCACGGCATAGACGCCGGTCGCCGCCGGATCGCCGGGGCCATTGGACAGGAACAGCCCGTCGGGATTGTGGCTCAGCACCTCTTCGGCGGTGGCGGTGGCGGGCAGCACGGTCACGTCACAGCCAGCGGAGGCAAGGCAGCGCAGGATGTTGCGCTTGGCGCCGTAGTCAATCGCGACGACCTTGAATTTCGGGTTTTCCTGCCGGGTGTAGCCTTCGGGCCAGGCCCACCGCATTTCATCCCAGCGGTAGCTTTGGGCGCAGGTCACGTCGCGGGCAAGGTCCACACCGACCAGACCGGCAAAGCCGCGCGCGGCGGCAATCAGCGCTTCGATATCGAAATTGCCGTCGGGATCATGGGCCAGCGCGACATGCGGCGCGCCCTGCCGCCGGATCGCGCGGGTCAGGCGGCGGGTGTCGAGCCCGCCGATGCCGATGCGGCCGCGCTTTTCCAGCCATGCGGTCAGCGTGTCGGCGGAGCGCCAGTTCGACGGCTCGGTCGGGTCCCATTTCACCACCATCCCGGCGGCGACCGGCTCGGCGGTTTCGTCATCCTCGGGGGTGACGCCGGTATTGCCGATATGGGGGAAGGTGAAGGTCACGATCTGGCCCGCATAGGAGGGGTCGGTCATGATTTCCTGATAGCCGGTCATGGCGGTGTTGAAGCACAGCTCGGCGACGGTCTGGCCCGTGGCGCCGAAGCCCTTGCCATAGAAAAGGGTGCCATCCGCGAGAGCGAGGCAGGCAGTGGGGCGATCCTGGGGCATGGGCGCGACTCCTTGGCAGCGTGTGGGAGTGTCCCCGGGGAAAAGAATCCGGTGGGCAGGCTCCGGGCAAATCGGCGGCAACCTAGGGTCGGCGCGGGGGAGGGTCAAGCGCCATAGGCGGGGTTTGCGGCGCCCACAGCACCGTTATGCATGGCGCGCAGGACGGGGGTGGGGGCGTGGCGCGTGGGGGGACGGAGCCGTGGCGCGCGGGGGGAGCAGGCGCGGGACGGAGGCGGGCAAGTGACGCTGCAGGCGCCGCGCGGGGGCGAGGTTGTCAGCAGGGGCCGGTTTCTGTAGGGTCCGACATTCTGACATGCTCTCAGGGGATGGAGCCACATATGGGATTGCGCGATCGGGTCGGAACGGCCCTCAAGGACGCAATGCGCAACAAGGAGGCCGAGCGGCTTTCGACCTTGCGCCTGATCAATGCCGCCATCAAGGACAAGGACATCGCCGCGCGCACCGAAGGTGCCGACGATGCCGGTGTGTCCGATGACGTCGTGCTGCAGATCCTTGGCAAGATGGTCAAGCAGCGTCAGGAAAGCGCCCGCGCCTACGAAGAAGGCGGGCGCGTCGATCTGGCCGAGCGGGAACGCTCCGAGATCGGCGTGATCGAGGAATTCCTGCCGCGCCAGTTGACCGATGACGAAGTCACCGCCGCCGTCGATGACGCCATCGCCGAAACCGGCGCCGAAGGCATCCGCGACATGGGCAAGGTGATGGGCGTGCTGAAGGGCAAATATACGGGGCGGATGGATTTTGGTCGGGTCGGCCCGCGCGTGAAGGACCGGCTGGGCTGAGCACCGCCGCGGGCGGACCCTGTCAGCCGGGCATGATCGCCAGCCGGATCACATAGGCCACCAGTCCCAGCGCGGTGACGCTGGCCATCCAGATCAGCGCGAACCACCCCACCCGCCGCAGCCAGTGGCGGCGGGGCTGTGCCGGGGCGGGGCGTGCGGGTTGGGCCGGGCGTTCGGGGCGCTCAGTGGTATCCGGCATCTGGATCGATCTTTCCCCGGAATACCCAATAGGCATAAGCGGTGTAGCACAGGATCAGCGGGATCAGCACCGCCGCGCCCACCAGCGTGAAGGCGAGGCTTTCGTCAGGCGCGGCCGCTTCGACGATGGTCAGCGACGGCGGCACGATATTGGGATAGAACCCGATGCCCAGCCCGATGAACCCGGTGACGAACAGCCCCAGCGCGGCGATGAACGGGGTGCGTTCGCGCCCGCGCAGCAGCCCGCGAAACAGCATCAGCCCGCAGGCCGCGACCAGCGCGGGCACCAGCACGACATAGCCGATGCTCCAGCCCGTGAACCACGCGCTGTAATAGCTGGCATCGAGGAAGGGCATCCATGCGCTGACGATGGCGATGGCGGCGAGAAGCGCGATCCCGGCGAGCTTGGCCAGGTCGCGCATATGGCTTTGCAGCGGGCCTTCGGTCTTCATCACCAGCCATGTCGCGCCCAGCAGCGCATAGCCCGCCACCAGCGCCGCCCCGGTGAACAGCGAAAACGGCGTGAGCCAATCCCACCAGCCGCCCGCATAGGCGCGGTTCTCGACCTCGATCCCCTGCACGAGCGCGCCAAGCGCGATGCCTTGGGTGAAGGTGGCCAGAAGCGAGCCGCCGAAGAACGAGAAATCCCACACGCCGCGCCAGCGCTTTGCCCGCCAGCGGTATTCAAAGGCCACGCCACGGAACACCAGCGCCAACAACATCACCGTGATCGGCATGTAGAGCGCGGGCAGCACCACCGCATAGGCCAGCGGGAACACGGCGAACAGACCGCCGCCCCCCAGCACCAGCCATGTTTCGTTGCCGTCCCAGACCGGCGCGACCGAATTCATCATCAGGTCGCGGTCGCGGTTGGAGCGGGCAAAGGGAAACAGGATTCCGAGTCCAAGGTCGAACCCGTCCAGCACCACATAGGTGAGCACGGCAAAGGCGATGAGCCCCGCCCAGATGAAGGAAAGCTCTGGCAGCCAGTCCATCAGCGGTCTCCTTTCGGGGTGTCGTCATGGCCGGTCTGGCGGCGCGGCGGATCGGGCACCTCGTCCTCGGCGTAGCGGGGATCGGCGGTGGTGGCCTCGCTATGGGCTTCTTCGCTGCGCGGGCCGCCAGCGGCGCGGTTCCCCATCATGTCAGGCTCCATCTGGGTGCCCGGCGTGATCCCCGCTGCCCGAACCGGCCCGTCACGCAGACCCATGCGCACGGTGTTAGGGGCTTTGTTCATCATCAGCAGGATATAGATCGTGCCCGCCCCGAAGATCAGGAAATAGACCACGATGAAGGCGATAAGCGACGCCGCGACTGCCGGTGCCGCGACGGGCGCGAGCGAGTCGGATGTGCGCAGCAGGTTGTAGACGGTGAAGGGCTGACGCCCCACCTCGGTCGTGATCCAGCCCGCCAGCACCGCGACAAAGCCCGACGGTCCCATCACCAGCGCGGCGCGCAGCAGCCACGGCGTGTCATAGAGACGCCCGCGATAGCGCAGCCACAGGCTCCAGACCCCGATGCCCAGCATGGCAAAGCCGAGGCCCACCATGATGCGGAAGCTCCAGAACACGATCTCGACCGGGGGTTCATCTTCGTCCGGGATGGTGTCGAGCCCGTCCATCGGCGCGTTCAGGTCGTGTTTCAGGATCAGGCTGGACAGTTTCGGGATCTCGATCGCGTAGCGGATTTCCTTGGCGTCCGGGTCGGGGATGCCGAACAGGATCAGCGGCGCGCCGTCGGGATGGCTGTCGTAGTGACCCTCCATCGCCATGACCTTCTGCGGTTGATATTCCAGCGTGTTGAGCCCGTGCGCATCGCCCGCAAAGATCTGGATCGGCGTGACCAGCGCGGCCATCCACATCGCCATCGAAAACTGGCGGCGCGCCTCCTTATGGTCTTTGTGGCGCAGGATATGCAGCGCGCCCACCGCCGCCACGACAAAAGCGGTCGTCAGGTAGGCCGCCAGCACCATATGCACCAGCCGGTAGGGGAAGGACGGGTTGAACACGATCTGCCACCAGTCCACCGGCACAAACTGTCCCACATCGTTGATGCCGTAGCCCGCGGGCGTCTGCATCCAGCTGTTCACCGACAGGATCCACGTGGCCGACATCAGCGTGCCAAGCGCGACCATCGCGGTGGCGAACATGTGCAGCCCGTCGCCCACACGCTCCCGCCCGAACAGCATGATGCCCAGAAACCCTGCTTCGAGGAAAAACGCCGACAGCACCTCATAGGCCATGAGCGGGCCCAGCACCGGGCCGGTCTTATCCGAAAACACGCTCCAATTGGTGCCGAACTGGTAGGACATGACGATGCCCGACACGACGCCCATGCCGAAGGCCACGGCGAAGATTTTCTTCCAGTAGTCGAAGAGGTGCAGATAGGTGCGGTCGCGGGTTTTCAGCCACAGCCCGTTCAACACGGCAAGATAGCTGGCCAGCCCGATCGAAAACGCGGGGAAGATGATGTGGAACGAGACGGTGAAGGCGAATTGCAGCCGTGCCAGCGTCTCGGCGGTGAATGCCTCGGGCATCTGGAAAACCCCGTGTGATCCCTTTGGCACCGAACCTAGAGAGACGCCGCCTTGGCGCAAGTCGGGTGTGCGCATTTGACCGCCCCAATACGGGCCGCAAGGCCGGGGTTTTGGCGGGGCTGCTGCGCTCTGTCGCACCTTCCGGGCGGGTAGGGCCGGGGGCATGCGGTGCGGGGCAGGTGGACCGGGCGGCGTCAGGACCGCGCCAGGGCCGCGCCGGGGCGGCGTCGCAGGCCGTGAGGGTGCCCGGCTTTTGCCCCTCGCGGCGCAGGCGTTTTCCGCCTATAAAGCCGCCGACTTGAAGGGATGCTGTCATGACTCAGGAACTTTCGCCCATCGACAAGGCCAAATTCGTCGCGGCCCGCCGCTCGGTCGATTATATCGAGGACGGCATGCGCGTCGGGCTCGGCACCGGCTCCACCGCGGCGTGGATGGTGCGGTGTCTGGGCGAACGGATGCGCGAGGAAGGCCTGCGCATCACCGGGGTTCCGACCTCATCGCGCACCGCCGATCTGGCGCGCAAGATGGGCATCAAGGTCGTGTCGCTGGACGAGGCCAAATGGCTCGACGTGACCATCGACGGGGCTGACGAATTCGACGGCGATCTGAACCTCATCAAGGGCGGCGGCGGCGCGCTGCTGCAAGAGAAGATCGTGGCCACCGCATCCGACCGGATGGTCGTCATCACCGACAGCGCCAAGGAGGTGAAGACGCTGGGCGCCTTCCCGCTGCCGCTGGAGGTGATCCCGTTTGGCTGGCAGACCACCCGCGCGCTGATCGAAGAGACGCTGGTCAACATGGACGTGCTGGGCCGCGAGGTGTCGCTGCGCATGAATGACGACGTGCCCTACATGACGGATGAGGGGAACTATATCCTCGACCTGCATCTGCGCCGGATCGGCAATCCGCGGCAGCTGAGCCTTGTCGTCAATCAGGTGCCGGGCATCGTGGAAAACGGGCTGTTCATCGACATCGCGGACGTTGTGGTGATTGGCCATGGCGACGGCGCGGTCGAAGTGCGCGATCTGGCCGATGGCAGCGTGCGCGAAGGCCATGTCGATGTCGACGAGAGCACCAACATCTTTACCGATATCTGACAGGTTCGGTCCTGTCCGGGGCCGCACGCGGCGGGCCGGGGCCGGACCACACCGTCCACTACAGACTTAAAGGCAGGGTTATCATGAGCTTCGACTACGATCTCTTCGTCATCGGTGGCGGGTCCGGCGGGGTGCGTGCGGCGCGGGTCGCCGCAGCCGAGGGCGTGCGCGTCGGCTTGGCCGAGGAATACCGCATGGGCGGCACCTGCGTGATTCGCGGTTGCGTCCCCAAGAAGCTGATGGTGTTCGCGTCGAACTATGGCGAGGCTGCCGACGATGCCGCCGATTACGGTTGGGACACGCGGCCCGGTCATTTCGACTGGCTGAAATTCCGCAAGCGTCTGGATGCGGAGCTTGAGCGGCTGGAAGGCGTTTATCGCCGGTTGCTCGACGGGTCCGGCGTGACCGTGCACGACGCGCGCGCCACGCTGAAGGACGCCCATACCGTGAGCCTGTCCACCGGCGAGGAGATCACGGCAAAGCATATTCTGATCGCCACCGGCGGGCGGCCCGCGCTGCCCGGCCTGCCCAACGAAGAGTTGGGGATCACCTCAAACGAAATCTTTAATCTCGAAAAGTTGCCCGAAAGCATCCTGATCGTCGGCGGCGGCTATATCGCGTCCGAATTCGCCTGCATCCTGCACGGGCTGGGCGTGAAGGTGACGCAGTATTACCGTGGCGCGCAGATCCTGCGCGGTTTCGATGACGAGGCGCGCGGCCATATCTCGGCCGATATGATCCGCCGGGGGATCGACGTGCAATGCGGCGCGACGGTGATCGAGATGGAGCGCGACGGCGACCGCATCCGCACCAAGACCGCCACCGGCGAGGAGGCGCATTTCGATCAGGTCATGTTCGCCACCGGACGCGCGCCCAATACCGAAGGTCTGGGTCTGGAAGAGATCGGCGTCGAGCTGGGCCGCAAGGGCGAGATCGTCGTGGACGAGTATTCCCAGACCGCCGTGCCGTCGATCTATGCCATTGGGGACGTGACCGACCGGCTGCAACTGACCCCCGTCGCGATCCGCGAGGCGATGGCCTTTGTCGAGACGGTGTTCAAGGGCAACCCGACCGCGCCCGATCATGAACTGGTGCCGTCGGCGGTGTTCACCCGCCCCGAGTTCGGCACCATCGGCCTGACCGAAGAGCAGGCGCGCGAGCAGGGCCCGATCGAGGTTTACGAGACCTCGTTCCGCCCCATGCACCGCGCCTTCATCGACCGGCAGGACCGGATCATGATGAAACTTCTGGTCTGCGCCGACACGCGCAAGGTGCTGGGCTGTCACATCGTCGCCGATCAGGCGGGTGAGATGATCCAGTTGATCGGCATCGCGGTGAAGATGGGCGCGACCAAGGAAGATTTCGACCGCGTCGTGGCCGTGCATCCGACGATGGCCGAGGAACTGGTGACCATGAAGACGCCGACCCGCACCGCGTGAGGCTGTGCCTGTCACGGTGACTGTGATGGCGCCTGTCACGGCGGCGGGCGGTCGCCGTGACGCCACTAACGCGCGCAGTTGTGCTGTGTGGCGGGGTCAAGGGGGCTCACTCCCGCTGACATTTTCTGACAGGGTGGTGAGCAAGCGGAACCGCATGACAGCGATGGCTTGTATTTGCGGCCTGAATGGCCACCTTAACTGCAACAGAACTGAAAAGAACGAAGAGGGATAGACAGCCTATGGCAGGACATAGCGGAGGGCCCTGGGGAGGCGGAAATTCCGGCGGCTCAGGTTCAGGTGGCGAGCGGGGCAGCGGCCCCGGCGGGCAAGGTGGCGGTCAGCGCCCCGGCAACGAGCCGCCCCGTGGCCCCGGCCGCCGTCCGGGCGGCAACAACATGGCGGATATCGACGACCTGATGCGCCGCGGGCAGGACCAGTTGCGGGTGCTGATGGGCGGTCGTGGCAATGGCACTGGCGCACCGTCCGGCCCAAGCGGCCCCGGCGTTGGCAAGGGCGCTCTGGGCCTGATCGCGCTGGCGCTGGTGGCGCTGTGGCTGTTTGCGTCGCTCTATACCGTGCGGCCCGAAGAACGCTCGGTCGAGCTGTTCTTGGGTGAATTCAGTTCTGTCGGCGATCCCGGTCTGAACTTCGCGCCGTGGCCGCTGGTCACCGCCGAGGTCGTTTCGGTGACGCGAGAGCGGTCCGTGACCATCGGTGTGCGCGACGGCAATTCGAACATGCAGTCCGGCCTGATGCTGACCACCGACGAGAACATCGTCGATATCGATTTCGAAGTTGTCTGGAACATCAACGATCCGGCGAAATTCCTGTTCAATCTGGCCGAACCTGACCAGACCATCACCGCTGTGTCGGAAGCCGCTATGCGCGAGGTGATTTCCGCCTCCGAACTGGCGCCGATCCTGAACCGTGACCGTGACCTGATCGCTGATACCGTGATGACGTTGATCCAGGAGACGCTGGACCAGTATGACAGCGGCATCAATATCGTGCGGCTCAACCTTGACCGGGCCGACCCGCCCGAGGAGGTCATCGACGCCTTCCGCGACGTGCAGGCCGCCGAGCAGCAGCGCGAGCGTCTGACCCGCGAAGCCGACGCCTATGCCAACCAGGTTCTGGCCGCCGCCCGCGGTGACGCCGCTCAGGCGCTGGAGCAATCCGAAGGCTATCGCGCCCGCGTGGTGAACGAGGCCGAAGGTGAGGCCAGCCGCTTCTCCGCGATCCTCGAAGAATACCGCAAGGCCCCCGAGGTCACGCGCAAACGCCTGTATCTGGAAACGATGGAGCGGGTGTTCTCGGGCGTGAACAAGGTCATCATCGACGGCGAGGCCGGCGAGGGCGTGGTGCCCTATCTGCCGCTCGACCAATTGCGCGGCGGCGTGGGGCGCACCACCACCGGCCAGCAACAGCAAAGCGGAGGCAACTAAGATGAACCGTCTGACAATTCCCCTGATCGGGCTGGTCATCGTCATTGCCATCGTGTCGTCCTCGATTTTCATCGTCGATGAACGCAACAAGGCGCTCGTCCTGCAATTCGGTCAGATCAAGGCCGTGAAGGAAGAGCCCGGTCTGGCGTTCAAAATCCCGCTTATTCAGGATGTCGTGCGCTATGACGACCGCATCCTGTCGCTGGAAACCGACACGATCGAAGTCACGCCGTCGGATGACCGCCGTCTGGTCGTCGACGCGTTTGCCCGCTACCGCATCGAAGATGTGGTGCAGTTCCGGCAGGCTGTCGGTGTGGGCGGTGAACGTGCCGCCGAGGATCGCCTGCGGTCGATCCTGACCACGCAGGTTCGTGCGGTTCTGGGCTCCGAAGGGGTCACATCCAACACGATCCTGTCGAGCGAGCGGTCGGACCTGATGCAGCGCATTCTGGAAGCCGCGCGTGCGCGGGCCGGATCGCTGGGCCTGACCGTCGTCGATGTGCGGCTGAAGCAGACCAACCTGCCGACGCAGAACCTCGACGCTACCTTTGCCCGGATGCGGGCAGAGCGGGAACGTGAAGCGGCGGATGAAATCGCGCGCGGTAACGAAGCCGCGCAGCGGATCAAGGCGCAGGCCGACCGGACCGTGGTGGAACTGGTGTCCGAGGCACAGCGGGAGGCCGAGATCATCCGCGGTGAGGCCGACGCGACGCGGACCACGATCTATGCCGATGCGTTTGGTCAGGGGCAGGAATTCTTTGCCCTGACCCGGTCGCTGGAAAGCTACGAGCGCGCCCTGTCGGGGAATAACTCGACCATGGTGATTTCGCCGGACGGGGAGTTCTTTGAATACCTGAAAGGTGCGGGCACCGGCGTCACGGCGGAGATCGAGGGCACGGCCACCCCCGCCGCAGAAGCGGACGCGCAGGCCGAGGATGAGGCTAGTGCCGATACCGGCGCAGATGCGGCTGAAGCTGAGGCAGACACGGGCGCCGACACCGGTGTCGCACGGGTCGATCCCGCCGCGCCGGAGGCCGCCGAGGATGCGGCCTCCGCCGATGCCGATGCCACCCAGTAATCGGGCGGCATCATGACGGTGATCCTGCTCGCTCTTGGGCTGGTGTTCATTCTGGAGGGGCTGGTGCTTGCACTGGCCCCTTCGCGTTTGGAACGGCTGCTGGAGATGCTTGTCGCCATGCCGGTAGAGGCGCGGCGGCTGCTGGGCCTGCTGACCGTGACGGGCGGCGGCATGCTGACCGCGCTGGCGCTGTGGCTTCTGTAACCGGCCCGAGGGGGCCGGGCGCGCATTAACCATCGGTTAACTTAACGCTTAGTTAATCCGGCGAGGCCGGGGCAAAACCGGGACATCCGGCGGGTGGGGGCCTGTCAATTCAGGATCTGCACGATGCCCTTTTCCTTGCCACTTGTCCGGCCATCCGGGCCGGTTCCCCGCAGCCGCACCGCTGTTTGCGCCCGTTCCACGATCTGTGCCCGCCGCGTCGCCGCGGTGCTGGGGCTTGCGCTGGCGCTGGCTTTGCCTGCCGGGGCGCGTGCGCAATCCGACAGCGGTCTGGGGCTGATCGCGGGGGAGGTGCGGCTGGAGGCGCAGACCGGCGGTGACGCGGGCATGGGCAGCGTCGCCTTGGGCAGCATCTGGCAGGTCGGCAGCCATCATCTTCTGCAACTGGACCTTGGCGCTGCTGCCTATGACAGCGTTCGGACCGGGCGCATCGCCGGGCATCTGAGCCTGCAAACCGCGCCGGGCCGGAAATACGGGCTGTTTGGCGTCTATGAGGATGTCGATGAGGCCGCCGTCCAAAGCTACCTTGGCGGGGTCGAAGCGATGTGGGCGCTTGCCCCCGGCCTGCGGGCCGAAGGGCAATTGGGCGCGGGTGTGGTGCAGCCGGCCAGCACCGATTTCCTGTTCGGCGCCGGACGTCTGACCCGCGCGGCGGGCGCGGTGGAATTCGCCGCAGGCTATCAGATCGCCGCGATTGACGAACTGGATATGGGGCTGACGGTGCATAGCGTCGATCTGGGCGTGGCGCGGGTGCGCGGCCCCTTGCGGCTGGGAGCGGCGCTGCGTCACGACCGGATTACGGGGAGCGGACGCGGAGCGGACCATCGCGACACGGCGCTGGTGCTGTCGGTCGGCTGGCGATTTGGCGGCAGGGCCGGGCAGGGCGGCGATCAGGGTGTCGGCGACCGGCTGTTCCACACGCCGCGTCCCGTGGCGCCGCTTTGGCGGGCGGGGGTGATGCGGTTCTGAGCGCCGCGCGGGCCCGACCCGGCATGACGCGGGATGTGGATGGGGCGGGGCTTGTGATCGTCTGCGGGCGCGGCCATGCTCCGCGCGACTTGCCTCTCTGCGAAGGACGCGCTCATGCCCGCTCTCATTCCCACCGATATCGTCGGCCGCATCACTTGGCTGGGGTATGTGCCCGACCGCGATGCCGCGCTGAGCAGCATCCCGGTCGAGGAAATCCATGCCAGCTTTGCCGGGCTGGAGGGGGAGGCGCATGGCGGGCTGACGCGACCGTCGTGTTCGCGGGTGACATCGCAGCATCCTCGGGGCACCGAAATTCGCAATGTGCGGCAATTGGCGGTGCTGTCGCAGGAAGAGTTGGACGCCATCGCGGGCGAGTTGGATCTGGAGCGGCTGGACCCGGCGCTGACCGGCGCGTCGCTGGTGATCGAGGGCATCCCCGATTTCACCCATGTGCCGCCGTCCAGCCGATTGCAGGCCGCGTCCGGCACGACGCTTGTCGTCGATATGGAGAACCAGCCCTGTCAACTGCCCGCGCGCGAGATTGAGATGCATTTGCCGGGGCATGGGCGCGGGTTCAAGGCCGCAGCGGCGGACCGGCGCGGCATCACCGCATGGGTGGAGCGTGAGGGGATGCTGCGTGTGGGCGAGGAAATCCGCCTGCATGTGCCCGCGCAGCGCGCATGGGCGCCGTGAGCCGCGCAGCAAAAAGGGCGCCATAAGGCGCCCTTGGGCCGGGGATGTGCCGGATGATCCGCACGGACCGGTCCCGATGGCCAGCGCGGTGCGGCCTAACGCCCGGTCCCGCGCCGCAGTCTCGCCCCCCCTGACAGGACGCTGGACACATCTCAACCAGGCGGGAGGAACAGAGCCCCGCTGAAAGCGTCTGGCGATGTAGGCGAATTGTGGCGCTGGGGCCGGGCGATCCTGAGGCAGACAGGATCAGGGGACAGGGTCGTGATAGGCAGTCAGGCGATCACTATGGGCAATCGTTGCGGACGATGGCTCAGAACAAGGCCAGAACGGTGGTTGCAAGAGCCATTCCGGTGGCGAGGCCCATCGAGAGGGTAAAAGTAGCGGTCTTCATGGCGTCAGCCTCCGTTTGAAGTCTGGTTATGCAACGCCCTGATCCCGCATTGGTTCCCGACAAGGCGCAGGTTTCTGCCGACAGGCTTGCAAATCCCGTGTTCTGGGGCGATTGCCCTTGCATCAGCCGAGGGGGGCGATTCGACGCGCGGCGCGGGGGCGGAACGGCCTTTCACCCGCGCGCAACGGGGTCACCGGCCCGCAGGTCACCGCATCGTCGGCACGACGGAAAGGATATCGCATGAGCGCCCGGATCATCGATGGCAAAAGCTTTGCCGCCACCCTTCGCGACCGTGTCGGCACGGAAGTGTCCCGCCTGAAAGACAGCTACGGCGTCACGCCCGGACTGGCCGTGGTGCTGGTGGGCGAAGATCCGGCAAGTCAGGTCTATGTCCGCAACAAGGGCAAGCAGACGCTGGAAGCGGGGATGCATTCCGTCGAGCATCGGCTGGCGGCGGAAACGACCGAGGCCGATCTGCTGGGCCTGATCGACAGCCTGAACGCCGATCCCGCGATCCACGGTATCCTTGTGCAATTGCCGCTACCGGGGCATCTGAATTCCGATCTGGTCATCAACGCCATCGATCCGGCCAAGGATGTGGACGGGTTCCATATCTCCAATGTCGGTCTGCTGGGCACGGGGCAGAAGGCGATGGTGCCCTGCACGCCGCTGGGCTGCATCCTGATGCTGCGCGATCTGCATGGCGATCTGTCGGGGATGGAGGCCGTGGTTGTCGGACGCTCCAACATCGTGGGCAAGCCGATGGCGAACCTGCTGCTGGGCGAAAGCTGCACGGTGACCATCGCGCATTCGCGCACCCGCGATCTGGCCGAAACCTGCCGCCGGGCCGATATCCTCGTCGCCGCAGTGGGCCGCCCGGAAATGATCCCCGGCGACTGGGTGAAACCGGGCGCGACGGTGATCGATGTCGGCATCAACCGGATCGCCGCGCCGGAAAAGGGCCAGAACGACGATGGCAGCGCCAAGACCCGGCTGGTGGGGGATGTCGATTTCGCATCCGCCAGTGCCGTGGCCGGGGCGATCACCCCCGTGCCCGGCGGTGTCGGGCCGATGACCATTGCCTGCCTGCTGGCCAACACCGTCACCGCCGCCTGCCGCATCCACGGTCTGCCGGAGCCCGAAGGGCTGGCTATCTGACCGGCTGGCCATCCGAAGCCCCGCGCGCGGGGCGGCAGGACTGCGAGTGGTGTCGCCAAGGGGGCGCAATCATGTTGCGCGCAAGTGACGGTTGACAAGGCAGTCGTTGCGGGGGAAGACCCGTAGGCATTGATGCTTTAAGTTATAATGATTGCTGTATCACCGTGATACCGGGAGAGCTCGGCACGATGCTTGACATTTTTACACGCATAAAGACCGAACTGAACGACGGTCTCAAATGGCTTGTGTTGGCGATACTGACCTTGGGCGTGTCCTATGCCGGGCCGTTCGGCACCTATGACACCATGAGCTGGCCGGTGCGATTTGGCTACTGGGGCACGGTCAATGTGGTCAGCATGGTGTTCGGGGCGAGCTGCCGGGCGATCGCGCTGCATTATCTGGGCCGCTACAGTTACTGGATCGGGGCGCTGGCCACCACGGTGCTGATGACGCTGACCTTTACGCCGACGCTGCTGTTTATCATTCGCCTGTGGCAGGGGCCGGTTCTGGGCGCGTCCGCGCTGCCGCCGCTGTCGCTGTCGGTTGCTTTTGTCACCGCGCTGATCCTGCTGGCGGTGCTGCTGTTGCAGCGCCACAAGGCCCGCGTGGAGGCCAAGATCCAAGCCCGCGCCGCATCCGAGATCGAGGAGCGTGTGGAAGAGGTGCGCAAGACCATCCCCCCGATCCGCGCGCTGCCGCGTCTGCTGGACCGGATCGAGCCGGAATTGCGCGGGCCGTTGGTGCACCTGACCGTGCGGGATCATTACGTCGATATCACCACCACCAAAGGCAGCAGCGCGATCCTGATGCGGTTGTCGGACGCGATTGCGGAAACCGAAGGCTTTGCCGGGATTCAGGTGCATCGCTCGCATTGGGTGTCGCTCGACGCCGTGCGCGGCTCGGTCACCTATAAGGGGCGGTTGTTCCTGTTGCTGTCGAATGGCAGCGAAGTGCCGGTGTCGCGCGGCTACCGCGCGGCGGTCGAGCAGGCGGGCCTGTTGACCGAAGCGCCGGAGCTTCAGCGCCAGCCAGCCTGACGCCGCACCCCGCCGCGTCCCGGCCTGAGCGGCACGGCAAGCGCCCGTGTGCCGCCGGTCAGCACCGCGATACCCCCTTTGCCGAACAGATCCGCCAGCGGCGCGGCCTGCGCCGACAGCCCGCCCGTATAGGTGCCGTAGGCGGGCATCACCGTGCGGCAGCCATCAATCAGGAAACACGGGCGCGCCGGGCCGCTGATGCGGTGTTTCGGGTGGTAATGGCCGGAAATCTCGGCCTCGTCCGGCGCGACGGCCACCTGCGCGATATGGCGGAAGGTCACCCCGTCCAGCCGAAATGCGCTGTGATGTTCGCCACCCATCGCGACCGGGCCGGGATCGTGATTGCCTTCGATCCAGATCCAGCGCCGCCCGGCCATCATGCGGTTCAGCGGCGGCAGGGCTTCGGCCTCGACCTGCGCGGCGGCGGCCAGATCGTCAAAGCTGTCGCCCAGACAGACCACCACTGCCGGATCGAGCGCGGTGATGTCGCGCGCCAGCCGGTCAAGCGTGTCGCGGGTTTCATAGGGGGGCAGCAGCCCGCCGCCGCGCCGTGCCATCCGCTCGGATTTTCCCAGATGCAGGTCCGAGACACAGAGCAGCCGGTGCAGCGGCCACCACAGCGCGCCGGTGGGGCGCGCCACCAGCGTGGCACCGCAGAGCGTGAATGCATGTCCGTTCATGGCCTGTTCCATATCGCCGGAGTGCCCCGCCCGTGGCGGCGCGTCAAGGGGGGGCGGTGGCTGTGATCTGCGCGGGCGTCTAGCCGAAATCCAAACCCGCCTCGGCCATCAGCCGCGCGGCTTCTTCGGCCTCCAGCCGTTCGCGGCCCGCGCCGACCACCGGCACCCGCCCGATCTCAAGAATGAGCGGAGCGGCAAGCGGGCTGATCCTGTCCAGCGTGACATGCTGCACCCGCCCGCCGATGCGGTCGAACATCTCATCGATGCGCCCGAAATCGACCAGACCGCGCAGGGCCTCTTCGCGGGTGATCTGCATCAGCAGGTGATCGGGGTCGTAGCGCAGCAGCGTGTCATAGAGGATATCGGACGAAAACGTCGCCTGACGCCCGCTTTTGCGCGCCTGCGGGGTGTTGCGCTCGATCAGCCCGGCGATCACGGCGCTGGCCTTGAACGTGCGCTTCATCACCGCGTTCTGCGCCAGCCAGCCGTCCAGATCCTCGCGCATTTCGCCCCCCGTCAGCAGCGGCGCGGGGTCTTCGACCGGGTCCAGCCCCCAGATCAGCGTGGCGTAATCCGAGGCAACGAAGCCCAGCGGGTGCAGTCCGGCGACCTCCATCCGGCGGGTCACGAGCAGCCCCAGCGTCTGCATCGCGTTGCGCCCGGCAAAGCCGTAGATGCAGGTATGCGCCCGCCCGTCATGGGGGAAGCTTTCGATCAGCAGCCGGTCGGCGCGGGGCATTACCGACACCTCGCGCTGAAGCGCCAGCCATTCGGCGGTATGGTGCGGCAATTCGGGCCAACGATCACGGTTGAGCATGTCGAGGATGCGTTCCGACAGCTGGGTCGAAGTGGCGAATTTCGTGCCCATGAAGGTGGCGATGCGCGGCGTGGCGGAGGCATCGCGGCTGACCACCACGGTCATTTCGCGCAGGTTTTCATAGCGCACGATCTGCCCGCCAATCAGGAAGGTATCCCCGGCGGTAAGCGTCGCGGCGAAGCCTTCCTCCACCTCGCCCAGCGGCGCGCCATTGCGGCCCCGCATCCGCACCTTCAGCGTGTCGGTGTCCTGAATGGTGCCGATATTCATGCGGATGCGCTGCGCGCTGCGGGGATCGCGCAATTGCCACAGCCCGTCGGGGCGTTGCAGCAGCCGCTGCCATTTGTCATAGGCCCGGAGCGCATAGCCGCCGGTGGCGCAGAACTCCATGCAGGCGTCAAAAGCGGCCCGGTCCAGCGCGGCGTAGGGGCCTGCGGTCGTGACCTCCGCATAGAGCGCATCGGCGTCGAAGGGACCGGCGCAGGCGGTAATCAGGATCTGCTGGCAGAGCACATCGCGGGGGCCGGGGCCGCGTGGCTCGCCATCCAGATCACCGGCCTCGACCGCCTGAAGCGCGGCGATGCATTCGACCACCTCGAACCTGTTGGCGGGCAGCAGGCGGGCCTTTGACGGGGCATTGTAGCGGTGATTGGCGCGCCCGATCCGCTGCACCAGCCGTTTGACATTCTTGGGCGCGCCGATCTGGATCACCAGATCCACATCGCCCCAGTCGATGCCCAGATCGAGACTGCCGGTCGCGACGATGGCGCGCAAGTCGCCCGCGACCATCGCCGCCTCGACCCGTTCGCGCTGCTCGCGCGACAGCGAGCCGTGATGGATGCCGATGGGCAGGTCATCGTCATTGGCGAGCCACAGCGCGTGAAAAAAGATCTCCGCCTGTGCGCGGGTGTTGTGGAAAATCAGGGTAGTGCGGTGCTGACGGACCTGTTCCAGCACCTCTGCGATGGCATAGCGCCCGCCGCCGCCATACCAGGGCGGGGCGCTTTCGGTTGCGAGCATGGCAATGTCGGGGGCGGGGCCGGGATCGGCGGTGATGATCTCGCAAGGGTCGGGATTGCGCGCCAGCAGCCGGGCGATGGCGGGCGGGTCTTCGACCGTGGCCGACAGCCCGACGCGGCGCAGATCGGGGCACAGCGTCGACAGCCGTGCCAGCGCCAGCATCAGTTGGTCGCCGCGCTTGCTTTCGGCGAGTGCGTGGATTTCATCGACGATCACCCGCTGCAGCCCGGCAAAGATGCGCGGCGCGTCCTCGTAGGAGGTCAGCAGCGCGAGGCTTTCGGGTGTGGTCAGCAGGATATGCGGCGGGTCGGCGCGCTGGCGTTTGCGGGCGGTGGCGCGGGTGTCGCCGGTGCGATCCTCGATCCGGATCGGCAGGCCCATTTCGGCCACCGGCGCGGTGAGGTTGCGGCGGATATCTGCGGCGAGTGCCTTCAGCGGGGAAACGTAGAGCGTGTGCAGACCGGGGCGCGGATCGCGGGCCAGTTCGGCGAGTGTGGGCAGGAACCCGGCCATCGTTTTGCCGCCGCCCGTGGGCGCGACCAGCAGCGTTGCGGGGGCTGCGGCGCGCTCCAGCATGGCGCGCTGATGGGGATGAATGGACCAGCCCCGGTCATCGAACCAACGGGCGATCGGAGCGGGCAGATCGGTCATGCAGGGGATGTAGGCGGGCAGGGGCCAGTTGCAAAGGGTGGCCCCCGCCGATCAATGTGGCGGACCGCTTAGGTCCGATGGGTCGCGTCAGCGCACGACCTCGCTATCCTCGACGAACATGTTGGACCATGCGCGGTCGATCAGGTCCGGCGTCATCTGATAGGGGATGCCTTCGAATTCGCAGATCGCGATCATCTGGTCGATCAGGAAGACCGGCTGATAGTTCGCATAGACATTGTCGATCTGCGGATATTTCGACTGCAACAGATGCACCAGCGCCTCTTGGTTCAGGGGCATGTTCTTTTTCCGCGCGATGAGGGCGAAGATCTTTAGGAAGTTTTCCTGATCGGGGCCGTCGATCTTGATCTTGTAGAAGATCCGCCGCAGCGCCGCCTGATCGAAGATCTTGTTGGGGTGGTAGTTGGTGGAGAAGATCACCAGCGTGTCGAAGGGCACCTCGAATTTCTCGCCCGATTGCAGGGCGAGGATGTCCTTGCCCTCTTCCAGCGGGACGATCCAGCGGTTGATGAGCGCCTGCGGCGGCTCCGCCTGACGGCCCAGGTCGTCGACGATGAAAATGCCGCCAGTGGATTTCAGTTGCAGCGGGGCCTGATAGGTGCGCGCGGTGGGGTTGTAGACCAGATCCAGCATCGATAACGACAGCTCGCCCCCGGTGATGACCGTGGGCCGGTCGCAGCGCACATAGCGGGTGTCGAAGCGGGTGGAACTGCGTCGCAGGGAATTGGGATTATCGACCTGCGCCTCTGCCGCGCTGTGCACGATGGGGTCGTAGACGGTGATGACCTGCCCGGCATATTCGACGGCGCGGGGGATATAGATCTTATCCCCCATCGCGTCGCGGATGCCGTTGGAGATCGAGGATTTACCGTTGCCCGGCGGGCCATACATCAGGATCGACCGGCCCGACGTCACCGCCGGCCCCAATTGGCCCAGCAGATCGGGCGGCAGGATCAGGTGGCCCATCGCATCCGTCAGCTGCGTGCGGGTCAGTTGGATATTGCGGATCGACTGGCGTTTGACCTGTTCGCGGTAGACGTCGAGCGGCACCGGCATCGCGCCGAAATATTCCGATTGCGCCAGCGCGTCGAGCGCGCGGGTCTTGCCCTGATCGGTCAGCTGATAGCCCATCTCGCCGCCCGAATTGGCATGCAGCGTGCCGGTCGCCTCGACCAGCCGCTGGGTGCGGGCAAGGTCGATCAACTCCTGCGTGACTTGCACTGGCAGACAGACCGCCTGCGCCAGATCGCTGACCTGTTCGAGGTTCTTGCGGAACATGGTCTTGATCAGGATGTCGCGCATCATGACGGGCGACAGGGCCATGTCCTCCAACCGGCGCGGGGCGGGGGGCGGCTGCACGGCAGGCGGGCGCGCTGTCGCGTCTGGGTCTAGGGTGGTGCCGTCAATCGCTCCGGGCGCCATGTTCATCTGTCCTGCTCCATCACTGCTTGGCCGTTGTGCGCATAAAACAGCGCGGCCTATGGCGCAGTGAGAGCCGATCAATGTGGCAAGAGCGTGGAGCGGGCGCGACGAAGTCTCGGCTCAGCGGATGCAGGCGGCCCCGACGGCGAGATAGGCGATGAGCGTGCCACCCAAAGCCAGCCCCATGGGGAAATCGCGGGTGCGGTGCCAGCTTTCCCAATTGGGGGCCAATCCCCGCACCGCCGGGATGGCGCGCGCGATCCGGTGGCAGATGAACGCCGCCAGCAAAACCCCCGCGAACAGATAGAGCACCAGCAGCATGTCCCCCAGCGCCACGAAGGGCGCCATCGCCGCCGCGAATTTGGCATCACCCGCCCCGATCAGGCGCAGCATGTTCATCAAGAACCCCACCAGCAGCACCGCGCCGAAATGCACCCAGCGCCAGCCATATTCCGGCAGCGGCAGCACGAAGGGACCGATCACGGCATAGACGAGCAGCAGCGCCAGCACCGCACGGTTCGGGATTTTCATCCGCGCCATGTCGGACCACGCCACCCAGAGCGACACAAGCGCCGCGAGGGGCAGAAAAGCGAGGGCGGCGGTGGCGCTTTGGGCGATCATCAATCCGGGCTCAATTCACCACGGTGCTGTCGAGCGCCGCAAGCGCGCGCGCGGCGTCTTCGAAATGTTGCGGGTGGGTTTCGACCGCCTCCTGCAACAGGCCCTTGCCGATGGTGACGTCGCCCTGCTTGATCGCCGTGAGCGCCAGCGTATGCAGCAATTGTGCCCGCTCGATCTGGGTCATCTTGACGATGGGCATCTGGTAGTTGCGCTGCGCGCCGCGGGCCAGAACGAGGTTGTTCTTGGCGGTGAACAGATTGTCGTCATAGGTGATCGCCTCGACGAACAGCCGCTCCGCGCCGGGATAGTCGCCGCGCGTCAGCTTGGAATAACCCCAGTTGTTGAGCACGCCGGAGGGCGTCGTGGTCAGGCCCACCGCGGTCTCATAGAAGCTGTCGGCCTTGGCCCAGTTTTTGTTGCCGTCGGCGATCATGGCTTCCAGCCGGTAGCGTTTGTAGGTCTCGTAGGTCGGGGGGATGGCGTTCAGCGTCGCCTCCGCGCGGGGCCAGTCGCCCGCCCGGATCAGCGCATCGGCCAGTCCGATACTGTCCTCGTTTGTGACCTCCGGCAGGGCGGTCACCTTGGTCCAGACGGCGACGGCCTCGGTCGGGCGTTTGGCGCGCACCAGCGATGTGGCCAGCCCGCGTTGCAGGTCGATCCGCTCGGGATTTTCGGTGGCGGCGCGGCGGAAATAGGCCACGGCCTCATCCGGGTCCGCGACGGTCAGCATGATGTCGGACAGGTTGTTGTCGTCGATCGCGTTGACCGATTGCAGCGCCCGGTCGACATCGGTGTCGGCGGTCTTTTCGCAGGCGGTCAGGATCAGAATGCCGCCCAGGCAGAGCGGCAGGAGACTACGGTTCGGGCGCTGCATCGGGTGGGCGTCCTTCTTGCTGCTCTCGGGCCTCATGGTGTGCTCAGGAGCTGGTAGACCCCGCGTCCCCGCCGCACCAATTCGAAATTGCTTGTTTCGTTCGCGCCAGTGTAATCGGTGATTTCCGTTTTCGCGATAGCGAGCTTCAAATTGTCGCGAATTTCGGCACTTTCGCCACTATCCAGCGCGAATGCGGTCTGGAAGACGCGCCGCGCCTCGCCGGTTTCGCCCTGCTCCATCAGCACCACGCCGAGGTTGTTCCACGCGG
Source organism: Pacificitalea manganoxidans (assembly GCF_002504165.1). Classification (GTDB taxonomy): domain Bacteria; phylum Pseudomonadota; class Alphaproteobacteria; order Rhodobacterales; family Rhodobacteraceae; genus Pacificitalea; species Pacificitalea manganoxidans. The sequence continues at coordinate 1,181,858 of NZ_CP021404.1, forward strand.
GGGCAAAGGTTTCATCCTCGCGGATCGCGCGGCGCAGCAGATCCTCCGCCTGACCCAGACGGCCCAGCCGGAGATTGGCCGATCCCAGCGCCGACAGCACATCGACATCGATGCCCCGTTCCGACGCGGCCAGCAGGTATGCTTTCAACGCCTGCTCATACTCGCCCGTCTCCATCAAGCGGTGACCGGTTTCCAACCCGTCGAGGGCGGCGTCATCGGTCTTTGTCTCGGCGGAACTGAGCGGTTTGAGCGTGCCATCGCCCGCGCAGGCGGCGAGGCCAACAAGGAGCGGAAGCAGAAGTGCCGTGCGCGCGGTCATGGGGTCAGGCCTGTGGCTGCGAGGAAAGCATGGAGGGCGGGGACGTGGGGCAGTGGCGGACTGATATGCACCGAAATCGCGAACACGGCCAGTGTCGCGAAATGGCGCGCCGCTGCCAAGGGGGCCGCGACGTCTCCTCACAGGGCGGTGAGGTCAAGCGGGGTGCAGGCGAGCGGGCTTGGGCGTGTTGGGGCGAAGGGTGACGAGGGTCCGAGGGAACGGGCAGGTGGCTGGTGGGGCACCGGCAAGGGTCACGCGGACCTCAGACCTAAGCGCACCCGCCCGCGGGCAAGGCGAAGCCGCGCGGGCGAGCGCCTGCCCGTTCCGGCGGGCTGGCGCTTGGCCACCGCGCGCTGACCACGGATCGGGGAGGGATGTGTCGCCATAAAGCGCGCAGTTCAGTCGCTGCGACGCCACCCCACGGGCAGGCTCACGTCGAGCCTTGCCTCAGAACTCGACGCATCCGCTCTCGGACAAGCCCGCAGGGCGCGAGAGCGAGCGCCTGCCCGTCCCCCGGGCTGGCGCTTTGCCACAACGCGCTGACCTCGGATCGGGGAGGGGTGTGGCACCCATAAAGCGCGCAGTTCAGCCGTTTCAGCGCCACCCCACGGGCAGGCTGCCGTTGTGCTCAGATTAGCTATGCCTCGTAGCCTCTGAACTCAGCGCGTCCACTCTCACGCTGATCTCTGGGCGGGGAGGGGGTGTCCCTATAAAGCGCACCGCTCGACCGTCGCAACGCCACCCCACGGGCAGGCTCACGTCGCGCCTTGCCTTACAACCCGCCGTTCAGCGTCGTGTAGATGCCGTAGATCGAGGGGCCGATGAGGATGATCATCAGGGGCGGCACGGTGAACATCATCGTGCCCAGCGTCAGTTTGGTGGGCAGGGTGTTGGCTTTTTCCTCCGCGCGCATGACCCGTTTGTCGCGCATCTCGGCGGCGTAGACCCGCAGCGCTTCGGCGATCGAGGTGCCGAAGGTCGTCGACTGGATCAGAACCGTCACGAAGGAGGCCACATCGGCCACGCCTGCGCGTTCGGACATGTCCTTGAGCACGGCGATCTTTTCCTTACCGGCTTTCATCTCGTAGCTGATAATCTCGAATTCTTCGGCCAGCGCGGGGAAACCGGCGCGGATTTCCTTGGAGACTCGGATGATCGACTGATCGAGCGACTGGCCCGCCTCGACGCAAACCAGCATCATGTCGAGTGCGTCGGGAAAGCCGTTGGTGATTTCCTGTTGCCGGGTCTGGATACGGCGGTTCACCCAGTATTTCGGCAGGTAATATCCAATGCCGCCGGGGATCACGACATAGAGCATCAGAAGCTGCGTCGTGAGTTCGCCATTCACCGATTTCAGCAGTGCCAGCAGCAAGCCGAAGGCCAGCATACCCAGCCCCAGCGCGAAGGAGGCAAAGTGGAACGCCCGCACCGCGCCTTTGCCGCGATAGCCCGCCTGGATCATCTTTAGCCGGGCCGAGGACAGTTCTTCGGCGTCCTGCGGCTCCAGAAAGCTGGCGTATTTGTCGAGCTTCTGTTCGCGTTTGCCGCGCTTGTAACGCAGGTTCTGCTGCTTGCCGCCGGTGGGTTTGGGCGCGGCGGGGCGCACGCCGGTGCCGCCCTCCTGCTTGATCTTGTCCAGCGGGTCGGCCTTGCGGTGCAGCAGCATCGGCAGCGCCAGCAGCACCAACAGCACCCCAAGCGCCCCTACGGCATAAAGCGGGCCCATCGGTCCGAACTGGTCGATGAGGAACTGGTTCGCAGTGTCGAGATAGTCCATGACAGCAGTCCCCTCAGACCTTGATGTTGACCATGATCTTCATGAAAATCATGTTGATGATGAGAAAGGCGGCGACGACGAGACAGGCCGGGATGAAGGCCGAGGTTTCTTTGACATCGTCGTAATAGTTGGGCTGGATGATGTTGATCATCACCAAAGCGCCGAACGGAAACACCGACAGGAACATGCCGGACCATTTCGCCTCGGCGGTGATGGCTTTCACCCGGCGGAACAGCTTGAACCGCGCGCGGATCACCTTGGCCAGACCGTCGAGGATTTCGGCCAAGTTACCGCCGGAGGTCTGCTGAATGGTCACGGCCACGGCGAGGAACCGCAGATCCTGCATATCCATGCGTTCGGCCAGCGCCTTCAGGCTTTCGGTGATGTCGCGGCCATAGGCGGCCTCGTCGGCGATCATCCCGAACTCGGAGCCGAGCGGATCGGGCACCTCCTTGGCGACGATGTTGACGGCGGAGGAGAACGGATGCCCCACCCGCAGCGAGCGCACCATCAGCTCCACCGCGTCGGGGAGCTGTTCTTCGATCATCGCGAGGCGCTTCTTGGCCTTGTTGTTGACCCAGACATAGACGCCGCCCACGCCCATCACGATCGCCACGAGCGCCCGCACCGGGGTTGAAGCGGAGGTGCCCACCGTCAGCGCCACGAAGGCCAGCGCCGACACTGCGGCCATGATCATGATCAGCTGGCGTGGCGTGAAGGCGATATTGGCCTTCTGCGCCTTCTCGGCGAGGATGGAATAGAGCGGGATGCCCCGCGCGCCCATATGCTGCGACATCTCCTTGCGGAGTTGTTCGAGCACCTCTTCGCGGCCCGCGCCTTTCTCCATCAGCGACAGGCGGCGGTTCACGCGGCTGTTGAGGCTGATCGATTTGCCGAAGACGGTCAGATAGACGCCTTCGACCAGCAGCAACACGGCGATAAAGACGATACCGTAGATGAGCGGCTCTGCACTGATCTGCATGATGGCCTCCTAGACGACCGGCTCGAACAGCGCTGGCGGCAGATCGTAGCCCCATTGCTTGAACCTGTTGGAATAATGCGACCGCACGCCCGTGGCGTTGAAGCGGCCGATGATCTTGCCATCGGGGCCAAGGCCCTGCCGCTCGTAACGGAAGACCTCCTGCATCGAGATCACTTCGCCTTCCATGCCGGTCACCTCGGTGATCGACACCATCCGGCGGGAGCCATCCTGCAGACGGCTGGCCTGCACGATCAGGTTCACAGCGCTGGCGATCTGCGCGCGCACGGCCTTTAGCGGCATTTCGATCCCGGCCATCGCGACCATGTTTTCGAGACGGCTGACCCCGTCGCGGGCGGAGTTGGCGTGAATGGTGGTCATCGAGCCGTCATGGCCGGTGTTCATGGCCTGAAGCATGTCGATGACTTCCTCGCCGCGGGTTTCGCCCACGATGATCCGGTCAGGGCGCATTCGCAGGGCGTTGCGCAGACAGTCGCGCTGGGTCACGGCGCCTTTGCCCTCCACGTTGGGGGGGCGGCTTTCCATACGACCGACATGGGTCTGCTGAAGCTGAAGTTCGGCGGTGTCTTCGATGGTCAGGATGCGTTCGGAATTGTCGATGAACGACGACAGCGCGTTGAGCGTCGTCGTTTTCCCTGAGCCGGTGCCGCCCGACACGATGACATTGAGCCGGCAGGCGACGGCGGCCTCCAGATAGGTGGCCATGTCTTCGGTAAAGGCGCCGAACTGGACCAGATCGCGAATGCCGAGCTTTTCCTTCTTGAACTTACGGATCGAGACAAGGCTGCCATCCACGGCCACGGGCGGCACCATCGCGTTGAAGCGCGAGCCATCGGCCAAGCGGGCGTCGACATAAGGGTTCGATTCGTCGACGCGGCGCCCCACGGCGGAGACGATTTTGTCGATGATCCGCAGCAGGTGCTTTTCATCCTTGAAGGTGATTTCGCTGAGTTCCAGCTTACCCTTGCGCTCGACAAAGATCCGGTGCGGGCCGTTGACGAGGATGTCGTTGACGTCGTCATCCTTCAGCAGCGGCTCCAGCGGGCCAAGCCCGGTCACCTCGTCGTAAAGCTCCTGATACAGCGTCGTGCGCTCTTCTTTGTTGAGCACGACGGACATCTCGGCCAGCGCCTCGTTCGAGATGTCGGCGATTTCGGTGCGCAGATCGCTTTCGGTAGCGGTTTCGAGCGCGGCAAGGTTGAGGTTGTCGAGCAAGCCCTTGTGCAGTTCGACCTTTAGTTCGGCCAGACGTTCCTTGCGCTTCTTTTCCTTATCCGCGGGGTTGGCCTGCGCGGCGGCGGCCTTGCCTGTGGGGGCGCGGTTGGCTGTGGCGGCGGGCGGCGGGCTGACGGGGGCGATGGTGGCAGCGACGCTCGGCGCGGCGGCTGCGGCCACGGGGGCTGCTGCGGCGGCGGGGACCGCCACCGGCTTCGCACCGCGCTGCGGCTCAGCGCCGGGTTTCTTGTAGCGTGAAAACATCACTGGCTCCGTTTCGGTCTCACAGGCAGATCAGCCCGTGGCTTCTTTCATGACGAGGTCGTGCAGGCTTTTCGCGACCTTCTGAATTTCTTTGCGCAGCGGGTTCTTGGCGGCGGTTTCGGCCAGCGGCAGACCGTGGTCACAGGCCTGCGTCACCTGCTTGGCGCCATCGGGCAGCAGCAGTTCGACCTTGATGTCGAGGCTTTCCGACAGCCGTTTCACCCGCGCCTTGCCCGACAGATCGGTGAAGCGCGGCGCGCGGTTCAGCACGAAGCGCAGCTTCTCGTGGGGGAGGTCTTCGGCCTTCAGCGCGCGCACCATGCGCACCACGTTCTGGGCCGAGCGCATATCGAGCTCCAGCATCGCAAAATAGATGTGCGAGGCTTGCAGCACCGTTTCCGTCCAGCTGACCAGCGTGGAGGGCATGTCGACGACCACATAGTCGAAATTGGCGCGCGCCTTATCGAGGATCGCGGTGATGTCGGCGCTGTCCACAATGTCCAGCGGCAGGATTTCGGACGGGGCCGTAAAGACATGAAGCCGGTCATGGAAGGTCAGCAGCGCCTGCATGAAAGCGTCGTTATCCATGCCTGCGGTGTCGGAAAGGATCTCATAGACGGCTTCGCGGCGGGGCAGGTCGAGATAGGTCGCGACCGAGCCGAATTGCAGATCAAGATCGATAAGGCAGACGCGCGGCGCATCGGCGCCCTTCTTCTTGCCGCCGTCGGACAGCTCCCAGGCGAGGTTGACGGCGAAGTTCGACGCGCCCACCCCACCGGCCAGACCATGCACCGGCAAGATCACCCCGTCGCGGTCATTGGTGGCGGTCAGGGTCGACACCGTGACGTTGTCATAGACCAGTTCGGGCGCAGCCTCGGCCTTCTTCTCCAGCCGCTCGACGGCCTCGTGCAGCGCGTTTTCGGGCAGGGGGTAGGGCACGAAGTCATCCGCCCCGCCGCGCAGCAGCTGGTGCAGGATGATCGGGCTGACCTCCTCTGCGATCACGATGACTTTGAGGTTGATGGCTTTCGCCGCCTGAACGATGGCCAGAAGGTCGGGCAGCGCGTCTTCGTCATCGCCGTTCATGGCGATGGCCACGAATTTCAGATCCCGCGCATCGGGCTGCTGAAGAAAGATCAGCGCGTCGTCGAAACTGAGATCGCCCCAGTTTTCGCCCAGCTTCTGCTCCATATCCTCGATCAGCAGATCGAAGTTCTGGACATCGCGCGAAATTGTGCACGCGATCAGCGGCGCCGGATTGGGCTCCAATGCTGCACTGCTCATCATTCTACACCAGTCCTTTTCTACCTAAGACCGGGTTTTGGTTAAGCCGGAATGACATCCGACGACCCACTCGGCCTCAGCGTCCTTGATGCTCAGAAATTCAGGCGAGATTGAGGCTCAAAAGATGCAATTGTTTGGATATCGCCGAAAGTGACCGGTTCGCGGCGTGGTTGTTTCCAAAATGCATGAGGTGTGTGGGGGGAGGGGCAATTTGCGCCATAACCCTATGCAAAAGGGGTTATCACGGGGTTAACCACGCTCCGCTACGCGACCACAGTGAGCGATTCTTCAGGCTTAGGGCGAGTGCTCATGCTGCCTGAGGCTGTCTTCCCATGGCGGGGATATGGCAAATGTCGCCTTATCGCCGCGTTTCAGGGGGTTAGGCCGCGCGGATCGCTCGCCGCGCGGGCCGGTCACCGGCAGGCGATGTTATCCGCCGCCGCCGCTTGCCGCGTGAGTCTCGGTCGCGGATTGCACCGTCTCGTTATATGAGAAAAGCGCATATTTGCCGTCTTGGATTCGCGGCGGTCCCCCGGCGCGGTAATGGCCCGAAACTTCGGTCACGGTGCGGCGATTGCGACGCTCGCGGCCCTCGGTCACGATCAGCGGCTGGGTTTCGCCGAACGATACCACAGCCTCCAACCGGTCACGCGAAATGCCGCGCGAGGTCAGATAGTTGACCGCCGCATAGGCACGCCGCAGGCCAAGATCCTTGTTGTAGCTTTCCGAGCCGACCTTATCGGTGTGGCCATAGACCCGGAACCGGATCGAGGGATATTGCGCGATCCACCGGGCCTGTTGATCCAGCGTGGCGCGCGCCGCACCGTCCAGCGCGTCGCTGTTGAACGCAAAGGTGATGGTCGTCGGAGCCTCGGCCGCGAATTTGCGCGCAAGGTTCAGCAGAACGCCGTCCTGATTGCCGGTCATGACCTGTTGATTGGTCATCGTGGCATTGCCGAACGTTCCGGTATCCAGATCGCCACCCGCGACCTGATCGAACTCGACCCGCGAGGCGGGGGTGCAGGCGGCGGTGGCCAGTGCCAGCCCCGCCCCGATCAGCGCGTTGCGCGTGAAGCTCATCGTTTTCATTCCATCACATAGCCGTAGGAGCCGCTGAAATCCTGCCGGGCGACTTCGCCCGCCCCGCCGCGCAGCGGTGTGCCCGCCCCGGCGGCGGTCTTGCCATGCAAGAAGAGTTCACGCTCGGTCGGCGGGCGCACCCGGTCGGTGGGCAGGGCCAGCGTTTCGCCACGGGTGGGCGACACCAGATGCGCGGACACCACGATCACCAGTTCCGATTGATCGCGCTGATAATCGGCGCTGCGGAACAGCGCGCCCAGCACCGGAATATCGCCAAGCCACGGCACCTGACTGGAGTTGTCGGTGAAGTCGTCCTGGATCAGGCCCGCGATCGCGATGCTTTCGCCGTCGCGCATCTCCACCGTGGTGGCGGTGGAGCGGGTGCTGAACCCGTTGATGGTAAAGCCGGCATCGGTATAGCTGATGGTCGAATCGAGGCCGCTGACCTCGGCCGACAAGCGCAGGTTGATGTTTTCGCCGATCACCCGCGGGGTGAAGGCAAGGCTGATGCCGAAGGGTTTGAATTCCACCGATACGTTGCCGTTGTCATTGGCCGTGGGCACCGGATATTCGCCACCTGCAAGGAAACTGGCCTCCTGCCCCGACAGGGCGGTCAGGTTCGGTTCCGCCAGCGTGCGGATGAAGCCTTTCGATTCGAGCGCTTCCAGCAGGATCGCGAATTCGACGCTGCCTGCGCCGACACCGATGGCCAGCGCCCCGGCGGAGCCGTCGATGCTGGGTCGGGTGCCGGAGGCGCCATCGAACAGGTTGGAGATCTGGCTGTCGGAGGTGTAGCCATTGCTGCCCCCCAACACGCCGACATTGCCGTTATTGCTGGTGCCGTTGACGGCCAGAGAGGCCGACAGGCTTTTGCGGACCGAGCGGCTCATCTCCGCGAAGCGGACCTTCAGCATGACCTGCTGGGTGCCGCCCACGGACATCAGGTTCGACACCCGGTCGGGCGCGTACCGCTGCGCAAGATCAATCGCGCGGTCGATGGCCTGAGCCGACGATACGATGCCCGAAAGCACAAGCCCGTCATTGGCGGGGCGCACTTCGATCGGCTCGCCAGGGAGCACCTCGCGCAGGCGCTCTTTCAGCTCGCTCACATCGGCGGTGACCTGCACCTCGACATTGGTGATGAGCGAGCCATCCGCCGCCAGCAGCGTCAGCGTCGTGCGGCCCGGTGCCTTGCCCAGAACGTAAATCGTGCGCTCCGACAGGGTCGAGATATCGGCGATGCCGGGATTCGCGATGGAGAGTTCGGCGAAGGGGACGTCGCTTTCGACGATCACCGCGCGGTTCATGGGAACGGCCAGATCCCGCGAGGCGGACCCGCTGAGCACGCGCAGCGTCTCCGCGAGCGTCGCGGGCGCCGTCAGCGTGGTGAGGCCAAGCCCCAGCGCCGCCGCTCCGAAAAGCGTCTTGAAATTCATGTGTGACCTGCCTCTCGTCACCGCGTGCATAATGGGTCTTCGCCCGATCTTGCCCTTATCGTGCGGGCAAAGGCTTTTTTTTTCAATAATCAAACCGTTGGCAGGGGGGCTGGATGTAGTTTGCCCGCAACAGGTGGTCCTGTCGCGGGCAATTGTCCAATGAAACGGTAGGCTTGGCGTTTGCGCCCCTCCTGCGTTTCAGGCAGGTCCGGCGCAAATCAGAGCGCCGGTGCCCCTTAGTTCGTGCAGGGGATGCGTTGTTCGTAGACCTCGGCGCCACGGCGGACCTTGGTCGAGCAGACCCGTTCACGCACCGGTTCGGGGGCAGGGGCGCGTTCTTCGATCCCCAGCAAGGAGCGCTGATCGACCTGCACGACCTCCGCCACCATGTCATCCTCGGCACCGACAAGGCTCAGCGACAGCCGCCCGGTGGCCTGCGCCTGAGCCAGCGCGGCGACCTGCTGCGGGCTCACTTCGACGGTAACGTTACGGGCGATCACCGGCGACAGGCGGCCGCTGTCGGAAATCTGGTCCACGGCGATCAGGCGCACACGGGTGTCGATCAGGCGGGTCACTTCCTTGTCGAAGGCCTTGCCCGTCCAGTAGACATCGACCCGGTCGCCGGGCCGCAGGAAGCCGCTGACCCCGGAGGTCACGTCAACCTTGATCGCAAAGGCGCGCATGCCCATGCCAAGGCGCGAGGTCAGGCCCGCATCTTCGCCGGGCTGGGTCACTTTGCCGGTCAGGATCGGCTCGAATTTTTGCATGTTGCTCAGGATGATCCGCGGCTCCTCCCCTTCGGGGAACAGCTCGTCGATCTTGGTGAAGCTGCCTTCAGGCACGCTATCGGCCTGCCAGACGATCGCTTTCACATCGTCCTGCTCGAGCAGTTCACCGTAGTTTTTCTTGGTCGAGACCACGAGGATTTCGGTTGTCGGGGCCAGTTTCGAGCGCTGCTCTAGCAAGATATCGCGCTCCAGCGTGGCTTGCTCCAGATAGCCTTGAAACATGTAGGCCGCAAACCCGGCCAGGCCGACGCCGAGGATAAGTACAAGGCCGAAAAGCATACGCATTTGGACACCCTCTCTCTGCTCGTGTTTCTATTAAGTCTTGGCCGTCCGCGCAGATGCGCAGGGGCAGAACCGCGCAGGGCGGCCGCGCTCATGGGGAAGCGGAGCCGCAGTCTAACCAGCGCAGGTCGATGATGGGGTGCGTGGATCGCGCTGAGGCGTCAGTCCATCGTCGCGTGGATCTTCTCGACGGAGCTGCTGCTGACTTCGTCGCCGACCAACTCGGAGACCGAGTAGATGCCGTTGGCGAAGGGCACGAGGGCCGCGAGGACGATCAGGATGATGCCGGACGTCAGAACCACCCAGTCCACAGTGACGGCACCGTCTTCGTTCTTGCGAAACAGGGCGATGAGGGAATGTATCATCTTGGTCCGTCTGTTTTTGCTTGGCGCGGAGGCCAGATTCGACCGAAGGCGGCGGTAAATCCCGCCCGCGCGGACCCTAGTGGGCGGCTGCGGGCGGGATCGGAGCGGATTACTCCGCTTTCTGAGCGGCGACCACGCCGCCGACGGCGGTGGAGCTAACATCTTCCGCGATGTCGCCGCTGAGTTCGTTGATGCCGCCACCAACGGTGGTCAGAACGGCGATGCCCAGGCCGACGATGGCGGCGGTCAGCACAACCCAGTCAACGGTCACAGCACCGTCTTCGTCGTTGCGGAAGTTGCTCAGGATGTTGAAGAATTTCATAGTGTTGTCCCTCCAAGGATCAAGTTTGCTCGTTTCAGTTTGCCGCTGCGGATCTCTTGTGAGCCGGCCTCTTGTTTGGCTCGATCTCCGCTTTGGATGAGATGATATAGCCCCTGGAATGGGGCAGCACTTTGACCGCACTCGTACAATTTCAAAGCGGGGCGTTTTTCGGCGAATTTTCGTGTTAACAGGTTGTTCTTACATGGAAACTTTTCGTTAATACCTGCTGGAGCGTTGCTTCAACCGCACGGTCGGACACAAAATTGGCATTAACCGGGGCAATCAAGGCAGCTTTGTCTGGCTCTGAACGGGCTCACAGGCTTAGCTGGGCGTATCGATAAGCCCGAATGGGCGAAAACCTAGATGAACGAAACGCCCTGCGCGGGTGTTCACGGGGACAGTGATGAGCATGTACGCCGCCAGCCGGGCCAAAATGCCCGCAAACCTGATCGTTGGCGCCCTGACGGGCGTGGCGATTCTTCTTGGGTCCGTCACGCTTGCCGGTCTGACGCCCTCGCGCGCCCACGCGGAGGACACCACAGCCTTTACCTTTAAACGCGTGGCGGTGGGGCGACCAACGGCGGGTAAGCGGATCACGGTTCAGATCGATCCCGCGGCTCAGGCGCAATTTCTGGCGGCGCGCCCCAATGGCACGGACCCGGAATTGCTAAAGAAGCGCGCGGCGCAGGATACCGTCGCAAAAGCCCCGACGCCCCCCGCCGGGGGCGGTGCTGCGGGGACCGCGGGCAGCGTCGCGAGCAAAAGCGCCTATGCATGGTATTGGGACGCGATTTCACCCGCACTCGGCGCAAGCGGACCGGGGCGGCTGGAGAAAGCCGTGGCGGCACTGGGCGCCGGGCCGGGTGGCGCGCGGGTGGCGGGACCGCGGCTGGCCACGCTCAAGCGCATCGCCGACATCCACGGGACCGATATCCTGAAGGCCACGATTGGCACCTCTGTCTCGCCCGCGCTGGTTGTTGCCGTCATCGGGGTGGAAAGCTCGGGGCGCACCGCCGCTGTCAGTCACGCGGGCGCGACGGGGCTGATGCAGTTGATGGCCCCTACCGCCGCGCGCTTTGGCGTCACCGACCGCACGAACCCCGCAGAAAACATTCGCGGGGGCGTGGCGTATCTTGACTGGTTGATGGGGGAGTTCGATCGCGATCCGCTGATGGTGCTGGCCTCCTACAATGCGGGCGAGAACGCCGTGCGCCGCAATGCGGGCGTGCCGCCCTATGCCGAAACCCGTGATTATGTGCCCAAAGTGCTGGCTGCATGGGCCGTGGCACGCAATCTGTGCCTGACGCCGCCGCAGCTTGTCAGCGATGGGTGCGTGTTCGGCGCGACGCGGGTCGCCACGGCGGATTGATCCGCCGGGCGGGCGCGGTCAGTCGCGCCATGCCTGCACATCCCCTTCGATCCCCTGCCAGTCGCCCAATCCCAGCACCCGTTCGGGGTTGGTCGGGGGCGGCATGCGCACGGCGTCGAGCCGGGTAAAGCCGAACCTGCTGTAATAGGGCGCATCGCCCACCAGCATCACGCGATGCCATCCGGCATCCTCGGCCCGGTGCAAACTGTCGCGCATGAGTAATCCGCCAAGTCCTTCACCCTGACGGGTGGGATGCACCGCGACCGGGCCGAGCAGCAGGGCCGGGGCAAAGCTGTGCGCGGCGGCGGGGCGGATGCGCACGGGCCAGAACCGGATCGCTCCGGCAAGGATGCCATCGGCATCGCGGGCGACACGGGACAGCCCGGCCACGGGGGGAATGCCATCGCGCAGACGATAGGAGGACAGCGCCTCCCGCCCGGGCGCGAAACACAGATCGTAAAGTGCTTCCACCTCCCAGTGATCGGCAGGTGATTCCTCGGTCAGTTGATACAACGCGACATGTCCTGATGCCCGACCCTGCGGCGGTGCTCCGCAGACTGTCCCCTTTTGACTGGCGATGCGCCTATCACGGCGTTACCTGTGCCGCAAACAGGAGCCGTGCCGCCGGGGCCGGTCCCATTGCGGGCCGGGCCGGGGCAGAAGGAGACCTTATGACCTACCGCCTCGCCACCACCGGCCGCAAAGCCAGCGCCCCCGAAACCCCCGGCGTTGCAAGCGTGCTGGCAGGGTCGGCATGAGCCCGGTCGCGCCCGTGCTGCGCCCGCGTGCCGACCGGATTTTCCTGCGCGACCATGTGCGGGAATTGGAAATCGGAGCATTCGCGAGCGAACGTAACGCGACCCAGCGGCTTGGCTTCGAGATCACGGTAGAGGTGACGCCGCAGTCCGGCGGAGTGGATGACGATGTCGACACGATCTTGAGCTACGACACCATCCTTGCCGCCATCGATACCGCCACGGCGGCGGAGCGTCTGAACCTGCTTGAAACGCTGGCCGAGCGTATCGCCGCGCTGCTGCTGGCCGAGCCACGCGCAGGCGCGGTGGAGGTGGAGCTGCGCAAGCTCGACCGCGGACCATTCGCGCTGGGCGTTTCGATCCGGCGCGAAAAGCCGGGGGCGGAGCGCGGTCCGGTCCCTGCGCCGGAGGTTGCACCCGCCGCGATAGCCTCGGCTGGGCGTGACCGGATCGCCCCGCCGCCGGTGCCGCGATTGGTGCTTATGGCCGACGGCGATGCGCTGCCTGCGGGCGAAGGTCCGGTGATCGTGCTGCCGGTCGCGCCGCCCGCGCTGCCCGTGACCGGACATGCGGAGGCCGATTTGCGCCGGGCGCTGCTGGCGTTGGAGCAGGCGGGCTGGGCGCTGATCGCCCGGCATCCGCAGATGACCGTGGTCGCCACCCGAACCGAGATCGAACATGCCCGCCGCACCGGGGCAGCCTGTGTCTGGGCCCCGGCAAAGCTGATCCTCGATACGCCCGGCGCACCGCGCAGCGCCGATCCCGCGCGGCTGATCGCGTGGCTGGCCGAGGAACTGGGCATCGCGCCTGAGAAGGAGTGACAGCATGACGCCGTCTGTCCCGCACGATACGCAACAGCGTGATACCGACCGGGTCTATTGGCGCCCGATCTGTCAGACCGACCCCGCGCGCAGCCCTGAGGCGCTGCCGCTGGCGGGGGGCTGGTGCTGGTTTGACCGGGTGGAGCGCATCCGCCGCGCGCCCGTCGATCATCCCGACCCTTACGAAGACCTGCCGGATATCGTGCCGATCGAGCAGGTTCCGACCGATGTGCTGGATCGGCTGACCGCCGCGCGCGGGCCGGTGGGCGGGCTCGACCTGCGGCTGCCGCGCATCATGGGAATTCTGAACCTGACGCCGGACAGTTTCTCGGATGGCGGGCAGTTCGACAGGCCGGAGGCCGCGTTGGCGCAGGCGCGGCATCTGGCCGCCGATAGCGACATGCTGGACCTTGGCGGCGAAAGCACCCGGCCCGGCGCGGCAGAGGTGGCGCAGGCGGAAGAGATCGCGCGCACCGCTCCGGTGATCCGCGCGCTGCGCGCGGACGGTATTGCCACGCCCATCAGCATCGACACGCGCAAGGCCACCGTGGCTGCGGCGGCGCTGGATGCCGGGGCGGATCTGGTGAACGACGTTTCGGGCTTTGACTTCGATCCGGCAATGGCGGATCTGGTCGCCGCGCGCGCCGCACCCGTGTGCATCATGCATGCGCAGGGCCTGCCGGAAACGATGCAGCATGATCCACGCTACGGTGATGTGCTGCTTGATGTGTATGACGCGCTAGAGACCCGGTTGCAGCGGGCCGAGGCCGCGGGCATTGACCGACGCCGAATCCTGCTCGATCCCGGTATCGGCTTTGGCAAGACACAGGCGCATAATCTGGCGCTGCTGCGGCGGATCGGCCTGTTTCACGGGCTGGGCTGCGGGCTGCTGTTGGGCGTGTCGCGCAAACGCTTCATCGGGCGGCTGGGGGCCGGGGCGGAGGCAGACCTGCCCGCCGATGCGCGCGATCCCGGCTCCGTCGCGCTCGCGCTGGCGGCATGGGGGCAGGGGGTGCAGGTCATGCGGGTGCATGATGCGGCCTCCCATGCGCAGGCATTGCGGCTGTGGCGTGCGGTGTGCGATCCCCGCGGCGCGGTGGATTGAGCAGCGGCCCGGTCAGCACCGAAATCACGCGTCACAGGTTGCTGTGTGCGCCGCCGACCTACATGGTCGACATCGACAGGTTAAACATCCGCCGTGCAGGCATCGCGGCGACGACGAAAGGCAGACAATGAGCGGCAGGGAACTTTTCGGCACGGATGGCGTGCGCGGTCAGGCCAACGCCTATCCGATGACCGCCGAAATGGCATTGCGTCTGGGCGCGGCGGCGGGGCGGTATTTCCGCTCCGACGGCAGCAGCGGCCACCGGGTGGTGATCGGCAAGGACACGCGCCTGTCGGGCTACATGTTCGAAAACGCGCTGACCGCCGGGCTGACCTCGACCGGGATGAATGTGCTGCTGCTGGGGCCGGTGCCGACGCCTGCGGTGGGGTATCTGACGCGCTCCATGCGGGCCGATGTGGGGATCATGATTTCGGCCAGTCACAACCCGGCCCATGACAACGGTATCAAATTCTTTGGCCCCGACGGGTTCAAGCTGTCGGATGAGGCCGAGGCCGAGATCGAGGCGATGGTGCTCGACGGTGTCGATCCCACCGCCGCGGGCAGCATCGGGCGGGCCAAGCGTATTGACGATGGTCGGTTCCGCTATGTCGAACGGGCGAAATCGACCTTCCCGGCGAACCGGATGCTGACCGGGCTGCGGATCGTGGTGGATTGCGCCAACGGCGCCGCCTATCGCACCGCGCCCGAAGTTCTGTGGGAACTGGGCGCCGAGGTCGTCGCGATCGGGGTGGAGCCGAACGGCGTCAACATCAACGATGGCTGCGGCTCGACCAATGTGCAGTTGGCCGCGCGCACGGTGGTCGAACGGCGCGCGGATCTGGGAATTTGTCTCGACGGGGATGCCGACCGGGTGATGATTCTCGACGAAACCGGCGCGGTGGCCGATGGCGATCAGATCATGGCCCTGCTTGCCACGCTCTGGGCCAGCGAGGATCGCCTGCGCGGCGGTGCGCTGGTGGCCACGGTGATGAGCAATCTGGGTCTGGAGCGGCATCTGGCGGCGCAGGGCTTGGGGCTGGAACGCACGCCCGTCGGCGACCGCTATGTGGTCGAGCGGATGCGCGCGGGCGGCTTCAATCTGGGCGGCGAACAGTCGGGCCATATCGTGATGACCGACTACACCACCACCGGCGACGGCCTGATCGCGGCGTTGCAGTTTCTGGCCGCGATGAGCCAATCGGGGAAACTTGCCTCGGAACTGGTGCGTCAGTTCGAGCCGGTGCCGCAACTGCTGCGCAATGTCCGGTTCAAGCCGGGCGCGAAGCCGCTGGAGGATGCCGAGGTCAAAGCCGAGATCGCCGCCGCCGAGAAGCGTCTTGCCGGTCAGGGCCGCCTGCTGATCCGCAAATCCGGGACGGAGCCGTTGATCCGGGTGATGGCGGAATGCGAGGACAAAGCGGTGCTGACCGAAACGGTGGGCACCATCGTCGACACCGTCGAACGCCGTCTAGGAAGCTAAGCCGGGCAGGGTGGTTTGGCCTCGGGTCTGGCGAGTGGCGACAGGTTGTCAGACGCGCCGGTGCCCGGGGCCTGCCTTCCGCATCGACATGGGCCCGCAGAGTGGCGCCGCGTGGTCAGTCGCTGTCGCGCAGCCGGATCTGGCGGGCCGTCGCCTGCGCTGTGGGGGTGACGCCCAGACCCGGCCGGCGGCGGCGCAGCACCAGCACCCGCAGCGCCTGCCATTGGCTTAGCGCGACGCCTGCAAGGATCAGGACCAGAGCGCTGAGCAATGTCGGCGGCACCGGCTCGCGCAGGATCACCACGCCCATCACCACCGACCACAGCGGCACCTGGTAGTTCACCAGCGTCAGGAAGCTGGGCCCGGCGCGGCGGATCACCAACACGCGCAGCAGGTTCATTGCCGCGGTCGACACCAACCCCAGCGTCAGCAGCGCGGCGAGGGTGCGGGCGTCGGGCAGGGGTGGCACCCCTTCGAAAATCAGCGCGACGGGCAGCACGATCAGCGCGGCGGACAGCATCATCATCGCGGTCAGGCCCATCGGATCGATCGGCGGCAGGCGGCGGATGGTGATCGCGTTGACCGCGTAGCAGACCGCCGCGCCCAGACAGGCGATCCGCCCCCACGTTTCCAACTGTGCGCCCGTGCTGGCAAAGGCGTCGCCGCCGATCAACAGCAGAACGCCGCCGAACCCGACCAGCACGCCCAAAGCCTTGCGCCCCGTCAGGCGTTCCCCCGGCACCAGAAAATGCGCCAGCGGCAGCACGATCAATGTCACCGCCGCCATCGCCGTCCCGGCAAGGCCGGAGGTCACGAATTGCTGCGCCCATGACAGCAGCAGAAACGGGATCGCGGAGCTGAGCGCACCAGCTAGCGCCACGGCGCGCAGCTTGGGCGGATTGTCTGGGTCAAGCGCCAACCGCCCGCCGCGCAACCGCCAGATCACAACCATCGGCAGGGCGGCGAAGGCCAGTCGGATAAAAGCGACCCAGAAGGGCGTCATGCCCTCCAGCGCCAATTCGGTGACCATAAAGGTCGAGCCCCAGACGAAGCCGAGCACACCGACCATGATCCAATCGAGACGGGCGATCTGCGGTCCTTCGGTGGCGGTGCTCATGGGGTCTCCGATGCGGCGGCGGTCAGCGCTATGCTGTTCGTGCACAATCGTTAGGCGTCCGGGCGGCGCGCGTCCAGCCCGGCATCAGGCGGTTTGCGCCAGCTGGGCATGCGCCAACTGCGTCACCAGTCCCGCCCTTGTGATACGAAAAAGCCCGGAGCGCGCTGGCGCTCCGGGCTGATCCGCCGATCCGGTTGGATCGGCAACAGATCCTGAACGGGATCAGTTCTTTTCTTTGTCGACCATCTTGCCAGCGGAGATCCACGGCATCATGCCGCGCAGCTCGGCGCCGACCTTCTCGATCTGGTGCTCGTCGTTGTTGCGGCGGGTGGCCTTGAACGACGGCTGGCCCACGGCGTTTTCCTGCATGAAGTCACGCACGAATTTGCCGTTCTGGATGTCGGTCAGGACCGCTTTCATCCGGGCTTTGGTTTCTTCGTAGGGCAGGATGCGCGGGCCGGAAACATACTCGCCATACTCGGCCGTGTTCGAGATCGAGTAGTTCATGTTGGCGATGCCGCCTTCGTAGATCAGGTCCACGATCAGCTTCACTTCGTGCAGGCATTCGAAATAGGCCATCTGCGGGGCATAACCCGCCTCGACCAGCGTCTCGAAGCCCATGCGGATCAGTTCGACCAGACCGCCACACAGCACGGCCTGCTCGCCGAACAGGTCGGTTTCGCATTCCTCGCGGAAGTTGGTTTCGATGATGCCGGAGCGGCCGCCACCGATGGCGGAGCAATAGGACAGGCCAAGTTCCAGCGCGCGGCCGGTGGCGTCCTGATGCACGGCGACAAGGCAGGGCACGCCGCCGCCTTTGGTGTATTCGCCACGCACGGTGTGGCCGGGGCCTTTTGGGGCCATCATGATGACGTCAACGCCGGGCTTCGGCTCGATCAGGCCGAAATGCACGTTTAGGCCGTGGGCGAAGGCGATCGCCGCGCCTTCGCGCAGGTTGTCGTGGACGTATTTCTTGTAGGTTTCGGCCTGCAGTTCATCGGGCATGGTGAACATGATCAGGTCGCACCATGCGGCGGCTTCCGCGATGCCCATGACTTCCAGACCTTCGGCTTCGGCCTTCTTGGCGGAGGCGGAGCCTTCGCGCAGGGCGACGACGAGGTTCTTTGCACCCGAATCGCGCAGGTTCAGCGCGTGGGCATGGCCTTGGCTGCCGTAGCCCAGAATGGCGACCTTCTTGTCTTTGATCAGGTTGATGTCGCAGTCGCGATCGTAATAGACGCGCATGTTCGCTCTCCTTCGTTCCCGGCCGCGCGTCGCTGCGCCGCCATCTGTCTCTGGCCCGCACAATAGGCAAAAGACGAAGGGAGTGATATTCGATTTTTGACAATCTTGCCGCCATCCGT